>NZ_LQBD01000039.1:0-175376 GCF_046630315.1 Brucella anthropi | reverse complement strand
CGACTACATCGAGATGTTCTACAACCCCAAGCGCAAGCACGTCAGGAACGGGATGCTGTCACCCGTCGAGTTCGAACGGCAGCAGGAAATGTAACCCGAGGGCGTCCACGAAACTCGGGGCTATTCAGAGCGAATGGATTTCGCCATTGCCCTTCTGTGTGCGGATGACCTCGGAAGCAAGCAGCCAAAGCGATTTCTGCGCGGCGGTCGGTTGGGCGACGATTGCCGTTCGCCAAGATCGATATCTATCGTGAATATTGGCTATGAATAATTGGAAATGACCTACGCAATATCGCGATCAAATGGGATTGGCCCCCAACGGCCTGTTTTGGTGAAGTTTACTATGCAACCTCTTAAATTGCGCTGGGTTCGCATCGCCAGTCGTTTAACCTCGCGCCAAACCAAGCTCAAAAGAGGCGGGCGCTGTTTGATACGCCGATTCTTACCGATTGTGCTTTCCATTCCCGACTGACGACAAACTGCGGGGGTAATCTGATAAATGTTAAAATCATTAAATGGCCCATCGTTGGGGTCGAACAAGAAATGGTCTATCGGCGCTGAGGCTTTTTCCATCAGTGGAAGGAGCTTGCGAGCGGCTTCCCGCGAAACAACGTAGCCGCCCGTCTGCAAATGACGCGAACGCAAGCGGGAAATCGAATAGGGGCCTTCACTTTTAACGGGGTTGGAAATCAATACTTCATGTCCGTAAGCGTCAATTTTAACGATATCCGCTTGCTTAGGTATCCAGTGATCTGAAGCCAAAAAACGAGAGGAACCTTGGCTCAATCGAATGTCATCTTCAAAGACTACCGCATATGCATCTTCGCCGGTCGCGATCTTTTCAAAACATTTGCGATGAGAAAGAAAACAGCCAATTTCGGCAGGCGACAAAGGGGTGGGCCATTCTTTGCTGAGTTGAGTAAAGGAAGCTAGCTCAAGCTCAGACATAGCTCGACCATTTACGGCTTCCACTCGCTCGAATTGTGCGCCGAGGCGGCCAAACTGAGATGCCATGAATTCGAGACGGTCCCGGCTCTTGTCGAGATTAATGAGATAACACTTCATGAAAGCCCCCTTAGATTGGCTACCCATTAGGGAACCTTCGAATTCTAGTCAATTATTCAAGCCCAGCGTCAGCCATCCACATTGTACCAATGTCTTCATAGGCGGCACGACAAGTAGAACAGCACGTTCTTGGCTTCGTCTTATGTCTCAAACGGTCCGAAGTAGAGATAAGTCTCGGATCAAATCGTGCCAAGCTCTGCGACGAAAGGCGTGCTGATGATCCGATGCGGATACCCGTGCGGCAATACTTCACTGGATTGCGGCCCGTGCAGCGCTTATATCCGTCCCTGAGCCCGCATTCCGGCGCAAAGACATCAAAAAGCAATCATGACCCTTCTCATCAATCAGCCTCACCCGTCCATCGATCCGGCCTCCATTGAAAAGCTGGTCGCCACCTTCTACGAACGGGCGCGCGAGGATGCGGTCATCGGGCCGATTTTCGCCGAAGCGGTTCACGATTGGGATCATCACATCGCGCAGATCGCAGCTTTCTGGTCGTCAGTCATTCTCAAGACCGGCAGCTATGAAGGGCGCCCCATGGCGCCGCATCTCAAGCTGGGACTGAAGAACGAACATTTTGACCGCTGGCTCGAACTTTTCGAGAAGACAGCGCGCGAAATCTTCCCGTCCGAAGCCGCGATCATCTTTATCGACCGCGCACGGCGCATCGCCGACAGTTTTGAAATGGCAATCGCCACCAATACGGGGCAAATTTCCGCGCCACGGCATTCGCGACGCCCGCTTTAACCAAAATTGCACGCAACCCCTGCGCGCAATGCAACATATCTTGTCATCGAATATTTAACTATATAAGCAGTCCCCTAGAATAAGCGGGCGGCAATTCAGTCACGTCAACAGAAAATAAAGGCTTGCGGGAGCAGATAAAGCCAAACGCAGGGCGATGTGTTTGCGATGTAGCTAATATTCGCAACATATCACTTGCATAAAGGGGCAGAATTTCGAACAGTTGCCGCAGCTTTTTTTAAAGCGCGATAGATCGTGTGTCGTGTCAATCCGGACACGATCACGCGATCTGATCGGATATGCAGGGAGATAAACCATGAATGAATCCATTCGCGAGCTTCTGGCCAAGGTCGGCGGACTGCCGGACGCGGTGACAGACATCGCCGACGACGCCGACCTTTACAGCGCAGGCCTGTCGTCTTTTGCCTCGGTGCAGCTGATGCTTGGCCTGGAAGACAGGTTCGATATCGAATTTCCGGACCAGTATCTCAATCGCAAGTCTTTCGCGAGCATCAAGGCCATCGAACAGACGATCACCCAGATTCTCAAGGACAAAGAGGCCGCATAATGAATGCCGGGGCGGGGAACAGTCTTTTGGAGCGCGCGGGCCGCGTTGCGGCCGTAGCGGGTAAATTTTCCGACAGCGTCGATAAGGAAGGCCGCTTCCCGCAGGAAGCAATCGATGCGATGAAGGCCGAGGGCCTGCTTGGCATTCAGGTGCCAAGCGAATTGGGCGGCGAGAGCGCTGAAATCGACCAGATTGCAGAACTGTGCTGCATTCTCGGCCAATCCTGTGCATCGAGCGCGATGATTTTCGCCATGCACCACATCAAGCTTTCAAGCCTGGTGGAGCACGGCCAGGAGGTCGAATGGCACCGGGATTTCATGCGCAAGGTCGCAAAGGACCAGCTGCTGCTGGCTTCCGCGACGACCGAAGGCGGCATTGGCGGTGATCTGCGCAACTCGATCTGCGCCATTGAAATCGATGGCGCTATCTGCCGGCTGGAAAAAAACGCCACGGTTATCTCCTATGGCACCTATGCCGATGCCATTTTGATCACATCGCGCTCGCACAAAGACGCCGCGTCGTCGGATCAGGTCATGACCGTGTTCCTGAAAGACCAGTACACGCTCGAAAAGACCCATGACTGGGACACGCTCGGCATGCGCGGCACCTGCTCGGAAGGCTTTGTGTTCCGCGGCGAGGCCGACAAGGTGCAGATCCTGCCGCATCCCTTCGCTGAAATTGCAGCGCAATCCATGCTGGCGCAGTCGCATACGCTATGGAGTTCGCTCTGGTACGGCATCGCCGTCGATGCGGTCAACCGGGCGCAGGCCTTCGTGCGCGCTGCCGCAAAGCGCAATCCGGGTGCGCCGCAACCGGGCGCCTTGCGTGTTGCCGAAGCCTCCAACATGCTGCAAATGCTGAAGTCCGAAATCGTTGCCTGCCTCAAGACCTATCGCGAAGCCAAGCACGATCCCGACAAGCTGGCCTCGATGGGCTTTGCGATTGCGATGAACAATCTCAAGATTGCCGCCTCGCAGACGATCCTTCAGATCATCAACCACGCCATGCTGGTCTGCGGCATCATGGGCTACAAGAATGGCACGCCTTTCAGCCTTGGGCGTCATCTGCGCGACGCGCATTCCGCGCAGCTGATGATTTCAAACGAGCGCATCCTCGGCAATACGGCCACCATGCTGCTCATTCACAAACAGAACACCAGCCTTTTGGGATAATCGCCATGGATGCTCAAAGATCATTTCTCGACCGGCTTTTCGATTCCGGTCTGCTGATCGATACCGGCGTGGAAGGCCTTTACGGACGCTCCGGCCAGTTCGAGGATGTCATCCAGGCCTTTGAACGCCTGATCGACCGCACCGGCGGCAATGACGGCGCCGAAGCGATCCGCTTTCCGCCCGGCATGAACCGCGCTTTCTTTGAAAAAAGCGGCTATATGAAAAGCTTCCCGCAACTGGCCGGTACCGTACACAGCTTCTGCGGCTGCGAGCTTGACCATATCAACCTCATCAAATGCATGGATGAGGGCAAGGACTGGACGCTGGAGCAGAAGGCGACGGACATAGTGCTGACGCCTGCGGCCTGTTATCCGCTCTATCCGACGGTTGCCAAGCGCGGACCGCTGCCACAGGGCGGCGGGCTTTACGATCTGCAATCCTATTGCTTCCGTCATGAACCATCGGTCGACCCTGCCCGCCAGCAGCTTTTCCGCATGCGTGAATATGTGCGCATGGGCACGCAGGATGATGTGATGGCGTTCCGCCAGCTCTGGATCGACCGCGGCACGGAAATGATGAAGAAGGTGGGGCTGCCGGTCGAAATCGACGTCGCCAACGATCCGTTCTTCGGGCGTGCGGGCAAGATGCTGGTCAACAACCAGCGCGACCAGAACCTGAAATTCGAACTGCTGATCCCGATCACCAGCGTCGAAAAGCCGACCGCCTGCATGAGCTTCAATTACCATCAGGACCAGTTCGGCCTGAAGTGGGGCCTCTCGCTCGATGATGGCGCCGTGGCGCATACGGCCTGCGTGGGGTTCGGGCTGGAGCGCATCGCGCTGGCTCTTTTCCATCATCACGGTCTGGATGTTGAAATCTGGCCGGAAAATATACGCAAGGAATTGTGGGGCTGATCGTGACCATGCAGGCTGTTTTTCCGAACATCGCGCCCGACCGTTACACGCCGCACGCCTTGCATGCCCAGACGCGCATCTGGCCGGAAACCAACTGCTATGTCGATCTCTGGATCGAGGTGCTGGCGGCCTTGGGTGTCGCCCCGCAAGCCATGCTGGGCTTCACGCTGACACAGGATTTCGAGGGCGACCAGTTCACCTTCTTCAAGGTGCCGCTGGAAGACCTCGAAGCCCTTTATGGCGTGCGGGCGACCGAACTTGCGATTTTCGACCGTGTGGAAAGCCATGTCGCCGAGCAGATAGCGCGGGGGCGCCTATGCATGGTCGAGATGGACAGCTACTTCATGCCGGATACGCATGGCGTCAGCTACCGCACGGAACATGGCAAGACGACCATCGCCATCAACCGCATGGATGTCGAAAACCGCCGGCTCGATTATTTCCATAATGGCGGTTTCTATCATCTGGAGGGCGAGGATTTCGACGGGGTCTTCCAGCGTCATCTGACCGAGGCTGACCTCCCCTTCCTGCCCTATACGGAATTTGCCAAGTTTCCGAAGATTGTGCCGGATGAAGCGCATCAGCGGCGTGTCGCCGAAATTCTTCTGCCGCGCCATTTTGCCCGCAGGCCGAAGGAAAACCCGATCCGCGCCTTTGCCAGCGTATTCCCGGCTCAGGTGGAAGCCGTTGCGGAACGTCCGTTCGGCTTCTTCCACAAATATGCCTTCAATACGCTGCGTCAGCTCGGCGCGAATTTCGAACTTGCGGCAAGTCATCTCGACTGGCTCGGGCAAGGCACGCGCTTTGCAACAGCCTCGGCAGATGCCTTGCAGATCGCGGAAACGGCAAAGGCTGTTCAGTTCCAGCTTGCCCGGGCCGTGATGCGCAAGCGGTTCGATGCGTTGGCCGGGACGCTTCAACCGGCAGCGGATGCGTGGGATCGGCTGATGGCTGCGCTTGCAACGGAAATGGGTCGCGATGCAGCTTGAGCTGAATCCGACCCGCCGCCTGCTTCAGGCCGGGTGGCGGCTTGTCATCACCGGCCCGGATGCGGCGCAAACACCGCATGACGCCAAGTCCGCTGACAGCATCGATGATGCTCCCGTGCCCGGAACAGTGGCGGAAGCGCTGGAAAAAGCCGGGCGCTTCGACCGAAAAAATCCCGTGCCGCTCGACAATCAGGACGCCTGGTATTTCCTCGATCTTGAGGAGATGCCCGGCCCCGCCACGCTCCATTTTGGCGGGCTTGCCACGATATGCGACGTCTTTTTCAATGGCGAATTGCTGCTGCAAACCGAGAACATGTTTCTTGGCCATGACCTGCCCGTCACCCTGACCGGCAAGGACGAGCTTGCGCTCTGTTTTCGTGCGCTGGCACCGCGTCTCGCTCGGAAAGGCCCGCGTGCCCGCTGGCGCACGCAACTGATGGATACGCAAGGTTTGCGCCTCATCCGCACGACCGCGCTTGGCTATATGCCGGGCTGGTGCCCGCAAATTCATGCCGTGGGTCCATGGCGTCCCGTCACCATCAGCCGTCCAGATATCGAAACCATATCGGACATCGCCATCAAGGCGAGGCTGGCCGAAACCGGCAATGGCGAGCTCCACGTCGGTTTCACCTATGGCGGCAAGGCCGCGACACTCACCCTCCATTGCGCGGGACAGAAAATCGCCTGCGAGAGCCAGGGCGGCGACCGGTGGACGGCAAGGCTGATGCTTGCCCATGTCGAACCATGGTGGCCGCACACGCACGGCAATCCGACGCTTCACAATGTCGAGCTTTCGCTTGATGGCCAAATGCAGTTGATCGGGCGTACCGGCTTCCGGCGCATCGCGGTCGATCACGGAGCGGATGGCAAGGGATTTGCGCTCAAGCTCAATGGCGAGACGATTTTCTGTCGCGGCGCGGTATGGAGTTCCGCAGATATCATCCGCCTTCCCGGCGCGCGCGACGATTACGAACCATGGCTGAAACTCGCGCAGGAAGCGGGCATGAACATGCTGCGGTTGAGTGGCATCACGGCCTATGAGACACCGGATTTCTACGCGCTTTGCGACGAGCTGGGCATCATGGTGTGGCAGGACTTCATGTTCGCCAATTTCGATTATCCGGTGAAGGACGAGGCATTTGTCGGGAATGTACAGGCCGAAGCGCATCAGCTTCTCACCGCTATCGGACATGCGCCGTCGCTGACGGTTCTTTGCGGCGGCAGCGAAATCTACCAGCAGGGCGCGATGATGGGCCTGCCGGAAGCGACCTGGAAAGGTCCGCTGACCGAGGAAATCCTGCCCGGCATCGCAAACGCGCTTTGCCCGAATATCCCCTATGTGCCGAATTCGCCCTGCGATGGCGCCCTGCCCTTCATCAGCAATGAAGGGGTGAGCCATTATTACGGCGTCAGCGCCTATTGCCGTCCGCTGGACGATGCGCGGCGGGCAGAGGTGCGCTTTGCGACCGAATGTCTGGCCTTCTCCAACGTGCCCGAAGCGCGCACGCTGAAAACCCGTCTCTATGTGCCGCCGGTTCATGATCCACGCTGGAAGGCGCGCGTGCCGCGTGATCGCGGTGTATCCTGGGATTTCGAGGATGTACGCGACGCCTATCTGGAGATGTTATACGGTTACGATCCGGCGCGTCTGCGGCGCGAGGATATGGAACACTATCTCCACCTTTCGCGCGCCGTCACTGCGGAAGTGATGGAAGCGACCTTTGCCGAATGGAGACGGCCGGGAAGCACCTGTTTCGGCGCGCTTCTCTGGATGTTTCAGGACCTTCTGCCCGGTGCCGGTTGGGGCATGATCGATGCGACCGGCGAACCCAAGCCCTCATGGCACGGCCTCAAGCGCGCCTTCCGACCGCAGCAGGTCGCCTTGACCGACGAAGGCGTCAACGGCCTTGCGATTCATATTTTGAACGAGCAGGCGGAACCCGTTGATCTTTCGCTTGAACTGGCCTGCCTGCGCGCCGGTTCGCAGCCCGTCGTTTCCGGTCGCCGCGATCTTTCGATGGCCGGACGTTCAGCGATCACTATCCCGACAACGGATCTGTTCGGTGCCTTCTTCGATGTCACTTACGCCTATCGTTTCGGCCCGCCGGCACATGACGTCACGGTCGCGCGATTGAAGCGTAACGATATTACGGTTGCCGAGGCATTTCACTTTCCGCTCGGACGGACAAAGGCCTTTCATGACGCCGCTGTCGAAGCCGTACTTGTCGAAGAAAACGGCAACTGCTTCCTTGATCTCACAGCGCCGGTTCTGGCCCAATCCGTCAGCATCGATGCGGGTGACTGGCGCGCAGCGGAGAATTGGTTTCACCTTGCGCCCAACGCAACCAAACGCGTGGCCCTCATCCCACGTCATGAAACGCCGCAGAAGCCAACAGGCGAAATCCGCATCGCCGGATCGTCACGGATCGTCTGGTTCTAATTCCGCAAGGCGAGCGAGCGGATGGCATCGATATAGATTTCGCGTGAATGTTCCGGCGTCAGATTATGATCAGCATCGGGAACAATGGCTACCGACACATTGTCGAAGCCTTGCACGCCGCTGCCAGCCTGATCGAAATAGAAATTGAAATATTCGCGTCCGGTATCCTTTTCGGCATAGACCAGCGCCAGCGGCACCCCGCGCTGCTTCAATTCGTCAAAAGCCGAATAGACCGCCCGCCCCTCCATTGTCCGGCTGCGCAGAAGCTTGCGTGCCAGCCCGCGAAAACGCCCGACAACCCCGCGCGCAAGGTTGCGCAGGATGGCGCGGATATCCAGTTCACCACGAAACAGGCGCACGAATGTTTCGGCGCGGAGCGCGCGACTGCCATAATCCTCCAGCGTGCGATTGCCTTCACGAACCGCGTCCTCCACCGAGCGCCCCGGCGCCCAGTAGAACGTGACGGGGTTGACCAGAACGGCGCCGGAAATGCGCTCGTCCTTGACGGCGCAGTGGAACCCCAGAAACGCGCCGCTGCACCGCCCGGCCACAACGGGGCGGCCCCAGCCGACAGCATCGAGATAATCAAGGGCCTCGGCGACATCGGCCTCTGGCCCATGGGTGTACAGCACCTGTTCCGGCATGCCCGGATTGGGCGGGCTGTCGCCAGCATTGGCAATATCGAAACGCAGGGACGCGATCCCTTCCCGCGCGAGCCTGCGTGCCATGGCGACGGTGGTGCGCCCCCATCCGATGCGCCGGTCATAGGATGAGGACAGGAACATAACCGTCCTGCCCTGCCGCGCGCCCACTGGCGCGCAGAGAACGCCGGAAAGGCGGTCGCCGGAACCGAAGGACACCGGCGTCTCGACAAAACCGTCGCCCGCCAATGTGCCGCCAAGGACATTTTCATCCGGCCTGTTTTGTGCGGGCTTGGAGCCAGCAAGACCGGCCACCCAGTCGACAAGCCGGTCCGCGACCTCCAGCGGCAGGCGTGAGATGACCGGGTTCGAAATCAGCTTGTCGTAATCGGCAAAAGCCTCAACCGTCACATCCGCGCCGAGCTTTTCCAGATGCGCGGCCAGTTCGGCATCGTTCGGGCGATCCGTCCGCGCCAGCAGAAGACATTGGAGTGCAGGTATCGCTTGCAAGGATAGAAGATTGATCTTCTTCACATCGCCGGCCACTTCCGGCTGCATTGTCAAGGACGCGATGGAAACGCCGTTCCTGATCCGCTGCTCATCCGTCAGCCCCAGATCAGCATCGACCATGCTTGACCAGACAGCCAGTTCGCGCGTGTAAAACCGTCCGGAAATAACCGGCGCCAGCAGCGCCAAGGCCGCAATGCCATCGATCCGCGCCGCCGTTTCGGCGGCAACCGCCGCGCCAAGGCTCTGTCCGATGATGATGACACGGCTTGCCCCCGACAGGGCGCGCGCTTTCCGGGCAGCTTCGGCAAGCGTATCGCGCCAGAGGTCCAGCCCTTTGGAAAAATCGATATCGTCGCGCCCGTCGCCCGTGCCCGGCCAGTCGAAGCGGAAAGAACCTATGCCTTGCGCCGAAAGCTTGTCAGCAATGATGCGCCAGAACTTGCGCGTCGTGCAGAGTTCTTCCAGCCCCCAGGGGCTGGCAAAGACGACCACGCTATCGAGAGATAGACCAACGGGCGCCTGATAAAGGCCCAGCGTATCGCAGAAGACGACCGGGCTTGCGGCCGACCGCACAATATCTGACCCTTGCACGAAGGATATTTCGTCGTCCGCCCTGTCGCCCATGCCCCGTCCCCCATTGCAGAAACAACATCCTGCAATAATTGAAATCGCGCACGGCACCAAGGATTTATCGCCGTGTTTGCCAAGGCATGGCCCCGCCGCACATCAAACGCGGCAAGGCTGCAACAGGTGGTGCATAGCACCGGGGGCGGAAAGCCCCCAACATCAGGCCGCAGGCTTGGTCTTTTCGCCCTCAAGCAGCTTCTCATGGCGCAGCAGCATGCCGTAGAGATCGCGCGGCTCATCCGGGTCGGCCAAGAGGTCCAGCTGTTCGTAGAGGCCGGTATCCCGCAGCTTGTCGCGCACATAGCGCAGAGCCGAAAAATCTTCCGTGGCGAAACCAACAGAATCGAACAGCGTTATCTGGCGCGCGTCCTTGCGTCCGGCGATCTTGCCGGTGATGACTTCCCAAAGCTCGTTGACCGGATAATCTTCCGGCAATTGCTGGATTTCGCCTTCGATGCGGGTCTGCGGCGGATATTCGACGAAAATATCCGAACGGCGCAGGATATCGCCATGCAGCTCCGTCTTGCCGGGGCAGTCGCCGCCGACCGCGTTGATGTGCACGCCGGAACCCACCATATTGTCGGTCAGGATCGTCGCATTGGCCTTGTCGGCGGTGACGGTGGTGATGATATCCGCCCCCTCGACCGCTTCCTCCACGCTTTTGCAGGCAACGATGTCGAAACCGGCGCCTTGCAGATTGCGGATACACTTGGCGGTCGCTTCCGGGTCAAGATCGTAAAGACGCAGCTTGTCCACCCCCAGGATCGCCTTGAACGCCAGCGCCTGAAACTCGCTCTGCGCGCCATTGCCGATGATGGCCATTGTGCGGGCATTTTTCGGGGCCAGATGTTTTGCGGCAACTGCCGACGTGGCGGCGGTGCGCAGCGCCGTCAAAATGGTCATCTCCGTCAACAGCATCGGATAGCCGCTGCCGACATCGGCAAGCACGCCGAAAGCCGTAACGGTCTGAAGCCCCTCGCGCGTATTCTTCGGATGGCCGTTCACATATTTGAAGCCATAAAGCGTGCCGTCGCTCGTCGGCATCAGCTCAATCACGCCTTCCTTCGAGTGCGATGCCACGCGCGGCGTCTTGTCGAACGATTCCCAGCGGCGGAAATCTTCCTCGACATAGTCGGCAAGCTCCTTGAGGAAAGTCTCGACGCCGACGGAAAGCACCAGTTTCATCATGTGATCGACACTGACGAAAGGAACGATATTGAGGTTCGGTTGGGTCATTATTGCTCCTTGAGCATTGGGCAGCCGGACGGGCTGCATCAGTAGCTGACGGTCGGACGATCCATGACGCTGCGGCCAAGAAGGCTCGCCATCAGATCCACCATCACGGTGGCGGTGCGTCCGCGCTCATCAAGAAAAGGGTTGAGTTCCACCAGGTCGAGGCTCGTCACCAACCCGCTGTCATGCAGCATCTCCATGATGAGATGCGCTTCACGGAAGGTCGCGCCGCCCGGCACCGTGGTGCCCACGGCAGGCGCAATGGATGGATCGAGAAAATCGACGTCGAGGCTCACATGCAGAAGTCCGTTTTCCGCCTTTACCCGTTCAAGGAAACGGCGCAGCAAGGCGGCAACGCCATGCTCATCAATCAGGCGCATGTCATAGACGGCAACTTCCGTTTTCTTGATCGCCTCCCGTTCCGCCGGATCGACGCTGCGAATGCCCAGCATGCAGACATTGGCGGGATCAACCGGCGCGGCAAGCTTCGGGAAATAGCCCTCAAAGCCCTTCTGGCCGGTATAATAGGCAACGGGCGTGCCATGCAGATTGCCGCTCGTCGTCGTTTCCAATGTGTGGAAATCCGTATGCGCATCGAGCCAGAGCACGAATTGCTTGCGCCCCTTTTCAGCCGCGCGGCGCGCAATCCCCGGAACCGTGCCCGCTGCCAGAAGGTGATCGCCACCAAGAAAGATCGGAAATCCATCCGCGCTTTCGCGATAGGCGGCTTCGCTGATGGCCTCGATCCAGGCGACCGCGTGGGGAAGCGCCTTGATTGCCGGATTTGGGTGCTCCTGCGGACGCTGTGCGGCAGGCGCCAGATTGCCCAGATCGGTAAACTGGTGGCCAAGTTCCTCGATGGCCGAGGCAATGCCGGCGGCCCGATAGGAATCGGGGCCCATATTGCAGCCCACGCGGCCGGTGCCTTCCTGAACGGGCAGACCCAGAATCTTGCAATGCATAAATTGGATTCCTTCTAAACATCTGCAACAAGATTCACCATTTACGCTTGGCGATGTGAACCAACCGGATTGGCAATTTTATCGGTTTGGTTTATCAGAATGTCGGATTGGCTTTTCAAAATGGAGAAAGCATGGACGATCTGGACGAAAAGCTGATTACGCTCTTGCGCCATAACGGGCGGCGCAGCATCTCGGATATCGCAATCGATCTTGGCGTTTCACGCGCGACTGTGCGCTCACGCATGGAGCGGCTTGAACAGTCCGGCGACATCATCGGCTATACGGTTATTCTCCGCTCCGATGCCGTCGATCTGCCGGTGCGCGGCATCATGATGATCGAGATCGAAGGCCACGTGGCGGACCGCGTGGTCAAGGCGCTGGGCGGCTTTTCGGAAATTTCAGCCGTCCACACCACCAATGGCCGCTTCGACCTGGTGGTGGAACTGGGCGCCGCCACGCTGACCGATTTTGATGCGGTGCTGCGCCGCATCCGGCTGGTGCCGGGCATCAAGGCCAGCGAGACCAACCTCCTGCTGGCAACGCCGCGCTCGACGCGGGCAAGGCTCTGATTACAAAACCCGGCATTGGCGCCGGGTTTTGTATTTCATGGTCAGGCAAGCACGGGATAGTCCGTATAGCCCTTCGCGCCGCCGCCATACATATGCTGCTGGTCGAGTTCGTTCAGCGGCGCATTGTCCTTCAGGCGGCGCACCAGATCGGGATTGGCGATGAACGGCTTGCCGAAAGCCACCACATCCGCGCGGCCGCTTTCGACTTCCTCTTCGGCCAGCGCACGGTCATACCCGTTATTGACCATCCATGCAGCCTTGCCGCCCGCATCACGATAGACCTGCTTGAGACGCGCATAGTCAAAAGGCTGCGGTCCCTGCTGGAAATCACGCGGGCCGCCGGTCGCACCTTCGATGATGTGGATATAGGCCAGACCATAAGCCGCCAGTTTCTCGATCACATAGTCGAAGAGCGGCTGCGGATCCGGATCGGAAGCATCGTTGGCAGGCGTGACCGGAGACAGGCGGATGCCGACCTTTCCAGCCCCGACGGCCTTGGTTACGGCATTGACGACTTCGAACAGGAAGCGGGCGCGATTTTCAATCGAGCCGCCATATTCATCGGTGCGGTGATTGCTGCCCGAGCGCAGGAACTGGTCGATCAGATAGCCATTGGCCGCGTGAATCTCCACGCCGTCAAATCCCGCGGCCTCAACTGCATCCTTTGCAGCCCTGGCATAGTCAGCAACGATCCCCGGAAGCTCGCTCTTTTCCAGCGCGCGCGGTTCGGAGGTCGGCGCAAATTCTCCCGTCCCGTCCGGATGGACCAGATAGGTCTTCGATTTAGCCGTGATCGCGGACGGAGCGACCGGCTTTCCGCCATCGGGTTGCAGGCTGGTATGCGAAATGCGCCCCACATGCCACATCTGCGCGACGATCTTGCCGCCAGCACCATGAACGGCATCGGTCACGCGCTTCCAGCCTGCCAGTTGTTCGGCTGAATAAAGGCCGGGAACATCGGCATAGCCCTGCCCCTGATGGCTGATCGGCGTTGCCTCGGTGATGATGAGACCGGCGCTGGCGCGCTGCTCGTAATAGGTGACATTGAGATCGTTCGGCACGGCGCGCGGCGAACGGTTGCGCGTCAGCGGCGCCATGACGATGCGGTTTGCAAGCTTCAGATCACCGATGGTAACGGGGTCGAACAATGAGGCCATGGATACATTTCCTTCAAGTGGGAAAGATCGGTTGCAGGATGGATTAAAGATCGGACAAGGCTTTGATGAAGGCTGCTATCGCCTCCTCATCGCGCTTGTAGAAGGTCCACTGGCCGACGCGGTGGGGCATGATCAGCCCCGCCTTTGTCAGCACGGACAAATGGGCCGAAACGGACGACTGGGACAGGCCGCACCGTTCGAACTGGCCCGCGCACACGCCCATCTCCAGAGGCATGTGCTGGCCGGAAAAGTGCTTCTCCGGTTCCTTGAGCCAGTTCAGAATGTCGAGACGCACCGGATTGGCAAGCGCCTTGAGTATCTCGTCCAGAGGTATAGACTGAACATCAGACATCGCAGCCACCTCGCTTATCTTCCGATGTATATCGTCATTTCACGATATAAGTATTGCTTGAATCCGATTTATTAAAGATGCGGCCCGTTCACATCGGCGTGAACAGCCGGATTGGCGCCTTTCCTGTGGAACATCGATACTGCCTTGATTGCGCCGAACCGGCATCCGACTATGTTCGCCGTGACAGTGGAGAATTGGAAACTACATGGCGGATATTACCAAGCGTATTGCCGGGATCATCGCGGCGGAGATCAACGCAAAGCCGGATCAGGCGATGGCGGCCATCGGCCTGCTGGATGAAGGCGCGACCGTGCCTTTCGTCGCGCGCTACCGCAAGGAAGTCACCGGCGGCCTCGATGATACGCAGTTGCGCCAGCTTTCCGAACGTCTCGCCTATCTGCGCGAACTGGAAGCCCGGCGCGCATCGATCCTGGAATCGATCGGCGGTCAGGGAAAACTGACGCCGGAACTCGAACGCAAGATCGCAGGCGTCGAAACCAAGGCGGAACTGGAAGACCTTTATCTGCCCTACAAGCCGAAGCGCCGCACCAAGGCGGAAATCGCCCGCGAGCGTGGATTGGGGCCGCTTGCCGAGGCAATCCTTGCCGACCGCAGCCTCGTGCCGGCCGAAATCGCGGCGCAATACATCACCGCCGATGTTGCCGATGTGAAGGCTGCGCTGGATGGCGCGCGCGACATTATCGCCGAAGGCTTTGCGGAAAACGCCGAGCTGATCGGCAATCTGCGCAATTACCTCAAGGACAAGGCCATCCTGCGTTCGCGCGTCGTTGACGGCAAGCAGGAGGCGGGTGCGAAATTCTCCGATTATTTCGACCATGCCGAGCGCTGGGCGACCGTGGCCGGCCACCGCGCGCTGGCCATGCTGCGCGGGCGCAATGAGGATTTTCTCTCGCTCGACATTGAAATCGACGCCGACGACACGTCACCGATCAAGCCGGTCGAGCGCAAGATCGCTGCCGCCTATAATATCGGCGCAACGCTTCCCGGTGATCGCTGGCTGATGGACGTTGCGGGCTGGGCCTGGCGCGTCAAACTCTCTCTTTCCCTGTCGCTCGACCTGATGCGCGACCTGCGTGAACGGGCCGAGGAAGAAGCGATCAACGTCTTTGCCCGCAACCTGAAAGATTTGCTGCTGGCGGCCCCCGCCGGTTCGCGCGCCACCATGGGGCTTGATCCCGGCATCCGCACCGGCGTCAAGGTCGCGGTGGTCGACGGCACGGGCAAGCTGCTCGACACAACGACGGTTTATCCTTTCCCGCCGAAGAACGATGTGCGCGGCACGCAGGCCGAACTTGCAAGCCTCGTCCGCAAGCACAAAATAGAGCTGATCGCCATCGGCAACGGAACCGGCAGCCGCGAAACCGAGCGGCTCGTAGTGGATATGCTGTCGGATATGCCCGCCCCGAAGCCGCTGAAGGTTATCGTGTCGGAAGCAGGCGCCTCGGTCTATTCGGCGTCCGAAACCGCAGCCGCCGAATTCCCGCAGCTCGATGTGTCGCTGCGCGGCGCCGTTTCCATCGCCCGCCGTTTGCAGGACCCGCTGGCGGAACTGGTCAAGATCGAACCAAAATCGATCGGCGTCGGCCAGTATCAGCATGATGTGGACCAGTCCCGGCTGGCGCGTTCGCTCGATGCGGTGGTCGAGGACGCGGTGAACGCCGTCGGCGTTGACCTCAACACGGCTTCCGCCTCGCTGCTGGCCCGTGTTTCGGGCCTTGGAAAATCGCTCGCCGAGGCAATCGTTGCGCATCGCGATGAGGCCGGGGCCTTCAAAAACCGCAAGGAGCTTTTGAAAGTCGCGCGCCTCGGCAACCGCGCTTTCGAACAATGCGCAGGCTTCCTGCGTATTGCAAACGGCACCGAGCCGCTGGACGCTTCCGCCGTTCACCCGGAAGCCTATGGTGTGGCGAAGAAGATCGTTGCTGCCTGCGGGCGCGACGTGCGCAGCCTCATGGGCGACAGCGCGGCGCTCAAAAGCCTCGACCCGCGTGTTTTCGTGGACGAACGTTTCGGCCTGCCGACCGTGCGCGACATCATTGCCGAACTCGACAAGCCGGGACGCGACCCGCGCCCGGAATTCAGGACCGCGACCTTTGCCGACGGCATTGACGACATCAAGGACCTGAAACCCGGCATGATGCTGGAAGGCACCGTGACCAACGTGGCCGCCTTTGGCGCCTTTGTCGATATCGGCGTGCATCAGGACGGGCTTGTCCACGTTTCGCAGCTTGCCGACCGCTTTGTGAAAGACCCGCATGAAGTGGTGAAGGCAGGCGACGTGGTGAAGGTTCGTGTGACGGAGGTGGATGTGCCCCGCAAGCGCATCGGCCTCACGATGCGCAAGGATGGCGGCGAAGCCCCTGCTCCCCGCAATAACGCACCGCGCGATGCAAGGCCTGCCAAGAACTTCGCCCCGCAGCGCAAGCAGGAGCAGCCTTCAACCGGCGCTTTCGGTGCAGCCCTTCTGGAAGCGATGAAGAAAAAATAAGCTAAATCTTGTTGCCGATTGGAAAGCCGGTTGAGACTTTTCTCACCGGCATTTCATCGGTGGGAATGATCCAGCCGCTGCGGATCGCGACGCGCACCGTATCGCCTTCGTTCAACTGCACCGGGTCGCGCACCTCAAAATGCAGGTGAATGTCCGGCCTGGCGACTGGCGCGGCCTCGATCCTTGACCCGCCGCCCCGATAGACCGAACGCTTCACCCGAACCGGAATGCCGCCGGTCTCGGTCAGTTGCAGATCACCTGCCCGCAGGCAGAGTTTTGCGTTGGCACGCGGCATTTCGATGCCCGAACAGCGCACCTGTGCCCGGTTTCCCAGCACCAGCGCCTCGCAATATCCACGCTCCGCAAACGAAACCACCTCGGCGGGCAGCACCATGCCATGCGCGATGAAGGAGGCGACCATCGCGCTCGCGGGCTCCTCATAAAGCTTGCGCGGCGTATCGAACTGCTGAAGCCTGCCATGGTCCAGCACCGCGATGCGGTCCGCAAGCGCCATGGCTTCCGCCTGATCGTGGGTGATATAGATGATCGTCGTGCCCGTGCGTTTGTGAAACGCCGCAAACTCGTCTTCCATCGAGGCACGCAGATGCACATCGAGATTGGCCAGCGGTTCGTCGAACAGCACCAGCGACGGTGCGGCGACCAGGCAACGGGCCAGCGCCACGCGCTGCCGCTGACCGCCGGAAAGATTGGCCGGACGGCGATCCTCGAACCCTTGCAGATCGACCAGCGCCAGCGCTTCCCTGACGCGGCGCTCGCGCTCGGCTTTGGCAACCTTGGCCACGCGCAGACTGTAGCCGACATTTTCCGCCACCGTCATATGCGGCCAGAGCGCATAATTCTGGAAAACAATGCCGACCTGCCGTTTTTCGGGCGGCACATTGCCGTCAAGCTGGGAGACACACGCATCGCCAATATGGATTTCGCCGCCATCGACATCCTCGAAGCCCGCGATCATGCGCAAAAGCGTGGTCTTGCCGCAGCCGGACGGCCCGAGAATGGCGACGAATTCACCGTCCTTCACATCCAGCGAAACCTCCGACAAGACCTGAAACCCGTTGAAGGCCTTGGAAACAGAAGCGATTTTCAGTCGCGCCATGGCAGCACTCCGTTTGGAAGACGCCGGGCAAACAGATTGGTTGCAAGCATCAGCATGAATGTCACCGCAACGGCCAGAATGGATATGGCAGCCGCATAGGCGGAATCGCCCGCCTGTTCAAAAGAAAACATCACCACACCCAGCGTTTCCGATCCCGACGCCCAGAGAAGCGCGGAAACCGTCAACTCGCAGAAGGCAGTCATGAAGATCAGCACGCCACCTGCAAGCGTCGCCGGTGCGACCAGAGGAAATATAATGGTGCGCAGGCGATAGAAAAGCCCCGCGCCCGCAACCCTTGCCGCTTCCTCCATCGCACGGTCGATCTGGTGCAGGCCGGCAACGGTCGGCCTCAGCGCCAGCACGAAGAAGCGCGCCAGATAGGCAAAGAGAATGATCCAGAGCGTGTTGTAGAGGCTGACATCGACCACCGGCAGCGGTTTCAGGAACATCAGGAGACAGGCAATGGCCAGCACCACGCCCGGCAGCGCATAAGGCATTTCGGCGGCGAAATTGAGCACAGGCGTCCAGCGCCGCTTGCGCCATGCCAGCATATAGGCGAGTGGAACGGCAACCAGCACGGCAAAGAGTGCGGCGGCCAACGACAGCATGATGCTGTTGCCGAAGGCGCGCGCCGCCCCGGCATGTTCAAGCAGCACAAAGCGGAAATTCTCGATGGTTGCCGTGGCAAATGTCAGCGGCACGCCATAGGCCGGAACGAGCGCGGAAAGCATAAGTCCGATAAGCGGCAAAAACAGCACGATCACGATTAGCAGCCACGCAGCCGCTTCCACCGGCACGCGCCAGCGCCCCAGCTTGAATGGAGCGGCAGGCAGCGATGTCGAAACAATACGAAAATCACGCCTGCGCGATGCATGGTCCTGCGCGGCGATGCCTGCCATGGCGATCAGGCCGATCAGCACCGACAGCACGGCGACGCTGGACAGGACGGCTGGACCGCCGCCAGCAAGGCGCTGATAGATCAGCGTCGGCAAAACGAGGTAATTCGACGGAATACCGAGAAAGGCAGGAATGCCGAAATTGCCGACGCAGGACACAAAGGCAAGCGCGGCAGCACCGATGATCGATGGCGTCATCAGCGGCAGGATGATGGTGCGCAGCACCGTCCATTTACTGGCGCCGGCGCTCAAGCCCGCCTCCACCAGCTCGCGCGGGAGCTTGCGCAGACCGGCGCGCACGATCAAAAAGACCAGCGGCCCATATTGCACGCCCAGAAGCAGGATGATGCCCCAGACGGAATAGAGCGGATTGCGGCTGCCAAGCGGCGGAGCCATGCCGATAAGTTTGAGAAACTGGCTCGCTGGTCCAAAGAGTTGCAGCCATGCCAGCGCCGTCACCTGCGGCGCGATCAGAAGCGGCGTGACATAGAAAAGCACGAAGACATTGCGTCCGCGCATATTGGTCAAGCCAACGAGGAGTGCCGCCACAATGCCGAAGGCAAGCGCCAGCAGCGTGCCGCCAAGGCCGATCTGCACGGAATGCCATGTCGCAACCCAGGTCGACCGGCTGCCCAGCGTCTCCACCAGCGCCGATGTCGAGAAATGTCCCTGCGGCGCAACAAGCTCCACCAGAAGCCGCACCATCGGCACGAGTGAAAGCACCGCAACGATCAGGGTGACGCCAGCAATCAGGGCCGCATCGCGACCCTGAAGGTCTTTCATGATCCGCATCGAAATGCCTATCCGCCAAACAACTCGGAGAACTGCTTCTTGTCGGCGTCGGTCTGGTCGAGAACCTTCTGGGTGTCGATCGACATGATGTTGATCCTGGTGCCTTCCGGCAGCCATGCCGGGCGACCGACACCTTCCTTGGCGGGCAGATAGCCCTGCTCCAGCGCCAGCTTCTGGCCATCGTCGGACAGGATGAAATCGACGAATTTTTTGGCGCCGTCGACATTCCTGGATGTGGCCATGATCGCGACCGGTTCCGTCACGGCAGGCACGCCTTCCGCCGGGAACACGAATTCGACCGGCGATCCCTTGGCCTTGGCGTTGAGCGCCATGAAGTCCACCAGAATGCCGTATGGCTTTTCGCCGCTGGCAACCGATTTCAGCACCGCGCCATTGCCCTTCACACTCGAAAGCTCATTTTCCTTGAGCTTCCTGAAATAGTCCCAGCCAAGGTCCTTGTTAAGCGCAAAGCCGCTCAGGAGATAGGCGGCAGCGCCGGAATAAAGCGGGTTCGGCATGACGACCTGGCCCTTATACTCGGCCTTGGCGAGATCGGCCCAATGTTCCGGCTTCTGCGCTGCACCCGTATTATAGGCGATGCCGGTGGTGATGAGCTTGGAGCCGAAATAGGTCTTGTCGGCATCATAGCTGTCTGCCGCAAAACCGTCGAGCCTGGCTTCGGGATAGGCAAGCAGGCGCTTGTCCTTCTTCAGCCCTTCCATGGTCACGGCGTCGGCGATGAGAAGCACATCCGGCTGGGGCGCGCCGGCTGCAAACTCGGCGGCAAGCTTGGTGAGGAGTTCGCTCGTGCCGGAACGGAAAATCTGCACATCCGTATCGGGATTGGCCTTGCGGAAGGCTTCGACGGTCCGGGTCGCATCCGCTTCCGGCTGCGAGGTATAGAGCGTCAGCGTATCGGCCTGCGCCACGGCGATGGAGAGAGCAAGAAGCGCAGGTACGACAGCAGCCCGCTTCAGCATCTTGTTCATGGGATTGGCTCCTCGAATTTCTGTATAATGTTCGCCGGCAGGGCCAGCGATACCGGCACAGTCCCGCCGCGTGCGAAGGGATAGCCCGCAGACGATGTGATGGCGATAGGCACGATCATTTCCATTCATGGTGCACCTGTCAAAACATTCCTGCATCCAATGCCGGACAAACAAAAGCCCTCCGGCAGAATTTTCCTCTGCGGAGGGCTTTTTTCACGTCGGTTGTCTGTGCTTCGTGCCGCCCGCACTCCCCATCAGGGGAGGATGCGGATGGCAATAGAGGAGCCGCGCTGCAATTTTATGACAGGCTATCGAGCTTAGACAACAATTTCGGCCACATGAGCCACCTGTGCTCCAGCCTCGTAATAGGCTTCGCGCAGGCCGCGGAAATTCTGTTCCTTCGGATCACTGACCGGCAGCGGCAGATCGTCTTCCGAAATCTCACCGGACACAAGCTGCGACAGCAGTTTTCCGAACACCGTGCCCGGCGCAATGCCGCGCCCGTTATAGCCGGAGAAGCCGACCACATTGCGCCCAAGGCGATGGAATTTGGGCAGGCTGTCATCCGTCATGCCGATCTTGCCATACCATTCGGCCTCGAACTCCACCTCGCCAATCTGCGGGAAGAGACGCTTCAATGATTTCCTTGCCCATGCCTTGTGCACGGCGGCACCCGTATTGCGCAGCGCGCCGACACTTCCAAAGACGAGGCGGCCCTGCTGGTCAAAACGGAAAGACGAAAGCACTTCCTTCGTATCCCACACACCCTGGCGTTCCGGCAGGATGCTCTTTTTCAGATTGTCGGAAAGCGGCTTTGTGGCCATGTTGAAATAAGGCAGATGCACCAGTTCGGCGCGCACTTCGGCCCATGGCGCATTGGTGTAGGCATTGGTCGCCACCACCACCCAGTTTGCCGTCACGGAACCGCTCGCGGTCCTGACCACCCATTTGCCGTTCTTTTCCTCCGCACCGATCACCGGGCTTCCCGTAAACACGGTCGCGCCGGCGGCAATGGCGGCATGGGCAAGGCCGCGCACATAGGCAAGCGGCTGGATCGTTCCGGCGCGCAGATCGAGCAGCGAACCGGCATAGGCTTTCGTGCCAACCTTGGCTTCGGTTTCGTGCGCGTCGAGCAGCTTCACATTCGCGCCGCGGCGCGCCCATTGCTCATAGCGGTCTTCGAGTTCCTTCAGACCCTTTTGGCCGACGGCACAGTGCAGCGTGCCCTGTTTTTCAACCTCGCAGGCGATCTTGTGTCTTTCGATGATCTCGAAGACGAGCTTGGGCGCATTGCCCAGAACATCGAGCAGCCGGTCGCCATATTTATGGCCGAGCACGCCCGGCAGATCGTCCGGCATGACCCACATGCCTGCATTCACCAGACCGACATTGCGGCCCGAACCGCCATAGCCGACCTCGATCCCTTCGAGAACGATGGCCCGCGTGCCCTTCTCGGCCAGATGCAGCGCCGTCGAAAGGCCGGTAAAACCGCCGCCCACGATCACCACATCCGCAGTCAGATCACCTTGCAGCGCAGTCGTTCCGGGAGCGGCAGGGGCGGTCTTTTCCCAAAGACCATGGGAGCGCGGATCGTTCAGCATCGAGATCAACCATTTAAATAGTGAAACACGGGCACCCTGCCCGACTGTTTCTATTGCACGCCGCGAAAGCCGGTTGGACAGCGTTATTTGCGCAACAATTCATTCCGGTTTGGAATGAACCAGCGACGAATAGTCGGTATTCCCGACCTGCCCGGCGATCCACTGGCAGAACACCTGCGTCAGCGGATTTTCCAGTTTTCCTTCCGGCACGACGAGATAATATTCATTCTCGGTGCGCATCGGCTTTTCGAAAAGCAGCACCAAATCACCGCTCAGCAATTCCTGCTCGATCAGATAAAGCGGCAACAGCGCAAACCCCATACCCGCCAATGCCGCACCGATCACCATCGAGAACTGGTCGAAGCGATGGCCGCGATAGGCCGACTGGCCCTCGACACCGCAACTTTCAAACCATTGCGCCCACATTTTGGGTCGCGTCGCAAGATGCAGCAGGGGCTCGTTTTCCAGCTCTTCCGGCGCGGACGGATGACGCGCCTTCAACAGGCTGGGGCTGGCAACGGGAACGATCACCTCGCTGCACAAAAACGTGCAGGTGGCATGGGCCCAGACCGGCTGTCCGTAATGGATCGCCAGATCGAAAGGCTGTTCCTCGAAGTCGAAGACGCCGGAACGCGATGCGACGTTGAGCGCGATACCCGGATGTTTCTCGATGAAATCAGGAATGCGCGGCATCAGCCAGCGGGTGCCGAAGGTTGGCAGTGTGGCAATGCTGAATGATGAGGTAGACTGCGCCGAGGCCATGGCGCGCAGCATCGTGTCCTCGGTCTGGTTCAGAAGGCGCCGCACTTCCGGCAGGAATTTCCGTCCGGCGTCGGACAGAAGGATGCGCTGGCGGATGCGCTCGAACAGCAATACGCCAAGCTGGCTTTCCAGGTCCTTGATCTGGCGGCTCACCGCGCTCTGGGTGAGATTGAGCTCATGTGCGGCCTGGGTGAAACTTCCGTGGCGGGCGGCACATTCGAAGGCCTGCAGCGTGGCGATGTCCGGGATCAGTCTCCTGCTCAGCTTCATTCCATTCTCGCATTAACATAGTTGCTTTCGTCGCGATCATAACCGCAAAACCGCTGATATGATACATTTTCATCATCATCCATGCATGTTCCTCCCAAACCAGACATGCATCACCCGAAGATGCCCCATTCGACGGAAATTTTCGCAATGCAAGACCAGAAATTCGTTTCGCCGGATGCCATTCGCTCCGCTTTTTCGGCAGCCATGTCGGCCATGTACAGGGAAGAAGTGCCTGCCTATGGCACCCTCATGGAACTCGTCGCCGACGTGAACGCCAAAGTGCTGGCAAATGACAGCCATCTGCACGAACGCCTGACTGAAACAGACGCGCTCGAGCGTATTTCCGAAGAACGCCACGGCGCGATCCGTCTCGGCACCGCCGCCGAGCTTTCCATGATGCGCCGCGTCTTCGCGGTCATGGGCATGTTCCCGGTCGGCTATTACGATCTGAGCGCCGCCGGTGTTCCGGTTCATTCCACCGCCTTCCGCCCGATCGATGACGCGGCCCTGAAACACAATCCGTTCCGTGTTTTCACCTCGCTGCTGCGTCTCGACCTCATTGCCGATGAAAAGCTGCGCGCTGAAGCGGAAGAAGTCCTGGCGAAACGCAGTATCTTCACGGCAGGCGCCGTTGCTCTTGTGGAGAAGGCGGAAGCGGAGGGCGGCCTCAACGAGAAAGACGCAAAAGCCTTTGTTGCCGAAGTGCTGGAAACCTTCCGCTGGCATGACCGGGCCAATGTCAGCGCCGGGCTTTATCATCGCCTGCATGATACCCACCGCCTGATCGCTGATGTCGTTTCCTTCAAGGGGCCGCATATCAACCATCTGACACCGCGCACACTCGACATCGACGCCGTGCAGGAACAGATGCCGCAACGCGGCATCAACCCGAAGGCCGTGGTCGAAGGCCCGCCCACCCGCAATTGCCCGATCCTTCTGCGCCAGACCTCGTTCAAGGCGCTGGAAGAGGAAGTCTCCTTCATCGGCAGCAATGGCGAATGGACGCCCGGCTCGCACACTGCCCGTTTCGGCGAGATCGAGCAGCGCGGCGTGGCGCTGACGCCAAAGGGCCGCGCGCTTTACGACAAGTTCCTGAACGACACCCGCGCCATCGCGCGTCCCGCACCGGACGGCTCCAATGCGGGCGACTATGTGAAGGCTCTGGGCGACAGTTTCGCCGCCTTTCCCGACACTTGGGCAGGCATCCGCGAAGAAGGCCTCGGCTACTTCGCCTATTCGGTCAAGGACGCGGCAAAGCTTGAAGCTTTCAAGCCGGGCACCGATATCGAGGTTCTGGTCGAAGCCGGTGCGGTGCAGTTCGACGCGATCACCTATGAGGACTTCCTGCCGGTCAGCGCTGCCGGTATATTCCAGTCCAATCTGGGCGACGACGAAACACAGGAATTTGTCGAAAGCCCCAACCAGAAACGTTTCGAGGATGATCTGGGCGCGAAAGTGCTCAATGAATTCGAGCACTATGCCCGCATCGAACGCGAATCCATCGAAGCCGTACAAGCGGGCCTGAAGGGCCTCGAAGCGGCAGAATAAACGCATGACGCCGAAAAGTTACGGACTTTTCGAACCGGATTATGCGCAAACAACCCATACAGAGAGGAAAGCCATGAACACCGCTGTCAGAAAAATCGACGTGAAGAAGGAAGCCGCCGATCTGCTTTCCAAACTCGGCGTCGATGCATCCGCCTATACGGGCGGCGATCTTGCCGGTTTCAGCCCCGTTTCCGGTGAGCAGATTGCTGCGGTCAAGACCCACAGCAAGGAAGATGCGGCCCGGATCATCGACAAGGCCGATGAAGCCTTCCGCGCATGGCGCAACGTCCCGGCGCCGAAGCGTGGTGAACTGATCCGCCTGCTTGGCGAAGAACTGCGCGCTTCCAAGGAAGATCTCGGCCGTCTCGTCTCGCTCGAAGCGGGCAAGATCCCGTCGGAAGGTCTGGGCGAAGTGCAGGAAATGATCGACATCTGCGATTTCGCGGTCGGCCTGTCGCGCCAGCTTTACGGCCTCACCATCGCCACCGAACGCGCCGGCCATCGCATGATGGAAACCTGGCATCCGCTGGGCGTTGTCGGCGTTATCTCCGCCTTCAACTTCCCCGTCGCCGTCTGGTCGTGGAACGCGGCGCTCGCAATCGTCTGCGGCAACGCGGTTGTCTGGAAGCCGTCTGAAAAGACGCTCCTCACCGCCCTTGCCTGCGATGCGATCTTCAAGCGCGCGCTGAAGCGTTTCGGCGATGCGCCGGAAGGCATTTCGCTGCTCCTGCTCGGCGACCGTGAAATCGGTGAAGTCCTCGTCGACAGCCCGAAGGTGCCCGTTGTTTCCGCAACCGGCTCGACCCGCATGGGCCGCGAAGTCGGTCCGCGCCTTGCCAGGCGTTTTGCGCGCGCGATCCTCGAACTCGGCGGCAACAATGCCGGCATCGTCTGCCCGTCGGCCGATCTCGACATGGCGCTGCGCGCCATCGCTTTCGGCGCCATGGGCACCGCCGGCCAGCGCTGCACCACGCTGCGTCGCCTTTTCGTGCACGAAAGCGTCTATGACGCGCTCGTCCCGCGTCTCCAGAAGGCCTATGCCAGCGTTTCGGTCGGCTCGCCGCTTGAAACCAGCGCTCTGGTCGGCCCGCTGATCGACAGGCAGGCTTTCGACAATATGCAGAAGGCGCTGAAGGAAGCAGCCGCCCATGGCGGCAAGGTGCAGGGCGGCGAACGCGTCGATACCGGCCATGAAAACGCTTACTATGTGCGCCCGGCCATTGTCGAAATGCCGAAACAGCAAGGCCCGGTTCTCGAAGAAACCTTCGCACCGATCCTTTATGTGATGAAATATTCCGACTTTGACGATGTTCTGGCGCAGCACAATGCGGTTGGCGCCGGCCTGTCGTCCTCGATCTTCACGCTGAACTTGCAGGAAGCGGAACGTTTCCTCTCGGCGGAAGGGTCGGATTGCGGCATCGCCAATGTCAACATCGGCACTTCGGGCGCTGAGATCGGCGGCGCATTCGGCGGCGAAAAGGAAACCGGCGGCGGCCGTGAATCGGGTTCGGATGCGTGGAAGGCCTATATGCGCCGCGCAACCAACACCATCAACTACTCGAAGGCGCTGCCGCTGGCACAGGGCGTTTCCTTCGATATCGACTGATCGATCTCATTATAGATCAAAAGAAAACCCCGCTTCGGTGGGGTTTTTTTATGAGTCGCAACGTATTGACCGGTTGAGATTGTTGCAGTGACGCGGCGAAAATGGTGCTTTCTCGAGAACCGGAGCGGAGTGTACTTTAAGGTACATGAGCACCGGAAGCGCAGAGAAGCGCCATTTGCAGACCGTCAGTGCGTCAATATCGACCGGTCAATCAGCCCATGCGTTCGGAGGCGAAGGATCCGGGGCTAGCCGGGAACACGACGGTACGATTGCCGTTGAGGAAAGAGCGGTGATGGATATGCGCATGGACTGCGCGCGCCAGAACCTGCGCTTCGACATCGCGCCCGATCGACACATAATCCGCAGCACTCTGCGCATGGGTGATGCGCGCCACATCCTGCTCGATGATCGGGCCTTCATCAAGATCAGCGGTCACATAATGCGCCGTGGCGCCGATCAGTTTCACGCCGCGCTCATAGGCCTGCTTGTAAGGGTTTGCCCCCTTGAAGGACGGCAGGAAGGAGTGATGGATGTTGATGATCTTGCCCGACATTTTCTGGCAGAGCTGATCGGACAGAACCTGCATGTAACGCGCAAGCACCACCAGCTCGGTGCCGGTATCTTCCACTATATCCATGAGGCGCTGCTCGGCTTCCGGCTTGTTGGCCTTGGTGACGGCGATATGGTGGAAGGGAATGTCGTGATTGACGACGACCTTCTGATAATCGAAATGGTTCGACACCACGCCGACAATATCGATCGGCAGGGCGCCGATCTTCCAGCGATAAAGCAGGTCGTTCAGGCAATGGCCGAAACGCGAGACCATCAGCAGCGTCTTGGTGCGGTGGGCATTGTCATGGAATTCGAAATTCATCTCGAACGGCGCTGCCACCGGCGCAAAGCCGTCACGCAGAACATCGAGCGCCACACCGTCCTCGGAGATGAAGCTGACGCGCATGAAGAAGCGTCCGGTATCCAGATCGTCGAACTGGGCGCTATCGATGATGTTGCAACCCTTGCCCGCAAGATAACCCGAAATCGCGGCAACGATACCACGGGTGGACTTGCAGGTGACGGTCAGGACAAAATTATGCATCGGACTTCCTCAAATTTTCGAAGGCGCAAGCCAGGCACGCGCCTTGAAACTAGTTCACGATGCGGCCCCCGCCATGCCAGAATGCGTAATGCACTGACCGGATTGCGCTATCAAGCGACTTTGAAAGAAAGATTGTCCAATTTCGCGTTGCCCCCCGGAAAGGGGGGCAGCAGGTTCAAAGATGCGGATTGCGATCGCGATAACGCTCCACCAGCGAACGGTTGACATCGCCTGAGCCCGGCATGTTGGCGCTCAGATAAATCGGCGCATCGCCCTCGCCCACCAGCCTTGCCGCCACATCGGCGAAAATCGCATTGAGGATCGTGACGCCAAGGGCGGTGGAAACCGGCCCCACCTTCAAGGCGCTGCCTTCCACATCCAGCACCGCATCGCCCGCAGGTGCGTCATTGTCCAGCACAATATCAGCCAGGGAAAGCAACTGCGTGCGTCCCTTGGCGATTGCATTGGAATAGGCAACGGATGTCAGGGCGATGACCGCCGCCCCCTTTTCCCGCGCATAGCGCGCCGCTTCAATCGGCGCGGCATTGACGCCGGAATTGGACACAACGATCAGCACATCGCCCTCGCCAATCCCGTATCGGTCGAGGATCGGCAGCACGGCCCCCTCGATCCGCTCGAAATGCGAGCTTGCGACGGCCCCGTCCTGCAGCATGATCGACCCGCAAAGGATCGGCACCGTGATCGCCAGTCCGCCCGCGCGATAATGAAGTTCCTCGGCCATCATATGCGAATGGCCGGTGCCGAACACATAGACCCGGCGACCCGCCCTGGCCGCCGTCGCAATGCATGCGGCAGCCTTGGCCATGGGCTCGGCAAGACGGTCGCGCAGACCGTTGAGCCGCGCAATGACGTCATCGAAATAACGGTTGGTAATATCGGTCATCGGCCTTATCCCGCGCTCTGCTTTTCACCCGAAAGCCACGTGGCTTTCGCAAACAGGCCATCGTCAAGGTGCACGGCATCCATGCGCATGCCGGTGCGCAACGCACCGCGATCGTCGAGACGCAGATAACGCGCCGGATAATGGCTCGCCATGCGCAACGCCTCGGCCAGCGTCAGTTCCAGTTCGGCCACGCCGAAACGCACCGCCGATGCCATGTCGAGATCGGAACCGGCAATGGTGCCATCCGCCAGAACGAGTTTCGAACAGATGCCGCCCGACACACGACGAACCGCCCGGCCATTGATCTCGAAGCTTTCCGCGTTGGAACCGACCAGCGCCATCGCATCCGTCACGAAGAACAGATGCGCATCGCCGCGCTTGGCCCGCTGGGCAAGCCGCAGCGCCATCGGATCGACATGATGGCCATCGGCAACGATGCCGCACCAGATGTCGGGATGGTCGAGCGCCGCGCCCGCAAGCCCCGGCGCACGGTGGCCGATCTGGCTCATCGCGTTGAAAAGATGGGTCACGCTGCGCGCACCGGCATCGAAGCGCTTGAACGCTTCCTCGGCGGTCGTGTCGCTGTGACCGATGCTGACGATCACACCGGCATCGCTCAGTCGGCGCACCTGATCCGGCGTCACCTGTTCGGCGGCAAGCGTCACCAGCAGGGTGCCGATCTGCTTCGCCGTATGGGTATAAAGTGCGATATCGGCATCATCGACCGGGCGCATCAGCTCCGCCAGATGCGCGCCTTTGCGTGCAGGCGCCAGATGCGGGCCTTCCAGGTGCAGGCCGGCGACGCCCTTGTCTGCCTTCACCGCTTCGATCGCCGCTTCGATGGCGCGGTCGCGCACCGGCATCGTATCGGTGATGAGGGTCGGCAACAGGCTGGTCGTGCCATATTTCCGGTGCCCGCCCGCAATCACGAACATGGTTTCGGGCGTCGGCTCATCGTTGAGCATGCGCCCGCCGCCGCCATTGACCTGCGCATCGATGAAGCCGGGCGCCAGGACGCCGCCGTTCAGGCGCTCGACATTATGGGCCTCGCCCAGCGAGGCTTCCGGCACGATGGCCTCAACCTTGCCATGGCTGAACACCAGCGCGCTCTGGTCGTGAAAGCGCTCGCCGTCAAAGATGCGTGCGCCTGCAATTGCCGATTTTTTTGTCATACCGTCACCGTGACCTTGTTGAGATTGCGCGGCTTGTCGGGGTCAAAGCCCTTGCGGCGCGTGACCGCTTCAATGACGCGGTAATAGTTGATGAGAGAAACCAGCGGGTCGAGATGCGCATTGCCCGTGCTTGCCGACGGCAGGCGGTAGCCCGGCGTCTGCGCATCGGACAGCGACACGATGCTCGCCCCGAATGAATGCAGCCGCTTCAGGGCCTGCATGTTGGTGTCGAAGGCTTCGTCTTGCGGCAGGAAGGAAATGATCGGGAACCCCTCTTCCACCAGACGCATCGGACCGTGCATGAGTTCGGCGAGCGAGAAAGCCTCGGCATGGATATTGGCGGTTTCCTTGGCTTTCAGAGCGGCCTCAAGCGCAATCGCAAAGGCCGTGCCGCGCCCGCCCGTATAAAGCGAGCGCGCATTGAAAAGAAGGCTTTCAACGGCTTCACGACCATCGGGCCGCGTTGCGGCAAGTGCCTCCGGCAGGCGCTGCAGCCCCGCTTGCAGGCTTGCATCGCCACTGGCAGAAGCGACCACGCCCGACAGCGCCGCGACGGCGGCAATGAACGATTTGGTTGCGGCAACGCTTTTTTCTTCACCGGCATTGAGCGCCAGCACCACATCGGCGGCATTGCCCAGCGGGCTGTCGACAACGTTCACAACGGCGATTGTCGTTGCACCGCCTTTTTTGGCGGCTGCCTGCGCCGCGACAATGTCCGGGCTGGCGCCGGATTGCGACACGGTGAAGTGCAGTCCATCCTTCAGCTTCAGCCTGGAACCATAGACCGAGGCCACCGAAGGCCCGATGGAGGCCACCGGAATGCCCATCGTGATTTCCATCAGATATTTGAAGAAAGTCGCCGCGTGATCGGATGAGCCGCGCGCGGCGGTCGTGATGACGGCAGGTTCGCTTTTCTGGAAGATACGCGCGATTTCCGAGAATGTGCCTGCCTCCTTCTCAAGCAGACCGGCAACGACGGCAGGTGACTGTTCTGTTTCCTGCAACATCAGGGAGGAAGGGCTGTTCATAGTCATTCTCCAATTTTCAGTTCGGCGACGAAGTCATAGGCATCCGCGCGATAATGCGAACGGGTATATTCGACGATCCGGTCATCCTCGAGATGCGAGACACGTTCGATCAGAAGTGCGGGCGCGCCCCGGTGCACGCCAAGCAGCCGCGCCGTGCCGGGATCGAGCGTCACCGCCGTCAGGCGCTGCAAGGCGCGAACCGGCTTGTGGCCGCGCCGCGCCAACGCGCCGTAAAGCGAGGTTTCGTCCACGCGGTCCTGATCCAGATAATGGCGCGGCACCACGGCGCGCTCAAAGGCCATCGGCACGCCATCGGCAAGCCGCAAACGGTCGAGCCGCACAATCGTCGTATCCACGCCGACCCCAAGGCGGAAAGCCTCGTCCGGCGACGGCTTGTCGATCCTGTTCGTGACAACGCGCGCGCCGGGCTCCTTGCCGCGCGACAGCATATCCTCGGAAAAGGACGTCAGGCGCCACAGATGCTGGCTGATGCGGGCCGGGCGTTCCGCGACAAAGGTGCCGCTGCCGCGCCGCGCCTCCACCGCGCCCTGCGTCAGGAGTTCCTTATAGGCATTGCGAACCGTGATCCGGCCTATGCCCAGCTGTTCCGCCAGATCGCGCTCCGGCGGCAGCCCCACGGCGGGCGCAAGCCGCCCTTCCTCAATCAGTTCACCGAGAATGCGCGCAAGGTTCCGGTAAAGCGGCCCTGTGAGCTGCGGGTCATGCAGACCGCGCTCTTCGATGGCCGTGATCAATGTGGTTCTATTCATGCTTTACATAATAGAACCTATATAGAACCAATAGCAAGTGACAATCTCATGAAAAAGGCCCGCTGATGGGCGGGCCTTTTTCGGTCAGTGCGGTTGCGCGGCAGGATGCGCCTCGGCTGGCGGCTCGTCGCCGCTGCGTTCCGGCTCCTTGATCCGGAACCAGGCGACATAAAGCGCCGGCAGGAACAGGAGCGTGATTGCCGTACCGGCGATGATGCCGCCCATCATGGCATAGGCCATCGGCCCCCAGAACACTTCGCGCGCAATGGGGATCAGCGCCAGGCTGGCCGCCGCAGCCGTCAGCGCGATGGGCCGCATCCGGTGCTGGCTAGCCTTCATCACGGCATCCCATGGATGCATACCCTCGGTGATATCCTCCTCGATCTGCACAATCAGGATGACCGAGTTGCGGATGAGAATGCCAACCAGCGCCAGCACGCCGAGGATCGCCACGAAACCGAGCGGCTTGCCGCTCGGCAACAGGGCCGCCACGACGCCGATCAGGCCGAGCGGCGCCACCGCCACCACAAGGAACAGGCGCTGGAAACTCTGAAGCTGGACCATCAGCACCGTCGCCATGACGAACAGCATCAGCGGAACGACGGCAGCGATCGGCCCCTGGCTCTTGCCGCTTTCCTCCACCGTGCCCGCCGTCTGGATATAATATCCCGATGGCAGCTTGTCGGCGAATGTCTTGATGGCAGGCGCCAGATCCTTGACGATCGTGTCCGGCATCGTCTTGTCGATGATGCCCGCGGCCACGGTGATCGTGGGGATACGCGAACGGCGATAGATGACCGGCTGTTCCAGTTCATACCGGAAATTGGCAATCGCCGCCAATGGCACCGATGTCCCGTTGCCGGTGGCGATCTGCAAGCTTTGCAGCGTATCGATGGAATCGCGTTCCTGTTTCTGCGCCCGCGCAATGACATCGATCAGATAGATCGAATCCCGCACCTGCGTGATCGTGATCCCGCCGACGATGCCGTTGAGGGTCGTTGCGATATCCTTGGAGGAGATGCCGAGCTTCCTCGCCTTGTCCTGCATGACATCGACACGGATGACGCGGCCCGGTTCGTTCCAGTTGTAGCTCACCACACCAAGGCGCTTGTCGGCGCTGAGGATACCCGCAAAATCCTGCGCGACGCCGCGCAGCTTCTGGATATCCGGTCCCGATATGCGATATTGCACCGGGCGTCCGACCGGGGGGCCAAGCTCCAGATATTTCACATAGACATCGGTGCCGACATAATCCTTGCGCAGCACTTCGTTGAATTTCTGCTTGAGCCTGTCGCGCGCTTCAAGGTCCTTCGCAACGACGACCATCTGCCCGAAATACGGATTTGCGGGCTGCACGTCGAAGGAGAGAATGAAGCGGATGGCGCCCTGCCCGATATAGGTGCTCCAATGGTCGATATCCGGATTGCCTTCCAGCATCGTCGCTTCGAATTTCTCCATCTGGGCCTTGGTGTCGGCGATGGAGCTGTTTTGCGGCAGCGTCCAGTCGAGCACCAGTTCCGGCCGGTCGGATTCCGGGAAGAACTGCCGTTCGATGAAGCCCATGCCGAACACGGAAGCAAGGAAAAGCGCAATGGTCGTGATGATCGTGATCCATTTGTGCCGCATGGATGCGAGCAGGACCTGCGAGAACATGTTGAAGAGGCGGCCGTGTTTTTCCTCATGCGCCTTCATCTTGTGGGGCAGGAAGGTGACGCCCAGCAGGGGCGCGAACAAAACCGCCACGATCCACGAAACAAGCAGCGAAACCGCAATCACCACGAAAAGCGTATAGGTGTATTCCCCCGCCTGGCTGTTGTTGAGCCCGATCGGGATAAAGCCGGCAATGGTGACGAGCGTGCCCGTCAGCATTGGAAAGGCCGTATGCGAATACACATAGGTCGCAGCCTTGTTGATGGGATCGCCCATCTCCAGCCGCGCCACCATCATTTCGACCGCGATCATCGCATCGTCGACCAGCAGCCCCAGCGCGATGATGAGCGCCCCCAGCGACACGCGCTGCAATGAAATATCCATCAGCGACATTGCCAGGAAGGTGATGGCCAGCACCAGCGGGATCGAAAGCGAAACCACAAAGCCCGCGCGCACGCCGAGGCTGACGAAGCTCACGGCCAGAACGATGATGACGGCTTCGAACAGCGCTTCGGTAAAGCCCGACACAGCTTCCGTGACGACCTGCGGCTGGTCGGCAACCTTGAAGACATTGACGCCGACCGGCAGTTCCGCCGTCACCTGGTTCATCATCTTGTCGAGCGCCGCGCCGAACTCGAGCAGATTGCCGTTCGGTTTCATGCCGATGCCAAGGCCGATGGCATCATGACCGTTCACCCGGAAAATGGATGTGGGCGGATCGACATAGCCGCGCGTGATCGTCGCGACATCGGACAGGCGGAAGAAGCGGTCATTGACGCGCAGATTGACGGCACGCAGGTCCGCTTCCGACGTGAACTGCCCGCTGACACGCACGCTGATGCGCTCCGGCCCGGCCTCCACCACGCCCGAAGGCGTAATCGCGTTCTGGTCCTGCAAGGCTTGCAGGATCGCCTGCTGGTCCAGCCCGAGCGCCGCGACCTGGCGCGTGGAGAATTCCAGATAGATCGCCTCGTCCTGCGCCCCGATCAGCTCGACCTTGCCCGCATTGGGCAATGTCAGGATTTTCGTGCGCGTGCTCTCGGCATAATCGCGCAACTGCCGCATGGAAAGACCATCCGACGTGAAGGCATAGACATTGCCGTAAACATCGCCGAACTGGTCGTTGAAATAGGGGCCGTAAACGCCCTGCGGCAGCGTATTCTGAATATCGTTCAGAAAATGGCGCACTTCCGTCCACGACTTTTTGACCTGTTCGGCCCGCGTCGTATCCTTCAGGAATACGAACACGACCGACTTGCCAGCCGTGGTTATGCTGCGCGTATAGTCGAGCGTATCCAGTTCCTCGAGCTTCTTTTCCAGCCGGTCTGTCACCTGGTTCAGCGTTTCCTCAACGGAAGCACCCGGCCAGTTGGCCTGCACGACCATTGTCTTGACGGTGAATTCCGGGTCTTCCTCGCGACCGAGATCGATATAGGAGATCAGGCCCGCCACCAGAAAGACGAGCATGAAATACCAGACCAGGGACCGGTGATTCAGAGCCCAGTCAGACAGATTGAATCCCTTTTTCACAGGCCCGTTCCTTTCGCGTCCAGGCGGACTTTCTGTCCTTCCTTCAACTCGTTCACACCGGCAATCGCCACATAACTGCCGATATCGACGCCCCCGGCGACAAAGCTTGCGCCGCGCCGTTCGATAACCTGCACGTCATGAAGGGAAACCGTCTGCTTGTGCGGGTCGATGACCCATATGCCGGTCTTGCCTTTATCCTCGCGAAGCGCCTCGATCGGCAATGTCACGAGATTCTGTTCAGCCGCGGCCATGGCGGCCCGGATCGTGGCCCCCAGACGAAAGCCTTCGGGCGGATTGTCGAGGGCGATGCGCACGCGCCGCGTGCGTGTCTGCGCGTCGGCCTGCGGCGCGACCTCGCGCACGGTTCCCTTCCCGGTGACGGCGGGGTCGGCCTGAAGCTGCACGTTGAAGGGCGTGCCCAGCTCGAAATATTGCGTCATGCTGTCGGGAATATCGAGGACGGCTTCGCGAATATCCGGGCGTGCGACCGTCATCACGGTCTGTCCGGCGGCAACCACCTGCCCGACTTCGGCATTCATTGCGGAAATAACCCCATCGTAATCCGGGCGCAGCACGGCATAGCTGCGCTGGTCCTGCGCCATTTTCAGGCCGGCCTGCGCCTTTTCAAGCCCCGCCTCGGCACTGTCGCGCGCCTGTTTGGCGGCATCGTAATCGGCCTGGGAGACATTGTTGCCCTTGAGCAGGATGCGCTGGCGCTCTTCGCTTGCCGAAGCATTGGCATATTGGGCTTCTGCGCTGGCCAGATCCGCCCTCGCGGACTGAACGGCAAGGTCCAGATTGGAAGGATCGAGCATCGCAACCATCTCGTCCTTCTTCACGAGATCGCCCACCTGCACGGGCCGGTTGACGATACGACCGAGGACACGGAAAGCCAGATCGGTGGAGTAGCGCGGCTCGATCGTACCTGCAAAGCCTGTCTGCGTGACGGGTTTGGGTTCGACCACCATGAAGAGGACCGGGCGAACGGGCTCGGCTTCGGCCTTGTTCTCCTCGCCTTTTCCGCAGGCAGCAAGCGCCAGCACGGCGGCGACAATGCCAAGCTTGGTCATGGCCCGGATGTTGGGAAACTGGATTGCCGTTTTCATTGTGCAACGAGCCCTTCCTGTTCCTGCACGACATCCGCCGGTTCGCCGGAACGCAACATCTGCGCGCCCTTCGTGACGATCAGCTCGCCTTCCTGCAAGCCGCCTTCCACGAGCAAGCGCCCCTTTTCATAGGCAAGGACCTTTATCGGAACGAGCGTCGCCACCCTGGAATCCTTCGAAAGCCGCCAGACCGCCGTGCGCCCGGCATCCGAGGTCATTGCGCTCCACGGCAGGACGACAACTTTCACGGCGTCCATATGAACCGTGCCCGTCACCGTGGCTCCAAGCGCCATTGCGGGCGGGGTTTGCGCTATCCCAACCTTGACCCGCACGGTGCCGGTCTGCGCATCGACCACCGGCGAAATTTCGCGGATCTTGCCTTCCGCGCTGACCGAAGGATCGGACAGCAAAGCAATCGTTACGCCCATTCCGATCTTGGCATGATTGACCAGCGTTTCCTGCACATCGAAAACCGCGTCCCGTGGCCCATCCTCGGCAATCGAGAATGCCGTCTGCGCGGCCTGCACGACCTGACCGGCCTCGACATTGCGCGCCGTGATCACGCCGGAAACCGGCGCCTGCAATTGCGTGTAGGACAGCTGGTCGCGGGCATCGTTGAGCTGGCTTTCGGCGCTGGCAAGGGCGCTTTGCGCCGTCTGCAGGTTCTGGTTCGCCTGGTCGTAGGTGCTGCGCGTCGTGAAGCCCTGCGCCAGAAGCGCCTTCTGCCGCTCGAAATTGGCCTTCGCCTGAACAAGCTGCGCCTCGGCCGCATCCTTGGAGGCTTGCGCCACACGCAGATTGGCCTGCTGTTCGACATCGTCGATGCGGGCGAGAGGCTGGCCTTTTTCCACGTGCTGGCCGATTTCGCCCATACGCTCGACAACCTGACCGTTCAGGCGGAACGATACATTGACGAGAGAGCGCGCCGCGATCGCCCCGGACAAGGTGAGTTTCGGCTGATAATCACTGATGACAGCCTTGACCGCAGCCACCGGCACGACATTGAGCTGGTCTGCGCGCGCCTGAAGCGGAATGCCAGGCGCAAGCAGCCCGAGGCAGACTAGGAGCATGGAGGGCGCCTTGAAAGGGAGAGCCTTTCGGGCCACACCATGCCCCCATCCAGCCCGTAAGCCGTAAAAGAATGATTTTACTGCCATTTACACGATTCTCGCTGATTTGGTTCCGTGGAGAATGCAACTAAAGCCATGCAGAGAAAAGCGGCGTTGTGAAAGATGATGAATCATAGTTATCGCTGTTGAAATCTTTTCAGGAATGCTTTTTCAAGATACATGACCGGACCTTGCGCCCGATCGGAATATTAGAAAATAGAAATATATAACTATATTGAATTTCAGAAATATTTCAGGAATATCGGTCGCCGCAACAGCCCCCTAACCCGTCGCCTCCTCGACAAGCCTGTGACCGGCAGTGCTCAATTCATAACGGATGCGCTGCGTGCGCGGATCGCGCTGCCGGACCCGGAGATACCCGCCATCCTGCCCAAGCCCTGAAACCTCCCGCAGCACCAGCGCATGGGCGACACCCAGCAGCCGTGCGAAGGTTCGGCTGTCCGCCGCAATGTCGAGGGCAAGCGCTGCGACAATTCCGGCACCGAGCCCGGAAAGGCTGCTGGACGCGGTCATGAGCGCTTCGACAAACGCCATATATTCCGCCTCCTCCATCATGCCGCTTCCACCTTCAGCGGGCGAAACGAAACGATCACCGATTTCGATGTCGGCGTGTAGCTTTCATCGCCGGAACTGGCGAGCGGCACCAGCACGTTCATCTCCGGATAGTAGCCTGCGATGCAGCCGCGGGGGATGTCATAGGGCACAAAGCGAAAATCCCGCGCAATCCGCTCCACGCCATCGTCAAACTCACCGACAATATCGGCCCTGTCCCCGGCCTCGACGCCAAGATCAGCCATGTCGGCCGCATTCATGAAGACGACATGGCGCTCGCCGTAAACGCCGCGATAGCGATCATCCATCCCGTAAATGGTGGTGTTGTACTGGTCGTGGCTGCGGAAGGTCTGCAACACATAGCGTCCCGGCTTGCCGCGCGCCTGCTGATGCTCCACCGCGTCCGGCAAAGGCCCGGACCAGAAGGTCGCCTTGCCCGTTGTCGTGTTCCATTCGCGCTCGCGGGCAGCGTTGCGCAGGTGGAAACCGCGCGGAACCCGCACGCGGACATTGAAGTCGTCGAAATCCGGCAATACACGGGCGATGCGGTCGCGGATCAGATCATAATCGTCGGCAAGCGCCAGCCAGTCGACCGGCTGCGGCCCAAGCGTCGCCTGCGCCATGCCGGCAACGATCGCCACTTCCGAACGCAGATGCGGCGAAGCCGGCGTGTTGATGCCGCCCGAACCATGCACCATGCTCATGGAATCCTCGACCGTCACGATCTGCGCCATCGCTTTGGAGTTGAGGTCGATTTCCGTGCGCCCAAGGCATGGCAGGATAAAGGAATCCTGCCCCGGCACCAGATGCGAATGGTTGAGCTTGGTTGCGATATGAACCGTCAGGCGCTGGCCGGAAAGCGCTTTTGCGATAAGCGGGCTATCCGGGGTCGCACGCGCGAAGTTGCCGCCAAGACCGATGAAAGCCTGGGCCGACCCGTCGAGCATGGCGCCAATGGCGCCAAGGACATTGTGTCCCGGCTCCCGCGGGACCTCGAAACCGAATTCCCTTTCCAGCGCATCGAGGAATGCAGCCGGGGGCCGTTCATTGATGCCGACGGTGCGGTCGCCCTGCACGTTGGAATGGCCGCGCACCGGACAGAGCCCCGCGCCCGGCCTGCCGATATTGCCGCGCAGCAGCATGAAATTGGTGATCTCGCGGATCGTGACAACGGAATGGCGATGCTGGGTGATCCCCATGGCCCAGGTGCAGATGACCCGTTCCGACTGCATATAAATCCGCGCCGCACGTTCGAGAGACTGCCGCAGAAGCCCCGACTGGTCCTCGATCTGCGCCCATGAGGTCGCATCGACAGCCGCGCGATAGGCCTCCAGTTCCGCGGTATGGCGGCTCAGGAAATCCCGGTCGAGGATCGACGGCTGGCCAGCTGCGATTGCCGCGTCATCCGCCGCAAAAACCGCCTTGGCCATGCCGCGGAAAGCGGCAAGATCACCGCCAAGACGCGGCTGGAAATAATCGCTTGCGATGGCTTCACTGCCGCCATGCAGCATTTCAAGCTTGTTCTGCGGATCGGCAAACCGCTCCAGCCCGCGTTCGCGGATCGGGTTGAAAACGACGATGCGCGCGCCGCGCTCGGCGGCACGGCGCAGATCACCCAGCATGCGCGGGTGGTTGGTGCCCGGATTCTGGCCGACCACGAAAATGGCATCGGCCATTTCGAAATCTTCCAGCAGCACCGTTCCCTTGCCGACGCCGACCGATTGTTTCAGCGCAACGCCGCTTGCCTCGTGGCACATATTGGAGCAGTCGGGGAAATTGTTGGTCCCATAGGCGCGCACGAACAACTGGTACAGAAACGCAGCCTCGTTCGAGGCGCGGCCCGACGTATAGAACTCGGCGCGGTTGGGGCTGTCGAAACTGTTGAGAATGGCGCCGATGGTTTTGAACGCTTCATCCCATTCGACGGCTTCATACTGATCGGTCGAGGCATTGTAGCGCATCGGATGGGTCAGGCGGCCGGTATTTTCCAGATCGTAATCCGTCCATTCGCGCAACTCGGAAACCGTATGGTCGCGGAAAAATGCCGGTGTCGTGCGCCGGTCGGTCGCCTCCCAGGCCACAGCCTTCACGCCGTTCTCGCAAAATTCGAAGGAAGAGCCGTGTTCCGGGTCACCCCAGGCGCAGCCGGGGCAATCGAACCCGTCAGGCTGGTTCGCCTTGAGAAGCGTGCGCGCACCGGAAAGCGGAGCGCCGCTGGCCAGCAATTGCCTGCCGCAGCTTTTCAATGCGCCCCATCCGCCTGCCGCAGACGATCGCTTGCCGATGAAACCGGTTCTGGTGGCCTTGCTCATCCGTTACCCTCTAACCAGTTGCTAGGCTGTAGTGACGTATTAACTTCATGGTTTGGTATAGGCAAAAAATCTTCAGCTTTAGGAGCGAAACCGAAGGTGGGGTGGTTCCTCCCCCCAATCCCTTGGCGAGGTTTTGCGACGCCAAGATGGAGTTTTTTTGCCATATCCCGAAGGGACGCGGTGTATTTTGCTTCTGAATGCGTCGAAACGCCCTTGTGGAGATCAACTCCACGGCGGTCGTTTCTCCTGTTCAGCAACAAAATACCCTCGCGCCAAACCATAAGTTAATTCGTCACTACAGCCTACCCACCTTCTCGTCGGCAAACTATGCCTTGGGCGGGTGCCAATAGCATAAGAGGAATTGTCTGGTCCTTCAATTAACCGCGAGGCAATTGTTATTCGATATCTGTTCGTACTTGATTTCAGCCGCGCGATCCGTCATGCGATTGGTCAAGAAAAATTACCACAAGGGGTGGAATGGATGACCAACATCGTTGAAATCGCCGATCTGAAGCGGCTTGCCCAGCGCCGCGTCCCCAAGATGTTCTTTGATTATGCGGATTCCGGCGCCTGGACCGAGTCGACCTATCGCGCCAATGAAGACGATTTCAAGAAGATCAAATTGCGCCAGCGCGTTCTCGTGGACATGACGAACCGGTCGCTGGAAACAACGATGATCGGCGAAAAAGTGGCGATGCCCGTGGCGCTCGCCCCGACCGGCCTGACGGGCATGCAGCATGCCGACGGCGAAATGCTGGCGGCACAGGCAGCCGAAGCCTTCGGCGTGCCCTTCACCCTTTCGACCATGAGCATCTGTTCCATCGAAGATGTCGCTTCCGTCACGAAGAAACCGTTCTGGTTCCAGCTTTACGTGATGAAGGACCGCGATTTCGTGAAGAACCTGATCGGCCGCGCCAGAGCCGCAGGCTGTTCGGCCCTCGTGCTGACGCTCGATCTCCAGATTCTCGGCCAGCGCCACAAGGATATCCGCAACGGCCTTTCCGCCCCGCCGAAATTCACCCCGAAACATATCTGGCAGATGGCGACGCGCCCCGGCTGGTGCCTCGGCATGATGGGCACGCAGCGCCGCACATTCCGCAACATCGCCGGTCACGCCAAGAACGTCACCGACCTTTCCTCGCTCTCGTCCTGGACGGCGGAACAGTTCGACCCGCAGCTCAACTGGAGCGACGTCGCCTGGATCAAGGAACAATGGGGCGGCAAGCTCATCCTCAAGGGCATTCTCGATGTCGAGGACGCGAAGATGGCGGCCAAGTCGGGTGCCGATGCGATCATCGTGTCGAACCATGGCGGGCGTCAGCTCGATGGCGCACCGTCCTCCATTTCCATGCTTCAGCCGATCGTCGATGCGGTCGGCGACAAGATCGAAGTGCATGTCGACGGCGGCATTCGCTCCGGTCAGGATGTGCTCAAAGCGCGTGCGCTCGGTGCGCAGGGCGTGTTCATCGGCCGCCCCTTCCTCTATGGCCTCGGCGCGATGGGCAAGGACGGCGTGACGCTGGCGCTTGAAATCATCCGCAAGGAACTGGATATCACGATGGCGCTTTGCGGCAAGCGCGATATCAACGATATCGACAAATCGATCATCCATTCCATAGACTTTTGACGACATTCGGAGCCGGCTGCGTGTCGGCTCCTTTACTTTAGCAATTACTTGAATAATACCGCCTTATACGCGTGCGGCGACAGATAATGCACCGCAAGGTTACTTAAAAATAACCAAGTGTTAAACATATCTCTTTACCATATCCGGCAAGATGGCTTGTCAGCCGTTTTTCTGTTCGGATTTGGAGTGGGAACCGATGAAGTGCACTTCCGCCATTGCCATCGTGGCGATCAGCCTGATGGCGGGTTCAGGCGCAGCTAACGCCGCCGACATCATTGCAGACCCTGTCATCGAACCCATGCCGGAGCCGGTCAATGCCTCCGGCTGGTATATTCGTGGCGACCTCGGCTATAATTTCAAGTCGAGCACGGATGGCGACTGGAGCTTCTGGAACCAGGAGAATCCGCCCTATCGCGGCATTGACGACACGCTGCGCTATGATGATTTCAACCTCAAGGCGGGCGCGACTTATGGCGTGGGTGTCGGCTATCGCTTCACCGACATGTTCCGCGCCGACGCCACGCTCGATTTCTTCCGCGCGGGCATCAATGGCCGCACCCCCTGCCCGAGCTATGTGAAATCCGCGAAGGGTTTCAACCCGGTCGAGGACAATTGCAACTATGAGGATTCGTCCACGGCCAATATCTGGACGGCCATGGCCAATGCCTATGTCGACCTGCCGCGTGTCGGCCCGGTCACGCCCTATCTCGGCGCCGGTCTTGGTGCCGCCTATGTCAAATATGACGACTGGAAATCCCATGAAGTCTGCGCAGGCTGCACCTATTCCAGCGAAAAGGGCGGGCTGGACAGCTGGCGCTTTGCAATGGCTCTCATGGCCGGTGTCAGCTATGACCTGACCGAGCAGCTCAAGCTCGATGTCGGTTATCGTTATATGCGCATCAACGGCGGCAAGGCCTATGGCTTCGATGCGGACGACCGCAATACGAACCCCTACGGCAGTGCCGAAGGACCGGGCGCCACCGGAACGCAGGCCAGGGACAACGGCTTCAACATGCACACGATCCGCGCCGGTCTCCGCTACGAATTCCGTTAAACACGCCGATCATTCGGACAAAACAAGCCCGGTCATTATTGCCGGGCTTTGTTCGTTCAGCTACGGGATGCCGGCGCTTTTGACAGCAGCACCGTTCGGATGGCGAAGCTGGAATGAATGCGCGCCACGCCCGGCAGGCGCGACAGGATTTCCTTGTGAATGATTTCATAGGCCGCCGCATTTTCGGCTTCGGCACGCAGGATGTAATCCGCGTCACCCGTCATGAGATAGCATTCCTGAATTTCCGGATGGCGCCGCACCGCTTCCTCGAAACGGTTCAGAAACTCCTCGGTCTGCCGGTCGAGCGTGATGCGCACAATGGCGACCAGCCGCTCATCGCCATCGGACGAGCCGACAATGGCCGTATAGCCACGGATAACGCCGCTTTCCTCCAATATCTGCACCCGCCGCAGGCAGGCCGACTGCGAAAGCCCCACCTCGCTGGCGAGATGGCTGTTGGTCATGCGCCCGTCCCGGCGCAGGCAGCGGATGATATTGCGGTCGATACTGTCGAGCGTTGGCATGAATAATCTTTAACCTGAAAGCTAATATATGCGCAAGATGTGCGAAAATTCGCATAATATGCGATAAATAGCAAAAACATTCGAATAGTCTTCGACTATGATGCGGGTAAGCCCGGACGGCGGACGATCTGTATCGATATGACCTTCCAGGCATTCCCGTCGCGTCATGAGCAGTTTGGAAAGAACCGTGTCAATGGTTGATATGTCGATGCATTTTTCCCAGGACGAGTGCGACCTTGCTGCCGGTGGCATCCTGACCATCGACCTTTCGGCCCTGCGTCACAATTATTCGGCCATTGCCCGCCACATCGCCCCCACCCGTGCTGCCGCCGTTGTGAAGGCGGATGCCTACGGGCTCGGCGCCAGCCGTGTCGCGCCTGCATTCTACGATGCCGGTTGCCGTGATTTCTTCGTGGCCCATCTTGGCGAAGCCATTGCGCTGAAACCGTTTCTCCAGCCCGATGCGGCGCTTTACGTCCTGAACGGCCTTCAGCCCGGAACCGAAGCAGCCTGCGCCCGCGAAAACATCCTGCCGGTGCTCAATTCGCTGGAACAGATTGAAAACTGGGCGGCACTCGCCGCCGGACTGGGCAAGAAGCTGCCTGCCCTGCTCCAGCTCGACACGGGCATGTCGCGCCTCGGCCTGCCGCCGAAGGAGTTCGAGCGCCTGCTTGAGAACCCCAGCCTTCTGGATGCCATCGACATCAGGTTCGTCATCAGCCATCTGGCCAGCGGCGACGAGCCGGAAAATGCGGCCAATGCCCGCCAGCTTGCCACGATGACGGCCCTGCTCGCGCGGCTGCCGAAACTGCCTGTTGCCTTTGCCAATTCCGGCGGCGCCTTCCTCGACAAGACCTATCATTTCGACCTCGCCCGCCCCGGTGTCGCGCTTTATGGCGTTGGCCCTGACAATGCGGTCGTTCCCGTCCTCACCCTTTCGGCGCGGGTCATCCAGGTGCGCGACATCGACAAGGGCGCGGCGGTCGGCTACGGCGGCGCCTATATCGCCGAAGGCCCGATGCGGGTTGCGACGATTGCCGTCGGCTATGCCGATGGCTGGTTCCGCTCCCTCGGCAACCGGGGCGCGGCCTTCTTCGGCGATACGCGCCTGCCCATAATCGGGCGCGTCTCGATGGACTCCATTACACTCGACGTCAGCGCATTGCCGGAAGGCGCGCTGAAACTCGGCAGCCTTGTGGAACTGATCGGCCCGCACCAGCGTCTTGAAGACGTAGCGCGCGACTGCGACACTATTCCCTATGAAATCCTGACTGCGCTCGGCAACCGTTATGCACGTGTCTACGTGGAGAGCGGCGCGGGCGACATAGAAGCGTAAGACAAGAGGCGAACATGCAGATCACCATCCTCGGCAGCGGCGTCATCGGCGTTACGACCGCATATTACCTCGCCAAGCTCGGTCACGAGGTAACGGTTGTCGACCGTGAGGAAGGTCCGGCGCTGGAAACAAGCTTCGCCAATGCGGGACAGGTCTCGCCGGGCTATGCATCGCCGTGGGCAGCGCCCGGCATTCCGTTGAAGGCCGCGAAATGGCTGTTCCAGAAGCACGCGCCGCTCATCCTGCGCCCGACCTGCGACCCGGCCCAGTATAGCTGGCTCATGCAGATGCTCGCCAACTGCACCGACAGCCGCTACAAGGTCAACAAGACCCGCATGGTGCGTGTGGCCGAATATGCGCGCGATTGCCTGATCGACCTGCGCAAGGAAACCGGCATCGAATATGACCAGCGCATGCAGGGCACGCTCCAGCTTTTCCGCGAACAGTACCAGCTCGACGGTATCGGCAAGGATATCGAAGTGCTGCGCCAGGATGGCGTGCCGTTCGAGGTGCTCGACCGCGACGGCTGCGTGAACGTGGAACCGGCGCTTGCCCATGCCAAGGACAAGTTCGTCGGCGGCCTGCGCCTGCCGAACGACGAAACCGGCGACTGCTTCAAGTTCACCAATGCACTGGCGAAGATTGCCGAAGGGCTCGGCGTGAAATTCCGCTTTGGCGTCAACATCAAGTCGCTTCTGATGTCCGGCGGCAAGGTTTCGGGCGTCGAGACGTCGCAGGGCGTTCTGACGGCAGACCGCTATGTGGTTGCGCTCGGCAGCTACACGCCCGCGCTCGTCAAATCGCTCGGCCTCAACGCACCGATCTACCCGGTAAAGGGCTATTCCATCACCGCGCCGATCGTCGATGAAAGCCGCGCGCCGGTTTCAACCGTTCTCGATGAAAGCTACAAGATCGCCATCACCCGTCTTGGCGACCGCATCCGCGTCGGCGGCATGGCGGAAGTGTCGGGCTTCACCAAGGACCTGCCAGCCGCGCGCCGCGCCACGCTCGACCTGTCGGTCACGGATCTCTTCCCTGGCGGCGACCTGAAAGCCGCGACCTTCTGGTCGGGCCTGCGCCCGATGACGCCGGATTCCACGCCGATCATCGGTGCAACGCGCCATGACAACGTGTTCATCAATGCCGGTCACGGAACGCTTGGCTGGACCATGTCGTGCGGTTCGGGCAAGCTTCTCGCCGACCTCATTTCCGGCAACAAGACGGATATCCGCGCCGACGATCTCGGCATTTCGCGCTACAGCTGAGAATATCTGCACGCAATTGAATCGCCTTCCCCAAGGCGATTCAAAAGCTCGGCGGCGTGCACGCGCTGACGACTTCGCATGGCATCGGCCCGACGCAGCGGAACCGGTGCGGCAGCTTCGACGAAAAATAATAGGCATCGCCCGGTCCCAGAATGCGGCGCTCGGCTCCGACCGTCACTTCGATACGGCCCGAAATGACGATGCCGCCCTCCTCGCCCTCATGCATCAGCAGCACCTTGCCCGTGTCGGAACCGGGCTCATAGCGTTCTTTCAGGATTTGCAGCGAGCGCGAAAACAGGTGGTCGCCCACCTGGCGATAGGAAATCGGGCCTTTGCCGATTTCCACCAGTTCATCCGCCTGATAGAATACCTTGTGCGGCGCATCCGGTTCGAGCGCGAAGAACTCCGCCATGCCGATGGGAATTCCGTCGAGAATGCGCTTCAATGCGCCGACCGAGGGATTGGACTGATTGGCCTCGATCAGCGAGATGGTGGAGTTGGTCACGCCGGCCCTTTTGGCAAGCTCGCGCTGCGACAGATTCTGCCGCATGCGCACATAACGCAGCCTCCCGCCGATATCGATGCTCATCGCAGCTTCCCCCTCATGTTTATGATGTTCGATATAGCACAAACTTGATATTTCTTGCACATAAAAACAATAACTTGATATGCTGAAGAAAAGGACTTGTTGCCTTTCGCAAAGCGTGGCCTGCTGCCTGCAAACAGGAGGTAACGATGCTCACCAAAACCAACACGCCAAGCCTTGAGAACTTCTGGATGCCGTTCACGGCAAACCGGCAGTTCAAGGCGGCTCCCCGCCTGCTCGCAAGCGCTTCGGGCATGTATTACACCGATGTCGACGGCAATCAGGTTCTCGATGGCACGGCTGGTCTGTGGTGCTGCAACGCCGGCCATGGCCGCAAGCGCATCACCGAAGCGGTCGAGCGCCAGATTTCGACCATGGATTTCGCGCCGACCTTCCAGATGGGCCACAATGTTGCCTTCGACTTCGCCGAAAAGCTCGCCGCCATTGCGCCAGGCGGACCGGATGCGAAGCTCGACCGCGTATTCTTCACCAATTCCGGGTCGGAATCGGTCGATACGGCGCTGAAGATCGCCATCGCCTATCAGCGCGCCATCGGCCAGGGCACCCGCACCATGGTTCTGGGCCGCGAGAAGGGCTATCACGGCGTCGGCTTCGGCGGCATTTCCGTCGGCGGCCTCGTCAATAACCGCCGCGTCTTCCCGCAGATTCCGGCCGATCACCTGCGCCACACGCTCGACATCGAAAAGAACGCCTTCTCCAGGGGGCTGCCCGCCAACGGCATCGAACTGGCCGACGATCTGGAACGTCTCGTGCAGCTGCACGGCGCTGAAAAGATCGCCGCCGTCATCGTGGAGCCCATGTCCGGCTCGGCTGGCGTCATCCTGCCGCCGAAGGGCTATCTGGAGCGCATCCGCGCCACGGCAGACAAATACGGCATCCTCCTGATCTTCGACGAAGTCATCACCGGTTTCGGCCGTCTCGGCACGCCGTTTGCGGTTGATTATTTCGGCGTCGTCCCCGACCTCGTGACCACCGCCAAGGGCCTGACCAACGGCGCGATCCCGATGGGCGCCGTCTTTGCCGCCCGCAAGGTCTATGACGGCCTGATGACCGGCCCGGAAAACGCCATTGAACTGTTCCATGGCTACACCTATTCCGGCCATCCGGTTGCCGCCGCCGCCGGCCTTGCAACGCTGGAAGTCTATGCCGAGGAAGGGCTTTTGACCCGCGGCGCGGGCCTTGCCGATCACTGGCAGGAAGCGCTTCATTCGCTGAAAGACGCGCCGAATGTCATCGATATCCGCAATCTCGGCCTCGTCGGCGCGGTCGAACTTGCATCGCGCAAGGATGCGCCGGGCGCCCGCGCCTACGACATTTTCGTCGAGTGCTTCAAGAAGGGCCTGCTTATCCGCGTGACCGGCGATGTGATTGCACTGTCACCGCCGCTGATCGTGGAAAAGGAGCAGATCGACACGATCGTCTCCATTCTCGGCGACGCCATCAAACAAGCGGCCTGATCGCCACCCGGCCTGATCGCCACCCGGATTGAGCCGCAACTTGGCCGCCGCTGTTCCCCTGCGGCGGCTTTTTTCCAATCCATTTATCCTTGTTGCGACGGCGTGAAATTTGCCACCAGCGCATGGCTGTCGCCGGGATAGGTAAAACGCACATGCGTTACCGGCTGGTCGGCATTCCACGTCTGGCGTTCGATCACGAGACAAGGCGAACCGGGTGCGATGTCGAGCATTTTGGCCGCTTCCGGCGTCGCGGCAATCGCACGTATGGCGTGCTTTGCGCTGCTCCACGGCACGCAGGCAACCAGCCACGGCCCCGGCGAATTTTTAGAAAAATCCGTTTGCGCCGCTGCCGGAACAGCATCGAGACTGATGATGCGCTCTTCCAGCGCAAAGACGCGCTTGCCCGCATGGTGACGGCAGACAAGCTCGACCAGCGGCGTGTGGCGCGGCATGTCGATATGTCTCGCATCGGCGGGGCCGCTCAATCGCTCGCGCCGGCTCGTCAGCTCGAAGCGATAGGCAACGCCAAGCGCCGCCACTTCATCGCCTATATCGTGGATTTCGAGGATGGCCGACTGCGATTGCGGAAACGACACGAAGCTTCCGGACCGGCGCTTGCGCTCGATCAGCCCCGCCTTGGCAAGCTGGGTCAGAGCCTTGTTCACGGTCATGCGTGAACAGCCATATTGCTCCGTCAATTCATGTTCGAACGGGATGCGATGGCCGGGCGCCCATTCTCCCGACAGGATGCGCGATTCAATATCGTCCAGAATACGCTGATGCAGCGAAAGCACCGGCACATCCTTTGCGATCGAATCTTCGCCAGCCATGCTGTCTCCTTTCAGGCGAGTAATTCGCCCAGGGCCTTCTGGAAAGCACGCTCCGCTTCGTCGCGCAAGCGGTGACGTCCGCCTTCCACCTGTTTGACACCCCGCACCCACACGTCATTCACACGGGCGCGACCGGCGAAAATCCAGCCGTCCAGCACCGCATCGCCTTTCGCCAGAGGCAGGCGCTCGACATCCAGCGAGACAAAATCGGCGGACGCCCCCGTTTTCAGGCCATCCTCCGGCCGTCCCATCGCGACATTGCCGCCCGCAACCGCACCCTCGAACAGGGCGCGGCCCGTCGATCCCTCATTTTCGGCCAGCACATTGCGGGCGCGACGATGAAGACGCTGCGAATATTCAAGCTGGCGCAATTCATCGCCAATGCCGATCAGCACATTCGAATCCGACCCGATGCCGAACGTGCCGCCAGCGGCGGCAAACACGGTTGCGTTGAAAGTGCCGTCGCCGAGATTGGCTTCCGTCACCGGGCAAAGACCGGCAATCGCACCGGCTGCGGCCATGCGTTTCGTCTCATCGTCGGTCATGTGGGTTGCATGGATCAGGCACCAGCGCGACGACAAATCCTGACGGTCGAGAAGCCATTCGACCGGGCGCTTGCCGGACCAGGCGAGGCAGTCTTCCACCTCCTTCACCTGTTCGGCCACATGCATATGAACCGGCGCACCGGGCAGAAGCTGCGTGACAATATCGAGTTCATCCGGCGTCACGGCGCGCAGGCTGTGCGGCGCGACACCCAGAACAGCGCCCTCGAAGCCCGCCAGTGCTCGGCTGCAACCTTCGATCAGCCGCGCGAAACGTTCGGGATCATTGACGAACCGCCGCTGGCCTTCATTGGGCGCGGCCCCGCCAAAACCGGAATGCGCATAAAAGACCGGAAGCAGCGTCAGGCCGATGCCAGCCATTCGGGCAGCGGCAGCGATACGATCCGCCATTTCCGCGAGATTGGCATAGGGCATGCCGTCGCGATCATGATGCAGATAATGAAACTCGCCAACGCGGGTAAAGCCTGCTTCCAGCATATCGACATAGAGCCGCAGCGCCACGGCTTCGGCCTGTTCCGGCGTCATGGCGAGCGCGAATTTGTACATGATCTCGCGCCAGCTCCAGAATGAATCGGCGGACGGCCCCCGCTTTTCGGCAAGCCCCGCCATCCCGTACTGGAAGGCGTGGCTGTGCAGATTGGGCACGCCTGCGACAATCGCCGCGTGACGTTCATCCCCTGCCCCGGCAGCCTTGCCCACCTCCATCGAGGCGATCTTTCCCCCGGCAATGCCAATGCGGACATTCTCGGCCCAGCCATTGCCGAGAAGCGCCTGGCCGGCATGGATAAATCGCAATTCAGGCGTGGCTGCTGACATGAAATTCATCTCCTCGAATGTTCCCGCGCATTTTTCTCTTGGCTGCCTCTCTAATATGTATATACATTATCGGAAAACAGGGGAAGCGAGAAAACGCTCATGCTCAACAATTCAAGCACCGTTTTCACCCATGCGCGCATTGCGACGCTGGAAGAAAATGCCGCAAATCTAGGGTTGATCGAAGAGGCGGCGCTGGCCGTCGAGGATGGCAGGATCGTCTATATCGGCCCTGAAAACGGGCTTCCGGGCGAATATCTTTCCTTCGAGAGGATAGATTGCGGCAACCGGCTCATCACGCCGGGATTGATCGATTGCCACACCCACCTTGTCCATGCGGGCAATCGCGCGCATGAGTTCGAGCTGCGGCTCAACGGCGCGTCCTATGAGGAAGTCGCCCATGCCGGCGGCGGCATTGTTTCCTCGGTGAAAAACCTGCGCGCGGCGAGCGAGGACGATCTGGTGCGCGAAACCCTGCCGCGTCTCGATGCGCTGATTGCCGAAGGCGTCACCACCGTCGAGGTCAAATCCGGCTACGGTCTTGACCGCGAGAGCGAAATCAAGTCGCTCAAAGCCGCCCGCCGTCTTGGCCAGGAACGCGACGTCGCGATCCGCACCAGCTTCCTCGGCGCACATGCCCTGCCCCCCGAAATGAATGGCGACAAAGCCGCCTATATCGACCGCGTCATCAACGACATGCTTCCGGCTATCGCCGCTGAGGGGCTGGCCGATGCGGTGGACGGGTTTTGCGAAGGCATCGCCTTCCTGCCGGATGAAATCGCCCGCGTCTTCGATGCGGCCAGGGCGCATGACATTCCGGTCAAGCTTCATGCCGACCAGTTATCCAACCTGCATGGCGCAGCCCTTGCCGCCTCCTATGGGGCGCTTTCCGCCGATCATCTGGAATATACCGATGCGGATGGTGCCGCCGCCATGGCGAGCGCCGGAACAGTGGCCGTGCTGCTGCCCGGTGCCTATTATTTCATCCGCGAAACACAAAAGCCGCCGGTCGAAGCCTTCCGCGCCGCAGGCACGAAGATGGCGCTTGCGACCGACAACAATCCCGGCACATCGCCGCTGACCTCGCTGCTGCTGACCATGAATATGGGTGCAACGCTCTTCCGCATGACGGTCGATGAATGCATCGCCGGCGTCACCCGCGAGGCCGCACGCGCGCTCGGCATTCTCGACCAGACCGGCACGCTTGCAGTCGGCAAGGATGCCGATCTCGCCATATGGAATGTCGAGCGCCCGGCTGAACTCGTCTACCGCATCGGCTTCAACCCGCTGTGGAAGCGGGTGTTCAAGGGCCGCATCTAATTGTTGTTTCGAACCGCGCATCCCGAAAACCGCTTCACACTTTTCGGGATGCGCTCTTATGGAGCCTGTCATGACCATCATCCTCAAGCCCGGTTCTGTCCCGCTTGAAACGCTGGAAACCATCTACCGCGATGGCCTCCCCGTCCGCATCGACCCCGCCTTTCATGCCGGCGTCGAAAAGGCGGCCGCGCGCATTGCGGAAATCGCGGCGGGCGACGAGCCGGTTTACGGCATCAATACGGGCTTTGGAAAACTCGCCTCGATCCGCATTGCGCCGGGCGATGTCGCCACGCTCCAGCGCAATCTGATCCTGTCGCATTGCTGCGGCGTCGGTGAGCCACTGCCGGAAAACATCGTGCGCCTCATCATGGCGCTGAAGCTGATTTCGCTCGGGCGCGGCGCGTCCGGCGTGCGGCTTGAAATCGTGACGCTCATCGAAGACATGCTGGCAAAAGGCGTAATCCCGATGATCCCGGAAAAGGGCTCTGTCGGCGCGTCCGGCGATCTTGCGCCGCTCGCCCACATGACTGCCGCCATGATCGGCGAAGGCGAAGCCTTTTATCAGGGCGAGCGTCTGTCGGGCGCAAAGGCACTGGCAAAGGCCGGCCTGAAGCCGGTCGTGCTTGCCGCCAAGGAAGGGCTGGCGCTGATCAACGGCACGCAGACATCGACGGCGCTTGCGCTGGCCGGTCTTTTCCGCGCGCACCGCGCCGCGCAGACGGCGCTCATCACCGGCGCATTGTCCACCGATGCCGCCATGGGATCGGATGCACCGTTCCATGAGGAAATCCACACACTCCGCGGCCATAAGGGCCAGATCGATGCTGGCCGGGCATTGCGCGCCCTCCTCGAAGGGTCCGTCATCCGCCAGAGCCATCTTGAGGGCGACCAGCGCGTGCAGGACCCCTATTGCATCCGCTGCCAGCCGCAGGTTGACGGTGCTTGCCTCGACATTCTGCGCCAGGCCGCCCGCACATTGGAAATCGAAGCCAATGCGGTCACCGACAATCCGCTCGTTCTCTCGGACGGACGCGCCGTTTCGGGCGGCAATTTCCATGCCGAACCTGTGGCCTTCGCCGCCGACCAGATCGCGCTGGCCGTCTGCGAAATCGGCGCCATCGCCCAGCGCCGCATCGCGCTTCTGGTTGACCCTGCGCTCTCCTTCGGCCTGCCCGCCTTTCTTGCCCGCAAGCCGGGGCTCAATTCCGGCCTGATGATCGCGGAAGTCACCTCCGCCGCGTTGATGAGCGAAAACAAGCAGATGGCGCATCCAGCTTCGGTCGATTCCACACCGACCTCCGCCAATCAGGAAGACCATGTGTCCATGGCCTGCCATGGCGCGCGCCGCCTTCTCCAGATGACGGCCAATCTCAACGCCATCATCGGCATCGAGGCGCTGACCGGCGCGCTCGGCGTGGAACTGCGCGAACCGCTCGCCACCAGCGCCGAACTTGCCAGGGTGATTGCCGCGCTGCGCAATCATGTGCCGACACTGGAAGAAGACCGCTACATGGCCGACGACCTCAAGGCCGCAGCCGAACTGGTCGCCGATGGCACGCTTTCAGGCGTCGTTTCGGCGGGCATCCTGCCCGGTCTGGAGGCGTGACATGGCGCCTTTCGAAATCCGTCAGGGCACGTCGCCCGTCATTCTCGGCCTGCCGCATACGGGCACGGACGTGCCGGACGACATCTGGTCGCGGCTCAACGACAACGGCAAAATCCTTGCCGACACCGACTGGCATATTCACACGCTCTATGACGGCCTGATCGAAGGCGCGACTTTTGTGCGCGCCACCTTCCACCGCTATTGCATCGATGCCAATCGCGATCCGGCAGGTGTGAGCCTCTATCCCGGCCAGAACACCACGACGCTGATCCCGGAGACAGACTTCGACGGCCTGTCGATCTGGAAGGATGGGGAAGCGCCGACCGAAGCCGATATTGCCGACCGCATCGCTCGCTTCCACAAGCCCTATCACGATGCGCTCGCCGCCGAGATCGAGCGCGTGAGGGCAATCCATGGCGTCGCCATTCTTTATGACTGCCATTCGATCCGCTCGCATATTCCGTTCCTGTTCGAAGGCAAATTGCCCGATTTCAACATCGGCACGGATATGGGCAGGACCTGCGATCCAAGGATCGAAGCCGCCGCCGTGGACGTCACGGCAAAGGCCGAAGGCTACACCTCGATCCTCAATGGCCGTTTCAAGGGCGGCTGGACGACACGCCATTACGGCAAGCCGGAAACCGGCGTTCACGCCATCCAGATGGAGCTTGCCCAATCGACCCATCTTGCGACCGAAGCCGTGCCCTTTGCCTATGACGAAGCGAGGGCGAGCAAGCTTCGCGTTCATCTCAAGACCCTGTTGCAGCGGCTGGAAGCGATTGCCGCCGACCTGAAATCCTGAGGAGGAAACCATGTCCAACCCACGCCATAACGAGCGCGAAGTCCGGGCGCCGCGCGGAGACGAACTGAACGCCAAAAGCTGGCTGACCGAGGCGCCGCTGCGCATGCTGATGAACAATCTCGATCCCGATGTGGCCGAGCGTCCGCATGAGCTGGTGGTCTATGGCGGCATCGGCCGCGCTGCCCGCACATGGGACGATTTCGACCGCATCGTCGCCACCCTCAAGACGCTGAATGACGACGAAACCCTGCTGGTGCAGTCGGGCAAGCCGGTCGGTGTCTTCCGCACCCACAAGGATGCGCCCCGCGTCCTGATTGCCAATTCCAACCTCGTGCCGCATTGGGCCAACTGGGATCACTTCAACGAACTGGATAAGAAGGGTCTTGCCATGTATGGCCAGATGACCGCCGGTTCGTGGATTTATATCGGCGCGCAGGGCATCGTTCAGGGCACCTATGAAACCTTTGTCGAGGCCGGTCGCCAGCATTATGGCGGCAATCTCAAGGGCAAGTGGATCTTGACCGGCGGTCTTGGCGGCATGGGTGGCGCACAGCCACTCGCAGCCGTCATGGCCGGCGCCTGCTGCCTTGCGGTAGAGTGCGACGAAACCCGCGCCGACTTCCGCCTGCGCACCCGCTATGTCGATGAGAAGACCCGCAGCCTTGATGACGCGCTGGCCAAGATCGACGCCTGGACCAAGGCAGGCGAGGCAAAATCCATCGCGCTCATCGGCAATGCGGCGGAAATCTTCCCGGAACTCGTCCGGCGCGGCGTGAAGCCGGATATCGTCACCGACCAGACCTCGGCGCATGATCCGGTGCATGGCTATCTGCCGATTGGCTGGAGCGTCGCCGAATGGCGCGCCAAGCAGGAGAGCGACCCGAAAGCCGTCGAAAAGGCCGCCCGCGCTTCGATGAAGCTCCATGTGCAGGCCATGGTCGATTTCTGGAACATGGGCATTCCGACCCTCGATTACGGTAACAATATCCGCCAGATGGCGCTGGAAGAAGGCCTTGAAAACGCCTTTGCCTTCCCCGGCTTTGTGCCTGCCTATATCCGTCCGCTGTTTTGCCGCGGCGTCGGCCCGTTCCGCTGGGCCGCCCTTTCCGGAGACCCGGAGGATATCTACAAAACCGATGCCAAGGTGAAGGAACTGCTGCCCGACAACAAGCACCTGCACAACTGGCTCGACATGGCGCGCGACCGCATCGCCTTTCAGGGCCTGCCTGCGCGCATCTGCTGGGTGGGCCTGGGCGACCGCCATCGCCTCGGCCTTGCCTTCAACGAAATGGTGCGCAATGGCGAGCTGAAAGCGCCAATCGTCATCGGCCGCGACCATCTCGACAGCGGCTCGGTCGCCTCGCCGAACCGCGAAACCGAAGCCATGAAGGACGGCTCGGACGCCGTATCCGACTGGCCGCTCTTGAACGCGCTTCTCAACACCGCTTCCGGGGCAACATGGGTTTCGCTGCATCACGGCGGCGGGGTCGGCATGGGCTTCTCGCAGCATGCGGGCATGGTGATCTGCTGCGACGGCACCGAGGATGCGGATCGCAGGCTTGAGCGCGTCTTGTGGAACGACCCGGCAACCGGCGTCATGCGCCATGCCGATGCGGGCTATGAAGAGGCGCTCGACTGGGCCAGGCAGCAGGGCCTGCGCCTTCCGGCCATCCTTGGAAATTGAGGTCGAATGGTTCTCACGATCCTCAAGGCTGAAAATCATCGCCGCATGCCGTGGAAAAACGGCGGCGGCATCACGGTTGAAATCGCCATTCACCCGCAAGCCGCGTCAGTCGAGGATTTCGACTGGCGCCTGTCCATGGCGACGGTCGCAGGCGATGGCCCGTTTTCCGTCTTTCCCGGCATAGACCGCACCTTGTCGGTGCTGGAGGGCGAGGGCATCGTACTCGATATCGAGGGGCAGGCAACCCCACTCACCCGCGAAAGCGCGCCGCTTGCCTTTGCCGCCGATGCCCGTGTCAGCGCACGGCTGATCGACAAAGCCATCACCGACCTCAATGTCATGACGAGACGCGGCCGTTTTACCCATATGGTCCAGCGCCTGCCCGTCAACGGCACCACGCTGACGCTGATATCCGGCAATCCCGTGCATCTTTTCTGTGCCGAAGGTCAGATCGATCTGATATCCGCTGGAAAAACGGCGCAAGTTGAGACACATGACTGTGCGGTCATGACCGGCTGCGACACCCGGCCTCTCGAACTCAAGGGAAAGGGAACCATTTACCTGATCGCGATTAATCCAGCCTGATCAGTAATTTATGACTGTCCTGAAGCGATGGGAGGGTTCAAATATCTACCATGAACGCTCTGGACAGACGATACGGTCCTGTTAATTTGGCAGGAGTTAAGAGACAGGCAAGTCTCACTATAAAAGGGGTACTGCACATGAAGAAATCATTATTTGTCGGGGCGGCACTAGCAGCTTTCACGTTCATGCCTGCCGCGCATGCGGAAACTGCCGTTTCCATCGGCCTGTCCGGCTGGACCGGCTTCGGCCCGCTGACGCTGGCCAAGGAAGCCGGAATTTTCAAGAAGAACGGCCTCGACGTCACGTTGAACAAGATACCGCAGGCAAGCCGCCATCTGGCGCTGGCTTCCGGTGACATTCAATGCGCGGCAACGACTGTCGAAACATGGATCGTGTGGAATGCGGCGGGCGTGAAATCCAGGCAGATTTTCCAGATGGACAAGTCCTATGGCGCTGACGGCATCGCCGTGCGCTCGGACGTCAATAGCTTCGCCGACCTGAAGGGCAAGACGGTTGCCGCATCCGCGCCCGGCACCTCGCCCTATTTCCTTCTCGCCTTCATGCTTGCCAAGAATGGCATGACCATGAAGGACGTGAAGGTCGTCAACATGGAGCCGGGACCGGCGGCGCAGGCTTTCGTGGCCGGCCAGAACGATGCCGCCATGACCTACGAGCCATATTTGTCCACCGTGCGCGCCGCACCCGACAAGGGCAAGATTCTCGCCACCACGCTGGATTATCCGGCGATCATGGACACGGTGGGCTGCACGCCCGATTTCCTTGAAAAGAACCCGCAAGCCGCCAAGGCGCTTGCCGACAGCTATTTCGAGGCGCTGGAAATGATCGCCAGCGACAAGGCCAAGGCCTATGAGATCATGGGCAAGGACGTGAAGCAATCGGGTGAGGATTTCGGCAAGTCGGCCGACTATCTGCGCTGGCAGGACAAGGCGGCGAACCAGAAGTTCTTCGAGAAGGAATTCAAGGAATTCTCGACCGAAGCCGCCGATCTTCTGCTGCAGGCGGGCGTTATCAAGTCGAAGCCCAATCTCGACGATATTGTGGATACGAGCTTCATCAAGTAATTGCAGCAGCAATGTCCGGGCGGCAACGCCCGGATATCTCCCCCGCTCTGTCCCGCCTCCCGGATGAGAGCCTGCGACCAAACGGATAGCGCCCCATGCAGCCCATGCAGCCAATCGGCAACCAGACCCGGATTTTACTGGGCATCTTGTTCTTCATTCTCTTCTTCGTGTTCTGGGGCATCGCCACTCTGGGCGGTTTCGTTTCCCCCACCTTCCTTGCCGATCCGATCACCATGGTGAAGGACGGCTGGGACCTCATCGCCCATCAGGGCTTTATGACCGATATCGGCATGACGGTGTGGCGCGTGCTGGGCGGTTTCGTGCTGGCAAGCGTCGTTGCCATCCCGCTCGGGATCGCCATGGGCGCCTACAAGCCCATCGAGGCGCTGCTGGAGCCCTTCGTTTCCTTCGCCCGCTATCTGCCCGCCTCCGCCTTCGTGCCGCTCCTCATCCTGTGGTCCGGCATCGGCGAGACGCAGAAGCTGCTCGTCATCTTCATCGGCGCGGTGTTCCAGATCATCCTGATGATCGCCGTCACCGTGGCCAATACGCGCCGCGATCTCGTTGAAGCCGCCTACACGCTCGGCGCATCGAACAGCGGCATCATCCGCCGCGTGCTCATGCCTGCCAGCGCACCCGACATTGCCGAAACGCTGCGCCTCGTGCTCGGCTGGGCATGGACCTATGTGATCGTGGCCGAACTCATCGGCGCATCGTCCGGCATCGGTTATATGATTATCAACAGTCAGGCGCTGATGGCCACGGGCCAGATCATTTTCGGCATCATCGTGATCGGCGTCATCGGCCTCATTTCCGATCTCGCCTTCAAATATTTCAACCGCTGGCTCTTTGCCTGGAGGTTCGCATAATGGTTACGAAAGCCGAACAGGAACTTCTGATACAGGGCGTGAGCCGCACATTTCCCGGTGTCCATGGCGGCAAGCCGACGCTTGCCTTGCAGCCGACCGATCTCACCATCCCGAAGAACGATTTCGTCACGATCCTCGGCCCTTCCGGCTGCGGGAAATCGACGTTGTTGCGCATCATCGCCGGTCTTGACAGGCCGACCACCGGAACCGTGACGCTGGAGGGAAAACCCGTGACAGGACCGGGCGCCGACCGCGGCATGGTGTTCCAGTCCTACACGCTGTTTCCATGGCTCACCATCCGCCAGAATGTCGGCTTCGGCCTGCGTGAAAAGGGCATGCCGGAAAGAGAAGCGCGCGAAATCGTCGACAGCTATATCGACAAGGTCGGCCTGCGCGGGTTTGAAAACCACTGGCCCAAACAGCTTTCGGGCGGCATGCAGCAGCGCACGGCGATAGCCCGCGCGCTGGCCAACGATCCGAAAATCCTGCTTCTGGACGAGCCATTCGGCGCGCTCGACAACCAGACGCGCGGGCTGATGCAGGAGCTTCTGCTCGGCATCTGGGAGCGCGAGCAGAAGACCGTGATCTTCGTCACCCACGACATAGAGGAAGCCATTTTCATGGCGACCCGCGTGGTGACAATGACCGCCCGCCCCGGCAAGATCAAATCGATCACGCCGGTCGATATCGCGCATCCGCGCTCCTATCAGGTCAAGGCAAGCCCGGAATTTTCCGAGCTGCGTCTCAAGCTGACGGAAGAAATCCGCAGCGAGGCCATTGCAGCCGCCCGGCAGGCGGCCTGAAAATAACGGTTTCTTGAGGAGATCGGGTGGACTATGAAAGACTGCGACTTGTTCGCAGTCTTTTTGTTTCAGGACACATCCCATCATGGCCGCTTCAGCAGCAGAACTTGAAAACCGCATCGTCTATGTCAACGGCGAATATGTGACCGCACGCGATGCCCGCATCTCCATTTTCGACCGGGGCTTTCTCTTCGGCGACGGCATTTACGAAGTCACCGCCGTTCTGGAAGGCAAGCTGGTCGACAGCGGACCGCATATGACGCGCCTGCGCCGCTCGACCGGCGAGATCGGCATTCCGATGCCGATGAGCGAAGAGGAGATCGTGGCCATCGAGCGCGAACTGATCCGCCGCAACAAGCTGACCGAAGGTCTGGTTTACTTGCAGGTGACGCGCGGCGACGGGCGCGACCGCGATTTCGTGCCCGCCAGGGGCATGAAGCCCTCGGTAATCCTGTTCACGCAGGAAGCCAGCCTGCTCGACAAGCCTGTGCTGAAGACCGGCGCGCGCGTGCTTTCGCTGGACGATCTGCGCTGGAAGCGCCGCGACATCAAGACGGTCTGCCTGCTGCCGCAGGCGCTCGCCAAGGAAATCGCCCGCAATGCCGGTTGCGATGAAGCATGGATGATCGAGGACGGCTATGTGACCGAAGGCGCGTCTTCCACCGCCTATATCGTGACGAAGGATGATGTCGTCGTCACCCGGCCCAACAGCAATTCGATTTTGCCCGGCTGCACGCGGCTTTCACTTCTGCAACTGATTGCCGAAACCGGCATGAAGCTGGAAGAACGCCTTTTCACCATTGATGAGGCCTATGCGGCGAAAGAAGCCTTACTCACCAGTGCGGGAACCTTCGTCACGCCGATCACTGTCATCGATGACAAGACCATCGGCGATGGAAAGCCCGGTCCGATCGCCCGGCGCCTGCGTGAAATCTACCTCGACCACGCACGCCGCACGGCGATCTGACCAACCTTCGTTCCTGAGGCGAAGGAGATTTTGGTTATGGCGTGCCGAAAAGAGTGCTCTTTCGAGAACCGGAGCGCAGCGTACTAAAGGTACGTGAGCACCGGAAGCGAGAAAAGCGCTCTTTGCAGGCCGCCAGAGCCGAAATATCTTCGCCTCAGCGTTTCTGGTTATAGACGTCGATACAAACCGCCCCCAGCAGCACGATGCCTTTGATGACCTGCTGATAGTCGATGCCGATGCCGAGGATCGACATGCCGTTGTTCATCACGCCCATGATGAGCGCGCCGATCACCGCGCCCGTCACGCGGCCAACGCCGCCATAGGCCGATGCGCCGCCGATGAAGCAGGCCGCGATCACGTCAAGCTCGAAGCCGATACCGGCTTTCGGCGTTGCGGTGTTGAGGCGCGCCGCAAAGACCAGACCGGCGAGCGCGGCCAGCACACCCATATTGACGAAAGCCAGAAATGTCAGCCGCTCGGTCTTCACGCCCGAAAGCTTGGCGGCGTGGCGGTTGCCGCCCACCGCATAGATCTGCCGTCCAAGGACGGTGCGATTGGTGAGAAACGCATAGGCCGCAATCAGAACCGCCATGATGATGAGCACGTTCGGCAAGCCGCGATGCATGGAGATCAACAGCGACAGATAGGCAATCGCCGCGAAAAACAGAATATTCTTGATGACGAAGAAGCCGAACGGTTCCGTCTCCACGTGATGGGCGATGTGGCGCGCGCGGGATTTGGTGTTCTGCCACACCAGAAACGCCGCCAGAAGCACGCCGATGATGAGCGATGTGAGATAGACCCCGTCAAAGGTTCCGATGATTTCCGGAATGAAGCCCGACGAGAGTTTCTGGAACACGACCGGAAACGGCCCGACCGACTGCCCGCCAAGCACGGCAAGCATGAGACCCTTGAAGACCAGCATGCCCGCCAGCGTGACGATGAAGGATGGAATATTGAAATAGGCGACCCAGAACCCCTGGATCGCGCCGATGAGGCCGCCCGCCAGCAGGCAGAGAATGGCCGCGATGGGAAAAGGGATGCCGAGCTTCACCATCATGACGGCGGCAAGCGCGCCGATGAAGCCGCAGACCGAGCCGACCGAAAGATCGATATGACCCGTGACGATGATGAGCAGCATGCCAAGCGCCATGATGACGATATAGCTGTTCTGCAGAACGAGATTGGTGAGGTTCAGCGGCTTCATCAGAACGCCGCCGGTCACGATCTGGAAAAAGATCATGATCGCGACCAGCGAGAGCAGCATGCCGGATTCGCGCAGATTGTTCTTGAGATAGCGCCCCACGCTGCGAGCCGGATCTTTCGTTTCGCCGCTTGCGATAATATTCTCGCTCATTGCCGTTTTCCCTTGTTCCGCATGATGGCGCGCATGATGTTTTCCTGCGTTGCTTCCTCGCCCGCCACTTCGCCGACGAAGGCGCCTTCATGCATGACGACGATGCGGTCGCAGATGCCGATGAGCTCCGGCATTTCCGAAGAAATGACCACCACGCCCTTGCCGCTCTCCGCCAGTGAATTGATGATTGTGTAGATGTCGTATTTCGCGCCGACATCGATGCCGCGCGTGGGTTCGTCGAGGATCAGCACGTCCGGGCCGGTGAAGAGCCACTTGGACAGCACCACCTTCTGCTGGTTGCCGCCGGAAAGCGTGCCGGTTTCCTGATAGACATTGTGGCAGCGAATGCTCATCTGCTCGCGATAGGAATTCGCGACCTTCATTTCCCGGATATCGTCGATGATGCCTTTCGGGCTCACGCCGCGTAAGTGCGCCAGCGAGATATTGCGCGAAATGTTCTGGCCGAGAACCAGGCCGAGCTTCTTGCGGTCCTCGGTCACATAGGCAAGCCCGGCCTTGATCGCCCGCGCCACGGTGGAAATATCGACGGCCTTGCCGTTGATGCGCGCCGCGCCGGTGATATTCGTGCCCCATGAGCGCCCGAACAGGCTCATGGCGAATTCCGTGCGCCCCGCGCCCATCAGCCCGGCAATGCCGACGATCTCGCCCGCCCTGACCTTGAACGACACATCCTTGACCGAATGCCGCTCCGGGTGCAGCGGATGGTAGACCGACCAGTTATCGACCTCGAAGATGACATCGCCGATCCTGGGATCGCGCTTCGGATAGCGGCTCTCCAGATCGCGGTCGACCATCTTGCGGATGATGTCGTCTTCCTCGACCTCGCCTGCATGGCAGTCGAGCGTCGCCACCGTCTTGCCGTCGCGCAGCACGGTGATCTTGTCGGCCACCTCGCGGATTTCATTGAGCTTGTGCGAAATGAGGATCGAGGTGATGCCCTGCGCGCGAAACTCTTTCAGGAGCGCCAGAAGCGCTGCGCTATCGTTTTCGTTGAGGCTCGCGGTCGGCTCGTCGAGGATCAGAAGCCGCACGCGTTTCGACAATGCCTTGGCGATTTCGACCAGCTGCTGCTTGCCGATGCCGATATCGGTGACGAGCGTATCGGGTTGCTCCGACAGGCCGACTTTCTGCAAAAGCTCGCGGGTGCGCATGTGCACCGTGCTGCGGTCGATGACGCCGTAACTGGATGGCGGATTGACGAGAAAAATATTCTCGGCAATCGACATCAGCGGAATGAGCGCCAGCTCCTGATGAATGATGACGATGCCGAGTGCCTCGGAATCGTTGATGTCGCGAAACTGCCTTTCCTCGCCGTCGAAGACGATCGCGCCCTCATAGCTTCCATGCGGGTAGACGCCGGAAAGCACCTTCATCAGCGTGGATTTGCCCGCGCCGTTCTCGCCGACAAAGGCGTGAATCTCACCCGGCATGACCGTGAAATTGACATCGCTCAGCGCCTTGACGACGCCGAAGGACTTGTTGATCCCGCGCATTTCCAGAAGCGGCTTGCCGGCGATTTCCGGCTGCGCCCCGTGCTCATCCAGCGAGACAGGATTGGCTAGATTCATTGCTCACTCCCATTGCGGTTTCCGCAAAGCGCCCGCCGGCCGTAGGCGGGACAATGCCCCCTATACGCGCCGCTTCATGGCGCGCGGGCACCGGTTTTGCGGAAATGTTCCGGGCATATCCTCCGATACGCCCGGAACCATAAATTGGAACCACAGGTTACTGAATCTGGTCTTCCTTGTAGTAACCGCTATCGACCAGAATCTGCTTCCAGTTCGACTTGTCGACGATCACCGGCTTGAGCAGGTAGGACGGCACGACCTTGACGCCATTGTCATAGGTCTTGGTGTCGTTGACTTCCGGCTCCTTGCCGCTCATCAGCGCATCGACCATATCGACCGTGACTTTCGCGAGTTCACGCGTGTCCTTGAAGATGGTCGAGTTCTGCTCACCGGCGAGGATCGACTTCACCGAAGGCACTTCCGCATCCTGACCGGAGACGATCGGCATCGGCATATCGCCGCTGCCATAGCCTACACCCTTGAGCGACGACAGGATACCGATTGAAATGCCGTCATAGGGCGAGAGCACGGCATCGAGCTTCTTGTCGGAATAATAGGCCGACAGGATCGAATCCATGCGCGCCTGGGCGGTTGCACCGTCCCAGCGCAGCGTCGCCACCTTGTCCATGCCGGTCTGGCCGCTGCCGACGACGAGCTTGCCGCTGTCGATATAGGGCTGAAGCACCGACATCGCACCATTGTAGAAGAAATAGGCGTTGTTATCGTCCGGCGAACCGCCGAAAAGCTCGATATTGAACGGGCCGGGCTTGTTCTTCAGGTCCAGCGCCTTTTCAATCGACTGCGCCTGCAGCACGCCGACCTGGAAATTGTCGAAGGTCGCATAATAATCGACATTCGGCGTATCGCGGATCAGGCGGTCATAGGCGATGACCTTGATGCCCGCATCATGCGCCTTGGCCAGAACGTCGGAAAGCGTCGTGCCGTCGATGGATGCCACGACAAGAACCTTGGCCCCCTTTGTCACCATGTTTTCGATCTGCGCCAGCTGGTTCGGCACATCGTCCTCGGCATATTGCAGGTCGGTCTGGTAGCCGCGTTCCTTCAGCACCTTGACCATATTGTCGCCATCGGCGATCCAGCGCGCCGAAGACTTTGTCGGCATGGCAACCGCGACGAGGCCCTTGTCCTCCGCATGCGCCAGCCCGCTAAAGGCAAGCGCCGCCATCGCGACCGCCAGTGTTAGAGATTTCATGCCTGCCATTGTTTCACTCCCAAATTGAAACAGGCTTCGCGCCTGCCGTTCTCCCAAATTTCCGCTGCCCGCCCAAAAGTTTCTTCGCCAGCAGATTGCGGAATTCTCCACGCGCATTTCCCGTCATGAAATGCGCGGCATCGGATCGCGAGCCTCCTCAGCCCGCGATCCTGTCCCATGCGGCAACCGCCCGTTCAGCGCGTTCGCGCACGTCGGCTGCGCTGAACCCGGCCCTGTAAAGGCTGGAGCCCAGGCCGAAACAGGTCACGCCTGCCGCGGCATAAGTCGCAAAGTCGCTCTCCGATACGCCGCCCACGGCACCGACCGGAATATGCTTCGGCAACACGGCGCATATGGCCTTGATGCCGTCGGCACCCAGCACGCTCGCCGGAAAGAATTTCAGCGCCGAAGCGCCTGCGCGGATTGCGGAAAAGGCTTCCGTCGGGGTGAAGACACCCGGCATCGTCACCATGCCATGACTGCCCGCGCGGCGGATGACGTCCGGCTCGACATTGGGGCTGACCAGAAGCCTGCCGCCCGCATCGTTGAGCCGGTCCACATCCGCGACGGAGAGCACCGTTCCCGCGCCGATCAGCACATTCTCCGGTGCAAGCTTCGCCGCCTTTTCGATGGAGGCGAAGGGGTCCGGCGAATTGAGCGGGATTTCGATCGCTTCAAAGCCCGTCTCGATCAGGCCGCCGACAATCGCTTCGGCCTCCTCCGGGCGAATGCCGCGCAGGATTGCCACCAGCGGATAGCGCAGCTTTGGCCATGCAATGCGGTCATTCATGATGCGGCTCCTCCAAAGGCGTGCCGTGCAGCCATGGAAAGACCGTCACGCACCAGTTCATCCGCCGCAACGCGCACGACCCGCAGCCCGGCTATCGCAAGCGCGCTGGCATAGAGCGCGCCCATCGTGTCATCCGAAAGGAGCAACACTTCTCCGGGTCCGCCGTAAAGCGTGCGCCCGCCCGCAACCTCCAGCCCGATCAGCAGGCCGGACAAACGGGCAAGCTGGTCGGTCGGCTGGCGATCATGCACCAGCCAGCCTGCGCGAATGGAAAAAAGCGCGTTGGAAATCAGCGCCGGGCTTTCGAGCGACGCCCGGACACCGGCGGCAAAGGCGGCGCCCTGCGGATCGACAGGGCCTGCGCCCTCCAGCGCACCGGCCAGCACCGACCTGTCCTTCAGGAGAGCGAACATCTCACCCGTCATGAAGGTCCGGTAATCGGCAAGCCCGCCATCGGCAATCCGCACCCATTTGGCATGGGTGCCGGGCATGACCACCACCGCATCCCGTGTGCCGCGATGCACAAGGCCGAGCAGTTTAGTCTCCTCGCCGCGCATCACATCGGGCGACGCCGCGTCCTGCCGGGCGACACCCGGCAGCATGATGACATGACGGCGCGCAGGCACACGCACCGCAGCCTTCACGATGCCATCCAGCCCGGCGGGCAGGCTCATATAGGGCGCTTCGATCCAGCCGGTGCGCGACCCGGCCATGCCGCAGATCACGACCGGCAGATCATCCGGCGCGTCAACGGCGGCAAGGTGCCGTTCGAGCGTCGGCTCGAAACCGGCCTCCTTCGCCTGCAACAGGCCGTCATCGCCCCGGCTTTCGCCCAGCACAGTGCCATCGGCATCCAGCATCCAGAGGCGGAACCGGGTGGTGCCCCAGTCCGCAACGGCGGCAAATGGCTTTTTATCGAGAGCCATCCGCGCCGGCCTCAATGATTGTCTCGCGGCAGGCCGCGCGTATGTGCGATGTCCTGATACTTGACCGCATTTTCCAGCACCGCGCCGGTTTCCATCTGGCCGACAACGGCGCGCTGGATTTCCTGCCACGGCGTCTGGCTTTCGGGATATTTGTAGCCGCCGGCGGCTTCCAGCGCCTTGCGGCGTTCGGCCAGTTCCTCATCGGAAATCAGGATATCCGCCGTCCCGCGACCAAGATCGATGCGCACGCGGTCGCCGGTTTTCAGAATGGCCAGACCGCCGCCCGCCGCCGCTTCCGGCGAGGCGTTGAGGATCGAAGGTGAACCCGACGTACCCGACTGGCGGCCATCGCCGATGCAGGGCAGCGAAGTGATGCCCTTCTTCAAGAGATAATCCGGCGCGCGCATGTTGACGACTTCCGCCGCGCCCGGATAGCCGACGGGACCGGCACCGCGCATGAACAGCACCGTATGCTCGTCGATTTCCAGCGCCGGATCGTCGATGCGGTGATGGTAATCCTCCGGTCCGTCGAACACGACCGCCTTGCCCTCGAAGGCATTGGGATCCTTGTCGTCGGAAAGGTAACGATTGCGGAACTCGTCCGAAATGACGCTGAGCTTCATGATGGCCGACGAGAACAGATTGCCGCGCAGCACGCGGAACCCGGCATGTTTCTTGAGCGGCTGATCATAGGGCTTGATGACATTGCCGTCTTCGATGGTCGCGCTCCTGCAATTCTCGCCAATGGTCTTGCCATTGACCGTGATCGCGTCCTCATGGATGAGACCCTGCCCCATCAGCTGGTTGACGACCGCAGGCACGCCGCCCGCATGGTAATAATCTTCGCCCAGATATTCGCCGGCAGGCTGGAGATTGACCAGAAGCGGGATTTCCTCGCCATATTTCTGCCAGTCGTCCACCGTCAGCTCCACGCCGACATGACGCGCCAGCGCATTCAGATGGATCGGCGCATTGGTCGAGCCGCCAATGGCGGAATTGACGCGGATTGCATTGATGAAGGCATCCTTGGTCAGAATGTCCGACGGCTTCAAATCTTCATGCACCATGTCAACGATGCGGCGTCCGGTAAGATATGCCACTTCCTGGCGGTCACGGTACGGCGCGGGAATAGCGGCGGAACCGGGAAGCTGCATGCCGAGCGCTTCGGCAAGCGAGTTCATGGTCGTGGCCGTGCCCATCGTGTTGCAATAACCGGTCGATGGAGCCGAGGAAGCCACCAGCTTCACAAAGCCCTGATAGTCGATCTCGCCCTTGGCAAGCAATTCGCGCGCCTTCCAGACGATGGTGCCCGAACCCGTGCGCTCGCCCCGGAACCAGCCATTGAGCATCGGCCCGACCGACAGCGCGATGGCCGGAATATTGACGGTTGCCGCCGCCATCAGGCAGGCGGGCGTGGTCTTGTCGCAGCCGATCGTCAGCACCACGCCGTCGAGCGGATAGCCGTAAAGCACTTCCACGAGGCCAAGATAGGCCAGATTGCGGTCAAGCCCCGCCGTCGGGCGCTTGCCGGTTTCCTGAATGGGGTGCACCGGAAATTCGATAACGATGCCGCCTGCCTCGCGAACACCTTCGCGCACGCGCTTGGCCAGCTCCAGATGATGCCGGTTGCAGGGCGAAAGGTCGGAACCCGTCTGCGCGATACCGATGATCGGACGGCCCGATTGCAGCTCTTCCTGGCTCAGGCCGTAATTCATGTAGCGCTCCAGATAGAGCGCCGTCATATCGACATTATCGGGATTGTCGAACCAGGCGCGCGAGCGGAGCTTGGGTGTTTTCGGAGAGACGGGCTTGTTCATTTCACTGTCCTGCGTGGGTAAGAGACCGGAAAGCGGTCCCGATTCCTTCGACGCCGATCCTTGAAATCAGATCGACATTCCAAATGTTTGGTCCATCGCGCATCCCGAAAACCGTTTCACACTTTTCGGGATGCGCTTTAATCTTCAAAAGCTTCCACCACATGGCGCTTTCCGAGCAGGAAAGCATCGGCCACATGGGTCAGCGGAGCGAGATCGACATCCGAACGCCCCGCCCCGATCAATTGCACGAAACGCCTGTAAAAGCGCTGATATTCGCGGTCCGGCTCGGCCATCTTCTCCGCCCCGGCGATGGTCAGGCGGCTGCCGCCATGGCTGAGCAGAACCGTGCCCTTGCCGGTCTCGACGCGAATGTCCCAGGTCTGCGGGCCGGTCTGGCGCCAGTCCAGTTCGAACGAAACCGGAATGCCGCTTTCCGTCCGGAACCGGAGATCAGCGGCAATCGGTGCCGCGCGGTTTTCAGGAAAAGAGAGATCGGATTGCGTCAGGAAAAAGCGCTCCGGCAGGATATGCGTGACGATGGAGAGCGCATTGATGCCCGGATCGAACACGCCAAGCCCACCCGGCTCCCAGATCCATTGCTGGCCGGGATGCCAGTGGCGCACATCTTCCTTCCACATGACCGAAACCGAGCGGATTTCCGCGTCTTTCAAAAATTCCCGCGCCGGTTCCACCGCCGCCGCCTCGCGTGAATGCCATGTGGCATGGAGCGTCACGCCTTGCGCTTCAGCGAGCCGCTCCAGCGCCTGCACTTCCGAAATCGTCGCACCGGGAGGCTTTTCCAGCATCACATGCTTGCGCGCTTTCAACGCCGCATAGGCCTGCGCGAAGCGCCCTTGCGGCGGCGTGCAGAGCGACACGGCATCGATGGCGACGTCACTGCCCAGCAATTCATCGATATCGTGAAAAGACGGCAGGCCCTCCAGCCCGGCATTGCGGCTGGCAACGGCTTTCAGTTCAATGCCATCGACGGCTTCGATGGACGGCAAATGCTGGTCGCGCGCGATCTTGCCGAGACCGACGATTGCAAGCGCGATGTTGGATTGTGCGGCCATGTTCACAGCGCCCTCACGGCGACTTTTTCCGCCGCAGCCTGAGCCAGCCTGTTGACCAGCGGATAGCGGAACGGCTTTGCCGAAATCTCGAACCGGTCGCCGGCCTGCGTCTTCACGCCATGCGAAAACGACAGCGTCGCCGTGCCGAAGAAGTGCACGTGAATATCGCCGGGACGGCGGAACAGTTCATATTTGAAATGATGGTGTTCCAGATTGGCAATCGTGTGCGACATGTTCGCTTCACCGGACAGGAACGGCTTTTCGAAGATGACTTCGCTGCCACGGCGAATGCGCGAAACGCCTTCCACATGATCCGGCAGCGCGCCCACATAAAGCTCCGGCCCAAGCGCCGCCTGGCGCAGCTTGGAATGGGCGAGCCAGAGATAATTCTGCTTTTCCGTCACATGATCGGAAAATTCATTGGCGAGGCAGAAACCGAGACGGAAAGGCGTGCCGTCCGGGCCGATCAGGTAAATGCCCGCCAGTTCCGGCTCCTCGCCGCCATCTTCGGCGAAGGCGGGCGACACCAGTTCACCGCCGGTTGCGACCAGCGCCGAGCCGTCGCCCTTGTAGAACCATTCCGGCTGCACGCCCGTCTCGCCCGGCTTCGGCTTGCCGCCTTCGACGCCCATCAGGAACATGCGCATGGAATCGGTCGGCTTTTCTGCGGCCTGTGCCGCCTTGTGCATCTTGTCGCGCCCATCGGCGGAGCCGAGATGCGTGAGGCCGGTGCCCGCAACGATCAGATGCGCCGGATCGCCATGCGTGATCGGCAATCCCACGCGGCCCGTGGCCAGGGCGGCATCGATATCGACCGCTTCGCCCCTGCCGCTGCGCTCCACCTGTTCTGCAAGGCCGATGCCTGCGGCAATCGCCGCCGAGGCCAGCTCATAGGTCGTCGCCACGCCCTTGACGACATGCGCCGCGCCCGCGTCATCGCAGGCCGCCACACGCATTTCTCCGCGCTCATCGCGGAACTGGACCAGACGCAACATCAAACCTCCCATTTTCCGCAGCCGGGCCGCGGACTTCACTCCGACTGCGTGTGAATGCCGGTCCGGCATTGATCGCAGCTTCCTTATTAATATGACTATTTCGCCGGAGACGGCTTTGTCAAGCAAGCATGAATGCCCGGTTGTCACACCAATGTGACTTACATGGGGAAGGACGGAACAAGCCTTTGTTTTCGCTTAACGATCAGAATTTCCATCGCGTCTTCATATCCAAATTTTCATTATTACAGGCGAAAGACGCTTGCCATAAAGTAATATTATATGCTTCATAGCAACGAGGCTGGGAGAGCCTTATTGGGAGGAACAATCATGAAACTGAGTTTGACGGCCCTGACGGCCGCCCTATCGCTCGCGCTGGTTTCCAGCGCATCCGCCGCATCGCTGACGGTCGGCTTTTCGCAGATCGGCTCGGAATCGGGCTGGCGCGCCGCGGAAACGGCGCTGACCAAGCAGGAAGCCGAAAAGCGCGGCTATACGCTGAAATTCGCCGACGCCCAGCAGAAGCAGGAAAACCAGATCAAGGCCGTGCGCGGCTTCATCGCGCAAGGGGTCGATGCGATCCTGATTGCGCCGGTCGTCTCCACCGGCTGGGACGCCGTCTTGAAGGAAGCCAAGGAAGCGGAAATTCCGGTCGTTCTGCTCGACCGCCAGATCGATTCGCCCGAAGACCTTTATCTGACCGCCGTGACCTCCGATCAGGTGCATGAGGGCAAGGTCGCCGGTGACTGGCTGGTGAAGGATGTGGGCGACAAGCCCTGCAATGTGGTCGAGCTTCAGGGCACCACCGGCTCCTCGCCCGCCATCAACCGCAAGAAAGGTTTTGAGGACGCGATCAAGGGCCACGACAATATCAAGATCACCCGTTCGCAGACCGGCGACTTCACCCGCACCAAGGGCAAGGAAGTCATGGAAAGCTTCATCAAGGCCGAAGGCGGCGGCAAGAATATCTGCGCCGTCTATGCGCATAATGACGACATGGCCGTCGGGGCCATTCAGGCCATCAAGGAAGCCGGATTGAAGCCGGGTACGGAAATCAAGATCGTATCGATCGATTCCGTGCCGGATATCTTCCAGGCCATGGCCAATGGCGAAGCCAATGCGACCGTCGAACTGACGCCGAACATGGCAGGCCCGGCCTTCGACGCCATTGAAGCCTTCAAGGACAAGGGCACCGTACCGCCGAAATGGATCCAGACGGAATCGAAGCTCTACACGCAGGCTGACGATCCGAAAGCCGTCTATGAAGCCAAGAAGGGCCTCGGCTACTGATCCGCTTCATCCGGGCCGGTCTCGGCCCGGATATCCCTTTTGCGAAGCGCAAACGGAAGAATGCCATGGCTGCACCACCGCTTCTTGAAGCCCGCTCGATCACCAAATCCTTTCTGGGCGTGACCGCGCTCGATCATGTCGATTTCACGCTCAACCGCGGGGAAATTCACGCTCTGCTCGGCGAAAACGGCGCGGGCAAATCCACGCTCATCAAGATATTGACCGGCGCCTATCACGGTTTCGACGGATCGATCCTGCTTGAAGGCCAACCGATTGCGCCCGCATCCGTGGCGGAGGCGCAGGCGCTCGGCATCGGCACGGTCTATCAGGAGGTCAACCTGCTCGAAAACCTGACGGTCGCGGAAAACCTGTTTCTGGGGCGCCAGCCAAAGCGTTTCGGGCTGGTGGACCGGGCGCGGATGGAAAAGGATGCAGCGAAACTCCTTGCCCGCTACGGGCTTGCCATCGATGTCGGCGCGCCCTTGTCCGCCTATTCGGTCGCCATCCGCCAGATCATCGCCATTGCCCGCGCTGTCGACCTTTCCGGCAAGGTGCTGGTGCTCGACGAGCCGACCGCCAGCCTCGACGCGCGTGAAGTCGACATGCTGTTCGGCGTGCTGCGCCAGTTGAAGGCGGACGGCCTCGGCATCGTCGTCATCACCCATTTTCTCGATCAGGTCTATGCCATTGCCGATTGCGCCACGGTGCTGCGCAACGGGCGGCTGGTCGGCAGCCGCAACCTGTCGGACCTGCCGCGAACCGACCTCATTTCCATGATGCTCGGCCACCAGTTGCAGGAAACCGTGCGCCGCCAGTTGACCGAGGAAGTCGACCGCGACACGGTCGCGCCGATCCGCTTTTCCGGTTTCGGCAAAAAGGGCAGCGTTGCGCCCTTCGACCTTTCGATCAAGCCCGGCGAAGCCGTCGGCATTGCGGGTCTGCTCGGTTCCGGCCGCACGGAAACCGCGCTCCTGATGTTCGGCGTCGATGAGGCCGATAGCGGTCGGCTGACCGTCGATGGAAGGGAAATCAGGCTTTCCTCGCCCGTCGCGGCCATTGCCGAGCGCTTCGCCTTCTGCCCGGAAGAACGCAAGACCGATGGCATCATCGGCGATTTTTCGGTGGCCGAAAATATCGCGCTCGCCGTACAGGCCAAACGCGGCTGGTCGAGACCGCTTTCATCGCGTGAGAAAACGGCGCTTGCCCGGCGTTATGTCAAGGCGCTCGATATCCGCCCGCCCGATACGGACAAGCCGATCAAATTCCTGTCCGGCGGCAACCAGCAAAAGGCCATTCTGGCGCGCTGGCTCGCCACCGATCCGCGCCTGCTGATCCTCGACGAGCCGACGCGCGGCATCGATATCGGCGCCCATGCGGAAATCCTCAAGCTCATCGGCGAACTTTGCGCGGAAGGCATGTCGCTCGTCATCATCTCGTCCGAATTCGAGGAGCTTGCCGCCGTCGCCAACCGCGTGATCGTCCTGTCCGACCGCCGCCATGTGGCGGAGCTGAAGGGCGGGGAAATCAACGCCGACAATATTGTGCGCGCCATCGCGGAGACCGGAAGCGAAAAGGAAGCCGCCGCATGATTGCCCGCATGACCAGAAAACTCAAAAGACTGGCGCCCCAACTGGCCGCCCTTGTGCTCATTCTGGCCGCGAACACCATCATCGCGCCCGGCTTTCTCGACATTTCGTTCCAGAACGCGCGGCTCTACGGCAGCCTGATCGATATTCTGGTGCGCGCCGCCCCCGTTGCCATTCTGGCCGTCGGCATGACGCTGGTGATCGCCACACGCGGCATCGACCTGTCGGTCGGCGCGGTCATGGCGATCAGCGGGGCTTTTGCCGCGTCGCTCATCGTGGCGGGCTATCCGCTTGCAATCGTCATTCCGGCGGCACTTGGCGTCGGCCTGCTCTGCGGCCTGTGGAACGGCTTTCTGGTCGCCGTCTTCGACCTCCAGCCGATCATCGCAACGCTTATCCTCATGGTGGCAGGGCGCGGCATCGCGCAGCTTGTCACCGAAGGCGCAATCCTCACCTTCAACAATGATTCCTTTGCAGCCCTTGGCTCCGGCTCCTTTCTCGGCATTCCGATCCCGGTGCTGATCTGGATTCTGGCCGGTCTGGTGGTGGGCATCGCGGTGCGCTCCAGCGCGCTCGGCTTCCTGATCGAGGCGACCGGCATCAACCGCCGCGCGGCGATGCTGGCAGGGGTCAAGGCGCGCTTTCTCCTGTTCAGCGTCTATGCGGTTTCCGGCGTCGGCGCCGCCCTTGCCGGGCTGATCGCCACCGCCGACATTCGCGGCGCGGATGCCAACAATGCGGGCCTGTGGCTGGAACTCGACGCCATTCTGGCGGTCGTCATCGGCGGCACGTCGCTCAATGGCGGGCGCTTCTCGATCATGGCCTCGCTGCTCGGCGCGCTCATCATCCAGTCGATCAATACCGGCATCCTGATGGCGGGCTTCCCGCCGGAATTCAACCTCATCATCAAGGCGGTCATCATCGTGATCGTGCTCACCTTCCAGTCACCGGCCATTGTCCAGCTGATCGCCTTCCTGCGGTCGGAGCGCAAGGGCAACGGAGCCGAAGCGATCCGCCGGAGCCAGCAGGGAGCACGGCAATGAGGGCATTGCGCAATCTGCCTTTCCTGACCACGGTGGCAATCTTTCTCCTCGCCTATGCGCTGTGCGTCGCGCAGTTTCCAAACATGCTGTCGACGCGGGTGATCGGCAATCTCCTGACCGACAACGCCTTTCTGGGCATCGCCGCAGTCGGCATGACATTCGTGATCCTTTCAGGCGGCATCGACCTGTCGGTCGGCTCGGTCATCGCCTTCACCAGCGTTTTCGTGGCCGTGATGGTCGGACAGCTTGGCGTGCATCCGCTTCTGGCTTTCGCGCTCATTCTGGTGATCGCCGCCCTGTTCGGAGCGTGGATGGGCGCGATGATCCATTTCTTGCGGATACCGCCCTTCGTGGCAACGCTTGCGGGCATGTTTCTGGCGCGCGGCGCGGCCTTCCTCATCTCGACGCAATCGGTGCCGATCGCACATCCTTTCCTCGACACATTGCAGGGGCTCTATTTCCGCCTGCCCGGCGGTGGCAGGCTGACCTTCATCGCCATGGTGATGCTCGCGGTCTTCATCATCGGCGGCATCATCGCCCATCGCACGCGCTTCGGCGCCAATATCTATGCGCTCGGCGGCAACCAGCAATCGGCGGAACTGATGGGCGTTCCGATTGCCCGCACCACAATCGGCATCTATACGATGTCGGGCATCCTTTCCGGCCTCGCCGGGATCGTCTATACGCTCTACACCTCGTCCGGCTATTCGCTGGCGACGGTGGGCGTGGAACTCGACGCCATCGCTTCGGTGGTGATCGGCGGGACACTGCTGACGGGTGGCGCGGGCCTTGTGGCCGGAACCTTCGTCGGCATTCTCATACAGGGGCTGATCCAGACCTATATTGTTTTCGACGGCACGCTGTCTTCCTGGTGGACGAAAATAGCAATCGGTATATTGCTGTTCCTGTTCATTGCCCTGCAACGGGGACTCTTGTGGTTTTCCAATATAAAACACGCGCGACAACGCATGAAGGAGGCCTGAATTGGGATTGCTGGAAACGGCCATAACCGGACGCAAGCGCCACAACAGCCACGCGGTTGTCGTGGGGGAACTCGGGCGCGGCATCGTCGCGGGAACCATTCCCGAAGGGTCCATCCTTCCGGGCGATCATGAATTGTCGCTGCGCTTCGGCGTATCCCGCACCGTTCTGCGCGAGGCGATGAAGACGCTTGCCGCCAAGCGCCTGATCGAACCCAAAGCCAAGGTCGGCACTCGCGTTCTGGGCCATGCCAGCTGGAATTTCTTCGATCCCGATGTGCTGACATGGCGCTTCGAAGCGGGCTTCGATGAAGTCTTCGTCGATCATCTGGCAGAAATGCGCATGGCGCTGGAACCGGCAGCCGCCGCAGCCGCAGCCGAACGCGCCACCAGCGACGAGATCGTGGAGCTTTACGCACTCGCCGCCAAATTCGACAATCCCGAACACACGCCGGAATCCATCGCCAAGGTCGATCTGGAATTTCATCTGGCCATTGCCCGCATGTCCGGCAACCCGTTCATGCGGTCGGTCAGCGGCCTGATCGAGGCGGCACTTGCCGTTTCCTTCCAGCTTTCCTCCCCCGCCTCATCGCGGGAGGGTATTGCCGAATGCGCGGCCAATCACCTTCGTATTGCCCATGCCATCGCCTCACGCGATCCGCAGAAAGCCCGTCTGGCCATGGAAAGCGTCATCAAGCTTGGGGTCGAGCGCATCCGGGATGTGATCTGAACGCTACAACACGTTCAGATCAAACTGCGGTTCGCCGCGCAGCGTATTGCTGACGGTGCAGATTGCCTCGGCCATTTCGGCAAGACGGTGCTTTTCATCCTCCGTCAGATCGCCGTCGAAATGAAAGGCGATGTCGAACCGCTCGATACGCGACGGCCCTTCATGCGCCTTGTCGCCCTTCACCTCCACGCGAACATCGGTCAGCTTTTCCTTCAGGTCGAGCTTGGTCGCAGCAATGCGCGCGCTGAGCGCCATGCAGGCCGCAACCGAGGAATAGATAAGATCGAGCGGATTGAACCCGGCCTGACTGACACTGGTGACGATTTCAACCATGCCGCCGGTCGGTGTGGTGATGACGGGCAGCTTGCCGTGCGGCATGTCCGCCACGGCGCCCGTCTCGCGGGTTCTGACCTTCAGTTCGCTCATTCCTGAATTCTCCTGTAGTCCACATGGCGCGCCAGCCAGCAGCCGACGGTCATGCCCGTTATCCCGCCTTTTGCGTCACGCCGGAAGACAAGTTTCCATTCGCCGGGCGCTGGCGCATCCATCGAGCGCTGCACCGGCAAAAGCCACACATCCGGCCCCGCCGCATAGAGCGGATACATGTCGCTCTTGCCGAGACAGCCTTCAAAAGCGCCATAGAACGCGCCGCCCTCATTGACGATCAGAAGATCGGCCCCCAGTTCGCCGCTGCGGTAACGCCCGGCAATATCCTGCCTTGTCGCCCCTTTCAGGCGCTGCATCGTCAGGCACAGATTTTCATCCTCACGCACAAGATGGATCGTGTCGCCGTCGCGGCGGATCGTGGTCATCGATGAACAGGCTTCCTTCTTCCCCACCACATCCATGATTTCCGGGCCGGTGCCGAAACGCGCCTTCATGCGCCCGTGCCCTGCATCTTCGAGGCTCAGGACCAGGCCGGTTTCACGGTCGAGCCATGAGCCGAACCATGCGGCATCGGCTTCCACCCGAGCCGGTTCCGCGGTGGAAACCCCAAGCGCGATATTCATCAGCCTGAAGGCCGCCTCGGATGCCCCGCCTTCAAAATTGAACATGGCGATTGTCGAAAGCCGCTCTTCGGCGCAATGCCAGCGCTGGCAGCGCCAGCCGCGCAGGGCGCCGCCATGGCCGGTCAGCCGCCTGCCGCCCGCCTCCTCGAATTTGAGGCCGAGACCGTAAGGCGCCGGCGCACCGTCGCTGAAAGTCTGCGGGCCGCTCAGGCGGCGATAGAGGCCGTTTTCGTCATCGCGGGTCGCGTCGATGAACTGCTCCCAGGCGATCATGTCGTCGAGCGATGCGCAAATGCCCGCATCGCCCATCCAGTGGATGCGATTGACGGCGGGCAGGAAACCGCGCACCGTGTCCCCCTCATAGCCGGTGCATTCGTCAAACAGCGCGGTATCGGGGATAAGCTCCGCCGTCTTCATGCCGGCAGGCCGGAAAATACGCTCCGACAGGAGGTCGATCAATGTCCGGCCTGTATGGCGCTCGATGAGATCGGCCAGAATGCGGAAATTGCCGTTGCAATAGGAATAATGCGTGCCGGGTGCAAAATGCGTGGTCTTGAGGCGGCGCAGCAGGCTTCGCGCCTGTACGGGCAGAAAGACGCCTTCCGGATCGGCCCCGCACAGAACCGTCAGCGCCCAGTAATCGCGCAGGCCCGACTGGTTGTTGCACAGATCGCGCACGCTTGGGCGTTCTTGCGTAAACTTGTCGAGATAGGCGGCCAGCGCATCGTCCAGAACTTCCGGCTCGCCCACACTGTCGAGCAGCACGGCGCAGGTGAACTGCTTGCTGACCGAGCAGACCGGCATGCGCGTTCCGGGCGTCATCGCCTTGCGCGCGGCAAGATCGGCAAAACCCCATGCATGGCGCAGCACAACCTTGCCGTCCTTCACCACCGCAACCGCACCGCCAGGCCCCTTATAATGCTGCGGAATGGTGGAAACGAAGGCTTCAAGCGCGGAAAGATCGAATTTTGACATGGTAGCTCAGGCGACTCAGATGAAAATCAACAGCGACCACGAGGCATCATTTTGTCCGTTCGATCAAGGCCATGGCCGCATGCGGATTATGTGCCTTATAGCCGCTGATGACATAGAGATAGACATTGCGGGCAAGGTGATCGGCGACAGGCGGCGTAACGGTCTTCAATCCTTCGGCAAGCGCTCCTTCGGCAATCGCCCTGGCGCGGGCCGCCCACTGATCGAGATGGCTTTCGCTATAGCCAAGCGGCTCGCTTTCTTCTGTGCCCATGATGCGAAGATAGGCGAAAGGCGCGGTCATATCGGCAAATTGCGGAAAGGCGCTGTCGCCGGCAATCACCACGGCCACCCCATAATCGCGCAACAAGGCGATGAAGTCGGGCGAATTGAAACTGTCGTGGCGCACCTCGACCGCATGGCGCACATCGCGCCCGTCGACACGCTTCGGCAAAAGCTTCAGGAACGCCTCGAAATCCACGGGGTCGAATTTTTTCGTGCCCATGAACTGCCAGTTGACCACGCCGAGCTTGTCCTTCAGCTCCATCATGCCGCCGGTCATGAACCGCTCGATGCTCTCGCCCGCTTCCGCCAGCACGCGGCGATTGGTGGAAAAGCGCGGCGCCTTCAGCGAAAACGTGAAACCGTCCGGTGTCTCGTCATGCCATTTGGCGAAGGTGGCGGGCTTCTGCGGCCCGTAATAGGTGCTGTTGATCTCGATGGATGTGAGCTTGCCGGAGGCATATTCAAGCTGGCGCTTCTTCGGCAGTTTTTCGGGATAGAAGCTCTTGTCCCACGGCTCATAGGCCCACCCGCCGATCCCGATGCGGATCTTGCCCGTCTTTTCGCTCCCCATCGCCTTTCCTCCATACCGGTGCATCATGAGTTCATACTGTTTGGTCATGATGTTTAATCTGTATTCGCACCGCTGGCTATGTTCATATCAACCACGGCTGGCTGGAGCGGCGGCGAAAGAACTGTCCTGACCAAGCCAGATATGGTGAGATTGAGGAAATGCATCACATGACGAGCAAACCCAATGCCCGTACCGGAGGCCAGATTTTGGTGGATGCGCTGCGCATCCATGGGGCCGACCGGGTCTTCTGCGTGCCCGGCGAGAGCTATCTCGCCGCACTTGACGCCTTCCACGATGCCAGCGACGCGATCGATCTGGTTGTATGCCGGCAGGAGGGCGGCGCGGCCTATATGGCGGAAGCCTATGGCAAGCTGACCGGCAAGCCCGGCATCTGCTTCGTCACACGCGGCCCCGGCGCGACCAATGCCTCGGTCGGCGTGCATACGGCCTTTCAGGATTCGACGCCGATGCTGCTCTTCATCGGTCAGGTCGCCAGCGATCAGGTCGAGCGCGAGGCATTTCAGGAAATCGACTATCGCCGCATGTACGGCCAGATGGCCAAATGGGTCGTGCAGATCGACGATGCCGCCCGCATTCCCGAACTCGTCAGCCAGGCTTTTCATCGCGCCGTCAACGGACGCCCCGGCCCGGTGGTGATCGCGCTGCCGGAAGACATGCTGACCTCCCATGCCGCCGTCAGCGACGCACCGGCTTACAGGCAGGTGCAGATGCATCCGGGTGCCGACCAGTTGCAGGACATGCAGGCGCTGCTTTCAAAGGCCGAGCGGCCTCTGGTGATCGTCGGCGGCGGCGGCTGGAATGGCGATGCCGTCAGCGACCTGCGCAAATTTGCCGAGAACATGCATCTGCCGGTCGCCGCATCCTTCCGCTGTCAGGACATGTTCGACAACACCCACCCGCTTTATGCGGGCGAAATGGGAACCTCGATCAGCCCGAAGCTGGCGCAGCGCGTACGCGATGCCGATCTTCTGATCGTGATTGGCGCGCGCCTCGGTGAAATGACGACGCAGGGCTATGAACTCGTCTCCATTCCGGTGCCGCAGCAAAAGCTCGTCCATATCCATCCGGGCGCGGAGGAACTGGGCCGCGTCTACCATGCCGATGTTCCGGTCAATGCCTCCATGCCTGCCTTCTGTGCGGCGGCGGCCAAGCTTGCGCCGGTCGCCAGCCCGCGCTGGAAGGCATGGACCGACAGCGCCAATGCCGATTACCGCGACAATATCCAATCGCCGGTCATTCCCGGCGATGTGCAGATGGGTGAAGTGATGGAATGGCTGCGCGCGCATTTGCCAGCCGATGCCATCATCACCAATGGCGCGGGCAATTATTCCGCCTGGCCGCATCGCTTCTACCAGTACCGCACCTATCGCAGCCAGTTGGCGCCCACCAACGGCTCCATGGGCTATGGCGTACCGGCTGCGGTCGCGGCCAAGCTCACCGCGCCGGAACGCACGGTGGTTGCCTTTGCGGGCGACGGCTGTTTCCTCATGAACGGGCAGGAACTGGCGACAGCCGCGCAATATGGCGCCAATGCCATTTTCATCGTTGTGAACAATGGCATGTATGGCACGATCCGCATGCATCAGGAGCGCACCTATCCGGGCCGTGTTTCGGGCACAGGCCTTGCCAATCCTGACTTCGCGGCACTTGCCCGTGCCTATGGCCTGCATGGCGAAGTGGTGGAAAAGACCGCTGATTTCGCGCCTGCGTTCGAGGCATGCGAAAAATCCGGCAAGCCGGGCCTCATCGAAATCCGCATCGATCCCGAAGCGCTTTCACCAAAGATGAGCCTCAGCCAGATGCGCGAACAGGGCCTCGCCAAGCAGAAGTAAAAACAGCAGAGCCCCGGAAAACCGGGGCTCCGCCATCACCAATTTGATTGCCTTTACTTGACGGGCGGCGCGTACATCAGCCCGCCCTTGTTCCACAGCGCATTGATGCCGCGGTCGATCTTGAGCAGGCTGCCTTTGCCGACGGTGCGCTCGAACATTTCACCATAATTGCCAATCTTGGAGACGATATTATAGGCCCATTTCGGCTCAAGGCCGAGCTGCTGGCCGTTGTCGCCTTCCGAGCCAAGGAAACGGCGCACATCCGGCTTTTTGGAGTTGAGGTCCGCTTCGGCGGAAGCCTGCGTAACGCCCAGTTCCTCTGCCTCAAGCATCGCAAACAGGGTCCAGCGGACGATGTTGAACCATTTGTCGTCGCCCTGGCGAACGGCTGGCCCGAGCGGCTCCTTGGAAATCACTTCCGGCAGAACGGTGAAGGCGTCAGGTTCGGCAAGCTTGAGGCGCTGCGCATAAAGCGCGGAAGCATCGGTCGTGTAGACATCGCAGCGGCCGGTCTCGAACGCCTTCAAAATACCATCGGCGGAATCGATCACCACCGGCTCATATTTGATATTGTTGGCGCTGAAATAATCGGCGACGTTCTGTTCCGTGGTCGTGCCCTGTTCGGTGCAGACCGACGCGCCGTCGAGCTTCGTCGCGCTATCGACGCCCAGATCCTTGCGGATCATAAAACCCTGTCCGTCATAATAGGCCGTGCCGACGAAAAGAATGCCCATGCCCGCATCGCGCGAGAGTGTCCAGGTGGTCTGGCGCGAAAGCAGATCAACCGTGCCGGATTGCAGCGCGGTAAAGCGCTCCTTGGTCGAAAGCGGAATGAAGCTCACCTTGTCGGGATCGCCAAAGACCGCCGCCGACACCGCGCGGCAGAAATCGATGTCGAAGCCGGTCCATTTGCCCTGATCGTCCGGCGACGAAAAACCCGCGACGCCCTGGCTGACGCCGCAATTGATCTTGCCGCGTTCCTTGACCGTCGAAAGCGTGTCCGCCGCAGCCCCGCTTTGCGCCGACAGGGCAAAGCCCGCCGCCAGCAACGCACCCAAAACTGTCTTTTTCATTGTTCCTCCTCCCAGAGTTTCGGCACAAGCCGATCCGTTGCCCGGCGACATGCCGCCGGGCTTGTTGTTTGTTCCATTATCCGACTACCGGCTACTTCAACGCAGCCGCGAAACTGTCCTCCAGAACGCTCAAGAGATGATCGGCATTGGCGCGTGTGAAGATCATCGGCGGGCGCATTTTCAAAACATTGTCGAACGGCCCTTCGGTCCCCATCAAAATGCCGCGTTCGCGCGCGCCGTCATTGATCTTCTTGGCCAGCGCCGTTGCCGGTTCCTTGGCCTTGCGATCCGTCACCAGTTCGATGCCGAGGAACAGCCCCTGCCCGCGCACATCGCCGATAATATCGAACCGCTCCTGCATCGAACGGAAACCGTCGATGAGATAATTGCCGATCGCAAGCGCGTTACGGCGCAGGTCGTCGCGCTCGATCACATCCAGCACCGCAAGCCCCGCCGCACAGGACACCGGATTGCCGCCGAATGTGTTGAAATATTCCATGCCATTGTTGAAGCTGTCGGCCACTTCGCGGGTGGTGACAACCGCCGACATGGGATGGCCGTTGCCGATGGGCTTGCCCATGGTGACGATATCCGGCACCACGTCCTGCATTTCAAACGCCCACCAGTGGCTTCCGACCCGGCCGAAGCCGACCTGCACCTCATCCGCGATGCAAACGCCGCCGGCCGCCCGCACCATCCTGTAGACTTCGCGCAGATAGCCCTCCGGCAGGAAGACCTGACCGGCAACGCTCGGGATCGACTCGGCAATGAAATAGGCAGGCCCGCGTCCAAGGCTCTTGATGGCCTCGATCTGTTCGGCAATGCTTTCGGCAAAGCGCTTGCCATGTTCCGCAAGCGGCCAGTCTTCCGGCGCGCGATAGCTGTCGGGGATAGTCGCCTCGAACACGTGGTCCGGGCGTCCCTTGCCGCCCTTGCGCTTGTATTTATAGGGGCTGAGGTCGATCAGTTCCTGCGTCGTGCCGTGATAGGCCCAGTCGAGCACCAGCGCATCGCGCTGGCCGGAATGCGCGCGCGCCATGCGCAGCGCCAGGCTGTTCGCCTCGCTGCCCGAGCAGGCAAAGGAGGCCACCGTCAAGCCTTCCGGCAAGGTCGCGGTCAGGCGCTCGGCATAGGAAACGATATTGTCGTGCAGATAGCGCGTATTGGTGTTGAGGATCGCAGCCTGCTTGGCAATCGCCTCCACCACATCCGGATGCGCGTGACCAAGATGGCAAACATTGTTGAAGCAATCGAGATAGGCGCGGCCCCGATTGTCGATCAGCCAGGCGCCCTCGCCGCGCACGAATTTGATCGGCTCGGAATAGGAAATGGAGAGGTTCGGCAGCAGAATATCCTTGCGGGCGCTGACGATTTCGGCGCGGGTGCGTCCGCTCTGGTGGAAGGCTTCCGCCGGAATATCGGCAAGGACTGCGGCATCGGGGAAAATATCGGCCCAGACATCGAGATAGGCGCTCTCGCCCACGCCCAGAATTTCCGCCGCCGCAAGGCCGGTATCGGTCGAAATCTGGAAATGGAGATGCGGCGTCCAGCCGCCATTCTCATGCATGTCGCCCATGGTTCCGACGAGATCACCGGCGGCAAGCCTTTGCCCCGGCTTCAGGCGGGCAACGGCCTCATGCGCCATATGGCCCCAGAGCGTGATGAAGGGCGGGCAACCTTCCGGCTGATGTTCGAGCGCGATCAACCCGCCATAGCCGAGCGGCGCGGTCTCGATCTCGACGCTTTTCACGATTGCTGCAAGCGGCGTGTAGACGGGCGTGCCTGCCGGCATGAACAGGTCGAGGCCCAGATGGTGGACACGCCGCTCGCCTTCGACGAAGCGGGAACGGAACGCCTCATCGGTATAGACAGTACGCTTTTCTCCCCATGGGCCGATGCCCAGTTCCACACGATTGCGGGCGCAGAAATCGTCCCACCAGGCGGTGGCTTCCTGCGGGCGCTGCCCGGCGGAATCGACCGTCATCACATGGGACGGATCGCCATAGGGCACCAGCGCCTTGGTCAGCGTCGCCGGATGCGGGCGAACGATGGGAGCGAGGTTCTTTCGGTTGGCGCTGATCCAGCCGCGCACCACACCGGCGCCCTCGACCGCATCGAAACCGCAGGCTTTGCGCAGGATCGCGGTGGCAAAGCGCGGGTTCATGGCATCGAGCCTGTGCAGAAGCCGCCATGCCGGCGCTTCGCTGATCGCAAGATAGGGATTGTCGCCGGTCCTGTCGCGGCGCGACGCCGACAGCGTGACGCTTGTGACGAGCCGCATCGCGATCAGGTCGAACAGGAGATCGACTTCCTGCGGCAGCAGCGGATATTTTTCGTGGAAACCGGCAGCAAGGGCGGCAGCCGCCCCGATCGGATCGTCCATGTCGAGAATGGAATAGGCCGCCGCAATCGCCACTTCGGCGACCAGAACGGTGTGCACCGCATCGCCGAAATCGATCAGCCCGGCAATGCGTTCCTTGTCCTCCGGATCGACCAGCACATTCCAGTCATTGGCGTCATTGTGGATCACCTGCGCGCGCAAAAGCGGCAGTTTCGGTGCAACATCGCGCTCGAAACGGGTCAGGAAACGCTCCACGACAGCACGGTCTTCCGCCTTGTCGATGAAGTGCAGCCGGTCGCGCGCCCGGCCCGCATGGCGCAGGTCCCAGTCGAAATCGCGAAGCGCGCCCGGATGGATGAAGCCCTGCAAGGCACGATCCAGTTCGCCCAGCGCACCGCCCAGATTGTGCATCAGCGCCCTGGTGCGCGGGGCTTCCGCCAGCGGCGTGCCCGGCAGCCAGCTTGCCACCCGCAGCGCATGCGGCTTGCCCCCATCTTTATCGACAGAAGCCAGCACCGCGCCCGACAGGCTCGGCTTCAGATGCGGCACGGCGAGCGCCGGATCGGCCATGGCCAGATGTTGCAGCAGCGCGGTCTGGAACTCGCTTTCCACCCGCGGCTCGCTGGCATTGACGATCTTCAAGATCCAGTCCGCCGATCCATTGCCCGTCGTCAGCCGAAAATTGCGGTCGCGCTCGCTGTCGAGCGGCGACGCACTCGCCGTCACGCCGAAATGAAGCTGGGCCAGCACTTCGGCCTCTTGCGCGGAAAAATCGGGGGCGGGATGCGAAATATCGGTCATGGGCGGCGCTTCATCGATTGCGTGCAGAGGGGGTGGGGTTGAGATGGAAGCTTGGCACGCGAATAAATTTCAGGCATCAGACAAGGCGCCGGTCAGACCGGCACTTTGCCGGAATGGACCGGCACATTTACGGCAGGGCAAAGGATCGGCACATGCGGGAACTCGACACGAAGGATCGCGAGATACTGGCCATTCTCTCCAAGGAAGCGCGCATACCGCTGAAGACGCTGGCGGGGCGCATCGGTCTGTCGCGCAGCGCAACCGGCGAGCGTGTCGCCAATCTGGAAAGGAACGGCGTCATTCGCGGCTATCGGGCCGATATCGGCCAGATCGACAGCAATGTGATCCGCGCCATGATCCTTGTCAGCCTCAAGCGCACGCCGGCCCTCGGCCTTCTCGATGAACTGGCCAGGCACGCCGAAGTGCGCCGTGTATCGTCGGTGAGCGGCCAGCTCGACCTGATCGTCGAGCTTGAAGTTCCCTCCATAGATCGGCTCAACCGCCTGCGTGATCTCATCGCCACCCATGAAACTGTAGAGGATCTCACTACGGCAATCGTGCTTCGCCGTGATATCGAGCGTGAAACCGCCTGAAATTCAGCTATACAACTTTAGTTTGGATCGTTGCAATTTAAGGTAGACATTCCGCGCCAAGTCGAACATAACGCCCCGGGGTTGAAAGGGAGGGGACATGAAGACGCTTAATCTCTTTATTATAGGGTTCGGCTTTACCGCACTCGTCATCACCTGCATTTTTGCCATGCGCGGCGGCACGATCTGACGCGACGCAACACAACCATCACGGGCGCAGCAGGGTTTCCCCCAGGAAGCTCGCCGACGATTCGCGCACGGCGCGCAGCATGAATTCGCGCAGCACCCGGATGCGCGGCGCGGCCACCACATCGATGTGACAGCTCATCCAGTATTCGCGCACCAGATGCATCTCGCGCGGCAGGACGGGCACCAGTTCCGGATGGCGGCTGGCGATGAAATAGGGCAGCACGCACAGCCCATAGCCGATCTGCGTGGCGATAAGCTGCGCATGGATGCTGGAGCTTTGATAGGTGCAGCGCTGCCCCGGCAGGATTTCGCGCATATAGTCGAGGCCGGGCGTGAACACCATGTCGTCGATATAGCCGATGAAGGGATGCCGGGCCATGTCCTCGCGCGTCCTGATCGGCGGATGCCGCGCCAGATAATCGCGATGGCCGTAGATGAAAAGGCGATAGGGCGTCAGTTTTTCGCTGTGATAAGGCCCGGTGCGGGGCATATGCAGCGTGATCGACAATTCCGCCTCGCGGCGTGACAGCGACATGATCTGCTGGATCGTCACCACTTCCACGAACAGGCTTGGATAGGATTGCGCCAGCACCGGCAGGCGGTCGGCAAGAAAGAAATTGCCGAAGCCTTCCAGCGTCGAAAGGCGCACCACGCCCGACAGTGCGGCCAGATTGCCCGTGGCCTCGGTCTGGAACTTCATCGCCTCGCGTTCCATCACCTCGGCGGATGTCACCAGCCGCTCGCCGATCGGCGTCAGCAGATAGCCGCGCGGATTGCGCTCGAAAAGCTTGGTCGAAAGGGCCTGTTCCAGCCGGTCGATCCGGCGCAGGACGGTGACATGGCTGGTGCGCAACTGCCGCGCCGCGGTGGAAAGCTGGCCGGTGCGCGCGACCGCCAGAAAATATTGCAGATCGTCCCATGTGAACTGCCGCATGTGCCTCTCCCAAACGGTAGCGATTGTCTTCGCCATCCTGTCTGTACGTTTTTGCACAGACATTGTTCAAAAATTGTTGTTCGTGTACGCATTTGTCAATGCTACCGTTCCAGTTCAAAGCCCGGACCGAGGAAAAAACCGGGTGGAAGCAGGGGCAGCCCGTCACGAGGAAGACGGCCCGCCTATCTGAAAAGGACTGCTTCACAAGGAGGATACCGTGCGGCTTTCCGTGACGGTTTATGGTGTTATTGGGAGGAGCACTTCATGAAATGTCTCGCACTTGCAACGGCAGCGCTTTTCGCCGCCACGGCCATCTCGGCGGCGGCGGAAATTTCCGACGGCAAGGTCAAGATCGGCATTTTGAACGACCAGTCCGGCGTTTATGCCGATTTCGGCGGCAAATGGTCGTTCGAGGCGGCCAAGATGGCAGCCGAGGATTTTGGCGGCAAGGTGCTTGATGCGCCGATCGAGATCATCACCGCCGATCACCAGAACAAACCGGACGTGGCCTCGAACATTGCGCGCCAGTGGTACGACACCGAGCAGGTCGATTCCATCATGGAACTGACGACCTCGTCGGTCGGCCTTGCGGTACAGGCCCTGTCGAAAGACAAGAAGAAGATCACCATCAACACCGGCGCCGCCACATCGGAACTGACCGGCAAGCAGTGCACGCCCTATGGCTTCCACTGGGCCTATGACACCCATGCGCTGGCCGTCGGCACCGGCGGCTCGCTTGTGCAGCAGGGCGGCGATACATGGTATTTCCTCACCGCCGATTATGCCTTCGGCTATTCGCTGGAAGACCAGACCAGCAAGTTCGTCGAATCCAAGGGCGGCAAGGTGCTGGGTTCCGTGCGTCATCCGCTGGCAACCACCGACTATTCCTCCTTCCTGTTGCAGGCACAGGCTTCCGGCGCGAAAGTGGTCGGCCTTGCCAATGCCGGTCTCGACACATCGAATGCGATCAAGCAGGCGGCTGAATTCGGCATCGTCGCCGGTGGTCAGCGTCTTGCTGCATTGCTCTTCACGCTTGCGGAAGTGCACGGCCTCGGCCTTGAAGCCGCTCAAGGGTTGACGCTGACGGAAGGCTTCTACTGGGATCGCGACGATGAATCGCGTGCCTTCGGCAAGCGCTTCTTCGAGCGCACGGGCCGTATGCCGAACATGGTTCAGGCGGGCACCTACTCCGCCGTCCTTCAATATCTGAAGGCGATCAAGGAGGCAGGCACCGACGAAACCGAGGCCGTTGCCAAGAAGCTGCATGAAATGCCGGTCGAAGATGTCTTTGCCCGTCATGGCAAGGTCGGCCCCAACGGACGCATGATCTACGACATGTATCTGATGGAAGTGAAGAAGCCGGATGAAAGCAAGGCGCCCTGGGATTATTATAAGGTTCTTGCGACCATTCCGGGCGACCAGGCTTACATGAAGCCGGAAGAAAGCGGCTGCCCGCTGGTAACGCAGTAAGAGGCTGGTTGAATGAACGCAGCAACTGGCAATAGGGCGGCCCTGCATGAGGCAGGGCCGAAGGATGGCGGCGCCTCCGGTGGCCGGACGGTTCTTTCGGCGCGCGGACTGGGCAAGTCGTTTGGCGGCTTTCATGCGGTCAGGAATGTCGATCTCGATGTGGAACATGCCCGCGTGCACGCGCTGATCGGCCCGAACGGCGCGGGCAAGACGACCGTGTTCAACCTCCTGACCAAGTTCCTGCAGCCATCGAGCGGCGAGATCACGCTTCTGGGCGAGACCATCACCAGGACCGATCCGGCCAGGGTGGCCCGCATGGGGCTGGTGCGCTCGTTCCAGATTTCGGCCACCTTTCCGCATCTCACCGTCTTGGAAAACGTCAAGGTCGCGCTGCAACGCCCCAACGGGCTTGCCACGCAGTTCTGGCGTCCGCTGTCGGCGCTGGACCGGCTCGATGCGCAGGCGATTTCGCTTCTGGAGCGCGTCGGCCTGGCCGATGCCCGCCATGCGCTGGCCGCCGATCTGTCCTATGGCCGCAAGCGCGCGCTTGAGATCGCCACCACGCTGGCGCTCGATCCCAAGGTGCTGCTGCTCGATGAGCCGATGGCCGGCATGGGTCATGAAGACGTCCACATCATTGCCGCCCTCATTGCCGATGTGGCGAAGGACCGCGCGGTGCTGATGGTGGAACACAATCTCAAGGTGGTGGCCGACATTGCCCACCACGTCACGGTGCTGCAGCGCGGCGAAATTCTCGCCTCCGGCAATTATGCCGCCGTCTCCAGGGACGAGCGCGTGCGCACCGCCTATATGGGAACCGAACATGAATAGAGGCCAACCGCTCCTGTCCGTGCGCGGGCTCAATGCCTGGTATGGCGAAAGCCATGCCCTGCACGGCGTCGACCTCGACATCTGGCCCGGCGAAACGATCACGCTTCTGGGCCGCAACGGCGTCGGCAAGACGACGACGCTGCGCGCCATCATGGGCATCATCCGCAAGCGCACCGGCACCATCACCCTCGACGGCAAGGATATCATGCGCGTGCCGCTGCACCGCATCGCCCATGCGGGCCTGGGCTTCGTGCCGGAGGAGCGCGGCATCTTCGCCACGCTCAGCGTGCACGAAAACCTGCTTTTGCCGCCGGTCGTCGCCAAAAGCGGCCAAAGCACCATGTCTCTGGATGAGATCTACGAACTCTTTCCCAACCTGCATGAGCGCCGTAACAGCCCCGGCACCAAGCTTTCGGGCGGCGAACAGCAGATGCTGGCCATTGCCCGCATCCTGCGCACCGGGGTCAAGGTGCTGCTGCTGGACGAGCCGACGGAAGGCTTGGCGCCCGTCATCGTGCAGCGCATCGGCGATGTGCTGGTGGAACTGAAGAAACGCGGCATGACCGTGCTTCTGGTCGAGCAGAATTTCCGTTTTGCCGCCAAGGTCGCCGACCGCTTCTACCTCATGGATCATGGCGTGGTGACGGAAAATTTCCCCACCGCCGAACTGCCCGCCCGCATGGCGGCGCTCACGCACGCGCTGGGGGTCTGAATGACAATGATTTTTGGAATACCCTTGCAGGCCCTTCTCGGGCAATTGCTGGTCGGCCTCATCAATGGCTCGTTCTATGCCATGCTGAGCCTCGGCCTTGCCATCATCTTCGGGCTCCTGCGCATCATCAACTTCGCCCATGGCGCGCAATATATGCTGGGCGCCTTCGTCGGCTATCTGCTGTTGAGCTGGCTCGGCATCGGTTACTGGCCGGCGCTGATCCTCGCCCCGCTCATCGTCGGGCTGGGCGGGGCCATCATCGAGCGCGTGGCGCTGTCGCGGCTTTATAATCTCGATCCGCTCTATGGCCTGCTCTTCACCTTCGGCCTTGCACTGGTGATCGAAGGCACATTCCGCTATTATTACGGCGCTGCCGGTCAGCCCTATGCGGTGCCGTCATCCCTTGCGGGCGGGCATAATCTGGGCTTCATGTTCCTGCCGAACTATCGCGCCTGGGTGGTCGTCGCCTCGCTCTTCGTCTGCCTCGGCACCTGGCTTCTGATCGAAAAGACCAAGCTCGGCGCTTACTTGCGCGCCGCGACGGAAAACCCGACGCTGGTAAAAGCCTTCGGCATCAATGTGCCGCTGCTTTTGACCTTCACCTATGCGCTCGGTGCCGCCCTTGCCGGTCTTGCGGGCATCATGGCCGCGCCGATCTATCAGGTCAGCCCGCTGATGGGCTCCAACATCATCATCGTGGTCTTTGCCGTGGTGGTGGTCGGCGGCATGGGCTCGATCCTCGGTGCCATCATCACCGGCTATGTGCTGGGGCTGGCGGAAGGGCTTACCAAGGTCTTCTATCCGGAAGCCTCCAGCATCGTCATCTTCGTCATCATGGCTATCGTTCTTCTGGTGCGCCCCGCCGGACTGTTCGGGAAGGAGGCCTGACATGGCTGATACCGCTCTCAAGGCCACCGCCGCCCACGCCAAGGCCCCTGCCGTCAACAGCCTCTCCGCCGTCATCCTCGGCATTGCCCTTGTCGGGCTGCTGGCCGCGCCCTTCATGGTCTATCCGATCTTCCTGATGAAGATGCTGTGCTTTGCGCTATTCGCCTCCGCCTTCAATCTTCTGCTGGGCTATACCGGCATCTTGTCCTTCGGCCATGCCGCCTTCTTCGGCGGGGCGGCCTATATCACCGCCCATACGGTCAAGGTCTGGGGCGTCACGCCGGAGCTTGGGCTCGTGCTCGGCATCCTTGCCGCTGCCGCCCTTGGCCTCGTCATCGGCTATCTCGCCATCCGCCGTCAGGGCATCTATTCGACGATGATCACGCTGGCATTGGCGCAGATGTTCTTCTTCTTCTGCCTGCAAGCCGCCTTCACCCATGGCGAGGACGGATTGCAGGGCGTGCCGCGCGGATATCTCTTCGGCCTCATCGACCTCAACCAGCCGATGAACATGTATTATTTCGTGCTGGCTGTGTTCGTGCTCGGCGTCTTCGTCATCTGGCGCATCATCAATTCGCCCTTCGGCATGATCCTGAAATCGGTGCGCGAAAATGAAAACCGCGCCGTGTCGCTGGGCTATTCCGTCAACCGCTACAAGCTTGCAGCCTTTGTCATGTCGGCAGCGCTTGCCGGTCTTGCAGGCGGGCTGAAAGCGCTCGTCTTCCAGTTCGCGACGCTCACCGATGTCGGCTGGCAGATGTCGGGCGAAGTGATCCTGATGACGCTGCTCGGCGGCATCGGCACGCTGATCGGCCCCATCGTGGGTGCTGCCTTCGTCGTCGCGCTGCAAAACTGGCTCGCAACCTCCGACTTCCCCGTCACCATCGTCACGGGCCTCATCTTCATGGCCTGCGTTCTTCTCTTCCGGAAAGGGATCGTCGGCGAGATCTACGCATCGCGGATTGGAAAGAAACTCTTCGGTTAAAACTGGCCTGCGGGGTGGCTGAAAACCCCGCCAATTGACTGGATATGACATCATGACCGACACCTACGATTACATCGTGGTTGGCGCGGGCACGGCTGGTTGCGCGCTTGCGAACCGCCTTTCCGCCGACCAGAACCGTTCCGTGCTGCTGCTGGAGGCTGGCGGAAAGGACAATTACGCCTGGATTCACATCCCCGTCGGCTATCTTTACTGCATCGGCAATCCGCGCACCGACTGGTGTTTCACCACCGAGGCCGAACCGGGGCTGAACGGCCGCTCATTGGGCTATCCGCGCGGCAAGGTGCTTGGCGGCTGCTCCTCCATCAACGGCATGATCTATATGCGCGGCCAGGCGCGCGACTACGACCTGTGGCGTCAGGCCGGTTGCGAAGGCTGGGGCTGGGACGACGTGCTGCCGCTGTTCAGGAAATCGGAGGATTATTTTGCAGGCGCGAGCGATCTGCATGGCGCGGGCGGCGAATGGCGGGTGGAAAACGCGCGCCTGCACTGGGATATCCTCGATGCATTTCGTGATGCCGCAGTTGCCGCAGGCATTCCCGCCACCGACGATTTCAATCGCGGCGACAATGAAGGCGTATCCTATTTCAAGGTCAACCAGAAGCGCGGCATACGCTGGAACACGGCCAAGGCGTTTCTGCGCCCGGCGCTGGATCGCAAAAACCTGACGGTCGAAACCGGCGCGCATGTGCGCCGCATCGAGATCGAGGAGCTGCGCGCCACCGGCGTCACCTTCGACCAGAACGGCACCACCCGCACGGTGAAGGCAAGGCGCGAGGTCATTCTCGCCGCCGGTGCTGTCGGCTCACCGCAAATCCTCGAATTGTCGGGCGTCGGGCGCGGCGACGTGCTGCAACAGGCGGGCATCCCGCTCAAACTGGAACGCAGGCAGCTTGGCGAAAACCTTCAGGACCATCTGCAATTGCGCTGCGCCTATAAGGTCAGCGGCATTCCGACGCTGAACGAGAAGGCAAGCAGGCTTGTCGGCAAGGCGATGATCGGGCTGGAATATCTGCTGCGCCGGTCCGGGCCGATGTCGATGGCACCAAGCCAGCTTGGCGTCTTCACCCGCTCCGACCCGTCCTATGAAACCGCCAATCTGCAATATCACGTGCAGCCGCTCAGCCTCGAAAAATTCGGCGAGGCCGTGCACCCCTTCCCCGCCTTTACGGCCAGCGTGTGCAATCTGCGCCCCGACAGCCGCGGCTCGATCCATATCAAATCGCCGGATCACCGGACCCAACCGGCGATCAGGCCGAATTATCTGGCGACCGAAAGCGACCGCCGCGTGGCCGCCGACGCGATCCGCCTCACCCGCCATATCGTGGCGCAGGCGCCCTTGCAGAAATTCCGCCCGGAGGAGTTCAAGCCCGGCCCTGCTTACGAAACGCAAGCGCAACTGGAAAAGGCGGCTGGCGATATCGGCACCACGATCTTCCACCCGGTCGGCACTTGCCGCATGGGGCAGGACGCGGAGGCAATCGTCGATCCGCGCCTGCGCTTCAACGGCATTGCGGGCCTGCGCGTGGCCGACGCCTCCGTCATGCCGGCCATCACGTCGGGCAACACCAACTCGCCGACGCTGATGATCGCCGAAAAGGCCGCGCAGATGATTATTGCCGACAATCGATAGACCGGATTCCTGTGAAGAGAGCGGGCGGAAATGGCAATCCGCCCGCCCTCGCGCGAACGCAATTTCGCCATTGCGGCCTCGCCAATTTCTGAAATAATTTTCCTTGTTTATTGCCCGGTAAAAGGGAATTATCGGCAACAAGGTGGGCAGGGGGAGAAAGATCATCTCAAAAGATCGCTTTCCGGGACCGGCTCTCCACAATGTTCAGCTAAGGAAAACAACAATGTCGTCAGCCCTTTCCCGTTATGCTTTGACCCGCCGCGCCGGTCTGAAAGCCCTTCTCTTCACCGCAGCCGCATTGACCGTCGGCTTTGCTTCCGCGCCAAGCCATGCGGAAGACAAGACCATCAAGGTCGGCATCATGGGCGGCGAGGACGAAGACGTCTGGAAAGTCGTTGCCGAGGAAGGCAAGAAGCACGGCCTCAACATCGAGCGCGTGACCTTCAACGACTACAACCAGCCGAACGAAGCCCTGGAACGCAAGGAAATCGACGCCAACGCTTTCCAGCACAAGCCTTATCTGGACGAGCAGATCAAGCAGCACGGCTATAAGATTTCGGTTGCCGGTTACACCGCCGTCTGGCCGATCGGCATCTATTCGCGCAAGGTGAAGAGCCTTGAGGAACTGAAGGACGGCGCCACCGTCGGCGTGCCGAACGACCCGACCAATGAAGGCCGCGCGCTGCGCGTTCTGGAAGCCCACGGCCTCATCAAGCTGAAGCCGGATGCGGGCGTTCTGGCAACGCCGCTCGACATTGTGGAAAACCCCAAGAAGATCGAGATCAAGGAACTCGACGCCGGTGTCGTCGGCCGTTCCATCGACGATCTTGACGCGGCGATCGTCAACAATGACTGGGCCGCGAAAGCCGGGTTGAAGAAGGAAGAAGCCATCGGCTGGGAATCGAAGGAAAACAATCCCTACAACAACTTCATCGCGGTGCGCACCGCCGATCTCGACCAGCCCTGGGTCAAGGATCTGGTTGCTTCGTTCCAGAACGATGCCGTGAAGGCCGAACTCGACCGCGCCTACAAGGGCACCGGCATCCCGGCCTGGAATTAATAGCTTTTGACGCCTGAAAGGCCGCGCCGGAACTGTTTCCGGCGCGGCTTTTATTGACGTAGCGACAAAAATTGCCCTAAAGCATCGCCACAGCTAAAGCCGATGGCTCAAACCGGGCATCATCCTTTCCTTGAAGCCTTAATAGAACAGGCCGCTATTCAACGCGGCCTCTACAGACATAGAAGAAACGACCGTGACCCTTAACTCGCCACCCGCCACATCAGCGCCCATCGTCGAGATGAAAGACGTGCGCCGAATGTTCGGTGAAACGGCAGCCATCAACGGCGTTTCGCTTTCCGTCGCGCGCGGCGAAATCCTCGGCATCATCGGCCGCAGCGGCGCGGGCAAGTCCACGCTGATCCGCTGCGTCAACGGCCTTGAAAAGCCGGATGCGGGCTCGATCCTGATCGAGGGGCGCGAAATCACCGGCCTTGGCGAAGATGCGCTGCGCCCGGTGCGCCGCCGCATCGGCATGGTGTTCCAGCATTTCAACCTGCTGTCGGCCAAGACGGTTGCCGAAAACATCGCCCTGCCGCTGAAGATCGCGGGCAAGCCGAAGGCCGAGCGGATCAGGCGCGTCGCCGAACTTCTGGACCTGGTCGGCCTTTCCGACAAGGCAAGGCATTATCCGGCCCAGCTTTCCGGCGGCCAGAAACAGCGCGTCGGCATTGCCCGCGCGCTTGCCGCCGAACCGGCCGTGCTGCTTTCGGATGAGGCCACATCCGCGCTCGACCCGGAAACCACGCAGTCCATTCTGGCGCTCCTGAAAGACATCAACACCAAGCTTGGCCTGACCATCCTGCTCATCACGCATGAGATGGAGGTGATCCGCCGCATCGCCGACCGCGTGATCGTGCTCGACCATGGCGGGATTGCCGAGGAAGGCCCGGTCTGGAAGGTCTTCGCCAATCCGCAATCGCCCGTCACGCAGAGCATGTTGCAGGTGCTGACGCCGGAACTGCCCGCCATCTGGCGTGACCGGCTGGAAAAATCCGGCAATCTGGCCGTGCTGAAAGTCAAACTGTCGGGTGCTGCCGCCAGGGGCGCATTCTTCAACGACGTGGCTGCGGCCACCGGCCTTGCGCCGCAATTGATCCATGGCGGCATGGATACGATCCAGGGCGAGCCGGTCGGCACGCTCTTCATCGGCCTGCCTGCCGACGACAAGGCGAAGCTCGACGCCGCCATCACCTATCTCGACACCCATGCAGACGCCACGGAGGTTCTCGGCTATGTCTCAGGCAATGCTTGATCTTCTCTGGCGCTCCTTCTGGGAGACCATCATCATGACCGGCTTTTCGAGCCTGATCTCGCTCGTCGTCGGTCTGCCGCTCGCCCTCATCATGATCCTGACCGAGCGCGGCGGCCTTGCCCAGAACCTGACGGTCAACACCATTCTCGGCGCGATCATCAACGGCTTCCGCTCGGTTCCGTTCATCATCCTGCTGGTGGCGCTCATTCCCGTCACGCGCTTCATCGTCGGCACCTCCATCGGCACATGGGCCTCCATCGTGCCGCTGTCGATTGCCGCCATCCCCTATTATGCGCGCATTGCGGAAGTGTCGCTGCGCGAAGTGGACCATGGCCTCATCGAAGCCGCGCGCTCCATGGGCGCCAACCGCTGGACCATCGTGCGTGAAGTGCTGGTTCCCGAAGCCCTGCCCGGCATCATCGCCGGTTTTACCGTGACCATCATCACGCTTGTCGGCGCTTCGGCCATGGCGGGCGCCATCGGCGCGGGCGGTCTTGGCGATCTTGCCATCCGCTACGGCTATCAGCGCTTTGAAACGCAGATCATGGTCGCCGTGGTGATTATTCTCATCATCATGGTCTGCGGCATCCAGTGGATCGGCGACCGGCTGGTCAACCGTCTCGACAAGCGCAATCTGCGCGCCTAGAGCACATCCCGAAAAGTGGGAACCGGTTTTGGGATAAGATGTGCGTGAAAAACAAACAGTTAGAGCGACAATCTGATTGAATCTGATCGTCGCTCTAATCGAGAATTATCGCTTCCTCTCGCGGAAACCCGCTTCCAGCGTGTTTCCGTCGGGATCGAAGACCAGCGCCGCGTAATAGCCCATCTCTTCCGGTCCCTGATAGCCGGGGCCGCCGCTATCCCTGCCGCCTGCCTTGAGTGCGGCCTGATGAAAAGCCTCCACCGCCTCGCGGCTTCCGGCGGTGAACATCAGGTGCAGGCGGTCGCCCGGCCTGTCCGCGCCGTCGTCTGCCTCATCGTGGCTGCCGTGAATCCACAGGAACGGGACCGGCGCCCGCTCTCCCCCGCTGACGAAGAAGCCGCTGCCCGACCGGGCAATGACTTCCAGGCCAAGCTCCGGCATGCAGCTTTCGTAGAACGAAAGGCTGCGATTGACGTTGCGGGCCTTGAATCCGATGTGATCGAAGAGCGACATGGCATTCAATATATCGCGGCCAATTATAAAGAAAAGCGGTGCTCGCCCAATTTGGGAAGCGCCGCCCTTACCGTGCCGTCTATGTGGAAGCCTATCCCCGCGTGCGGGCCAGTCCGTCCTTTGCGGGCTGGTACTTCGGATCGAGCTGCACCGCGCGGGCGTAGGAATTGGCGGCCTTCGCCTTGTCGCCATTGTGCTCGTAGACAAGCGCCTGGTTGGCCCAGCTTTCCGCCACATTCTGGTCGAGCGTGATGGCCGTGTTGAAATCATCGAAGGCGTTGTCGTAGTCGCCCAGCGCCACATAGGAAATGCCGCGGCCATTATAGGGCTCCGGCGCCGTGGAATTGAGCGAAATCGCCTTGGAGAAATCCTCGATGGCCTGCTTGTGCTGGCCCTTGGCCTGATAGATCAGGCCGCGATTGTGATAGGCGCGGCCATCCGTCGTCTGTAGCGCAATGGCCTGGTTGAAGTCGCTGAGCGCCTGATCGAGACGGCCCGCCTGACGGTAGACATTGCCGCGGCCGATATAGGCGGCGTCATATTGCGGATTGAGCTGGATGGCCTTGCTGTAATCCTGCGCGGCCTTGGCGCTGTCGCCCATATAGCGATAGACCAGCGCGCGATTGGCATAGGCCTGATAGAAATTCGGATTGAGCGCTATCGCCTGATCGAAATCGCGCAGCGCCTCCTTGTAGCGCCCGGCCTTGCCATAGGCGGAGCCGCGCACATTATAGCCTTCCGGATCGCGTGGATTGCCTTGAATCACGCTCGTCAGCGAGCTGATGTTCTCGCTCGACCCCTGCGCACGGTCAACCGTGCTGAGCGCCGTCGTCGTGGAGCTTTGGCAGCCCGCGACGGTCAAAGCCAGAAGTGCGGTGGCAAGAATGAGGCCGTTTCGGCCTGCTCCACCCAATGCCTCAATTCCTGAAACCCTGGTTCCAGACGATTGCATCACCTTTAAGCGCGTGGGCAACGACTGCATTCCTTTCAGCTCGCAATGGGGCGCACGGCCCTCCTGCTTGTTCTCCATCCCGTGCCGGACCCGGTTCATGGGCCTTGCTTCCGCCGGACTATCCTATCTGTTAGAGCGGCTCCGGTTAAAACGGAATCGCTCGAACCGCTCTAACTGTTTGTTTCGCCGCATTTTCCTCACGCAAAACCGCTTCGCACTTTTGGCTTGGAAATGCTCTACAGCACTATACTGGCCTCAACCACCAGATAAAAACAGCAAAAAGCCGCGGTTCCCGAGATTGGTCCGCCTGCGGATATCCGGATCGAAAGTTGGATATCCCAATTATTTGCTTTTACACATAATAGCGCACGCGAAGTCCATAAACTTTTCGTAACGCCGCATTAAAAATCGAAGCGGCATAAATGAAACTATAGCCCGCCGCCATAAACCGCTTCCCACGGCGACGGAAACGATCCTGAAACGCATTCGATCCGATTGAAGGATATCGACGCTCTATCTATTTGTTTTCACGCATTATCCGACGCATCGAAGCGGGATCGGAAATCAACCCGGCGGACTGAATTCCCCGCATAGGCGCTTCGCACTTTGGCCCGAAAATGCTCTTAATATCTGACATCAAAACGTGCAAAATCCGGCACAGGCCCGAAGCCGCACCGGAAAGCAAAAAGGCGCCGCAACCGCAGCGCCTGTATGACCGTCGATCAGCGTGCGCCCGAACGACCGCCGATGAGGCCTTCGCGCTGTGCGCGCTTGCGGGCCAGCTTGCGGGCGCGGCGAACGGCTTCCGCCTTTTCGCGGGCGCGCTTTTCGGACGGCTTTTCATAGTGGCCGCGCATCTTCATTTCGCGGAAGATACCTTCGCGCTGCATCTTTTTCTTGAGAGCGCGGAGAGCCTGATCAACATTATTATCGCGGACGAGTACCTGCACGTGTATTCCCGTATCGGTTAGAATTTCGGTTAAGCCTGAGGCCGTTAGGGGGTCTTTTAACGATTTCAGCCGGTCTGACCGGCCGATCAACGCCCAAAGGCTCCCAAGCTTCGCAACGGATACGCTGCAAATTGGTCGTGGCTATTACCAGAAAGAGCCCAGCCTGTCCACCTCAAGATGCAACTTTGCCCACCGCCTTGCGCGAAATAGCGGCTTGCGCACGATTTACTATGGCCGCGGCCCGGCGAATAGGTTAATTGCCCCCTGTTTCCCGCATAATTCGGCCTCAATGGCTGCCCATAGCATTTTGCCAGCAAACCGATAGTGCCTCCTCTCATTTTATCCGATTCTCCTGATGCTTCTCCGCAAACGACTCGTCATCCAGTTCACAGGCTATGAAGGTCTGCACCCCAAGGCCGTTCGCGTGCGCCATGCGCAGGCGCTGAAGGATTTCGACCGCCTGTGGAAGGCAAAGACAAAACTGCCGCCCATGACGGAAGAGCCACACGATTGCGGCACGCTGACCGCCACCACCACAGGCAATGGCTGGCAGACGGAGACGGAATTCTGCCAGTTCGGCACGGCGGATATTTTCGACGATTACGCCGCGCGTCCGACACCGAAGCGCATGCTGACCGGCTTTCACGCCTTCATGAACATCCTCTTCACCGGAACGCTGTGGCGCTATCTGACGACAAGCTGGCGCTTTGTCCTGTTTTTCCTGTGGCCTTTCCTGCTGTCGCTGGCGATTCTGGCCATTGCCGCCCTCATCGCCTTCGCACCGCTGGCGGCAGGCTTTTCGGCCCTGCATCTCTTCTGGTCGGTGCCGCTTGCCGCCGTCGTCGCAACGCTGCTCGTGCGCAAGCCCGGCGACAGGTTTTTCATGTCCTATCTGCTGGATGACTGGTCGGCGGCCTATGACCGCATCCATGGCCGCAACGAGAAGCTGAACCAGCGCCGCAGGGCCTTCGCCGAAGCGCTGAAACGGAAGATCGAGGAAAGCCAGGCCGATGAAGTCATCATCGTTGCGCATAGTCTGGGCACCGTCCCCGCTGTCGAGGCGCTTGCCGACCTGCAACGCGAGCGGCCCGATCTTCTGACAAAACAGCCCGTATCGCTGCTGGCCATCGGCTCATGCCTGATGATGATCGCACTGCACCCCAGGGCGAAATCATTGCGCGAAGATGTTCGTGTGGTGATCGATGAAAGCCCGGTCCTGTGGTCGGAATTTCAGGTGCTGACCGACATCATCCACTTCTACGGCTCGGACCCGGTCAGGGCCCTGAAGATAAAGACCGTCCATCCGCCGCTCATCCACCGCATCCGCTTCAAGAATGTGCACAGCGATAACCGCTACAAGCGCTCCAAGGGCAATTTCTTCGTGATGCATCTGCTTTATATGCGCGGGGCGGAAAAGAAGAATTTCTACGATTTCGGCATGTTCCTGCACGGCCCGTTCTTGTTCCGCGAACTGATGACGGAGCACAAAGGAAAAGCCGCCTCTCTCGATGAAGAAGGACGGCTTCCGGCTTCGTATCGCGAAGCGGCTTGAACCCCGATTGCCTAACCTTCCGGCGGCGCTACCACAGCAATCGTCAGCCAGGTTGCCGTCAGCGCGGGCTTCAGCGAATTTTCGATTTCGAGCGTCACATCATAGTGATTGACCACGCGGCCTGACGGGCGAATATCTGCATCCGCCAGCTTGAAGCGCGCGCGCACGCGCGAACCCGTCTTGACCGGCGACAGGAAGCGCAGCTTGTCGAAGCCGTAATTGATGCCCATCGTGGCCCCTTCCAGCATCGGCAGCGCCTCATAGGCCAGCGTCGAGAGCAGCGACAGCGTCAGGAAGCCATGCGCGATGGTGCCGCCAAACGGCGTCTCCCTGGCGGCGCGTTCCGGATCGACATGAATGAACTGATGATCGTCGGTTGCATCCGCGAACTGGTTGATCATTTCCTGCGTGACTTCGCGCCATTCGGAACATCCGATTTCCGTGCCGATGGCCTCGCGCAACTGGTCGAGCGTGATTGCGTCTTTCATTCGGTGGCTATTCCTGCTGATGTGATTTGCCTTGTGTTTAACCAATAAAGCCTGGTGTCTGAATCAAAAAGTGGCAGGCCGTGGCGAAAATGGTGATTTCGAGAACCGGAGCGCAATGTACTTAAATGTACATGAGCACCGGAAGCGCAGAAATTGCCATTTGCAGTCCGGCATGGCGGCTTTTAGATCAGACACCTAGTCGGCAACCAGAATTTCCCGTGCAATATCATTCCAGTGGGAGAAAACCTGATGCGCGCCTTTGGCCGAAAGCCGCTCGGCATGGCCCTCATAAGTGTGTCCGCCGCCTGTATAGCCAAACGCGGTCATCCCCGCAGCGATGGCCCCTTCGACGCCAAAGGGCGAATCCTCGATCACCACGCAGCGCGCCGGATCGACGCCCATCTTCTCCGCCGCAAACAGGAACAGGTCCGGCGCGGGCTTGCCGCGCTTGACCATGCTGGACGAATAGACCGCATCGCCGAAATAATGGCTGATGCCGGTCTTTTCCAGGCTGAACGCGATGCGCTCGGGCTGCGACGACGAGGCCACGCAGCGCTTTTGCGGCAGCTCGCGCAGGAAGTCGGCAATACCGACGGTCGGTTGCAGCGCTTGCGCGAACAGGATTTTGGTCGCGGGCCAAAACTGGCTCGTCGCCTCCTCCGGCAGGCGATGCCCGGTCATGTCCTCGATCATCTTCATGATATCGGCCTGCTTCATGCCGATACCCTTCGCGACCGTGCCTTCCGGCAGCTTCATGCCGTGATCGGCATAGACCTTTTCGAATGCAAGACAGGAAAGCGGCTCGCTATCGACAAGCACACCGTCGCAATCGAAGATCACGAGATCGAAGGGGGATACGCTGCTCATTTTGGCTCCAGTGACATGCCTATTTTGTCGCGCAGTTTGGAGGTGCGCGTCCCTCGGTGTTGATATAGAGACTGTTGATCCAATACGCATCTATATCAACACAAGCGTGACAAATTTATCCCGCCTGCGCGGTTCTGACATTTTGCGGAGAGTTTCATGACGACAAATGTGGCACTGGTTGGACTGGCGCGCGATCTCGCGGCGCGGGCTGAAACCGGCAAGCCGATCCGCATCGGTCTGATCGGCGCGGGCGAAATGGGCACGGACATCGTCACGCAGGTGGCGCGGATGCAGGGCATCGAAGTCGGCGCACTTTCCGCCCGCAGGCTTCCCAACACATTCAAAGCCGTCCGCACCGCCTATGGCGACGACGACAACGCGCGCGAAGCCAACACCGAAACCGCGATGACGAGCGCCATCGAAGCGGGGCGGATCGCCGTCACCGACGACAACGACCTGATCCTTTCCAACCCGCTCATCGATGTCATCATCGACGCGACCGGCATTCCGGAAGTGGGTGCGGACACCGGCATCAAGGCGATCCGCAACGGCAAGCACCTTGTCATGATGAATGTCGAGGCGGATGTCACCATCGGCCCGTACCTCAAGGCCGAGGCCGACAGGCAGGGCGTGATCTATTCGCTGGGCGCGGGCGACGAGCCTTCATCGTGCATGGAGCTGATCGAATTCGTTTCGGCGCTTGGCTATGAAGTTGTCTCGGCTGGCAAGGGCAAGAACAACCCGCTCAATTTCGATGCGATCCCCGACGATTATCAAGAAGAAGCCGACCGCCGGAACATGAATGTGCGCCTGCTGGTCGAATTCATCGACGGCTCGAAAACAATGGTCGAAATGGCGGCGATTGCCAATGCCACGGGCCTTGTGCCGGACATTGCGGGCATGCACGGCCCCCGCGCCAGCATCGACCAGCTGAGCCAGACGCTGATCCCGCAGGCTGACGGCGGCGTTCTCGGCAAAAGCGGCGTGGTTGATTATTCCATCGGCAAGGGCGTTTCGCCGGGGGTTTTCGTCGTGGCCAAGATGGACCACCCTCGCCTCAATGAGCGGCTGGAAGATCTGAAAATCGGCAAGGGCCCCTATTTCACCTTCCACCGGCCCTATCATCTCACATCGCTTGAGGTGCCGCTGACGGTTGCCCGTGTGGTCCTGCACGGCAAGACCGACATGGTGCCGCTGCCGAAGCCGGTGGCGGAAGTCTGCGCTGTGGCCAAAAAGGACATGCAGCCCGGCGACCGGCTCGATGCCATCGGCCAATATTGCTACCGCTCATGGATCATGACGGTGCCGGAAGCGCGCGCCGCGAAGGCCATCCCCTGCGGCCTGCTGCAGAACGGCACGGTCATCGCGCCGATCAGGAAGGGCGAACTCATCACCTATGCCAATGCCGCGCCGCAGCCCGGCTCCAGGATCGCGGAACTGCGGGCGTTGCAGGATGCCATGTTAGGGCAGTAGGGCAGTAAGGCAGTAGGGCAGTATGTTTAGAGATTAAGGGAGTAAGGGAGTAAGGGAGTAAGGGAGTAAGGGAGTAAGGGAGTAAGGGAGTAAGGCGAATAGGGGGAGCATGTTTGCAAGTCAAACATACTGCCCTACTGCCTTACTGCCCTATTGCCTTCCCTTAGTGATCCAGCGCCTTCACAATGCTCTCGACCATCTTCTTCGCGTCGGCGAAGAGCATCATGGTGTTGTCGCGGAAGAAGAGTTCGTTCTCCACGCCCGCATAGCCGGAACCCATGCCGCGCTTGATGAAGAGGACCGTTCCGGCCTTGTCGACATCGAGGATCGGCATGCCGAAGATCGGTGACTTCGGATCGGTCTTCGCCGCCGGATTGGTGACGTCGTTGGCGCCAATCACGAAGGCCACATCGGCGGTCGCGAATTCCGAATTGATGTCTTCCAGCTCGAAAACTTCGTCGTAAGGCACGTTTGCCTCGGCCAGAAGCACGTTCATATGCCCCGGCATACGGCCCGCGACAGGATGGATGGCATATTTCACTTCCACGCCTTCCGCCTTCAGCTTGTCGGCCATTTCACGCAGCGCATGCTGCGCCTGCGCCACCGCCATGCCATAGCCCGGCACGATGATGACCTTGGAAGCGTTCTTCATGATGAAGGCCGCATCGTCGGCAGAACCCTGCTTGACCGGGCGCTGCTCGACCTCGCCAGCCGGACCGCCGGACGTATCGCCGCCAAAGCCGCCGAGAATGACCGAGATGAACGAGCGGTTCATGCCCTTGCACATGATGTAGGACAGGATCGCACCCGAAGACCCGACCAAAGCGCCGGTGATGATCAGCGCCAGATTGCCAAGCGTGAAGCCGATGCCTGCCGCAGCCCAGCCCGAATAGGAGTTCAGCATCGAAACGACCACCGGCATGTCCGCGCCGCCAATCGGGATGATGATGAGCACGCCGAAGGCAAGCGCCAGAAGCACGATCAGCCAGAACACGAAATGACTTTCGGTGTTGGTGAGCACGACGATCAGCAGCACGATTGCCGCGGCCAGAGCCGCATTGATGACATGGCGGCCCGGCAGCATGATCGGCTTGCCCGACATGCGGCCATCGAGTTTCAGAAAGGCGATGATCGAGCCGGTGAAGGTGATCGCGCCAATGGCCACGCCCAGCGACATTTCGATCAACGCCTGACCGTGGATCTGGCCCACTTCGCCAATCCCGAAGGAATGCGGCGAGTAGAGTGCGGCTGCGGCCACCAGAACGGCGGCAAGGCCGATCAGCGAGTGGAAGGCGGCGACAAGCTGCGGCATCGCCGTCATGGCGATGCGGCGCGCAATGACGGCGCCGATGCCGCCGCCAATGGCGATGCCGACGATAATCAGCACCAGACCGCCGAAGCTCGGACGCACCAGCAGAAGCGTGGTGACGATGGAAATCGCCATGCCGATCATGCCGTACATATTGCCCTGACGGCTGGTCGTGGGATGCGACAGGCCGCGCAGCGCCAGAATGAAAAGAACGCCGGAGACGAGATAAAGGAAGGCTGCGAGATTAACGCTCATAATGGTTCAGCCTCACTTTTCTTTTTTCTTGTACATGGCAAGCATGCGCTGGGTGACCAGAAAGCCGCCGAAAATGTTGACGCTCGCCAGAATGAGCGCGATGAAACCGAAGCCGGTTGCCCAGCCGGAAAGCGAAAGGCCGACGGCCAGAAGCGCGCCCACCACGATCACCGAGGAAATGGCGTTGGTGACAGCCATCAGCGGCGTGTGCAGCGCGGGCGTGACCGACCAGACGACATAATAGCCGACGAAGATCGACAGGATGAAAATCGCAAAGCGAAAGATGAAGGGATCAATCGCGCCGCCCGATGCGGCATGAGCCGCAGCAGCCGCCGCGTCACCCAAACCACCAGCATTTTCCGCCGCCTGACGCACGGCATCTGCGGCCTGGTTCAGGCTTTCGAGAGCTTTTTCAATATTTGTATCGGCCATTATGCCTCTCCTCCATCAGCTGGAGTTTTGGGGGAAGACGGGGTCTTCGCCGCTTTTGCTGGGGCTTTTTTCGCTGGCTTGCCAGCAGCCTTGGGTGCGACTGCCTTGGGTGCAGCCGCCTTTGCCGCCGGTTTCTCCGCTTTCGGTTTCGGCGCGGCCTTTGGCTTTTCGGCCGCAGCAGCGGGCGCTGTTTCGGCCTTGGCGAAAGCCGGGTGAAGGATTTTGCCCTGATGGGTGAGAAGCGTTGCCTTCACCAGTTCCTCTTCCGGGTCGATCTTCAGGACCTTGGCTTCCTTGTCGACCAGCGTTTCGAGGAAGGCGATCAGGTTGCGCGCATAAAGCTGCGAGGCGCTGGCCGCGATGCGGCCCGGCACATTGAGATAGCCGACGATCTTGACGCCGTTCACGTCAGCAATCTGCCCGGCGATCGCACCCTCGACATTGCCGCCGCGCTCGACCGCGAGATCGACCAGCACCGAACCCGGACGCATGGAAGCAACCATTTCCTTCGACACCAGTCGCGGGGCCGGACGCCCCGGAATAAGCGCCGTGGTGATGACGATATCCTGCTTGGCGATATGGTCGGCAACCAGTGCGGCCTGTTTCGCCTGATATTCCTTCGACATTTCCTTGGCATAGCCGCCGGAGGTTTCCGCCGCCTTGAACTCCTCATCCTCGACCGCGATGAACTTCGCGCCGAGCGAGGCGACCTGTTCCTTCGCCGCCGGGCGAACATCGGTGGCCGTCACGACAGCGCCGAGACGGCGCGCGGTCGCAATCGCCTGAAGACCGGCAACGCCCGCCCCCATGACAAAAACCTTGGCGGCGGGCACCGTGCCCGCTGCCGTCATCATCATCGGCATGGCGCGGTCATAGACCTCCGCCGCGTCGATCACCGCCTGATAACCGGCGAGATTGGCCTGCGAAGACAGAACGTCCATCACCTGCGCGCGGGTGATGCGCGGCATGAACTCCATCGTGAAAGCCGAAATGCCAGCCTTGGCAAGCGCCGCCACCGCATCCTCATGGCCATAGGGGTCCAGCATGGCGAAAAGTGCGGCGCCCGATTTATACCCTTTCAGTTCCGCATCGCCCGGACGGCGCACCTTGAGGATGACATCCGCCGTTTTGGCATCCGCCGCCGTGCCGATGCGGGCACCGGCTGCCGCAAATTCGGCATCGGGAATGCGCGATTTCTCGCCAGCGCCTTTTTCCACCACGACATCGAAACCGAGCGCGATGAATTTCTTCACCGTCTCCGCCGATGCCGCAACGCGGGTCTCGCTGGGGTCACTTTCTTTCGGGATATATAACGTCTGGGCCAAGCTGGTTTCCCTTTCGTGGTGGTCTTCCGGGGTCGATCCCGGTCATGCACAATGCGAGCTTCCGGGAAGAAGCAATTTTAAAATGACTGAACTACAGACATGCATAAACCCCCGGCACGGTACTCCATGCCAAGGCATTCGATCAAATCGTGCGGTTTGATCCCGGTTCGCGCTTCAGTTCAGCGATACCGCGCCGGATGGCTCCATCCGGCGGCGGCGGTCACGAAAGAATGAACCAGGCAGCGACGCAGACGAGAATGAAAAGAACGGTCGCGGAGAAAAAACCACCAGCAAAAAAGCCGAACGCCATGGCAATCATAAGGGCAACAAGCGCCACCGTGGCCCATTTAACCAGACCCGCAAAACCGGCATAAGTTTTCTCATGCTCGGCATAGTCCATCGGTGCGCCAAGTTCAGCCGGAGCCGTTGTATGATGTTCTGCCATTTTTGTTCCACCCATTCGGAATTTCCGCCCATAGACCGTCAGTCTAAGCGAAAATGCCTGCAATCTTCAATGTGCGACCGAATAAACCCGAGCCTCGAAAGCAAGGCTTTTCGTCGCAGCTTCCCTCTCTCCGCACAAGGCGGTTGCGCAATCTTCGTAAAGCCAAACCACCCTTCTGGCTATATTTAATTGTTTAAACTCATACGCCGAGACCGGTATATTTCGCGGTCGGCAGGATTGTCAGCGGCACGGTGCTGCCATGCATGTCGGTAAACATGGCGCGGCGCTCATGCGGCTGCGACTTGAAGAAGGGAAAGCGCACGGCCACCGCATCGCGGATATTGCGGATGGGCGCGGCGCCAAGCCCGACCCTGATCCCATAGCCCTCATGTTCGCGCGCATCCGCCATGACGGAGGTGCCGAAAATGCGCTTGTAGAACGCCATATGTTCCGGCTTGACCGAGGCAAGGCATTGATCCGCCGCGAAAAACTCCGACGCCATCGCCGCGATGCGCAAGGTGATATAGGGAATGGCCGGATATTCGCTCAACAGTTCCGGATCGGCGGCAAAGCGGGTCGGATCGACAAAACGCATGCCGCTGTTGAGCAGCGGGTCGAGAATATCCGGGAAAAGCGCATAGCTCGTGCCGCGACGATGATCCGGCGTGATGTGATGGATGCGCAGTGTGCTGACCAGTTGCCCATCCACATGCACGCCATAGACGAAGGCGTGGCTGTCGCGGTCGATATCATCCACGATGGACGGCACTTCCGCCTCGTGCATCACATTGCGCGTGCGATAGGAACGGTAGCGCAGACGGCCGATTTCCTCCAGATCCTCCGCATGAACGATGCGGCGATATTCCACCCGGTCGAGAAATTGCAACAGCTGCCGCGCGAAATTGGACAATGGCGGTCTATCGCCTGTAACAGCCGTATTCGTCATGTAATTGATTTCCGCACCCCACAAATCAGTGCGCAGAATATGCGCCTTTAACAGCGTGTAAAGATATAACTTCGGGCCTCGCCATCTTATTGCCCGACAATCGACATGGCGTCGACACAATTGACCGCGCCCTTTTGCGCATTGAACCGGCCGGAAATGCAAAATGGCCCGCTTTAAGGGCCATTTCACCATTTCGCCTCAATTTGGAAACGGGGTTTCAAAGCGCATTGGCGATGGCCTGAAATGCGTGCATGGATTCGTCCTTCATCGCCTGCCCGTCGACATTATAGCTGGCTTGCGCGGAGGTCTTGGCGATCACCACGCGCCTTGCCGGATTGACATAAATGAACTGCCCATAGATGCCGACCGCGCAATAGTCGCCCTGCCAGTCAACCGGCGTCCACCATTGATAGCCATAGCCGAAGGGGATCTTGCCAAAGGCGTCATTCTTGCGGCCCGGCATCAGGTAAGGCGCATCCGGCGTCACCGAATCATGCACCCATTTGGCCGGCACAAGCTGCTCGCCCTTGAAGTTGCGGCCCTCATCGAGATAGAGCTGGCCGAAACGCGCATAATCTCTAAGCACGGCATTCAGGCCCGCCGCCGCCGCGACTTCCCCGGTCGGATCGACCAGCCAATAGGCATCCGCCTCGGCGCCGAGCTTCGACCACAGCCGGTCCTCGAAATAATCCTGCAGCGGAATGCCGGTCGCGCCCTCCAGCACCAGGCCGAGCACCTGCGTATCCGCCGAAACATAATGGCTGTCGGCGCCCTGCGGGCGTTCATTCTTGAGATGCGCCGTGAATTTGGCGATCGAACCCGTCAGGAGTTCGGCCGCATAGCGCACGATATCGGAATTGAGATCGCCATAATCTTCGTTGAAGCCGATGCCGGACGCCATCTGCATCACATTCTTCACCGTGACGCCCTTATAGCCGCCCTCGGCCAGCACGGGCGCATAGCGATCCACCGGCTGGTTGATGTCGATCAGGCCGTCGTTGACGGCATTGCCGATCAGAAAGGACACAAAGGATTTCGACAGGGAAAAAGCGATTGCCTGCGTGGCCGCGCTGTTGCCGTGGTCATATTCCTCGTGCACGATCACCCCGTCCTTCAGGACGATGAAGCCGGTTGTGCCGCCGCGCTTGAGCCAGTCGGAAAGCTTGCGGGTTTCGCCCTTGTAGACGAAAGTTTCCGGCAAGGGCCGCTCCGCCACGGCAAGCTCGCTGACCGCGCCCTCATGCGGGATGCGCACGGACGGATACATTTTATAAAGACTGCGGAAGTTTTCAAAAATGTGCGCGGGCTTGAACACCTGCGCATATTGATAGACCGCCCATGTTTGATGGATCTTTTTCCAGAATACGGCAGTGCCCGCACCGGCAATAAGGACAAGTCCGATCAAAGTATACATGCCATAACGATAAAATTGCTTCATCGCCTCCCCTTTTAGTTAGTAACTTAAATTTAAGTCATTTCTCATATTGATATTATCGAATACTTATATACCTCCTCCTGAAGCGATAAGAGCACGATATTCATATCATAAAATACCCCTATTATTTTGCTTATATTCAAATTTCGGTGAGCGCCATAAGCATCATCGCGACATCAGGCGCCGCAGGCACGACAGCGCTGCCCCGCTTTGGCTGCGACGGCTGGCGACGGCCCCGCAAGACCCATGGATCGCAAAGAGAAAGGATGCCGGGGGCTGAAAATTCAGGCCACGGTTCGCCCGGCATCGCGGCGCGGCGCGGATTTCGCGGTCAGGGCGCAGATCGCCTCGACCGGCACCGGCATGCCCAGCAGAAAACCCTGAACCAGATCGGCGCCCGCCGCCACGCGGATCAGCGCAAGCTGTTCCTCGGTTTCGACGCCCTCGACCGTGACGCCCAGCCCAAGCTCGTGCGAAAGCTGGGTGACGCCGCGTAGCAGCATCAGCGAGCGCCGGTCGCTGGTGATATCCCGCACGAAGGAGCGATCCACCTTCACCTTGGTCAGCGGCAGGGTGTTGAGATAGCTGAGGCTGGAATAGCCGGTTCCGAAATCGTCGAGAGCGATATTGATCCCGGCATTTTTCAGCCGCTGCAAGACCATGGACGTCTTGTTGCGGTCGGAGATGATCGCGCTTTCCGTCACCTCCACTTCCAGGCGGTGAGCCGGAAGTCCCGATTTCTGCAAGGCATTGGCAATGTCGCGGGCAATGTCATTGCTCTTCAGATCGATGGCCGACAGATTGACGGAAACCCCGATCCGGTCGCCCCATGACAGGCAGTCGGCGCAGGCCTTGTCCAGCATGAAGCGGGTGATATCGGTGATGATGCCCATTTCTTCCGCGAGCGGAATGAACTCGGCCGGCGGCACGAAACCGAGCTCGGGATGCTCCCACCGCGCCAGCGCCTCACAGGCGACGACCCGCAGCGACTGCGCGCTGACGATGGGCTGATAGACGACCTTGATCTCGCCATGCCTGATGGCAAGGCGCAAATCGGCCTTGAGCTTCTGGCGTCCGCGATAACGGGTGTCCATCGCATCGACGAAGACGGACCAGGGCTGGTCCTCCCTCATCTTGGCTTCGTAGAGCGCCAGGTCGGCCTTGATATGCATGCTGCCGACATCGCATTTTTCGATATTTTCAATCGCGACGCCCGCGCTGATATCGATATGCACCTGATCGCCGTCGAGATCGTAAACGCCGGTCGCAACGGCGATGATATGGTCCATGACGCCGGCAATATCGGCCTCGCTCGCCAGGTTGAACACAAACACCACGAACTCGTCGCCGCCGAAGCGCGATGCGATGAAGCGCTGCGGCTCGATCGAGCTGAGCCGCTCCGCAAACAGGCGCAGCAGCACGTCGCCGGTATGGTGGCCGAGCGTGTCGTTGACATGCTTGAAATGGTTGATGTCGATGACGATGAGCGCGGCCAGCGTGTTCTTTTCCTGCTGGGCCCGGATGGAGCGCACCATCGTCTCGAAATAGGTGCGGTTCGGCAGGCCGGTCAGGCCGTCATAGCGCGCCATGTGCTGGATGCGGGCTTCCGCTTCCACGCGCTGCGTCACATCCTCGAACATCAGCACCGCGCCCTCATTGAGGGTCTGGTTGCCGATACATTCGATGTAACGGTGATTGGCGAGATGGAAAATATCGCGGGTGCGTTTGCCGAGCAGAAGATCCTGCATGCGCACATGCACGCTTTTCAGGTCGTTCTGCGGAAACAGGCCCTTCTTGGCGCAATAGCGCAGCAGCACATCGAGCTTGCGGCCATGCAGCTTGGTATGCTCGGCGATCTTGAGCATCGCCTTGGCCTTGTTGTTGATGACCGCGATGCGCTGCTGGCTGTCGAACATCAAAAGGCCCTGCGGCATGTTGTTGAGCGCCGCATCGAAACGCCCGGCCACGATGGACAGGCGCCGCTTGCCCATGACCGCGGCAAAGAGGAACTCGCGCAGGCCGTTGGCCATCTGGATATTGGACAGGAAATACGGGATCAGCAGCAGGCCGATGATGACATGGAACGGCGTGCCCGCCAGAATGAGCCCGGCCAGAACCGGGATGAGCGTGCAGGCCGACATCAGGATGACGGCTTTTGCCGATGCATAGTTGCGGCCCACGATGGAGACGACCGAAGCAAGCAGCACGGTCAGGCTGGCAAGTTCGGCGAAGGAATCCCGAAGCACGAAGCTTGAAAAGAAGCACAGCATGCCGAGCGTCAGGCAGACGGCGGAAGCGCCGATCAGATAGCGCGTTTCCCAGCGGGCCAGATCGGCATGGGAAAGCGACTGCTGCCTTGCCTGATCGAACTTGTGCATGTCGAAAATGCGCACGACCGCGATGACCGTGAAGACACCGGCAAAGGCCAGATAACACCAGTTTTCGGTTTTCACATAGATGACGACGCAGGCGACGACATGCGCAAGCAAACCGAACCAGAGCGTCGTACGATTGCCATACAGCGCTCTGAGAAAAGATAGCCGCACATCCGCAGGTATCTCAGGTTTACGGCTTTGCCACATTCGATGCATTCATCCCTTATATGGGGAGGCACTATCGCACTAATGATTTAAAAATATCTTTCGGGATATGAGAGCATATCTCGAAAAGTGCGAAACGGTTTTCGGATAAGATGCGCGTAAAAACAAAAGGTTGAGATGCACCAATCCGATTCGATCAGACCGGAAGGCCCATCGTCCCGCAAGCTGTGATGACGACCAGCGCAAGAATTGTTCAGATAATTTTCAAGGAAAACCACAGATACATCCCCCCGAAATGCAATGAAAGCCACGGACATACATGGCGCAAGCGCCCCAATATTAGTGAAATTGCGTCAGACGCAGAACAGAGGCAGGTTAGTTTTTGCGGCCTGGAGAATTGATCCGGATCAGCCGAAATGGACATTCCCCCGCCAGCCCCCTCTCCTGCCGGAGGAAACCCCTGTTCTGCCAGCCCGGCCCACGGAAATTAACGGTCAGAGTTGATGCCCCCCATCGACGGTGATGATGGAACCGGTCATGTAGCGGCTTGCATCGGATGCCAGCATCAGCACGATCCCGTCGAGATCCTGCGGCTCGCCGAGGCGCCGCATCGGGTTTCGCCCCCTGAAATAGCCGCCAGCCGGGCCTTGCAGATGTTCCTCGTTGATTCGGGTCGGAAACCACCCCGGCGAGATTGCATTGACGCGAATATCGTGCGCGGCCCATTCCAGCGCCAGCGCCTTGGTCATCTGAGTCATGCAGGCCTTGGACATGGAATAGGCGGCCGCACCCTTCTGCGGACGCTCGCCCAGAATGCTGGTCGTATTGACGATGGAGCCGCCCCTGCCGCGCCCGATCATGCGGCGCGCGGCCTCCTGCGCCACGAAAAAGGCGCCCGCGACATTGACCTCGAATATATGTTCCAGCATGTCGCGCGTCGTGTCGAGCGCGCGCGCCATGCGGGCGACGCCGGCATTGTTGAACAATGTCGTTATCGGCCCGAAGCGCGCTTCCGCCTCGTCGAAAGCGCTTGTGATTGCATCGGGCTCGGTGACATCGGCCATGATTTCCAGCACTTCGCCGCCGGATGGACAAAGGCTGTCGCCCGCATGTGTGCGCGAGATTGAAATCACCCGCGCGCCATGCCGGGCCAGCACATGAACCATTCTGAGCCCCAACCCCGAAGACCCGCCCGTCACGGCAATAACCTTGCCCCTGACGGAGAAAAGCTGATCGTCAGTCATTTACCCCCCCAACTGCCAATCCGTCTTTGTCATTGCTAGATTATCGGAAGCAGCATTTGAACCATGCCGGAACGCAAAAATCGGTTCAAATCGACACAATACACAGAAGGAAGACAAACCGGACCGAAAGACGACACCTGTTCGTGATTGCGCGGCCCATTGCGGAGAAGTAAGTGTCAACGCAGACAAGCGCATTATCCGACTGGTGGAAACGAACAGTATGCCCAAGATCTCTCGCCCTCTCGTCGCCGTGCCGACCGATGTGAAGCCGTTTGAAAACTACACCTGGCACGCCGCACCCCAGCAATATCTGTCGGCGGCAATCGATGTTGCGGGCGTAACGCCGCTGCTGGTGCCGAGTTTCGGCGACAGAATGGACCTCGACGCCATTCTGGATGCCGTGGACGGCGTTCTTGTCACGGGTTCCAAATCAAATGTCCATCCTGCCCTCTACGGTGTCGAGCCGGGCCCTGCTTTCGAGCCTTATGACAATGCCCGTGACGCCACATCGCTGCCGCTGATCCGCGCGGCAATCGAAAGGGGCGTTCCGGTGCTGGCGATCTGCCGCGGCATACAGGAGCTGAACGTCGCGCTGGGCGGCACGCTCGCCACCGAAATCCAGAACCTCGAAGGCCGGATGGATCACCGCGCACCGGAATCCGAAAGCCAGGCCGAGCGCTTCGCAATCCAGCATCCGATCAAGCTCAACCCGAACTCATGCCTTGCCGGAATCCTGAAGGAAGAAAGCGTGCGGGTGAACTCCGTCCACCGTCAGGCCATCGACAAGCTGGCCCCGCGGCTGGAAGTCGAGGCCGTGGCCGAAGACGGCACGATCGAAGCCGTGTCCGTCAAAAACGCAAAGGGATTTGTCGTCGGCGTCCAGTGGCACCCGGAATATTGGGTGCATTCCGATGCCCCTTCCCGCAGGATATTCGAGGCGTTTGGAAATGCCGTGCGGGAGCATAGTTTAGGGCAGTAGGGCAGTAGGGCAGTAGGGCAGTAGGGCAGTAGGGCAGTAGGGCAGTAGGGCAGTAGGGCAGTAGGGCAGTAGGGCAGTGAAGAATATGGTGGGCGCGGTCATGCGCAACCAAAACATACTCCCCTACTCCCTTATTCCCCTATTCCCTTAACATACTGCCTTACTGCCCTACTGCCTTATTGCCTTAACTTCTTCACCTGCACCGTCTCCGGCACCGGCGTCAGCGCCGAGCCGGTGTCGAACCACGCGATGAGATTGTCGATCACCAGATCGGCCATGGCGCGGCGGGTCTGGACCGAGGCAGAGCCGATATGCGGCAGGAGAACCGTGTTCGGCGCGTCGAGGAGCGCCTGCGGCACATGCGGCTCGTTTGCAAAGACATCGAGACCGGCAGCGGCAATCGTGCCCTTTTGCAGCGCTTCGGCAAGCGCCTCTTCATCCACCACCGAGCCGCGCCCGATATTGATAAGCACACCTTCCGGCCCAAGCGCCTGCAATATTTCGGCATTGACGGCCTTCGCGGTTTCCGCCCCGCCCGGCGCGACCAGAATGAGCGTGTCGACAGCCTCGGCAAGCGCCTTGAGGCTCGGATAATAATCATAGTTCACGTCGGTTGCCTGACGGCGATTGTGATAGGCAATCGGCAGGCCGAAGGCCTCAATGCGATGGGCAACCGCCTTGCCGATGCGGCCAAGCCCGAAAATGCCGACCTTGCGTCCGCGCAGCGAAAGCCGCGACAGCGGATAGCGGCCCTCCTTCACCCAGTCGCCCGCGCGCAGGAATGCCTGCGATTTCGACAATTCGCGCACCGTGTCGATCAGGAGGCCGATGGTCGTGTCCGCCACTTCTTCGGTCAGCACGTCCGGCGTGTTCGTGACCATCACATTGCGGCTAGCAGCATGTCTTGCATCCACCGCATCGTAGCCGACACCGAAATTGCCGATGATTTGAAGATTGGGCAAAGCGTCGATCAGCGCCGCATCGACGCTCGACATGCTGGCAATGCCCTTCACCTCCTTTGCCCAGGCCGCATCCAGAAGTGCCGTGTCACCGCGCGCGATACGCCGGATATTAAACTCGCCCGAAAGCCGCTGCACGGCATATTCATTGAAGTTTCCGAGCACCAGAATTGTCGCGTCGCGTTTTGTCATGGCATTCCTCATGCGTAAAACATTTCCAGCAAAAGTGCGCAGCCGCTTTGCGTCGGATAATGCGTGAACAGAAACCAGCCCGCAGGAAAGGCGTCCGGTGCGGGAAAATCAGCCGTGTTTCGGCTTGGACGTCGATTGACGGATATGGAGTTCCGGCTTGATGAGTTCCTGCATCGAGGAAACCTCGACGCCGTTCAGCTGGTCGAGCAGCGCGCGGGCCGCCCGGCGTCCCACTTCACGCTGTCCGTTCCAGACGGTCGTGAGCGCAGGCGTGGCAATCGCCGCTTCCTCAAGATCGTCATAGCCGGTCACGGAAATGTCCTCGCCCGGCACCAGCCCGGCGCGCGCAATGCCGTTCATCAGGCCGATGGCCGTCAGGTCGTTCCAGCAGACCGCAGCCGTCGGCTTGTCCTTTAACGCCAGAAACTGCGGCGCGACCTCAAAGCCGCCCTGCTTCGTGCGTGGCCCGGCAATGCGCCAGTCGGGACGAACCTCAAGCCCGGCCTTTTCCATCGCCTGCACATAGCCGCGATACCGGTCGCGGCCCGTCGAGGTCTGGTCCGTGCCGCCGATCATGGCGATGCGCGTGTGCCCCAGCGAAATCAGGTGATTGGTGGCAAGGCCGATCCCGTAGGCATCATCGCCCCGGAAAACCGGCGCGTGAACACCCTCGACACTGCGCGCGATCAGCACGACCGGCAGGCCGTTGTCTTCCGCAAGCTGGATATCTTCCGGCGGCGTGCCGATGGCCGGCGACATGATCACCCCGTCCGCGCCCAGCTGCAACAGCGTATCCATGAAGGTGCGCTGCTTTTCGAGCTGGTCGTAATGATTGGACAGGATGAAGGTCTGGCGCGAACGGTCGAGTTCCGTTTCGATGGATTTGAGAATTTCCGCGAAGAACGGGTTCATGATGTCATGCACCACGACGCCGACAATGCCGGAGCGCGAAGTGCGCAGGCTCGCGGCGCGCCGGTTATAGATATAACCGATGGCGCGGGCATGTTCCTTGATCTTCTCGCGGGTCTGGTCGGCAACGAGGGGGCTGTCGCGCAAAGCGAGCGAAACTGTGGCTGTCGAAACGCCAAGCGCATCAGCAATGGTCGATAGCTTTATTTTCTGGGCCAAGTCGCCTCCCCAAAATGGTCCGTGCCGCACTCGGAGACGCGGCCGCAACCTGACAAGGTGAGACGCAGCCATTCGTCCTGCGAACGGTTATGCCATTGCAAACCTTGAATTGGAAGCATTTTCGATAGCACGCATTGTGAAAAATGTTTCACGCTGTCCCGTCAAGATGCGCGTCAAAACAAAGAGTTAGAGCCGGATGGCCGACAGGCTTATTCCGCCTCCTCCTCTTCAAGCACATCCGCATCGGGTTCATCTGGAATGCGCGCGACGCCGCGAAGCGCAAGATTGCTCTCCATCCGGGCCAGCATCTTGAGGAAGGTCTTGCGGTCTTTCTTGTCGAGGCCCTTCAGCATGTCCTTTTCGGTCTTGCGAATGGATTTCTCGATCGCCTTGATGGTCTCCAGCCCCGTCTGCGTCAGATAGACATGCGACTGGCGCTGATCGGTTTCCGAGGCGCGCTTGGCGACGAATCCCTGGCCTTGCAGCCGCGCAATGGTTTTGGTGATGGTGGGCGGGCGCACGCCCAGCCGCTGCGCAAGGACGCCCGGCGTCAGCCCGTCTTCCGCGGCCAGTTGCAGCATGACCGCATCCTGCCCTGCATAAAGCCCCTGTTCCAGAAGCCGCGTGGCCAGCACCGTCCGCGACAATCGCGCCACGGATTGCAGCCGGTAGAGTACAACCGCCTTATTGTCCTTGCTCATCGCCACCTCGGCCTTGTTAGGGTTTTAATGCGACGTCTCGCTGTCGCCGGATCGATAGTCCCATACATTCCTATATCGTAAAATATTGTCCGACTTATGAAACAACAAGCTCCGGTTGCTGTCACGGCCAATGGACGTTACGGTTCATGCTTCGATGAAATGAATAAAGTGAGGAAAACATGACCGATCTGCGCGATCAGAACAGCGACATGATTGTCGTCCTGCCCCTTGGCGCACACGAACAGCATGGGCCTCACCTGCCGTTTGAAACGGATACGATCATCGCCGAAGGCATTGTCGCGCGCGTCAGCGATGCGCTGCCGCCTGAGCTGAACGTCAATTTCCTGCCTGCGCAGCCGGTCGGCTATTCCATCGAGCACATGGACACGGAAGGAACGCAGAGCCTCGCCTTCGCCGAGGCCGTGAACCAGTGGATCGGCATCGGCGAGAACCTTCACGCGGGCGGCATTCGCAAACTGGTCATGCTGAACGCGCATGGCGGAAACTCGCCCCTGATGACGATTGTTGCGACGGAACTGCGCACGAGGCTCGACATGCTGGCGGTCGCCACAAGCTGGACCCGCTTCGGCCTGCCGGAAGGGCTGATTACGCCGGAGGAGAAGGCGCTCGACATTCATGGCGGCTTTATCGAGACATCGATGATGCTGGCGCTGCGCCCCGATCTGGTGGATATGTCGAAGGCGCGCAACTTCTCCAACGCCCAGTCACGCCATGCCGAGGAATTCAAGTTCCTGCGCGCCTATGGCCCGCACGCCTTTGGCTGGAAGATGCACGACCTCAACCCGGAAGGCGTTGCAGGCAACGCGGCGGCCGCAACGGCGGAAGCCGGCGAAAAACTGATCGCCAATGCGGTATCCGGCTTCATCGAACTGCTGCGCGATGTGGACAGGTTCGACCTTGCCCGGTTCGAGTCGCAACGCCTCGCCAATCAGGCGGGCTGACGACTTGGCTGGTCGAGCCAGTTTTCAACCGACAATTCGCCAACCCGTCCGAACTCCGAAACATTGGCCGTCACCATGGTTATTCCAAGCGTGGCGGCATGGGCCGCGATCAGAAGATCATTGCCGCCAATCGGCTGCCCTTTTGCCTCAAGCGCAGCCCGAAGCGCCCCGTATTTTGCATCGGCTGGAAGGTCGAACGGCAGGACAGCTATCGCCCGCAGAATAGCCTCGACACGCGCCGCCAGGACAGGCGAAGCTTTTTTCAGGACACCATAACGCAGTTCGGCAGCAACGATGACGCTGGTGCAAACGGCATCCGCCCCCACCCGCCTGATATGCCCGGCAACAGAACCGGCTGGATTTTTCACCAGATCACTGATGATGTTGGTGTCGAGCATATAGCGCATCAGAAAATGTCTTTCGGCTCGACCGGGCGGTCCGCAACATCAGGCAGGGCTTCATCCAGAGGCTTCCAGCTATCGAGCAGGGCCAGCAAGCCGCCCTGGCGAAGCGGCTCGACAATCAGCCGGTCGCCATCGCGCGTAATCAATGCCCGATCGCCCGGCAACTCGAATTCGACCGGAATCCGGATTGCCTGATTGCGATTATTGCGGAAAAGCCGGACTTCCCGTGATTTGAGCCGCGATTTGTGTGGCATTGGCCCAACTCCTTTGACATATATTCCAAACATATGCCAAATGCGGCCACGGTTCAAGCCAAGCGCATCTGTCGTCATCGTGAAAGGCAACGATGTAATATTATAGCATTGCATATGGCATTCACGCCGCCCTTCCCTTATATGAATTGTCCTATCCGGGGTTTCGGTGCTGTGCCGCTTTGCGCTGGCCGTTCTGAACCCCGACTTCAAAAAGGCCACAACTTCAAGAGGCATAACCATGAGCCAGGCTGAAGCCCAAAACGAAGCCGCGTCTGCAACCGAGACGACCACTGAAGCTGGCCGCATTCCCGTGACCGTTCTGACCGGTTATCTGGGCTCGGGCAAGACCACCCTTCTCAACCGTATCCTGACCGAGAATCACGGCAAGCGTTATGCCGTGATCGTCAATGAATTCGGCGAGATCGGCATCGACAACGACCTGATCGTCGAGTCGGACGAAGAAATCTACGAAATGAACAATGGCTGCATCTGCTGCACCGTGCGCGGCGACCTGATCCGCGTGGTGGAGGGTCTGATGCGCCGTCCGGGCCGTTTCGACGCCATCATCGTGGAAACCACCGGCCTTGCCGATCCGGTTCCGGTGGCGCAGACCTTCTTCATGGATGACGACGTGCGCGCCAAGACCGGCCTCGACGCCGTTGTCGCCCTTGTGGATGCCAAGCACCTGCCGCTGCGCCTGAAGGACAGCCGCGAGGCGGAAGACCAGATCGCCTTTGCCGATGTGGTGCTCATCAACAAGACCGACCTCGTGACGCCGGATGAACTGGCGGCCATCGAGGCGACGGTGCGCGCCATCAATCCGCATGCCATCATCCATCGCACCGAGCGCGCTTCCATCCCGCTCGACCGCGTGCTGGATCGCGGCGCCTTCGACCTGAAGCGCGTGCTGGACAATGATCCGCACTTCCTCGACCATGATCATCCCGATCATGTCTGCGGGCCGGACTGCGACCACGATCATCACCACGATCATGGCCACGCTCATGGCCATGACCATCACCACCATCATGCGCACGATCATCATGATCATGACCACGTATGCGGCCCCGATTGCGATCATGACCACCACCACGATCATGCCTCGCCGATCCATGATGTGACGGTGAAGTCCGTATCGCTGAGGGGCGGCGAAGTCGACCCGGCGAAATTCTTCCCGTGGATACAGAACATCACCCAGACGCAGGGGCCGAATATCCTGCGCCTCAAGGGCATCATCGCTTTCAAGGACGACCCGGACCGCTATGTGGTGCAGGGCGTGCACATGATTATCGAGGGCGACCACCAGCGCGCCTGGAAGGAAGATGAGAAGCGCGAAAGCCGCCTCGTCTTCATTGGCCGCGAACTCGACCCCGCCGCCCTGAAGGCCGGTTTCGAAAACTGCCAGGTCAAGTAAAACAGCCCAATAAAACAGCCAAGTAAAACAAGAAATACCGGAAGCCGATGCCTACAGTAGCTCCGCTCGACCTTGAGGGTCATTGTCTTTATGCGCGCTTTGTCGGCGGCATTCCTTTTTTCGCCATGGCTGACGGCGCGATCCATCAGCTGAACAATGGCAGCAAAACCTCGGCGGCCCATGACGGGCTGTTGAGCGCGGCTGTTTCGGCTGACGGAAAATCGCTTGTCACCGGCGGCGAGGATGGCCGTGTGTGCCGTACCGACGCCGACGGAACAGTGACCGAACTTGCCAATATCCCGCGCAAATGGATGACGGCTGTTGCGGCGGGCCCCGGCGGAACTGTCGGCTTTGCATCGGGCCGCACGGCCTGGGTGCGCACCTGCGACGGCAAGATGCAGGAATTTGCGCAGGAACGCAGCGTCGAGGGCATTGCCTTTGCGCCGAAGGGCCAGCGGCTTGCCATTGCGCGCTATAATGGCGCGACGCTGATCTGGACCGGCACGGCGGCAAAGCCTGTCGAACTGGAATGGAAGGGCGCGCATATCGGCGTGATCTTTTCGCCCGATGGCCGCTTTCTCATCACCTCGATGCAGGAGAATGCCCTGCATGGCTGGCGTCTTGAAGATGCGAAACACATGCGCATGACCGGCTATCCGGCGAAGGTGAAGGATTGGTCGTGGAGCGCCAAGGCCAAGTGGCTTGCGACGTCGGGCGCGCCTGCGGCCATCGTCTGGCCTTTTGCGGGCAAGGACGGCCCGATGGGCAAGGCCCCGCTGGAGCTTGGCCTTCGCGGCGACAGCATGGTGACATCGGTTGCCTGCCATCCGGCCGAGGACATCGTGGCCATCGGCTACAGCGACGGCATGATCCTGATCGCACGCTTCGCCGACAGCAAGGAAGTTCTCCTGCGCCGCCCCGGCAAGGGCGCCATCACCAGCATGGGCTGGGACAATGAAGGCCACCGCCTCGTGTTTGGCTCGGAAGCCGGGGATTGCGGGGCGGTTTCTATAGCTGATTAGGGCAGTAGGGCAGTAGGGCAGTAGGGCAGTAGGGCAGTAGGGCAGTAGGGCAGTAGGGCAGTAGGGCAGTGAAGAATATGGTGGTCGCGGTCATGCGCAACCAAAACATACTCCCCTACTCCCTTATTCCCCTATTCCCTTAACATACTGCCTTACTGCCCTACTGCCCTACTGCCTTAACTCACCGCCCCTTCATCGAAACCGCCGGTGCGCCATCCGGCCCGAGCGAGCCGACCCATTCGCGAATGGTGGCGATATCCTTTTCGCCGAGCATGTGATCGGCATCGACGGTGCGGGCATCGACCCGCGCGCCATTGGAGCGCAGAAGTGCTGAAAGCGCCGGCGCGAATGGTGAATAGAGCTTGTCGTGCTCACCGGCGATGGCGAGCACGCGCGCCTTGCTGAGATTGGCCACCGGCGCATCGTCCAGAACCGGCATCGAGCGCATCAGCACAGCGCGTTTCACAAGGTCAGGGTGCAGCAGCATCGTCGCCGCCAGAAGATTGGCGCCGTTGGAATAACCCACGAAGGTTGCGTGGTGAAGGTCAAGGTCCTTGTCGTCGGCCAGTCGCGTCAGAAAGGTCACGAAGGCATTGGCTTCGAGCTTGATGTCCTTCTGGTCGAACTTTACCGGCGTGATGCGCTTGTACCAGCGCGTGCCGCCATCCTGCATCACGCGGCCGCGAATGCCAAGCAGCGTGGCGCGCGGCCAGACTTTCGACGCCAGCGGCACAAGGCTCGTCTCGTTCCCGCCCGAACCATGCAGCAGGATCACCAGTTCGTTCGACGCATTGTCCGGCTTGTAGAAGCGGTAGATGAACTGCTTGCTGCGCGAAAAATTCTGTTCCGGCGTCGTTTCCTTATCCATCTTCCTGTCGCGCATTGTCACGCCTTCACCAAGCTTGGGAGCGCCCTGCTCTTCCTTCATCGACGCGGCAATGGCGTTCAGGACCTTGCCCTGGCCGCTCGTCGAAACGGGCTGTCCTTCGGCCAGAGCCGAACCGGCCGCCACGTTAAGCGCAGCCGCCGCCAAAGCGGCAATAAACATCTTCTTTACCATGATCTCAACATAGCCAATGAGACGTTAACGAAGGTTTGAAGGCAGCTCTTCCCGGGTGCGTCCCCACCCCTGCCGGCGACAGAGCATTTCCGGCAAAAACTTGAAACGATTTTGCGGGATGCGTCTTTCTGGATGCGTTAATGTAATGCGGTTAACAGCAGAGTTTTAGCAAGAATATGGCAGAATGCACGAAAAGTTACATCGTGTTACAATTCTGTTACGGTCGCGGCAGGCTTCAACAAAGCGTGAGCAACAGTTCGGTCCCGGATTATCCATGCTTTTGACGCCTTTCCATGGAATCTTGTCAGCAATTGAGGTTCAACCGATTTGGGAGTGGGAGTGACATGAGCAGCTTCAAACCGGGGCGTTTTTCATCCGCCAGGCTCACCTATGATGCGGTGACGCCAAGGAGCCTCTATCTGAACCGCCGCTCGTTCATGGTCGGCGCCGGCGTGCTGGCAGCCGCCGGCATCGCCTCGTCGGCCTTCGCCGAACCGCTGAAAGCCAGGGCTTCCGCCTATAAGGTGGACGAAAAGCTGACCCCGCAGGACGCAGTCACCACCTACAATAATTTCTATGAATTCGGCACCGACAAGAGCGATCCTTCCGCCAATTCCGGCAACTACAAGCCGCTGCCGTGGAAGCTGACGGTGGATGGGCTCGTCAAACAGCCGAAGGAATTCGACATTCAGGAGCTGATCGCGAAAATGCCGCTTGAAGAGCGCATCTATCGCATGCGCTGCGTCGAGGCATGGTCGATGGTGATTCCGTGGATCGGGTTTCCGCTTTCAAGCCTTCTGGCGCAGGTGGAGCCGCTCGGCTCGGCCAAATATATCGCCTTTACCGGCCTCGTGCGTCCGGAGGAAATGCCGGGCCAGACGGGTCTCTTTCAGGTTCTGAACTGGCCCTATATCGAGGGCCTGCGCCTCGATGAGGCCATGCATCCGCTCACCATCCTTTCGGTCGGCCTTTACGGCGAGACATTGCCGAACGCCAACGGCGCGCCCATCCGGCTCGTCGTGCCGTGGAAATACGGCTTCAAGGGCATCAAGGCGATCACGAAGATCAGCTTTGTCGAAAAGCAGCCGCCAACCTCATGGCAGCAGCAGGCCGCCAACGAATATGGCTTCTATGCCAATGTAAACCCGGCCGTCGATCATCCGCGCTGGAGCCAGGCGACCGAGCGGCGCATCGGCGAAGGCAGCTTCTTCGGCTCGGGCCGCCGCCCGACACTGCCCTTCAACGGCTATGGCGAGGAAGTCGCATCGCTTTATGCGGGCATGGACCTGAAGGCGAATTACTGACATGGCGGCGGCGATCAAGGCAGGCAGAAAGAAGACAGCCCGGCCCGGCGAATGGAAGGTCTGGCTGCTCTATGCGGCCGGTTTCGTTCCGGCGGTCTGGACCTTCTATCTGGGCGCAAGCGGCAGTCTTGGCGCCGATCCGGTCAAGACCTTCGAACACACGCTTGGCCTGTGGGCGCTGCGCTTTCTGATCCTGACCCTTCTGGTCACACCGATCCGCGACCTGACCGGCATGGCCTTTCTGCGCTACCGGCGCGCGCTCGGCCTGCTTGCCTTCTATTATGCGCTGATGCATTTCGCCACCTATATGGTGCTGGATCAGGGCCTGGACATGCCCGCCATCATCACCGATATCGTGCGGCGTCCCTTCATCACCATCGGCATGGTGAGCCTCCTGCTGCTGGTGCCGCTGGCGCTCACCTCCAACAACTGGTCGATCCGCAAGCTCGGCCGACGCTGGAGCAGCCTCCACAAGCTGGTCTATGTCGCAATCGCAGGCGGCGCGATCCATTTCATCATGTCGGTGAAAAGCTGGCCCGCCGAGCCGGTCATCTATGCGGCCATCGTCGGCGCGCTTCTGCTGTGGCGTCTGGTGCGCCCGCACGCCCGCAACCGCAGGCCCGTCCCCCGCCCGCGCGGCGAAGCTGTAACCGTAAAGAAATAACGCCGTTGCAGCTGAAATTATCGCAATTTCTAATGTAGAAATTTAAATTCCCTATTCTAAACGATACCCCCATGACATGATGATGCAAATCATGTCAGTATCGCCGCGATTTCCGCATGCTGAACCATTTCCGGCCGCGGCAACCGACGAATACGGAATGCATATGTCATCTCTCCTGAAATCGGCTCCCGTCCGCATCGCAGGCAAATTCATCTTCATTTTATTCGTCCTTGTCTTTGCGATCTGGGCCAGCTTCGCCATGTGGTTTCAATTGCCCTTTGGCGATGCCGTGCGCGGATCGATCATCGCCGCCTGGCTGGTGATCGCGGCGCTGGTGATCGCAGGCGAAAGACATTACAATTGCTGGCGCAGGCGTCTGTTCTTCTGCCTCCTGGCTCTGGCGGTGCTCGCCGCATGGTCCACGGTCCGCCCATCGCTCAATCGCATCTGGGCGCCCGATGTCGCCCGCACGGTGACGGGCGACATCAACGGCGATATGGTCACGCTTTCCAATGTCCGCGACTTCATCTGGCGGACGACGGAGGATTTCACGCCCAACTGGAAAGAGGAAACCTACGACCTCGGCAAGATCACGTCGGTGGACGTGTTCCTGTCCTACTGGTCGAGCCCTGCAATCGCCCACACGCTGTTGTCCTTCGGCTTCGAGGATGGCCGCCATGTGGTCTTTTCGGGCGAGATTCGCCGGGAGCATCACGAGGTCTATTCGCCGATTGCGGGCTTTTTCCGCCAATATGAGCTGGCGATGATTGCCGCGGAAGAGCGCGACATCATCTATCTGCGCACCAACAACCGCCAGGAAGATGTCTATCGCTACCGCGTGAATCTGCCGCCGGCAGGCGCGCGCGAACTCTTCCTGTCCTATGTGAAGCTTGGCAATGAGCTGGCGGAAGAGCCGAAATTCTACAATACGCTGAGCGCGAACTGCACGACGATCATCTTCCACATGGCGCGGGTGCTGGACCCGACCTTCCCGTTCGACTACCGCATTCTCCTGTCGGGCTATCTGCCCGGCTATCTATACGATCACGGCTGGATCGAGAATGGCGGCACGCTTGAGGAGGCGCGCGAACGCGCATCGATCGATGCAAAAGCGCTTGCTGGCGGGCGCGACGGCTTTTCGCAGCGTATCCGCCAATAAAAACCCCGCCGAAACCGAAGCTTCGACGGGGTTTGCATCCCTATAAAGAGATTACACCACAGCGGTGATGATGATCTCGACCTTGTAGTCGGGCGTTGCCAGCGCGGCTTCGCCGGTGGCGCGGGCAGGCGTGTGCGCCGGATCGACCCACGCATCCCAGACGGCGTTCATTTCGGCAAAATCCTTCATGTCGGCAAGCCAGATGATGGCCTGAAGGATTTTGGTCTTGTCGGAGCCCGCTTCCTTGAGCAGACGGTCCACCTCGGCCAGAACGGCCTTGGTCTGTTCGGTGACGCTGGCGCCCGGATTGCCCACCTGACCGGCGAGATAAACGGTGTTGCCATGCACGACGGCCTGGCTCATGCGCGGGCCGACTTCGATGCGACGGATGCTCATGGGGAACTCCTCTCAAGAATGCGATTTTGCGGGAACGCGCCCGCATGTGAAAATGTTGCGCATCCTTATTAAAGAGCTGACCTATTTTGGCAATGCCAATCTAGGGCCAATGCAGGGCCAATGCCGGTGCGAATGGCGCAATTTCAGCAAAAAGCAGAGCATGTCCCTTTTGCGGCCCCTTCGCGGAGCATTGACTCTTGATCGCCCTCCCCCTATAAGCCGCGTCACGTTCGCCTGCACGGTTTACGGATGGTTTTGTGCTGTCCGCCGCCAGGACAGAACCAGCTCCTGTTCAATAGAGCATGATCCCGGAAAGTGGAAAACAGTTTTCGGACCCGATCGTGTTCAACGGAAAAACAGAATCAAGAAGGGCCGCACACCGCGGTATTAAATAAATGAAGCGCACTTACCAGCCATCCAAGATCGTCCGCAAGCGTCGTCACGGTTTCCGTGCACGCATGGCAACCACCGGCGGACGCAAGGTTCTCGCCGCTCGCCGTTCGCGCGGCCGCAAGCGGCTTTCCGCTTGATCTTTTCCCGCGCGATATGGACCTCGGGCCAAGCGCGGTGAACAAAGACATGAAAAAGCCGAAACAAATACTCCGCCTTCGCAAGAGAGCGGAGTTTTTGGCTTTGAGGAATGGTGAAAAGCGACGTGGTCCACTGTTTCTTCTCGAAGTCCGCGAGCGGACCGAAGAGGAATCGCAAACCGCCAAAATCGGCGAAAAACCCCGTGCAGGTTTCACCGTAACCAAGAAAAACGGCAACGCCGTGATACGAAACCGCATCCGCCGCAGGCTCAGGGAAGCGGTTCGTTGTCACGTGGGGCGTGACATGGCGCCTTCGACCGACTATGTGATCGTAGCGCGCGAGCAAGCCCTCACTGCGCCCTTTTCGCGACTGACCGAAGAACTCTCCCGCCGCATCAAGGCGAAGGGTGAACGGCGGGGCGATGGGAAACGCCGAACGGAAAGACCGGAATCAGGACCCGTCAATGGAAAATAACCGCAATTTCTTCATCACCATTGCCCTGTCCATCCTCGTGCTGACGCTGTGGCAAGTGTTTTATCTGGGTCCGAAGACGGAAGCCCAGCGGGAGCAGGCACGCATTGAGGAGCAGCAGCAGCAAAAACAACAGGCAACGCAGCAGGCGCAAGGCGGCCAGAGCGGCGACACGCCGCAATTGCCCGCCACATCGGGAAATATTCCCGGCCAGGGCGATGTTGCAGCCGCAGGCGGCACGCTGACCCGCGAGGCAGCCGTCGCACAGACCAAGCGCGTCCAGATCGACACGCCTTCGCTGCGCGGATCGATCAACCTGACCGGCGCGCGCCTCGACGATCTTTACCTCAAGAAATACCACGAGACCGTCGACAAGAATTCTCCGGATATCGAACTGCTCGCGCCCTCGTCGCTGAAGCAGGGCTATTTCGTTGAACTGGGCTTCACCGGCAATGAAGCGACTGGTCCGGTTCCGGGTCCCGACACGGTCTGGACCGTGGAGGGCAACGACAGGCTGACCCCGTCCACGCCGGTCACGCTGACCTACACCAACGACAAGAACATCACGTTCAAGCGCGTCATCTCGGTTGACGACGCCTATATGTTCACCGTTGACGACACGATCACCAATGAAAGCGGTGCGCCGGTTTCTCTCGCCTCCTATGGCCGCGTGACCCGCTTCAACCAGCCCGAACATGCAAGCGCCACCTATGTGCTGCATGAAGGCCTGATCGGCGTCATGGGCCAGGATGGCCTTCAGGAAATCAAATATTCCAAGGTCGAGGACGACAAGGACATTTCGTTCAAGGATGTCATCGGCGGCTGGGTCGGCATCACCGACAAATATTGGGCGGCAACGCTCATCCCGCCGCAGGACGAAAAGTTTACCGGCCGTTTCTCGCATTTCACAAACGACCGTCCGCGCTACCAGTCGGACCTGTTGAGCGCGCCGGTGACGGTTGCGCCCGGCCAGTCGCAGACGATCCAGAACCGCGTCTTCGCCGGCGCGAAGGTCGTCAACACGATCCAGAACTACGAAACGAAATACCACATCAAGCAGTTCGATCTCCTGATCGACTGGGGCTGGTTCTATTTCATCACCAAGCCGATGTTCTATCTCATCGACTGGATCTACAAGTTCACCGGCAATTTCGGCGTCGCCATCCTCGTCGTCACCGTTCTGCTGAAGGGCCTGTTCTTCCCGCTTGCCAACAAGTCGTACAAGTCGATGGCGCGCATGAAGCTCGTGCAGCCGAAGCTCACCGAAATCCGCGAGAAATATGCGGATGACAAGATGCGCCAGCAGCAGGAGATGATGAAGCTCTACAAGGAAGAGAAGATCAATCCGCTGGCCGGCTGCTGGCCGGTGGTGGTGCAGATTCCGGTGTTCTTCGCCCTGTACAAGGTGCTCTATGTCACCATCGAAATGCGTCACGCGCCATTCTTCGGCTGGATTCACGATCTGGCGGCGCCCGATCCGACATCGCTGTTCAACCTGTTCGGCCTTCTGCCCTACACGGTGCCGCACTTCCTGATGATCGGCGTCTGGCCAATCATCATGGGCATCACCATGTTCCTGCAAATGCGCATGAACCCGACGCCGCCCGATCCGACGCAGGCCGCGATCTTTACCTGGATGCCTGTCATCTTCACCTTCATGCTGGCCTCGTTCCCGGCCGGTCTGGTGATCTACTGGGCGTGGAACAACACGCTGTCGATCATCCAGCAGGGTGTCATCATGAAGCGCCAGGGCGTGAAGATCGAGCTCTTCGACAATCTCAAGGGAGTTTTCAGGCGAAAGCCGAAAGAGGCGAATAAGTAAATCTACAAAACCCCGCTTCGGCGGGGTTTTTTGTGCCATCAGGTTGACAATGCGGCGCATAACATTGATGCGTGTACGCAAGAGAATACACCATCGGGACACGGACATTGAGCGAGCAGGATAAGAAGCAGGCGGCGATCAGGGCCGCTCAGGCAGCGGCGGATGCGGTCCGGGAGGCCCAGGCGGTACTCGTCGAGGAAGGACGCCTTCTCTTCAAGAAATCGTGGATTTTCATTCGCGGCGTGCCGTCGATGAAATTCCTGCCGCCCGAAGGACCGGTGGAAATCGCCTTTGCCGGCCGCTCCAATGTCGGCAAGTCGTCGCTGATCAACGCGCTCGTCAACAAGAAGGGCCTTGCCCGCACCTCCAACACGCCGGGCCGCACGCAGGAACTGAACTATTTCGTGCCGGACGGCTATTCCGGCGAGAATGGCGACCTGCCGCCGCTGGCGCTGGTGGACATGCCGGGCTATGGCTTTGCCGAGGCCCCGAAGGCGCAGGTCGATGCCTGGACGCGGCTTGTGTTCGATTACCTGCGCGGGCGCACCACGCTGAAGCGCGTCTATGTGCTGATCGACGCCCGCCACGGCATCAAGAAGAACGATGCCGAAGTGCTCGACCTTCTCGACAAGGCGGCGGTGTCCTATCAGATCGTGCTGACCAAGATCGACAAGATCAAGCCCGCAGGCGTGCCCCGCCTTCTGGAAGAGACGCACAGGCTCACCTACAAGCGCGCGGCCTGTTTTCCCGGCATCATTGCCACATCCTCGGAAAAGGGGCTGGGCCTCGATGACCTGCGCGCGGCAATCGCCCTGCTCCTGAAGGAATATTGACCGTCAGTCCGGGCAGCTTTCCGGCTGCCCGTCCAGCCCCTCGTTCAGCCGCTGGAAACCAGCGCTCACATGCCCGTCGCCGCGCCGGATATGCAGCACATAGATGCTGTCGAAATCATTGCCGCGCCATTTCGGCACCGCGGCTTTATCTCCGCCATTGTCCTTGAGCAGATTTCTGGCCAGCTTGTAGAGCTGCTTGTGTTCCCAGCCGACCAGTATCGCCGCATTGCTGTATTGCGGCGCTTCGAGGGCTGCCTGCAACTTCCCGATCTCGTCATAGCCGAAGCGCGTATCGACCGGCATTCCAAAACGGATTGCAGTCGGCTCCACCGTCGCCAGCGCACGATTATAGGCGTAGGAAATGCCGTTATCCATCTTCTCCCTGGCCGGATCGGGCGCGAAAATGGCGTCGGGCTTGCCGAAATCCCGCGCAATGACGGCGGGCAGCTTCAGGGCGCGGTTGAGCCCCCGGCAGTCGAGTTGCCCCAGACCGCCCGCGGGCTTTTCGCCATGGCGGACAAGAATGATCGTTTCGGTCGTCTGTGCCGGCGCGGCATGGGAGGCGGATGCGCCAAGCAGGGAAACAAGGGCGGCGAGGAAAATCTTGCGCATGAAAACAGCTTCTTTGAAAATTGTTTGAACTCCCAATCCGCTTAAATCCCGCATCGGCTTTTTGTTGGGCATGTTTCGGGCCGCCAATTCAAATAATCGCGAACGAACAGGCGAAAAATGAACATCGGCGGATTCCAATTGCCGCAAAACCAGTCTAGAAAAACCTGTTTCTCCCTGCCCTGTCGCCAGCCATGGAGCCCGCGATGACGACACTTGAAAATCCCGAAATGCAAGCGCAACTCCTGTCTGCGGCCCTGCCCTATATGCAGCGCTACGAGAACAAGCATGTCGTCGTGAAATATGGCGGCCACGCCATGGGCAATCCGGAGCTGGGCAAGGCTTTCGCACGCGATATCGCGCTTTTGAAACAGTCGGGCATCAACCCCATCGTCGTGCATGGCGGCGGACCGCAGATCCAGGCCATGCTGACCAAGCTCGGCATCGAATCGCGTTTTGAAGGGGGCCTGCGCGTCACCGACGAAAAGACCGTCGAAGTGGTGGAAATGGTTCTGGCCGGTTCCATCAACAAGGAAATCGTCGCCCTCATCAATGCCGAGGGCGAATGGGCCATCGGGCTTTGCGGCAAGGATGGCAACATGGTCTTCGCGCAGAAGGCGCACAAGACCGTCATCGACCCCGATTCCAGTATCGAGAAAGTGCTGGACCTTGGCTTCGTCGGCGAACCGGCGGAAGTGGACCGCACGCTCCTCGATCTTCTGGCGCGTTCCGAGATGATCCCGGTCATTGCGCCGGTGGCGCCGGGCCGCGACGGCCACACCTACAACATCAATGCCGACACGTTTGCGGGCGCGATTGCCGGTGCGCTGGCCGCAACGCGCCTCCTGTTCTTGACCGACGTTCCGGGCGTGCTCGACAAGGACAAGAACCTCATCAAGGAGCTTTCCGTTGCCGATGCGCAGGCGCTCATCAAGGACGGCACGATTTCCGGCGGCATGATCCCCAAGGTGGAAACCTGCATCGACGCGATCCGCCGCGGCGTCGAAGGCGTCGTCATTTTGAACGGCAAGACCCCGCATTCCGTGCTGCTGGAACTTTTCACCGAGCATGGTGCCGGCACGTTGATCGTGCCGTGATAAAAAAAGCACGCTGATCGTGCCGTGATAAAAGAAGCACGTTGATCGTGCCGTAAAGCGCGTAAGGACAGACCATGACCGATATTCCGGATAGAGCCGCTTTCGCGCACGTCACCGACTGGGTGTTCGACCTCGACAACACGCTCTATCCGCACGCCGCCAATCTGTTCTCGCAGATCGACGTGAAGATGACGAGCTATGTCGAGGCGCTTCTGCAACTGCCGCGCGACGAGGCGCGCAAGATCCAGAAGCAGTTCTATCTGGAATATGGCACGACGCTCAAAGGCCTGATGGAATGCCATCAGATCGACCCGGACGACTTTCTGCAAAAGGTCCACGATATCGACTATACGTGGCTGAAACCCGATCCGGCGCTGGGAGAGGCCATCAAGGCGCTGCCGGGCCGCCGGTTCATCTTCACCAATGGCGATCGCGGCCATGCCGAACGCGCCGCCCGCCAGCTTGGTATCCTCGATGATTTCGACGATATTTTCGACATTGTCGCCGCTGGCCTGACCCCGAAGCCGGAACCCGTCACCTATGACCGCTTCCTCGGCGCATTTGGCGTTGATGCAGGCAAGGCGGTGATGTTCGAGGATCTGGCGCGCAATCTGGTGGTGCCGAAATCTCTCGGCATGAAAACCGTGCTGGTCGTGCCGAACAATTTTGAGCCTACATTTTCAGAAATATGGGAAAGCGATCCCGAGTTCACCGATCAGGTGGACTATGTGACCGACAACCTGACCCTGTTTCTGGAAGCGATCATTGCACGAAGATAGGCATTTCACCGGACTTGAAAAACAAATCGAGAATGCAGCCCACCGCCTTCTCGACAGCCTGCCCCGTCACCGGATCGCCGATGCGCTGGTCGAGTTTCTGGTTTTCGGGCTGAAACAGGCATGGGCCTGCCTTTTCGGCGGTGCGATGCTGGCGCTCATCATGCTGACCCGCTGGTTCTGGCCGGATGGCGGCGCGGGCTTCATCACGCGCTATGATTTCCTGTTCCTGTCCGCGCTGGCAATCCAGCTTGCCATGCTGCTTTTCAAGCTGGAAGCGTGGGAAGAGGCCAAGGTCATCGTCATTTTCCACATTGTCGGAACGGCGATGGAGGTCTTCAAAACCCATGCCGGATCATGGGTCTACCCGGAGGAAAATTTCTTCCGGATCGGCGGCGTGCCGCTGTTTTCCGGCTTCATGTATGCGGCCGTCGGCTCCTACATGGCGCGCATCAACCGCATTTTCGATATAAGGCTGAACCACTATCCGCCGCTCTCCCTGACCTTCGTTCTGGCCGCGGCGATCTATATCAACTTTTTCGCGCACCACTTCATATGGGATGCGCGCTGGCTGCTCTTTGCCGCCACCTTCGCGCTCTACTGGCGCACGACCATGCATTATCGCGTCTTCCGCTTCCGGCACAAAATGCCGCTGCTGATCGGCTTTCTGCTGACCGCGCTGTTTATCTGGATCGCGGAAAACATCGGCACATGGTCGAAGGCCTGGCTCTACCCCAACCAGCGCAATGGCTGGGAACTGGTTTCAATGGGCAAGCTCGGCTCGTGGTATCTGCTGATGATTATCTCGGTCGTGCTGGTGACGCTCGTTCACCGCCCCCGCCCCTATCGTGCCGAAGAAGACGCGCAAAAAGAAACGCCCGACCTTTTGGCCGGGCGCATCCAGCACACTGTCAAGGGCGATCAGAGCTTGTAGAAATCCTTGATGTGATCCCAGGCTTCGTCGGCGGTTTCGACAAAGGTGAGAAGCTCGATATCGGCCGGCGAAATCGTGCCCTGCTCGGCCAGAAACTCGATATTGATCGCCTTGTTCCAGAATTCCTTGCCGAACAGGATGAGCGGCATCCGCTCCATGCGGTTGGTCTGGATCAGCGTCATCGCCTCGAACAATTCGTCCATCGTGCCGAACCCGCCGGGAAACACGCAGACGGCCTTTGCCCGCATGAGGAAATGCATCTTGCGGATCGCGAAATAATGGAAATTGAAGCAGAGGTCCGGCGTGACATAGGCATTGGGCGCCTGTTCATGCGGCAGCACGATATTGAGGCCGATGGTCGGCGCACCGACATCGGCTGCACCGCGATTGCCCGCTTCCATCACGCCGGGGCCGCCGCCCGTCACCACGATGAATTCGCGGTAATAGGTGGTGGCGGAATATTCCGAACAGAGCCGCGCGAATTTGCGCGCTTCCTCGTAATACCGGGAATTGGCTTCGAGGTTTTTCTTCTGGACCTCGTTCTTGGCCGCCCAGGCCTCGCCGCCGGGTGCCGGAATGCGCGCGCCGCCGAACAGGACGACGGTGGATTTGATGCCGCGATCGGCCAGAATCATTTCCGGTTTCAGAAGCTCAAGCTGCAAGCGGACCGGGCGCAGGTCGCGCCGGGTCATGAAATCATCATCCGTGAAAGCAAGGCGATAGGCAGAAGCCTCGGTCTGGGGTGTCTGCGGTACGGTGCGCGCCTGCTTGACCGCATCCTCTGAATTGGGGAATGGCGTCCAGCCGGACTTCTCCATCGGGTTCATGCTTTCACCTGCTCCTTACATTCCATCATCAAGTTTATTTTGCAGCTAAATGCTTAATCTGTCTCAAACGTGACGGCCATTGTCCAACAGCGGGCAATTGGATCATGAACCACATTGACCCATATGACGCCTTCGCTTAATCAATTTCCCGACAGACGGAGCCGCACGCACGCTGCGCCCGCCATCCGCTGCCCTTTCACGGAGACCGCTATTCATGACCAAGCCAGACCACGCCTCCCTTGAGAAGACAATCGACAAGGCTTTCGACGAGCGCGACGGGATCAACACGGCCACGCGCGGCGAAGTGCGCGAAGCCGTCGAACAGTCGCTCATTCTGCTCGACCGCGGTGAAGCCCGTGTCGCAGAAAAACAGGCGGACGGCAACTGGCATGTCAACCAATGGCTGAAGAAAGCGGTTCTGCTCTCCTTCCGCCTCAACCCGATGGAAGTCATCAAGGGCGGCCCCGGCCAGTCATCGTGGTGGGACAAGGTCCCCTCCAAGTTCGACGGCTGGACGGCGAACGAGTTCGAAAAGGCGGGCTTCCGCGCCGTGCCGAACTGCGTCGTGCGCCACTCGGCCTATATCGCGCCCAACGCGATCCTGATGCCATCCTTCGTCAATCTCGGCGCCTATGTCGATGAAGGCACCATGGTCGACACCTGGGCGACCGTCGGCTCCTGCGCGCAGATCGGCAAGAACGTGCATCTTTCCGGCGGCGTCGGCATCGGCGGCGTTCTGGAACCGATGCAGGCGGGACCGACCATCATCGAGGACAACTGCTTCATCGGCGCGCGTTCGGAAGTGGTCGAAGGCTGCATCGTGCGCGAAGGCTCCGTGCTCGGCATGGGCGTCTTCATCGGCAAGTCCACCAAGATCGTGGACCGCGCGACCGGCGAAGTCTTCTATGGCGAAGTGCCGCCCTATTCGGTCGTGGTTGCAGGCACCATGCCGGGCAAGAATGTTCCCGGTGAAAACTGGGGCCCCAGCCTTTATTGCGCCGTCATCGTCAAGCGCGTGGACGAAAAAACCCGTTCCAAGACCTCGATCAACGAATTGCTGCGCGACTGACCGCCAGCACATCACCCGAAAAGAAAAAGGCGAAGCCCGCAAGCTTCGCCTTTTGCATTTCATGTTCGCCCCTTTGGATGGCGCAATGCCTCTGATCCGGGCAGTCCGGGGAGGCATTGACGCCATCCTCCGGGGAGATTCCTTAAAAACCTTTCGCCTATCCTGCCTGTCCATGCGTGAGGGGAGGAACACACGGCATAAGGCAGGACAAGTGAATTAGTTCTGATAGCTCGACGGGGAGTTATCACCGAAGCGATGAGCCGAGCCATCCTGATAGGCCGGCGCGGAGCGGTGGATGGCAGCCGGAGCCGTGTAATCGATGTTGCTGTGCATGGAAGCACCCGTGGCATCGCCGGGAAGCATGAAAGCCTTGTCCTGGGCAGCCAGTGCAGGCGGCTCACCAACATAGGGATTTTCGGCATAGGCGGCACCGGCGCTCAGAGCGACAGCGAGGGCGGCGAGAGTAAATTTCTTCATTTTCTAATCCTTTTCTTTATAGCGCCCCGACAACAGCATTTTCCAGGCTGACCCTTGAGACCATGTCTCGGGATGACGGGGAACATTCGATTAACCGGGCCTTGGCGGCCCGCCCTGCGGTGTCCGGCACATCTGGGAGGACTGCACCGGCACCTTCGGGAATACATGCAATATGGATACTGCATTTGTGCCCGGCCCACGGGACTGCCCCGCGGGACCGGAGGGGCCAAAAGTCCTAACGGACCTTTAGTTCTGGTAGGACGAAGGCGAAGCATCGCCGAAGCGATGAGCCGAGCCATCCTGATAAACAGTTGCCTTGTTGATCGAAGCAGGGGCCGTGTAGTCAAGCTTCTGGCCCTGCGTTGCAACCGGCGCGCGGTCATTTGCATAAAGATCGGCAGGTTCACCGACATACGGGTTTTCTGCAAAAGCGGCACCGGCACTCAGAGCAAGGGCAGCGGCAGCAAGAACAATCTTCTTCATTTTCCTATCTCCTTGGAAAGTGGAGCGGCGGTTTGTTCGTCGTTCCGATGCGCCTCAAATGGGTGACAATGGGCAAAAGTTCCAGTCACGAAATTGTTTCCTCAATCACACATTCGTGCAGCCTATTTTTCGAAAACCGCCAAAGAATTCAAAAATAATAAAACAAAAACAATTAGTTGCCTGATATACTACTATTCACACGACTGTTATAATGGTCTTTTTGTTCAAAGAAAGCGAACAGTCTGTTTGAGTATACTGTCCATTGAAAGTGAACAATAGCCGTGTTTTTCACAAAACCGGTATCGTGCAAACGGGTGCGCGCGTCGTTGGAAGAGTGCCGACCAGCCCCAAAACAACGAAAAAGCCGCATCGAAATGCGGCTTGACGGCTGGCACCGGCGCTGGATCGAATGCGGAGGCTCAGTTGTTCGCGACAGCGACCGAACGCCCGGCGATGGAAACCCACTGCCCGGAATTGGCAGGCGACTGCATCTTGATATAGCGATAGGAGGTCTTCTCGACCGGCAGCACCTCGTCGCGCAGATTGTCGAGGATGTAATCGCCATGATCAGTCCGCACGGTCAATATGACATGCGGCTCGCTGCCCTGAACCATGGTAATGAGAAGTTGCGACGGGCTGATGCCGCGCGTCATCAATTGCACCCGCTTCATCAGGACATAATCTTCGCAATCGCCCCTGCCGTTGACGGGGATAGTCCAGTAGTCGCGCTTGCCGTAATTATCCTGATCCGAAACAGGCCTGATGCGGCGGTTGACGGAACTGCTCACCGATTGCAACAGCTTCATGCGTTGCGGGGTCAGCTTCATCGGCGGCAACACCCGATGCGCGCCGCAATCGCGCTTGTTGCGATCACAGTAATCCTTGTGTCCGTAAGGAATGCTTGTCAGCCCGCCGGCTTCACTCCATTGCGCGGCCTTGGCCGGTATCGCTGTTGCCCCGAAGAGCGTCATCATGCCTGCTATCGCAGAGGTGACAAAACGCATGCGCAGTTTCCCATTTTAAAAGAGTCCCCGTTGACCGGCCCTTTGCGGGTCTCGTTATCAACTTTTCTTTAAATAACGACGACAGAGGGCCTCCGGTCAAGGAAATTTCGTTCCCAAATTGAAACCGGGTGAGAAAAACAAGTGAAAGGCGAAACCGCAGCCCATCCCGAAAACCGCTTCGCACTTTTCGGGATGCAGGTCTTTGCCGCGCGCATCTTATTCCGAAAACCGCTTCGCACTTTTCGGGATGCGGGCCCCTGCCGCGCGCATCTTGCTCCGAAAACCGCTTCGCACTTTTCGAGATGCGGGTCCTTGCCGCGCGCATCTTGTTCCGAAAACCGCTTCGCACTTTTCGGGATGCGCTATAATCTCACCATCAGACGATTCCTTTCAGAAGTTCCGATCTCATGCGTTTAGCCGTCAATCCCGCCGATAATCTTGCCGCCCTCATCCGCTGTCCATCCGTCACCCCCGCCGAAGGTGGGGCTCTGACCGCGCTGGAAGCCATGCTGAAGCCGATGGGCTTCTCGGTCGAGCGCCCCCTTTTCAGCGATGAAGACACGCCCGACATCGAGAACCTCTACGCACGCAAGTCCGGCAACGGCCCGCATCTCATGTTCGCAGGCCATACCGATGTGGTGCCGCCCGGCAATGAAGGCGACTGGAAACACCCGCCCTTCTCCGCCGCCATCGAAGACGGCGTGATGTACGGCCGCGGCGCGGTGGACATGAAAGGCGGCATCGCCTGTTTCGTGGCCGCGGTCGCCCGCCACATCGAAAAGCATGGCGACATCAAGGGCAGCGTTTCCTTCCTCATCACCGGCGACGAGGAAGGCCCGGCCGTCAATGGCACCGTCAAGCTGCTCGACTGGGCAAAGAAGCGCGGCGAAAGCTGGGACGCATCCATCGTCGGCGAGCCGACCAACCCCAACACGCTCGGCGACATGATCAAGATCGGACGGCGCGGTTCGCTTTCTGGCACGATCACCGTCCACGGCGTGCAGGGTCACGCGGCCTATCCGCATCTGGCCGAAAACCCGGTGCGCGGCATCACCACGCTGGTCGACAGCCTGCTTTATCCGGCTTTCGACGAAGGCACCGCGAATTTCCAGGCCAGCAATCTGGAAGTCACCACCATCGATGTCGGCAACAAGGCCACCAATGTCATTGCCAACAAGGCAACCGCCTCGTTCAACATCCGCTTCAACGACACATGGACGGCAGAGACCTTGCAGGCCGAAATCATGGCCCGGCTGGAAAAGGCCGCCCGCGACAATCGCCTGCGTCCGGGACGCGAAACGCCGATCGACTACGAACTGACCTGGCGCGAAGGCCCGAGCCATGTGTTCCTGACCCATGACGAAAAGCTGATCGGCACGCTGACCGCTTCCGTTGAGGCCGTTACCGGCAAGCGCCCGGAACTGTCGACTTCAGGCGGCACCTCCGATGCCCGTTTCATCAAGGATTACTGCCCCGTGGTCGAGTTCGGCCTTGTCGGGCAGACCATGCATATGGTTGACGAGCGCGTGGCCCTTGCCGATCTCGAAGGGCTGACACAGATTTATGAACGTTTCATCGCCGATTTCTTTGGGCCGATTTCTTTGGGTAACGCATAATCCCCAAAAGTCGCATGACTTTCCGCCGGGATGCCGCGAAACATTGGGAACCTCATGCCAAGCCTGGACGATATTTTCAGATATTTCTGGGGCGTCTGGAAAATGATGCTCGGGCGCAAGGAAGGACTGACCTATCTCGACATTTCCGCCGAGGGCTTCTGGTCGTCCTTTTATGCAATAGCAATTGCACTGCCGCCGCTATTCGCGAACTGGGTGTCCTATGCGGCGGACCTGACGGCGGGCCGCGAGGAAGCGGGCCTGCGCTTTGCCATCGTCACCCGCGCAGCCCTTGTGGACATAGCGGCGTGGGTCATCCCCCTCGTCATCATCGGCCTTCTCGCCAGACGGATCGGCATCGCCAAGCGCTATGCAGCCTTCGTGATCGCCACCAACTGGGGCAGCGCCCTGATCTCGTGGATATTCGCACCGATCACCTTGCTGCGATTGTTCTTTCCCGGACAGCTCGATGTCGCGACATTGTTCGCCATCGTCATGTTCGGCATATCCGTCGTGCTGGGCTATCGGTTGACATTCGTTGCGCTGCAGCGCCCGCACGCCTATGTGGCGCCATTCTTCGCCTGCGTTTTCTTCGGCTCGCTGTTCCTCACCGTCCTGCTGCAGCAAGTGCTGGGGATCGGTTTCGATCCGCACGCTTATTAGAAAGTTTGGCCTCTTGAGAGACCACCCTTCCTAAAAGGGAAAGGCGTAGTCGACACCGACCAGATAAAGCCCGTAAGGCGGGGCAACCTGGCCGCAAGCCTTGCGGTCACGCGCTTCGAGCGCGGCCTGCAGATCATCCGCCGTCCAGCGCCCGATGCCCACTTCCATCAGGCTGCCCGCAAAGGAACGCACCTGATTATGCAGGAAGGACCGCGCTGAAACGCGCATTTCAATCATGTCGCCATTGCGGGTGACATCAAGCCGGTCGAGCGTCTTGACCGGGCTCTTGGCCTGGCATTGCGTGGCGCGGAAAGTGGTGAAGTCATGCTCCCCCAACAGCCGCTTTGCCGCTTCATGCATTGCCCCGGCATCGAGCGGCTTCTGCACCCACCATGCGCGCTGATAATCGATGGCCAGAGGCGCACGGCGATTATGGATACGGTAGAGATAATGCCGGGCACGCGCGGAAAAACGCGCGTCGAATGTGTCGGTCGTCTTCTCGACATTCAGAATGCTGATGCGCTCATCCGCCATCACCAGATGGGCATTCACCGCATCGCGCACCTTGCCCGCGCCCCAATCCTTGGCAAGATCGACATGGACAACCTGCGCGGTCGCGTGAACACCCGCATCGGTGCGACCGGCGGCGCTCAATGTCAGATCCTCGCCGCAGAACTTCTTGAACGCCAGTTCGATGGCATTCTGCACCGCATGGCCGTTTTCCTGCCGCTGCCAGCCGACATAGGGCGTGCCGTCATATTCGACCGTGAGCTTGTAGCGCGGCACCGCTTAGAGAACCTTCGTAACCTGTGCGCCGCGCAGAAACTCCTGCGCAGGCAATGGCTTGCCGCCGGAACGTTGCAGCGTGACGAGCCGCACCGCCCCTTCCCCGCAGGCAATCGTCAGGCGATCGTCCAGCACCGTGCCCGGCGCGCCCGAACCTTCGCCCAGCGTGGAACGCTGCAACTTCACGCGCTCGACAGCGCCATTGATTTCCATCTCGCACCACGCGCCCGGAAAAGGCGACAGGCCGCGAATGGTGTTGTGCACATCCCTTGCCGGTTTCGACCAGTCGATGCGCGCCTCCGCCTTGTCGATCTTGGCGGCATAGGTGACGCCGTCTTCCGCCTGCGGCTGCAAGGCAAGGCTTTCACGCTCCAGCGCGCCCAGCGCGCGGATCATCAGGTCCGCGCCGATCATGCTCAGGCGATCATGCAACTCGCCTGCCGTCATGTCGGGCGTGATGGCAACCTTTTCGGCCATGGCGACAGGCCCGGTATCAAGCCCCGCATCCATCTTCATGATCATCATGCCGGTTTCCGCATCGCCTGCCATGATGGCGCGCTGGATGGGAGCCGCACCGCGCCAGCGCGGCAAAAGCGAAGCATGGCCATTATAGCAGCCAAGGCGCGGCGCATCGAGAATGGCCTGCGGCAGCAGCAGGCCATAGGCCACGACAATCGCGACATCGGCCTCGAAGCTTGCAAAAACGTCCTGCTCTTCTGCGTTTCTGAGGCTCTTCGGCGTGAATACCGGAATGCCGAACTGCTCCGCCTTTTCATGCACCGGCGACTTTGTCAGCTCCAGGCCTCTGCGTCCGGCCGGGCGCGGCGGCTGCGTATAGACCGCGACAACCTCATAACCGTGGCCGATGATGGCGGTGAGGATCGGCACGGAAAATTCCGGCGTCCCCATGAAAACGACACGCATTAAAGCACTTTCTTCGATGGCCGCTGGCTGGCGAGCTTCTTGAACTTCTTGATGACCATATCGCGCTTCAGCTTGGAAATATGGTCGATGAAGAGCACACCGTTCAGATGGTCGATCTCATGCTGCAGGCAGGTGGCCATCAGCCCGTCGGCTTCCATGGACTGCGGCTTGCCGTCGGCATCGAAATACTCGACCTTGACCGTCGCGGGGCGCTCGACCTCCGCATAATAATCCGGGATTGAAAGACAGCCCTCTTCATAGGTGCTGCGCTCGTCGGAGGACTGCACGATCGTCGGGTTGACGAAGACATGCGGCGCCTTCGGCTCGCCTTCCTTGGCAAGGTCGATGACGAGCATGCGGATCGGTTCCCCCACCTGAATGGCGGCAAGGCCGATGCCCGGCGCATCATACATGGTGTCGAACATATCGCCGGCGAATTTGCGCAATTGATCGTCGAAGCGTTCAACAGGCGCGGAAACCTGACGCAGCACGGGATCGGGAAGGATGATAAGCGGTTTTACAGACATGGGCTTTCACGTAATGGGTCAAGCGAGAATCGTCAATTCCACATTGCAAAATGTTCTTGTTTTGATCTCATCAACGCGTCACGAATCAGTTAAGCTCCCTTCATGGAAAATCAGAACCTCTTGAATGAGCCGCTTCTGCGGCTCGGCGCCACGTCCTTCACACTCGGCAACATCCTGCTGGCGGGCATTGTCGTGCTTGTGCTCTGCCTGTGCGTTTTTCTCATTGCGGCGACACGTTCCGCACGGCTTCGCGCGGTGGCCGAAGCACAGGCCGAGGACCGCGCCCGCGACGCGGAATTTCGCATGGCGGAAATCCTGAAGGCACAAGCCGAAATGCAGGGCCGGATGCAAACCATGGCGGAAGTGTTCGGCTCGCGGCAGGCCGAACTCAACCAGTCGATCCGCGAACGGCTCGACGGCATGACACACCGCATCGGCCAGACCATGACCGAGCAGACCCGCTCGACGCATGAGAACCTCGCCAAATTGCAGGAGCGCCTCGCCGTCATCGACACGGCGCAGAACAATATCCAGTCGCTCGCGGGCCAGGTGGTGCAGTTGCAGGCGATCCTCGCCAACAAGCAGACGCGCGGCGCTTTCGGCCAGTCGCGGATGGAGGCGATCATTGCCGACGGCCTGCCGCAGGGCGCCTATGAGTTTCAGGCAACGCTTTCCAACAGCACCCGCCCCGACTGCTTGGTGCGGATGCCCAACAATGCACCCTCTCTGGTGATCGACGCGAAATTCCCGCTTGAAGCCTGGAATGCCATGCGCGAAACGGAACAGCCGGAAGCGCGCAAGACAGCGGTTGCCCAGTTCCGCCGCGACATGGAAATCCATATCAAGGATGTATCCGACAAATATCTGATCCCCGGCGAAACGCAGGACACCGCCTTCCTGTTCGTGCCGTCGGAATCGATCTTCGCGGATATTCACGAGCATTTCGAGGCGTTGATCCAGCGTGCGCACCGGGCGCGGGTGGTGATCGTCTCGCCGTCCCTGCTAATGCTCTCCATTCAGGTCATTCAGGCGATCCTGAAGGATGCCCGCATGCGCGAGCAGGCGCATCTCATTCAGGGCGAAGTGATCCGGCTGATGGAAGATGTCGGCCGTCTGGACGAGCGCGTGCGCAAGCTGCAGACGCATTTCGTGCAGGCCAACAAGGATATCGACGATATTCTGGTCTCTTCCAACAAGGTGACGAAACGCGGCGCAAAGATCGAGGCGCTGGAATTCGGCCCTGCGCCCACGGAGGAACCTTCACGCCCACAGGCCAGACCGACGGAACCGGGTCAGCTACGCCTGCGCGTGGTGGATGAGGATTGATCCTGTTTTCCCTCCTCCTTCGATCCTTCGAGACGGTGCTTCGCACCTCCTCAGGATGAGGGAAGCGTGCAGGCCCTATCAAGTATTGACTGGCCGGTCCGAATGACCGAGATCGCGCTCCGGCCAGACGAGATCACGCACGCGCTGCTTCAACACCTTGGCTTCCGGGAAACCGCCGTCGCGCTTGCGCTCCCAGATGATTTCCTCGCTACCATCCGGCATATGAACGCGGATTTCAAAGACCCCGCCGGTGCCCGGACGAAGCGCCACTTCGCCCAAATCCTGCCCGAAAGTCTGCAACAGTTCCTGCGCCATCCACGCCGCCCGCAGCATCCAGTTGCATTGGGTGCAGTAGGTAATGGAGATGCGGGGATATGCGGACATTGATTTCAACCTTCTGAACACGAACAATCTTAAAGTCGATTGTCGCGACTTGTTAGGCAGGCAGACTTGCATCAACATCTATCCTCCAACGACAAGCGGGGGCAAGTCATGGAAATAACTGTCTACATTCTGCACTGTGCAGATGGTTCATATTATACCGGTCTCACCAAGCAGAACATTGAAGCGCGGTTGTGGGAACACAATGAAGGTATCTACGATAGCTATACGAAGAAGCGACGCCCCGTCGAGCTTGCCTTCACCGAGACGTATGACCGGATAGTCGATGCCATTGCGCGGGAACGGCAGATCAAGGGCTGGTCACGTGCAAAGAAAGAAGCTTTAATTGCGCTAAATTACGAAGGCTTGCCCGAACTGTCGAAGCGAAGATAGTCGTGCTTCACGCGACGTCGCTCCTTCCCCCTCCTCCCCCCTCATCCTGAGGAGGTGCCCTGAGCGAAGCGAAGGGGACCGTCTCGAAGGGCTGAGGGGGGAGCGCTGTCGCCCTCGCCCTTCGAGACGCCTCCTTGAGCTGCGCTCATGAGGCTCCTCAGGATGAGGACGAGATCGGCATCATCAAAGTTCAAAAAGAAAGGGCGCCTGAAGCGCCCAATCTGAAACCATATTCAACAAACCGCCAAGCGATCAATCATCACCCATCTTGAGCGCCTGAATAAAGGCCTCCTGCGGGATTTCGACCTTGCCGAACTGGCGCATGCGCTTCTTGCCTTCCTTCTGCTTTTCCAGAAGCTTGCGCTTGCGCGTCACGTCGCCGCCATAGCACTTGGCCGTCACGTCCTTGCGCAGCGCCGAGATTGTTTCGCGCGCCACGATGCGGCCGCCAATCGCCGCCTGGATCGGAATCTTGAACATGTGCTGCGGGATCAGTTCCTTCAGCTTTTCGCAGAGCGCACGGCCGCGCTTTTCCGCAGCCGTTCGGTGCACCAGCATCGAAAGCGCGTCCACCGGCTCTTCATTGACGAGGATCGACATCTTGACCAGATCGCCCTCGCGATAATCCGAAAGATTGTAGTCGAACGAGGCATAGCCCTTCGAGATCGACTTCAGGCGGTCGTAGAAATCGAACACCACTTCGTTGAGCGGCAGATCATAGGTGATCATGGCGCGCGGGCCGACATAGGTGAGATCGATCTGGATGCCGCGGCGTTCCTGGCAAAGCTTCATGATCGCGCCGAGATAATCGTCCGGCGTCATGATGGTTGCCTTGATCCACGGCTCCTCGATGGCCGCGATCTTGACCACATCCGGCATGTCGGCGGGATTGTGCAGTTCCTTCTCGGTGCCGTCCGTCATTTTCAGGCGATAGACGACCGAAGGTGCGGTCGTGATGAGGTCGAGATTGAACTCGCGCTCAAGCCGCTCCTGAATGATTTCCAGATGCAGAAGACCGAGGAAACCGCAGCGGAAGCCGAAGCCAAGGGCCGCAGAGGTTTCCATTTCGAACGAGAACGACGCATCGTTGAGGCGCAGCTTGCCCATGGCGGCGCGCAGGTCTTCGAAATCCGCCGCATCGACCGGGAACAGGCCGCAGAACACCACCGGCTGCGCGGGTTTGAAGCCAGAGAGCATCTTTTCCGTCGGGCGGCGATCATCGGTGATCGTATCGCCGACGCGGGTATCGGCCACTTCCTTGATCGAAGCGGTGATGAAGCCAAGCTCGCCGGGGCCGAGATCGTCCACCTGAACCATCTTCGGCGTGAACACGCCGGTGCGTTCCACCGGATATTTCGCGCCCGTGCCCATCATGCGGATGGTCTGGCCCTTTTTCAGAACACCATCGATGACGCGCACCAGAACGATGACGCCGAGATAGGAGTCGTACCAGCTGTCGACCAGCATGGCCTTCAGCGGCGCGTTGCGGTCGCCTTCCTTCGGCGCGGGCAGCTTGTTGACGATGGCTTCCAGCACGTCCTCGATACCGAGGCCGGTCTTCGCGGAAATCTCCACAGCGTCGGAAGCGTCGATGCCGATCACTTCCTCGATCTGCTGCTTGACGCGCTCCGGCTCGGCGGCGGGCAGGTCGATCTTGTTCAGCACGACCACAATTTCGTGGTTGTTGTCGATCGCCTGATAGACATTGGCCAGCGTCTGGGCTTCCACGCCCTGGGAGGCATCCACCACCAGAAGCGAGCCTTCGCACGCGGCCAGCGAACGCGAGACTTCATAGGCGAAGTCGACGTGGCCGGGCGTGTCGATCAGGTTCAGCACATAGTCTTCGCCGTTCTTCGCCTTGTAGGAGAGACGGACGGTCTGTGCCTTGATGGTGATGCCGCGCTCGCGCTCGATATCCATCGAGTCGAGGACCTGATCCTTCATCTCGCGCGTGTCCAGCCCGCCGGTCAACTGAATGAGGCGGTCGGCCAGCGTCGATTTGCCGTGGTCGATATGGGCGACGATCGAAAAATTGCGAATATGGTCTAGTGGTGTGCTCATGCGCGCGATTTAACAGCAAGCCACCAAATTTCAAAGGAGTATTCGTTCCAAAATACGGGAAAACCGGCAGCTTTCGCAATCGTGACAACAAGTCCCCTTTGCCTTGTGGCAAAAAGGCGATAAATCACCGCTCGAATAGCGTGCTTTCATGCAGGAGTTTAGGATGAAGACCGAACCGAACGAAGTCCACAACAGGCCGAAACTCGTCACCGTTTTCGGCGGCTCCGGCTTTGTCGGGCGCGCGGTCGTGGCGGCTCTCACCAAGCGCGGCTACCGTGTGCGCGTTGCCGTGCGCAAGCCGGAAGTTGCCTATTACATGGCCCCGCTCGGCAATGTCGGCCAGATCCAGATGGTGCAGGCCAATGTCCGCAACCGCGCTTCGGTCGATCATGTCGTCAAGGGCTGCGACCATGTCGTGAACCTCGTCGGCATTCTGGCCGAAAGCGGCCGCCAGCGTTTCAACACCGTTCAGGTGCTGGGTGCCAAGAACATTGCCGAAGCCGCCAAGGCCGCAGGCATCCGCATGACGCATGTGTCCTCGCTTGCAGCCGACGTCAACTCGCCATCGGCTTATGCGCGCACCAAGGCGGAAGGCGAAAATGCCGTCCTTTCCGTTCTGCCGGATAGCGTCATCCTGCGCCCGTCGATCATTTTCGGCCCCGAAGACCGCTTCTTCAACCGCTTCGCCAACATGGCGCGCTTTTCGCCGTTCCTGCCGGTCATCGGCGGCGGCGAGACAAAACTCCAGCCGGTCTATGTCGGCGATGTGGCGGAAGCCGTGGCCCGTGCCGTTGACGGCAAGCTGATGCCGGGCGGTGTCTACGAGCTTGGCGGTCCCGATGTGCAGCCGTTCAGGAACTGGATGAAGGACATGCTCGGCGTCATCGCCCGCAAGCGCATGATCGTTTCCATGCCGTGGTGGGTTGCCCGTTTGCAGGCATCGGTTCTCAGCCTGCTGCCGAACCCGATGCTCACCAACGATCAGGTGACGCTCTTGAAATTCGACAATGTGGTTTCCGAAAAGGCCATCAAGGAAGGCCGCACGCTGCAAGGCATGGGTATTAAGCCGGAAGGTGTTGACGCCGTGCTGCCATCCTATCTGTGGCGCTATCGCGTGGCTGGCCAGTACACCAAGACCGGCTTTGCGTGAACGGCAGCCGGAAGCGGAAATGATCAAGGGGCCGAAAGGCCCCTTTCTTCTTGGTCAGTTCCAGATCAGCAAGGCGGCAAGACCCGCGGAGCCGACGATCAGCCGCCACCAGCCGAACAGCTTGAAACCGTGGCGGGACACATAGTCGAGCAGGTGACGCACGACGAAGACACCGGAAATGAACGCCATGACAAAGCCCACCACGATCAGCGCGCCGTCGTTGAACGACAGGATATTGCGGCTCTTGTAGAGGTCATAGGCAAAGGCGCCCGCCATGGTCGGCATGGCGAGGAAGAACGAAAACTCCGCCGCCGAACGCTTGTCCGCCCCCAGCAGCAGCGAGCCGACGATGGTGGAACCGGAGCGCGACACGCCGGGGATCATGGCCAGACACTGGATGAAGCCGATGGCAAGGCAGATCGGCAGCGGATAATCCATGACATCGTGATAGCGCGGGCGAAGATCGAGCTGGTCCACCCAGAGCAGGATGAAACCGCCGATGATGAGCATGATGCAGACCAGCATCGGCGTTTCGAACAGCACGCTCTTGATGAAACCATGCGCCAGCGCGCCGATGACGGCAGCGGGCAGAAAGGCAACCAGAATGCCAAGGACAAAGCGCCGCGTGCGGGCATCGCGGGGAAAATCGGTCAGGATTTTCATGAGCTTTGCCGAATAGACGGTCAGGATGGCCAGAATGGCGCCAAGCTGGATCAGCACCTCGAAGGTCTTTCCTGTGGATTCAAAACCCAGAAAATGGCCGATCAGCAACAAATGCCCGGTGGAGGAAACCGGGATAAATTCGGTCAAACCTTCAACAAGACCGAGAAACGCGGCTTCCAGCAGATTAAAAACATCCATGAAGTCAGCACCTTAGAATAGTGGGCACGATGATGGCGGCAGGACCGGACCGCGATTGCAATTGTTGAGGCGACAACGAACACGCCCTGCGATTGCTTGTCTCACGCAGACATAGCCCTTATAGACTTTATATTCCGTTGAGGCGGCGTCGAATCGCTTGGAAGCAGGAATAGCCTGCTGCATGCGCAAACGCCAGCCGCCGTGCTGTCTCCGGATGTTCAATTCAAGCTTCAATCGAGAGTCTCGCGTCGATCATGCTTACGCTTTTTCATCATCCCATGTCTTCGGGTTCGCGCTATGTGCGGCTCATCCTCGGCGAATATGGCGTTGAAGCGGAGCTGATCGAGGAACGGCCATGGTCGCGCCGCAAGGAGTTCCTGGCGCTGAACCCGGCTGCGACCCTGCCGGTCCTTCTGGCGGAAAACGACCTGCCGGTCGTCGGCGCGACGGTGATTGCCGAATATCTGGATGAAACGCGCGGCGCCTTGAAACGCAGCCGCCGCCTTCTGCCGGAAAGCCCGATGGAGCGCGCCGAAGTGCGCCGCCTTGTCGACTGGTTCCTGCTGAAATTCGAAAACGAAGTGACGCGCCATATCGCCCGCGAACGTGTGTTCAAGCTCCAGATGGCGGCGGAAATGGGCGGCAGCGCGCCGGATTCGACCGCCATCCGCGCCGCCCGCACCAATATCCGCCAGCACATGAAATATATCGACTGGCTGGCCGCGACCCGCGACTGGCTTGGCGGCGCGCATCCAAGCTATGCCGACATGGCGGCGGCGGCCTCCATTTCCGTGCTCGATTATCTGGGCGAAATCGAGTGGGGTGAAACCAAAGCGGCGCGTGACTGGTATGCCCGCATGAAATCGCGCCCGGCCTTCCGCCCATTGCTCTCCGACCGTGTGCGCGGGCTTGCCCCGGTGGCCCATTATGGCGATCTCGACTTCTAGTTCGAAGACAGACAGGCTGAAGCGCTTCCTGATCGAAGAGGCGAAGGCGGTCGGCTTCGATGCCGTCGCCTTCACCACGCCGGATGCCATCCCGCAAGCGCCCGAACGGTTGCGGCAATATATTGCCGATGGCCACCATGCCGACATGGAATGGATGGAGGAAACCGAGGCGCGCCGTAGCGATCCGAGCGTGCTGTGGCCGGAAGTCCGTTCCATCATGATGCTGGCCATGAATTACGGGCCGGACGTCAATCCGCTCGCCATTCTGGACGAGAAGGACCGCGCGGCCATATCGGTCTATGCGCAGAACCGCGACTATCACGACATCATCAAGGGCAAGCTCAAGCATGTGGCAAGCCGCTTTGCCGCCCGCGCCGGACAGGATGTCAAGGTGTTCGTCGATACGGCGCCCGTCATGGAAAAGCCTCTGGCTGCGGCCGCGGGTCTTGGCTGGCAGGGCAAGCACACCAATCTGGTAAGCCGCGAGCTTGGCTCGTGGCTGTTCCTCGGCTCGATCTTCACCACGGCGGAAATCCCGCCCGACGAGCCGGAACGCGACCATTGCGGCTCCTGCCGCGCCTGTCTCGATGCCTGCCCGACCAAGGCTTTCCCCTCGCCCTATCGCATCGATGCGCGGCGCTGCATTTCCTATCTCACTATCGAGAACAAGGGGCCGATCCCGCACGAATTCCGTAAAGTCATGGGCAACCGCATCTATGGCTGCGACGACTGCCTTTCCGTCTGCCCGTGGAACAAATTTGCGCAGGCCACCAGCGAAATGAAGCTGAAAGCCCGCGACGACCTGAAAGCGCCGCGTCTGGCCGATCTGCTGGCGCTGGACGATCCGACTTTCCGCACGCTCTTTTCCGGCTCTCCGGTAAAGCGCATCGGGCGCGACCGTTTCATCCGCAATGTGCTGATCGCTACTGGTAATTCCGGCGACGCGGCTCTTCTGCCCGATGTCGAACACCTGCTGGAAGACCAGGCGCCGGTCGTGCGCGGCGCGGCCATATGGGCGTTGAAGCAATTGGCCGATCCCGACCGTGTGGCCGAAATGCAGAAACGTCTGGCCTCCTCGGAAGAGGATGCTACGGTACGGGCAGAGTGGATGATGGAGGAAGTTTGATGCGCATTTTTCTGTTCGGAGCCGGTTATTCAGCCAAAGCCCTTGCACAAAGGATGGCCGGCGAGGCGGAGCGCATCGATGGAACCACCCGGCACGAGCAGAAATTCCCGCACCTTGAACAGGCAGGCATCAAGCCGATGCTGTTTGACGGCGAGACGCCCTCGCCCGACCTTCTGGACCGGCTTGCCCAATCGACCCATGTGGTGGTTTCGATTTCGCCCGGCGAGAGCGGCGATCCGGCGGTCGCCGTCGTTGAAGAAGCGCTTCGCCGTCCCGACAACACCATTCGCTGGATCGGCTATCTGTCGACGGTCGGCGTCTATGGCGACCATCAGGGCGCGTGGGTGGACGAGACTGCCCCCTGCAAGCCTGCCTCCCGCCGCAGCCTGGAGCGCGTCGAGGCCGAAGAGGCATGGGGAAGATTGAGCGAACGGCACGGAACGCCGCTCGCGATCTTGCGCCTTTCCGGCATTTACGGGCCGGGCCGCAATGCCTTCGTCAATCTGCAACGCGGCACGGCACGGCGCATCGTCAAGGACAATCAGGTCTTCAACCGCATCCATGTCGATGACATTGCCGGCGCCTTGCGCTTTCTGGCCGGAACGAACACGGGCGGCATTTTCAATATCACCGACAATGAACCGAGCCCGCCGCAGGATGTCGTCACCTATGCAGCCGAACTGATGGGCGTGACACCGCCGCCGGAAATCCCGTTTGCACAAGCCGATATGACGCCGATGGCGCGCTCCTTCTATGGCGAGAACAAGCGCGTCGCCAACCAGCGCATCAGGGATCTCGGCTACGAATTTGCCTGGCCCGACTACAGGACGGCCTTTTCGGCCATGTGGCGCGACGACAGCTGGCGCTGATTGCCCCGCGTCTTGATGGCCTGCCAGTCACACAGCATAATGCCCGCAATTCGGTTGTCGTGATTCGCAGCCGTCCCCGGCAAAACTGGAATTGCCCCATGATTGCAAACAGATTGAAGTCGATCGTTCTCGCAGCCTCGCTTGCCGCAATGATGGCGCCCGACGTCGTGCCCATGGCCATGGCGGAAGACATGCCGGCCAAACAGGCCTTCGGCGGCGAAGTGCTTCCTGTTCTGGCCGAGCAGCCGCAATCCATCGGCTTTTATGCCAAGGGATGCCTCGCCGGCGCCGTGGCGCTGCCGACGGACGGGCCCAACTGGCAGGTGATGCGCCTTTCGCGCAACCGCCGCTGGGGGCACCCGCGCATGATCGGCCTTCTGGAAAAACTGTCCCGCGATGCGGCAAAAGACGGCTGGCCCGGCCTGCTCGTCGGCGACATTTCGCAGCCGCGCGGCGGGCCGATGCTGACCGGCCATGCCTCGCATCAGGTCGGCCTCGATGCCGACATCTGGCTGACGCCCATGCCGAAGAAGCGGTTTACCGATGCCGAACGCGAGAGCGTTTCCGCCGTCTCGATGCTGAAACCGGATTCGCTCTATGTCGACCCGAAAAAGTGGACGCCCGCCCGCACGGCCCTCATCAGACATGCCGCCAGCTATCCGGAAGTCGAGCGCATCTTCGTGCATCCCGGCATCAAGAAGCAGCTTTGCGACACCGTGACCGGCGACAGAAGCTGGCTCGGCAAGGTGCGCCCCTATTGGGGGCATTTCTACCATTTCCATGTGCGCCTGACCTGCCAGCCCGGTTCGCCCCAATGCAAGCCGCAGCCGAAAGTGGCAGCCGGCGACGGCTGCGACAAGTCGCTTGCCTGGTGGTTTACCGACGAGCCGTGGAAGCCTGCAAAGCCATCGAAGGAACCGCCCAAAAAGCCGCGTCCGGTGATGGTTTCCGATCTGCCCAAGGCCTGCGCCGCCGTCCTCAACGGCCCTGCGCCGAACTCGGTCGCCGATGTCACCTACGGCGTGCAGTAAAAAGCTTTTCCGCTTTTCACGCCCTTGGCGCTTCGCTATAGATTTAAAACGATTTAGAATACCGGAGCGGTTCCGTTCGGACAGAGCCGTCGGAACCGCTCCGGCTCTTTATTCCATCGCATTTTCCCACGCAAAACCGTTTCACACTTTTGCTGGAAATGCTCTAATGACAAGGTTATCAGCTCATAAGGTTGCTCATTCATGACGGAACGCCTGCGCATTGCATTGATCGCCCATGACCAGAAGAAGGACGACATGGTCGCCTTCGCAAAAGCGCATGAAAAGGCTCTGGCCCGCTATGACATCGTGGCGACGGGCACGACCGGCGGCCTCATTCTGGATGCCTGCCCATCGCTCAGCATTCGGCGCGTGAAAAGCGGGCCGCTCGGCGGCGACCAGCAGATCGGCGCGATGATCGCGGAAGGCACGGTGGAAGTGCTCATCTTCTTCATCGACCCGCTGTCGCCGCTTCCGCACGATGTCGATGTGAAGGCGCTGACGCGCCTCGGCAGCGTCTATGACATTCCGATGGCGCTCAACCGCGCGACCGCCGAAAAGCTCATCAAGGCGCTTGATTGATCCGGCACGACCAGCCAATAGGCGAAGACATGACCAGGGAGAGGACATGCAAGTGACTAGCCACGCCGAACAGGGTTTCCCGTTTCCGGTACTCGTCGGCGATATCGGCGGCACCAATGCCCGCTTCGCCATTCTGGTGGATTCCAATGCCGCGCCGAAGGAATTTCCGGTTCTCCAGACGGCGAATTACGCCACCATTGATGAGGCGATACAGAGCGCCATTCTCGATCACAGCTCGATCCGGCCGCGTTCCGCCATTCTCGCCGTGGCCGGTCCCGTCGACGGCGACGAGATCGACCTCACCAATTGCGACTGGGTTGTGCGCCCGAAGAAGATGATCGCCGATCTCGGCTTCGAGGATGTGACCGTGGTGAACGATTTCGAGGCGCAGGCGCTCGCCGTCGTATCGCTCGGCAGCGATCATCTGGAACAGATCGGCGGCAGGCCGGACGAGGTGATCGCTACCCGCGTCGTGCTTGGGCCGGGCACGGGGCTTGGCGTTGCCGGTCTTGTGCGCACGCGCCATGCATGGGTGCCGGTGCCGGGCGAAGGCGGGCATATCGATATCGGCCCGCGCACGGAACGCGACTATCAAATCTTCCCGCATATCGAGCGCATCGAGGGCCGTGTCGCGGGCGAGCAGATCCTGTGCGGGCGCGGCCTGCGCAATCTCTATCTTGCCATCTGCGCCGCCGACAGGGTGACGCCAACACTGGAAACACCCGCCGACATCACCTCGGCCGGGCTTGACGGCAGCAATGCGCAAGCCGAGGAAACCCTGCATCTGTTCGTCACCTATCTCGGGCGCATTGCGGGCGATCTGGCGCTGGTCTTCATGGCGCATGGCGGCGTCTATCTTTCCGGCGGCATTCCGCAGCGCATTCTTTCCGCGCTGAAGGCTGGTGCCTTCCGCGAAGCATTCGAGGACAAGGCCCCGCACAAGGCCATAATGCGCGATATTCCTGTCCGCGTGATCACGCATCAGCTTGCAGCCCTTGCCGGGCTTTCCGCCTTTGCGCAGGCCCCTGCCCGTTTCGAAGTCGCGACCGAAGGACGCCGCTGGCGCATCGCGTGAGCAGTAAAGCTTGAGGATGGTCAAGCCGCACGGATAACGTTATAGAAACGCTGCACTGGAATTGCCGCTGGCTTTTTCAGTGCAGCGTTTCCATATGGGACATTGTATTTTTCAACGCTAGCCGCCGGTCTGCGGGGGCTAAGAGACAAAAAGCGCTTTGGCACGTGAGTCTATTCAAGAAGAAAAACAAGAAGATCGATACGGGCGAAGCCACCCGCGTAATCCGGCGCATGATGTCGGAAAACATCCGCGAATATAAAAAGAACTACATTATCGCCATCCTCGCATCGCTCATCGTCGGCGCATCGAATGGCGCGCTGGCCTATCTGATGAAGCCGATGATCGACAAGATCTTCTACGAGCAGAATCTCGGCCTCGTCTGGGTCATTTGCGGTACATTGCTGGTCATCTTCATCCTGCGCGGCTTTTCCGGCTACATACAGGCCGTGGAACTCGCCAAGATCGGCAACAATCTGGTCGCGCGCTATCAAAAGCGCATTTTCGACCATCTGATGAAGCTCGGTCTCGATTTCTACAACGACACCCGTTCCGGCCATCTGGCGGCGCAGATCAACCAGAATGTTTCCGGCATTCGCGATCTTCTCAACATGACGATCTCGTCGATCGCGCGCGATCTCATCTCGCTTGTCGGCCTCGTCGGCACGATGTTCTACATGGACCCGGTCCTGTCCGTCGCGATCTTCCTGATCGGACCGCCGCTCATCCTGGCCGTTGCCTATATTTCGCGCCGCATCCGCTCCGTCACCCGCGATCTCGTGCATCTCAACTCCCACCTGCTGGGTGCGATGCAGGAATCGATCCAGGGCATCGCCATCGTCAAGGCTTTCACGATGGAGGATCAGCTGCGCGCCAAGATCGGCAGCCTCATCGACCAGTCCGAAGGCCGCAGCAACAAGATCGCCAAGGTTTCCGAGCGCACGACGCCCATTTCCGAAATGCTGGCCGGTTTTGCCGTCGCCGGTGTGCTGGCCTATAGCGGCTATCGCGCCATTCTCGAACAGCAGCCGCCCGGCGCCACCTTTGCCTTCATCACCGCAATGCTGCTTGCCTATGATCCGGCGCGCCGCCTCGCCCGCCTTCAGGTCGGGCTGGAAAAGGCGCTCGTCAATGCGCGCATGATCTATGAAGTGCTCGATATCGAGCCGCGCCAGCGCGATCTTGCAAACGCCGTGGAACTGAAAGCCGGTCCCGGCGAAATCCGCTTCGAGGATATCCATTTCTCCTATAACGAGACCGCCCCGGTGCTGCATGGCGTGAGCTTCGTCGCCAAGGCGGGCGAAACCACTGCCGTGGTCGGCGCTTCGGGCGCGGGCAAGTCGACGCTCATCAATCTGGTCCAGCGCTTCTACGATCTTGATAGCGGCAGGATCCTGTTCGACGGGCAGAATATTGCGCAGGTCAAGAAACAGTCCTTGCGCCATGCCATCGCCTATGTCTCGCAGCAGCCCTATCTGTTTGAAGGCACCATTGCCGACAATATCCGCTATGGCCGCCCGGACGCGACGGATGAGGAAATCATCGAGGCGTCGAAGCTTGCCCATGCGCATGAGTTCATCCTGCAACAGCCGCAGGGCTATGACACTCCGGTCGGCGAAAACGGCGTGACGCTTTCCGGCGGCCAGCGCCAGCGCGTTTCGATTGCCCGCGCCATCGTGCGCAATGCGCCGGTTCTCCTGCTCGACGAGGCGACATCCGCCCTCGACAATGAATCGGAAAAGCGGGTCCAGCAGGCGCTGGAAGGCATCATGCAAAACCGCACCACAATCGTGATTGCGCACCGCCTTTCCACGGTGGTCAATGCGGATCGCATCGTGGTGATGGAAGCCGGTCGCGTGGTGGAGGAAGGTCGTCACGACGATCTGATCGCCATCCAGAACGGCGTCTATGCCCGCTTCTATCAATTGCAGAGCGGCAGCGGCGATATCATCACCGAAAGGACGGCGGAAGAATTGCGGACAGGAGAACCCCGATGAGCGAAGAAACCGGGAACAGCGAAATGGGCCTCGTCGTGGTCGGGGCTGGCGGACGCATGGGCCAGACCCTGATTCGCACCATCCAGACCATCGAAGGCGCGAAACTGGTTGGCGCCATCGAACGGTCCAGCTCTCCCCTTCTGGGCCGCGATGCAGGTGAAGTCACCGGCATAGGCCCGCTCGGCGTGACCATCACCGACGATCCGCTGCCGGTTTTCGCCAGGGCGCAGGGCGTTCTCGATTTCACAAGCCCCGCGGCAAGCGTGGAATTTGCAGGCCTTGCCGCGCAGGCACGCATCGTCCACGTCATCGGGACCACGGGCTGCTCGGCGGAAGACGAGGAGAAAATCCGCGCCGCCGCCCGCCACGCAACCATCGTCAAGTCCGGCAATATGAGCCTCGGCGTCAATCTTCTGTCCGTTCTGGTGCAGAAGGCCGCGCAAGCGCTCGACCCGCAGGATTTCGACATTGAAATTCTCGAAATGCATCACAAGCACAAGGTCGACGCGCCATCCGGCACCGCGCTGCTTCTCGGCGAAGCGGCAGCCAAGGGACGCGACATTGCCTTGACGGAAAACAGCGTGCGTGTGCGTGACGGCTATACCGGCCCGCGCGAAACCGGGACGATCGGCTTTGCCACGCTGCGCGGCGGCTCGGTCATCGGCGACCATTCGGTGATTCTCGCCGGTTCCGGCGAACGCGTCGTTCTCTCGCATCATGCCGAAGACCGTTCGATCTTCGCGCGCGGCGCGATCAAGGCCGCGCTTTGGGCCCATGGCAGGAAGCCCGGCCTCTATTCCATGCTCGACGTTCTCGGGCTGAATGACTGATTATCTTTGTTAACGGAGCGTTGCATATGTCTCGTACTCTCGTCCTGGTCCGTCACGGTCAAAGCGAATGGAACCTCAAGAACCTTTTCACCGGATGGCGCGATCCGGGCCTGACCGAACAGGGCCATGCCGAAGCAAAGGCCGCCGGCCAGCGCCTGAAGGCTGCGGGCCTCAAGTTCGACATCGCCTATACCTCCGCGCTGTCGCGCGCGCAGGTGACTTGCCAGCACATTCTGGACGAACTCGGCCAGTCCGATCTCAAGACGATCCGCGATCAGGCCCTCAACGAACGCGACTATGGCGATCTGTCCGGCCTCAACAAGGACGATGCCCGCGCCAAGTGGGGTGAGGAACAGGTGCATATCTGGCGCCGTTCCTACGACGTTCCGCCTCCCGGCGGCGAAAGCCTGAAGGACACCGGCGCGCGCGTCTGGCCCTATTATTTGCATACGGTGCAGCCGCATGTGCTGCGCGGCGAGACGGTTCTGGTTGCGGCCCACGGCAATTCACTGCGCGCGCTCATCATGGCGCTCGACGGCCTGACGCCGGAACAGATTCTCAAGCAGGAGCTCAATACCGGCGTTCCGGTCATCTACCGGCTCAATGCTGATTCGACCGTCGCTTCGAAGGAAATCCTCGAAGCCTGATAGCTGTCTGGCAGCGAATTTGTCGGGCGCACCAGCGCGCCCGTCCCTCTTTTCAACGCGAAAAAAGCATCGGCTGAAAAAAAGCTGGCTGAATGTCGAAAACGCGATTGACAGAGGCAGGTCGACCCCTTAGATGGGTCCTCGTCGCCCAGATGGCGGAATTGGTAGACGCACCAGCTTCAGGTGCTGGCGCTCGCAAGGGCGTGGAGGTTCGAGTCCTCTTCTGGGCACCATTTCCAAGTCTTCGGACCACTACCAAGGTCCAGAAGCAGCCCAAAAAGCCCGCGCAAGCGGGCTTTTTTGTTGCCCGATCATTGTTTGGCGTCTCGCGCTTTACGTCCTCTGTCCCACCCAATATATTAGCAATCGATGCAGTTTTCTCCTTCCGAACGCGACGCTTTTTTCCAATTGCTGAAATGGCGGCGCGATGTCCGTCATTTCAGCGACAAAGCGGTGGATCATCAAATCATCGAAGCCCTGCGGGAGGCGATGGATTACGCCCCTTCCGTCGGCAATGCGCGCCCCTGGCGGGTCATTTCCGCCGAAAGTGCCGCAACACGCACAGCCGTCCACGATATCTTTCTGGAAGCCAACCGGTCAGCCGCCGAGATTTATGAGGGGCCGCGTGCGGAGCATTATCGGGATTTGAAGCTGGAGGGCATCCGCATTGCTCCCGTCCAGCTTGCCGTTTTCACCGAAACCGCACCCGTCGAGGGGCACGGTCTCGGCAGGCAATCCATGGCCGTCACCCTGGAGCACAGCACGGCGATGGCGATCCACAATCTCAATCTGGCGGCACGCTCGTTCGGGCTCGGCGTCGGCATGGTTTCCATTCTCGACCCACGCGCGATGGAAACGCTTTTCCGGGTCGAACCGAGCTGGCGCTTCAGCCTTTACCTGTGCATCGGCTGGCCGCTGGCGGATGACGACACCCCCCTGCTGCACAAAAATGGCTGGCAGAAAAACAAGCCGACGGTCTGGCGGCGCGCCTGAGCGCCCGCGATGCTTGTCAACAGCCCTATGCATTGTGCCTATTGCGCAAGACTTGCGATTGACGGCACAATCCCCTGCCTTTTACTTAATTTCATTGCCTGCAAATATCATGACAGGGAGCGACCATGCGCCGGAAAGGCTTGCTGGAATTCGGCAGAAACAGAACGCTTTACGGCCTGTTTCTGGTCTGCGCGGCCTGCGCCATTGCGGGCAGTCTCATGCGCTATGGCGGCGAGGATTCCATCTGGCGCTGGCTGCATTATCTGACCAAGCCGACTGCGACGCTGCTGCTGCTGGCAGCCGTTCTTTGTGCCCCGCGCCCCCAATCGAAATCCTATGGCCTTGCGGTCGCCTTCGGCCTGGCCTTTGCCGCCCTCGGTGATTTTTTCCTGATGCTGCCCGGCGATTATTTTCTGGCGGGCCTGATCTGCTTTCTCATCACCCATTGCGCCTATATCTACGCGCTTTGCCGCCATGCGCGCTTTGCCGCGCATAAGGGCGTCTTCGTCCTTTTCGCCATCGTCGCCTGCGCCATCATAGCCGGTCTCTGGCCGTCGCTGCCGACGCCCATGAAAATCCCGGTCATCATCTATGCCGCCGCCCTCGGCATCATGGCCGCACAGGCCATGAGCCGCGCGCTCGGCACCACGCCGGAAACCCCGCAGCGCTATGCCGCCTGGCTTGCCGCGGCAGGCGGCCTCTTTTTCATGGCAAGCGACACGCTGCTGGCCTTCGGGCGGTTCAGCCTCGACATTCCCCTCAATGGCCTGTGGGTGCTTGCAACCTATTATGCGGCGCAGTTCCTTTTTGCCCGGTCGACGGAGAATTTTGCCTATGGCGACTGAAGAACAGGCCCTGCAAACCGCATTCCAGCGCCTGCGTCAGGCATGGCTGGCCGACCGCCCCGCCTATGAACAGCGTCTGGACGACCTGAAACGCCTGCGTGAAAGGCTTGAAGCGCGGCTGGATGAAATGGCGAAAGCCATCGGCGCGGATTTCGGCAACCGGTCGCGGCATGAAACCCTGCTCGCCGAGGCCAGTATCGTCTTTGCCGAAATCGACGATGCCCTGCACAATCTCAAGCGCTGGATGAAACTGAAACGCCGCAAGGCCGGCTGGAAAATGTGGCCCGCCAAGGCCGAAATCCGCTATGTGCCGCTGGGCGTGGTGGGGGTCATCGCGCCGTGGAACTATCCGGTCAATCTGGCGCTGGCCCCGCTTGTCGCGGCAATCGCAGCCGGAAACCATGTTTTCCTGAAACCGTCCGAACACACGCCGCGCACCGCCGCATTCCTGCAAGGCCTGCTCGCCGAAGTGTTCCCGGAGGATCGTGTTGCCGTGGCGCTGGGGGATGCGTCGCTTTCCGCGCAATTTTCGGCGCTGCCCTTCGACCATCTCTTCTTCACCGGCTCCACCGCCGTCGGGCGCAAGATCATGGCGGCGGCGGCACAGAACCTGACGCCTGTGACGCTTGAACTCGGCGGCAAATCGCCCGCCATCGTCAGCGAGAACGCCAACCTCAAGCGCGCCGCCCGCGCAATCGCGACCGGAAAATTCTTCAATGCCGGACAGACCTGCATCGCGCCGGATTATGTGCTGATCCATCACAGCCGGCGCGACGAATTCGTGAGCCTTCTGCGTGCCGAGATGGAGGCGCGCTACGGCGGCGCATCGGCGGAAAAGGACCGCACGACGATCATCAACGACGCGCAGGAAGCACGGCTGTCGAAACTGCTGGCCGATGCGGCAGAGAGGAGCGAGGCCATCATCGAACTTCTGCCACGGACCGCCCAGCCGCGATCAATGGCGCCAGCACTCGTGCTGGAACCGGCCAAAGACAGCGCGATCATGCGGGAGGAGATTTTCGGGCCGCTTCTGCCGGTCGTCAGCTATCGCCTGCTGGACGAGGCTATCGCCCATGTCCTGCTGCTTGACCGTCCGCTGGCGCTATACTGCTTCAGCGACAACACGGCGGAAACTGAAATGATGCTCGGCAGCATCGTTGCCGGCGGCGTCTGCGTCAACGATACGCTCTATCATTTCGCCTGCGGCGACCTGCCTTTCGGCGGGGTGGGCGCAAGCGGCATGGGCCAGTATCACGGCCATGACGGTTTTCTCACCTTTTCCAAGGCCATGCCGGTCCTGACCAAATATGCCCCGGCGCCGAGCGATCTCATCAGGCCGCCCTATACCGGTTTCACGGACAGGCTGGTCCGCTTCATTGCGCGGTAAAGCCAGGCAACCATCAACAGGTATCGTGTTCAGCACCACAGATCGCCGGATTGTGTAGGGAATTGCTATTCAAACAGATATACAATCTGCCTATATAGAGACCGGTTGCCGGTTTATCGCACCGGCCCATATTCCAGGCTCAGGACCTATTAATTTGACGGGTGAATAACGGGTGCTGAAGAAGAAAGAACCAAACCGGATATCGAAATCCATTTTGACGGCCATCCGCAACAGGCCGGGTTACAGGCCGCTCAACGCCAATATTACCGGCGGTGATATCGTCATTGCATCCTACAATGTCCACAAATGCATCGGGATCGACAAGCAGTTCAATCCGCAGCGCACGGCTGAAGTCATCAGCGAGATCGACGCGGATGTGATCGCCTTGCAGGAGGCCGACAGGCGTTTCGGCGAGCGGTCCGGCCTGCTCGATCTGGGTCTGCTCGAACGCCGCCATGGGCTTGTTCCCGTTCCCATCACCGCCACGATGCCCAAGGGCCACGGCTGGCACGGCAATGTGCTTTTGTTCCGCGAAGGCGTGGTGCGCAATGTGCAGCAGCTCACCCTGCCCGGCGTGGAGCCGCGCGGCGCGCTGGTCGCAGACTTGCAGTTTCCGGCTGGCCCCTTGCGCATCATCGCCGCGCATCTGGGTCTTCTGAAGCGCTCCCGCGAGCAGCAGGCCGAGAGCATTCTCGGTGCCCTGCAGGAGGCGGATACGCTGCCGACGCTCTTGATCGGCGACCTCAACGAATGGCGCGTCGGCAAGCGCTCCTCACTGGCAGCCCTCATGCCGACATTCAACCATGTGGCAACCGCCGTCCCGAGCTTTCCCTCGCGCTTTCCGGTTTTTGCGCTGGATCGCGTGCTGGGCGCACCGCACAATCTGGTTACATCGGTTGAGGTGCACAACACGCCGCTGGCGCGCCTGGCATCCGATCACCTGCCCATCAAGGCGCATCTGGACCTGAGAACAGCCATGGAGCTTCTGGAAAGCCACAATCCCGAAATGGCGTCGAAAAGCGCTGAAATATAGCGCCCCTATCAGAGATAGGGCGAACCCAGCCATATAATCCGGTCCAGCAGGCGCTCAAGGAATGGCCGGCTGTTCAGGCGCGCGAGATTGACCTCGCGGCTTCCCTCGATCACCTTGCCGATACGCTCCTCCACCCGGCGCGCCACATCGCGGTCGAGGATTTCAAGATCGACCTCGAAATTGAGCCGCAGCGAGCGCGGATCGATATTGGACGATCCGACATAGGACCATGCGCCGTCGATGGTCATCAGCTTTGAATGATTGAAAGCGCCGCCCGCCCGCCAGATGCGGCAGCCATCCTTCAGGAGTTGGTCGAACTGGGCGCGCATGGCGCGGTCCACCAGCTTCAGATTGTTGACGCCCGGCACGACGATATCCACCGACACGCCGCGCCGCGCCGCCGTCACCAGCGCGCTGATCAACTCGCGGTCCGGCAGAAGATAGGGCGTCATGATGAGGATATGCTGCTCGGCAATCGAGAAGGCGCCCATCATCATGCGATGGTTGGTTTCCACATTCCGGTCGGGGCCTGAACCGACGACACGCACCAGCGTTCCCGTTCCCGGCGGGTGCTCCGGCGGCGCGATCTTCCAGGCCTCGCCGGTCAAAAGTTCGCCGGTCGCAAAGCGCCAGTCCTCGGAGGCGATATGAAAGAGATCGGCAATTGCCGGGCCTTGCAGCCTGAAATGCGTATCGAGGGCAACCGCATCGCCCGCTATCGCGCGCACGAACCCGGCGCGAATGTTCATGCCGCCGGTAAAGGCGAGCCTGCCGTCGACGATGAGAATCTTGCGGTGGGTGCGCAAATTCGCATAAGGCAGGCGCAGCCCGATGATGATATTGCCGTTGAACACATCGACGGCGACGCCCTTGTCCTTCAAAAGCTTGACGATGCTCGGAAAGGAATAGCGCGCGCCGACCGCATCGACCAGCACGCGCACTTCCACGCCGCGCCGGACCGCATCGCCAAGCGCATCGGCAAATTTTTCGCCGATGCCGTCGCGGTCGAAAATATAGGTTTCCAGCATGATGCTGCGCTCGGCCCGGCCAATGGCGTCGAGCATCGCGGCATAGGCCTCGTCGCCCGTTTCCAGCATCTCGATGCTGTTGCTGCTGGTGAAATCATAGAGGCTGACCGCATCGCCCAATATCTTCATCGCGCCGAACTGGCGCCCGAAGGCGGCGCGCACCAGATCGTTCGTCGTGTCGAAATGCGACAGGTGATAGAGCGCGATCCTGCCCATGCTGGCGCGCTGCTGGGTGAGCGTCGAGCGCCGGATGCGGTTTACCCCCGCAATGGCATAGACCACCGCCCCCACGATGGGCGACAGCACGATCACGCCGACCCAGCCGATGGCGGTGCGCACCTCTTCCTTCGTCATGGTCGCGTGAATGGCGGCAATTGCGCCCAGAACGCCCGAAAGGACGAACAGGATATGCGGCCAGTAGTGGGAAACGAGATCGAGCATCACACGAACTTTAAGCGGAAAACGACTGCAATAGCAAAGAGATATAATGCGCCTGAGACCGAACGAACAGTAGCCGCGACACCGCCCCGCCCATGGTGGGCACAAACTCGGCAGGCGCGGATTTCCCCGGACCGCAGTGAAATACAAGGTTATCCGGCACCTGAACGGGGATAAACCGCCATTTGCAACCAGTATTATGAAGAATGCAACTATTGTGATAGACTAGTCAAATTTCGGACATGCCTTATATAGCTCCCAAGACATGAACATTTGAGGAACGACCTATGGCAACTGCTCATAATGATTTCGACCGGCCGACCTTTCCAAAGGAACTTTCCAGCAAATGGGGATGGTTCGTCGCCCTTGGGGTGGCGCTGCTGATCCTCGGAGGCATCGCCTTCGGCAATCTCGTCCTGGCCACCGTGGTCTCGGTCTACTATGTCGGTCTGATGATGCTGATCGGCGGCGTCATCGAGATCATTCACGCTTTCGGCGTCAAGAGCTGGGGCAGCTTCTTCTTCTGGCTCCTGAGCGGCCTGCTCTATACCGCAGCCGGCATCGTCGCCTTCGTCAATCCGGGACTGGCGGCGGGTGTGCTGACCTTCCTTCTGGCGGCGGCGCTGATCGGTTCCGGCGCCTTCCGCATCTGGATGGGCTTCAAGTCGAAACCGTCCGCGGGCTGGGGCTGGATCGTGGCGGCTGGTGTCATCACGCTGCTGCTCGGCATCATCATCGCCATGCAATGGCCGGTCAACAGCCTCTTCATTCTCGGCCTTTTCCTGGCGATCGACCTGATCTTCCAGGGCTGGTCCTTCATTGCCTTCGGCCTTGGCATCAAGAGCCGGTAAGCATCGCACTGTACCGACAAGGCGGCGCGTACTGGGCGGCGCATACTGGGCGGCGCGTACTGCGCCGCTTTTTCATTTGAACTCGACCTTTCGGCCAAGTCCTGCTAGATGCTGCCCAGCATCTTCGCGGCGCGCTTTCACGCGCAGCCCAACATTTCGCCATCACGAGTTAATTCATGCCCGCTGACCATCCCGTTTCCAAGCGCCGCACATTCGCGATCATCGCGCATCCGGACGCCGGTAAGACCACGCTGACCGAAAAGCTGCTGCTGTTCGGCGGCGCCATCCAGCTCGCCGGTGAGGTGAAGGCCAAGAAGGACCGCATCCAGACCCGTTCGGACTGGATGAACATCGAGCGCGATCGCGGCATTTCCGTCGTCACCTCGGTGATGACCTTCGAATACAAGGACTGCATCTTCAACCTGCTCGACACGCCGGGCCACGAAGATTTTGCCGACGACACCTATCGCACGCTGACGGCGGTGGACAGCGCCGTCATGGTCATCGACGCCGCCAAGGGCATCGAGCCGCGCACGCTGAAACTGTTCGAAGTCTGCCGTATGCGCGACATTCCCATCGTCACCTTCGTCAACAAGATGGACCGCGAAGCGCGCGACCCGCTGGAAACCCTCGACGAGATCGAGGAAAAGCTGGCGCTCGACACGGCCCCGATCACCTGGCCCATCGGCTCCGGCAAGAGCTTTGCAGGCACATTCGACCTCCACAGCGACACGATGCGCCGTCAGGACAATGAAGAGCAGCCGACCAAAGTAAACGGCCCGGAAGAAGCCGCGAAGCTCCTGCCGGAAAACGAACGCGAAGCCTGGCTGGAAGGGGTGGAACTGGCGCGCGGCGTCTGTCGTCCGTTCGATCTCGCCTCCTTCCGCGAAGGCCATATGACCCCGGTTTATTTCGGCTCGGCGCTGAAGAATTACGGCGTGCGCGACCTGATCGAAGCTTTTTGCGATTTCGGCCCAAGCCCGCGCGACCAGCAGGCCGATACCCGCATGGTGGCGGCGACCGAAGACAAGATGACCGGCTTCGTGTTCAAGATTCAGGCCAATATGGACCCGAACCACCGCGACCGCATCGCATTCCTGCGCGTCTGCTCGGGCAAGCTTTCGCGCGGCATGAAGGCAAAGCTGGTGCGCACCGGGAAACCAATGAGCCTGTCGGCGCCGCAATTCTTCTTTGCGCGCTCGCGCCAGATCGCCGACGAGGCCTTTGCGGGCGACGTGGTCGGCATTCCGAACCATGGCACGCTGCGCATCGGCGACACGCTGACCGAGGGCGAGGATATCCTGTTCCGTGGCGTGCCGAATTTCGCGCCGGAAATCCTGCGCCGCGTGCGCCTCGACGACGCGATGAAAGCCAAGAAGCTGCGTGAAGCATTGCAGCAGATGGCCGAGGAAGGCGTGGTGCAGCTTTTCGTGCCGGACGACGGTTCGCCGGCCATTGTCGGCGTTGTCGGCGCACTTCAGATCGACGTGCTGACCGAACGCCTGAAGGTCGAATATTCACTGCCGGTCGGCTTTGAAATGTCGCGCTTCTCGGTCTGCCGGTGGATTTCCGCCGACAATCCGGCCGAACTGGACCGCTTCATCGCCGCCCATCGTGCCGATATCGCGCATGATCTCGACCACGATCCGGTCTTTCTTGCCCAGAACGGCTTCTCGCTCAATTACGAGGCCGAACGCTGGAAGGATATCCGCTTCGCCACCGTCAAGGACTATCAGGTCCGCGACAAGGTTTGATCCGGCGCGCAGAGGCTGGCGGCAATCTTCTCCGCCAGCTTTTCAGCCACCTCTTCCTTGCTCATTTCCGGCCATTCCTCGATGCCGGAATGGCTGAGGATGCGAACCCGGTTGCGGTCGCCGCCCATCACGCTGCCCGCGCCCGGAACATGCGAAACATCATTGGCGACGATCCAGTCCGCGCCCTTCTTTTCAAGTTTGGCTCTCGCATTTTCGGCCACGTCCTGCGTTTCGGCAGCAAAGCCGACAACCAGCGCCGGGCGCCTGTCGCTATGGCCGACACCGGCCAGAATGTCGGGGTTCTCGACCATGGCAAGCGTCGGCGCGCCTTCGCCGGGCTTTTTCTTGATCTTCTGCCCGGCTTCATTGGCCGTGCGCCAGTCGGCAACCGCTGCAACCATCACCGCCGCATCGGCGGGCAGATGCCGCTCGACCGCCGCCTGCATCTCGCGCGCCGTCTCGACATGGATGACGTCGACGCCTTCAGGATCGGGAAGAGTGACAGGACCGGACACCAGATGCACCGTCGCGCCAAGCCGCGCCAGCGCTGCCGCAATGGCATGGCCCTGCTTGCCCGACGAACGGTTGGCGATATAGCGCACCGGATCGATCGGCTCATGCGTGGGGCCTGAGGTCATGACGATGGTTTTGCCCGCAAGCGGCCTTGCCTGCGGCGCCAGCAGGTTTTCGATCGCCGCGACAATCGCCAGCGGCTCGCTCATGCGGCCTGTTCCCGCTTCGCCGCTTTCCGCCATCTCGCCCTTTTCCGGCCCGATGAAGCGAACGCCATCCTTTTCGAGCGTCAGGCGGTTGCGTTTTGTCGCGGGATTGTCCCACATGGCCGGGTTCATGGCGGGCGCAATCAGCAGCGGAACCTTGCGGGCCAATAGCACAGCGCTTGCAAGATCATCCGCAAGCCCATTCGCCATCTTGGCCATCAGGTCGGCCGTTGCGGGGGCGACAACAATCAGCTCCGCATCGCGGGCAAGCCGGATATGGCCGACATCCTGCTCATCCTCGCGCGAAAACAGATCGGTAAAGACATGATCGGCGGAGACCGCGCCGATGGTCAGCGGCGTCACGAATTGCTGCGCCGCAGCCGTCATCAGCGGGCGCACATGCGCGCCGCGCTCACGCAGACGGCGAATGAGATCCGGTGTCTTGTAGGCGGCAATGCCGCCGCCGATGATGAGAAGGATGCGCTTACCGTCCAGCAATGCCATGTGTCGCCGACCTCTCAAAAGAGAATAGTTTCACAGCCAGATATAGAGCTTGATCGCTATCGCCGCGAGCGCAATCGCAATCACGCCCTGCGCAATGCGCCCCCAACGTGAATGGCGCGCTTCGGCCTGACCGATGGCTTCCGCCGTCGCCGCGTCGAAGCGCAAGCCGTTGGCAGCCATATCGTCCAGCGCAACCGAAACACGCTCCACACGCGCCACGAGTTCCGGCGTCTTGCGCGTGAAATGCAGCAGCGCGTAAGCGCTGTCCTTCGCGTCAAGCAACATGCCCTGCGGCCCGAGATTTTTGGCGATCCAGTCGCCGACGACCGGTTCGGCTGCCTTCCACATGTTGAAATGCGGATCGAGCGTGCGCGACACCCCCTCCACCACCACCATGGTCTTCTGCAACATCAAAAGCTCAGGCCGGGTTTCCATATCGAAAAGCTCGGTCACTTCGAACAGAAGCGTCAAAAGCTTCGCCATGGAAATGGTTTCCGCCGGCTGGCCATGGATCGGCTCGCCAATGGCGCGGATGGCCTGCGCAAAGCTCGCCACATCATGCGTGTGCGGCACATAGCCCGCCTCGAAATGCACTTCCGCCACGCGCATATAATCGCGGGTGATGAAGCCATAGAGAATTTCAGCAAGAAAGCGCCGCTGCTGCTTGTTGAGCCGCCCGGTAATGCCGAAATCGACCGCAACGATCACCCCCTGATGATCCACGAACAGATTGCCCGGATGCATGTCGGCATGGAAAAAACCATCGCGCAGCGTATGGCGCAGGAAGGACTGGATCAGCGTTTCGGCAAGCTTCTTGAGGTCGAAACCGGCAGCCTCCAGCGCGGAAATATCCGACATCTTGATGCCGTCGATCCATTCAAGCGTCAGCACGTCGCGGCCCGTGCGCTCCCAGTCCACCTGCGGAACGCGAAAACCGGCATCGCCCTTGATGTTTTCGGCGATCTCGGAAAGCGCTGCCGCTTCAAGCCGCAGATCCATCTCGATGCGCGTCGTCTGCTGCAATGTCTCGACAACCTGAACCGGGCGCAGACGGCGCGCGAAGGGCACATGGCGCTCCTGCATGCGCGCGACCATGTAGAAACCCTCAAGGTCACGGGCAAAACGCTGGCGAACGCCCGGCCGAATGACCTTGACCGCGACCTTCTTGCGCGATCCGTCCTTCATGATTTCGGCAGGATGCACCTGCGCCATCGAAGCGGCGGCAATCGGCGCGTCGAATTGCAGGTAAAGATCATCGATCTTGCGGCCAAGCGAAGCTTCAATGGCGGCAACCGCATCGGCCTGCGGGAAGAAATCGAGCCTGTCCTGCAAAAGTTCGAGATCGGCGGCGACATCGCGCCCGACAATATCGGGCCGCGTGGCCAGGAACTGGCCGAGCTTCACATAGGACGGGCCAAGCTTGTTCATGGCCCGCGACATGCGCTCGGAACGCTGCATCTGACGCGCGCGCGGACGCGCCAGAAAACCGGCAATCCTGTGCCCGAACGCCGGAAGGCCGGAAAGCCCCTCCACGGGAAGCGCGCTGATGACACCTTCGCGCGTCAAAATCCATCCGGCCCGCATCAGCCGGAGAGCGGCGGAAAGATTGCTCATGCCTCGATGTCCCGTTTCTGAGCCCAATTCATCACAGGCACAATCAAAGCTTCCAGCCGGAATGAAGCGCGGCAATGCCGCCGGTAAAATTGCGATAGCTCACGCGCTCGAAACCGGCCTTTTCGATCATCGCGGCAAAATCCTGCTGCTTGGGGAATTTGCGGATCGATTCGACCAGATAGCTGTAGGAATCGGCATCGCCGGTAATCATCTTGCCGATGCGCGGAATGGCGTGGAACGACCACTGGTCATAGACCTTGTCGAGAACCGGCAGTTCAACTTCCGAAAATTCGAGGCACAGGAAACGCCCGCCCGGCTTCAGCACGCGATAGGCTTCCGACAGCGCCTTGTCGATATGCGGCACATTGCGAATGCCGAAGGCAATCGTATAGGCATCGAAGCTGTTATCCTCGAAAGGCAGTTCCTCGGCATTGGCCTCGACGAATTCGAGATTGTCGATAAGCCCCTTCTTGATGGCGCGATCGCGCCCCACACCCAGCATCGAGCCGTTGATATCGAGAATGGTGACATGAGCCTGACGGTTGGAGGCCTCGACAATGCGAAACGCAATATCGCCGGTGCCGCCGGCAACGTCGAGCGAGGTCCAGCCGGGGCGCTTCGATGGCGCCAGCCATGCGATCATCGCATCTTTCCAGACACGGTGCATGCCCGCCGACATGAGATCGTTCATCACGTCGTACTTGCTGGCGACCTTATGAAAAACGTCGTTGACCAGGCCCTGCTTTTCGTTTTCGTCCACCGCCTTGAAGCCGAATGAATGCTCCATGCCACCTTGTGCGCCCACGCGGTCCGCATTGCCGTTCTGCTGGCTCATAGCTCATCCTGCTTTTGAATATTAAGACGAAAACAATTTCGGTTATGCATATAAAGCTTGTGTCGAACGATACAAGCACAGACCTCCTGTCACTAGCCCTTTTGTGATCATGGCCATCGAACCGGCTTGCGTTGACGCCGAAAAATGGCCAAAGAGACATAAAACTGTGCGTGCGCGATCGCCACGCGTTTTCTCCGGCGCAAACTGCCGTTAAATTCAATAAAGAAAACAAGAAAAGTGGAAAGATCATGGGCGTTACAGTTGTCAGCCATCCGCTTGTCCAGCACAAGCTCACCATTATGCGCAAGAAGGAAACGTCCACGGCCAGCTTCCGGCGGTTGCTGAAGGAAATCTCGCTGCTGCTCTGCTATGAAGTGACGCGCGATCTCGAACTGACCACCATGCCGATCGAAACGCCCTTGATGCCGATGGAAGCGCCGGTTCTGGAAGGCAAGAAGCTCGTCTTCGCCTCGATCCTGCGCGCGGGCAATGGCCTTCTGGAAGGCATGCTCGATCTGGTGCCCGCCGCGCGCGTGGCCCATATCGGCCTCTACCGCGATCATGACACATTGCAGCCGGTCGAATATTACTTCAAGGCGCCGGAAGACATCGTCAACCGCCTCATCATCGTGGTCGACCCGATGCTGGCCACCGGACATTCGGCAATCGCGGCCATCGACAAGCTGAAGGAGCGCGGCGCGACCAATATCCGCTTCCTGTGCCTGCTGGCCGCGCCCGAAGGCATCAAGCGCTTTACCGAGGCCCATCCGGATGTCGACGTGTTCACGGCCTCCATCGATGAGCGCCTCGATGAAAAGGGCTATATCGTGCCCGGCCTCGGCGACGCCGGCGACCGCATGTACGGCACGAAATAGCCCGTAGCCGCACACAGGGAGCGACGGCCATGTCTACGGAAAAACGCCTGACCGAGCTGGAAATCCGCGTCGCTGAACAGGAAAAGACGATTGATGAATTGTCGTCCGTCCTGGCCGAACAGTGGAAAACCATAGACCAGCTTTCCAGGAAGCTCGGCGCATTGACCGACCGCTTTCTGGAACTGGAAGAACAGGCCGCGCCGGACGTGCCGGTCACCAAGCCGCCGCACTGGTGAGGCGACCCGCAAGATCGTCCGGCTTGCCGATCCTGAAAGGCAGATCATCGCACGGCAAAAACCGCGCGATGTGTTGCTGACGGTCCGCTATTGCGAAAGCGGGATCGGACAGCTCACGCCGGTGCCGCGCAGGCCGCAATAGCCGTCCGGGTTCTTGGCCAGATATTGCTGATGATAATCCTCGGCATAATAAAATACCGGCGCATCCGCGATTTCGGTCGTGATCGGGCCGAGGCCACGGGCGGCAAGCGCCTGCGAATAGGCTTCGCGGCTCTTTTCCGCCACATCACGATCAGCCGCATCGAAGGTATAGATGACGGAGCGATAGGTCGTGCCGATATCGTTGCCCTGCCGCATGCCCTGGGTTGGGTCGTGCTCTTCCCAGAACAGGGTCAGCAATGCGTCCAGGCTCACCGCCTTGGGATCATAGACCACCAGCACAACTTCCGCATGGCCGGTGAGGCCCGTGCAGGTTTCCTCATAAGTCGGATTGGGCGTCACACCGCCTGCATAACCAACGGCGGTCACATGAACGCCCGGCACCTGCCAGAACAGACGCTCCGCGCCCCAGAAACAGCCCATTCCGAACAAAACCTGCTTATGACCTTCCGGCCATGGCCCCTTCAGCGGACGACCATTGACGAAGTGAGTGGCGGATGTGCGGATCGGCGCTGATCGCCCCGGCAAGGCCTCATCCGTCGAAGGCATCTCTATCTTCTTGCGATAGCTGTCGAAGAAACTCATGGTTTCCACCTCCTGTTCATCGCGCGGTAAAGCGCCCCAGAGGCCGCTCCCGACGATGCCCCATGGCATAGAATAAAAGGGCGAGGACGCCGAAAACCAGCCAGCCCGGCTGCTCAAGCAGCGGAATGCAGACTGCATTCCAGGCTCCTGTCCCTATATAGTGCGCCACGAGCGCTTCCGCATCGGCCAATGTCTCGGGTGCATTGCGTGACCACATGGACAAGAGCGGCTTTGCCATGATCTGCGACGCGCCCACGGAGCGCGCGCCGTCAAGGATCGCGAAGATCACAGCCAAAGCCAGAAAGACAACCGCAAAACTACGCAATACAAATCGGATCACGATTCTCCGCCCCGGATTCCTACCCTCATCTTGGCGCCGGTCTGCTGGCCGGTCTTCCGAAGATTTGTGTTTTTGATATCACTAAAGCATAGCACACAGAACCGGTCAGGCTCAAAGTCCAGCTGGATGACATTTGCATGATTAAAATAAACTTATAAATTTCAATTGGTTAGTCATTAGAAAGCATTCTTTGCACAGGCTGGACGATTTAGACGCAAAAACTTGCAAATAGCTGTTGAACATATGCATTTTCTGGCTATATTCGCGCCGCACACGCTTGTTGGCGATTAACCACGCCTTTTTCGAAAAGCGGTGTCACGTTTGCAGTCAGTTTTTACCGTGCGATGCGGTTTCCCGACAGCAAGGCAGACGGAGAGGTGGCCGAGTGGTTGAAGGCGCACGCCTGGAACGCGTGTATACGGGAAACCGTATCGAGGGTTCGAATCCCTCTCTCTCCGCCATTTACTTTTAGCCTGAAATGATCATTCAAAATCAGTAGGTTGGATAGAATTCCACTTCCCGCTGCGCTCTCCCAATATGTGTTCGGCATCTTGGACAGCATCGGTCGATGCTATTATAGTTTTTCTCATCGGAATTCAGCGGAGGGGTTTTGCAAATCAGTTCGTTTCTGATTCAAACCGTCTACCGTCGGGATCGAATGAGCATCCCACACAGCCGTCGCAAGACAAGGATGGTTGTTGCCAGATTATGAAACGTAGGGATGGTTGTACCCCGCGTCATTCATATTACGACCGATCGTTGGAAAATGGTTCGAAATATATGTCGATCGAATTCTCGCTCTGGAATTGAAATCAGAGGGTATCGGCATCCTCGACAATCTTTCCAGATCAAACGGCGGGTAACATGTGAGACAATTGAAACGGTGAGCGCGAGACTGGGGGGCTGCCGCCCCATTGCCCGAACTTCAATTCCATGGAAAAGCTGTCTGCAAGGTAAAAACAGCAGCGGTCAATGGGCCAGCTGGAAGATTCGCCGAATTGTCTCTGCTGGAAGCTTAAAACCGCTTCCCATCCCGCAAATACGATCTACCGACACAGGGAGCGCGCTGATCCCGAAATCTCTTCCATGATCGGTTTCGCAGACCCATGAACCAGAAGCCATATGAGAGGGCGTCGGCAGATTGGGTGGATGGGGTGAAGTACGGGCCTCACCCCACCCTTCACCGGCCCGGCGAATTGGGCCGATGAATGAAAATTCCGTGGGCTGCTTATTTCGTGAGAGCCGCAATGCGATCGAGCGCGCTGCCGAAGCCCTTGAGCGAGACCTTGAAGGCCACTGGCTGACTGGGGCTCAACGCCGTCGCGGTGATGTTGAGATTGCCTGCTGTTTTCAGCTTTGCCACTTCCTTGGCATCAAAGGACAGCGGCGCCAGACAGCCTTGCGGCAGGCAGGTCGAATAGCGGAGCGCCGGCGCTTCTGACTGGTCGATCTTGAGGCTGGCTCCCTTGGCCAGATCCAGCCCGAACGGCATCAACAGCACGCCTTCGGTCTTGCCGCCGGCCATATTGCGCAATTCCACCGTCAGGACACGTTGGCCGGTCTGGGACGAATTCTGCGCCTGGCTCATGGTGCAATTGGTCGTTTCCTTCTGCGCCTGGCAGGCAATGGTCCAGTCCTGATAGGTCTCGGTCAGCGTGCTGGCACCACCGGGCAAGGAAGCCGCCGCAGCACCAAGGGTCGAGGCGGCCAGGAAAGCGGTCATCGAAACCAGATGACGATAATTCATGGAAATATCCTGTTCTGTTATCTTTTGGTTCTTGAATGGGCATGGCGCCTTTAACGATCTTAATTGACGGCGGCCTTATTCTGCCCCCGCAACTGTTCGATCTGCGCCGTGATCTTGGCGAGATCGGCCTTGAGAAAATCCTGCTCGCGCTGGCGCATCCATTGATCGAGCTCCGGTCGGGTCGCCTGTGCCGGTGCATTGGCGGCATTGACCAGAAGAAGCGGAAAGGTCTCCTTCAGGAATTTTTCGCGCGCCTCACCCTTCTTGCCGTCCGTCGCACAGACCATGGCGATGGCTGCATTGGCGATTGCCTCCGTCGCCTGCAAGCGGGCGGCGAGATTGAGGATCAGCTGGTGGAGATGTTCGATATCAGTCATGTCATGCCCTTTATTGCTTTGAATGGGAAGCACCTTCGACAATAGCCCCGCAGAAGGGGATCGGGCGCTTCCATTGAGCTGGAACGCCACCCCTACCACTTGACCTTGAAGCCGGCGGTTGCCTTGAGGCTGTAGCTGTTAGCGAAATGGTTGAGGGAGGTGTTGATGGAGCCTTCGCCATAGACCGCATATTTGTTGTCGGCCCAGGCATAGGTTCCGCCAGCACCGACACCGGCCCATGTGCGGTCATTATCGGTGTCGAAATCAACCCCCGCCACGTTGATGCGCGTGCCGCCGAGGAATTCCTGGTAGAGATTGGCAATGCCATAGACGGAGGTGTTGACCATCAGCCCGTCAGCACCCTTCCAGTCATTGCGGTAATTGGCGGCAAGGCCGAGGCGGCCAACAAGGCTGTTGCCGTCCTCCAGATCGAAGGGATTGTTCTTGATGTCTTGAAACGTCCTGGCATCGAGTGATGACCACATGAGCTGTGCCTGCGGGGTGAGCGCCCAATGGTCGTCGATCGCCACGCGCTGGCCCGCTTCCACACTCAAAGCATAGCCGGTCGCCTTTGCATTGTCCTTCAGATCCGTGCCGAGATCCTTCGAATAGAGGTCATTGTCGAACCATGTCACCTGGCTTTGGCCGTCGACATAAAAACCGCCATTGCCATACCAGGTGGCGGTAGCGCCAAGGCTCCAGGCGTTGGTATTGATCGAACCATCCCCGAAGAACGAACTGCTATTGCCATAGGCGCGGCCATATTGTCCGGTGATGCCTGCCACCAGCTTGCCGGTGGCGCCTTCATAAAACTGACCATCCACACCGGCCTGCATGATAAAGCTGTTCACCTCATGCTTCATGCCGGTAACGCTCTGCGGTTCCAGACGGCTGTTCCCCCCCTGGATGCGCGCCCAGACACCGCGATTATCAATCACCGCGCCATTGGTCTGGCCGTCACCGTTCTCCCCGGTCCAGTAGCGATTGCCGACACGTTCCTGCAAGGTCGGCAGCCTGTTCAGGGCCTGCATGTTCTCAACATAGCCCTGATAAACCGGAATGCTCGAACTATAGCGCGGCTGCCTTGGTGGAACCGGCGTATCGGGATTATTCGGCTGGTTTATGTGATTGACGAGATACCAGTTGCCGTCATTGGGCGTATTGGCTCCGCCCTGCTGCAACGTATAGGCATAGGCACCGCCGATCACAGCCAGCTTGCCATCCTTGGTACGAGAGCCGTTGGTCAATGAGAAGGTGCCGTTCGACGCGCCATCGACCGCCACCACCTCGATGCCATTATTGGTCTCAGCACCTGCGCCGCCGACATTGTTCACTTTGAGCGCGGTCGCGCCGCTCGTATCGCCATTCACATGCAGCCTGTCAGTCTTGGAATTGTCATCGCCCAGCACCGTGTTGAGGACAACTGTGCCGCCCTGCCCCACATAATTGCCGGTTACGGTCAGTGTCGCACCGGCATTACCGCCGAAATTGACGTTCCCCGTATTGCCGAGATTGGACAGTGTCGTATCGAAGCCGCCAAGATCCAGCGTGCCGTCGGCGGCAACCTCGTAGCCGGAAGACGATGTGCTGAAAGCGCCCTGTGCACCCTGTTTCAAGATGCCGCCGGAAACCATCGTCCGGCCCGTATAGGTGTTGGTCCCGGAAAATGTCAGCGTGCCGGTACCGGCCTTGGTCAAAGCACCCGAACCGTCGATCACGCCGGAAAACAGCGTATCGAAATCCTGATCGAGCGTGAGATTACCGCTACCCATGGCGACGTGGCCCGCACCGGCCAGTCCGCCTGTCATCGTATTGAAATTGGCCAGATCCGCCTTCGCACCGTCATTGACCGTCAAAAGACCGGAGCCGAAGGCATGGTCGGCCACCCCCGCCTGAGCGGTTCCCTTCTCAACTGTCAGGCCACCGGCAAAACTGTTGTCACCCGACAGAAGCAGGGTTCCATCGCCCTGTTTCCACAATCGCCCCTGGCCCGACAAGGTTTGCACTATGGTGAATGTATTGCCTGCATCCTCAATGTCGAACCCGCCACCATGCTCACCCAACGTCAGAGCGCGCGCCTGCGATATAAAAGCCGTGCCTGTCACCTGCAACGTACCCCCATCCAGCGTCAGGCCACCGGAAGGCGCGCCAATCATGGCGTCAGACGATACAGAGAGGGTGCCGTCCAATATCAATGTGCCGCCAGAATAGGAGTTGCTCTTTGTCAGCACAGTTGTTCCGGCACCCATCTGAATAAGCGTGCCAGTACCGCTGATGGTATGATTAATGATCAACGTATTGGAACGATTGAAAGCAATGGCACCTTTATGAGAAGAATCCGTTCCGGTATTGATGTTGGCTGACAGAATACCACTCGTCCCGCCATTACCCACCTGCAAGGTGCCACCGGTGATATTGACTGTTCCAGAAAACGCAGAACTATTTGCAGTCAATACCGTCGTACCGGCTATCTGATTGATAGCCCCACTGCCGCTTATGACGGCACGCACTGTTGTTTCATTCGTTGTGTTGAAGTTCAGCGTACCTGTGCCTTGCCCAAAGACAATGCGGTCAACGTCAAGGGTCCCGCCCGCCTCTGCCTGCCCGACTTCTGCTCCACCAATATTGAGAATACCCTTGGTATTGGCAACACTGCCCAGCGTAACTTGAGGAGCGCTCACAATCCCTCCGTTCGCAACGGTAAGCTGTCCCACGCCAGCCGTGGTCCCGAGAACCGTGGTGCCATTATCGGCCAGGAGATCAATAGGAGACTGCCCGAGAACAATATCACCATCATCAGCGGTGATTTTCAACGCTGACGAGGGGCCATCAACCCGCATGATTGCGCCAGCCGTTCCATCAGTCCAATGATCGGACGCGCCGTTCAACGATATATTCGATGCCTGGAGGGATGCGCCGTCTGAAATATTGAGAACGTTCAACCCACGATGATCAGCATCTGAACTTTCAATAACATTGGTACCTCCAAGGCTCAGCTTTTGTGCGATGATGAGGCTGGTGTCAGCGCCATCAATATCAACTTCGGTTCGCGCGGCGCGAAAGCTGTCATATTGTAAATCTGCCTTGCTGCCTCCTTGTAACCGTAAGTTACTGCCTGTTACAATCGCCCCGTTGGAAATGCGGAGCAGGCTTCCCTGTCCTGACTGGGTAATATCCCCGCCGACATCAATCCGACCGCTGACGTCAAGCCGTGTATCTACTCCCGAAATTTCACTGTTCTCATTATGGAAAGCTGCACTATTGGACGTCAGTGTCGCACCACTATCCAATTTGAACGTGCCGCCATTCGAAAGGTTCAGCGCATTGGTCAAATTAACCTGTGTGCCAGCTCCAGAGATATGAATGTCATAAAGATCGGCATCTGGAATTTCGTAGTGTTTTAGCGGTCCGGCCAAAAGAATGGAGGCACTGAGAGAAGCTCCTGCGGAAATCGACAAACTTGCATTACCGATATAGAGGGGTCCCACATTCGCAGCGCTGCCTGCCCCCCTGACGGAAAATGATGAGCGAACCGGACTAAACCAATCCTGTGGGTTCGCATTTACCGCCCCGGAATTATAGCCTACATAAAGAGGCCCGGCTGTCTGGGTCAATCCGCCGTTTGATACGTCAACATAACCTGCGCCCAAACCGCCAATATAGGCGTTGGCCTCCATACGATTGGCATCAAAACATCGTTGATTAGAATTACAGACTAAACTAAGGGTTGAACCTGCGCCCGAAATATTGATCGTTCCCACAGAGCCAGACTGGTTTCCCATCCGAAACCATGCTCCGGAATCGCCGTTGAAAATGACCTGACCTGGAGTAATCAATCCCGTCCCGGTCAACGTGGCTGTTTGCCCATTCGTGATATTAACCGTGGCCTGTCCTGTATCGCCAACGATAAATGATCCCGTGCCGCTGTAGGGCGCCGAACTCACGTCGAGAGTCTGGTCGTCAATTTTTATGACAGCTGCGTGGGCAACCGCCGAACTTACCATAAGCGCCAATAAAGATGTGCTAGGAACAAGTTTCAATCTGCGCATCGTTGTGATTGACTTTTTCGCCATCGCAAATGCTTTCTTGAATATAATAATTTACTTATAAGTATTTCTTTAGATAAGCGGTTCCAGTTTTAACAGAATCGCCGAAGCTGCCATGATTATTTGTTTCATCGCATTTTTGCAACACAAAACCGTTTCACACTTTTACTGGAAATTCTCCAATGCAATCTGTCCGCTATAATTTCAGATTATATCTTGAGTTCTTTGTCCATAAAGCGAATCCAGCGGTTTTCAGCCGGATTATCCGCAGCCATTACCACTTGACCTTGAAGCCGGCGGTTGCCTTTAGGCTGTAGCTGTTTGCGAATTGGTTGAGGGATGTGTTGATGGTTCCCTGACCGTAGATGAGATATTTGGTGTCGGCCCATGCAT
>NZ_LQBD01000038.1:0-180226 GCF_046630315.1 Brucella anthropi | reverse complement strand
GTGGAGCAGCCCGGTAGCTCGTCAGGCTCATAACCTGAAGGCCGCAGGTTCAAATCCTGCCCCCGCAACCAAACAATATCAAAGCCCCGCTCAGCCAGCGGGGCTTTCCGCGTTTAAAGACACTCCAACCGACCGACAAGCAACCTTGCCCCGTTGAAATAATCCATCTGGATGGCATCCTGCCTGGATAATTGATGGGCTGCGGAATGCGGCCAGGATAAAGGCTGTAAATATCACTCCCGGGTAGGTCAACGTTAAGCTGAAACGCAGCCAGATGCCTTTTTCGGCGTTTTGGATCGAACAGTATCTGGCGCCTGCACCAGTCCGGGCGATATCTTCATTCTTGACAAATTCAGCAACCACACAGGCAAGCTTACGTATAACGTCGTCCATGAAGCTGGAGGCATTTGTTCTTCCTGCCTCCTCCAAAAGCTATCCTCTCCGTTCGTCCAGTTTCGCACGATCTCGAAAGCGCAGCCTTTCAATACGCCAAGCGCCATCCGGAAATCATCTCGCCCTTCAACGCTTCGTTCGTCGATGAGGAAAACGAAATTGCGTTGAGTCAAAGACGGCTATTTTAGAATGATTATAATGTGAGAAATTTCCTTGGTCAGACAGGCAGGCGTTATGCCCTCGTTTCTCACATCCGATCGTATGGCAATGACGCTCACCGGATTGACAATCCTCGGCATCATTCCTGCAACATATGCTTTCTGGGCAGGCCATGGTGTCTTGAGTACGATTGGTTTGTCTATCGTTTTTCTGGCTGGCGGTATACCGGCTACGTGGCGCGCGCTCCAAACGCTTTGGAAAGAGCGCATATTGGATATAGATCTTCTGATGGTGATCGCGGCCGTCACGGCGGCGGCTGTTGGCGCGCCGTTCGAGGGCGCGGTTCTTCTGATGCTTTTCAGTATTTCCACGACACTGGAACATCGCGCCATGTCACGAGCTCGCAATGCCGTGGAAGCTTTGATGACGTTGCGGCCCGACACTGCGTTACGGGAACGGGTGGATGGCACCGTTGACGAGGTGAAAGCTGTTGAACTGTGCCCGGGCGATATAGTGGTGCTGAGGCCCGGCGCACGGGTTCCGGCAGATGGTGTCGTGTTTGAAGGCGAGGGCTCTCTGGACGAGGCAACCATCACCGGCGAGTCGATGCCGGTGCACAAAAGTCCCGGTAGCAAAGTTTTTGAGGCAACTGTCAACCAGCACTCCGTCCTGCGGATAAAGGTCGAACATGCTGTGGCCGAAAGCACGGTTGCAAGAATGATCGCACTCGTCACGCAAGCACAAGCGGCGCGCGCGCCGTCTGAAAGATTCAGCGACTGGTTCGGCCAGCGATATACTATTGGAGTTCTTGCCGGGGCTGTGCTGGCTTTCCTCGCGCTCTACTGGCTTGGCTGGCCCGCACAGGATGCGTTCTATCGGGCCGCGACCCTGCTTGTCGCCGCAAGCCCGTGCGCGGTCGTCATCTCGGTGCCTTCCGCCATTCTGTCGGCGCTTGCAGTTTCTGCACGAGGCGGCGTTCTGTTCAAAGGTGGCAAAGCGCTTGAAATGCTCGCAGAGGTGGACATTTTTGCGTTCGACAAGACGGGAACGCTGACAACCGGAAAGGCAGAAGTCACCGGGCTTGCAACTTTCATACCGGAAGCCGAATTTCTTTCCTTGTTGGCAGGGCTGGAAGCACATTCCGAACATCCGATTGCCGAGGCGGTCCGCAACTATGCTGCGATCCGTAGCATTCAGTGTGCCGATATCGCCCGTGTGACGGCAATTCCGAGCGAAGGTGTGATCGGCTACACATCATCCGGAACGGAAGTATGGGCTGGCAATCGTCGAATGGTGTCCCGACAGAAAGCAAATGCTGAACTTGCTTCTCTGGAGAAACTGGGAAGTCACGCTGAAACCCTGATTTATCTCGGTCGCGGAAACGAAATTCTGGGAGCCGTAACGGTCGCGGATCAGCCGCGCATCAGCTCGGCTGCCGGGCTTGATGCGCTGCGCCGCGACAAGCTCAAAAAACTCGTGATGCTGACAGGCGACCGCCGCCCTGTTGCCCTGCGCATTGGCGCGAAACTGGGCTTCGCCGCAGAAGATATCCATGCCGATCTGCTTCCTGAAGACAAGGTCAGGCTTGTGGGCGCCCTCACGGAACAGGGCAAAGTTGCCTTTGTGGGCGATGGTGTCAATGATGCCGCAGCCCTGGCCCGTTCTGACGTCGGTATCGCGATGGGGGTGGCGGGGAGCGAGGTGGCGCTTCAGGCGGCCGATGTGGCCCTTCTTTCAGATAATATGGAACGCTTGGCGGCTGCGCGTCACCTGGCGCGGCGAACCCGCCGGATCATTCGCCAGAATCTCGCCTTTGCGATTGGAGCAATGATATTGCTGGCGCTCTCAAGCCTGTTTCTTTCGCTACCCATGCCGCTGGCGGTGCTGGGACATGAAGGCGGTACGGTGCTGGTCGTTCTGAACGGGTTGCGCCTGCTGGCTGATCCGATCAATCCTGGCAGGACGCGGTAAAGGTAAGAGATTCGCTGCGCGGACCATCCGGGGGCGTCATCGTTCGTGCGATCTGGTTCTGTGGCAGAAATTGGATAATATCTTCCAAAGGGGGCGGGCGGTTTTGGGAGGCATGCGTTCAAACAGAAGGATGGAGCGGTGTCCGCGACTTCTTTCGCTGGAACCGCTCCGAACAGCTTATTCCTCATCTTTCTGTAGGGATTTGGTGAGTGACGCTATCGTTCCGTCATATCGTACGGGCTTGCCGTCGAGGAAAAAGGTAGGAGTGCCCGCTACCCCGAATGCCGTCACGGCCTGTTCGGTGAGCTGATTGAGATTTTCCAGGAAGCGTTTGTCATTCATCGCGGAGTTGAACTGTGCCGCATCAATTCCAACTTCAGCAGCAACTTTCTGCAACTCGGCGAGTGGATCTTTGGCTTGCGTGACTCTTTTTATTTTCGGAGTAATCAATGCCAGATTGGTATTGAAGCTTGACGGACCATGGGCATTCGCCAGCATAAATATGGCGGCGTCCAGTTGATTGCGCAGAAATGGGCGGACGGAAATTCGAAGTTCGCCCTTATCCACATAAAGCGCCTTCAATTCCGGCAGAATTTCTGTCTCGAACTGAACGCAGTAGGAACATGTCGGCGATGAATAAACGATAAGCGTATGTGGAGCCTCTGGTTTTCCAGAGAAGTTGTCCGCCATCCCTTTCGGCTCCATGATGGAGCTGGCCTGCGCTGGGAGAGCCAGAAACATTGCAGTAAGCAGGAGCAATGAAAGTATTGTTATTGTCTTTTTGTTGGCGCCGAATGCGCTGTGAATTATATTATATTTTACCATGAGTTCTTTCAGTGTTGAAAATATATCCAGATCCATCCCGGATATTTCGTGTCGGTTGTGAGCGCATAATCCGACCGGAATAAAGGTCAGGATCGATAAGATTATGCTCAAATTAAAAGAAGTTGGAGCGTCGATCTCTTTGCATCGGATCGAAACGCGCTCTGGCACTACAGCCTGATTGTGGCACCAGGAGCGGTTTGTAACATTGATCTTGATCAAGCTTTCTGCGGGGATTTCCCGAAACCGAGCTTTATTCATCCGCCGGGTGAGGGGCGCTCCGATAGTCATAAGACGAGCAGAACGGGCCGCAGTGAAGCGGGGGAGCCAGACCTGATAGTCGAAGTCCCAAATGCAGTGGGTTTCGGCGACGGTGGAGATATGCTTTCGGAGTCTTCCACCCCTTTGAGTGTGCTGCAAGGCGCAAATCAACCATGCGGTTGCACATAGTCTGATGGCTTTTATTGAGAATTGACCCGTCTTTTAAGCATTGTCCGCACCGCAGCGTCGGCCACTGCTTTTTGAAATGAAAGCTGCCGTTTCCAGTTTCGACAATATCGAAATTCGCCAGCCGTAATATCTGATACATCAGATATTGACATATCAGATTTAACGCTTCAGGATCATGATGTGAGTACGGATAAGCAACAGGTATGCCTTTGCGCGAGAATGTTTCCCCATTTTCACCCATCAAGGTGAAGAGCCTTAGAGATCATGTGCACGACGATCTTCGGGAGGCGATCATTTCGGGTCGGCTGAAGTCCGGCGACAGATTGAATGAGCGACAGCTGGCCGCTGATCTCGGTATCAGCACCAGCCCCTTGAAAGAGGCGCTGCGCCAGCTTGAAGGTGAGGGGCTTGTGCGTACGGAAGCGCGACGCGGTACGTTTGTTTCGTTCAATGCGCGCCAGGCGGAGGAGATGACGCTCGCTCGCGCCGCGCTCGAAAGCATTATTGCGCGCCAGGCTGCAAAACATGGCGACGAAGAAGCTTTTGCCTTTCTTCGAGCAATTATTGAGGAAATGCGGGCTGCGGTCGAATCCGGCAATGTGGAGGTGCTGATCGAGCTCAACGAGAAATTTCACGATGCCATTCACGAGGCATCGGGGTGTGAATATCTGCGGCGGCTGCAAAATGCCCAGCGCATGTATGACCATGCCGCCCGCGTGACGGTGCTTTCTCGCGAAGATGTACGTCGGCAGTCATTTGGCGAACATGAAGCCATCATGCAGGCCGTTACGGCCAGAAACGGGGATTTGGCTGAACGGTTGATGCGGGAACACATCGTGAAAGCGGGGGATACACATATCGAACTGGTCTTCTGACCGGCTTCTGGGAGGATAATATGGATCGAGCGGAATACCGAGGAGTGCTGAGAGGCGTCTCGGGCGTGCATGCGACGGCCTATGATGCGGATGGCGAGGTTGATGCCGCGCTGACCGCCGAAATTGTTGCACGTATCGCAAGGGCCGGTGTGCACAACATCGTCACCGGCGGTAATACGGGCGAGTTCTACAGCATGACTGTGGACGAGGTGATCCGCCTGCAGGCAATCGCCGTCAAGGCGGCTGATGGTAAAGCCGCGGTAACGGCCGCAGCCGGACGCTCCGTCCGCGATGCAATCAAGATTTCAAGAGCCGCGGAGGCTGAAGGCGCCGATGGTGTGATGATCCATCATCCGCTTGATCCCTTCGCCGCCCCTCATGCGCAGGTCAATTATTTTATCGAGATTGCCGAAGCCACAGACCTCCCGATCGTTGCCTATATCCGCTCCGATCTGATCCCGCTGGATGAAATGGTGCGGCTTGCAACCCATCCGAAAGTTGCCGGTGTGAAATTCGCGTCACAGAACATGATGTTGTTCTTTGAATGCTGCCGCGCAACCAAGGGAACGGATGCAACCTGGATCTGCGGTCTCGCCGAAAGCTGGGCGCTGCCATTTTACGCATTGGGCGGGCGCGGCTTCACATCCGGTCTCGTGAATGTAGCACCGAAACGTTCGCTGGCTGTCTGGAGTGCACTGGAGAAAGGCGATTATGCCAAGGCGCGGCAGATTGTGGAAAGCATCGCCGATTTTGAAAGCATGCGCACCAAATACCGTAATGGCGCCAATGTCACTGTAGTCAAGGAAGCCCTTCAGATGCAGGGATTTGCGGTGGGTGACGTTCGCTTGCCGGGCCTGCCATCTCTCGAAGCAGCTGATCGTAATAAACTTTCCAGAATTATCACAGGTTGGGAGACGGATGCGATCGTTTGAAAACGCATGCGTATCTTGAAACAAGGGAAGCAGTTCTCGGAGCCGGTTCCCGGCAAAACCAGGATTTGAAAAAGCGGCATGTATCGTCAGGAGGAGGCGATACATGTCGGACAAGCAAAAGTGGAGGAGAGCATGAACAAGGGAATTTCACGCCGCACATTCATGGCGGGAGCCGGGATTGCGACCGGCATGGGCATCATGCTGCCGAAAGGCGCGTGGGCGCAGTCGGCGAAACTGCCGTCTTCGCCGGTGGCGCTCAACGTCATCGACGCCGCTGGCAATCTGGCCCTGACCCAGCCGATTTTCGATAATTTCGCGGCTGAGCAGAAAGCGCTTGTCTCGCGCTTCACCTTCAACAAGGCGCCGGCACCGGAACTGCCGGGCAAGATCAAGGCGCAGCAGCGCGCCAACCGCATCGACATCGACATGGTGATCGTCGGGCTGGATGCACTTTCCGCCGGGCTTGCCGATGACATCTGGGCCGACATCATTGCGCTGCCGGATAACGGGCTGCCGAAGCTTCAGGATATCTATCTTGAACCGGCATGGCGCATGCAGGAAATGTCGAAGGGCAAGGGCGTCGTGGTGTCCTATTATCCATCCGGCCCCTTGCTGGAGTACCATCCCGACAAGGTGAAGACGCCGCCCAAGACAGCCGAAGAACTGCTGGCCTGGACGAAGGAAAATCCGAACAAGTTCATCTATGCCCGCCCGGCCAATTCCGGTCCGGGGCGCACCTTCCTGATGGGGCTTCCCTACCTTCTGGGCGACAGCGATCCGAGGGACCCGGTCAAGGGCTGGGACAAGACCTGGGCCTATCTGAAGGAACTGCACAAGAATATCGAATATTACCCGGCAGGCACGGGCGCGCTCATGAAGGAACTGGGCGAAGGCACGCGCGACATGACGGTGACGACCACCGGCTGGGACATCAATCCGCGTGCGCTCGGCGTGGTGCCGAAGGAGATGGGCGTCAGCAAGCTGGATGGCTTCCACTGGGTTTGCGATGCACATTATTTCGCCATTCCAAAGGGCGTGCCCGAGGAAAAGGTCGCGGTGCTGATGGAGTTCATCAAATTCTCGCTCCAGCCCGACCAGCAGGCCTATTCCTATGATGCCGGCTATTTCTATCCGGGGCCTGCGGTGAAGGATGTCACCATCGAAATGGCGCCGAAGGAAAGCCAGAACATCATCGCGGAGTTTGGCCGTCCGGAATATGCCGACTGGATTGCCGATAATCCGATCGAGCTGCCGCTTGAGCCGGAAGCGATGGTTGCCGCATTCCGCCGCTGGGACGAAGATGTCGCCGCTGGTTGATTGACCCAAGGCTGTGTGGCGGGCCTTGAACGGCTCGCCATTGGCCGCTGATAGTCGCCAATTTTAAATCATGGTGTTTGCGTCAATGTCCTTTCAAGAACTCCGGCTTGACCGGATGAGCCGATCATTCGGAACTTTCAATGCGCTGAGGGAAATCAACCTCACCATCCGGAAAGGCGAGTTCATCGCGCTTCTCGGCCCTTCCGGCTGCGGAAAATCGACCGCTCTCAATTGCATTGCCGGTCTTCTTGGTACGACGGCTGGTGGTATCTTTATCGATGATCGTCGCGTGGACCAGCTGAAGCCGGAAGATCGCGGTTTCGGCATGGTGTTCCAGAATTATGCGCTGTTTCCGCATATGAATGTGCTGCAAAATGTCGGTTTCGGTCTCAAGATGCGCGGTCTGGCGAAAGGCGAGATAGAAAAGCGCGCGCGGGCCGCATTGGCTCTGGTGCGTCTGCAAGGGCAGGAAGAAAAACTGCCCGGTCAGCTCTCCGGCGGACAGCAGCAGCGCGTGGCGATCGCCCGTGCAATCGTCATCGAGCCGCCGGTGGTTCTCATGGACGAGCCACTTTCCAATCTCGACGCCAAGCTGCGACTGGAGATGCGGGCCGAAATCCGCCGTATCCATAACCAGCTTGGCTCCACAACGATCTATGTAACCCACGATCAGGATGAAGCCCTGTCGCTCGCCGACCGTATCGTGGTCCTGCGCGATGGCGAGATCCGTCAGGTCGGCGCGCCGCACGAACTTTATGAAGAGCCGCGCTATCGCGATGTTGCAGCCTTCATGGGGTTTCGCAACGCCCTGCCGGGCAAGGTCGTGCGCATCGAGAGCGGACAGGCCGTTATTTCCGTCGCGGGAAGCGAACTCGCCGGTCGCGCGATGGATGAGCTTGAGCCGGGCGACGACGCCGTGCTGATGGCGCGCGGCGATGATGTCGTGTCCGGGTCGGGCCACCGCAATGATTTGCAGGCGACCGTCGAGACCATTGAATATCGCGGGCGCGAATATGTCGGCACAGCCCGCACTGAAACCGGCATGGAACTGATCTTTCACGGGCCGCAGGGTGTGGAGCCCGGCAGCCGTATCGTGCTCGGCATTGATGCCGGCCGTGCGCTGGTTTTCCCGGCGGAGGGGTGAACGATGGCGGATGAGACCTATGCAAAGGCGCCGCTTGAACCCGGCTTGCGGCCCGGTCTGCGACAACGCCTCGCCAATCGCGGCTTTGATGGCGTCACCCTTCTGATCCTGCCCGCGCTGTTTTTTGTGGTGGGCGTGTTCATCTATCCGTTTCTTTACGGGCTGGTGCTGTCGTTCAATCCGCTCGATGGCGGCGGGGCGCTGGCCAATTACGCCAAGTTCTTTTCCGACCCCTATCTCTACAAGACCATCGGCGCGACGCTGTGGCTGGCGGTTCCCGTAACCATCATCAGTGTGCTTTTCGCGGTTCCCATTGCCATGCGCGTGCGGCTGATGCCGCGCCAGCGCCTGCTGACCACGATCCTGGTCCTGCCGGTAACGCTCGGCACAGTCCTGATCGCGGAAGGCTTGCTGAACTATCTGGGACCGCAGGGCTGGTTCAGCCGCACGCTCATCACCTTCGGCCTGATCGACAGCCCGCTGAAGCTCACCAATAATTACTGGGGTGTCTTCGCATCGCTGGTCATCACGGTGTTTCCGTTCACCTTCCTGCTGACGCTTTCCTATATCACGGGCATCGACCCCGCGCTGGAGCGCGCCGCCGCCACCCATGGTGCAAATAGCTGGCAGCGATTCCGCCATGTCATGCTGCCGCTTTTGGTGCCGGGGCTGGTCATTGCGGCCTGCCTCACCTTCGTGCAGGCCTTTGCCGTGTTCCCGTCCGCCGTCCTGTTGGGCGCGCCTTCGGGGCCGACGCGCGTAATCTCGATTGCCGCAGCCCAGGCGGCTTTCGAGCAATATGACGACTCCCTGGCTTCATCCATCGCCATGATCATGGCGGCAGTGCAATTGCTCGTGGTCGGTGCGCTCCTTGGGGTGCGTTCGCTCTTTTATCGCGGTTCCACCGCCGGCGGAAAGGGATAGGTCATGATCCGCGATACTTCCATCCTTTCCAAGCTCTGGATCACGCTCGTCTGGCTTGTAACCGGCTTCTTCGTGCTGAATGTTCTGGCTGTCATTACGGCCGTGGTGGTTTCGAGTTTCGGCACGCGCTGGCTCGGCACATGGCTGCCGGATGCGTTTACCACGCGCTGGTATGCGGCGGCCTGGGCTGAATTCCAGCTCGATCAGGTGCTTCTGGTCACGTTTCAGGTCGTCTTTGCGGTGGTGATCCTGTCGGGCATACTGGGGGTGACGGCAGCCTATGCCATGGCGCGCCGGGATTTTCCGGGCAAGAAGCTTGTGCTTCTGATCTTCCTGCTGCCGCTTCTGGTGCCGCCGATAACCTTCGGCATTCCGCTGGCGACCGTGCTTTACAAGTTCGGCGTGGGCGGTACGTTCTGGGGCGTCGTTCTCGCCAATCTCGTGCCGACAGTCCCCTTCGTCATTCTGGTGATGATCCCCTTCATCGAGCAGATCGACCCGAAGGTCGAGGCGGCGGCGCGCGTGTTCGGCGCAGGCACGTTCAAGCTCTTCATCCATGTGCTTCTGCCGATGCTGATGCCGGGCGTGCTCGCGGCCATGCTTCTGGTTCTGGTGCGCACGGTCGCGATGTTTGAACTGACTTTCCTGACCGCGGGGCCGACATCGCAGACGCTCGTCGTCGCGCTCTATTATTCGGTGTTCGCCGCCGGGGTCCGCTCCGTCCAGTCCATCGATGCCATGGCGGTCATTTACATGGTCACTTCGCTGGTGTGGCTGCTCCTGGCTCTGCGCTTCGTCAACCCAACGCAGATCGTTGCACGCAACCGCCAACCATCCGCGCATTGAGGCACAACAGGATGAAAATCACGGCTATCGAAACGGGGGCTGCATGATGGCACATTTTCGCTGCATAGCCGATCTGCGCGGGCAGCTTATGGAAAGCCCCGTCTGGGACGACAGACGCAAAACGCTGTTTGCGTGCGATATCAACGGACAGAAAGTCTATGAGGTCGGCCTCGATAAAGGGCTTCTGCGCGAATGGGCTTTCGAGGCGGCAGTACCTTGCCTCGGGCTTGCTGAAAGCGGCAGGCTTGTCGTGTCGCTTGCGCGCGAGATCATCCTGTTCGATCCGGAGACATCGGAACGACAGACCCTGTGGGATGGTTATGACGAGCCGGAAACGTCGCGCCTGAATGACGGCAAGATTGGACCGGACGGAGCCTTCTGGATCGGCAGTATGGATGGGCGGCCGGAGCGGGAAGCCATTTCAAAACTCTATCGTGTGACCGCTGACGGGAAAGCCGCAATCAAGGCGGAAGGCTTTGAGATTTCCAACGGCCTTGCCTGGACTGCCGATGGTTTGACGATGTTCCATACCGATTCCCGTGGGCCATGGATTGATCGCTATGATTTTGACGTCGAAACCGGATCGATAAGCAATCGCACACGCATTGCTGATCTCGATGAAGACACCGGACGACCGGATGGTGGTGCTTGCGACAGCGAGGGCAATTATTGGAGTGCCGGAGTTTCTGCCGGTGTCCTGAACTGCTTTGATCGCAATGGAAAGCGCATCCATCGCATTGAGGCTGCTGTTCCCGCGCCGACAATGCCGTGTTTTTGCGGCCCGGATCTCACACTTCTTGCCGTCACGTCCCATCGTCTGGGAGCGCCCGAGACACTGAAAGCTGCACCGCAATCAGGCGGCATTCACCTCATGCAGGCGCCTGTTGCGGGTGTGACGATTGCCAGAATGAAGGGAGTTTGAACGGATGAAACGTCTGCTTCTCACCGGCGCATCGGGCAATCTGGGGCGCATGCTGACGAAAAGATTGGCACAGGCAGGCTATTGGCTGCGCTTGTCCGATATGGCGCCATTTCCCGATGCGGTGCCGGAAAATGCCGAGTTCGTTCAGGCTGACCTGGCGGATTCCAAAGCCGTTGCGGCATTGGCGCGGGGAATGGATGCCATCCTGCATTTTGGCGGCATCAGCGTGGAGCAGCCCTATGATGCAGTTGCGAAAGCCAATCTGATTGGTGTTACGCATGTTTTTGAAGCGGCGCGGGCTGAAAAGCAGCGCGTCATTTTCGCGAGCTCCAACCATACGATCGGCTTTTATCCTCGCGACAAGGTGCTTGGCACGGATGACCCATATCGGCCCGACGGCTATTACGGGCTTTCCAAAGCCTATGGTGAATTGCTCGGGCGCATGATGTTCGACAAGCACGGCATTGAAAGCGTGCATCTGCGTATAGGTTCCTGCCTGCCGGAGCCGACGGAGGCGCGCCATCTCGCGACATGGCTTTCGCATGACGATCTGGTTCGGCTTGTGATTGCATCTGTCGAAACACCAAGAACCGACGTGGCAATCGTCTGGGGTGTTTCCGCCAATGCCGCGCGCTGGTGGGAGAAGGACGATGCGGCTCTGATCGGTTACGTCCCGCAGGATGATGCTTCCCGCTATGGCGATCTGGCGGAAACCGGCGATCCGGTCTCGCGGATGTTTCAAGGCGGGACATTCACGGCCCATGACTATTCGCGGGAGGAATGAAGCCGGATGTCATCGATCAGCCGTCCATTCGTTGGCAGAAAATCAACTTGCAGACATTCGCGCAGCTCAAATACCGGGAAGGCACTGAAATGACCAGAAAAGCATATGAGGATCTGCGTTCTGCACGTTGGATGCTTCCCGATGATCAGCGGTCTTCGGGGCATCGTTCAAGAACCATGCAGATGGGTTACGATCCGGTCGATTGGGAAGGCAAGCCGATCATCGCGATCATCAATACCTGGTCCGATGCGCAGCCTTGTCACGCGCATTTCAAGGATAGGGTCGAGTGGGTGAAGCGCGGCATTCTGCAAGCTGGCGGCTTTCCGCTTGAGCTTCCCGCACTTTCGCTGTCCGAAAGCTATGTGAAGCCCACGACCATGCTTTACCGAAACATGCTGGCAATGGAGACGGAAGAGCTCTTGCGTTCCCATCCGGTCGATGGGGCCGTGCTGATGGGCGGTTGTGACAAGACCACACCGGCGCTCGTTATGGGCGCTACAAGTGCTGGCTATCCCTTCATCTTTCTGCCTGCCGGCCCCATGCTTCGCGGCAATTATGCCGGAAAGACATTGGGATCTGGTACCGATATGTTCAAGTTCTGGGACGAACGCCGCGCAGGCACTATCGGTAAGGAAGAATGGCAGGGCATCGAAGGCGGCATTGCCCGCAGCTACGGCCATTGCATGACGATGGGTACGGCATCCACCATGACGGTGATTGCGGAAGCCATGGGGCTGTCACTGCCCGGCGCGTCGTCAATTCCTGCACCCGATGCCAATCATCAGCGCATGGCGACACAATGCGGCCGCCGTATTGTCGAGATGGTGTGGGAGGATCTGACACCGGACCAGATCATCACACCGGCAGCGGTGAAAAATTCGGTCGTCGTTGCAATGGCGACAGGCTGTTCCACCAATGCAATCATTCATCTGATTGCCATGGCGCGGCGAGCAGGTGTCCCGCTTGAACTTGACGATCTTGATCGTATCGGACGAACAACACCCGTCATCGCAAATATCCGCCCTTCCGGCACCAATTATCTGATGGAGGACTTTTACTATGCCGGTGGAATTCGCGCATTGATGCGGCAGCTCGGTGATAAGCTCGATTCCTCAGCCATCACCATCACCGGCAAACCGCTGACCGACGGGCTTGAAAAGGCGCAAATCTATAATGAGGATGTTATCAGGCCTCTGTCCAATCCGGTGTACCACGAAGGTTCACTGGCCGTCCTGAAGGGTAATCTCTGTCCGGATGGCGCCGTGATCAAGCCCGCTGCCTGTGATCCGAAATTTCACCGACACACAGGTCCGGCGCTGGTCGCAGACAGCTATCCGGAACTGAAGAAAATCATCGACGATCCAGATTATCCGATGACGCCGGATACTGTGCTTGTGCTGCGCAATGCAGGTCCGCAGGGCGGGCCCGGAATGCCCGAATGGGGCATGATCCCGATGCCGAAAGCCCTGTTGAAGCTTGGTCTCAGGGATATGGTGCGCATTTCAGACGCGCGCATGTCGGGAACAAGCTTCGGTGCCTGTGTACTGCATGTGGCACCGGAATCCTTTATCGGCGGGCCGCTGGCCTTGCTGAGAACCGGCGATATGGTCGAACTCGATATCCCGGCACGCAGCCTCAATATGCTGGTTTCTGACGACGAACTGGCTGCCCGCCGCGCGGCGTGGCCAACGCCGGAACCCAGATATGAACGTGGCTACGGCTTCGTCTTTTCCAAACATGTCGAGCAGGCCGACAAGGGCTGCGATTTCGATTTCTTGAAAAACGATTTTGGCCGTCCGGTTGACGAGCCGGTCATTTATTAAGGGGCAAACCGATGTCAGACTATATTCTCTCCGACGAAACACGCGCGAAATTGAAGAAGGTTTCAACCGCATCCGTTGCCACGGCTCTCTATAAGCGCGGACTGCGTAATCAGTTTATTCAGGGTTCGGTTCAGGTGGCGCGTAAACCTGAAAACATGGTCGGTCAGGCTTTTACGCTGCGCTATATTCCGGCGCGCGAAGATCGCAATCCGATCACGGTCTTCCGCAATCCCGATCACAAGCAGCGTGTGGCCATCGAAACCTGTCCTTCGGGCTGGGTGTTGGTTATGGACGCGCGCAAGGATGCGCGTGCGGCGACCGCAGGTTCCATTCTGGTGACGCGACTTGCCCTGCGGGGCGCTGCCGGGATTGTTTCGGACGGCGGCTTTCGCGATGTGAAGGGTATTGGTGAACTCGACATGCCCGCTTACTGCGCCAAGGCATCGGCCCCGACAAACCTCACTTTGCATGAAGCCATCGACATCAATGTTCCGATTTCCTGCGGGGATGCAGCGGTGTTTCCGGGTGATGTCCTGGTGGGCGATGCCGATGGGGTCATGGTCATCCCCGCACATCTTTGCGAGGAAATTGCCGATGAATGCATCGGAATGGAAGTCTTTGAAGATTTCGTTCTTGAAGAGGTGAAGAACGGCGCGGCAATTATCGGCCTTTACCCTTGTACGAAGGAGGAAAACCAGCGAAAATTCGACGATTGGCGTAAGGGCAGGCCGGAATGACAGGGCGTTGAGCGACACGCGCATATGCTTTCCCGTCAAGGTTATCGGCATCAGCTGACCTTCGCTTCGCGGGCGATCCGGATGAGCATCTGGTTGAGAGCGGCAATGGACGCGCGCGTATCGCCACGCCGCCAGACAAAGGCGGATTGAATCGGCGGCAGATTTATTTCCACGAAAGCCAGGCGCGGTGTGGCAAAATATTGCGCGGCTCTTTTCGTCAAAAAGAACACACCATGGCCTGCCACCGCTGCCGCAATACCTTCACGCACGGTTCGGATCATCGGGCCGGGCTTCAAAGAAATGCCCGCCGGCGTTTTCAATGGAAAATGATATTCCGACCATTTTGTGCCCGTTTGCGTCGCGGGCACGCGCAACATTGTTTCCCCGCACAATTCTTCCGCATCAATGTGATCGTATCTTGCCAGGCGGTGCTCAAGGTTCACGCAGACCACCCTTGGGTCCGACATGACGATCGGTCCAGATTCAAGCCCCGCCAATCCAACAGGCAGACGACAGAAAGCCATGTCGACTTCATCATGGACGATCGCGGAAAACTGCGTCTCATAAGATAATTCGATGAATTCCAACGCCAGATTGGGGTATTCAAGCTGGCAGCTATGGGCGAATGGCTGGTAAAGCTCGTAAAATCCGCCGCCCAGAAAGCCGATCCGCAGGACTTCTCCAATCTTGTTGTCTCCTCGCTCGGCCTCACGCATCGCGCTGCGGATCGCCTTGACCGGGTCACGGACCCGATGGGCCAGAATTTCTCCCGTTTCCGTCAATGTCACCCGCCTGCTTGTCCGGTCGAACAAACACCGCCCAAGGCGCGCCTCAAGACGGCGCAAATGCTCCGAGACGGAAGACTGGCTCATGCTCAATCTCTCGGCCGTCTTACCAAAGTGCAGTTCCTCACTCAAAACGAGGAAGACCTCCAGTGAACGAATGTCCATCGGCAAACCCGCTATAAATGGCAATTAATCGGAAAATCCGATTGATTGCCATCATATATCAATTTGATCGATCGTAAAGCGACTGTCATTCTGAAGCCTGACAGGCCTCTTCAGGCTGCGGGAATTGAGGAACTTCAAGTGGATCATATCAGTAGAAAAGTTCAGTATTCGGTCGCAGGTGACGAAATTGTCGGCACTTTCTATCTCCCGACAGGATCGGATCAGGCCAATCTCGGCTGTGTTGTGCTGGGTCATGGCTGGGGTATGGTCGCAGGTGGCGACCTTGAGGATTATGCAAAAGCGATTGTCGCACGGGGCCTCGCAGCCCTGACCTTCGACTATCGTAACCTCGGCAAGAGCGGTGGCGCACCGCGGCAGCATATCGATCCATCGAAACAGGTTGAGGATTACAAGGCAGCAATAAGTTTCGTTCGAAGCCAGCCGGAAGTGGATGGCGCGCGCATTGGAGTATGGGGGTCAAGCTATGGCGGCGGTCATGCCCTGACCGTGACGGCGACCGATCCGCGCGTGCGCTGCGTCGTTAGTCAGGTTCCCACGATCAGCAGCTGGCAGGCAGCCCGCGCACGCATGGATCAAGCGGCGTGGAGCGGGCAATGGCAGACCTTTATCGCCGACCGGGAAGCGGTGTTCCACGGTGCCGAACCCGCCACGATCCAATCGGTGAGCGAGGATCCCGATGCTCCCGTGGCATATCGCGGTCGGGATTCTTTCGACTATATGACGGAAGAGGGACGCAACTGTCCGGAATGGCGAAACTATACGACGATCGCATCCCTTGAGCTTGCCCGCAACTATGAGCCGGGGAGTTATCTCTATCGCATCACCGACGTTCCGGTTCTGATGATCATCGCCGACAGTGACACGATTACTCCGACTGACTTGCAGCGCGCGGCATTCACCGCGTTGTCGACGGAAAAGAAGCTGCTCGTGGTGCAGGGCGGCCATTATTCCGTCTATCGGGAGCATTTTCAGACAACAAGCACGGCCGCAGCCGACTGGTTTGCGGCACATCTCAAATAATCAATCAACTCCTGGGAGGAGTATTCATGGCTATTTCGCTGGCGCCCTATCAGGGGCGGCTGAAATCCTTGCGCGCGGCGGCAGTCGGCAATGCGCTGGAATGGTTCGACTGGACCTTATACGGCACATTCTCTGTCTATCTGGCGCGCAATCTCTTTGACAAGGCCGACCCCCGCTCTGCCTTGCTGTCCACCCTTGCCGTCTTCGCGGTTGGTTTCGTCGCACGACCGGTGGGCGGTCTGGTCTTTGGCCGCCTGGGCGACAGGTTCGGGCGCAAGAACATAATGGTTCTTACCATGGTTCTTCTGGCGCTCAGCAGCTTGGGCATGGCGCTCATCCCGAACTACCAGCAAATCGGCATCCTGGCCTCGGCCCTTCTGTTGTTCTTCCGCCTGTTGCAGGGACTGGCGCATGGAGGGGAGACCGGCGTTTCCTACACTTATGTTGCCGAAATCGCGCCGAAAAAATGGCGGGGCCTGTGGTCGAGCTCAGTCTTTGTGAGTGTTACGATCGGCGTGATCGCGGCAACCGCTGTGGCTGCGGCGCTGACCTCGTTCCTGGGCACGGAAGCGATGAATACCTATGGCTGGCGCATCGGCTTCGCGATTGGCGGGCTGCTGGGTATCTATGCACTGTTTCTGCGTCGCAACGCTGAAGAGTCGCATGTCTTCAAGGTGGAGCAAGATGCAACGCAGCCACAGCGCAAGCTGTCGCGCGGTGAAATCATCCGCATTGCGCGCAACATCATCATGATCGCGGCTGCGTCCAATGTCACCTATTATACCTGGGTTACATTCGCCCCGTCGACCGCCATTGCACGCGGCATGGATGCATCGGGAGCCTATATCGCGAGCCTTATCGCGCAGGTTCTCTGCCTGCTCTGGTTGCCGGTATGCGGCTGGCTTTCTGATCGGGTTGGACGCCGGCCGATGGTTGTCGTGTGGGGTGTGTGCGTCATACTTCTAACCTACCCGATTTCCGCCATGGTTACGACGGAGCCCTATACACTGTTTCTGGCTCAAATTCTGGGCTTGGGCGCCTGGTCGCTGCTTGCGGCTATTTTCCCGGCTGTTCTGTCCGAGCAGGTTCCGACGCAGGCCAGGGCGCAGGGCGTGGGATTTGTGTCTTCCCTTTCGGTTGCGCTCTTCGGTGGAACCGCGCCCTATCTCAACACCTATCTCTCAGGCGCGGGGCTGGAACACATCTACGTTGTCTATGTCATGGTGCTTGGCGCTCTTGCAGTGTTCGCCGGATTTATCATCCGCGAAACCGCGGGCGAGGATCTGGCCGATATCGGCCTCCCAGACAGCAACGCCTCTTCAACTTCCTATTCGGGCAACAAGGCAGTGTCAGCGCATGAATAGTCCCATTGATCTCACCGGCAAGATAGCAGTCGTCACCGGCGCAAATGGCGGTATCGGTAAAGCAATTGTCGCCACGTTGCGCGATCATGGCGCCACGGTGGTGGCAACAGACCGGCAAATCGATACCGACGCCCATTCAGATGTTCACAGGCTCGACGTCAGTGACGTTGCGGCACTGAGATCCTTCGCGTCGGATGTGAGCGCGAATTATGGCGGGCTGGATATCTGGATCAACAATGCCGGAAGCCTGTCGCGGTCGTCGCTGCTTGAACTTGAGGAGGCTGACTGGAACAAGGCGCAGGACGTCAATCTGCGTTCGGTGGTCTTCGGCAGCCAGGCGGCGGCACAATCCATGGCCCGGACCGGCGGCGGCGCGATCATCAATCTCTCCAGCTATGCGGGATTGAAGGCGCGGCCGAACTGTATCGATTACGCATCGGCAAAAGCCGGGGTCCATCACGCCACGAAATGCCTTGCGGTGGAACTCGGCCCTCTCGGGATAAGGGTAAATGCGATAGCGCCCGGCTATATCAACACCCGAATGAGCGGCTGGATGCACGACAACCCGGACCTGCGGTCCGAATACCTCGCGAAAACCCCATTGGGCCGGTTGGGCGAACCCGAGGAAATCGCCATGGGTGCGCTCTATCTCGCCAGCCCGATGTCTTCTTTCATGACCGGCCATACACTCGTTATCGATGGAGGAATTATCCATGGCTAATTTCTGGAATGACAAAACCGTTATCGTGACGGGTGCCGCGCAGGGCCAGGGTGCCGCCGAAGTGCGTGCATTGTTCGATCTCGGCGCCACCGTCTTCGCGCTCGATGTGGTCGACGCCAAAGATCCGCGCTGGGCCTCGCTTCAGGATCACGCGAAAAGCGATCCGGGCAGGCTTAGAATCCAGCAGCTCGATGTCGCTGACGAGTTTGCGTGGGAAAAACTTGCCGAAAGCCTCTCGGCCGAAAATGTCCGGGTCCATGGTCTCATCAACAATGCCGGTATCACCTTGCGCAAGACGGTGGGCCAGACCACGCCGGAGGAATGGCGGCGCGTCCTGTCGATCAATCTCGACGGTGCGTTTTTCGGCATTCACTATATCGCTCCCTTGATGCAATCGGGCGGGGCGATCGTCAATATTTCATCCACGGCGGGGCTCACGGGCTATTTCAGCGCGGCTTATACCGCCAGCAAATGGGCATTGAGAGGCCTCACGCGCTCGGCCGCGCAAGAACTTGCCGATCGCAATATCCGGGTCAACAGCATTTGTCCGGGCCTGGTGGAAACGCCGATGATCCATAAGGCCAATGCGGTCCACGACGCGGAAAAAGCAAAGCTTTTTCACGAGGGGAACCGGCAGGCGACCCTTCTCTCGCGCGGTGCCGCTCCGGAAGAAATCGCCAGCGTGGCAACCTTTCTTCTCGGGCCCGATGCTTCCTTTATAACCGCAGCCGATATTCCGGTCGACGGTGGAATGACCGGTGGCGGCATCTACTGGAAAATCGGAAAGATGACAGGAAATCTGTGATGAGAACAGCGGTTGTGACCGGTGCTGCCAAGGGAATAGGCGAAGCGGTTGCCAACCGCCTTGAAGCCGATGGCATAAAAGTCATCCGCGCCGATATAAATGGCAATGCGCCGGTTCGTCTCGACGTCAGCGACAGCCATGCGGTTGAAACTTTTTTCGCCACGCATCGCGACATCGATATTGTGGTCAACAGCGCCGGTATTGCCGGGCCAAGCGCATCCGTGGCAGAAACCACGGATGCCGATTGGGCCAGAACCATATCGGTGAATCTGACCGGCACGTTTTTCATGTGCCGGGCTGCTGCCCGGATCATGTCGGAAAGAGGATGGGGACGCATCGTCAACTTTGCGAGCATTGCAGGCAAGGAAGGCAATCAGAACCAGGGCGCCTATTCCGCCAGCAAGGGCGGTGTCATTGCCCTGACCAAATCCCTGGGCAAGGAGCTGGCCCATTCAGGTGTCATTGTAAACGCAATCGCCCCCGGCCTCATCGGCACCGATATCGTGTCGGACATGTCGGAAGAAAACCGAGCGCGATCCCTGTCCAAAATCCCGATGGGACGGATGGGAAAGGTGTGCGAGGTCGCAGAACTGACCGCGTGGCTCGTGTCGGACAAGGTGTCCTTCTCGACAGGAGCCGTCTACGATATTTCCGGCGGGCGGGCGACTTATTGATCCCTGATCCGGCCCCTCGTGATGCAATGCCACTCCATGACACGTGGTGCAAGGCGCAGGCGGCGCCGTGGATTGGGGGCCGGATAAAGGTACAACAGAAAAACGCAACAAGCGTGCCTGCGCGAACGGTTTCGTACAGCCCAATAAGCTCGGCTTGGTTATGTTGCGCCGACAGCCGTTTCGACTTCACGCAGCGATTTGGCGATGATTTCGAACATCTCGTCCGCCTGGTTGCGCGTGATGATCAAGGGCGGGCAGAAGGCAACGGCATCGGTCATGTTGCGTGAAATGAGGCCATTGCGCTGCATCGCCGCATTCATCAGGCCCCCGAGGGTGCCCGGCATATCGACGGACTTTCCGGCCTTGTCATTCACCAGTTCCACCGCCGATATCAGCCCCACGCCGCGCACTTCTCCCACCAGCGGGCTCGATTTCAGACCTTCCAGCCGTCCGAGGAAGTGCGCGCCGATATCGCGGGCGTTTTCCACCAGATTGCGTTCCCGGATGATGGCGAGGTTTTCCAGCGCAACGGCAGCGCCGAGCGGATGGCCGCCCGCTGTAAACCCATGGCCGAACGTGCCTATCCGGTTGCTTTCATCCGCGATGGGATCGAAGACGCGCGCATTGACCATCAGCGCCGAGAACGGAATATAGCTCGACGTAATCTGCTTCGACATGACCATGATGTCGGGGCGGATATCGTAAGTGTGCGAACCGAACATGTTCCCCGTTCGGCCAAACCCGCAGATCACCTCATCGGCGACGAACAGAATGTCGTATTTCGCAAGGACAGCCTGGATTTTCGCGAAATAGGTTCTGGGCGGGGTCACGACGCCTCCCGCGCCCATGACCGGTTCCGCAAAGAATGCCGCGATGGTTTCCGGCCCTTCACGCCGGATCAGCGCATCGAGGTCCTCGGCGCATCGTGTCGCGAAGTCTTCTTCCGTTTCACCGGGGCGCCCATCCTTCCAGTAATGGGGCGAAGACGTGTGCAGAACGCGGTCGATGGGAAGGTCGAAAGAACGATGATTATTCGGAAGGCCGGTGAGGCTCGCGGCTGCGATCGTCACGCCATGATAACCGCGCTGCCGGGCGATGACCTTCTTCTTTTCCGGCTTGCCCATGGCGTTGGAGCGGTACCAGATCATCTTGAGCGCGGTGTCGTTGGCCTCAGAGCCTGAGTTTGTATAGAAAACCTTGCTCATCGGAACCGGAGCAAGCGCGATGAGCTGCTCGGCAAACTCGATGGCGGGGCCGTGGCTCTTGTGCCCGAAATTGTGATAGAAGGGCAGCTTCAGCATCTGCCGGTTAACCGCATCCACCAGCCGCTGCTCCTTGAAGCCCACGCCGACGCTCCACAGGCCGGACAGCCCTTCGATATAGCGGTTGCCCTCATTGTCGAAGACATAGATGCCTTCGCCGTTTTCGATAATCATCGGCCCGACTTCCAGATGCTTTTTCGCATTGGTATAGCCGTGGAAATGAAATTCGATATCCTTGGCTTCGAGCGTATCGTCGAAATTCGGGAACGTGTTCATGAAAACTATCCTTGCCTGAAGAGTTTGTTCGGGGATCAGCCCGCCGCCAGAAACCAGGAGCGGCGCGCCTGGTTCAGGCCCAGTGCGTAGATGACAAAGGCTGTCACCGCCGTGGCGGGCGCGGAAAGCTCTGCATAAGCCCCGCCCCAGATGTGCAGGGCAATACCCAGCGCCGCCGCGACGAACCAGGCGCTGATGCCGAGCGGGTTGAAGGCGGGGACATGGCTGGAGCGGTATTCGATGGTGCCGCCGACCAGCGCGCTGTAACGGTCGATGAGGATATGCGCCATGGCGACCGCCACCCAGGCGACCACGAAGATGCCCTGATAGGCAAGGGCGGTCAGCAGATAGGCGAAGACATCCGCGAGCATCAGCATATAGACAATCGCACCCACCGCTATCGCCCAGCCGAACCGGCCGAACGGCAAGCGTCCGAAGAGTTGCACCAGGGCCTCCAGATTGACGGCGGCGAGGTAATAATTGGCCGTGTTGATGCGGGTCTGCGTGACCCAGACGAACAGCAGTCCCCATATGCCCATCAGCTTCAGCAGCGCCAGCAACACGCTGACTTCGGAAAGTGCGCCCAGATCCGGCACCGTGCCGATCATGAACATTCCGAAAAGGCCGCTGACGATGAAAGCCATCGCGTAGAAGGGCATTCCGAAATTGAACCAGGCATGGTAGCCCGCATCCTCTTCGCGACCGAAGCGGGCATAGTCGAAGGTGAACATCATCAGCACCCAGACGCCCATATAATAGACGAAGCAGGACCACCATCCGCCAGCCAGCGCACCGGCCTCCGGCCCGAGGTTCAGCCATTTGTCGCTGTAGCCATATTCACCGATGGCAAGCGCCACGGCAACGATCAGGCCCAGAATGTAGAAGGGCAAAAGCACACCGTTGAACTTGTCGAGCCAAGTCTGGATGCTGCCGAAAATCAGCGGTACGCTATAAAGCACCACAATCAGGCCAGCGACCGGATAGGAAATGGCAGGCACGATGGTGGTGATGCCGACGGCGATGACCGAGCCTTCGAAAACCGCATAATAGATTGCCGTGGCGCAGAAGATGAGCGTTGCGAGCCCCGCTCCCACATTGCCGAACAGGACGCGGGAGAAAAGCGCGACTGAAAGCCCGGTGCGAATGGCAAACCGGCTCAGCACCGCGTTGACAAGGCCGTAAACGACGACCGACAGCACCATGCCGATGATGGCGTTGCGCGTACCGAAATTGAGCGCCATCGCTGCCCCCACGACGATGTAGAAGACAGCGCTGCACACCGCCCACCATGCCATGGTCAGGGCCGCTTTCGGCATTCGCGCATGGGGCGGTACTGCCATGTTGGAAAAGTCGGAAGTCTCAGCCTCGCTGGCCGATAATGTGCCTGCCATTGTCAAACTCCTCCCAGGTTCGAAACAGCCGCCCCGCACTGACGGCGGGGTGCGCCGTCAGTTTTGTCTTGTCAGCAGATAGCTGCCGCTTTCATGCAGAACGCTTGTCCAGCCGGGTTCGATGACGATGGTTGTCGTCACCTCCTCGATGATGGCCGGGCCTTCTATCCTTGATCCGGCGCCAAGCTTCCCGCCGTCATAGATCGGGGTGGAAACAGGTTTTCCCGATTGATCGAAGATCGCATCGCGATGGCCTTTCAGCGCATCCTTTTCCTGGCCGTTTTCGGCAAGTTTCGGCGGACGGACTTTCTCTATACGGCCATAGATGGTCGATTCCAGATTGACGACTTCAACGGCGCTGTGCCGCTCGGCATAGGTATAAAGTTCCTCATGGCGCGCGTGGAATGCGTCCTTCACCTTTTCAATCGTTGTCTCATCGATCGGGAAAGTACCGATATCAACCGTGCATTCGTGCACCTGGCCGACATAGCGCATGTCGATCGAACGCTTGATGTCGATGCCTTCCGGCGCAAAGCCATCTGCCTCCAGATGCGCCACGCCCTTCGCCTCGATCTCCTTGAACAGGCTGTCGATCCGCTCATAGGCGGCCGCATTGTCGAGACGGACGGGGGCTGGCGCCATATAGTTGTATTTGACGTCCGAGATGATCTGGCCGAAGGCGCAAAGGCCGGAGGCGAGTTTCGGCAGGATGATCGTGTCGATCCCCATTTCCCGCGCCAGCGCCGTGATATGCGCCGCCGTTGCGCCGCCCGCGCCGACCAGCACGAAATCACGCGGATCATAACCGCGTTCGACCGAAACGCGCCGGATGCCGTTGACCATGCTGTTATTGACGATGGCGAACATGCCATAGGCTGCTTGTTCCACGGAAATGCCGAGCGGTTCGGCCACCCGCGCCACGGCCGCACGTGCCTTTTCAAGGTCAAGCGGCAGCTTGCCGCCCAAAAGCCCTTGCGGATTGAGGTAGCCGAGCACGAGATTGGCATCGGAGGTGGTGGGTTCCACGCCGCCACGGCCATAACAGGCCGGACCGGGCTCGGAGCCCGCCGATTGCGGGCCGACCTGCAAAAGACCGAGTGGGTCGATCCAGCCGATCGAGCCGCCGCCCGCCCCCAGCGTCTCCACCTGGATCATCGGCACGCCGATGCGATAGCGCAGGAAGTCGATGTTCTTGTTGAGATTGGTCTGGCCGTTACGGGTGAGCGTGATATCGAAGGAGGTTCCGCCCATATCGACCGTGATGACATTTTTCTGCTCGAAGGGGGCGCCCGCATAAAGCCCGGCCTGCGGCGCGGAGGCTGGGCCGGAATTGATGGCATAGACCGAGCGGTCGGTCATGACCTGCCCCACGGCCAGCCCGCCGTTCGACTGGAAATAGCGCACCGGCTGTTTCGCGCCGAGTTTGCGGAAATAGGCATCGACCGCGGTAACATAACGGCGCATGACCGGCGCGAGATAGGCATTGGTCGCGGCGGTGGAGGTGCGCGTATATTCACGCACCTGCGGGTAGAGCTCGCTGCCGACCGTCAGGATGGCATCCGGCATCATTTCACGCACGATCTCGGCCGCCCGCCGTTCATGGCTCTGATCGAGCACTGACCAGACGAAGGATATGGCGACAGTCTCGACACCTTCCTCCAGGAACAGCCGGCAGGCTTCACGCACATCCTCTTCGTGAAGGGGGGTGCGTATGGTGCCGTCCGACAGGATGCGCTCGCGCACACCGCGCCGCAGATAGCGCGGGACAAGCATCGTTGCCGCGGGATATTCGGGATCGTAGCGGAAGCCGTCTTCCTTGTGGCCGTTGCGGATTTCGATGGAATCCTCATGGCCCGCCGTGCAGATCAGCCCGGTCTTGCCGCCGCGATGGGTGATGAGCGCATTGAGGCCGACCGTCGTGCCATTGATGCACAGGTCGCAGCTGGCAATGATGTCCTCTATCGGTTTGCCGAGTTCTGCGGAGATGAGCCCAAGGCCGTTCTCGATTGCCTTTGTGGGGTCAGAAGGCGTGGAGAGGGCCTTGAACAGCTTGACCTCGCCTGTTTCGCGGTCTGCGATGACAAAATCGGTAAAGGTGCCGCCAGCGTCGATGCCGAGGCGATAGGAGTGCATGGTCATGTCTGGTCTTCCTTACGCAGTGGCTCAAGAGCATTTCCAGCAAAGGTGTGAAACGGTTTTGCGTTCGGAAATGCGGCAAAAACAAATAGATAGAGCGGTTCCGACGATTCCGTTTAAACCGGAACCGCTCTCAGGCGTGCAGTCGCAGCCGTATCGACTTCGAGTGTCCGGGCATTGGCGATCACCACGCCATAGTCGAGGCGAGCGCCTTCGATGGAAACAAGGCCGTTGCGCACGTCCCAGACAACCTTTTCGACCGGCCGCTCGAAAGGATTGCCATAGCCGCCGCCGCCGGGATTGAGGTTGGTGATCGTCTGGCCCGGCTTGATGGTTTCGATGATATTCTTGCGGGCCACCTCGACATTGCCGTCGCGGCGAAGCTCGACACGACCGACCTTGGTGTCCACCATCGTCGATTTTGCGCCCGCAGCGCCCATGGCAGGAATGCGGCGTCCTTCACCGAAGCCGATACACATCATGTCGCCATTGAGGGGCTCGACCTCCCAGGCCGTGCCCGAACCGCCGCGGAATTTGCCCGCGCCGCCTGAATCCGTCATCAGCGAATAGCGATGAATGACGATGGGATAGGAATATTCCAGCAGCTCGACATCGCCCGATGTCAGCGCGCCGAAACAGCATTCCGGGCCGACTGCGTGCCAGCCGTCCTGCTTCGGGGTCGCCCCGCCGCCGGAAATGATGGTGGCGAGAACCATGGTCACGAACTCCTCATTGGTGCGGGCATCGCGGCCGGCAATGTTGAGACCGTTGGCATGTCCCCAGGAGGCCGCGACCTTCGACGGCATCGCCTTCTCGAATGCGAGGCGGACGGCATCGGTAAGCGTTTCCATGGGCGTGGTTGTGCAGTTCATGTGCGGGGCTGGCTCCTGCGCATTGCAGAGCGTACCCTTCGGGCCGAAATCGACACTGACGCAGCGATAGAGCCCCTCATTGTAGGGCGGCGGCAGCGCGGCAAACATCATCAGCCCAAGATAAACGCCCGAATGGGAATTTCCCTCATAGGAATTGATGAAATAAGGCACCTGCGGTGGGCTATCGATGGCGATATGGCAGCTGTCGCCCGTGATCGTCACCTTGGCCTTGATTTCAAAATCTCCGAAACCGTGCCCGGCATCTTCCAGGATGGCCGAACCTTCATAGGTACCGTCCGGCACGGTGGCGATCAGCGTGCGCATATGCCTTTCAGCCATGTCGAGCAGCGTATCCACACAGGCGTCCACCTCAGCCTTGCCGTATTTGTCCAGCATGGCGATCAGGTTGCGCTCGCCCACCTGACAGGCGCCGATCAGCGCGCGGAAATCGCCCTCCTGATCGCGACGCGCACGCATATTGGTGAGGATCATGTTGAGAACATCGTGGCGCGGCTTGCCGCGATCCCAGATCTTGACGGGCGGAATGCGCAGGCATTCGGCGTAGATCTCGGTCGCATTGGGGTTATAGCCCGCCGGAACCGGCCCGCCGATATCGGTCAGATGGCCCTTGCAGACGGTCCAGTACACCAGTTCGCCCTTGTAGAAGACGGGCTTATACATGCAGGTATCGATGGCATGGCTGCCGCCAAAGGCGGGATCGTTGTGAAGGAACAGGTCGCCCTCATGGATATCGTCACCGAAGAAGGCTGCTACTGCCTTCATGGCCGGAATGAGGGAGCCCAGATGGATCGGAATATCCTGCCCCTGAAGGATCATCTCGGGCCGCGCATTGAAGAGCGCGGTTGAATAATCATGCGCCAGGTTGAAGACCGACGATCGTGCGGTTTTCTCCAGGGCAAGCGTCATTTCGCGCTGGGTTGTCTCAAGCATTCCGCGCACGACCGAGAGCGTGATCGGATCGACTTTGGAAGTCTGGGAATGTAGCATCGTGTTCCCGCTGGTTGAGGGCGAGAACCGGCAACCCGGAAACCGTTCTGTCGTCGTGTTGAAAGTCTGTTCTGTTCCCTGGCCGCCGGTATCTGTCGCACCGTTGAAGCTGACATCAATCTAGGCAGAATTTTTCGCGGCGGTCTTTGCAGGGAAGGAACAATAAATTGCGCGGGAATGCACAGCATGTCATTTTTGTTGCATAGCAAATAATCATGTGTGTACCCTTTTATCCAAAAAGGGGAAGCCGCATGAAGACGAGCATCACCACAAGCGCGACTCGCGCACCCGATCGCAGCCGTCACTGGCACGATGCCATCGCTTCGGCCTATTTTCCGCTGGACCTTCATTTTCGCGAGGCCGACCGTTTTTCCGGTGACCTGACGACGTGGGAATTCGGAAACGTCTCAATTTCCCGGCTGACCAGCGACGCGCTGCAATATCTGCGCCTGCCCCATCATTTCGGCAGCTCGCGGGAAGAAGAGTTTCTCGTCACCGTTCCCGTAAAGGCGGAGGTATATTTTTCGCAGTGTGGCCGGGACGTCCGATGCCGACCGGGCGGCTTTTTCCTGGAGCGCAGCAGCGAGCCTTATCATTTCAGCCATGCCGAGGCGGCGGATATGTGGGTGCTGAAGGTCGAGGGGGACGCGCTCGGCGGCCGTATGCGCGCGCCTGACCGTTTCTGCACGCTTCAATTCGGGGCGAACAACGGCGCAGGCGGTCTCTTTACCGATATGTTGCAGCTTCTGCCCGATCGCTTCGACGGCATGACGCAGGAGGCGCGCATCACCGTCGGCCGGCAATTGGTCGATCTGCTCGTCCTGGCTATCAAGGCCGATGACCGTGTGCTGACTTCAGGCAATTCGACGGTGCGCAGCGCTCATCTCGCCCGCATCGAAGCCTATATACGCACCAATCTGCAAGATTTTCGGCTCGACCCGGATCGCATTGCGCGGGCGTGCGGGATTTCCACCCGCTACCTGCATGAACTGTTCAAGGATACCGGCCAGACGGTTCGCCACTGGATACGGGAGCAGCGCCTCGCGGCATGCCGGGAGGCGCTGGAGGACCCTGATAATATCCAGACCGCCGCCGAAATCGCCTATAGTTGGGGTTTCAACGATCAGGCCCAGTTCTCTCGCGCCTTCAAGGCGCAGTTCGGCCTGCCTCCCGGCGAGTTCCGGCAGAAAAAATGGATTGGGTAGGCTCAGGACCTGCTCATTTGATCCCGGACTTTGGGAACTGCGCGGTTCTCGATCGAGGTCCAGGCCGGTACACGACAATCTGACTGCCCCCAGCGACAACCGACAGAGCATGCGCTATCAAACGGTGTGGTTATCGAAGGATGCAGAATGGTGAATCTCGATCGCTCCGTATTGGCTGATCTCAACATATTCGTGACGATCGTACGTCGGCAGAGCATGAAACAGGCTGCGAACGAGCTTGGGGTCACCACCTCCGCACTCAGCCATCGCATGCGCAAGCTGGAGGCAGATCTGGGCGTTCGGCTGCTTAACCGCACCAGCCGTTCCCTCACGCCGACCGAAGCCGGCGCAGCGCTGGCGGGTCAGCTCGAGGCTGGATTGCGGACGATTGCGGAAGCCCTCGAAGCGCTGACCAGCCAGCGGGATTTTCCCTCCGGGCGCATAAGGCTCAATGCGCTGCGCGACGCCGCGCGCCTCATCATCGCTCCCATTTTGCCGCGCTACACGCAGACCTATCCTGACATGCATCTCGACATCACCATTGATGACCAGATGGTGGATATTGTCGCCGAAGGGTTCGATGCGGGGATTCGTTATGGCGACCGGGTGCCGCAGGATATGATTGGTGTTGCGCTGACCGGCCCTCTGCAATGGATCGTGGTTGGCGCTCCGGCATTGATTGCCAGGCTTGGGCGTCCCGAAACGCCGGACGATCTGCTCCGTTTGCCATGCATAGAGACGAGGCTTGGCGACAATTCCCGCTATGCTTGGGAACTGGGAAACGGCGCATCGCTGCGGCGCGTGGACGTAAGGGGCCCGATCTGCGCCAATGAGACCGAGCAAGCCATAGAAGCTGCCCTTGGCGGCATTGGCTTTGCCTATTGTCTGGAGCCGCTGGTGCAGAAATATATCGATGCGGGCGCACTTGAAGCAGTGCTGCCGGATTGGGCTTCGGAGGGACCGCCCCTGACCATGTATTATCCCAGCCGGCGGCAGGTTCCTGCCGGCCTGCGGCGGCTGATCGATCTTATCCGTGAAGAGCAGGGTTTGACGAAATTGGTCGTCGCGGAAGAAACGGGAGCATTTTGATCCACCAATTGTTGAAAGATGCTCATCCTTTCGTTGATTTCAAATCAATCTCTTCTTGTTGCCTTACGCGACCGGCGGGTCCAAATATGCGCCAAGCCTGACATGCGTGGGTTTGGCGCCGCCTTCCATGCATGGTCAAACCGTTTCATTCATGGAGAAGCGTCATGCATTATTCTGCCGCGGCAGATCGCTATCAGACGAATATGATCTATCGCCGGACTGGCCGCAGCGGCATTGATCTGCCCGCCGTCTCGCTGGGCCTGTGGCACAATTTCGGCGGCAGGGATGTCTTTGAAAATGGTCGCGCCATCCTGCGTCGCGCCTTCGATCTGGGTGTCACCCACTTCGATCTGGCGAATAATTATGGCCCGCCTCCGGGATCTGCCGAAGAAAACTTCGGCCGCATCATGGCCAGTGATTTTCGGCCCTATCGCGACGAGATGATTATCTCCTCGAAAGCCGGTTGGGATATGTGGCCGGGGCCCTATGGCGGCATCGGTGGCAGCCGCAAATATCTGATCGCCAGTCTCGACCAGTCGCTGAAGCGTATGGGGCTTGATTATGTCGACATTTTCTATTCGCACCGTGTCGATGCCACGACGCCGCTGGAAGAAACGATGGGTGCACTTGCGCATCTGCATCGACAGGGCAAGGCGCTTTATGTCGGCATTTCCAGCTATTCGCCGGAACTTACACAAAAGGCGGCGGCGATCCTGAAGGAAGAGCGCGTGCCGCTTTTCATCCATCAGCCCAATTACAATATGTTCAATCGCTGGATCGAGAACGGGCTTCTCGATACGCTGGAGGGGCTGGGCACCGGCTGCATCGTCTTCTCGCCGCTGGCGCAGGGTTTGCTGACATCGCGCTATCTGAACGGCATTCCGGAAGGCGCGCGGGCGAATCAGGGCGGGTCCTTGAAGGCAAGCGCACAGAACGAGGAACTGCTGGGCCGCATCCGGGCGCTGAACGCGATTGCGGAACGCCGCGGACAGACTTTGGCCCAGATGGCGATTGCCTGGACACTTCGCGATCCGCGTGTCACCTCTTCACTGATTGGGGCAAGCTCTGTGGCGCAGCTCGAAAACTCTCTTGGCGCCTTGAGGGGACTGGACTTCAGCACCGAGGAATTGGCCGAAATCGACCAATATGCGCATGATGGCGGCACTGACTGGTGGAAGAGTTCGACTTCACTCTGATGTGTTGAATCTGAAGAGCGGAATATCAAAAGGCCGTGCGCTTTGCGTGCGGCCTTTTTGCTTGGAATATGGCGGCGCGAAAGCAATTCACCTGGGCTGACGAAGTTGCTATAGGCGGATGGGGTTCAAGACTGGCGTTCTGTCTTTCGCGCGGCCAGGCAATCGGGGAAATATATTCAGGACGATGTCGCTGCGGTCGATAAAGGGGAGTTTGAAATATCCGCTGATCCGGGCGGGGCTGGAGGCCATCGCCTTTTCCGGCGCGTCGGCGCTGTTCCCTTCTGCCGGTGGGCGTGGCGTTGTCTTCACGATGCATCACGTCAAGCCGGAAGATGCAGCGGACCGGATGGACCCGAACGCCATTCTTTCGATTACGCCGCAAACGCTCGAAATGGCGATAGAAACGGCCTTGGAGGCAGGGCTTGTTCCGGTGCACCTGCATGATTTGCCGAAGCTTCTCGGCGAGCCGGATGACAACCGCAAATATGTCGCCTTCACACTGGATGACGGCTACCGGAACAATGCGGAATTCGCGGCTCCCGTCTTTGCCCGGTACAATATTCCCTACACGATCTTCATCACGACCGGCTTTGTGGAACGCAGCCGATCCATGTGGTGGCGAACCATTGCCGCTCTTGTGACGGAAGCCGACAGCTTCCCGTTCGACTTCGGCAAAGGCGTGGTCGATGTCCGTTCGGCAAACCCGGCACAAAAATCCGCGGCCTTCGCCCGGCTTGTCCAGTTCATGCAGTGTTTCGACGAGGATGAGGCGGTTGCCCGCATTGATGCGGCAGCGAAGACGGTCGGGATCGATGCAATTGCTCTTGTCGATGAATCGGTGATGAGCACATCGGCGTTGCGCAGCCTCGCGCGCGATCCGCTTGTGCATTTTGGAGCGCACACGGTCACGCATGTCAATTTGCGTCGTGTCGATGATAAAAGACTGGCAATGGAAATCTCTCACTCGCGCGCTCGGGTGGAACTTTACACAGGCTGCACGCCACGATCCTTTGCCTATCCCTATGGATGGAAGACGGCGGTCGGCGAGCGTGAAGTCAAAGCCGTTTCCGAAGCAGGCTTCGATGCGGGTGTGACGACGCAACCGGGTGTCTTGCAGCAGACAAGCAATATGCAGGTGGCAGCGATCCCGCGAATTTCGCTCAACGGCTATTTTCAGAAGAAACGCTATATCAAGGCGCTTGTTTCGGGCCTGCCGTTCAAGCTGCTTTAGCTGGGTTTCGAGAATCTGCGTCCAAAACACGAAAGGCCGCCTGTCGGCAGCCTTCGTAAAGCCCGATCTGAAGAAAAACTGGAGCGGGCGAAGGGATTCGAACCCTCGACCCCAACCTTGGCAAGGTTGTGCTCTACCCCTGAGCTACACCCGCTCGCGCCAGTCGTTCCGGAAACCGTTCGTTTCCGTCAGGCAGGCGCTATATGGACCAACGCTTCCGAGATTGCAACAGGGAAATTTGCTTCTTTGTGCAAGAAATTTTCCCCTTCACTTCAAAGCTGTGGATGAAATCAGCGCCCGAGGCGTGTGACGCTGATAAGCGAGGCGAATAGCGCAAATCCGGATGCGAAGAAGAGAATATAGGGTGTTCCTTCCACGCCCCATTGCGACAGCAGAAATGCGACGAATGCCGCCCCCAGCGACTGGCCGAGAAGGCGCGCCGTGCCCAGCATGCCGCTTGCCGCACCGCTGCGTGCGCGTGGCGTGGAGGTAATCATCATGCGGTTGTTGGGTGCCTGAAACAGTCCGAAACCGACGCCGCAGATTGCCATGCGCCAACAAATATCGGCGATCGACGGATGTTCCGGCAGCATGCCGACCAGAGCAAGCCCGATGGCGAATATGATAAGGCCGAGCAGGCCCAGGATCGCCGGCGAATGCTTGTCGGACAGTTTGCCCGATAGCGGTGCGACGATGGCAAGGGCGATGGGCCAGGGCATCATCAGGAAGCCGACTTCAATCGGCTTGAAGCCAAAGACGATCTGAAACAGAAACGGCAAGGAGATGAACGCCATCATCTGCGCCAGAAACGACATGATCGACGTGCAGATGGAAAGCGTGAAAACCGGAATGCGCAGGAGATCGAGCGGAAGCAGCGGGTCCGCCATGCGCAACGACCGCCGCGTGAGAAGAGCGCCTGCGAGCACACAGCCGGCTGCCTGCAACAGCACGACCGAAGAACCGATTTCGTTGCCTGCACTGTCGATGGTCGTGACCAGCAAGCCAAAGGTGAGTGCTGACAGGATTGCGCTGACCATATCGAATTTACGAGCAGAGCGGTCATTGTCGGGCAGGCTTTTGAGTCCCATCACGACGGCTGCGACGCCGAGTGGAATATTGATGACGAAAAGCCAGGGCCAGCTCAGCGAAGACAGCATCACTCCGGCAAGTGTTGGCCCGATGGTCGATGAAACGGCGACGAAGAGCGCGTTGAGGCCGATAGCGGTGCCGAATTTCGCCTGCGGCACCGTATAGCGCAGAAGGGCCGTGTTCACGCTCATCAGCCCCGCGGCACCCAGACCTTGTACGATGCGGGCGAAAGTGAGCGCTTCCAGCGAGCGCGAGAAGACGCAGGCCACGGAAGCGAGCGTAAACAAGGCCACCCCGCCAAGATAGACGCGCCGATAGCCATGGATTTCGCCGAGTGCTGCCAGCGGCAGCAGCGTGACCACGATGGCAAGCTGGTAGCCGTTGACGATCCAGATCGAAGCGGCAGGCCCGGCCGAAAAATCGGCGGCGATCGTCGGCAGGGCGACATTTGCAATCGTGCCATCGATGACGGCGAGTGTCAGGCCCACCATCAGGGTCGCCCATGCCCAATAGATTCTCGGTTTGGGCAAACCGTCCGGAGCTGCGGACGTGGCTTGCTGGATGGCAGTTTCGTGCTTCATGTCGTGACCAGTGTTCGGGACCAGAGCGGCAGGCGGTTCCGTTTGAACCGTTCCAGATGCCGCAGAATAAGAGACAGGCTTCCTGTAACCTTAACCGTATCGGGAAGGTCAGCAAGCTATCTATCCGAAAAATGCCGGGCGGACACTGTTTTCGGGCCACAAACTGGCCGGATAACGCTATTGTGTGCCGCTTTCCGCCAGAACCGGCAGTTTCATCACATGCGCATATTTGCGGGGATTGAAGCGCAGATAGAGCGGGCAGATGCTTGCGACCAGAACGAGATGCATGATCCAGCCCGACGCGAACGAGCCGGTCAGCCCATGCAGGAAAGCGGTGGCGAGGGGGCCGAGAGCGGCGATCAGGAAACCGCCGCCCTGCATCATGGCGGCCAGCGCGCCTGCTTCTTCCGGCCTTGGCAGATGATCGAGCGATGTAATCATGGCAAGCGCGAAGCTGCCGCCGAGGCCAGCGCCGCAGATGGCGGACCAGAAGAAGGGCGAAAGCTGCGGTGCGAAGGCAAGGCCTGCGAAGCCGACGGCTTGCATGGCCAATGTCAGCAGCAGCCACGGGCGGCGATCGATGCTGTGGCGGGCGAGAAGCGGCAGGCCAAAGGCCGAGAGCGCCTGTGCCACGGCCATCGCCGCGACGAGATTGCCGGTGGTGGAGGCCGCCAGCCCCAGCGACTGGTAATAGGGGGCGAGCCAGGCGACCATGGATGAATAGCCTGCATTGACGAGACCGAAGGCGACCATCAGCACCCATGTGCGTGGGCGGCGCAACAGATGGCTGGTGATTCCCGATCTTTTGCCCGCCGCCGCGGTTTCGCGGAGAATGGGAATTGCAGTCAGCAGCGCCAGCACGGCTGGAATGGCAAGGACGGCGAGTGCGAATCGCCAGCGATGCTCTGCGCCTGCAAGCCAGGGGGACAGCCTTGCGCCGAGTGCCCCGCCGGCCATGATCATGGCGGAATAGAGCCCCGTCACCGTGGCAATGCGCGATGGGAAATTGGCCTTGATGAGGCCGGGCATCAGGGCCTGGATCATCGCCACGCCCGCGCCGCACAAAATGGCGGTCAGCACCAGCGAAACACCATCAGGAACAATGCCGCGCAGGAGGGAGCCGGCAGCAAGAACCGCAAGTGACGCGAACATGCTGCGGCGGGTGCCGAACAGCGACTGGATGCGCGGCGCGGCGAAAGCGCCAAGCCCCATCAGCATCATGGGCAGAAAGGTGAGCAGGGAAAGCGCACCGAAACCCATGCCGGTATCGGCTGCGATGTCTGAAAGAACGGGCCCCGGCGCGGTCAGGAACGGACGCAGGTTGAGGCCGATCAGGACGACAAGCGCGATGAGCGCGAGGTTTGCTGCGTACTTGCTGCCGGTTGCCGGATGGGGGGTGGTTTGCATGGTTCAGGCGCCTGCCTTGTTCTTGTTTTTCCAGGCCTGGTAGAGTTCGGGATCGTTTTTCAGTGGCACATGCTTGAAACTGATGCCGGTTTGCGCGCTCGGAGGCTTGGCAAGTTCGGCAGCGATTTTCGCAGTCGAAAGACCGAAAGGTTCGGCCTGTTCGTTGGAATAGGCGAAACGGATTTTTTCGATGCCTGCCATGCGCATCGCGGCAAAGCACATGGGGCAGGGCTGGCCGCTGGCATAGACTTCACAGCCATCGAGGCGCGGCGATTGCAGCGCCTTGCCTGCCGCGCGCAGCGCCAGCAATTCGGCATGGGCGGTCGGGTCGCAATCGGCCTGCATGCGATTGACGCCTGTGGCGATGACCTTGTCGCCCTTGACGACCACGGCGCCGAACGGGCGACCGCCTTGTTCGATATTGTCGAAGGCAAGCCTTATGGCCTGATCGAGAAATGTGCTGTCGCTGGTCATTTCGCGCCCGCCTTTTCCAGCAGGGCAACCATGGGCGCATAGCCGCGGCTGCGGGCATGTTGAAGCGGCGTGACGCCATCATTGTCCGCCAGATTGACGTCGGCTCCGGCATCGATGAGAAGCTTGACGATATCGACATGGCGCTGGCCGCCATCGCCCAGCATGATGGCCTCAAGAAGCGCTGTCCAGCCAAGATTGTTGACGTGGTCGACCTTGACGCCAGCCTTGATCAGCGTTCGCACCGTTTCGACATGCCCGCGTTCGGCGGCGGGAATGAGCGCCGTTCCGCCATAGCGATTGGTGCTTTTGAGGTCCGCGCCATGCGCAAGCGTCAGTTTCAGGATTTCGAGATGTCCGCGCGCACCCGCATAAAGATAGGGACTGTCCTTGATGGCATCCTTGGCGTTGACGTCGGCGCCAGCATCAATGAGCGCGCGGGCGACATCGACGTGATTGGCATGGGTGGCTGCAAGAAGTGCCGTCTCACCATTCTTCCCGCGCGCTTCAAGGTCTGCTCCGGCCTTGATGGCAGCGTTGACGGTAGCCAGATCGCCAGATGCTGCGGCCTGAAGAAGGGAGGCCTGGGCCTTTGCTGCGGCGTGGTGGCCGGGCAATGTCGGTTCGCTCATAATAAATGTCCCCGCAATCAAAGCCAGGGCACTCAAGCTGAATATCGTTTGACGCATCGGCTGGTTCTCCTGCTTGTTGCGTTCATACAAGCCGACTGTCATATTTGGAAATTAAATGTTTAACTGGTATCCAGTGGCTTTATGAATACTATTTTCAACCTTGATCTCCTGCGGGCCTTCGTGGCTGTCGTCGACAGTCGCAGTTTTACGGCAGCGGCCTTGCAGTTGCACTCGACCCAATCGACCGTAAGCCAGAAGATCATGCGGCTGGAGGACGCTGCCGAACAGGCGCTTCTGGACCGTGCCCGGCATGATGTGCGGCCGACCGATGCAGGCGAAAAGCTGCTGGGTTATGCGCGCCGCATCCTGCATCTGCATGACGAGGCCGCAGCCGCGATGGCCGGGACGGCGCTTGCCTCCGTGTTCCGCCTTGGCCTGCCGGAAGATTTTGCCTCAAGGCTGGTGACGCCCGCGTTGGCACGTTTCATGCGCGCGCATCCCAATACGAAGCTCGAAGTGACGAGCGGTCTCAGCCGCGATTTGCAGAAAGGTTTCGAGACAGGGGAATTCGATCTCGTCATGGTGAAGCAGAAGCGCGGCGAAACGGCCGGCGTCATGCACTGGCCGGAGCCGCTTTCATGGCTCGATAGCGCCGATTTTCCCGTTTCCCATGTCGATCCGCTGCCGCTCGTCGTCTTTCCGCCGAACGGGCTTTATCGCAGCGACATGATGGAAGCCCTCGACCGGGCGGGCAGGCGCTGGCATGTGGTTTTCACCAGTTCAAGCCTTGCGAGTATCCAGAGCGCGGTTGCGGAAGGGCTGGGTGTCAGCCTGCTGCCGACGCGCGTGGCGCTGCCCGGTCATCGGGCTGTGCCTGCCGCAGCGGGACTGCCATCCGTGGAGCCGATGGAGATCGTCATCCGGCATATGGACAATGGCTCCTCTATTGGCGGTTTTGACCAGATCCGCCAGCTTGCCGAAATGCTGGCGGAAATCGTTGGCGAATAAGCGCTCTCCAACCGGCCGCCGATGCCCTCCGCGACAGTTCTTGTCGTTTTGAACCAAGTTTGCGAAATTTCCGGTCTTTCAATCGCCTGTTTATTTCTGAAAAGCGCATTCGTTTTCAGATTGACTGATTTTGTATCCAGGATATTCTGTGCAAAAAAGTTGGGAGGCTTTTCTATTGACGGCTTTTGAATGGCGCAGTCAGACCCGTTTGCTGGACGAAGTGGCGGAAGCGCTTCGCGAGCGGATTTATGCGGGTGATTATGCGCCGGGCGCGATACTCCGGCAGGAGCATATTGCGGCTGAATTCGGCATCAGCCGGACGCCGCTGCGCGAGGCCTTGCGTGTTCTGGAGCGTGACGGGCTTGTCATTCACCTGCCGGGCCGGGGGGTGCGGGTCGCATCCGCCGATCTCACGCGCCTGATCGATGCTTATGCGGTGCGCGAGGTGCTGGACGGCGTGGCCGCGCGTTTTGCCGCCGAACGGGCAAGCGATGCGGATATCGCAAGGCTGCGCGCGCATGTTGCGGGACAGGGTGCGGTTGTCGATCCGTGGGACCCGAAAGCCTATACCCAATCCAATGTCGATTTTCACATGGCGGTGATGAGCACGGCGGGCAATGCCTCGCTGATTGCCTTCGTGCCGCTCCTGCGCATGACATCGCAGGTTTTTGCGCCGTCCTTTTCGCTGTCGGTGGACCGGGCACGCGATGCAATCCGTGAACATGGAGCCATTGTCGAAGCCATTGCGGCGCGCGATGGCGAGGAGGCCGAGCGGCTGGCGCGGGCGCATATTCGCGCAACCACGGCAAGGTTGGAGGCCGAAATGCCTCTTCGGGAGAATGACAATGAAGCATGAAAACAAGACGGGAGGAGCGGGCTTGCTCCGTTATGGCAATTTTATCGCGGGCGTGTGGCAGGATGCCGTTGGCGGCGAGCACATCACGCTCAAGAATCCGTCCGATGGCAGCGATTTGGCGCTGATTGCGCGCGGCGCCAAGGCCGATATCGACCTGGCGGTGGCTGCGGCCCGCAGCGCGCTTTCCGGCGACTGGGGCAGACTGACGGCGACCGAGCGCGGCCGCGTGCTGCACCGTATTTCGGAAGAGGTTTTGAAGAATATCGACCTTCTGACCGATCTGGAATCGAAGGATGTCGGCAAGCCGATCACACAGGCTCGCGCCGATGTGGTGGCGCTCGCACGCTATCTCGAATTCTATGGCGCGTCCGCCGACAAGGTGCATGGCGACACGCTGCCCTATCAGAACGGCTTCACGGTCCTGTCGATCTATGAGCCGCATGGTGTCACGGGCCATATCATTCCGTGGAACTATCCGATGCAGATTCTGGGGCGCAGCCTTGGCGCGGCACTGGCCATGGGCAATGCAGCCGTGGTCAAGCCTGCCGAAGAAGCCTGCCTCACCATTCTGGAATTTGCCAGGATCGCCGAAAAGGCCGGCCTTCCGAAAGGCGCGCTCAATGTCGTGACCGGGCTTGGCGCGGAGGCAGGCGCGGCGCTCTCCGAACATCCCGACGTCAACCATATCTCGTTTACCGGCTCCGTTCGCACCGGCGAGGCGGTGCAGGCTGCGGCGGCGAAGAACACCGTGCCGGTGACGCTGGAACTCGGCGGAAAATCGCCGCAGATCGTCTTCGCCGATGCCGATCTCGACCGCGCCTTGCCGTTTCTGGTCAATGCGGGCATCCAGAATGCCGGGCAGACCTGCTCGGCCTCGTCGCGCATTCTGGTCGAGCGCAGCATTTATGAAGAAGTCGTCGCCCGCATGAGTGAACGCTACCGCGCGTTGAAGGTTGGCCCGGCCAGCGCCGATCTGTCGGTTGGCCCGGTGGTGTCCGAGCGCCAGAAGGCGATTGTCGATAGCTATCTTGATCTTGCCAGACAGGATGGCCTGGCGATTGCCGCGCAGGGTGTGCTGGCTGAAGACGCGCCGGAAGGCGGGGCCTATGTCCTGCCAACGCTGATCCGTGACGTGCCTGCCGATCATCGTCTGGCGCAGGAAGAAATTTTTGGCCCCGTACAGGTCATCCTGCCTTTCGACACGGAAGAAGAAGCCGTCGTGATTGCCAATGGCACGCATTATGGCCTCGTCTGCGGCATCTGGACCAAGGATGGCGGACGGCAGTTCCGCCTCGCCCATGCCATCCATTCAGGTCAGGTGTTCATCAACAATTACGGCGCGGGTGGCGGTATCGAACTGCCGTTCGGCGGCGTGAAAAAATCCGGCCATGGCCGTGAGAAGGGTTTCGAGGCGCTCTATGGATTCGCCTCGCTGAAGACGATTTCCGTATATCATGGTTAGGGTAAAGCACGATGTCGCTTGAAGGTAAGGTCGCGCTCATCACGGGAGCAGGTTCGGGGTTTGGCGAAGGCATGGCAAAGCGCTTTGCCGATGGCGGCGCAAAGGTCGTCATCGTGGACCGCGACGAGGCGGGCGCGAAACGCGTTGCGGGTGAAATCGGCGATGCGGCGCTGGCCGTGGCCGCCGATATTTCCAGGGAGGCCGATGTCGATGCGGCGGTGGAAGCCGCCCTGTCGAAATTCGGCAAGGTCGATATTCTCATCAACAATGCCGGTATCGGCCACAAGCCGCAAAATGCCGAACTGGTGGAGCCGGAAGAATTCGACCGTATTCTTGGCGTCAATGTACGCGGCGTCTATCTGATGACGCGCAAGCTCATTCCGCACATGAAAAAGAATGGGGAAGGCGTCATTCTAAATGTCGCTTCGACCGGTGCTGGTCGTCCGCGTCCGAACCTTGCCTGGTACAACGCGACCAAGGGCTGGGTTGTTTCGGTGACGAAGGCGCTGGCCATCGAGCTTGCACCGGCGAAGATTCGCGTGGTCGCACTGAATCCGGTTGCCGGTGAAACGCCGCTTCTCACCACCTTCATGGGTGAGGACACCGAGGAAATCCGCAAGAAATTCCGCGATTCCATCCCGATGGGCCGCCTGTTGAAACCCGACGATCTGGCTGAAGCTGCGGCTTTCCTTTGTTCGCCTCAAGCCTCTATGATTACAGGGGTTGCGCTCGACGTGGATGGCGGGCGCTCGATTTAGATAAAGAAGGATACAGGGGAACAATGGGTAAATTGCTGAAAGCCGGGCTGATAACAGCCGCGATGCTGGCATCGATCAACGGTGCTTTTGCGAAGGATACGCTGGTGGTCGGCGAAGTGCTGGAGCCGCCGGGTCTGGATCCGACGGCCAATGCCGCCGCCGGTATCCGGCAAGTTACCTATGCGAACCTTTATGAAGGGCTGGTGCGCATTGTCGAAGACGGCACGGTGAAGCCGCTTCTGGCTGAAAGCTGGACCGTCTCCGACGACAAGAAGACCTATACCTTCAAGCTGCATGATGGTGTGAAGTTTCACGATGGCACGCCCTTCGACTGCTCGGTCGTGAAATTCTCCTATGAACGCGCGGTTGCGCCCGATTCCACCAATGCGCAGAAGGGTCTGTTCGAACCCATCGAAAAGACAGAATGTCCCGATCCGCTGACTGCGGTGGTGACGCTGAAGCGCCCGACATCGAACTTCCTGTTCAATATGGGCTGGGGCGATGCGGTGATGGTCGCGCCGAACACGGCTGCGGGCAACAAGACCAAGCCGGTCGGCACCGGCCCGTTCAAGTTCAAGCGCTGGGTGCAGGGTGATCGCGTGGAGCTGGAGCGCAACCCGGATTACTGGGGCGAGCCTGCAAAGCTTTCCGCCGTCACCTTCCGCTTCGTCAGCGATCCGTCGGCCGCCGCCGCCGCCATTCTTGCGGGCGATATCGATGCCTTCCCGATGTTCCAGGCCCCGGAACTCATCAGCCGCTTCAAGAGCGACGACAAGCTTCAGGTGGAAGTGGGCGATACGGCGGGCAAGGTTCTGCTGTCGCTCAACAATGCCAAGGCGCCGTTCGACAATGTGAAGGTGCGTCAGGCGCTGGCCCATGCCATCGACAGCAAGGCGCTGATCGAAGGCGTTTATTCCGGTTTCGGCACGCCGATCGGCTCGCATTATGCGCCGGTCGATCCGGGCTATGTCGATCTCTCGCAGACCTATCCGTACGATCCGGCAAAGGCGAAACAATTGCTGGAAGAGGCGGGCGTTCCGGCTGGAACGTCGATCACCATCACGCTGCCGCCTCCGGCCTATGCGCGTCGCGGTGGCGAGATCATTGCGGCCATGCTGGCGGAAGTGGGCATTCAGGCCAATCTTGTGCCGATCGAGTTCGCCCAATGGCTGGATCAGGTGTTCAAGCGGTCGGATTTCGATGCGACGATTATCGCGCATACCGAAGCGCGCGATCTCGATATCTATGCCCGCGACAAATACTATTTCAATTATAACAACCCCGAATACAAGGCGCTCTACAAGGCCTATGCCGAAGCCGGTAGCGATGAGGAACAGCTCGAACTGGTGAAGAAGTTGCAGGAAAAGCTTGCCGCCGACGAGCCGAACATCTTCCTCTATGCGCTGCCGAAAATCGGTGTGTGGAACAAAAACGTCAAGGGTCTGTGGAAGAACATGCCGATTCCGGCAGACGATGTGACCCAGGCCTATTGGGCCGAATAAAAACATCCGCCCCGGCCCTTTGGCAAAGGGGCGGATAACAACACGAATGGCCGCGCACCCCATAAAGACAAGGGGAGGGCGTGCGGCGGATTGGAATGTGGAAAGCGGATATCCGTCTTTTCAAGGAGGTCGTTTTGCTGGCTTACATATCCGGGCGGTTGGTTTCGCTCCTGCTGACGACGCTTGCGGCTTCCGTCATCGTCTTCCTGCTGATGCAGGTGCTGCCGGGCGATCCGGCGGCGGTGATCCTCGGCATCAATGCGCAGCCCGAGACGCTGGCCGCATTGCACAAGCAGCTCGGCCTCGATCAGCCGCTCTGGTGGCGCTATCTCACATGGATCGGCGGCTTTCTGAAAGGTGATTTCGGCACAAGCTACACCTATTCCGTGCCGATCAGCGAGTTGCTCGGGCCGCGCATCATGGTCACGCTGCCGCTGGCGCTTCTGTCCATGGTGCTGTCGGTGGCCGTCGCCATTCCGGTCGGTGTCTATGCCGCGTCCAAGCGCGGCAAGACCGGCGACGTGCTTTCCATGGGCGTGGCGCAGGTCGGCGTTGCGATCCCGAATTTCTGGCTCGGCCTGCTTCTGATCCTGCTGTTTGCCTTGCAGCTTGGCTGGTTTCCGGCTTCGGGCTTCGCGGGCTGGGAAGGCGGGTTCTGGAACGGCATCCGTTCGCTGTTCCTGCCCGCATTGGCGCTTGCCCTGCCGCTTGCCGCCATCCTGGCCCGCGTCACCCGATCCGCCGTCATCGAAACGCTGGGCGAGGATTTCGTTCGCACCGCGCGCGCCAAGGGGCTGACACGCAAGGCAGCACTCTGGCGGCATGCCGTGCCCAATGCGTTGATCCCGGTCGTCACCATCATCGGCCTGCAATTTTCCTTTCTGCTGGCGGGAACCATCATCATCGAAAACGTCTTCAATCTGCCCGGCCTTGGAAGGCTGGTGTTTCAGGCCATCGCCCAGCGCGATCTCGTGACCGTGCAGTCGCTGGTGACGCTGCTTGCCGCTTCCGTCATCGCGGTCAATTTCGTTGTCGATCTGGTCTATGGCTTCATCGATCCGCGCCTTTCGACGGGAGGCAGCCGATGAGCGAAGCGCAGGCTCTCCCGAAACCGGGTGTGTTCAAAACGGTGCTGCTGAGCCGCAGTCTGTCGATCGGCTCACTCATCACGATCATTCTGGTCGCGATGGCTGTCATTTCCTACGCCTGGACGCCCTATTCCCCGACCGCGATGAACTTTCGCGACAAATTGCAGGGGCCGGGTCTAAGCCATCTGTTCGGGACGGATAATTTCGGGCGCGACGTGTTTTCCATGATCATGGTCGGCGCGCGCAATTCCATCGCCGTGTCGATCATCGCCGTCCTGGTCGGCGCGGGCATCGGCATTCCGCTCGGGTCGCTTGCGGCGGCGCGCGGCGGGCTGATCGACGGCTTCGTCATGCGCATGACCGATCTCGCCTTTGCGTTTCCGGCCCTTCTTACCGCTGTCATCATAACCGCGATCTTCGGACCCGGCGCCGTCAATGCGATGATCGCCATCGGCATTTTCAACATTCCGGTCTTTGCGCGCGTCACACGCGGCGCTTCGCTTGGTTTGTGGAAGCGCGAATATGTGCAGGCGGCGCGTTGTGCGGGCCGTGGCGATATATCGATCACGCTTTTGCATGTGCTGCCCAACATCAACCACGTGCTGATCGTGCAGGCGACGATCCAGTTCGCGCTCGCCATCGTGGCCGAAGCGGGCCTGTCCTATGTCGGGCTGGGCACCCAGCCGCCGATGCCAAGCTGGGGCAAGATGCTCAACGACGCACAGACCTATATTTATGATGCGCCATGGCTCGCCATTTTCCCCGGTCTTGCCATCACGCTTGCCGTGCTTGGCCTCAACATGCTGGGCGACGGTTTGCGCGATGTGCTTGACCCGCGCGTGAGGAGGCAGAGATGACGGCACCTTTGCTCGAAATGGAGAACATGTCGGTCGAACTGCCGATCGGCCTCAAGGTTGCGGATATCGTGTCCGATATCACTTTGACGCTCAATCGCGGCGAACGCCTCGGCGTGGTGGGTGAATCCGGCAGCGGCAAGTCGATCACTGCTCTTGCCGCCATGGGCCTTCTGCCCGACCGGATGCGCGTGCGCGGCACTTTGCGCTTCGACGGGCAGGACCTTGCCGCCATGCCGGAGGCAGAATTGTGCAAAATGCGCGGGCGGCGCATGGCGATGATCTTTCAGGAGCCGATGACGGCGCTCAATCCGGTCAAGTCCATCGGCGCGCAGATTGCGGAAGGCCGTCGCCTGCATCTGGGCGAAAGCCGCGCCGATGCGGAGCGTGAAGCGCGCCGCCTTTTGGATCGCGTTGGTTTGCCTGCACCCCGCTTCAATCTCGATCTTTATCCGCACCAGCTTTCCGGCGGGCAGCGCCAGCGCGTGATGATCGCCATGGCGATTGCCTGTAAGCCGGACCTGCTGATCGCCGACGAGCCGACCACGGCGCTGGATGTGACGGTGCAGGCGCAGATTCTCGACCTGATGGACGAGCTGATCGACGAAACCGGCACGGCGCTGATGCTTATCACCCATGATCTTGGTGTGGTTTCGGAAATGACCGACCGCATCGCGGTCATGTATGCGGGCCGCATCGTCGAGACGGGGCGCACGGACGCGGTGTTCCACCGCATGGCGCATCCCTATGCACGCGGCCTGTTCGCGGCCTCGCCCCATGGGGCCGCGCTGGTGCGGGACAAGAGCAAGACCCGGCAGCGCCTTGCCGCCATTCCCGGCGTCGTGCCCGACCCGCTGGCGCGCCCGCCTTACTGCACCTTTGCCGACCGCTGCGCTTTTGTCGAGGGCGATTGCCGTCAGGCAATCCCGCCGCTCGACCGGCTTGGCGAGGATGAAGGCATCGCGCATCGCGCCGCCTGTTTCCATCCCCGCGACGGGGAGGTGGTGTTATGAGCAAGATGATTTTGCAGGTGCGCGATGTCGTGCGCGAGTACCAGCTTCCGCGTCCGTCATTCCTTTCCAGGCCGGGTTCCTTGCGTGTCCTGCATGGCGTGAATGTCGAGATCGAAGCAGGGCAGAGCCTTGGCATTGTCGGCGAAAGCGGTTCCGGAAAATCCACGCTGGCACGCGCCGTGATGGGGCTGGAGCGTCCGCAATCCGGCCAGATTCTCATCAACGGACAGGATATTTATGCGCTGGATCGCTCAGGCCTGCGCGAGGCGCGCAAGGGCTTTCAGGCGATCTTTCAGGACCCCTATGGCTCGCTTGATCCGCGCCATACCGTCAAGCGCATCATTTCCGAGCCGATTGTATCGCTGGAACGCGGCACAAGCGCCAAAGACCGCGACGACCGCGTGGCGGAAGTGCTGGAAGCCGTCGGTCTGCCCAAGGCTTCGGCGGAAAAATATCCGCACGAGTTTTCCGGCGGGCAGCGCCAGCGCATTGCGATTGCGCGGGCATTGATCACAAAGCCGGCCCTGATCGTTGCCGATGAGCCGGTTTCGGCGCTGGATGTTTCGATCCAGGCGCAGGTGTTGAACCTGATGATGGATTTGCAGGAAAAGTTCGGCCTCTCCTATCTGTTCATCAGCCATGATCTTGGCGTCGTGCGCGCCATTACCGACCGTGTTGCCGTGATCTATCGCGGCAATATCGTCGAGCAGGGGCCGACGAACGAGGTCTTCGACAACCCGCGGCACGATTATACGCGGGCGCTGGTTGATGCCGTGCCGAAACCGTTCTCAGGACGCCGCAAACGGGCGCGACGCTCCGATGTCATAACCTTGCTTGAGTGATTTGAGGAAATACCCAATGTCGAATCCAGCCGATTTGTCAGCCGTCGAACTCGTGTCCGCCTATAAGACGAAGTCGCTGTCGCCGGTCGAAGTCACGGAGGCCGTCATCACCCGCATCGAAGCCTATGAGCCGAAGCTGAATGCGCTTTGGGCTTATGATCCGGATGCGGCGCGGGCGGCGGCCAAGGCCTCGGAAGCGCGCTGGGCAAAGGGTGAGCCTGCCGGTCCCATCGACGGTGTGCCGCTGACGATCAAGGAAAACATCGCGACCGAGGGAACGCCCGTGCCGCTTGGCTGCGCGGCGCTGCCGTTGAAGCCTGCCGCCGCCGATGCACCGCCTGCGGCGCGCACCCGTGAGGCTGGCGGCGTGCTGCTGGCCAAGACCACCATGCCGGATCTGGGCATGTTGTCGTCAGGCCTATCGAGCTTCCACAAGTTGGCGCGCAATCCGTGGGACCTCAATACCAATCCGGGCGGTTCGAGCGCGGGCGCGGGAAGTGCGGCTGCCGCCGGCTACGGCCCGCTCCATATCGGCACCGATATTGGCGGCTCCATCCGCCTGCCTGCGGGCTGGTGCGGTCTGGTCGGACTGAAGCCCTCCTTCGGGCGTATACCCATCGATCCGCCGTTCCTTGGTCGCGTTGCAGGGCCGATGACGCGCACGGTGGCTGACAGCGCGCTTTACATGTCGGTGCTGTCGAAGCCCGACAGCCGCGACGGCATGAGCCTGCCCCCGCAGGATATCGACTGGATGAACCTCGACATCGACGTCAAGGGCCTGAAGATCGGCCTGTGGCTTGATGCCGGTTTCGGCGAGCCGGTGGGTGCGGAAACAAAGGCGGCAGTGGAAGCGGCTGCGAAGCTGTTTGCCGATGCTGGCGCGATCATCGAGCCGGTCGCTCCCTTCCTCAACCGCACCATGATCGACGGTCTGGATCGTTTCTGGCGCGCGCGTTCCTGGTCCGACATCAAAAAGATGACGCCGGAAAACCGGGCGAAAATCCTGCCTTACATCTGCCAGTGGACAGAAACGGCCGAAGGGCTTTCCGGCGAGGAAGTCTATCTCGGTTTTGCCCAGATGGACGCCATGCGCAACGCCGCCCTTGCCGCATCGAAGGGTTTTGATTTCATCATCTCGCCAACCGCGCCGATGCCAACCTATCCGGCGGAATGGGCCTCGCCAATCAACGATCCGCAACGTCCGTTCGAACATATCGCCTTCACCGTTGCGATGAACATGTCGGAGCAGCCGGCCATTTCGATCAATTGCGGTTATACGGCAAAGGGCCTGCCCATCGGCTTGCAGATTTTCGGCCAGCGTTTCGACGATTTGGGCGTGTTGCGATTGGCGCGTGCTTATGAGCAGATACGGCCAGTGCAGAGGCCGTGGCCGGTCCTCTAGATTCCGCCTCTGGCTGCCTGCAAATGGCGTCGCTCTGCGCTTCCGGTGCTCATGTACGTTAAGTACACTCCGCTCCGGTTCTCGAGCGCCACCATTTTCGGCTACCCATAGACGGAATCATCCGCACCGCAAGAAAAGGGCGCTGAATGCGGCCCTTTTACTTCTTTGCCCGTAGAGGCGCCCGTTCCTTGTAACGATCCATGGCGGTGAGCTTCTGGATCAGCGGGTCGGCGTCGCGCCAGCCGTAGATCTCGGTGCGCAGATATTCGAGTTCGGCTTCGAGTTCTTCTTCGCCGATCTCCGTCCACCATGATTTCGGACGCCCATCGCTGCCATCCGACCAGCGATAGCCGCGCGCCTTCAGGTGATCCTTCATGTCGAACGGGCTATTCTCGGCATAGATGCGCATCCGCGCGTGCTGGCTTGCCTTCAGCAGTTCGGCAAAGGGCGTGGTTTCGCCGGATTTTTCCTTCAGTACGGCCAACAGCGCCTGGCAGTCATCTTCGGCCCGGTGTCCGTTGTGGAAATAGCCGCTCTGGCCGATCAGATAACCGAGCTTGGTGCCTTCAAAACCGCGTGCGGTCCAGTCGATCTCCTTGACCGAACAGGCCCATGGCTTGTTGGCGAAGGCAATCGAGAACCGTTCGAGAAACGGGCGGTCGAAACCGGCATTATGCGCGATGATGATATCAGCCTCGCCGATGAGCGCGTCGAGTTCCTCACGCGGGATCGTCTGGCCTTTCACCATGTCGTCGGTAATGCCGGTGATGCGGGTGATGTCCGCCGGGATCGGTTTTGAGGGCTGTTGCAGCGCGCCGAATGTGGCGCAGACATCGCCTATCGATCCATCATCGGCGTAGCGAAAGGCCACCGCACCGATTTCGATGATTTCCTCCTGCGCCGGATTGAGGCCGGTCGTTTCCGTATCCACCACCACGCCGAGACGCGGGAAGGCGATCCTGTCGGCATCAGGAACCGTCGGCGGCGGATCGAGCCGTTGCAGGATGCGGTAGCGCCCGCTGTCTTTCAGGCGCCTCACCATTTCCGCTTCATCGATGCCGGTCGTCTTGCCGGGCCTGGTGCGGGCAGGGCGCAGTTCTGCCCGTTCCTCTCCTTCCTCCGGGGAAGGAGCAAAAAGGTCGAACTGATGGCGCATGTAACATCTCCGCAAGGGGGAACCGGATTTGGCAAAGAATGCCATTTTGCGGTGCTGTAACCAAGGCCGCAATCGTATAAATAACAGGTAATCATCCTGTCGAGCCGCGGCAAGGCCGGGTGCTTGCATCGGAAAAGGCATGAGGAGGGGACTTCGTGGCAGATTATGATTACTGCGTCATCGGCGGCGGCATTGTCGGGCTGGCGACAGCAAAGGCATTGCAGGAAGCCGAGCCGGGCGCAAGCATCATCCTGCTCGAGAAGGAAGGCGATTTCGCGCGTCACCAGACGGGACACAATAGCGGCGTCATCCATGCGGGCATCTATTACCAGCCGGGTTCATTGAAGGCACAGCTTTGCCGCGCGGGTGCGCAAGCCACCAAAGCGTTCTGCGAGCAATATTCCATTCCGTTCGAAACCTGCGGCAAGCTTCTGGTCGCCACTTCTTCCCAGGAGGTTGAACGCATGGAGGCGCTCGCCAGGCGCGCGGTCCAGAACGACATCACCTTCCAGCATGTGGACCAGCAGGCGTTGCGCAAGGTCGAGCCTGCGCTTGCAGGCCTCGGGGCGCTGCTCGTTCCCGCGACCGGCATCGTGGATTATGCAAGGGTTTCGCGCGCCATGGCTGCGGAAATCGTCGAGCGCGGCGGCATCGTGCGGCTCAATGCGCCGGTGACGGCAATCCGGGAGGATGACAGGGGCGTCACGGTGACGACGAACGGGGAGACTGTGCGCGCTTCCAGGCTCGTTGCCTGCGCCGGGCTGCAATCCGACCGCGTGGCGCGGCTTGCCGGGCTGGACATCAGCCATCGCATCGTTCCGTTTCGTGGCGAATACTACACCCTGCCGCAATCGAAGGCGCATATCGTCAGGCACCTGATCTATCCGATCCCCGATCCCGACCTGCCGTTTCTTGGCATTCATCTGACGCGGACCATCGATGGCGGCGTGACGGTGGGGCCGAATGCGGTTCTTGGTTTTTCGCGCGAGGGCTATGCCAAGGGCAGTTTCCGCGCTGGCGATGTCGCGGACATGTCGACATTTCCGGGCTTCTGGAAAATGGCGATGAAGAATTGGCGCTCGGCCCTGTCCGAGTTCAGCAATTCCGCCTCCCGCGCGCGCTATCTGAAGGAATGCCGCAAATATTGCCCGTCGCTACAGCTTGCCGACCTTGGCGCGCCGGGCGCTGGCATCCGCGCGCAGGCGGTTCTGGATGACGGGACGCTGGTGCATGATTTTCTGTTCAAGGAGACAGAGCGGATGCTGCATGTGTGCAATGCGCCGTCACCGGCCGCGACCTCATCCATCCCCATCGGTCGCATGATTGCGGAAAAGCTTCTGGGGATAAGTTTGAAGGTAAAAACTGCGTGAAAATAGTTTTTCGCTGGAGGATGTTGTTTCCAGTTATTTTTTAGCATTCACTTAATCTCGAAACTGCTCTTTTAGACTTTAGTGTTCATAAATATTCTGAACTAAAAACTTGACTTCGAGCCGCCTTTGTAATTGCACATGGGCTTCAATCTGAAATGCCGTTTTCTTGCATTCCCATTTTTAACCGATTTAGGGCCTGTTCGTGAAGTTTGTGCCGCCGCTGGTAGTCTTGCTGTTTGCTGCGACGATGTTGGGCGTCTGGATGCTCGACACGAAGCGCCGGCATCTTTTGCTTTTCGGCCTGAGCTTCGCATGTTTTGCTTTCGGGCTTCTGGTGCCGATATCGCTGATCTCCAACAGCCTGACCCTGACCTCGCCCTTTGCCACGACGTTCCATTTCCTGGGCGGCTGGCTGCTCTGCCAAGGTGTCATGACGCGCATGGGCGGGCATTATTCCCGCGTGGCATCGGGCCTGATCGGGCTCGCTCTTTTCGGAGCCATGGCCTATTTCATTGCTAATGATGCGAGTTATCAGCGGATCGCGCCTGCGGTCAATCTGGCTTTGGGCAGTCTGATCGCGGTCCTGTGCATCCAGGCTCGCGATCTTGCCCGACGGAGCTGGATCGAACGCGTGCTGTTTGGCGCATTGCTGTTGCTGGTGATGCATTTCTCTGTGCAGGCTGGACTGTCAGTTGGCCTTTCCACCGATATTGCACGGCCGTCCGACCTCATTCATTCGCGTTACTGGCAGGGTGTCATGATATTCGGCGCCTTTGCGGGGGTTTTTGCCGGCCTGGTTCTGCTGGTCGTGACCACGTCGGATGTAGTGAGCGAACTCCAGGCGGAACGGGATGCCGATCCGCTGACAGGTGTTCTCAACCGGCGTGGCCTGGAGCGCCATGCGCATGTGCGCCTGACAGAGGCCCAGCGCGGTGATTATGGGGTCATCATTGCCGATATCGATCACTTCAAGTCGATCAACGATGAACTGGGCCACGCAACCGGAGACCGCGTTCTGGTCGAATTTGCCCGCATTCTGCAAATGGCGGCGGCCGGCACGTCGATCGTCGGGCGCGTCGGCGGCGAGGAATTTGTTCTTCTCGTTCATGGCGATGCACAAGCCTGTGAGCGTCTGGGCAACAGGCTCTGCGGAATTGTCGCCCGGCATCGGTTCTCCATGCTGCCCGCAGACCGTGGAATGACGTGCAGTTTCGGCATAGCCATGGTGCGGGGCGGCGAAACATTGTGGGAGACGGCCGCGCGCGCCGATCTTGCCCTGATGCGCGTGAAACATCGCGGGCGCAATCGCGTGGCGGTGGAGGGGCTGGAGTTTCCCAGTGCCAAACAGGGCACCTATCTGCTGACGGCCTGAACCGGTTCTGAGCCGGATTTCTTCATCGCGTAAAGGATTTGGTTACCATAATTAGCGATGCTGGAGGCGACCTTCCAGTCACCGCTTTGCCATGTCCTGTTCGTCTTTTTGCCGAACTGACATGCAAGGCGGTGCCGCGAAAGTTGATTTCCACTCGGATTTGTATCATGGCGTGTGTAACAGAAGTGTATGGCCATGCGGCTGCGCGTAGCAACGGCATCAGGCTTCCGTTCGGTTTCAAGGGCTTTACGCGCATTGCGCTCTTCGCCGCGACGGGGCTCGTGGCCGGAAGCTGGATGATGACCGCGCTTGGCACGCTGGAAACGGTCGTGCCCGCCTTTGCGCCTGTCGCGCCGGTCATGCGCCGTGTTGCGTTGACGGCTCCGCAGGCGCTTGCCGTCGTCGATCACAAGATCGTGCCCTCGCAGCGGATCAGGCGAAGCTTCATCAAGGCCTACACTGCCGATACGGCTTATTCCAATCTCGATTGGCGCCGCACAAAAAGCGCAGGCGACGAACCGATCATCGCCGATATCGGGCCCGATTCCGTGATCGAGGACAAGCCTGTCGATACGGCATCCCTCGTCGAATTGCGTGCCGATCGCGTGCGGCGGGAAGAACCCGCCACGGCGGCGGTCGCCTATGCGCCAATGCCGGCTGCATCGGGCGCTGCGTCGGCGTTCAGCAAGATCGAACCGCTTTCGCAAGCAGAAGAAGCCGATGCTGCTGAAAAGCAAGCCGGTCTTCCAATTGGCAATGCCATTCCTGTTCCGCAGTTTGCGCCTGACCAGAAGACGGACATGGCCGCGGAAGACGACGCCACCCCTGACGCATTCCTGCCCGATGATGTGCCGCTGCCGGGCGCAAGACCATCGCTCCGCCGCTCGCGTATGCGTGAGAGGACCGAGCTTGCCTATGCACCGGAAAGCGGAGCCACGGAAGAACCGCGTCCCGGCCTTTTCAGCCCGCTTCTCAATCAGGCCGCCCGCAGCAAGGTTGCCATCTACGACATTTCCGCAGCCACCGTTTACCTGCCGAGCGGCGAGCGTCTGGAAGCTCATTCCGGCCTTGGACCAATGCGGGACAATCCGCGTTATGTGAACCAGAAGAATCGCGGGCCGACCCCGCCACACACCTATGATCTGCGCATGCGCGAGGCATTGTTCCACGGTGTCGAGGCGATCCGTCTCACGCCCGTCGACGGCAACAACCGCTATAATCGCGACGGGCTTCTGGCACATACTTTCATGCTGGGGCGGCGTGGCGATTCCAATGGCTGCGTGGTGTTCAAGGACTATCCGCGCTTCCTGCGCGCCTTCAAGCGCGGCGAGTTCAACAAGCTGGTTGTCGTGACGCGAATGCAGTCTTCGAAGCCTGCGCGGATCGCCTCGCTTTTCTGATAGATTGCCGCCGTCGGACGATTTTTCGAAAGATGAGGGGGGCACAAAGAAATGTGATCCCCAATTCCTTGCGAGGCGCATCAGAATTGATAGAAATCTATCATCGAAACCGATGGGAGATTTCCATGAAGCTTTATTACAAGGCTGGTGCCTGTTCGCTCGCACCGCATATCATTTTGAGCGAGGCGGGCCTGCCTTACGAGCTGGAAGCGGTGGACCTCAAGGCCAAGAAAACGGCCGATGGTGCCGACTATTTCGCGATCAATCCGCGTGGCGCGGTCCCGGCTCTGGAAGTAAAGCCCGGCAGCGTCATCACGCAGAACGCGGCAATCCTTCAATATATTGGCGACCATTCGGATGTGGCTGCATTCAAGCCTGCCTATGGCTCGATGGAACGCGCCCGCTTGCAGGAAGCGCTCGGTTTCTGTTCCGATCTGCATTCGGCCTTCGGCGGTCTGTTTGCACCCAATCTGACCGAGGAAGCCAAGGCCGGCGTCATAGCCAATATCAATCGTCGCATGGGCCAGTTTGAAGCTATGCTGTCCGACAAAAACGCCTATTGGCTCGGCGATGATTTCACGCAAGCCGATGCCTATGCCTCGGTCATCATCGGCTGGGGTGTCGGCCTCAAGCTCGATCTGAGTGCCTATCCCAAGGCGTTAAAACTGCGCGAGCGCGTGCTGGCCCGCCCGAATGTGCAGAAAGCATTCAAGGAAGAGGGCCTGCTTTAACATGCCGCCCGAAAGCGGGAACCGTTTTCGGGAAAAAGACATGCGATAAATAAAGTAAAGCCGCCGGGCGTTACAAGCCCGGCAGCTTCTGAATGGGCAGACAGGTTGGTTCAGGCGTCCGTTCTGGAATAAGGCCATTTCCAGTCGCGAATTTCCGGCATGTCCTCACCGTGGGTGCGCACATAGTTTTTGTGAAGCGCCAGTTTTTCCGTCAGTTCCGCTGTCAGGGACGCCGCGGTTCCATCCGCCAATGGAAGCCGTGCGATAGCTTCCATGGCAAGGTGGAAGCGATCCAGCTCATTCAGCACGGTCATATCGAAGGGCGTCGTTGTCGTGCCCTGTTCGATGAAGCCCCTTACATGGAAATTGGGGTGGTTGGTGCGTTTATAGACCAGCCGGTGAATGAGATAGGGATAACCATGATAGGCGAAAATGACCGGCCTGTTGGTGGTGAATATCCGGTCGAATTCCTCGTCGGAAATGCCATGCGGGTGGTGTTGCGGCGACTGGAGAACCATAAGGTCCACCACATTGACGACGCGAATGCGCAGATGCGGCAGCGACTTGCGCAGGATGTCCACCGCAGCGAGGGTTTCCATCGTTGGCACGTCGCCGGCGCAGGCCATCACGATATCCGGTTCCAGTCCGTCCTCGGTGCCGGCCCAGTCCCATATGCCGAGCCCGGCTTCGCAATGACGCACGGCCTCATCCATCGGGAGCCACTGCGGCTCCGGCTGTTTTCCGGCCACGATGACGTTCACCCGGTTCCATGTCTTGAGACAATGATCGCCGACCCACAGCAATGTGTTGGCATCCGGCGGAAAATAGACACGCACGATATCCGCGCTCTTGTTGGCGACGAGATCGACGAAGCCGGGGTCCTGATGCGAAAAGCCGTTATGGTCCTGCCGCCATACATGCGAGGTCAGCAGGTAATTGAGCGAGGAGATGGGTTCGCGCCATGTCAGTTCACGCGCCACCTGCAGCCATTTTGCATGCTGGTTGAACATGGAATCGACGATATGGATGAAGGCTTCATAACAGGAAAAGAAACCATGCCGCCCGGTCAGAAGGTAGCCTTCCAGCCAGCCCTGACACAAATGCTCGCTCAAGACCTCCATGACGCGACCATCTGCCGACAGATGGTCGTCTATGTCGCGTGTTTCCGCCATCCACACCCGGTCGGTCGCCTCGAATACGGCGCTCAAACGGTTGGAAGCGGTTTCGTCCGGGCCGAAAACACGGAAATTCTTTTCGGTTTCGTTCAGTTTGAGCACATCCCGCAGATATTCGCCAAGGATTTTGGTCGATTGCGCCTCTATCACGCCGGGTTCTGAAACCGGGACGGCATATTCGCGGAAGTCCGGCGTATGCAACTCCTTGCGCAACAGGCCTCCATTGGCATGGGGATTGGCCCCCATCCGCGATTTGCCCTTCGGTGCGAGCGCGCGCAGTTCCGGTCTGAGGGCGCCTTTTTCGTCGAACAGGTCCGAGGGATCGTAGCTTTTCATCCACGCTTCGAGGATCTTGCGGTGCGCATCGTTTTCACGGCAGTTGGAGACGGGTACCTGATGGGAGCGCCAGTAATTCTCGACGACAAGCCCGTCGACGACCTTGGGGCCGGTCCAGCCTTTCGGGCTGCGCAATATGATCATCGGCCAGCGTGGGCGTTCGGGCGATTTTACATCGGCATTTTTCTTGATGGTGGCGATCCGGTCGAAGATCGCATCGAGTGTTGCCGCCATTTTCTGGTGCATGGCAGCGGGGTCGCTGCCCTCGATGAAGTGCGGTTCATAGCCATAGCCTCTGAAAAGGTCGGCCAGATCATCGTCCGAAAGGCGCGCAAGCACGGTGGGATTGGCGATCTTGTAGCCGTTCAGATGCAGGATCGGCAGGACTGTGCCGTCCCGGGCGGGGTTGAGAAATTTGTTGGAATGCCAGGAGGTGGCAAGCGCGCCGGTTTCCGCTTCGCCGTCGCCCACCACACAGGCGACGACCAGATCGGGATTGTCGAACGCCGCACCATAAGCATGAACGAGCGCATAGCCAAGCTCACCGCCTTCATGGATTGACCCCGGCGTTTCCGGTGCCACATGGCTTGGTATGCCGCCTGGAAAGGAAAACTGCCGGAACAGCCGACACATTCCGGCTTCATCCTCGCTCACCGCAGGATAGATTTCGGAATAGGTGCCTTCCAGATAGGTATTCGCCACCATGCCGGGCCCGCCATGACCGGGGCCGCACACATAGATCACATCGGCGTTTCGTTCGCGAATGATGCGGTTGAGATGCGCATATATGAAGTTGAGGCCCGGTGTCGTGCCCCAATGGCCGAGCAGCCGCGGCTTGATATGCTCCGGCTTCAGCGGTTCGCGCAGCAGGGGATTTTCCATCAGGTAAATCTGCCCGACGGAGAGATAGTTCGCGGCACGCCAATAACGGTCGATAAGGGAAAGCTCTTGCGGTGCCAGGGGTCCGTGGGCCGATGCGTTACTCATGTCTGATCTCCTTCGCTGGTTTTGCGTGCGTGCCGCTGGCATCTATGACCGTTCTTGAATGACCTCGAGCGCTTCCGAGGCGATGATCTGCTCTTCATCTGTCGCAAGGACGAAGGCGGCTGTTTTGCTGGACTGTTTCGTAATCCGGAAAGCGTTCTCATCATTGGCGGCTGTATCCAGATCGATGCCGAGCCATGCGAGGCGCTGGCATATGGCTGCGCGGATTGCGGGCTGATGCTCGCCAATTCCTGCGGTAAAGATGAGCGCATCCAGCCCGCCGAGCGTGGATGCGAGCCGACAGACTTCGCCTGCTATGCGCAGGGTAAACACATCAAGCGCTTCGCGGGCTTCAGCCGCGCCGCTCGCGAGCAATTGCCGGGTATCCCCGCTCAATCCCGAAAGGCCAAGCAGGCCGGAGCGATGGTACAGCATGTCCGAGATCGCATCGGCCTGCATGTTCTCCTGTTGCAGCAGATGGAGCAACACGCCGGGGTCCAGTGCGCCGCAGCGTGTGGCCATGGGAATGCCGTCGAGGGTCGAGAAGCTCATGCTTGTGTCCAGGCTCGCCCCCTTCTTCATGGCGCACAGGCTGGCGCCGCTTCCCAGATGTGCGGCGACGATTTTCCCTTGGGCGAGCGCCGGTTCACATGCGCTGAAATTGCGGATGATGGATTTGTAGGAAAGACCGTGAAAGCCGAAGCGTTTTATGCCGCGCCGATGCAGATCGGCGGGAATGGCAAAGCGCCGTATGGGGTCGGGGATGGTCTGGTGAAAAGCCGTGTCAAAGGATGCCGTCTGGGCAAGATGGGGAAAGAGCTTTCCGATCGCCCGGACAAGCGCGATGCTTTTGGGCTGGTGAAGCGGGGCGAAAATCGACAGGCGTTCCATGGCATCGATATTTGCCTCGTTCACGAGAACCGGTTCCGCGAACTGGTCTCCCCCGAACACGACACGATGCCCGACTGCCAATATGCGGGCCGGATCGATTCTGGATGCCAGTCTGGCGAAGAGTTCGTCCAGAATCGCAACCATATCGTCCGAGCCGGAGGCGGAAAGGGCGATTTCCATATCGCCGTTTGCACCGTGGGATCGAAAACGCAAGGGCGATCCGTTCAGATCGATCTCGCCTCTCGATAATTTTCGGATTGTTGTTCCATCATAGGCGAACGTGCCGATCTTCACCGTCGAAGAACCGGCGTTGAACGTGATGAGGTGCTTGTCCACGCGGCGGCATCCTTGCTCATGCTTGCTACACTGCAACATAGAGAGTTATTGCGGGCCGGGGAGAGGTCATCTTTAGATCATGCAGGTTTGTTTTGCCGAGCGACCCTGGCTGGCCGGACTGACGGCTGTTGATCATTCACAAGTTCTTGTTCGCTAAAATTGTGTTTGCTTGTCATGCAGGAAGCGCTAAAGTAATCACAGATGATGGGGGGTGACGCTGGTTCGGCGTCGGCAGATCGTCTTACAGCTTAGTCTATCTGACGGCCTGCGGGGGGCTTTATGCGTATTCGGACGGGGTTTTTTGCCGCCGCTTTTCCGTATGGAAAAGTTCGGACTGCCTTCAGGCGCTTTCAGAAGTTATCGCCAGCTTTCCTTTTTGCCGCCGTGGTCGCCATGCTGCATGCGTGTCTTGTGACACCGTCTTATGCGGATGTGCCGATAGCCGGTGATGTGAACATGGTGGTCGCTTATGGTAGCAGCAACAACCCGATCACGTTGCCCCTGACCGGAGGCATAGCGAACAATGTGTCTGTGGTGACGTTAGCGAGCCACGGCACAGTCGGGTTTGGTGCCGGTACATCATTCTCTTATACACCGAGCCCAGGCTATGCCGGTCCGGATAGCTTTACTTTTGTAGCCACAAATGCGAGCGGCAGCTCATCGCCAGCGACGGTGACGATTACCGTTTCACCGCCCACCATAAACTTTGCACCATTCAATCCACCGACGGGTGTTGCAGGCGCAGCCTATAGCTATTTCATCGGAGGCGCCAGCGGCGGCGCTGCTCCTTATAGCTACAGCATATTTTCCGGCAGCTTGCCTGATGGAATGTCGCTCAGAGGTGACGGGTATTTGAGCGGTATTCCGAGACGGACCGGAAGTTTCAATTTTCAGATAAAAGTCACAGACAGTTCGAAGGGAACGGGACCGTTTTCATCAACATCGATGCCACTTACTCTCGTTGTTGCGGCGCCACTTCTGGACCTGTTTCCGCAAGTCAATTCTTTGCCGCCCGCTGCAGTTGGTGTTCCATACAGCCAGACCTTTGCAGGCACCGGAGGAAACGCTCCTTATTTGTTCAGCCTCGCCGGGACGCTTCCGGCAGGCCTGGCATTTTCGACGGCAGGGGTGTTGAGCGGCACGCCGACTAAATCGGGGTCATTTACCTTTGTCGTCCAGGCCTCCGACGCGACCACTGGAGCGGGGGCACCATTCGGGTTCGGGCGAACTTATACCATCACTGTCGACGGACAGGCTCCGGGCCAGCCGACCATCACAGCCGTGACAGCCGGTGAAGGCGAAGCCGTCGTGACATTCGATCCACCGGCGGATACCGGCGGTTCACCCATCAATGATTATACGGTTACATCCAGTCCAGGCGGTTTGGCTGCTACAGCTCCTGGAAGCCCGATCACAGTGACCGGCCTTACCAATGGTACGGCATATAGTTTCACGGTTGTCGCCAGAAATAATTCTGGAACCGGGCCGGCCTCGACACCTTCAATCTCCTTAACGCCGATGGCGAAACAGACGATCAATTTTCCGAATCCTGGAAATATGAGTTTTGGCGCGACGCCAACGTTGACTGCGCTTTCGACATCCGGCTTGCCGGTGGTGTTTTCCTCGGCAACGACCAATGTTTGTACGATTACTCCGATGGGTTCCCTGACCATGATGGCGCCCGGAACCTGTACAATCAATGCAGACCAAGCGGGGAATGGCGCTTTCTATCCCGCAATGACGGTAAGGCAGTCTTTTTTGATTGTCGTACCGGGTGGAGCCGTTTCTCTCGCCACGCCTTCGACACTGCCTGCCGCAACCGGGGGGCACCCGTACAGTGTCCCTATAGCGGCGGACGGTGGCGTGCAGCCTTACCAATTCCAGGTGGTGGGTGGGGGCGCGCTCCCGCCTGGATTGACGCTATCCAGTTCGGGAATATTGTCCGGCATACCCCACTCAACCGGCACCTTTAATTTTACAGTCCGTGTCGTGGACGCCGCAACGCAGTCAGCCGATCAATTGTATCAGCTTACCGTCAATGCGCCGACGATAGATATCAGCCCTGCAACCTTGCCTTCGGGTCAGGTCGGGACTGTTTTTTCGGCAACCAGTTTTATCGCTATCGGCGGGACAGGCCCTTATGAATATGCGGTCATTGCGGGGGGCCTTCCCGCAGGCCTGACATTATCCCAATCGGGAATGCTGAGCGGAGTGCCCAGTGTCTCCGGCCCATTTAACTTTACGGTCAGCGCAACGGATGCATTCCAGTTTAGAAGTTCGCGGGCTTACAGCGTAACGATAGCTGTTGCGGCTCCGGTCGCCTCCAACAAGACTGTAACCATCCCTTACAATACAGCCGTATCGATAGATCTGACGGATTCGATCGCGGGTACGGATATAACTGGCGTGGCAGTGACGGCGCTTCCTGCACATGGCAGCATCGCGATTTCAGGCAAGATTGTCACCTATGTTCCATCCCCCACCTATTTTGGTGGTGCGGACAGTTTCACCTATACTGCGACAAATGCCGGGGGAACTTCAGCCGTAGCCACGGTAACCATCAATGTCGAACCGCGATCGCCGCTTGTTTTCGCACCGGGAGCGGGGTCGTTGCCGGACGCGACGGCCGGAAATACCTATGCCGCAACCATAGCCGCAACGAATGGAACAGCTCCCTATGCCTATGCAATCACGTCAGGAACCTTACCGGACGGATTGAGCTTCAACCCTTCCACCGGTGCCATCAGCGGAACGCCGACAGCGGTGAGCATCAGCAGCTTCACCGTGACGGCAACGGATGGAATCGGCTTCGTGGGTACTGCCGCCTACACGTTGCGGGTTTCCGCACCGTCCATTTCTATCCCGCCCCTCAATGCCGCCGTCATTGCCGGTAACAGCGCAACTGTCGATCTCACGTCAGGAGCCACAGGTGGACCTTTTACCGGAGCCCGCCTGATCTCCCTTTCCCCACCATCGGCCGGGACCGCGATCATAACGCTGGGAGACACGGCAGCGGCATCTGAAACGGTTGTCGCCGACATCATAAGGGCTGGCCGTTACAAGCTGAAATTCACTGCATCGCCTGATTTTTCAGGAACCGCGATTGCAACTTTCACGCTCAGCAACGCCTATGGAACATCGCCTGCCGGCTCGGTGACGTTTTCCATCACGCCGCGCGCGGACCCATCCAGAGATCCCGATGTCGTCGGGCTGGTGAATGCGCAGGCCGAAGCCTCCAGACGATTTGCGAACGCGCAAATATCGAATTTCAACGATCGGCTGGAACAGTTGCATGGCGGCGGCTGTCTGCAGAATCAATGGGGATTGACGGTCAGCGACAGTCGAAACGGCACTGCCAGAAGCGACGAGAAAGCTGGTGGGCCCAAACCTTACTCTGCAAACGAGCCATTGTCGCAGCATCCTGGCGCCAATCAGCAGAAGGACCGGAGCAGGAGCGACACAAACAACACCGATCGTTGCTCAGCGTTCGGAAACGGCAGCATGGCCGTCTGGACCGGGGGCTTCGTCAATTTCGGTTCGATGGATGTCGGTGTTCAAAATTTCGACTATACAACGGTCGGCGTGAGCGCGGGCTTGGATTATCGGTTTAATGCTTCCTTTGCCGCGGGCGTAGGTTTCGGCTACGGAAGCGATGAAAGCCGGATAGGCCAGAACGGAACGGAAAGCGATGCAAGCGCATATGCCATGGCGCTTTATGGCAGCTATCATCCGACACCTGAAACATATCTCGATATTGTGGCGGGCTATGGCCAGATGAATTTCGATTCGCGACGTTTTGCGACCGATACAAGCAGCTTCGCCTATGGTTCGCGCGACGGGCATCAGTATTTCGGTTCGCTTACGGCGGGTTATCAATACAGGAACGACGGACTGCTGATATCCCCCTATGGACGATTGACGGCATCGAGGTCAAAACTGGATTCCTTCTCCGAAAAAGGGGCTGACTGGGCCAATCTTTACTATGGGTCCCAGTCTGTCGAGACGTTGACTGGGCTGCTGGGGCTGCGGCTTGCCTATCAGATCGATACCGGCTGGGGCACCCTCACGCCGCGCGGGCGCCTGGAATATGGTCACGACTTTGCCGGACAAAGTTCGCTTGGATTAGGTTACGCAGACGTTTCGGGACGCCGTTACGATCTTGAAACCCATGATACCGGGGATGATTTCGCCACAATAAGCCTGGGAGCCGACTTCGGCATCGGCACAGGTCTTGCGGTGAGCGCCGAATATGGGACATCGGTTGGCCAGACCGGAACCACGCCGCAACAGGTAAGATTGCGGATCAGCCAACAGTTTTGATTTCCGTAGATGCCGGAAATGTTCCCACTATTTGTTTTGGTGCAGTTTCCGACGCATCGAGGTTTGGTTAACCTGGATTGCGTTCACCGAAACCGGCATAGATGTCTGCTCTGGTCTGGGGCACGGCGGCGATGCCGCGCTTGCGTTTGGAGGCGAGCGTCTGGTTGATCTGGACGGTTCCCCTCTCGAATGCCAGCGAACATCCTGCAAGATAAAGGAGCCAGAGGCGTGCCTTTGGATAGCCTATTTCCGCAACCGCAGCGTCGAAATTGGCATGGAGGCGCTCGCACCATAGACGGCACGTGCGCCCATAATGGTCACGCAGGTTTTCCACGTCATGGACCTCGAAGCCATGCCCTTCAAGGTTTTCGACTGTCATGCCCAGATGATCGAGTTCACCACCCGGGAAAATATACTTCACCAGCGCCCGATGTTCCGCGCTTTTGCGCTTGAAGGCTTTTTTGTTCTTTTTCATGCGCCGCGTGATTGCGTGGTGCATATAGAGCCCGCCGGGGCGTAGCAGACGATTCACCGCGCTGAAATAGCCGTCATAGTTGGCAATGCCCACATGTTCGAACATGCCCACCGACGAAATCTTGTCGAATTCGCCGTCAAGCTCGGCATAGGATTTGATATGGATGGTGATCTTGTCTTCAAGCCCCGCCTGTCTGATCCTCTCGCGGGCGAGTGCCGTTTGAGCCTCCGACAGGGAGACGCCGGTGCCGATCACGCCAAACTTCTGTACTGCATAGATGAGCAAGGCTCCCCACCCGCAACCGATATCCAGAAGGCGATCGCCGGGTTTCAGCCGCAATTTGCGACAGATGAGTTCGAGCTTGTCTTCCTGAGCCTGATCAAGGTCGTTTGCCCAATCGGTAAAGTAACCGCATGTGTAAACCATCCGGTCATCAAGAAATAGACTGTAGAATGCGTTGGAGACGTCGTAATGATGGGTTATGGCATCCTTGCTCGATCCGCTGACGAACGGCTCTTTGCCGTCGAGGGCCTGGCGCGCATCGGATTTGCCGGCGAACAAAAGGGCGGGAAGATCTTTCAGAAGCTGCCATTTGGGCAATTCCTTCAGCCTTTTCTTCACGCTTCCGTCTGTTCTGGCATTGGCAAGGTCGAAGATCGTGCCATTGCGGATATCGACACGGCCGGACGTCCAGATATCGATCAATGAATCATAATTTGGCTTGAGAAGAAGCTGTCGAACGATTGCCGGGTCATTGATGACCAGTGCCGGGCCACCGAACGCGCCGATGCGCGTGCCATCCCATAACTCCACATCGAACTGTGGGCGCAGTGTTTCGATAACTGTCCGGATGATGCGCACGGACCTGGATTCAACTGTCATGCCACGCCTCTCTATCGAGATTCCGGAAGATAAGCTTTCCAAGCTGACCGTAGCCTAAGCTGTTTCATGATTGCAGTCATAAAATCGTGACGGTTGGCGTCGTGTACCGGTCGTTTCATGCGGGTTTTATAAGAAGTGTCTGATGTTTTGCGCCGTGAAGCGATAGAAACAGGGATATGCGGTTATGATTCGATGAAACAGGATTTCTGCTCACTGAAGCACATGAAGAGGCGGACGGCATGGAGTTTCCCCGTGATATTGTGGATGCTGCCAGAGATTTATGGCTTGAAGTCTCTGGAACCAATGACGAAACGGCGTATCTCGATGCCATCGCGCTGGCAATCTTGAGGGAGCGGCAACGCTGCGCGACGATTGCACTTTGTATCTTTGACGATGAAGAATGGTCGGATGATTATCGCATGGCGGGTGGACTTGTCGCGGACGCAATTCTCACAAACGACCGTATTACCGATTAGGCGCAGCCCGGAAAGCGCGAAGCGCATTTCGGGGAAAGATATGCGTCAAACAGACTTTTGAAGCCCATCAGAAGTAAAGTTGAAGCTGATTGCACACGGAAATGAAACCGTAAGGCAATGGAACATTCGGGAGCGGGGGAAGAAGGACAAGATTTCCCGCATGCGTGCTCCGATGAGGATAGTTTGGCTATGGACGTGAAGCCGAAATAGAATAGACAGGAATTCTGCGGCTCATGAGGTGGCTGGGGCTTTTTTCTTCTTCTTGATCTGCCCCCGCGCGATTTTGATCCGCATGCAATCATCTTCCATAGTGAGTTGTCAGAAATGTCCGAATTCGTACCTGTAATCGCGTTGCATGGCGGCGCTGGAACCATTCTCAAGGCGAATATGACGCCGAAGAGGGAAGCGGCCTATCACGCGGGTCTGCGTGAATGCCTCCAGGCGGGACTGGACGTATTGCGCGGCGGTGGAAAAGCCCTCGATGCCGTGACCGCATCTGTTATGGCGCTGGAAGAAAACCCGCTTTTCAACGCTGGCCGTGGTGCGGTTTTTACCACGGATGAAAAGCATGAAATGGATGCCGCCATCATGGATGGCGCAACGCGAGCATGCGGCGCAATTTCCGGTATTTGCGGACCGCGCCATCCTGTTCTGGCTGCACGGGCGGTCATGGAACGGACTGAGCACGTGTTTTTTGCAGGCGAAGGCGCAAAACGTTTCTGTGAGACTGCCGGCCTTGAAATGATGGCTCCGGAATGGTTTTCGACAGAACAGCGCCGCAAGGCATTGCATGACGAAATGGAGCGCCGCCGCAGTGGTGCAGCCGACGATGGCGATCCCGCCCGCAAGCACGGAACGGTTGGCGCGGTCGCTTTGGACAGTTTCGGGCATCTGGCTGCGGCCACATCCACGGGCGGCATGACCGCCAAGACGCCGGGGCGCGTCGGGGACAGCCCGGTCATCGGTGCGGGAACCTGGGCGGACGACCAGACCGCTGCGCTTTCAGCCACCGGACATGGAGAATACTTCATTCGTTGGGCCGTCGGCCACGAAGTGGATGCGCGGATGCGTTGGGCCGGGCAATCGCTCGAAGAAGCGGCTGGCACAGTCATTCGCGAACTCGGCGAAATTGGCGGTTCCGGCGGCCTTGTCGCTGTGGATCGCAAGGGTAATGTCAGCCTGCCGTTCAACAGTCCGGGCATGTACCGTGCCTGGTGCGGTATGGATGGTGAGATTCATACCGGCATCTATCGGTAGAGCCGCAGTTTTCACCATGAGTGCGGGGCTGGCCAAAGCGTTGCCAGCCTCTTCTTTCCCAAATGTAAAGCTGGTTTCAGAGACTACTCCAAAAGTTGGCAACTTTTCGGGGTTATGCTCGCAGTACACTATGCTCTGATACTCAAGGATCACCATTTTCGCCATGGCCTGCCGATTCTTGGAACAGGCCGTCCTATTCCAGATTGGAATGGTAAGTCCAAAATTGCATTGGCCAACGCATAAATTTGCTGCCTATAAATTTAAAACAACAAAACTGACGGTCATGGGAGATCGTCCCTCGGCTCATCTTCAAGTTATTCAAAAGACAAGAAGATCGGCTTCGGGAAACGATGACTGACGCGCCATTCAAACGAGCGCCAAATGGGGAAATAAATGACGGAAGCCACGCGCGCTCCGAAGGAGAATTTGTGTCCTTCAGGTAAAAATGCGCAACTATTCAAAGAATTGACGCCACAAGGCAAATTCGTTGGCACGGCAGGCCTCGCGCAACCGACACATGAATTTCGCATGCGGGTCAGCGATATACATGAACTTTCCATTTTGGAATTTGGCAATCCGCAAGGTATTCCGGTCGTCTTCCTGCATGGCGGTCCCGGTGCGGGCGTCTCGGCCAGGCAGATCGCCAGTTTCGATCTTGATGTCTATCGCGTCATCACCTTCGATCAGCGTGGTGCGGGGCGTTCCATCCCCAACGCCGAGATTGCAGAAAACACCACGCAGCATTTGATCGCGGATATGGAAGCACTGCGCGAAAAACTGGGGATCGATCGCTGGCTTGTCGCTGGCGGCTCCTGGGGCTCGTGTCTCTCGCTTGCCTATGGCATTGCGCATCCACAACGCTGTCTCGGCTTTCGGCTGCACGGTATCTTTCTGGGCGGGCAGGAGGATATCGACTGGTGGTTCCACGGCTGCCGCGCCATTTTCCCCGATCACTGGCAGGAGTTTGCCGAATTCGTGCCGGAAAGCGAGCGTGGCGATCTACTGGCTGCGTATTACAAGCGGCTCACCTCGGGCGATCCGGCGCAGGAACAGGCCGCGGCCCGGAGCTTGCGCGGCTTTTCGGCGCGCACCCAGACATTCGAGCCGGATACCCACCACGTCTCCCGGCTTTTGAAGCCGGAAGCAGCCTTGGCGGTATCGCGCATTTTCACCCATTACTGCGTCAACCGAGCTTTTCTACCCGATAATTATCTCATCGAAAATATTGATCGTATTCGTCACCTGCCGACCGAAATCGTGCAGGCGCGCTACGACACGGTGACGCCGATGATGACGGCCTGGAAACTCAAGGAAGCCTGGCCGGAAGCGAAATTCACCATCGTCACCCTTGCCAATCACCAGTCGACGATCGGTCCTATGGCCGATGCACTGGCTGCTGCCTCCACCCGGCTGGTGCGGCAGCTGGCATCCCCCCACTCATCAATGCCTGGAATTGAGGAAAGTTCGATGTTCGATACAAGGACTGACGCCGACACGTCGCTTTCGATGGCGCACTACATCGATATCTGCAAGGCGGTGAAGCCTGCGGTCTCGCCAGATGGAGAACTTCTGGTCTATCTCAGCGATGAAAGCGGCACGGCGCAGGTCTGGGCGCGTCCGCTTGCGGGTGGCACGCCGCGTCAGCTCACCACTCTGCCGGAACCGGTTGGCAACCTTGCCTTCAATCCCAAGAACCGTGACCTGCTTATCACGACCGATTGGGGGGGCGACGAACGCCACCAGCTCTGGCTGATCGAGAACGCGGAAGGCGAGCCGCGTCTTCTCACCACCAATACTACGGTGGTTCACGCCTGGGGCTGTTGGTCGCCGGACGGCACGCAGATCGCCTATGGCGCCAATTATCGCGACCGTTCGCACATGGACATTCATGTGATGACGGTAGCCACCGGTGAGACGAAATGTGTTTATGAGGGTACCGGCTGGCGCACGCCCGCTGCCTTTTCCCCCGACGGCAAGTCGCTTCTGGTCAATGATTGCCAGCGTGCCATGACGGATCAGGATTTGTGCCGTCTCAATCTCGAAACAGGTGCCTATGAAAACATCCTGCCACATGAAGGCCGGGCACGTTATCAGGCGCCGAAATTCTTCAAGGATGGTTCCGGCATCCTGTTGATTGCCGATCAGGAACGGGAATATCTCTCGGTCATGGTCAAGCCGCACGGTGCGGAATCATTGACGGAACTTGCCGCTTTTGACCGGCAGGATGTCGAAGCGCTCGCCATATCGCCGGACCAGAGCAGGATAGCGCTCGTCCTCAATCGTCAGGGCTGGAACGATCTGGTGCTAATCGACCGTGATGGCGCGGTGCTGAAAGAGTTTGAACTGCCGTTTGCTGCCGTGGTGGCTTCGGTCGCATGGACGCCGGATGGCACATCGCTAATCATGCCGATGGAGGGTGCTGCGACGCCGGGGGATATCTGGCGCTGTGACGTCGAAAAAGGTGTCTTCACCCGCCTGACCGATGCGCCGAAGGCCAATGTGAAGCTGCCGACCTTTCTGGAACCCACGGTAGTGAGCGCTGCAAGTTTCGACGGACTGGATGTTCCCTATTTCATCTATAAGCCGGATCGCGACGCCGGCCCTGACGGATATCCGGTGATGATTATCGTGCATGGTGGCCCTGAAGCCCAGTGGAAACCGGATTTCCGGGCGGATATTCAGTATATGCTGGCGCGTGGCATCATGGTCATCGCGCCAAATATTCGCGGCAGCACCGGTTATGGCCGTGCCTACCAGCATCTCGATGACCGTGAATTGCGCATGGACAGCGTCGCCGATCTCAAGGCGGTGCGCATGGCGGTCGCGGCACGTGGCGATGTGGATGAGAGCCGCATCGGTGTGTTCGGTCGTTCCTATGGCGGGTTCATGGTTCTGTCGGCCATGACGGAATATCCCGACCTTTGGAAGCTGGGCGTCGAATATTATGGGATCGCCAATTTCCTCACCCTGCTGCAGACCACGGGACCGTGGCGCAAGGAGCTACGCGCCATCGAATATGGAGATGCCGAAACCATGCGGGATCAACTGGAACGGTTCTCACCCATCAATCGCATCGGCAATATCGTCGCCCCATTGATGATCGCGCACGGTCTGGAAGACCCGCGCGTCACGCCATGCGAGAGCGAAATGGTCTATTCGTGTCTGCGCGGCCTCGGAAAACCGGTCGAATATCTGCGCGTCCCGCATGAAGGCCATGGCTTTGCGCGCATTGAAAATCGCCGCCGTGTGTTCGGCGCTCTGGCCCGTTTCATCGACGAGAATTTGTAATAGCCTTATTGGGAGAGTACGCCATGAAGAATGGTGAAGAGATCTGGGATCTGGTGGACGCGAAGAAAGCTGATTTTGAAGCCTTGAGCGACCGCGTCTGGGGCATGCCCGAGATCGCCTATACCGAATACAAGTCCTGTGCCGAACATACCGGAATGTTGAAGGAGCAGGGGTTCCGTATCACCGAGAATGTGGCTGGCATTCCCACGGCCGTGATGGGGGAAGCGGGCGAGGGTGGACCTGTCATCGCCATTCTGGGTGAATACGACGCTTTGCCGGGCTTGAGCCAGGAAGCGGGTATCGCAGAACCACGCCCTATTCCCGGCACGGGACATGGCCACGGCTGCGGCCACAATCTTCTGGGATCGGCTTCCATTCTGGCGGCAACGGCTGTCAAGGACTGGCTGGAGAAAACCGGCAAGAAGGGGCGTGTACGCTATTACGGTTGCCCGGCGGAAGAAGGCGGTGCGGCCAAGTCGTTCATGGCGCGTGCTGGCGCTTTCGATGATGTCGATATTGCCATCTGCTGGCATCCGGCTTCGTTTACGCAGGTCGATGACGCGCAGTCGCTCGCCAATACCCGAATGGATTTCGAATTTACGGGACGGGCCTCCCATGCCGCCGCGGCACCGCATCTGGGGCGTTCGGCTCTGGATGCGGTAGAGCTGATGAGTGTGGGCTGCAATTATCTGCGCGAACACATCCCGTCTGATTGCCGCCTTCACTACGCTTATCTCAATGCGGGCGGCATCGCGCCAAACGTCGTGCAGGCCAAGGCCAAGGTGCGCTATGCCATTCGTGCAACCGATCTGCCGGGCATGTTTGCGTTGAATGAGCGGGTAAAGAAAGTCGCTCTGGGGGCTGCGATGATGACGGAAACGGCCGTCGATATCTCCATCATGAGCGCGGTTTCGAACCTCTTGGGCAACACGCCACTGGAAATCGCCATGCACTCCAACATGGAGCGTCTGGGCGGTGTGCCGTTCGATGACGCGGACCGTGCCTTTGCGGCGAAGATTCAGGCCACGCTTTCCAAGGAAGACATAGAGACCGATTATCTGCGCGTCGGCCAGCCTCTCGCGGACAATGAACCGCTCTGCGACTACGTATTGCCGCGGGAACAGAAGGGTGTGCCAATGATCGGTTCTACCGATCTGGGCGATGTGAGCTGGGTCGTACCGACCGTTCAGGCGCGCGTGGCAACGCATGCGATAGGCTCGCCCGGTCATTCGTGGCAGATCACTGCGCAAGGCAAGATGCCGGCTGCGCACAAGGGAATGGTCTATGCTGCCAAGGTCATGGCGGGGACTGCGCTTGATGTTCTTCAGGACGAGAAAATCCTGAATGAAGCCAAGGCCGATCACAAGGCCCGCACAGCGAAGACGCCCTACACCTGCCCGATCCCGCCGGAAGTCAATCCACCGCTTCAACCGCGCCCGGCCGATTGACCGGTTGAGTGCAAGCCACCTTCTGAGAATGCCCAACCATAAAAGGGGATAAAAATGCAAAGACAGAAGACATTTTATCTGCGCTGCACCGCCACACTCGCGCTTGCAGCCAGTATGGGTATCGCGACCATCACAGCTGAGGCCGCGTCGCCACCCAATGCGCTTGTCATGGCCTGGAACATCGACGCCATCAGCACTTTCGATCCGGCGCAGATCGGGGAGGCGGCCACCAACGAGATTATTCAGAACATCTGCGACCCGCTGGTGGATTTCGATCCGGCAGACGAAACCAAGATCGTACCGCAACTCGCAAAGAGCTGGGACGTCTCGCAGGACGGGTTGCAGATCACGTTCCACATGCGCGACGACCTGAAGTTCGACAATGGCGACAAGGCGACGGCGGGCGATATGGCCTGGTCGCTTCAGCGTGCGGTCAAACTCGGGTTCGGCAATGCCGCGACGCTGACGGAATATGGTTTCACCAAGGACAATGTGGATCAGACCATCTCGGCGCCGGACGACAACACGGTCGTTTTCAAGCTCGACAAACCTTATCCGGTCAATCTCATTCTGGCAGCCATTGCCGCCAACCGCGTCGCCAGCCTTTTGAACCAGAAGGTGCTGATGGAAAATCAGGTCGATGGCGATATGGGCAACAAATATCTGGCTACCCGGTCGGAATGCGTTGGCCCCTACAAGCTGATGCGGTGGAATCCCGCCGAAGTGGTCATTCTTCAGGCGACCGACAATTACTGGGGCGAGGCGCCCAAGCTCAAGCAGGTTCTGATCCGCCATGTCTCGGAAGCGGGAACCCAGCGGCTGCTGCTCGAAAAGGGCGATATCGACATTGCCCGCGACCTGACGCCCGAAGACCTGCGCGATCTGGAAACTCAGGACAAGGTGACGGCCTCGCGCTCGCTGAAGCCCTCGCTGTTCTACTGGAACTTCAACAATGCCGATCCGATCTTCGCCAATGAGAAGGTGCGTCTCGCGATGCGTTATCTCATCGACTATGAGGGCCTTGGCAAGACGGTCATCAACAATGTCGGTGTACCGCGTGCGAGCTTCGTGCAGCTCGGTGCCTTCGGCGCCTTGGACGAGAAGGAGGGGCAGCCCTTCAAGCTCGACCTGGAAAAGGCCCGCGAGCTGTTGAAGGAAGCCGGTTACGAGAAAGGCTTCGAAACGACGATGTTCATCAGCACCGCGCCCTATGCGGCTCCGATTGCCCAGAGCATTCAGGATGCCGCCGCCAAGGTGGGCGTGAAGATCAAGATCGAGCGCATGGCCAATGCGCAACTGTTCAGCCGTATTCGCGGTCGCGAGTTCCAGACCTCGCTCATGGGCTGGCAGACCACTGTTCCAGACGCGCATGGCAATGCTTCGCGCCAGATTTTCAATCCCGACAATCGGGCGGAAGCCAAGCAGACCATGTATCCGAGCTGGCGCGCGAGCTATTTCAACGAGGCCGTCAACAAGGAGGTTGAGGCGGCCCTGTTCGAAAAGGACGAGGCCAAGCGCAGGCAGATGTATATCGATCTGCAGAAAGAGATGATGGAAAAGGGACCGCACGCCTTCATCTTCCAGATCTATAATGTCGCCGGTGTCAACAAGGCGATGAAGAACTGGAGCTGGAACGGCTTCCGCGTCTACTACGATCTCGCCGCGAAATAACAAGAATGGTGCTCCCGGTTGCTTCGCTCGAAGCAGCCGGGCGGGTCTGTTTCGATGGATGACCGTATGGCCGCTTGCTTCGCGACTTTGGTCTGGCATCCCCTTTTTCTCTTTCCGGGAATTTGCAGATGACGACGCATGAAATCATGGAAGACATGGAGGAGGCCGACCGCGACAGGGAAGCCGGCCCCGTACTTCTGTTTCTCGCCGCCACAGCGCGTCTGATCGTTTCAGTGGCGATTACGCTTCTGGGATTGGTCACATTGACCTTTTTCATCAGCCGCCTTTTGCCGCTTGATCCGGTTATCGCCATGCTGGGGGACAATGTTTCTCAGGAGGCCTATGACACCATGTATCGCAAGCTGGGCCTCGACCAGCCGTTGATCGTGCAATACGGCCTGTATCTCAAGAATGCGCTGATGTTCGATTTCGGCAATGCGTTGACCTCTGGACGTCCTGTTCTTGAGGATATTGCACGTGTCTTCCCTGCGACTATCGAACTGGCGACCGTGGCTATCGTCATCGGCACCACGTTCGGCATTCCGCTTGGCGTCTTTTCTGCCATGTACCGCAATTCGCCGCTGGACCACGCCGTTCGCATGGTCAGTCTGCTCGGCTATTCCACGCCGAACTTCTGGCTCGGCCTGATGGCGCTGCTGATCTTCTACGCTACGCTCGGCTGGATCGGCGGGCCGGGACGGATCGACTTCATCTATGAATATTCCGTCGAGCCGACGACCGGATTCCTCCTACTCGACAGCGCGATGCAGGGCCAATGGGATGCATTCTGGAATGCGGTAAGCCATATCATCATGCCTGCGCTGATCCTGGCTTTCGGCTCCATGGCCTATATCAGCCGCATGACGCGCGGTTTCATGATCGAGCAGCTCAATCAGGAATATATCATCACCGCGCGCGTCAAGGGACTGTCCTGGGCCCGCACCGTCTGGGGCCATGCTTTCCGCAACGTCGCGGTTCAGGTCGTGACGGTCGTTGCGCTGTCCTATGCGTTCCTGCTGGAAGGCGCTGTCCTGACCGAGACTGTGTTCGCATGGCCGGGCTTTGGGCGCTACCTCACCAATGCGCTTCTGGCGGGGGACATGAACGCGGTGGTCGGCTGCACGCTTATCGTCGGTATTCTGTTCGTCGGCATCAATCTGATCAGCGATCTTCTGTATCGCGTTTTCGATCCCCGTACACGATAGGAAACAGTCGATGAACACGCACACCAGCACATCGCCGGCACAAGTTTCCGGTTCTTTGCGGGCCTGGCTCACGGCTCCCGTACCTACTTCCGCCTTCCAGGCCAATCTACAACAATTGCGCCGTTCCTGGTTCAAGTTGATGGCCAACACATCCGCCATCTTCGGCCTGGCCGTGATCGTGCTTCTGGTACTGGTTGCCATTTTCGCGCCGCTGATCGCCACGCACGACATCGGCGCCAACGATCTCGCCAACCGGCTTCAGCCACCGTCATGGGAACATTTCTTCGGTACGGACGAGCTGGGTCGCGATATCTTCAGCCGTCTGGTCTATGGTTCGCGTATCACGCTCTATATCGTGACGCTGACGGCCATCATCGCCGCCCCCATCGGCCTCGTTATTGGCACCACTGCGGGCTATATGGGCGGTTGGGTTGATACGGCGCTGATGCGCATTGTCGATATTTTCCTTGCCTTTCCCAGTCTCGTGTTGGCGCTGGCCTTTGCCGCAGCGCTCGGGCCGGGCATCGAGAACGCCGTCATTGCCATTTCACTCGCCGCATGGCCGCCGATCGCGCGTCTCGCCCGCGCTGAAACCTTGACCATTCGCTCGTCCGATTATGTGGCTGCCATCCGCCTGCAAGGAGCTTCCACCATGCGGGTGATTGCGAAACATGTCGTGCCAATGTGCATCCCCTCGGTGGTGATCCGCATCACGCTCAACATGTCGTCGATCATTCTCACCGCCGCCGGTCTTGGTTTTCTCGGACTTGGCGCGCAGCCGCCAAGTCCGGAATGGGGAGCGATGCTTTCCAGTGGTCGCGAATTCATGATGACCTCTTGGTGGCTCGCTGCTGTGCCCGGCACCGCAATCCTGCTGGCGAGCCTTGCCTTCAACCTGTTCGGCGACGGCCTGCGTGACGTCCTCGACCCCAGAAACGGATAAGATCAATGACAAAACCATTGCTTGAAGTCGATGATCTGTGGGTGTCGTTTCCCGGTACGGATCGCAGCATCGATGTCGTTCGCGGCATCAGCTTTTCCATCGGACGTGAAAAGGTCGGCATCGTAGGCGAATCCGGTTCCGGCAAATCGATGACCGGGCGCTCGATCCTCAAGCTGACGCCAAAGGCGGCACAGATCCGCGCCAGGACTTTGCGTTTCGGCGAGGTTGACCTGCTGTCGGCCAGCGAGCGCCAGATGCGCAGCGTGCGCGGCAACCGGATTTCGATGATCCTTCAGGACCCGAAATATTCGCTCAACCCGCTGATCCGTATCGGCGACCAGATCATGGAAGCTTATCGCCTCCACCATCGGGTGAAATCGGCAGAAGCGCGGCAAAAGACGCTTGCCATGCTGGAGGCCGTGCATATTCGCGATCCCGAGCGTGTCATGCGTCTGTTCCCGCACGAGATTTCCGGAGGCATGGGCCAGCGCGTGATGATCGCCATGATGCTGATCCCCGAACCGGACATGATTATTGCCGATGAGCCCACCTCTGCGCTCGACGTGACCGTGCGACGTCAGGTGCTGACCGTGCTGGACGAACTGGTCAGCCGTTCTGGCACCGGGCTGATGTTCATCAGTCACGATCTCAATCTGGTGGCGGATTTTTGCGACCGGGTGCTGGTCATGTATGCGGGGCGCATCATGGAAGACCTGCCGGCGAAGGACCTGCACAAGGCGCGCCATCCCTATACGCAGGCGCTGCTGGCCAGCCTTCCGCGGCTCGACCATCCGGTTGATATGCTGAAGGTGCCCGAACGCGACAAAAGCTGGTTGACCGAACCGACGCTGGTGGGAGGAAACTCATGACACATGGTGCCAATCCTCCATTCGTGGATGTTTCGAACCTCTCCATCAGCTTCGGCAAGGGGCGCAAACGCGCCACCGTCGTCAGGAAGGTGAAGTTTCATATCGAGCGTGGTGAGGCCTATGGTCTGATCGGTGAATCCGGTTGTGGCAAGTCCACGATCCTGCGTGCTCTTGCCGGTCTTATCCCGCATTACCAGGGCAGCTTCGTCTTTGGCGGACAGGAGATGGGCGGCCAGCGCGACAAGGCATTTTTCCGTCGTGTGCAGATGGTGTTTCAGGACCCATATGCCTCGCTGCATCCGCGCAAGCAGGTGCACAGGGTGCTGGCGGAATCGCTTGCCATTCACGGCATGGATCGCAGGGATGAGCGCATCCGCGACGTGCTACAGGCAGTGGGCCTCGGTCCAGGTTTCCTTTATCGCTATCCGCATGAACTGTCTGGTGGCCAGCGCCAGCGCGTCGCCATAGCGCGTGCCTTGATCATCGAGCCGGATGTGCTGCTTCTCGATGAGCCGACATCCGCTCTCGATGTTTCCGTGCAGGCGGAAATTCTCAATCTGCTCAAGGTGCTGCGTCGTGAGCGCAATCTCACCTACCTCATGGTTTCGCACGATCTCGCCGTGGTGGCGCATATCTGCGAGCGTGTCGGCGTCATGCACAAGGGCATCATTCTGGAAGAATTGACGGCAGACGATCTCCGCCATTCGCGCGCCGGGACTGACTATACGCAGGAATTTCTCCGGGCCAGCGTGGAAGCCGTCGCACACAATCAGGCTAGGGAAATACAGGTATGAACTATCATTCGGTGGCCAATCCGGGACAGGAATGGGAACGTCTGAAAAGCCCCGCTGCGGCGGGCTGGTCGGAAGCCGAGCTTCGCGCTGTCGATGCCTGCGCGGACGGGCAGGAAACCGACGCGCTGATGATCGTTCAGGGCAACAAGATCGTCCACACCTATGGCGATATCACGCATAAATATCTCTGCCATTCCATCCGCAAGAGCATCCTTGCCGCGCTCATGGGACAGGATGTGGCCGATGGTACCATTGATCTCAGCCTGACGCTGGAACAGCTTGATATTGATGACAATGAGGGCTTGAGTGAGGTGGAGCGGCAAGCAACCGTCTACGATCTCCTGACTGCGCGTTCCGGCATCTATCATCCTGCCGGGTATGAAACCCCATGGATGCGAATGATAAAGGAAAAACGTCATTCCCACGCGCCTGGCACTTTCTGGTGCTATAACAACTGGGACTTCAATGCGCTTGGCACTATTTTCGAGCAATTGACCGGTAAGACCGTGCACCAGGCTTTCGACGAACGCATCGCAAAGCCCCTCGGATTTGAGGATTTCTCGCTTCATGGCGACAGGCCGGACGGTTGGCACGACCGCTTCACGGAGAGCAGACATGCCGCTTATCCCTTCCGCCTTTCCACGCGCGATCTGGCGCGTTTCGGTCAGCTCTATCTGCGCAATGGCCGCTGGAATGGTGTGTCTGTTCTGCCCGACGGCTGGACACAGGAATGCGTGATGCCTTATTCGCATGCCGGTGCGCGCGGCGCTTACGGCTATATGTGGTGGCTGGAGCGCGATGGCGTTTTCTTTCCCGGCGTGGTGACACCGAAAGGCAGTTATGCAGGCTTCGGCGCGGGCGGCCATTTCTGCATCGTGTTGCCTGCGCTCGATATGGTGATCGTGCATCGTGTAGACACGGATGTCGCGGGACGTCAGCTGAACCGGCACAAGTTCGGACGTCTTTTGAAACTCATTCTTGATGCTTTTCAGGGGTGAGATCATGCAGCGGGTGGAGATGACAGTCGCGGCTGCGATCGCTTCGGCATGTGCAAGAACTAGGGCGAGTACCCATGCGCGAGAATTGGCGCGCGACGCTATTCTGGACACGCTGGCCTGCATGGTGGCCGGCCGCGACGATGACAGCACGCAAAGCGTGGCGGCAGCTTTCGCGAGCTATAACATGGATGGCCCAGCGCTGTTGATAACCGGCGGCAAGGCCAGCCCGATGCTTGCGGCGATGACTAATGGGACGTCGGCGCACGCACTCGATTTCGACGATAATTTCCTGCCGGGTATGAGTCACGCCTCGGCAGTCATCGTTCCCGCAATCATGGCGCTGGCGGATATGGAGGAAACGGCGGGCGCCCGCCTTATCGACGCTTATCTGGCGGGGCTGCAAGCACAGGCGCTTGTGGGCGAGGGGCTGGGACAGTCCCATTATACGGCTGGTTGGCATGGCACCTCGACGGTCGGCAGCATTGGTACGGCGGTCGCCACCGCGCATATGCTGTGCCTCGATGTCAAAGCGACCGCGCAGGCAATCACCATCGCGGCCAGTTTTGCCTCTGGCACCAAGGGACAGTTCGGAACTCTTATCAAGCCATTTCATGCGGGCATGGCCGCACGCAATGCGGTTGAGGCCGCCCTTCTTGCAAGGGCGGGAATGCAAGCGCGATCCGACATTCTGGAAGGCGAGCAGGGTATTCGTGAGTTGTTTGCAGGCGATCCGCGCCTTGGCTGGAATATCGAACATATCCTCACCGATAGACCGCATGTGATTGAAACGGCTGGTGTCATGCCGAAACGGCATCCCTGTTGTGGGTCGACACACATGATCGTCGATGGGTTGCTCGATCTCCGGGCCGAGCACGGGTTCGACGCCGAGGATGTCGCCGCCGTGGATGCATTGGTCGGGATCGCGAACTACCGAAATCTCGCCTATCCTCAGCCCTCCGACCAGATGCAGGCGCGTTTTTCCATGCAATATTGTGTGGCACGCGCCCTGCGTCAGGGGTATCTTGCACTTGCGGATTTCACGCCACAGGCTGTGAGTGCTTTCGTCGATGATCCGTTACTCCGTGTCGTCGGCATGCGCAGCTATTCGATGGAGGAAGAGCAGGCATCAGCGGAAAAACTGCCGCATGTTGCCACTGTGACGCTGAAGGACGGTCGGGTGCTCCGTGCGTCGCGCAGCTTCGCCGTCGGCACCTTGCAACAACCTTTCAGCGCTGATGATCGAACGCGCAAATTTCTCGATTGCTGTTCGTCGCTCCCGATGGCGGATCAGATCTATTCGGACTTGCGTTGCCTTGACGATGCCCCGAATCTCAAAGCTGTTGCGGCACTTTTCCCTGATCATGATCGGTCAGGCTCGGGGTGAGGTTTCCGGCGCTGTGTTCGCATTTCTGGGAAACCAGCTGCGACGCTCGGCGCCAGAAAAGCTCGGCCTGCTTGTTCCGAAATTGCGGTGTCCGGTAAACGCGAATTTCAATCAACAGATCGGTGTTCGGTTCACCCGCCCGCACCAGCACGCCGCGCTTCATTTCATCATCGACAAGGCTCTCAGGTATCCATGCCACACCGTGGCCGGAAACTGCCATCGCTTTCAGCGCAACAGACATTCCGTTTTCGTAGACGGTATTCAACTGAAAACCGTGCTTTTCGAACAGCCAGGGCAGGGCAAGAGAGAAAAACGAATTTCCACGGTAACTGAGGAAATCGGTCGGCAGCGACTTGTCCTTGAGACTGTGGAGTGCCTGCCCCTTTGGCGTGGGGGCGGATACCGGAATGACCCTTTCTGTTCCCAATGCCAGGAAGGGATAGCCGCCAAGATCATCCATCTGGGGAACTGCCGGATGGGCATAGGTCAGGAAGAAGTCGCAATGCCCGCTGACGAGCGTGGATATATTGCCGACGAAAGAGGAATGCGGGTCGGCGAAACGTGCACGGAATGAAGCGCCGGATGCTTCGATCTGTGCCATCCAATGCGGAAAGAATGTGAGCGACAAGGTATTGAGCGTCGCGAAAGAAATGATTTCCCACGTCGCACTATAACCATCGCTGACGCTCTTGCGGGCGCTGAGCAGCATTTCAAGAGCATCTTGTGCCCGCGGAAGAAAAATTTCCCCCGCCTTTGTCAGACCTATAGGATTCAAAGAACGGTCAACCAATGGAAGGCCGACCCAGTCTTCAAGCTGTTTGATACGTTTGCTGAGTGCAGATTGCGTAATATTGCGGTCTCCAGCCGCGCGGGAATAGCTCCTGTGCTCTGCGAGACTGACGAAATCTTCAAGCCATTTCAGTTCCATGGTCCGTCCGGTGCATCAGATAAGCAAAAGTGATCCTGCCCTGATTTATAACGCGATCCGGCCGGATTCAGGTAGAGCTCGTCCGATATTTTAGACCGAACGATAATCTGGGTGACAGCGGCGAACGGACTGGCTTGAACGCTGCCCGCTATATCGAGTCGCGCACGCGCTCCCATGCCTTCGTCAGATGCCGCCCAAGCACTTCGGACAGTCGTGTCGGATCGCGAGCTTCCAAAGCTGTAATCATTTCTTCATGCTCCGCGACCGCCGCCGCCCACTTCTCCGCGCCTTCATGCCCCACAAAGCGGATGCGCTTCAACCGCGTCTGGAGCATCTGGTGAATGTCCGCCAGCGTGGGGTTCTTTGCAAGGCGAACAATGGCCAGATGTATCTGCTGGTTGAGCTTGTAATATTGCAGGCGGTCAGAATGCTTATAACGCTCGACCATTTCATCATGCAGCGCCCGAACCTCGGCAATGTCCTGGTCGGTCGCCAGCTCGCAGGCGAGTTTCCCGGCAAGCTCCTCCAATGTGCGCAGAACAGTGAGCATGTCCTTTACGTCGGCCGGACTGAAACGCTTTACGACGGCGCCGCGGCTTGGAACAAGCTCGACCAGACCTTCGCTGGCCAGATATTTGATCGCCTCGCGCAGCGGCGTCCGGGACACGCCCAATTGCTCTCCAAGCTGACCTTCATGCAGGCGAGTGCCAGGTTCCAGTTGCCCTTCGATAATCATATCGCGCAGATGGTTGACGAGCATGTCGTGCAAGGCGGTGCGGCGGAACGCCTGTGAGCCGTTGTCGGTCTGCTCGGTTTTCTGAATGTCGTCCATCGGCCTTTTTCTCAAAGAGTGAGTTCGAATCCTCATCTCACCAACTTGAGGCGAAGATGGCTGGCCTGCCTTCAACCGTCAACATAAAATGCTGCATACAGAATACAAAATTCTTGCACCTTGCGAAAGATTGTCATATGCATGCTGCATACAGAATGCAGATGAGGAGGATGCTGATGACCGTCACTGGCACTGAACCGAGCGTGATTGCGCTTGCAATGGGAGATCCGGCCGGTGTCAGCCCCGAGCTGACCGCACGTCTTCTCGCTTTGCCGGATGTCAGAGAGGAAGCGCATCTCATCGTCTTTGGTGATCGCCGCATTCTGGACGATGGAGCCCGTATCGCAGGCGTCGAGCTTGATCTGCAGGATGCCAGCCTCGAAAACGCCCCAGGCATGTCGACGGACAGGCATGTGTTCGTAGACCTCAGGAATCTTGATCCCAAAGACGTTGTCCGTGGTGAAGCGACGCTGATTGGCGGGACCTTCGCGACTCATAATTTTCGTACTGCCTTAAAATTCGCCGATGCTGGACATGCGCAGGCTGTTTGCTTCACGCCGTTTAACAAACAGGCGATGCGATTTGCCTATCCAGGTTACGACGACGAAATCCGCTTTGTTGCCGATGTGCTGAACTTCACTGGTAAGGTGCGCGAGTTCAACGTGCTGGAGAAGGTCTGGAATGCGCGCGTGACGTCGCATATTCCGCTCAAGGAGGTGGCTTCGGCGCTGACGCTTGAAGGAATTCTTGCCGAGCTTGATCTGGCCTGGGCGTGCCTGAAGAAGGCGGGTTATGACAGTCCGAAAATCGCGGTGGCCGGGCTCAATCCGCATGCCGGAGACGGTGGCAGCTTTGGCATGGAAGAGATCGATATTATCGAACCCGCAGTAAAGGCAGCCAAGGCCAAGGGGTTCGATGTGGATGGGCCGTTCCCGGCTGATACAGTGTTCCTGCGTGCGCTGAAGGATGGCTTTCAGGCGGTGCTGACCATGTATCACGATCAGGGTCAGATCGCGATGAAGCTGATGGGATTCGACAAAGGGGTGACCATGATGGGCGGATTGCCGTTCCCGCTTTGCACGCCTGCCCATGGCACGGCTTACGATATCGCAGGAAAAGGTGTCGCCGACGTGGGAGCCACGCGCGAAGCGATCCTGCTTGCGGCACGGATGGCGAAAAGGGCAGCGACGCTTTCGGACGCTGCCTGATTTTCGACATCTTGACACGATCGGCATGGGGGGAGGCCCATGCCGCTTAACCGGGAGGATAGACCATGAAGAAGTCTTTGCACATTGCTTGCCTGGCCGCAGGAGTGGCGGTGATCGCATCGTCCGCGCAGGCATTCGAACCGACGCGGCCTGTGGAATTCGTCGTGACCGCTGGACCAGGTGGGGGTACGGATATTTTCGCGCGCACGATCCAGTCGATCATCGGCAAGTACGATCTGATGAGCGCGCCTATCGTCGTCACGAACAAGGGCAGTGCAGGCGGCGCCGAGGGTTTCGTCTATACTGCGGGGTACAAGGGTGATCCCTACAAGCTCGCTTTCGGCACCAACAACGCATACCTCCTGCCCGTGCGCGCCAAGGTTCCTTATAAATCGACAGATCTTGTTCCCGTTTCGGCACTGGCTTCGGATGAATTCATTCTTTGGGTCAACGGAAAATCCGACTTCAAGACAGCCGCAGAATTTGTCGCCAAGGCCAAGGACGACGCAGGCATGAAGGTTGGCGGAAGCCAGTCCAAGGATGTTGACCAGATTCTCACCTCCATGATTAACGATGCCACCGGCTCAAAGCTTGGCTACATCCCGTTCAAGAGCGGTGGCGAAGCTGCGGTTCAGCTTGCAGGCGAGCATATCGCTGCCAATGTCAACAATCCGAGCGAAAACCTCGGTCAGTGGCAGGCCGGCATGGTAAAGCCGCTTTGTGTCTTCAAGGCCGAAAGGCTCAAGGGTGAAGGCAAGGTCGCGGGCGATATGGGATGGAGCGACATTGCGACCTGCAAGGAAACAGGCATTCCAATCGAAAATTACTCCATGCCGCGCACAGTATGGCTTCCGGCAGGCGTGGATCAGGACGTCGTGGATTACTATGCAGGCGTACTCAAGAAAGTTGCCGAGACCCCGGAATGGGCGAAATATCTTGCCGATAGTTCACAGTCAGCCGCCTATATGAGCGGTAACGACCTGTCATCCTTTATCAAGAACGATGAAACGGCGGTTACGGCTGTGCTGAAGCGTGAAGGCTGGCTCGCCAACTGATGTTCTGTGCATTCGTGCAGACGCCGTTGGCGTCTGCATCCTCCATCGAAGGAGCTCATCCCATGAGTGAGAAAGGCGAAGGCGGAATTTCGCGCTTCAGTGTCGAGGCGGGCGTGGCTCTCCTCACGGGCGCACTGGGGGCGGCTGTCTGTTACGGCTCGCTACAGGCTGGCACAGGCTGGACGGAGATGGGGCCGGATGCCGGTTATTTTCCGTTCTATATCGGCTTGTTGATCATCTTCGGAAGCGCCGTCAATCTCGTTACCGCATTTTTGAAACATCGTCATAGTGGCGAAATCTTCGTTGAGATGAACCGGCTGAAGCCCGTTCTTGGCTTCGCACTGCCGCTCGTCGGCTTCGCAGCCATATCGACGGTTTTGGGACTCTATGTCGGGACCGCTCTCTACATTGCTGGAGCGATGATGTTTCAAGGGCGTTACAAATGGTGGGCGTCGTTGCCCGCCGGTATTGCCGTTTCTCTCTTCTTCTTCGTCATTTTTGAAATCGGCTTCAAGGTTCCGCTCCTTAAGGGCCCGGTCGAGGCTTTCTTCGGGATTTATTGATGCCGGAAAGTCCGATGTCTTTGGAGGAAAGACATGGAAAACTTCAGTCTCCTGATGGATGGCTTTGCCCACATCCTCAGCTTCAATCACGTGTTGCTGATGATGCTTGGGGTGACGCTTGGAATTCTGGTTGGCGTTTTGCCCGGGCTGGGGGCGCCAAATGGCGTTTCGCTGCTTTTGCCGCTGACCTTCTCGATGGACCCCATTTCCGCGATTATTCTGCTTTCCTGTATGTATTGGGGAGCATTGTTCGGTGGTTCGACGACGTCCATCCTGTTCAATATTCCAGGTGAACCATCGTCCGTCGCCACTACCTTCGATGGATATCCGATGGCGAAAGCCGGACATGCGAGCCGTGCCCTGACGCTGGCATTTGTTTCGGCCGGCATCGGCGCGCTGGCTGGCGTGGTGATGATTACCCTGCTTTCCAGCTGGGTCGCCAATTTCGCGCTGCGGTTTTCTTCACCTGAATATTTTGCCGTCTATTTTCTGGCTTTCGCCAGTTTCATATCCATGGGCGCACAATCGCCCTTCAAAACGCTCGTTTCGATGATGATCGGTTTTGCCTTTGCTTCGGTGGGCATGGACACGATCTCCGGAAACTTGCGCCTGACATTCGACATACCGGAACTCATCAAGGGAATTTCCTTCCTGATTGCGGTGATGGGCCTGTTCGGGATCGGTGAACTGTTGCTGACGACGGAAGAGGGGCTTCGGTTCGACGGTATCAAGGCGCGTGTGCGTCTTGGCGAGATCGGGCGCACGCTTCTGGAAATGCCGCGTTACTGGTTTACGCTTGCACGCTCCACGCTTATCGGTATCTGGATGGGGATAACGCCCGCCGGGCCAACTGCGGCATCCTTCATGAGCTACGGCGTCGCCCGCCGCTCTGCACGCGATAAATCGAAATTCGGTAAGGGCGATCCCCGTGGCATCGTGGCGCCGGAAACGGCTGACCACTCTGCTGGCACCTCCGCGCTTCTCCCCATGCTGGCACTTGGCGTTCCGGGTTCGGCGACCGCTGCCGTCATGATGGGCGGGCTGATGATCTGGGGCCTTACGCCCGGCCCGACATTGTTCACGGATCGCCCGGATTTTGTCTGGGGCCTGATCGCCTCCATGTATCTCGGCAATATCGTCGCCGTTATTCTGGTGATTGCGACCGTCCCGCTTTATGCCTCAATCCTGCGCGTGCCGTTTTCGATTATCGGGCCGATGATTGTAGCGGTCATTTTCTCCGGCGCTTATCAGGTTGCCAATTCGATAACCGATGTCTGGCTGGTGATCGCATTCGGCGTGCTTGGCTATATCTTCAAGAAGCTTGATTATCCACTGGCGCCATTGGTTCTTGCGATGGTACTCGGAGACAAGGCTGAAGATGCATTCCGTCAGTCGATGATGATGTCGGGCGGTCAGCTTTCGGTGTTCTGGTCGAATGGGCTCGTTGCTTCACTGATGACGCTCGGCGTTTTCCTGCTGGTCTCACCAGCCATCTTCTGGGCGATTGGCAAGCTGCGAAACCGGAAACCTGAAATTCCTTCCAGCAATGGCAACGTGGCCTGATCGAGATGGATCATGCAAAAGAACAGGACTGTAAGTTGACACAGACAACTGCCAAATGGACACGCGAAACATGGCCCATTGCAGCTGCGATGATCCAGTATCCCAATATCCTGCCGGATGGCAGCTCGGTGCAGGATCAATCAGCAGAAGAGTGGCACCGCACTTTGACCGACGTTGCGGATGCAGGTTTTACCGAACTTGATCCGACTGACAGCTGGTTGCGACTGGCCGACTTGTCACCTGCCCGCCTCGCTGAATTTATGTCTGTTGCCAAATCGCTGGGCTTCACCATACCTGCGATTTCGACCTCGCGGCGCAGCGTGATCGACGCACGACACGGCGAGGAATATCTGGCCTACGGTCACAGGGTCATCGATACCGCTAAGGAAATTGGCGCGAGCTGCGTTTCCTTCGGGCTTTTTGAACCGCTGACGGACGCGCAGAAACAGGCATTATGGTTCTGGACCGTCAATGGCGCGCGGAACCCGGACGATCCGGCTGTCTGGAAAAAGGCAGTCGAACGGATAAGCGAACTCGGTCGCCATGCAGAGAAGCTAGGCATAGAGCTATCGCTTGAAATGTATGAGGACACCTATCTTGGCACTGCGGACAGTTCAGTTCGCTTTATTGAGGAGGTTGGCCTCGGCAATGTCGGGATCAACGCCGATCTAGGCAATCTCATCCGCCTGCACCGTCCTGTCGAGCATTGGCAGAAGATGATGGAGAAGGTGGCGCCTTACGCAAAATTCTGGCACGTCAAAAACTATACGCGAACGGAAGATCCGGCGTCCGGTGTCATCGTCACGCATCCGGCACCCCTTGAGAGCGGGATCATCAATTACCGCGCAGCGATCCGGATGGCGCTGGATCATGGATTTGCCAGCCCATTTCTCTGCGAGCATTATGGTGGCGACGGGCTTTCCGTTTCGGCTACAAATCGCGATTATCTGCGCCGCATTTTGCCGCGCGGCCGATGACTCAGATCGAGGACTGTTTCAATGACGACGATTTTCGATGCGCCGGAGGCGTTTGCTTCCACTGCCTTGGCCGGTTTTGCAAATATTTATAGCCGCTATGTACGCCATGTGCGTGGCGGCGTCGTCCGTTCCACCAAAGTGCCGCAAGGCAAGGTTGCGGTGGTTGTCGGTGGCGGTTCCGGTCATTACCCGGCATTTGCGGGCTATGTCGGGCCGGGTCTCGCGGATGCCGCAGTTGCCGGTGATGTGTTTGCTTCGCCTTCCACCGCGGCGGTGGCCCGTGTTTGCCGTCAGGCGCACAGGGGCGGCGGTATTCTGCTGGGCTTTGGCAACTATGCTGGCGATGTGCTCAATTTCGGCGTTGCTGCCGAGCGTTTGCGCGCAGAAGGCATCGATGTCCGTATCGTGCCCGTAACCGACGATGTCGCCAGCGCTCCGGCGGATATGCATGAAAAGCGGCGCGGTATCGCTGGCGATCTGGTTGTGTTCAAGATTGCGGGAGCCGCTGCCGAAGCCGGTTTGTCACTGGATGAGGTCGAGCGGCTTGCCCGTCATGCCAATGCGAACACCGTTTCCTTCGGCGTCGCGTTCAAGGGCTGCACATTGCCCGGAGCGCCGCATCCGCTTTTTACGGTACCGGAAGGCCAGATGGCACTCGGTCTCGGCATTCACGGCGAACCGGGTATCAAGGAAGAGGCGATCCTGCCTGCCTCCGGTCTGGCGAGCCTGCTGGTGGAGAAGCTTCTGGCAGAGCGCCCCAAGGGAACGCAGAAAGTGGGCGTTATCCTGAACGGCCTCGGTGCCACGAAATATGAGGAATTATTCGTCCTGTGGACGGCGATTGCATCGCTCTTGGAAAAATCCGGGCTTGGTGTTGTGGCGCCGGAAGCGGGTGAATTCGTCACCAGCCTCGATATGCAGGGCTGTTCGCTGACCCTTCTCTGGCTTGACGATGAACTGGAGCGCTACTGGACGGCTGCTTGCGACACGCCGGTTCTGCGGCGCGGCGAAGCAATCGCAGTCGAGCCTGCGACCGACATGATCGCTGACGATGATGCGGCACCTGATTTTGCTCCGGCAGATGAGGCAGGCCGTGCAGGCGGCGCGTGTGTGCAGGGTATTTTGAACGCTGTCGCTGACGCGCTGGTCGAGGCCGAGGAAGAACTTGGGCGTATCGATGCCTTTGCCGGCGACGGGGATCATGGACAGGGCATGCGGCGCGGTTCCGCTGCCGCAAGGGAGGCAGCCGATCAGGCCGCCAAGGCCGGAGCGGGGAGCGCCAGCCTATTGGCTGTTGCGGGCGATGCCTGGGCCGACCGGGCTGGCGGCACTTCCGGCGCGCTGTGGGGGCTGTTGCTGCGCGCGTGGAGCACGGAGCTTTCTGACAATGGCGCCATTGATGAGGGCGCAGTCGTTCGCGGCGGCAGGCGTGCGCTTGATGCCGTAACCACGCTTGGTCGCGCGAAGCCCGGTGACAAGACATTGGTGGATGCCTTCGTTCCCTTCGTGGAAACGCTCGAAGGCGCATTTGCATCCGGCAAGCCGCTGGCCGATGCATGGAATGAAGCGGCAGAAGCCGCAAAGGCTGCTGCCGAAGCTACAGCACCGCTTGTTCCCAAACTCGGCCGTGCAAGGCCATTGGCCGAAAAGAGCATTGGTCATCCGGATGCGGGCGCCATTTCGCTGGCGCTGGTCGCAGAAACCATCGGCAAGCAATTGAAGCGCTGAACAGCCGATCAGACGGGCTGACCGAATGTCAGCCCGTCTGGCAATCTCCGTGCTACGGATCAGGCGGAGAGGATCTGGTAGAAATTATCAAGCTTTCCCGGCGTCGAATGCGCCACCAGCATGACCAGATTTTCCTGATCGAACACGCGAAACCAGTCTTCCCACTCAACGACTTCCAGACCGCCAGCATCCAATGGCTGCTCGACATCGGCAACGAATTCCGGCGCGAAAACAATCCGCAGAACAGGGGCTGCGTCCGGGTCCGTAGACGTGCTGACAAATGCCGGGTTTCCATTGCGGGCGGCCACCCAGTCACGAATGGCTTCATGCGTATCGAGGGTAATGGTTTCGCTCATTTGAGGCTTTCCTTCCAGATACTCAATGCGAGCAACATCATTTGCCCTGACGTCGTGCAAGTCAAATCCTGTCAGGACTTGCGTGCAGTCTTCAGAATTTCGACGACCATTTCGGATGCCTTGTTGAGCGAACCGACCGGCAGGAACTCGTAGATCGAGTGGAAGTTGTGTGCGCCGCAGAACAGGTTGGGGCAGGGCAGGCCTTTTTCGGACAGCACCGCACCGTCATAGCCGCCACGCATCGGCAGCGGCGTTGGTGTGACGCCTATTGCCTTCATGGCCTGAAGCGCCAGAACGACCGGGTAGCGATTTTCGCCTTCCAGGCTTTCGGCAGCATTCCGGTAGACGGCCTTGTAGTCCACGTGAACCGTGCCGTCGCCGTGGAGCTGGTTGAAACTCGCGGCGAGGTTTTCGATAAAGGCACGGCGCGTTTCGTAACCATCCTTCGTGAAATCGCGGATATCGATAATCAGGCTTGTCTCGGCAACAGTGCCGTGGATGCCCTTGGCCCAGTAATAGCCTTCGGTGCCTTCCGTATATTCCGGGCGTTCACCGCCCGGCAGCATCGCGATGAACTGCTGGGCATAGAGAATGGCATTGCGCAGCTTGCCCTTGGCCGACATCGGGTGGGCTGGCTGTCCTTTGAAAGTGAGGCGAAACTCACCGGCGTTCCAGTTTTCGTACACGATCTCGCCGACCGCGCAGCAGTCGAGCGTATAGGCAAAGTCGGCGTTGAGGGAAGCAACGTCGAGCGCCTTGGCTCCCAGCAGCCCGATTTCCTCATCGGGAACGAAGACAACCTTGACCGTGCCGTGCTTGATTTCGGGATGGGTGGTCAGGACCTGCATGGCATGCATGATCTCGGCGATTGCGGACTTGTTGTCGGCGCCAAGCAGGCTGGTGCCGTCCGTGACGATGATCCGGTCCCCGACATAACGTTCCAGTTCCGGGAATTCGGCAAGCCGCATGACGGCGCCGGTCGTCTCGTTGAGCACGATATCGCCGCCCTTGTAATCGACGACGTGAGCGTTTGTATCGGTGGTGTATTCGCTGGACGTATCGAGATGGGCGACCCAGGCAATGGTTGGAAAGTTTTGACCGGCATTCGAGACATTGGCAGGCAATGTGCCGACGACGATTGAATGGTCTCGCTCTTCAACTTCCATGCCCATGGCGCGCATTTCGCTGGCGAGCAATCTGGCGAGGTCGGTCTGTCCGACGCTCGACGGGAGTTTGTCCGCATTGGGCACAGCGGTCGTGTTGATGCGGGTATAGGCTAGAAAGCGGTCTACGATATCCATGTCATTCTCTCGGCTAGAGCATTACCAGCAAAAAGCGTGAAGCGGTTTCGCGCCGGATAATGCGTAAAAACAAATAGATAGGGCGCCCTTGCAAACGCACTGCGCCCTAAAGAAGAAGCGGGCGTTTCCGCCCGCCAACCATAATTTCATCGCCGGTTGTCAAACTGGCGGGGGAGAGGCCTATTCCTCAATGTCGACATCTTCGAACAAATATCCGCCGAAGGGGTCGATGCGGAAGTCCTTGACCTTCTTGCTGACGGGCTGTTCGACGATCTGATGCGCGATCGTCAGCCAGGGAGCCTGCTCCTTGAAGACCACCTGCGCCTGCTCGTAGAGCCTGGTGCGCTCTGCCTGATCGGTCGTCAGCTTGGCCGCCTGAATGAGCTTCTCGAAATCCTCATTGCACCAGTTTGCACGGTTGGCGCTGCCAATGGCCTGACAGCTCAAAAGTGCGGCGAGGAAATTGTCGGGGTCGGCAATGCCACCGGTCCAGCCGAGCATCACGGCACCGTCGCGATCTTTCTCCAGCGAGCGTTTCAGATATTCGCCCCAGTCAAGGCTGACGATTTCCGCGGTGACGCCGACCTTGGCGAAGTCGGATTGAATGAGTTCGGCTGCGCGACGCGCATTGGGCATATAGGGCCGCTGCACGGGCATGGCCCATATCTTCATCTTCAGATCCTTGACGCCTGCCTCATCGAGCAGCTTGCGCGCTTGTTCGGGATCGTAAGGATCGTCCTTGACGTTCTTGTTGTAGCCCCAGACGCTTGGCGGCAGCGGGTTGACCGACGGGACAGCCGAGCCCAGATAGACCGCATCAATGATAGCCGACTTGTTGACCGCCATGTTCAGCGCCTTGCGGACACGCACGTCATCGAACGGCTTCTGCTGCGTGTTATAGGCGAGGAAGGACAGGTTCAGGCCTTCCTTGCTCAGCATTTCGACAGCCGGGTCTTTCTTCATTTCCGCAATATCGGCGGGATTGGGAGCGGCGATGACATGACACTCACCCGATTTCAGCTTCTGGTAGCGCACCGCCGCATCCGGTGTGATTGCAAAGATGAGATTGTCGATCTTCTGCTTGCCAGCCCAGTAATCGGGATTGGCCTGATAACGGATGGCGCTATCCTTCTGATAGGCGACAAACTGATAAGGTCCGGTTCCGACAGGCTGCTGGCTGAATTCTGCAATGCGGCCTTCCGCGACGAGCTTGTCGGCATATTCCTTCGACTGGATGACGGCAAAAGTCAGCGACAGCGTCGAGATAAAGGTCGCTTCGGGATGCGTCAGCACAAACTTGACGGTGTGATCGTCGATCTTTTCGATTTTCTCGATCAGCGAGGGAAAGGAATAGGCGCCGAACTGCGGCCATGTGCCCTGATTGTAGTAGGGATTGTCCTTGTTGCCCTGACGGTCGAAGGTGAAGATCACGTCGTCCGCGTTGAATTCACGCGTCGGGGTGAAAAAACTCGTGGTGTGGAACTTCACGCCCTTGCGCAGGTGAAACGTATATTCCTTGCCATCGGCGGACACGTCCCAGCTTTCGGCAAGGCCGGGTTTCAGCTCGGTCGAGCCGCGCTTGATCTTGATGAGCCCGTTGGACACATTGCGCGCCGACGCATCATAGACGGCGCCGGATGTCGTCTGCGCGGCATCGAACATTTCAGGAGATGCCTCGGAGCAATAGATCAATGTCTTGGCGAAGACCTGCCCTACTGCCGTGCTGTTGAGCGCAGCCGCGACCAGTGCGGCTGAAAATAGTTTTCCGTAAGTATTCATGAGGCTGCATTTCCTTATTGTCGACGCGACCGCCCCTCCGCGGTTTTCTGTTCAGCATCAGCTTGTCGAGATGATTCTAAACGACGGCGCGTTTCATAATGATCGCGTAACGCTGGATGAGGCAAGCCGAAAAGCCGTTCCACGGATTTGAGGCAGGCACATATGGCCGGACAATTCAGTCTGCCCTTGCTTTTGTGAAAGAGATTGCGGACGTTATTGCCTGGTCTCCATCAGGGAGAACAAATGGGAGGAAGAAATGCAGTATAGCAGGCAGCATTACAGACTGAAATCGCTTTCCCTTGCCGTCGTCATCGCCATTGCGGGGCATCTGCCTTTGGCCCATGCAGCATCGCCAGCCCCGGCAGAAGGCAAAAACGGCATGGTGGTCACGGCCCAGCATCTTGCCTCGCAGGTGGGTGTCGATGTGCTGAAAAACGGCGGCAATGCCGTCGATGCGGCTGTTGCTGTTGGTTATGCCCTGGCGGTCGTCTATCCGACAGCAGGCAATCTGGGCGGGGGCGGCTTCATGACGATCCGCTTCAAGGACGGCAAAAGCACCTTTCTGGATTTCCGCGAACGCGCGCCGCTCGCCGCGACCAAGACGATGTATCTGGATAAGGATGGCAAGCCGGTCGAAGGCGCCAGTACCGAAACCTATCTTGCCATCGGCGTGCCGGGAACGGTGGCGGGTCTTGAACAGGCGCGCGAAAAATACGGCAGCCGCAAGCGTGAGGAACTGATTGAGCCAGCGCTGAAACTGGCCAAGGAGGGTTTTACGCTGGAATTGGGTGACATTCTTTCCTTTGCCGATGGCAATGAACGGCTGGCGAAAGACCCTGCTGCCGCGAAAATCTTTCTGAAGGACGGAAAGCCGCTCAGCCTGGGCGAGAAACTTGTCCAGCCGGATTTAGCAAAATCGCTCTCGGCCATTTCGGAAAAAGGGGCATCGGCTTTCTATCAAGGCGATATCGCCGATCTGATCGTCAAATCGAGCAAGGAAAATGGCGGCATTCTCGCCAAAGCCGATTTCGAGCAATACAAGGTCCGTGAACTGGAGCCGGTCAAGTGCAGCTATCGCGGCTATGACATCGTCTCATCGCCGCCGCCTTCTTCCGGCGGATTGATTATCTGCGAAATCCTGAACGTGCTTGAGGGCTATCCGGTTTCCTATCTGGGCTATGGTTCTGCGGAAACCACACGTTTGATGGTGGAAGCAATGCGCCACGCCTATGTCGATCGCAACACGGCCTTGGGCGATCCTGATTTCGTCGAAAATCCAATCGAAAAGCTCACCAGCAAGGCCTATGCAGAAGAAATCCGGGGCCGTATCGATCCTTATCGCGCGGGCGTCAGCGAGGCGCTGAAACCGGCTGAATTCAAGGAATCCAACGAGACGACGCATTATTCCATCGTGGACAAGGACGGCAATGCGGTTGCCGTGACCTATACGCTGAACGGATCGTTCGGCACGGCGAAGGTGGCGGAAGGCACCGGCATTCTCCTCAACAACGAGATGGACGACTTCACCATCAAGCCGGGTGTGGCCAATCTCTACGGCCTCATACAGGGGGAAGCCAATGCCATCGAACCGCGCAAGTCGCCGCTTTCCTCGATGAGCCCGACCATCGTGTCGAAGGATGGCAAGCCGTTCATGGTCATCGGCAGTCCTGGCGGTTCGCGCATCATCACGATCACGCTTCAGGCGATCATGAATGTCATCGATCACGGTATGGACATTCAGGAGGCGATCGATGCTCCGCGCATCCATCACCAATGGTTGCCGGACCGGGTGTACACGGAAGCGAATGCGCTTTCGCCCGATACGATCAGGCTGCTGACGGGCATGGGCTATACGGTCGGAGAAGACAAGGACTGGCCGGTTTGGGGTGAGGCGGCAGGCATTCTTGTCGGTGGCAAGGACATGGCCGCCATCGAAAAGGGCGGCGACAACCGTTATTACGGTGCCATCGACAGCCGCGCCGTTGCGGGAGCGGCGATGGGTTATTAGAGCATTTCCAGCAAAAGTGTGAAACGCCTCCGCGGGGAAATCAGTCCACTGGACTGATTTCTGATCCCGCTTCGATGCGTAGGATAATGCGATAAAACAAATAGTTAGAGCATTTTTGAGCCAAAAGTGTGAAACGGTTTTGCGCAAGGGAAATCAGTCCGCCGGACTGATTTCCACACGCAGGCGGTTCCCGCTTTGGGCAGGCATGCCCATGCCTTGACTATTCAGCCTAACCGCAATTGTGCCTCGGAAGGCAATTCGCCTGTCGTCCAGCGAATGGCCGTCTCGGGAAATTCAAGGTCGAAATGGGCGCGCTTCAGAAGTGCATTCGTGATGACGGCGCTTCTCCAGGCCATCAGGCTCAGTTGGGGTTCGGCAATGCCGTGGCAAAGCCTGCCGGCATTGAGTACAAAGATACGGCGGTCGGCCGGGCCGTTCCAGTCGAGAGCAAAATCAGCGCCCACGCGCAATGACCTGCCTTCAACCTCCGACAACCGATCCTGAATTGGAGAGAGGCATTCGGGCAGGGAGAATTTGTAACCCGTGGCCAGGATCAGATGGTCGGCACCCAGCATCTCGATCGTGCCGTCGAAACCGTTGCGCATCACGATCGACAGGCTTGCGCCATCCTGCTTGAGGTCCAGGACTTCACGATATGGCAGCAAGGTGGCCCGCAGGGCATCGCCATCCAGATGGCGCTGTTCATAGAGGCGCCGATAGATAGCCCTGATGGTCGATGCGGAAATGCCGTCGCTTGCGAGCTTCTGGTGTTCGACGATCGCATGTCGCCGTGGTTCTGCAAGCCGGTGGAACTCTGCCACATATTGCGGGGTGAAGTGCTCGTCGGTGAAGGGTGAATCGTCAAGCGGCTGGAAGTTCGGCCGTCTGCTGATCCAGCTGATCTCATTATCCGAGCCCTGGCGTTCGAGCAGATGCTGGAATATCTCCGCACCGCTTTGTCCACCGCCGATAACCACAATCCGCTTGCCCTGCAACTTATCCAGTTTCTGCACGGCTTCGCTTGAATGGAAGGCGCGATCACCCATCACGGGTTTGGCCCATTCCGGTATATGGGGCTTCAATCCCACGCCCAGAGACAGATTGCGGGCCATGCGAACCTCATTATCGAAGGCAAGCTCGAAATGATTGCCGTCAAACGTGACCGCCCGGATGTTCCTGCCGAAATTCAGGCTCGGGATGTTCCCCGCGGCCCATGACAGATACCGGGCGAATTCCTTGCGGGGGATGGCGTCGTAATCGGCATTGAGAAACTCATAAAACCGTTTGTGAGCGACCAGATAGGCTGCAAATGTCCATGGGCTCGTCGGGTTCGTGGCCGTGACCAGGTCTTTCATGAAGGAGGTCTGGAGTTCGGCGCCGGGCAGCATCATGCCCGGGTGCCAGTCGAAAAAGGGTTTGCTGTCAAAAAACTGGACGTCAATGCCGTCGATTGAATCCAGCTGTGCCGCCAGGCTGAGATTGAATGGGCCGACGCCAATTCCGCACAGATCGAGAATGGAATGTGTCATACTGAAACTCCTTCATGGATATTGGTTTGCGCCTTCCGGGAGGAGAGAGACGCCATTTCTGCCAGGTGGAGAGGATTGTTCAGTTCGGTGCCAAGAGCGGGAACAGGCCGCTCATTGGTGTCGCCATAACCAATCGCAAGGCGAACGCGATTGATGGCGATGCGCGGTACTTGCGGAAGGAACAGGTCGAAGAGCCTGTATCGTTCGGCCAGTTCCGGGTGGCCTTGCTGATAAAGCCTCAGCCGGGCCGCAAGGCGCGTGTAGAACGATAATTCGGGATAACCATCGTGCGCGACCAGCGTTTCGGAAAGAAAGCGCAGCACGCTTGCACAATGCCCGGTCTGGAAATGTTGTTGCAGATGGGCCGCCGGTCGACGCTTCAATGTCGCCTTTACCTCTGCGGACAATGTCGCCAGTTCCGGAAACTCCTGGTCGATCAGATCGGTGTCGCCCTGGAAATCCTTGATCGCCACACCGGCGGGAATATCACCGTCCAGAAGAAGCGTGACATTCTGGCCATGCGCGATAAACCCCACGCCATAGCAGCACAGGAAATGGTAGAGCGGGACCGCAACCGCATCGAAGAGACGGTCGAGCCATTGGTCATGGGACAGGCCGGAGCGTTCGATCAGGGCGCTTATGACAGGGCGCCCGGCATTGTCGGACTGCGCCAATGCGCCCATCATCATGGGGCGACAGCCTTGCGGCAAATGCTTTTCCGGGCTCTCCCGCCAGATGGTCCCCAACATCTCGCAGAACTGATAGGGGGCGTCCGTCAGGGCTGCGAAGTGCGGATGGGGGTAAAACGCACCGGCAACCTCCTGCAATATCCGGACATGTTCCAGCACCGGATCGCTTTTGGCTGTCTCGGCAAGCCAATGAGACAGCGTCGGCCCGATCCGCATGTATTTGCCGGGAACCCCGCGCCAGGCCGACGTATTCAGGATAGTAAGCGGCAGCTTGACATGAAGCGCCTCTCCCCGGACCTGGTTGGCGAGTGTCCGCAGGGACTGCTGTGCAATATAGGCATCGCCGAAGCAGCCAAGCGGCACCAGTCGCCCGGATGCAATCTCGCTGGCATATTGGCTGACAATCATCGATTGCCATTGCCAGGGATGGACGGGCAGGAGCATATGCGTATCGAGGCTGATGCCTGCATCCCCCATTGCCGCGAGCAGGTTGTGCCGCTCTTCCGTGCCGAGGCTCCCGGCGAGCAGTTCATGCTCCGCAAGACCGTCTGCAAATGAGAGCTGGCAATGGCTGCGCGCGGCAGCCAGCCAGAAAAGCTGGATCGGCGCGGAGAATTCCGGCGCATTGGCTTCGATATCCTGCAACCCCCAGCCCAGCCGTCCCTTGTTTGCCGGGGCCTTCGGATGTCCGTCGAGGAGCGTCTGCAATTTTGTGTCGGGCAGGCTTGCCAGCTCATCCGCATGGAAGGCGGAGCGGCGTGTCACGATACGGGCATCCGCCAACAGCGTATTATAGAGTTCCTTTGCGTAAGTGCAGAAAGTGGCGGGCGAAATGCCCAGAACCTCACGCGCATCGGCCAGGAAGCCGACCGCATCGTTTGCCACGGCTTGCCCGTCCGGTGTCACCCGGACAAGGCTTGTCGGATCGATATGCAACTGCCCCCAGATGCGGCGGCGCGCTTCAAAACGGTAGGAGACAGCGTCGCCAAGCGTCAGCGTCCATGCTGTTTCCGCCGCGTCCAAGGCTACGGGCGCGAAGCCTTCCTCATAGGATAATTCCGAGATGGCCTTGGCAATGGCCGTCCGGTTCACCGCGCCCCATGTCTCGGCGTCAACCGCCCGGCGGCCCGGAAGCGGACCAAGGAGAGGCCGGCGGCTCATAGCGGCACCTCCTTGAAGAAGCGGTCCCGCTCGCAGCACATCAGCGCCGCGCGCTTATGCGGAAAATCGAATTCCTTCACCTTGTAGAAAGCCATGTCTCCGCAATAGCTGAGCATCTTTTGATGGGATGCCCGTGGTTCGCCAACGATGCGCCGCGTTCGGGGTTCATCAAGGAAAAGATAGTGGTTGACCGAGCGGAAAAGCGCGAGTGTCTTCGGGCGGCCGAGATGGCGCGGATTGCCGATCAGGCCGTGCCAGCCGCGGTCGAAATCCTCGTTCTCATAATACGGACCGAGACGGTCCTCGCGCGCCCAGTAGAATTCGAAATAGCCGGTCGGCTCGTTGTCGAAGCTCGCAATGACGCCAAAGATATGCGGGTCACGCTCCTGGTCCAGAAGATAGGCGTCAAGCGCCTCGGGGCTTTGCGCAAGCTCCCAGAAATAGGAGACACGTCCCTGATTCATCCAGCCATGGAACAGGTCCAGATCCGTTCGCCGATCGATGGGGCGCAAGGAAACGGTCTTGTTCAGCTCCGGTATCCAGCGTTCGTAAAACACGCCGGACGGTCGCGGGGGGCGAAGCAATGGCAGCCGGTCATCGGGACCGAGTGCCGACCGGATGGCCGGATAAGGCATATGGGCGGCCTGCTTGCGCCACAACAGTGGCAACTGACGTAAAACAATGCGCTCGACTATGGCCAATCCTTCGATTTCCCGTAAAGCCAGGGCGCTGACAGGCGCGAGCAGGCTGGCGGATGGCAATGCCAGGGTAGGGGCGTCGTGAAAACGCAGAAAAACAGCATCAAGCAGGGCGGCAAGCAGCATGGTCGCATCGCCATGCAATGGATCGAGCCTGACATTTTCGAGCGTAATTGTCTGCCGGGCGAGATTGAGCTGTGCTTCGGCGCGAAACGCACCGGCTTCTCCGAACAGGGTTATGCGTCCGCTCTTGTCCAGCCTTGCCGCAAGCCGCTCGGCATTTGTCGCGCAATAATGCCAGGACAATTCACCGTCTATTCCCGCGGATGGCGAAAGGCGTTCGCTGATGTTGCTCTTTGTTTGAACATTCATGGATTCACCGTGTCGAAAGGGGATTGGAAAACCGGATGTAAGAGGCAAGGGGGTCGGTCACGTCTGTGTTTTCATTGACGTTTCCAGCGGAGATCATGAAATTCCCCTTGGCGGCCAGTGTGGGGCTGTGCAGGAGATATTCCAGCGTGGTCCTGTCCCGGAGAGGCTCCTTGCCAAGCTGTTCCAGAAAGTGCTGGAGGCTTGCAAAAAGTTCGCTTTCATCCACGAAACGGGCAGAACCCAGCGCGGCAATCAGTGCGAAAACACCGTTGATGAATAGATAGTACCCAGCCAGCCGGGCGGCGTCGTCACTGTCGAAAACATGGTCGGTCGCAGCCCCTGCCTCGGGCAGATATTCGCGCAGAAACGGCAAGAACGAGCGGACGTAACCCGTCCCCTGGCAATCGCGGAAATAGAGCGCATTCGGCCAGCCGTCCTGAAGGCCGAGAACGATATTTTGCTGATGCGCACCGAAAATCAGGCCGTAATCACCCTGGGCGATCATGAAAGGCGCGATGACGATTTCCAGAAAGCGTTCGAACCAGCGTTTCGCCACATCGCTCTCCGGGGCGCCTTCGGACGCCGCGATCCGGCGTATGAGGTCTGCGACATGGCTGCCGCTCCCATCCGGATGGCGTTCGCAAAGGGCGGCAAGAACGGCGGCATGCGGTTGCTGCGCGCCACGAAACGGGTTTTCCCGGAAAACTGCAATCGTTTCACTGTCGATGGAACCATCCGGCAAACGCAGGGATATCCAGCCCGGTTCGCCCATGATGTGAAAATCTGGAAAACGATTCTTCAGCGCCTTGCCGATCGTTCCCGTTATCAATCGATGGACATTCATGCCGCGCAGGCATTCTCTCGGTTCCACGATGCGGCGCGAATTGGTCAGCCGGAGGCTGAGCGAAAATTTGAGCATCCAGTCGCTGTCGGGAGAATATATGGCGCGCAGCGAGCTGGTCGCGCGCCAGCAAGGATGGCCGCTGCCAAGATCGGTGATCTTGCCCTGACGTTCCAGTTGCTGGATGTCGGGGCGCAGCGACAGGCGGGCCGCCTGCCATGGATGCAGCGGAATGAGCGGTCGTCCGGCTGCTTTTTCGATCAGCCGGGAATCCGATGCCGCAATGGATGCAATGGCATCGGCCATGGTGAAGCCCTCGACCGTTCCCTGCGCCACGAGTTCCGGTTCGACAGCCCACCACCGCAAGGCAAAGACATTGCCATATTCCGGGCCGAAGCGGCGGTTGTCCTCATCGGTGAATTCGTCCCGGCTGCGCGGAAACGGGTGTACCGCATGGCCGAAGCGCAACGCTGTTTCAGCCGTTATGAAATCGGGACCCGGTTCAGAAAAAGGGCGTTCATCGGCTCTTTCGCGGACAAGGGTTGCGATCGATCGCATACTGTCCAGCACCCTGTGCTGGAACAGCAGTCTTGCATCCGGCGAAACGCTGCCGCCGATCCCGTCCTCCTTGAGAAGCAGGAGCGCCAGTTCCGGCAAGCTTATGGGTTCCAGCCGGTCCCCATCGGTTTTCCACATCGGCGCGCCAAAGCTGTGATATCCGGCCAGCGACCAGAAAATAACGGGCACCCTGACCTCGGCATCCGACGCTGCAAGCTTCAAAAGCAGGATCTTTTTGGCTTTACCGTCTGTCGATGGCGGTTTGTCTTCAATTATTTCCCAGTTTTTCCATTCTCTTATTAATGAATTTAGAAATATATTCTCTGATGCGCCCGTATTTTCTATAGAAAATACTTTATTCATTTCAGTTTCTCCGAAATAAATTCTGATTTTTATTTACTTTGTATTTTTATATTGCTAACGATGTCGAAATTTTTGCATGTGGTGATTTCCATGAATATCGACATGACTGCGCATAAGATTGCTTCCCGTCTTTCTGTTACTGTTTCGACCATTGGCTTCAATCAGACGGCGTTCATCGCGCTTGTTCCTTTGATTGCGACCGCAACGGGCCTTCAAACGGGAGAGATCGGTTTCGCGGCAGGACTTGGCGCGATTGCCTTCGTTGTCAGTGCGCCTTTGTGCGGAATGCTCGGTGCCCGGATGGGCGCACAGCGCGCCCTGTCCTGGCTGGGGCTCGTACTTGTGCTGGCGCAGCTCATCTTTCTGGCGTTGATGATCGCCGGTCCGTTGCCCTATGTGCTGGCGCTCGGCCTGCTCGTCATATCGCGTGTCGTCTATGGGGCGGCTTCTGCGGGAATCATGCCCATTGCGCAGGCCTGGATATCCGGATTGCTGCCGCAGAAGGAGCGTACCGTTGCCTTGGCACGGCTCAGCGCCGGTCTTGGCATTGGCCGGATTCTCGGTTCGGCTGCGGCAGTGACCGCCAGCGTCATGCCTCTGCTGCCGGTCATCCTGCTCGTTGCAAGCCCGCTCAGCCTGCTGCTGGTGCCGGCTGCGAAGAAGGTGGGCGGCAAAGCCGGCCAACGCACCAGTGGAAGGACCTGTCTTTCTCCATTCGACAGGCGCCTGTTGCCGTTCCTTGGGCTTGGATTTCTTGTCACCATGTGCTTCGGACAAGTCCAGATGGTTCTCGGGCCGTTGCTGCAACTGCGTCTCGCCGTCGGCCCAGCCGGGGCGACCGCTGCGGCGGGGATCACGCTGATCGTCGTGGCGCTCGCGATGATCGCGACGCAAATACTGGTCATTCCCCGGTTGCGGCTTGACAACGGAAGCTGCGTTATTCTCGGCACGGTTCTTCTGGCCGCTGGTGTGCTGTTCGTGGCGGCAGTCCCCCTCGCATATGCAAGCCTGGGCGGGCTGGTGATGGGTGGCGCAGGAATGGCGATAGCTACGCCCAATTATCTTGGATGGCTCACCGGCCAGATGGAGCAGGCAGAACAGGGGGGGGCGGCTGGCTGGCTTGCCAGCGCCCATGTGCTCGGCCAGGGAGCGGGCGCAATCTCCGGCGGCTATTTTTTCACCATCTCCGCGCAAGCGCCGCTTGTTGCCAGCGCGCTCCTTGCCGCCATGGCCGCGCTTCTGGCCTTCTCGATGAAGATGCGCACTCTGTGAAGAAGAGGCATGTCGGGTCATGACCGCTCCCCGGAAGCGGCGTCAATGCCTGTCGTCGGCAATGTTTTGAGCATGCTGATCGTGGCAAGTACGGCCAGTCCCGAAAGGACCGTGGCGAGAGCGAAGAGAAAGCCGTATCCCAGGCGATCTGCGAGAATGCCGGAAGCCATCGAGCCGGCCAGATAGACAAGAATCTGCGCGCAGGCGAGGATCGTAAAATCGGTTCCGGGCTGATCGGGCGATGTGACGCTCATGAAAAGGCTGTAGAGCGCAACGATCTCCATGTAGCGGATGATCGTCTGAAACGCCGACGCCCCGTAAAGTGGCCAGATTCCGCCCAGTGCGCCGAAGGCATGCAGGGTGAACAGCAGGAAGCAGATCGTTCTCAGTCCGCCGAGAAGTCCAAGCACAGAAGCAACACCGTTGCGGCGGAGAAGAACGGCGGCGATGGCGGAGCCGGCAATGCCTGCGGTTGCGGCGGCGGCCCCCGACAGATAGCCGATCACGTCGAGCGGAACGCCGGCATCGACCAGATAAGGCCCCTCCATCGCCTTCATCAGCCCTTCGCTTGCACGGTAAATGAGCGCAATCCACAGAACCTGCCGCGCTTCGGCGCGACGCAGGAAATGCATGATCGAGGGGCGCGAAAGAACGCGCCCGTCCGGCGCGGGGGCCGGATCGGTTTCCCGCATCGAAAAGGCGGCGATCAGGGGAATGAACGAAAGAAATGCGACCGTGCCAAGCATGACCGTCCAGCCCGCATGGTGATAAAGCACCAGCCCCAGCGTTCCGCCGATCAGCACGCCGAAGGCGACCGCACCTCCCTGGATGGCATTGCCAAGAGGTCTGTCGGCCTCATCGAGATATTTCGCGGCATAGCCATCGGTCGCGATGTCCTGTGTGGCGAGCAAAAGCGAGGCGATGAAGCCGACAATGAAAATTCCGGTAACATTATCCGGTCCGAGCGGGATGAGGCACACAATGGCCGCGATGATCCCGCTTTGCGTGAGAATGACCCAGCCCGCCCGGTGAGAGCGTGCCCATGGCCGGAAGCGGTCGACCAGCGGCGCCCATGCAAATTTGAGGACCAGGGGCAGAAGCAGGATGGAAAACATGCCGATGGCGGTGCGCGACACATCCTGCTCTCGCAGGATGGGCGGCAGGGCGGCGGCGAACAGGTAGGTCGGGATGCCTTGTGCCAGATAAAGACCGGCAAGAACACAGAACAGCCGTGTTCGTGATGAGGGGCGGGCGATGGAAGAGGAGGCCGCTGTCATCCCGGATACCCCTTTTGGGACTGGCGGCCTGCGGGGCAGGCCGTGGTGCTGAAAAGCATCTTCATCGCCCGGCCTTGTTCTAGAATGTTACTTTATAGGAGAGGAAAAGGCTGCGTCCCAATCCCGCGACGGGTGCGTTGCGCGTGGCTGTTGCGGTGGGATTGACGTAATAGGTGTCGAAGACATTGCGGATCGCGAGACTTGCTTCGCTGCCGTTCTCGAAAGTTTTCGAGAAGGCCAGGTTGACCAGCGTGGCGCCGTCTATCTCCCGGTCTTTGATGCGGTCGCGACCGGAGAAATATTCCACTTCGCCCCGGACCTTGTAACCACCATCGAAGGACACCGTTGTATAGGCGAGGCTCTTCCATGTGGTCGGTATGCGATTGTTGGGGAGGTATTCGTCCGAACCGATGCTGCCGTCGCGATCGGCATCGTATCGGCCCTCCTGATAGGCAAGCAGGCCGCCGATGGTGAACATCGCGTTGATGTCGTAGTCGGCGCGGGCCTCTACGCCCCAGATGCGCTCCTTCTGCTGACTTACGCGGTTTGCCGCGACGTCGTAGTTCACGCCGTTCCTGGAGGTGGACAAATAACTGCTCACGGTGCCGCGAAGGTCGCCCCAATCGCCGCGCAGACCCACTTCATACGTATTGACCAGTTGGGGTTTTGGCGCGATGTCGGCATAGCTGATCTTGAAATCGGGCGTGCCACGGCAGCCAAAGCTTGCGGCGAGCGATCCATAGGCGTCGCAGATTTCCGCACGTGAATTGAGGCCGGCGCGGCGGGTGAATGCGCCAATATCGGTCAGGCTGTAGCCTTGCGAGAAATTGCCGAATGCCTGCACTTCCTGCGTAACGTCGTAGACCGCTCCGGCGTTGAAGGTCCATGCATTATAGTCGAACGAACCGCCGATGACGCTGATGGCGGGATAGACATTCGCCAAAGATCTGGCAGGCCAGGCAACGGCCGCCGGACGGGTGAAATCGTTTACGTTCAGGTAAAACTGGTCGAAACGCGCGCCGCCCTGCAAGCGGAACCGCTCCGTGACGGGAACTTCGGCCTGCGCAAAAGCCGCAACGGAATTCTGCGTCATCGGGGCGATTGCATTTTCATCGTTCAGGAGGGTCTGCGCCACCTTGTCATGGGTGTAGTCCACGCCCCAGGTCAGCTTGCTGCCATTGGTGATGAAGTCCATCGGCGTCGTGACGGTCATGTTCACGCCCGAGCGGTCGAAATCATATTTCGACTGGTTGAACCACGCGGTCGGCTGACGGGGATCGCCCGAATAATAGACCTGGCTATTCACGGATGAAAGTTCGGTGAACGGCGACTGCTTGAAGATCTTGTTATAGAAGGCCTTCACTTCGAGATTGCCGAGCACGAAATCCTGATCGGTATATTTTGCCATCAGATATTTGGAATCCTCACGCAGCGGTTCGCCCGTATAGGGTGAACCGAAGCGTGGCGAGACCGGGTTCGTCGTGTAGTCGGTGAACCATTCCGGCTTCTGCTTGGCATAGGTCCAGTCGAAACTGGCTTCAAACCGGCGCGGCCCGCTTTCATAGCCGACAACGCCGAAGAAATTGCCATCGACCATCCGGTCGCCGCCGCCTTGTCCCAGCATGCCGTCGGATGGCATTTCATTGCCATGTCCGTCATAGGTCCGGCGCGTCCAGTCGCCCGTTCCGGAGAAGAAATAATCGAATTTTTCCTTGCGGCCTTCGATGGAGACGCTGGCTTCCGGCGCTGTCGATTTGCCGAGGTTTTCCGTATAGCCGGTAAGGCCGGTGCGTACCGTGACGGTGGGCTTGTCGCTGGTGCCGCGCTTGGTGATGAAATTGATCGTTCCGCCGGTCGCGCCCGCGCCATAGAGGCTGGAAGCCCCGTTGACAACCTCTATGCGCTCGATCGAATTGAGATCGATCATCGACAGGATGCGTGACAGATCGCGCAGCGGCGTATTGCGGGGGACGCCGTCAACCATGATCAGAACGCCGCGGCCCCGAAATGTTTCCGATGCACCCGATATCGTCTGGTTGCTTGGTGCAAAACCGGGAACCAGGCGCGAAATCAGATCGCTGGCATTCGGCGAGATTCGCATCGCTGCTTCGATCTGTTCCTGATCGATGACCTGTACGGATTGCGCGACCGCAGCAATCGAACTCTCATTGCGGCCGGCGGTGATGATGATCTGATCCAGCCGGGTGACGCCTGCTTCACCGTCTGTGGGCGCCTGTGCATATGCTGCCGTTGTCAATCCGCAACCTGAGAGCAGCAGAATTATGAATTGCCTGTTCATCTTTTTCCCCGAGTAAGAATAGTCAATGGAATCAGCTTGATAGCCTGCCAGCCATGCCGGTTTTCCATCAGTTCGTCGAAATTGCCCCTGGACACGAAAGACAGGATGCCCGGCTGTGAGGATGGCCCATGGATATCTCCGTTTGTCGTTCGCGCGTCCTTTGGCGGAGACAGGACTGGCCGTCCCCGCAAAAGTGGTTTAAACTGGATCATTATTATCAACTTTAGAGGATGGCTTGTGCGCCCGGCTTGGTTTTCTGCGAAAATTGATAGGACTAGGGCGAACCGGCCCGAGGTCATTTATCCGTGTTGCAAGGATGCATCATGATTCCGTCCAGGCAGATTGAAACGATCGTTCCACAGCACTTCGACATTGCTGAAATAGGAGAAGAGAAGGGCCGCAAGCTCTGCGCTTCGATGCTCGCGCCCATGGTGGGGGATGTCTCGCTGGTCAAGGACGGGGCTGCGGGCGGCGCTGTCCGGGGGGCTTGCTGCTTTGTCGGCTCCCTTCGAATCATGACCTGTTATTTTCCGGGCTGCGCCATTGGAATCCGCGGCAATGGGGATGGCTTGCCCGACCAGCTGCTCATGGTGCGAAGCATGGAGGGGCCGCTTCGCGTCCATCAATCCGGCCAGACCTTGAACCTGAAACCGGGAGACGTGACTTTTCTGTCATCGGACAGACCATTCGATTGGTGGCTTCCCGACGGTGGACGCATCGATTGCGGCAGTTTGCCTGCGAATTATTTTCCGGTTTCGAAACAGAAAGTGGGAAGTTTCCTGATGCGCCCAATTCCGCAGGCGCATCCTCCGTTGAAGCTGCTCATCACGCACTGCGCCTATCTGCTCATGCGGGCGCACGCGCCGGGCGAAGCCGAAATGATCGTCGCGCATTTCCGGCAGGTTCTGCCGATGGTCCTGGAGTTTCTTCAGGATGGCAATCGTAATGTCCGCACAGGGACGAGCCTGGGGCAGATCAAGGCTTTCATGGAAACGCGCCTGTCCGATGCGGCCCTCGACCTGGGCTCCGTTGCTGCAAAGTTTGGCGTTACCCCCAGGCAGGTGCAAAAGCTCTTTCAGGCAGAAGAGACGACATTTTCCCGTTATGTGCTTGAGCGCCGCCTGGATATGGCGCGGTTGCGCATTTTACACCAGAACAATCGCTCCATCAGTTCAATTGCCTACGAGGTTGGTTTTGGCGATCTGTCTTATTTCAATCGTGTGTTTCGACGATGTTTCGGCATGACGCCCTCGGCAATGCGAGGCCGGTCGGATATGGCACCCCGTCATCGGAACAATTGGGCGGCTTCGTGAGTCTGCTCGGTTTCGGCAAGTCCATGTCCTGATCCTGCTTCGATCAGATAGGATACACGGTCCAAAACAAACAGTTGGAGCGTCGATCTGGTTCAATCAGGTCGAAATGCGCCCTACGCTCCCCACAGCATGACTTGTCCAGAACAGAGCCGGGTTCTATTCCATCGAAATCTTGCGGTTTATCGAAATGATCTCAGGCTATTTTTCCTGCCATACATAATGGCCGCCTCCAATATCCACGCTTTCCAGATGTGGCGCCACATAATCAAGCGCCTTGACCGGGCTTGGAAGTTCACCCTCACTGGCGACAAACAATCGCCGCTCGCGATCTGGATCGGCAATCGGAACCGCCGACATCAGGCGGCGTGTGTAGTCATGTGCGGGATGTTCGAAGACCTGCGCGCGCGTCCCCGTCTCGACAAAGCGTCCAGCATACATAACCGCGACGCGATGGCTGATCTGCTCCACGACGGCCATGTCGTGACTGATGAACAGATAGGACATGCCGGTTTCGTTCTGGATGTCCTGCAGAAGATCCAGCACCTGCGCCTGGATCGAAACGTCGAGAGCCGCCACGCTTTCATCCGCAACGATCAGCTTAGGAGAAAGCGATAGAGCGCGCGCAATGCAGATGCGCTGCCGCTGGCCGCCGGAGAATTCGTGCGGGTAGCGTTTCATCTGGTCGGCAGAAAGGCCGACGCGGCGGAAGAGATATTCGACACGGTCCTTCAATTCGCTGCCCGATGCCAGGCCGTGGATCACAAGCGGCTCTGCCACAAGGTCGCCAACCCGCATACGCGGGTCAAGGGAAGCATAAGGGTCCTGAAAGATCATCTGAATATCACGAAGAACAGGCCGCATCGCCGTTCGGCTCAGGCCCTTTGTGCTCCGTCCGTCAATGCGGATATCGCCGCTCCACGGAACCAGATTGAGCAGGGCCTTGCCGGTCGTGGACTTGCCGCAGCCGGATTCCCCCACCAGCGACAGCGTTTCCCCGCGATGAACGGTGAAGGATACGCCTTCCACGGCATGAACGCGCCGGACGGGGCGCTGCAATATGCCGCCCTTTATGTCGAACCGGACGACGAGATTCTCCACTTCGAGAACGGGGCGGCCCGGTTCAGACATCTGCTTGGGCATCTGCTCGGGCTTTGGCTCGGCGGGGGCACGTTTGGGGCGATCCGTGCCGGTCATTTCGCCGAGCCGCGGGACGGCATCCAGCAATCGCTGCGTATATTCATCCCGCGGGTGATGGAACACCTCCCGCAGCGGACCCTGCTCGACCTGCCGCCCCTTGTTCATCACGAGGACATGGTCCGCCATTTCGGCGACGACGCCCATATCATGCGTGATGAGAATGACCGAGATGCCGTTCTCGGCCTGCAACTTGCGAATGAGCGCGAGTATCTGTGACTGTACCGTCACGTCCAGTGCGGTTGTGGGTTCATCGGCGATGAGGATTTCGGGCTTCTGGGCAAGCGCCATGGCGATCATGACGCGCTGGCGCATGCCGCCGGAGAGTTCGTAGGGGTATTGCAGCAGACGGCGGCCGGAATCGGAAATCTGCACCTGATCGAGCAATTCCTTGCAGCGCTGCTTCAGCGCGGTGCCGGACAGGCTGCCATTCGGCCCCGCTTCATTGGCGACGGCTTCCGCCAGTTGTCGCCCAACGGTCAGAACCGGGTTCAGCGAGGTCATGGGCTCCTGAAAGATCATCCCGATGTGACGCCCGCGCACGCCGCGCATCTGGTTTTCATTGAACTTGAGGATATCGCGACCGTTCATCACGGCGGAGCCGCCGGTCACGCGCGCCAATGTCTTCGGCAAAAGCTGCATGAGGGAAAGCACCGTCATGGATTTGCCGGAACCGCTTTCGCCGGCAATGCACAAGGTCTCCCCGGATTGCAGATCGAAGGAAAGCCGGTCGACCACGGTGCGCGCACCGTCGGGTGTCGCAACCTGCGTCACCAGATCTCTTACCTGCAAAAGCGGAGAAGGCGTGTTCATGTCTGTGCTCGCTGAGTGATGGAAGAGGGCGGCGCGAACCGCCCTCCTGGGCCTTATTCAAAAACCGAACGTGGGAAGTAGAACGACACGACCCAGTTCGGCTGATCGACGATTTCGCTGATACGCAGATCGCCGCAGGCCGAACAGAGCATATAGGCATCCACCGGATTGAGGTTCTGCGTCTGGCAAAGAAGATCGATCATGTTGGAAAGGGCGGCTTTCGCGCCCTCCCACAGATCGGACCCGATACCGGTGGTCACTTCGTAACCGCTGGTGTCGAGGTGCCGCGTCACTGGCCCCGGCGTGGTGAACCGGGGCATCTTCAGTGGCGTATCCTTGATGAGATCGAGCGTCAGCGCGACATTCATCGCGCTTTCGATGGCGGTGCCGCAAACTTCCCCATCGCCCTGGGCCGCATGGGTGTCGCCGATGGAGAACAAAGCGCCCTCAACCTCGATCGGCAGGTAAAGCGTGGTCCCCGCCGCAAGATCACGAATATCGAGATTGCCGCCCACACGGCGCGGCGGCACAACCGAATGGAGACCTTTTTCCGCCGGTGCGACACCGATGGTTCCCGCGAAAGGCTTCAACGGAACACGGGCATGCTCTCCAAAGAGTGCCGGTTCCAGCGTCGTGGGATTATAGTTCCACAAGGCCAGCGCCGGTTCCTTGAAGTCGTCGGCCAGAAGTCCGAAGCCCGGAATGTTCGCGGTCCAGCCGAAGCCGGAGGGGTCAAACTGGTGGATGGTAATTTTCAGCACATCGCCCGGCTTGGCGCCATCGATGAAGATGGGGCCGGTAACCGGATTGACCGTGGAAAAATCCATCGTCGACACATCGGCGACCGTGCTGCCGCGATGATAGTGGCCTGCGCCGCTGTCAAGACATTCGAATTTCAGGGTCGAGCCGGGCGCAACCGTTTCCGCTGGCTGGAACGCATTGTCCCAGCCGAAATGGTGATGCCGGCCATGAATGGTATATTGGCAATTATTGCACATCTTTTGCATAAACCTCGTCGTAATTGACCGGAATGTGGACAGGATCGACGAAGATCGCGTCGGGACCGCCCAGACGTTCGGAGCGAACCGAGAAGCGCTCCTCGTTGAAGACCGGCGCCCATGGCGCATCGTCCATGATCTTCAGGTAGATATCGCGCCACAGCGCTTCACGCTCCTGCTTGCGGGCAGGGTCAACGATGGCGTCGGCTTCCTGCGCCTTCCTGTCCAGTTCTTCATTGCAGTACCAGGACCAGTTCCAGCCGCCCTGAACCGCGCCGCTGCAACCCAGGATCGGGCCATAGAAGTTGGATGGATCGGGGAAATCGGCAATCCAGCCCATGCCGCCGGACCAGATCATCGGCGCGTCGTCTGGCTCGCCACCGGCTGCGATGACATTGGCCTGCGCCAGCGACTTGATCGCGGCCTTGATGCCGATGGCGGCCAGGTCCTGCTGGATGGCCTGCGCGATGCGCGGCTGCGGATCGGTATTGGCCACGAACAGCTCGGTTTCAAACCCGTCGCCCATGCCGGCTTCGGCAAGCAGAGCCTTGGCTTTTTCCGGATCGTACGGGTAGCCCTTGTAATCCTTGGCATAGCCCGGCATGGACGGCGGCAGCGGCTGATTGGCGGGAACCGCGCGGCCGTTGATGATACGCACGATGCGGTCCTTGTTGATGGCCATATTGACCGCCTGACGCACCTTCACATTGTCGAAAGGCTTGATCTTGACGTTCATGGTCACGTAGCCGGTGTGCAGCTGGCCGCCCTGAATGATCAGGTCCTTGAACTTCGGATCCTTGGTGACTTCGATGAATTTCGCAGGCGGAATGCCGTCGCCGGGAATGTCGACTTCCCCGTTTTGCAAACGCAGGAGCGCAACGACCGGCTCCTGGCCGACCTCGAAGGTGATCTGGTCGAGCTTCGGCAGGGACGGATTGTAATAATCCTTGAAACGTTCAAAGACGATGCGCTGGCCAAGCGTCCATTCGGTCATTTTGAAAGCGCCCGAACCGACCGGATGCTTGCCGAAATCCGCGCCGTATTTCTCGACCTCCTCCTTGGGCACGATATGGGCGAAATTCAGCGCCAGCACATGCAGGAAGGTGGCATCGGGACGGCTCAGTTCGAACTTGACGGTGTAGGGGGCAACCACGGTGATGCCGGAAAGCGTCTCGGACTTGCCCGTGGATGCATCCTCAAAGCCGACGATGGAGCCGAAGAAGCCCGCGCCGGGGCTCTGGGTCTTCGGGTTGACGACGCGCTCGATGGAATATTTGACGTCATCGGCGTTCAGTTCGCGACCATTGTGGAACTTCACCCCCTTGCGCAGCTTGAAGGTGAAGGTCTTGCCGTCTTCGGAGATGGTGTAATCGTCCGCGATTTCCTTGCGCAGGTCGGTGGTGCCCGGCTCATAGTCCATCAGACCGTCGAACAGCGACTTGATCATCGACCAGTTCTGCCAGTCATAGCCGATGGCGGGATCGAGCGTCGAAACGTCGTCCTTGTAAGTCACGATCATCGAGCCGCCCTGCTTGATATCGGCAGCCTGCGCGCCGAACGAGATGGCGAGGCCAAGCGCCAGGGCTGATATGCCGGATAGAAAAGTCTTTTTCATTGGTGTCCCTTTCTCTGGAGTCTTTTGGTGTCACCGCAGCTTGATGCGCGGATCGATCAGTGGCGTGATGAGGTCGGCGAGCAGGTTGCCCAGAACAATGGCGCAGGCGGATATGATCGTGACCCCCATGATGATGGGAATGTCCACACGCTGGATTGCCTGCCATGCAAGCTGGCCGATGCCGGGCCATCCGAAAACGCTTTCAACGACGACGATACCCGACATGAACAGGCCGATGTCGATGCCGATCATGGCGATGATCGGCAGGATGGCATTGGGCATGGCGTGGCGCAGCAGGATCTTCCAGCGCGCCAGCCCCTTGGCGCGGGCGGTGCGGATATAATCCTGGCGAAGAACGTCGAGCAGCGAGGAGCGCATCATGCGCGAATACCAGCCTGCGCCCAGAAGGCCGAGCGTCAGGGAAGGCAGGACCAGATGCTGGAACGTGCCGTAACCGCCGATCGGAAACCAGCCGAGTTTGACCGCAAATATGTAGAGCATCAGAATGCCGATGACGAATTGCGGCGCCGAAACGCCGATGAATGAGAAGATCATTAGCGCATTGTCGGTGTGGCTGCCGCGCCGGGTGGCTGCGATGACGCCCATGGTGAGACCGATGGCAAGTTCGCAGAAGATGGCTCCGGCCATCAGCAGCAGGCTTGCGGGCAGGCGCGACCAGATGAGGGCGGCCACTTCGGTTTTCTGAAGATAGGAGCGTCCCAGATCGCCCTGGAGAAGCCCTTTCAGATAGCGCAGATATTGCTCGTAGAAGGGCAGGTTGAGGCCCAGCTGTTCGCGGATGTTCTCGACCGTCTGCGCCGTGGCGCTGCGGCCTGCGATCTGGCGTGCTGGATCGGCCGGCACCAGATAAAGCAGGATGAAGGTCACGAAGCTGATGCCGATCAGGATCATCACGGTCTGGATGAGGCGGCGGGCAATATAGGCAAGCATCAGTGGTGTCCCTGCTGTGTTGGGTCGAGCACATCGCGCAAGGCATCACCGACGAGGTTGAAGGCGAGCGCCAGCAAGAGGATCGCCGCGCCGGGAATGAAGACGAGCCACGGCGCACTCGTGAAATAGGTCTGGTTTTCGAAGATGATGTTGCCCCAGGAAGCCGTCGGCGGCTGCACGCCGATGCCGAGGAAGGACAGCGTCGCCTCCAGAAGGACGGTGGTGGCGATACCGAGCGTCGCCCAGACGATCATCGTGGAAAAAAGATGCGGCAGGATATGCTTCAGGATGATGCGCGGCGCCCCTGCGCCCATGGCGCGCTCCGCCTCGATGAAATCGCGTTCGGAGAGAGAGCGGGTTTCCGTGTAGAGCACGCGCGCAATCTGCACCCAGTTGACCATGGCGATCACCATTGCGACGATCCAGAGGCTGGGCTTGAAGATCGCCGCGAGAACGATCGCCAGCAGCAAAGCTGGGAAGGCCATCATCAGATCGGTGAACCGCATCAGCACGGTTTCCACCCAGCCGCGAAAATATCCGGCGCAAATGCCGACGGTCGAGCCGATCAGCACGGCGATGCCGTTGGCCACCACGCCGATGATCAGCGATGTCTGCGCCCCATAGATCAGGCGGGAAAACAGATCGCGCCCAACTAGGTCGGTGCCGAACCAGAATTTCATATTCGGTGCCAGCGGCGCGCCTTCCAGAGTGAGGCCGTCGAAAAACTGTTCATTCGGATCAAACGGAACGATCCAGGGCGCGAAGAGCGCGGCGGCAACCGTGACGACGATGACGACAAGCCCGAATGCCGCCAGCGGTCGGCGGACGATGCGGCTGAGAACGCCGCGTTCGGCTTTTTTCTGGCCAACCGGAAGAGTGTCAAGCGCGCTCACGATCGTTCCCCGTCTGCGTTTCGCTCAAGAACCGCCGTGCGCATGCCTCGACGCTGATGCGCTCGGCCATCGCGGCAAGGCGCAGCTTCTGATAAGCCTGCCTGGCGGAAATATTGTCGGCGAACATCAGGATCGCCGTTGCCTGTGCAATGGCTTCGCGCCCGGCAAGGCTGTCGCGCAGTTCGCCGATTTCGGTTGCCAGCGCATGACGACGCTGGAAATTGTGCATGGCGATCACCAGCGCGCTATAGACGCCCGCACTGCCGATGGGCTTGAGAAGTTGCGCATCGGCACCCTGGTTGAGTGCCCAGCCGATCCGGCCCGGCGCTTCCGAGCCGATCAGGGCGACTGTGGGCACGGGGGCCTGCTGCGGCGGCCAGGGAAACTGCTCGTCATAGCCCATGTCGACATCGAAAAAGACGATATTGAACCGGGAAATGTCGGCCTGTTCGGGCAGGTTCGGCCAGCATTCGACGGCCTCCACGCCGATCCGGCGCAATTGCTGCACGATGGCATCGACATTCGTGTGGCGCCGATGAACAATCAGCGCGGTCCAGTTTTCGAATGCGCCCCAACTGGCGACGGTGAAGGCCTGATCGGTCGTAGTCATTTGACGAGCCTTAGAAAGCCGGACTGCTGGCCCGGATTGGCGGATGTTTGAAGATGCGTTCGAGCCATGAACGGGTCGGGCTGAATGGAAATCCCGGCCTCATGCACGATTTCAAAGCTGCAATCCTGCCTGGCCCGTCCGATATGGGCCGGCAGGGCGATGTGGTTCGTCCGCGGTTCAACGAGCACATTTCCCAGCGGCGTGCTGGTGGTGTGCGTCTGGACGGCGGCCAGCACTTTTTCAACATCGTCGGTGCCAGCCCGTTCGATGCCGGCGGCGATCATGAGAACACTGGAATAGGCCTGGGCAAAAGTGGCCGATAGGCTGCCGTCAAAGCCGTTGTTCCGGACTGCTTCGAGAAATGTGCGGTTGGTTTCCCCCGGCAGCGTGCGGAAATAGCTGCTCACGCTGTAATTGCCCGCAGCCGCGCTGCCGACATGCTCCAGTTCGCTTTCATAGAGATTGCAGCTGAGAACAGGCCTCGCGGCGGTGCGGAAATCGCTGTTTCTGCGGCCCAGTTCCGCATAAGCGCGCAGAAATGTGTAGGACGATTCGCCGATCAGGTTGTTGAGGATGAAATCGGGCTTCTTGCTTTCGATTTCCCGAATGAGATGGTCGATATCCGTGTCGCCGATTGCAATGGCGCGTTCGCCAAGGACTTCGCCTCCGGCGGCATTCAGCATTTCGCGTGCAAGACGATTGGTTTCCCAGCCCCATATATAGTTCGAACCGAGCAATATGGCGCGATTGCCGAAGCGGGGCATAATGAAATCGATCAGCGGTACAAGATGCTGGTTCGCGCAGGCTGCCGCATAAACGACGCGGTCACTGGCCTCAAAACCTTCATAGACGCAGGGATACCAGAGCAAGGCGTCGCGTTTCTCGACAACGGGAATGACTTCCTTGCGGCTCCAGGATGTCGTGCAGCCGACGATATGCCTGACACCGTCCTGTGCGATCAGATTTTCGCTCAGCGGTGCATAACGGTCGGGATTGCCGCGCGGGTCGGCAATGCGTGGCACAAGGCTGAACGGAAGCGCACGATCATTGACGGCCCTGATCGCCTCCATGGCTCCGCAATAGCCCTCGTAGCCCAGCTTTTCGTAGGGGCCGGAATGCGAGAACAGGACGCCGACAGGAATGTCTTCTTTGTTGTTTTGAGCCATGCGGAACGCCAAACAAAAAAGCCCCACCCGGAATTTTCTGATTCCGGGAAGGGCCCAAATGCCAATTATCAATTTCGCAGGGAAATTACCGAATTTCGGCTGTTTTCGTCAAGCTATTTCTTGTTGCTGCTATTTTAAGCAATTTTATTATTAGATAGGCAAAGTTCGGACCTTTTGTGCGTTCAGTGCGGCGCTGTCGCAAGGCTTGCCCTGGGGCTTGCTGTTTAAGGTGGCCGACGGAGGGCCAAAAGGGCGCACGTCCATAACATCACCGCCCAGAGCAATTTCATCAAAGCAATGTCAGGATACGCCGTGCCGTCGCCTTTGCCGACCATGGGTTCTGGCCAGTCGCAAGGCGGCCATCGGTAACTGCATGCGACATAAAGGGCAACAACGCCTTCTGGCATCGCGCGCTACGCTTCTTCATTTCAGCCTCGCTGTTTTACGCAATATCCTGCGCATTGAGCCGGGGACGGAAATCAGGCGCGCTGACAGCGTCGCAATGTACTGTTTAACAGGAGACGCCTGGTCCGCCGGGGTTGAAACGCACCTCAAAGCCGTCCTCGCGGCCTTCTCGCGGCGAAAAAAGGTCAATCGTCCCGCCTGTACCCGTGGCGATGGCCTTTGCAATGGCAAGCCCAAGTCCGGTGCCGTCGGCCTTGGTGACACCGCGCTCGAAGCGGTGTGACAGCCGCTCGAGAATATCGGGCGGAACGGCAGGGCCGCCATTGGCAACGCTCAGTTTTCCGGCGGCGGCAAGCGTCACCTCCACCGGCTCGTCCTGCGGGCCGTGTTTCAGCGCATTTTCAATGAGGTTGCGCGCCAGAATGGCGAAGGCGTCGGCATCGATATCGGCCTTGACTGCCGTGTCGGGCGTTGAAAGCCGGATGCGGTTTTCAGTACTGCCGGGCTGTGAAAGCTCCCGCACGACCATGCGCAGGATCATGGCCATATCGATGGGTTCCGCGGCATGAAGGCGCCCGCCTTCGGCCTTGGCAAGCTGCATCAGCTTTTCCGAAAGGCGCGACAGGCGGCGCAGGGCTGCCTCGATCTGTTCACCGCGATTGCGTGCGGCCGCATCCGGCGTTTCGGCGATCAGCCGCTGCGTTTGGGCAAGGGCGGCGGCTATCGGCGTGCGCAGTTCATGGGCCGAATTGGCGGTGAAGGAGCGTTCGGCCTCCAGCGCGCGTTTGAGCTTGTCCAGAAGGCGGTTGACTGCCTGCGCGATGGGGCTGATTTCCAGGGGCAGGTCATTGACCGCGACAGGCGAAAGGTCGCCGCTGCCCCGCGCTTCGATATCGGAGCGGAAGGTCCAGAGCGGCGACATGGAGACGCGCACGATGCCCCATACCCCGATCAGGCTCAGCGGAATGACGAGGCCGAGCGGCAGCGCCAGCCGCCACAGAACCTGCCTAGCCACGCCGCGGCGCGCGCCCAGCGGTTCGGCGACCGCGATATTGACCGCGCCCTGCAAGGCGGCATCGAAATAGATGCGGTGGGTGGGCGTGGTCTGGAAACCCATGGTGGTGAAAGGCGGGAAGACCGACAGGTCCGCACTGTGCGATTGCAGCAAGACCTCACCCGCCTTGTTGCGCACCACATAGGTGAAATATTCATCATGTTCGCGCAGTGTCGCCATGCGCTGGTTGATCTCGTCATCGCTTTCGCGTTCGGTGATGTCGAGAACGGCGAGCGGCAGGATGCGCTGTGCCGTTTCCTCCAGCGCGCTGTCGAAGACGACATTCATCTCGCGGCTGAGCTGTGCGGCGGTCACAAGGGCGGCAATGGTCCACAGCAGCGTGATGCCAAGCCCCAGCCACAAGGAAATGCGCCATTGCAGGCTGCGCGGGCGCATTATCGCGCTGCTCCCGGCTTGCTGCCCAGCCGGTAGCCGATGCCGCGAACCGTCTCGATGATGGCATGGCCGAGCTTTTTGCGCAGGCGGCTCACATGGACCTCCATCGTGTTGCTTTCGACTTCCGTATCGAACGAATAGAGATGTTCCTCAAGCTGGGCCTTGGACATGGTCTGGCCCGGATGCTGGAGAAAGGCTTCCAGCAGCGCCCATTCGCGCGCGGTAAGGCAAAGCGCGCGCCCTTCGCGCAGGACGGTCCTGGCGGCAAGGTCGATTTGCAGGCCGCCGATTTCGATCAGGGGATTGGGATTGCCGCTATAGCGCCGCGCCACGGCGTTCAGCCGGGCGGAAAGCTCGCAGAGATCGAAGGGCTTGGTCAGATAATCGTCGGCGCCGGCGTTCAATCCCTGGATGCGGTCGGAAATCTGGTCCAATGCCGTCAATATGATGACGGGTGTGGTGCAGCCCTTCATGCGCAGATCGCGCAGGAAAGGGAGGCCCTGCCCATCCGGCAGCATCAGGTCGAGGAGCACGAGATCGTAATGCGCGCTGCGCATGTAATCATCGGCGGCATCCAGACGCATGACCCAATCGACGCAATGGCCGTCGGCCGCGATGTGGTCGCGCACGGCGGCGCCGAGGATGGCATCGTCTTCGATCAGGATAATTCTCATGCCTTGGTCGTTCCTGTTTGCCTGCCGCTTTTGCCGGATAAACCTGACAATTGCCTGACAGGAAAAATTTTTCGGCTTCAGGTGCTTGTCAGGAAACGGTGACATGAATGCGGCATCGGAACTTGGAGACAGGACAAAGACATGAAGAAAATCCTCCTGATGACTGCACTTGCTGCCGCAATTGCCGCGCCGCAGGCCGCCTTGGCGGATGACGATTGCAATGTGCCGATGGACAAGTGGCAGTCGCGCGATGCGGTTCAGCAGATGGCGACTTCGCTCGGCTGGAACGTCAAGCGGATCAAGATCGATGACGGCTGCTATGAGATCAAGGGGCTGAACGGGGCCGGAAAGCCCTTCAAGGCCAAGATCAATCCGCAAAGCCTCGCCATCATGAAACTGAAGGTCAGGGGCATGGATGACGACCGCGATCATCGGCATGACCGCAAGCAGCGTGGCGACGCCGCTCGCCCGTCGGACGGAGCGCCCGCCAACAAGCTGATCCAGAAGGGCACCACGCCGAAGGTTCAGGTGCAGTAGCGAGCCTTTTCCGGTTTTCCCCGGCCAACCGTGCTTTGCTTGCCGGGCGGACAGGCCCTCCGTCAACATTCAGACCATTTTGCACCGGCCTTGCCGCGCCGGTGCGAAAGCTCCGCTTTTGCATATTTCCAGAATGAAGGTCGATACCCATGAAATCGCTTCTGTCAGCACTTGCTTTCACCACTGCCCTGACATTTCCCGGTCTGGCGCTGGCGCAGCCGGTCACGCTGACCACCACGCTCAATAATTATGGCGGCGACGGAGCCTATATCGCGCTCTATGTGACGGATGCTGAGGGCGCTTATGCCGGAAGCCTGTGGATGGCGGGCGGCAAGTCGAAATATTACCAGCATCTGACGGGCTGGTATCGCGCCACCGGTGGCGATATGGCCGAGATCGACGGCATCACGGGTGCAAGCGTCGGTGCGGGCCGCACGCTGGAAATCACGCTTGATCTGGCCGATGCGCTGTTCGATGCGGGCTATACGTTGCATGTGGATGCGGCGGTTGAGGATATGCAGGACAGTCCCGACGAAATCGCCATACCGCTGACAAGCAAAGACAGCGGCTCCCCGGTTCGTGGACGGCGTTATATCGCCAATTTCACCTATACGAAGTAAGGAGCTGGCCATGATCCGCTGGTTGCATCGCTGGCCCGGTATAATAGCGGCTGTTCTTTTGATGGTGCTGGCATTGAGCGGCACTGCCCTGTCGGTCTTCCCGGCGATGGAGAGGCTTTCCGCGCCGCAGGCTGAGGCGGGCCTTTCTGTCGCCGATCTCACGGGGCGCATTCAGGCGAATTATCCGACAGTCGAGCAGGTGCGGCGCGCACCTTCCGGCAAGATCACCGCTTACTGGTTCGATGCGGGCACGCCGCAATCGGCCGTCATCGATCCCGCCACCGGGCAGGGTGTCGCTCCGGCAAACCCGAACGGGGTGGAACAATGGCTGAAAGGTTTGCACCGTTCGCTCTTTCTGGGGAACAGCGGGCGCATCGTCATTGCCGTTGGCGGCCTGGTCATGCTGGGGCTCAGCATAACGGGCGCCTTTCTGGTTGCCCGGCGCACGGGCGGCTGGAAAAACTGGTTCAAGCCGCTGCGCGGTGCCGCCAGCGGAAGGCTGCATACGCAAGTGGCGCGCATTGCCGTTCTGGGTCTGCTCCTGTCTTCGGCAACCGCCGCCTGGATGTCGGCATCTACCTTCGATCTTCTGCCCGAAAACCCGGTTGTCGCCGAACCGGCCGGTGCAAGCGGTGAAACGGGCATGAAGCCGGCCTTCATCGCGACGCTGAGGGGAACGCCGGTTTCAAGCTTCAAGGAATTGACCTTTCCCTATCCCGGCGATGCGACGGATATGTTCGTGCTGAAAACGGACCAGGGGACCGGCTATCTGGATCAGGGCACCGGCGCATTGCTGGGCTGGCATGACTACACCGTCTGGCAGCACATCTCCCAGACCGTCAAAATGCTTCATACGGGCAAGGGCGCCGCTCTTCTCGGTCTCATCCTCGGCCTGTCATCGCTGACGGTGCCCTTTCTGGGCATTACCGGCATCGTGCTGTGGATCGCGGGAAGGCGCGCCCGCCCGCATATTCGCGATAATGCCGCAGCCGGAAAGGCAGACACGATTGTGCTGGTCGGCAGCGAGGGCGGCAGCAGCTGGGGTTTTGCCGCGACGCTTCACGCTGCCTTGCGCGCGAAGGGCGAGAGCGTCCATATTGGCGCAATGTCTTCTTTCAACCCGGCGCGCTATGCGAAAGCGCAGCGTATCCTGATCCTTGCCGCCACCTATGGAAATGGCGATGCGCCTGCCTCGGCCAAAGGCTTTCTGGATCGTCTGGCCGCCCTGCCGAAAGCGCCTGCCGCACCCCTTGCGGTGCTGGGCTTCGGCGACCGCAGCTTCCCGGATTACTGTGCCTTCGCAAAAGCCGTTGCGGATGCGGCGCAGGCAAAAGGCTGGAAGGAGCTTATGCCGTTCGAGACGGTCGATCGCCAGTCCACGCAGGATTTTGCCCGCTGGGGGCGGGGGCTGGGCGCCGCCATCGGCACCGAACTTGAGCTTGTCCATCAGCCGGTCATTCCGACGGTGACGGCGCTGACGCTTGTTTCGCGCCGGGACTACGGTGTCGATGTGCAGGCCCCAACCGCCATCCTGCGCTTTGCCCTGCCGCAGCCGACATTCTGGCAGCGGTTGAGCGGCGACGGGTTCAGCCGCTTCGAGGCGGGGGATCTGCTGGGGATCGTTCCCGAAGGCTCGGCTGTTCCGCGTTTCTATTCGCTTGCTTCCGGAAGCCGCGACGGCTTTGTCGAGATCGTGGTGAAAAAACATCCGGCAGGGCTTTGCTCCGGCCAGCTCTTCGAGCTTCAGTCCGGCGGCACAATGCGTGCCTTCCTGCGGCGCAACGCGAATTTTCACGCCGGAAAGGGCGGCAAGCCGCTGATCCTGATCGGTGCGGGCACGGGCATCGGGCCGCTGGCGGGTATCATACGCGCCAACAGGCGGCATCGCCCGGTTCACCTGTTTTTCGGCATGCGCCATCCGGCAAGCGATTTCTTCTACGGCGAGGATTTGCAGGCATGGCAAAGGGACGGCCATCTGCAAAATCTCACCACTGCCTGTTCCCGTGTCGACAATCCAAGCTACGTGCAGGACGCCTTGCGCAAGGAGGCGGCGGAGGTTGTCCGTCTCGTCAACAAGGGCGCGCGGATCATGGTCTGCGGCGGGCGCGAGATGGCGGCGGGCGTTTCTGCGGCGCTTGCCGAGATTCTGGCCCCGGCCGGGCTGACGCCAGCCGTCCTGAAAGCGGAGGAGCGCTATGTCGAAGATGTCTACTGACCTCAAACGCAATGCGCTGAACGGTCTCACCATGGGCACGCGCTGGTCGGCAACTTTTTACGCTCCTGCCGGCTTCGATCCCGCGCCCTTGCAAGGCGCGTTGCAACAGGCGGTGGATGCGGTGGACATGCAGATGTCCACCTGGAAGCCGGACAGCGATCTCATGCGCCTCAACCGCGCACCGGTCAGCGAATGGGTGGCTGTTCCCGCCTGCCTGATGGAGGTGCTGCGTCTTGCAATCGAGATCGGCCGTATTTCCGGCGGGGCTTTCGATGCAGCCATGGGCGATGCGGTGACGGCATGGGGCTTCGGCCCCATCCAGGCCGATCAGAAGCGGATAGGCGAGGCGCTGGCCCGACCGCGCATTGCCGCATATGACGCGCTGGAGCTTGATGTTTCAGGTGGGCGAGCGCGCAAGAAAGCTCCCATTGCGCTTGATCTCAACGGCATTGCCAAAGGCTATGGCGTGGATCGGCTGGCTGATACGCTTGAGCGCTTCGGCATCCACGCCGGTTTGGTGGGCATAGACGGCGAAATGCGGGCGCTGGAACTTCGTCCGGATGGCGCGCCGTGGAACATCGCGGTCGAGACGCCGGATTATAACCGCCGCGCGCCGCATTCCATGCTGGCGCTGCACAATGCCGCCGTCGCTACATCCGGCGACTACCGGCATTGGGTCGCGGCTGGCGGACACAGGTTGTCGCACACGATGGACCCGCGCCGGGGCGCTCCGCTTGCGGCTTCTCCTGCTTCCGTCACCGTTGTGGCAAGAAGCTGCGCGCAGGCCGATGCCTGGGCAACGGCGCTCATGGTGCTCGGCCCTGTGGCTGGGGCAGGGCTTGCGGATCGTCTCGGCCTCGATGTTCTGTTTCTGATGCGTGACGGCGAAACCATTTACCCGCAAACGGTCGGCGCACTTTTCTCCGGCGCTCCCTGTCCGGTGTGAAGTGCGCAATAGCGGTGAGCAAAGCAGTCACCATTATTCTATGCAGGGTCGGCTGATGCGGGTGAAATCATCAACCGGATGTGTAACCGGCAATATCATATGGCAGTGACCGGGATAATCCGGGATTAAGTGGGATTTCGCGATATAGAACGGAAAAACCCCGGAAAACCGGGGCTTTCATGAAATCCACAACTACTCGCCTCAAATCTGCAAGGCAAAATCAAATGGCAGGGCGAGGCTTTGACATCAAACTTAAATTGATCGCCCGAACCACATGACGCGTCCTGCGATATGCAACTGATCTATCTCGCCTTCTGTGATCTCTTCGGGCGGATATCGTGGATTGTCACTGATCAACTGAACAGAACCATTCATCCGAGCATGGATGCGCTTCACCAACACCATTGATCCGTACACCAACACGTAAATCGCATTGTCTTTAAAGCGGTTGATCGACGTATCTACCAAAAGGGCGTCTCCATCATGGATTGTTTCCATCATGCTGTCGCCACGGGCGGTGAGCACTCTAGCGCAGTCCGGGCGAATGCCTCTCGCCTTCAACCAATCAGTCTGAAACGCAAGAAAATCAAGAGCATCTTCAGTGTAAATGATTGATCCGGTGCCCGCAGACGGCTGAATATCGAGCCGTGGGATAAGCGCATATCCGTTATCCGAATTCACAATACTTGGCTCAGATGTTGCGGGCAGCGTTTGACCCGTATGCTTTGGGCCTTTGCCTGTTGCCAGCCAGTCCAGCGTTACGCCGCCAGCGTCTGCGATCTGTATGAGCTTTTCTAGCCCAGGCATTGTTCCATTCAAGTACTGCCGGAACGTCGAATCGCTGATTCCCGCTTTTTTCGAAAAAGCGTGAACAGATTCCCCGTCAACGATCTGCCCTAAGCGTTCTGCGAACGTTGTTCCCATAATTACGTCAACTCTGACCCTTCGCCAGACATATGAAATTGGCAGCGAAATTGTTAAAATCGCTGCGATATCAATATGTTGGCCTAATATTCACGTAATTACGTAAAACGAATAAGTCTGACCGCAAATAATCACGGTTTTACGTTGACTTATTCGCATAATTACGCGAATATCCGTTGCGACACTGTTTCAACACCTACACCCAAGCCAACCGACCTCTTGCACAGGTCAGAAAACAGGGAGCAACCATGACGAACCCAAGAAAGTGGGACCGTGCAGCAATCAAGGATGAGCTACTACGGCAGAATAAGACCCTGACCGGAATAGCCCGCGATGCTGGCATGTATCCCGCAGCTTGCCGTGCCGGAATCATCGGAGCCAGTCGGCCTGGAGCGGAAGCAATTGCCGCTGCCCTTGGCGTTCCGTTCCGCGAGATGTTTCCCGACATGTACACGCGCGGTCGTCATGACGGGGTGGATAGTAGCAGCAACAAGTCTGGCGGCGGAAGGCCAAAACGTCACGCGAACGCTGACGGTGCACAGACTGCTGCCTGACGCTTCCGTCAGCCTTTTTCCATCATCCTGACAATCGAAAGCATCCAACATGATTATTGCTGACATTAATCCGTCGCTCGTGGACGTTTCCGCCGAACACAAGAAGGTGTCGCCAGACGCGTCATTTGCCATTGCCGAAGACTTCAAGGTTCGCGGACAGCGACAGCCAATCGAAGTGATCGAACAGAAGAACGGACGTTACCAGCTGGTTTTCGGTGCAAAGCGCCTTGCAGCTGCCGCCTTGCTTAAGACTACCGTAATCGCGGCAATACGCCAGCCGGACGAATTTGCCGACCAGGCAGAAATTCGTCTGACCGGCATTGCCGAGAACTTCTATCGACACAGCTTGACCGTTCTGGAACGCAGCGTTGATGTTGCCGATTGGTGCGCAATCTGGCGGGCAGCTCACCCCGTAAAGCGCGGGCCTAAAACGCAGCCGCAATCGGAAACCGAATTTAGTACCAACTTGGTACTTAATTCGACCGACGCTGAAATCATGGAACAAGGCGAGGCATTTGCGCTGAGTTTCTCGGAGGCGGCACAACGTTTCCTGAAGATCGGTCGCAATGAAGTTTTCCGCTCAATCAAGATTGCTGGCATTCCGGCCGACCTGCGAGACCGCATGGCGATATTCCTTCCGCTTTGCGACAATCAGCAAGCGCTTCTGTCTATCGCAAACGAACCATATGAGCGTGCATCGGCGATCATTGAGCTGGTGCTTGATGGCAAGGCGCTGACCGTTACTGAAGCCATTATCCAGATCGACGGCACACCGAAGCCGAACGAACCCGCACGTTGGGAAAAGATTGCCGACCGCTTTGCACGGTTGAAGCCGTCCGAACAAGATCATTTCTTTGCGCTGCATGAAGCGGCGGTGCTGCGTTGGTTCGCAGAACGTCAGGCTGCACGTTAATGACCAAGCGCCGCGACCCTCTCACCAAGGACTTGTTCGAGTGGACGCCTCCCCAGGTGGCGATCCGCTACGAAGAAGGCGTGACCGGTCGCGGCTCGCTCGATAACCAGATTGCCCGCTTGGTAGCTCGCGCTCTGCGTGACGCACGTGATGACAACAAGGGCCGGTCGGAAATTGCGGCCTCCATGACGCGCTATCTGGATCGGTCGATCTCCACGACGATGCTGGACAAATGGGCATCCGAGGCGAGCGGTGAACATCGCATCCCGCTCGACGCGTTCATCGCACTTGTCCACGCGACCGACGCCAAGGAACTGCTCGGCTTCGTGCCCGGCATGTTCGGCCTGACGGTTATCGCCAACGAATACGCCGACCTGATCGAAGACAGGTTGCTTGAAGATCACATCGAAGAATTGCAGGCGCGACGGCAGGTGCTGTCAGCCAAGCGAAAGGCTGCACGTCGATGAACGAGATTATCCGTGTCAATCCCGCGCCAGTCGCCGCCATGAAGGAATGGCTGACGGCGAAACAGATTGCAGAAGAAAAATTGCCGGGCATTCCGCATTCGGAAAGTGGCGTAATTCGTCATGCGAAGCGGCACAACTGGAGTTCCTACCCATCACTCTGCCGTGGTCGCGCCGATGTCGGCGGTGGTTTGCAGTATCATTATCGTTTACTGCCTACTCTCCCGCAGATTGCCTATGTCCAGCGCTACATGGTCACGGGCCGTGTCGAGCCACTACCGCAGGCCGAGTCAGAAATCCCCACGACAGTCCCCTTGAGTGACCGCGCCCAACGTGAGCGGGATGCGCGCCTTGCCGTCGTTGCGGCTTTTGAATTGTTCTTGAAGGGCCTTAATCTCAGCGTTCAAGGCGCATTGTTCGTATTCTGCGACCGCTACAACGTTGGCATGATCCAGGTGGACCCATGGGTCAAGGAAACCCTGCCGAGTATTTCTCAGCGTTCAGTTTTCCGTTGGCGCGCGGCGAAAGCAAAAGGCGCGAAAGATGCGCTTGCCGTAGACCGCTCCGAAGCCCGCAAGGGCAAGGGTTTGCTGGAAACCGCCAACAACGGCGATGTCCGCTCCTTTGTTCTCGCCTGGATCGCGGCTAACCCGCATTTGTCGGCTGATATCATCCGTGGCTATTGCGAGGACCATTTTGGTTCGGAATTGACCGATCGCAATGGCGAAATGAAGCCGTTGCCTCCTGTGCGTACGTTTCGACACTTCATCGCTGCGCTGAAAGCCGAGGAGAAGCTCGTCCTGACCAAGATCACGGACCCGGACAAGTTCCGCTCTACCATGAAGCTTTCCGGCACCGGCACCTATCGGCATATTGATGAACCGAACGCGCTCTGGATGATCGACGCATCGCCCGTTGACGCCCTATGCGTGGATGGGCGCTATTCGATGTATGCCTGCATCGACATTGCCACACGCCGTCTCGTCATAACCCTATCGAAGACGCCGCGTGCTTCAGCGGTTGCCCTGCTTATCCGCAAGGCGATCCTGCAGATGGGTGCCGCCGCTGTTATCAAAACGGATAATGGTTCGGATTTCGTGGCAATAGCCACCAAGCGCCTGTTCAGCAATCTCGACATCACCGCCGACATTTCGGACGCATACAGCCCGGAGCAGAAAGGCCATGTCGAGCGCGTAATCAAGACGTTCCAGCATAATGTCTGCCCGCAGCTGCCGGGTTATATCGGGCACTCTGTTGCCGATCGTAAGGCAATCGAAGGCCGGAAAAGCTTCGCACAGCGCCTCGGCGCAGATGAACATGAACTGTTCGAAGTATCGCTTACGGCCGCGCAGCTCCAGCAGCATATCGATGACTGGCTGGAGTTCGTTTACCACGAAAGCGCCCATAGCGGCCTGAAGGGGCGGACACCGAACGAAGTCGCCCAGGCTTCCACAACGCCGATCCGTCGCATCGACGAACGCGCGCTTGATACACTGCTGATGCCGGTTGCCGGTAAGAACGGCCTGCGCAAGATGACCAAACAGGGCATCAAGGACAACGGCCTGCATTACGTTTCCGGCACGATCATGGTTGGTACGGAAGTGTTCTGCCGCCGCGATCCGCTCGATATGGGAAAGATGTATGTATTCTCCGCTGAAGGCGGTGAGTTTCTCGACGTGGCGATCTGCCCAGAGCTGGCGGGCGTCAATCCGCAGGAATACGTCAAGGCGCAGAAGGACATTGCCGCCGATATCGTTCGCCAGCGCGAACGCGAGATCAAGGCAGATATCCGGGAACTGAAAAAGGGTCCATCCGGTATCGAACGCACCCTTCGCCTTGCCAAGCGCAAAGCAGCCGAAAAAGCTGGCCAGACCGCTAACGTCATCCAGTTGCCGAAGCGCGAAGAGCAGCATTCGACACCGGCCATTGCCGCCGCCATCGATGCCGCCACACTTCCGCAGGCAGGTATCCAGCCCAAGCCGCTCAACGAAAAGGCGGCAGAGTTGCATGAAGCGATCAAGCGCGAGGCCGAGGATCGGAAGTCTTCGACGGTTGTCCATCTCGATCCGGATGCGGGTCTAAGCGCCAATGCGCGCCGCTTCAAATGGGCGATGGACCTTGAAACCAAGATCGCCGCTGGTGTCGAACTGGATGCAGACACTGCCGCGCAGCTCGTCCGCTTTCAGGCCACGGCGGCATACCGAACCATCAAGGACACAGCAAAGGATTTTGGACTTGAGCAAGCGCTGAAGATCGCTCGCTAAAAAAATAAAACCCCGTTGGCGCGGGGTTTCGAATGCAATTTCCAAGACAATGAGGAAAAAATGACTGGTAACGAACCGATTGTCAATGGCGGCGATACTGCACCGATCAAGAATGTGGCTGCGTGCCTCAATCTCGTCCGGTCGCTCCAGAACCGCCACCCGCTGCAGCCGAACCTTGGCGTTTTTGCCGGGTTCTCTGGCTATGGCAAGAGCGTGGCCGCGCTCTATGCCATGAACAAGACGGCTGCGGCTTATGTCGAGCCATCCGACACCTGGACGAAAAAGAAGCTGCTCACCGCCATCCTGTCCGAGCTTGGTCAGCCCGACGCGAGAGGCACCTTGTCCGATCTGGAAGATGAGATCATAGGCACTCTGGCCCGTGATCCGAAGCGTCCCCTCATCATTGATGAATCAGACAAACTGGTCGATCGGAACATGATCGAGTTGGTGCGCATGATCGCCAAGAAGAGCAACGTTCCGGTGCTGTTGATCGGTGAAGAGCTGTTCCCGAAAAAACTGGAGCGCGTTGATCGGTTCCGTGACCTCGTGCTGGAATGGGGTTACGCGCAGCCTTGCGACTTGGACGATACGCGCACTCTGGCCAAAACCTTCTGCCGCTCTGTTTCGATTTCGGATGACTTGCTGGATCAGGCGCGCATGGAAGGTGACGGTCGCGTCCGCCGCATCTGCAACACGCTTCATTCCATCGCCAACACCGCCGACGAACTCGGCCTGAAGGAAATCGGCCTCGCGCAATATCAGCAACATGGCGCAGGCTATTTCTGCACCGGCGCCGTTCCCTCCCGCAACCGGAGGGCCGCTTGATGGGCATCGTTCTCAAGGTTACCGCCGTTAAAGGCAAAAGCCCCAAGCGTGGCTTCGATCACTACTGGATGGTCATGATGGACTACGCAGTAGCCGAACGCACCTTTACCGCTCGCGACGTGTTCAATCGTTCAAACGCGCCACAATCGGACATCAACGATTTCATGCGGCGGCTGGCGAAGGCTGGCTTTATCGAGCCTGTCGCTTCTGACCGGGATGCTGCGACGTACAAGGTCGCCATCCGCCAGTCGATGACACCCAAGGTACGCCGCGACGGCACTGTGATCGAAGGCGTCAGCAAACAGAAAGCCATGTGGAACCACATGCGCATGAGTGCAGGTGCGCAAGGTTTCACTGCGCAGGATATTTCCATCTGGGCGTCCACCGATGAAACACGCATCGGCATCGAGGCGGCGAAATCTTACATCAAGTTTCTGGCCAAAGCTGGCTACCTGATTGAGATGCAGAAAGGAAAATCCGGCAATCTCGGTATCTATCGGCTTTCGCCGGACATGAACACCGGACCGCTGCCGCCGATTATCCTGCGAGCCAAGGGCGTCTTTGACCAGAATCGTCATGAGATCGTTGGCCCGGTTGTGACCGAAGAGGTGCAACCATGATCGCCGCCAAGCTCTCCAACATCGACAAGGCACGCACCGCCTGGGGAAATGTCATTCCTGACTGGATCGTCATTCTGGCGGAAGCCTGTGACCATGAAAGTCAGTCGGCGATTTCCCGCAAGGTCGGTTATTCGGCTTCCGCCGTCAGCCAGGTTCTCTCCAACAGCTATCAGAACGGCGATATCGGCCGGGTTGAACAAGCTGTTCGCGGTGCCTTGATGGCTGAGACCGTTGATTGCCCGGTCCTCGGCGATTTGCCACGCAACACCTGTGTGCTCTGGCAGCGCAAGCCTTTCGCAACAACCAACGCCCATCGCATCCGCATGTTTCAGGCATGCCGGAGGGGATGCCCGCACAGCCTTATCAAGGAAGGAGCATAACCATGGATGCCGATCTTTATGCATTGAGTGACACGCTTTTCGCATGGCGTCGGTCGTTCCTGAAGTACGAGACGCAAGGCGTTTTCCTAACTCCGGCTGATGTCCAGAATTTTAACGCAGCGCTCTACGAATGCGGCGCTCTCGCTGTCAAGCGCGAACATGAGATCAGCCGCCACCGCTGGAACGGCATGGGCCGCAGCGATGACCGAACCCGACAAGCCCTGCTGGATCAACTCTACCAGGGCGACACCAACGTCGTCCTCTTCAAACCCAATTTCACCCTACGCGCCGACCGCGCCTGAGCCACCAGAACACAAGGAAACGACAATGACCGAAGCACTTGCAGCCTGCATCCTGGAAGAACAGCCAGAACAGGGCGTCACCATGGTGAATGGCAAACCCTATATGGCTAATGCCAAGGGAGCACTCGTACCGCTCGAACTGGTGAAGCCTGCCGACAAACTTCGTGACGAGACCGTCCGCAAGGTGATGGGGTACGCAAAGGACATCTCGGCGCAAATCAGCCGCTTCCGCAAGCACAGCATGACCGACCTCGACAGCCTGGATGAAGTTCTGGAGCAGGAATACAACGCCCGTCCAGGCGGCGTGAAGGGAAACCGGACCTATCAGACCATTGATGGCCTGAAGATGGTCAAGGTCAGCATCAACGATTTCGAGGTTGCGGGTCCCGAACTTCAGGTCGCGAAAAGCCTCATTGATGAATGCCTAAATGAATGGACGGACGGTGCGCGTGCTGAAATCCGCGCCATCATCACCCGTGCCTTCGACACGGATAAGGAAGGCAAGATCAACCTGAAGGAAATCAAGAAGCTGACCAAGCTCGATATTTCCGATCAACGTTGGAAGGACGCCATGCGCGCCATCGAGGACGCCATCGACGTCCAATATTCCAAACAGTACGTCCGGTTCTACGAGCGCGCTTCTGTTCAGGATGACTGGACAGCTGTCACCGTAGACATCGCCAAAGCGTGAGGTGCGGCAATGTGTGATTGCATCAAAAACGTGGACGAGAAGCTTGCCGAGCGGAATACCCGTCTGACCCAAGCCCTCGTATTCGGCAACCGTGCGGCTCCAACGATCATGCTCCAAACAGAGGTCATCGAGAAGAAGCGCGGTGCCAAGCCTGTCGGCATGTTCCTGTCCTACTGCCCGTTCTGCGGCGAGAAGTATCCGGAAGGCGGTGCAGCATGATCCGCTTTCACTTTCAGGACAACGGTCAGGACTTCCTTTGGTGGGACGTAGAAGACCAGGGCGGCGGCGTTGGCAAAGTTGTCGGCGCAGGCCCGTTTCAGGCGTGGGCTTGGGCCGATGGCAGTCATTTCGTGAACCTCGCACTGCCGCACGGTGTTGGTGACAAACTGGTAACCACGGATGACTTGGTGCGCTCTCAGGAGACTGGTTACAGTCTGACGCTCCACCATCGTGTTGTCCGTGTCGAACACCTTCGTGGGCTGGCAGGTGCAGCATGAGCGCCAGCCAGAAATCCCGCACCCGCCATCAACAAGGTCGTGTATCGGGCATTCTGCTGTCAGGCGTTTGCGTGGTGTTCAGTCCTTCAGGAACGGATTTCTATGCCGTGCCTGAAGGCATCGACGGCCCGACCTTCTGCCGCAACATGGTTGATCGGTATGCACGTCCGTTTGCTCCAGAACATCATGCACCGATGCCCGCACGTTCCGTTTTCTTGCGCACCTTCGCGCCGCTTTATGCGGCGATAGCAGCACTGTTTCGCCGAAAGGTAATTCTGAAATGAGCAACCATTCTCAAAAGACATGGACTGATGATCGCAAACAGGTCGTCGCCGAGCTGCTCCGCGAAGGTCTCTCTGCCGGTCAGATGAGCAAGCGCCTCGGTATCAGCCGCAATGCGATTATCAGCGTCATTCACCGCGACAAGACGCTGAGCGAGATCGGGCTTCGGTCCGGTGTCGGTGGTGCACGAAAGCCGAAGGCGGAATCGTCACCTTATAAATCCGGACGCATGAAAACAGCGGCTCGGTCTCCAGCTCGGTACGTACAATCCGCACCAGTGGTCGTGCCGGTTGCTGAGGCGGAGCCCGTGTTCATTTGCGAGGACGTCGCCGAGATCGAAACGCCGATCGATCCGCTCGGCCTGCCGTTAGCTGACCTAAACCTTCGCCAATGCCGGTTCGCGGTTAACAACGCAGCCAAGGGCGAACAGCATCTGTTTTGCGGCCATCCGGTGAAGATCGGTTCCAGCTTCTGTGAGCATCATCATCGCCGGGTCTTTGTGCGTCCGACGAAGGCAGGTGTGGCATGACTACACCCATCATAAATGCCGTCTGGTTAGAAGAGTTCATCAGCTGGAATTTTGCCACGTTCGGCCCTGGACGGCGCACAGAAGGCACAATCGATCATATCCGAAAGGAACTGATCGAGATCGAGACCAATCCAACTGATCCGAAGGAATGGGCTGACATTGTCCTGTTGGCACTCAACGGCATGGCGCGGCTCGATTTGTCGCCCGAACAGATCATCAAGATCATCATCGCGAAACAGGCATGCAACTTCATTCGCCGGTGGCCGGACTGGAGAAGCGCGGACCCGTTGAAAGCCGTAGAGCATATTCGGGAAGCTGACACCTTCAATCCGTTCGGGTCCGGACCAGTTCCAATCGCGCCGAGGGAGGATTGATATGAAATCCACCGCCGCCATACACGTCGCGAAGAAGCAACTTGATCTTGACGACGATACCTATCGAGCGATCTGCATTCGCATCACCGGCAAGCATTCGTCTGCGGCAATGACCGAAGGCGAGCGCCTGAAGCTGATCGATGAGTTTCGTCGCCAAGGTTTCAAGCCCGCTTCAAAAGGGTCTCGAAAGCGCCTTGAAGGCAAGTTCGCCGGTAAGCTTCAGGCTCTCTGGATTGCTGGTTGGAACCTTGGTGTTTTCGACAATCCCGCTGATGAAGCCCTGCTGGCCTTCGTGAAGCGCCAGACGAAAATCGATCATGTCCGTTTCGTCCATGATTGGGCCGACGCGCGTATCGCGATTGAGAGCATCAAGAAGTGGATTGAACGCGAAGTCGGTCCAGTCTGGCAGGAAGATATGTTCATGCAGGGCTGGAGGCGAACAGACGGCGCGAAGGTTGCCGCTGCGCAATGGAGTGTGCTTTCGCAGCAAGGCAGACTGCCAGAGCCGGGCAGCTTCACCCGATACGTTCGGGCGGTTCTTGGTCTCGATGACCAGTTCGATTTTGAAGAACTGAAGCCGCAGAACTGGCAGCCGGTGATGAACGCGCTTGGCGCAGAAATCAGAAAAGCGGCGCGGCCATGATTTTCACGGTCCGCGCCACATCAGAAACGATATCAATTCGCCGGGAAACTTCCGGGCGGATGGCGCGGCTATTTAATGAAGCCGTAGGATTTAGCGATATTCTTGATGGACGTGCATTGTGCGGTTTTCTCAGACCCTGTCATTGTTTGCATCTGATCTTTTCGGGTCCGCGTCCACAGCCCCAAAGTTCCGGGAAAGCTGGTCACGTCGCTTGGAACATTTTCGGTGACGTACTTTTGTATCTCGTCTTGGTCGTAGCTCAGACCGCAAACATCTTCGGCGGCAAGCACGGTACCAAGATCATTAGCGACTTTCTGTTCATCAAAATTTGCGGCCGAGGCGATCGCGCCACTGCCAAAAAGCACCAAGCCAACCAGTACCAGTCTCATATCAACCCCCTGAAATTTCCTCCAATAAAGCGCGCCTTCCGCGTTTTGGCAATGGTGAGGGCATGATGATGGTTCAGCAATCCGCGCCTCTGGTTAATCTACCTCTGTTCATCGCGCCGGAATTGGCAGAGATCGAGCGGCTCCAGACTGAGCGCAATATCTTGCGTCAACGTATCCACGCGCTCCGGCCGCACTGCCATAAGCGTGTTGAGCTGGAGGCCCGCCTGCGTTTCGTTACCGCGCAGCAACTTGCGCTTTCTGCGGAGATCGGGAGGCAGCATTGAAGGATCATCGTCTTGTGGGAGAGCTGCTCGGTCTGCTTGGTGAGGATGGTCTGATCCGCCTTGCCGAGGAGCATGCAGGTATTCGCCTTTACGTGCCGTCGAATATTGATCGTTCGCAGCTGATCGATACCGTCGGGATCGATATTGCAAACAAGCTCTCACGCCGCTATGGCGGTGACTACATAAGCGTTCCATTAGTGCGCGATCTTCGCGCTCGCCGCTATCGTGACGACGATGGCTTGTCGAATGCACAGATTGCCCGTAAGTTGGGCATCACAGAAAACGGTGTTGAGAAGCTATTCCAACGCTCACCGGTTAAATACCGTACAAGAAAGACTGACGACCGTCAGATCGAAATGTTTCCGTCAGAATAGATACGGGTCGTGCCTTCCTTCTATGGCATGATTAGCAATCGCGTGCCCGCGTAAAACTGTCTTGAACCGGCCAATCAGGGCCACGGCAACAGCCAAAGAGACAGTTTCGCGGAGGGCGTGATGTGACCGACCTTGCATCCCAGATTAATCACACGGTGCTGGCCGCGCTCGCTCCACGTGTCGCTGTCAAAAAGATCGCACAGCAACAATCCATCATTTCATCGTTTGGGCCTTTGCTTCCAGAACTGCTGAAACGGTTTCAGGTGACGAATGCGCTTCGCATCGTTCATTTCCTCGCGCAGCTCGCCCACGAGAGCGATGGCTTTTGCGCGATGGAAGAATACGCCAGCGGAGCCGCATATGAAGGCCGCGCGGATCTCGGCAATACACAGCCCGGTGACGGCAAACGCTTCAAGGGCCGTGGCCCGATCCAGTTGACCGGCCGCGCAAATTATCGCGCCTTCGCAATGTGGATACGGCAGCACCGCTCCGATGCGCCAAACTTCGAGCTGAAGCCCGAACTGGTGGCGACGTGGCCGTGGGCTGCATGGGCTGTCTTTTATTTCTGGTCCACTCGCAACCTCAATGATCTTGCCGACCGCGATGATCTTGTCGCTATCACCAAGCGCGTCAACGGTGGCACGAACGGCTTGAGCGACCGCGCCGCATATCTCGCCAAGGCCAAGGACATTGTTGCGGAGATCAGCGCCGACGCTATCGCCTTCCAGCCGGGTGACACCGTGCTGCGTCGTGGCATGCGGGGTCTCTCCGTTGCCGATCTTCAACGTGGCCTTCGTGCTGCCGGTTTTTACCATCTGTCGATCGACGGGATTTTTGGACCGGGAACCGAGCAAGCCGTGAAGGCATTCCAGCGCGACCATCGTCTGGTTGCCGATGGCTTGGTCGGGTCGAAGACGATGAACAGCCTTCAGCGCTTCATGCCGGAGGACGTGGTATGAGCGAACAGATCAAGGAGCCGGGCTATACCTCCAGCCGTCGCTACCTCTGGGGCAGTTTCTACCTAGCCTGGGCCGTCATCGTCATTCTTGTTGGCGCTGCATCTGTCGGCTCCGAACAAGCCGTCGCCATCGCCCCCATTGTCGTTCCTTCCATGGTCGCCCTGATCGTCGGCGTTCTCGGCGTCCATCGTGGTTTCGGGTCTGTCGATTATTGGGCGCAGGCAAAAACGCTATTCACCGATCGACGGGAGGACAGGCCATGATTGCATGGTTCTCGGCATGGTTCGCCAAGTGGACCTCCCAGATTGTTGTTGCCGCCATCATACTGCTGGCGGCGGCGACCTTGGCTTTCGGTGCTGCTCGTGCGCTCCGCGATACGATCACCGATGCGGTTGCAACCGCCGAGAAAGCCCGTGATGCGGATTGGTCTCGACAGATCGCCGAGGCCAATGAAGCCGCCGCAAAGAACATCATCGAGCAGATGAAAGCCTCCCAGGCCGTGCAGGAAAAAGCGCAAGCCGAAATCAACCGCCTCAACAACAAGGTCTTAGAACTGGAGGATGCCAATGCGGCACTTTCTGACACTCCTGGCAGTGGCATCGATGTCGATCGCTCACGGCTGCTCAACAACCAGTTCCTCGGAGGGAAAGCCAATCCTCCGTACTGAGTTCGTAAGGGGCCAAGTGCCGTCTGAAGCGCGCAAGCCATGCGACCCGCCTGTCACTCTGCCTAATCGCGCGCTGTCGGCGAAAGAGCTGACGCCGCTTTGGGGCAAGGATCGCGCCGCGCTTGCCGCCTGCGAACAACGGCGCGGTGCAGCCATCGCCGCCATCGACGCGGTGCCGGTGCCAGCGGAGCGGCCGAAGTGATGGAAGCGGGCAACAAGGCACATGAACTGGCCGATCTGCGCGCCGAGCAAGAGCGGGACGCGGGAATCGCTGCCGCGTCGGCTGCGTTGATTGGAGACGGATCGGACATCTGCGTCCGCTGCGGCGAAGAGATTGAGCCGGAGCGGCTTGCAGCCCTGCCATCGGCGCGCCGGTGTGTGGACTGTCAGAGCAAACTTGAACGCGAGCAGTCCAGGGGGCGTCGTTAATGCTGGAGAATATCTCACTCGCCCAGATTGGGCAGCTTATCAATTTCTTGCTGGCGGCTGCGGCCTTCCTCGGCGTGGTCAGCGGCTACATCGGCAAGGGCGCGAAAGAGATATCGGCCAAGGTTTCGGATCACGAGCACCGACTGTCGAAGGTCGAGAATGATCTGTCACACATGCCGAACACTGAAACCGTCCATCAGCTCCAGCTCGCGATCACCGAGATCAAGGGCCAGATGGGCATAATGGCAAAGTCGTCGGAGGCGACCGAACGAACGACGCGCCGTGTTGAAGAATTTTTGATGCAGAAAGGACGTTAGGAATGACGGCGGGTTACAAGGATTTTGTCGATCAGAATGTACGCCTCATCATCCTGAAGGCGCTCGCGATGGAGACGAATGCCAGTCTGAACGACAGCCTGCTTGAACGCGAGCTGGAGGTTTTCGGCTACAAACGCACCCGCGAATATCTGCGCAATCAGATGCGCTGGCTTGAAACCGAAGCTGGCGCTGTACGCATCAGTGCCGCAGGCACAGCCCTCATCGCCACATTGACCAGGACAGGCCGCGATCATGTCGAGCGCCGTCTCGTCCTCGAAGGCATCCAGCGACCGGGCGACGTGGAGTGATGAGCCATGACAGAGGATAGGCGTGGCCGTTCCAGGCTCGACAGTCTGGAGTTACTACCGGAAGACGCTCAGGACGATGTTGTCTGGGCAATCAGTCAGCTCAATGAACGCCGCCGCAGTCAGGCGGATATTCTTTTTGAGCTGAATGACCGTCTGGAAGTCAAGGGCATTGGACCGATATCGAAGTCGGCTTTCAATCGTAAAGCCATGCGCTTGTCCCGTCGTGCCTCTCAACTGGAAGAGCGCCGCTACATCTATGCTGGCATCGCAGAGAAGCTCACGCCTGAAGAAATCAGCAAGTCCGATATCGTTCTCGGCGAGTTCCTCAAAACGCTCATCGATGAGCTGCTTGACGGCGACGGCCTCAATTCCAAAAACGCCATGGAACTGGCACGTGCCTATAAGGAAACCGTGGTTGCGCAGCGCCATTCTGCCGAGCATCGCCGCAAGGCCGAACAGGAAGCCAGTGCCAAGCTGGCGAAAGCGGTTGGTGACGCGACCGACGCTGTCGAGAAAGCAGGCCGCAAGGTGGATGGCGAAGAAATCCTGCGCATGATCCGTGAAGCTTATGGGACATCATGATGACACAGCCTTTGCTTTACGGCTATCAGCGCCGCTGGCTCACGGACAAAAGCCGTTTCAAGATCGGCAAATTTGCCCGACAAACCGGCAAGACGTTCACCACGACACTGGAATGTGTTGATGACAGTTTTGAGCATGCCGTAAAGAGCCAGCGTACACGGTGGGTGATATTGAGCCGTGGTGAACGTCAAGCCCGCGAAGCCATGTTGGAAGGAATATATCCTCACGCCAAGGCTTACGGCATGGCATTTGACGCCAGCGAGTTTGATTGGCAGGGCGACACCGGCAGCTACAAGGCGCTGGAAGTGACATTACCGCACGGCACCCGTATTACAGCTCTTCCGGCAAATCCCGATACGGCACGCGGCTTTTCTGCCAACGTATTTCTCGATGAGTTCGCATTCCACAAAGATAGTAATGCGATCTGGAAGGCGCTCTTTCCAGTAATCTCGGCAAACTGGAAGCTGCGCGTCACATCGACACCGAATGGCAAGAGCGGGAAATTCTTCGAACTGGACACCGCCAACGACGATACCTGGTCACGGCATGTTGTCGATATCTATCAGGCGGTCAGGGACGGCTTGCCTCGCAACATCGAGGAACTCCGCGCCGGTATTGCCGACGAAGATGCCTGGGCGCAGGAATATGAACTGCAGTATCTCGATGAGGCGAGCGCCTGGCTATCGTACGAACTGATCTCGTCGGTCGAAGATGACGATGCAGGAAGCCCGGAAGGATATCAGGGCAACGCCTGTTATGTCGGGCGCGATATTGGCCGACGCAATGACCTTCATGTGATCTGGGTATGGGAAGAGATCGGCGACGTTCTGTGGTGTCGTGAGATCATCGAGCAGAAGCGCGCCACCTTTGCCGACATGGATGCTGCCTTTGATGACGTGATGATGCGTTATCGTGTGGCGCGGGCCTGCATCGACCAGACCGGCATGGGCGAAAAAGTCGTCGAGGACGCACAGCGCCGCTACGGTCGTCGTGTTGAAGGCGTCCTGTTTAGCACCGGCAGCAAGCTGATCATGGCGAATGGCGGCAAGGAACGTTTCGAGGACCGCACCGTTCGCATACCGATGGGCAATGTTCCGCTTCGGTCCGACCTGCACAAACTGCGCAAGGTCACTTCTCCGACCGGCGCGCCGCGATTCGTTGCCGAGCGAGACGATGATCACGCCGACCGTACGTGGGCTGCGTTCCTTGGCATACATGCCGCCAGTACGCCGCATATGGAATACGGGTATGAAACACGTCGCAACGTGCCGTCCGATGGTCGCAGCCGATCCGATGATCGCGAGCGTTCGATTAATCCAGAATTGAGAGGTTCGCTCTAATGGCACAGTTGGTCGATCAGTATGGCAATCCGCTGAAGCGGCAGGAAATCACCAGACCCTATGCGGGGCCGACAACCGGCGGCGTTCGTCCCGTCATTTCAGGTCATCCGGCCGAGGGGCTTAACCCGCGTCGTCTTTCCGCCATTCATCGCGCAGCTGCTGAAGGTGATCCGCTCTCCTATCTGGAGCTTGCAGAGGACATCGAGGAGCGCGACCTTCATTATTTCGGGGTGATGTCGACCCGCAAGCGTTCCGTGGCGCAGCTCCCGATTACAGTGAAGCCTGCCAGTGACGCGGCCGATCACAAGAAGCACGCCGAGTTCGTCCAGTCGTGGATCAACGATGACGTGCTGCGGGCATGTCTCTTCGATATGCTCGACGCGATCGGCAAGGGATTCTCCGTTATGGAGATCGATTGGCAAACCCGGCTTAGCCGGTGGGAGCCGCGCGAGATTACATACCGGCCGCAGCGTTGGTTTACATTTGCCCGCGCAGACGGTGAAACTGTTGTGCTTCGCGATGATCCGGCAGAAGAACCGTTACCGGCTCACAAGTTTATCATCCATCGACATCCGTCGAAGTCTGGCCTGACAATCCGTTCCGGTATTGCCCGCGTGGCATCCTGGGCGTGGATGTACAAAAGCTTCACACTCAAGGACTGGGCGATCTTCGTCCAGAATTTCGGCATGCCGATCCGTATCGGCCGCTACGAAGGTGACGCCAAGGAAGAGGACAAGGATGTCCTGTGGCGCGCAGTGACGCAGATCGCTGGCGATATGGCTGCGATCATGCCCGACAGCATGAAAATCGAGTTTCAGGAAGTGGCCGCGAAAGGCACTTCAATCGACCTTTACGAACGTCGGGCCGACTGGATGGACCGGCAGGTGTCGAAAGCCGTTCTTGGTCAGACGACCACGACCGACGCTGTCGGCGGGGGACATGCGGTTGCTCGCGAGCATCGCCTCGTCCAGGAGGATATCGAGCGCGCCGATGCAATGATGATCACCGCGACCATCATTCGCCAGCTTATTCCAAACCTGATCTCCATGAACTTCGGCCCGCAGGATCATTATCCGATCGTGCGTATCGGGCGTCCGGACGAAGTGATGTTGAAGGAGTTTGCCGAAGCCTTCGACAAGTTCGCCAAACATGGTCTCACGGTTGGCGCATCCTATATCCGCGAACGCCTCGGCGCTCCGGCTCCCGTTGAAGGAGAAGAAGTTATCGGCGGGCGCCAGCCTTCCATCATGGATCGCCTGTTTGAATCGGAAGGGCGCGCGCCTGAACTCAATTCGGTTCGCAAGATGCTACATGCCCGCGAAAAGCAATCGCCTACTGAAGACATTGTCGGGAAGCTGACTGACCGGCTTCAGGACGATGCGGCCGGGGCGCTTGCGGGCCTTGCCGAAGAAATCCGCACGGTGCTGATGTCGGCGGAAACGATTGCCGACGCGGCCGACCGGCTTGCCCGGATGAAACTTTCACCGGATGAGCTGTCACAAGCCATGGCACGCGGAATGGCTTTGGCGCATCTCGCCGGACAGGCCGCTTTGATCGATGACATTGCCGGACGCAAATAAACCGCCACAGACGCGCACTAGCTTCCTTTGTGAAGCGATCCCGCAAAAAATCGGGAATGCGCGTCTATGGCCTTCAAATGGCCTTCAAATTTGATGGTTCGGGAGCTTCCACGATGACAGATACGATATCGGCGCTCGATCTGCCCTTTGATGAAGCGATCCGCTTCTTATCCGGCAAGGCCAACGTCAAGACGCAAGTCTGGACCGATGTTTATGCTGCTGCTCATTCGAGAGCTTTCATGGTTGCCGGAGCTGCCACGGATGCGCTGCTCGATGACTTCCGACGCGAGATCCAACGAGCGCTTGAAGAAGGCACCACAATCGAGGAGTTCCGCCAGTCATTCGACGCAATCGTCGAAAAGCATGGTTGGGACTATCGCGGCAAACGGAACTGGCGCACCCGCATCATCTTCGATACCAATCTGCGCACGGCCTATGCAGCCGGTCGCTATGCCAAGCTCACCGAACCTGAAACGCTCGAAGCGTTTCCCTACTGGCAATATAACCATTCCGGTTCGCTTCATCCCCGCAAAGAGCATTTGTCCTGGGACGGCATGGTGCTTCGTGCCGACGACACATTCTGGCGCACCAACTATCCACCGAACGGCTGGCGCTGCGGTTGTTTCGTAACGCCGGTTTCTGATGGCGGCCTGCGCCGTCAGGGAAAGTCCGCTCCCGATCATTCACCCGATCTCGTATTCCGTGCAGAGGAAGTCGGCGGGCGCACGGTTCGCGTTCCCCAGGGCGTCGATCCGGGGTTTGAATATAATCCCGGTATGAGCTGGCTTGATGGTGCTGCGGAATGACCGGCGTTTCTCTTGAAGTCGAGATTTCTGACAAGGCCGTCCAACAGGCTTTCACCAGGCTGATTACCGTGATGGGCGACACAACGCCAATCATGAGCGCAATCGGCTCCAGTTTGGTTGGCTCGACACACCGTCGGTTCGTTTCGCAGAAGTCGCCAGATGGCGTTGCGTGGGAGAAGCTCAATCCGGAATACAAGAAAACCAAGCGCAATAGCCGTATTCTGACGGAAAGCGGCCGTCTTCGCGACAGCATCAATCATCGTGCAGGCCGTGACCAGGTGACGGTCGGAACCAACGCGGACTATGCCGCCGTTCACCAGCTCGGCGCGACCATCAAGCCGAAAAGTGCTTCACATCTTGTTTTTCGTCTGGCATCTGGCATTGTGCTGGCAAAGTCGGTTACGATACCGGCGCGTCCTTATCTCGGTATTTCCGACGATGACCAGGTCATGATTTCCGAGACCGTTTTCAGCGCACTTCAACGCCGTATTTAACGCCTCTTAATGGGTGCCCGCCGTCGCGGGCATGATAAGCTTTTGCTGGACGTGGTTTTCTCACGTCCATGAAAAAGCGTCTGACCTCCCTTATGATGAATCTTCCGGCCGTCGATGACGTGACGGTGACCGCTGTGCCGGAATGGGTACACCTCATGCCCGCTGGCACGTTCAGCGGGGCAGACGGTCGCGGTCCTTACGTTGCCGGTGATCTCCAGCAGATCGTTGCGCAGTTCCGCAATACTGGCCGCAAGCTTCCGATCGACATCAATCATTCCACAGACAAGCTTGGAACGCAGGGTTTTGAAAGCCCGGCACTTGGCTGGATCGTGGACATGGAAGCCCGTGAAGATGGCATCTGGGGCAAGGTTGAATGGAACGCTCGCGGCAATGCGGCCGTCAGCGGCCGCGAATATGGCTACCTGTCGCCAGCGCTCTTCGTGACCGAAGGCAAGCCGCACCGTGTCCTTGAGATCGGCCGGGCCTCGCTCACCAACGATCCGAACCTCAAGCTCAATTCCCTCCATACAGCCAACCTAACCGGAGAACCGGACATGGAAGAAGAACTGCGGAAGGCTCTTGGCCTTCCAGAAGACGCCGACGCGGCTGCGATCCTCGCCGCCGTCACGGAAAAGACCTTGCATTCGGCAACGCTTGCGAAGGTCGTGGAAACTGCCGGTGTCAATATTGATGCCTCCGGCGACCAGATCGTCACCTCGCTTCAGTCCCGCCAGTCGGGCGACGATGCCGAGAAAGTTGAGTTGCGCAAGACGGTCACGGAGCTTCAATCGAAGGTCACCACCCTGACTAATGGTGCAGCACGCGACAAGGCGGAGGCGGTTGTCAATCGCGCTGTCGAAGATGGCAAAGTGGTCCCGGCGCTCCGCGAGCATTTCATCAGCCGTCACATGAAGAATGCGCAGGAAGTCGAGGACGAGATCAAGCTTCTCCCGTCGCTGCATTCGGCCACGCTTCGCAATTACAAACCGCAGGAAAGTGGCGATCCCGCGCTGTCTCCCGAAGATCAGCAGATTTGCGAACTGATGGGCATTGATCCCGCCGAGTTCGCAAAGACCAAGAAGTCTCACAAGGAGTTGTTCTGATGGCCGCTACTCGCGATCTCGAAATCCCGAGCCGCGACGGTACCCGGTTCGGCTATCCGGTCAAGGCGGGCATCCGCTTTTTCGGACGGGCTATCGTCGCCGTCACCGCTGCCGGTCTGGCAGTTCCCGCAGCCCATGCCGATGCTGTTGCGATCGTTGGGCTGGCAGAATTTCACATCGACAACCGCGACGGCGCTGACGGCGATCTGAGCGTTACTGCGATCCGCGACACGCGCGGCTTCGAATTTGAGGCCGCTTTCGCCGACATCGGCAAGCCGGTCTACGCCACCGATGATGCAACTCTCACGCTCGACGCTACGGGCGGCAAGCTGAAGGTCGGCACCATTGCCGGTCTCGGTGACGGCCGCACGTGGGTTTCTGTCGGCGCATAAGGAAAAACGACCCATGGATATAACTCCATCCACAATGCGCGGCCTCTATACGGCCATTTCGACAGCGTTCAACGCGCAGCTTGGTTCCACGACGACGCATTATCAGACCGTCGCCATGACCGTTCCGTCGACCACGGCGGCAAACGAATATCCGCGTATGGACGATCTGCCAGGGATTCGTGAATGGATCGGTGACCGTATCGTTCATGACCTGTCGATGCAGACCTACACGATCCGCAACAAGGAATTTGAAGGCACGATCGGCGTTCGCATCTCCCAGGTGGAAGACGATCAGCTGGGCTTCCTCTCATCCATGGCGGCGCAGCTCGGCCAGAATGCCGCACAGTTCCCAGATCAGCTGGTTTTCCCGCTCCTGAAGAACGGCGAAACGACCAAGTGCTATGATGGACAGAACTTTTTCGACACTGACCATCCCGGCTACGATGAAGACGGCAAGGAAACTTCGGTCTCCAACTTCGCTGCCGGTTCGTCTCCGGCTTGGTATCTGGTCGATGACAGTCAGGTCATCAAGCCGATCATCTACCAGAGCCGCAAGAGCTTCCAGCTCATCCGCAAGGATCAGGCGACCGACGATACAGTCTTCTTCGGCGGCAAGGCGGTTTATGGCGTCGATGGTCGCTGCAATGCTGGTTATGGCCTCTGGCAGCTGATCTACAAGTCCAAGCTGCCGTTGAGTGCCGAGAACTACGCCGCTGCCCGTGCCGCGATGACTTCCATCCGCAAACGCAACGGCGAAGTGATCTCCATCAATCCGCGCAAGTTGCTCGTTCCGTCCACGCTGGAAGGTGCCGCCCGCAAGCTGCTGCTCAACGAGCTGGCCGCGAACGGTGAGAGCAACGAATGGAAGGGCACGGCCGAGCCGGTCGTTATCCCGCTGCTGGCCTGATCCAGCGTCACAAGAGTTCCGCCCGCACCGACAGCGGGCGGCGCATACCGGACTAACCCTGTCACTGCACTTGAACCCGGAGTTTTACCATGAGGAAAGTGGGTCTGTTTTTCGGCAGCATGTTCGCGATTGTGGCGGCTTTTGCCCTCACATCGATCGCACCAGCATCGGCTGTCGATATCCCCGCCTATGAAAAAATCCTCTCCAATCCTGTTGAATTCTACCTTGGCCATAACGAAGCGCTCGTGCCCGCCTCGGCACTGGTGGCGACCGTCAGCCAGGACATGGGCCTTGAACCCGCATCCGGTCTCCTCTTCGTCGCGATGCTTCGCCCGACAGACGTTTCCATCCTCGCCAAGTCGAGAAGCATGGATGTGCGCCTGCCACTCCCGGTTCCTCGAACGCTCATCGAATAGTTGATCGAGAAGAACTGAAAAGCACTCCCGCCATAACGGGCGGGAGGGTTTCTCAAAAGGGTCTCAAGACCCCTTTGAAAAGCCCTGAAACAACGGAGCAAGAACATGGCAAAAGCTGCAAAGCCCACCGACGACACCAAGAAAGTGCCCGCTGCCGAGCCAGTAGGTGGCCCCCTGCCGAACACTCCCGACAACACCGGCCAGAACGGCGGTGCCGTCCAGGGCGATGCAACGACAACCAATAACTCCCCGGCGACTGCGACCAATGACGGGACCGACAATCCGGTCGGTCCCGTCAGCGACCAGACTGTGGTGGCTTCGGAGATCGAAGTCGATGAGATTGTCGCTGCATCCGTCCAGACCGCGAAGGACGCAGGCTTTGATTTCATCGCAGCTGCGGTCGAACGCTATGCCGCCAAGCACGGCAAATTTGGATGCAACGGCATTCGTATCACGGCAAAGGTCGAAGGCATTCGCCGTGGCGGTCGTCGCCATAATGGCACGAATGAATATCCGATCGATAAGTTTGAGCCTTTCCAGCTCAACCAGATTTTGGGCGATCCCGATCTGGTCGCTGAGCTGATCGAGCTGGACGACTAATACCGGGCCGCCGCTGAAACAGGCCATGACCCGGAAGCCGTCGCGGCAAGCGGCTTCCACCTTAAATTGGAGAATGGCTCTTGTACGCCACAGTCGCAAATATGATCGAGCGTTTCGGCAACACGGAAATGGTCCGGCTCTCCATGCCGGAAGACCGTGAAACCGAAACCCTTGATCCAGCCAAGATCGAAGTTGCCCTGGCTGACGCCACGGCACTGATCGACGGCTATCTGCGCGGCCGTTACAAGGTGCCGCTTGCGGAAGTTCCGAAGGATATTGTGCGCGCTGCATGCGTTCTCGCCCGTTATGATCTCGCAAAGGGCGAGCGTACCGAGCCGACCGAACAAATGCGCCTTGAACGTAAGGAAGTCATTACCTGGCTGGAAAATATCGCCAAGGGCCTGATCTCCATCGAGGCCGCATCGGCTGGAAACTTTGGAAAGTCAAACGGTCCGCGCTTTTCCGGCCGTCCCGCCATGTTCTCCGATGAATCGCTGAAGGGCTGGTGAGATGGCTGAACCTGAACTCACCAAAGCGCCGATCAGGGTTATGGAAGCCGCCATCATCGCGCGGCTGCGCCTCGCATTCCCGGAAAAGAAATTCCAGATCGGACGCGTTCCCGCCGTTCTGACCGTTAAGGAATTTGAACGCATCCTCCGCCTCAAGCCGTTTATCGGTCTCGCATGGATGGGCCTTCAGCCGGACCGTGACAACGGGCGATTGCTGTCGGGTGCTGCCAATTGGCGGCTTGTCCTGGTCGTGAAGGCGTCGAACAGTCTCGATGCCCGCTTCAAGGGCGACAAATTCGATATCGGCCTTGACGCCATGATCGACGTGTCGAGCGTCCTTTTGAGCGGCTGCACCTTGCCAGAGATTGGCACCTCCACGGTCACTCGCGCCGAAGCCGTCTATGCGGACGGATGGGCCGACGACGCCACCGTTCTTGCCCAGGTCGATTTCGATGTGCGTTTCACATCGCCGCTTTCCGCCTTCCAGATCAAGTCTGCCGACGATCTCAAGTCGCTTGGGATCACATGGATCACGAATGATGCGGAAGAACCTGTCATCACCGAAACCATCAACCCCGAGGAAAGCCATGCTTGAGAAAAAGCTGAAGCTCGCACCCGGCCGCACCGTGCCCATGGAAGATGGCCGCGACTGGCCTGAAGGCGGCGCGACGGTTCCCGTCACTCTTTATATACGCCGCCGCATCGCTGACGGCGATCTGGTCGAAGTTGGCGTCAAGGCCCCGGCTGCGCCAGTGCCGACCGGCACCGACAGCAACGCCAACGACGATACGGCCGGCAAAGCCCGGAACGGAGGTAAATAATCATGGCTGACTTCGTTTTTGACGAAATTCCGACCGACTGGCGCTCCCCCGGCACCTATCTTGAGGTCAAGCCGAACTATCGCAATCTCGGTATATTCGATTATCCGGTGCAGAACCTGATCATTGGCCTGAAGCTTGCCACCGGCACCTTGCAGCCCGGCACCATCGCGGAAGTCGTTCGCGACACTGAAGGTCAGGCGCTATTCGGTATCGGTTCGATCGGCGCCGAACAGGTGAAGGCATTCCGCAAGGCCAACAAGACCCAAAGCCTCTTCGTCATGGCGATCGCCGACGACGAAGATGCGGTGAAGGCCAGCGGCACCATCACATTTACCGGCGCAGTCTCGCAGGCTCTTGTCCTTCGCTTCAGGATTGCCGGGCAGCAGGTGCGTTTCTCCGCGCAGTCCACTGCCACCGTCGCACAGCTTGCCGCAGCGCTGGCTGCAGCTATCAACGAGAACGCCAGCCTGCCGGTCACCGCTGCGGCCGCTGCCGGTGTGGTCACTGTCACCAGCCGCCATGGCGGTGAAGTTGGCAACGATATCGATCTGCGCGTCGACATCGAGGCGCAACCATTGCCAACCGGCCTCAACGTTGCAATCGGTAAGATGGCGGGCGGGTCCGGCAATCCCGATCTGACGCCTGCGCTCGATGTGATCGCCAATACCTGGTACACGGCAATCCAGCAGCCGTTCAGCGATCCGACCAATATGGGCGTGTTTGCAGACTTCCTGACCAATCGCTTCACCGCGATGTCGAAGCTCGATGCGCATGGTTATGTCGGCAAGAGCGGCTCATTTGCCGAGCTTGGCACCTGGGGCCAGCTGACGAACTGTCCGTTCCTGACGGCAGTGGGCCTGAATGGCTCTCCGACCAGCTCGTGGGTGTTATCGGCGGCAGTCATGGGGCTTGCAAGCTTCCACCTTGCCAACGATCCGGCCCGCCAGTTGCGCTCGCTTGTTGTGCCTGGTGTGGAAGCGCCAAGTGCTGCCGACCAGTTCATCGAGACGGAGCGCGATCTCCTTCTGCGCCGGGGTGTCTCGACCTTCGAAAGCCTTTCGGACGGTTCGGTCACGATCTCGCGTCTCATCACCACGTACCGGAAATCCAACCTCAACGTCGATGACGAGGCGTGGCTCGACATCATGGTGCCCGCCACCTTGTCGCGCATCCGTTACGACTGGAACTCCTATGTCTCGCTGCTCTATCCGCGTGCCAAGCTCACGGATGATGACGACAGTGCGGCATTTGCGACCAATGTCGGCGATGACGAAGAACCCGGGTCATCGGTCGTCACGCCGCGCCGGATGCACGCCTCCTGGGCGGGCCGCTGCCGCCGCTATGGCGATCTGGTCTGGATACAGAACGTCGAGGCTACCATCAAGCAAAGCGCCTTCCAGCGTTCGTCCAGTGACAAGAACCGTCTCGAAAGCCGACAGCAGATCAACATCGTCGGCAATCTGATGGTGCTCGCCGGTTCGCTGGAATTCCAAGTCTAAAGGTAAGGAACGAGAACCATGGCACAGGTACTTGGCATAGTGGACATCGTCTGGCGGGGCCGAAACATCCCCGTCGAAAAGGGCGCGAAGATTAAAGTGGGCGGCATCAAGAACAATGCCGTCACCTATGGCCGCAAGGTCGGTCGCGCCCAGGAGTTCGAGGCTTCGGAAGTCACGGCGACAACGAACCTCGAAAAGGGACAGCGCTACGGCGGTCTCTGGGATGAGGGCGAAGGCGAATTGCAGGTTGTCTGCGATACCGGCCAGACCTTCATTTTCGCTGACGCCTTCCTAACCGACCATCCGGACATCACCGGCGGCGAAGGCGGCAAGATTGAACTCAAGTGGGCGGGCGGCGCTCCTGAAGAGGTGCTTTAATGGCTAAGAATGTTGTCGATCTCGACATTACTGACGAAGAACGTCCGGTCACGGACGCAGTGGTGGATCTGGACAGACCTGTTTCCACCAAGGCTGGCGTGGTCGCCGATGTCGATGAGGATATCGATCCGAATGATCGCCTGCCGGATCATGCCATCCAGAATGACAATGGTTCGGTCACATTGCCACTGCTTTACCCTCGGACACTGGAGATCAAGAAGGGCGGGAAAGTACGTGAGGAGAAATATTCCGAGCTTACCTTCCATCGTCTGACGGGTGCTGATCAGCGGGCGATTTCTGCCACCTCCGAAGATTCGATGAACGTCGTCGCGTTTTCGCGCTCCACGCGGATCAGCCAGGCCATCATGAACGTGCTTTATGACCGGCTCGATGCGGCTGACATCACCGCATCTGCGCAGGTATTGTCCTCTTTTTTGGCGAGTGGCCGGAAGACTGGCAAGTAATCCTCGGCGGGATCGCCACTGGATCGGGCTTCTCTGCCGCTGAAATCGACATGATGGATGCGGCAACCGCCACCTTCTGGTGGAACAGCATCATGGCGTATCGGAACAGGATCAAAGAGGCAGAGGGCTAGACCATGGCATCAAAATCAATGGCGCTCGATGTTCTGGTCCGGCTTCGCGATCAGCTCTCCAGTCCGATGCGCCGCCTTACTGGCAACCTTCAGAAATTGACCGGCTTTGCGCGCCGTATCGGGATTCTCGGTACGGCGGTTGCTGCTATTTCGTTCATGGGGCCGGTTCAGGAAGCTGCAGCCTTCCAGCAACAGCTGCTCGATATTGCAGGCACCGCCGAACTCTCCGGCAAGGCCGCGTTTGATTTCGCGGCCAAGGCTAAGGTCGAGTATGAAGAACTGGCCCTTGTCATCGGCCAGGCGTCGGAAACGATTGCGGCCGGTGCAGGCCAGATGATTGCTGCCGGTGTCGATCAGAAGCTGATCGACGCCACCATTGGCGATATCGGCCGCGCTGCCACGGCTGCAAATGCGGAATTTTCCGACATGGCTGGCGTTGGCACCGCCATGCTCAACAACCTGAAGCTTCCCGCCGATCAGATGCGCGACAGTCTTGGTGCGCTTGTGATCGCCGGTAAGGAAGGCTCCTTCGAGTTGAAGGACATGGCGCAGCATTTTCCGCGCCTGACTTCGCAGGTGGCCAAATTTGGTGTGAAGGGTCGCGAGGCCGTCAACTTCCTCGGCTCGGCGCTTCAGATCGCCATGAAGGGCACGTCCGATCCGTCGATCGCGGCGAACAATCTTTCGAACTTCCTGTCGAAGGCGCTGTCTGAGCGCACCATCAAGAACTTTGCTGGCATGGGCGTCGATATCCAGGCGGTCATGCTGGATGCTGCATCGAAGGGCATCAATCCGCTGGAAGCCATGCTGCAGAAGGTCGGAAAGCTCACCGGCGTCGGTGAAGAGCAGATCGGCAAATACATGAAGGCCGCAGAAAAGAACGGCCTCAAGGGTGCCGAGGCGCTTGCCTATGTTCGCCAGCAGCTGGAAGCGATCGGCGCGGCCAGCAAGGTTTCCGAGCTATTCTCCGATCAGCAGGTGCTGGATTTCATCGTGCCGTTCATGGCGAACGTGCAGGAATACAAAGACATCAAGGAGAAGGTCGCCGCCGCAACGGGTGCAGCGATCGACACCGATTTCGAGACACAGATGGCGGGCATGAACCGACAGCTGACGATCCTCAACGAAATCGGCACACAGTCCATTCGCGAGGTCGGCTTTGCGTTCGGTGAATGGCTCCCGACCATCAATGAATGGCTGCTCGCAGGTATTCGTTGGGTGCGGCAGATCGATCAGGCAACAGGCGGCTGGATGAAAACCCTGCTGACTGGCGTTGGCGGCGTTGTTCTCTTGGTCACGGCGCTTGGCGCGCTCGGCCTTGTCCTTCCAATTATCGGTGCTGGCCTTGGCGCGATCGGTGCGCTGATCGGCGTTATCCTGTCACCGCTTGGCATTGTCATCGGCCTGTTGGCTGGCGCTGGCGTCCTGATTGCCAAGAACTGGGACAAGGTCGCGCCCAGGCTCATGAAGTTCTGGGACGGCGTGAAGGACCGCGCCTCCAAGGCATGGGAAGGCACCAAGCGGCTCTGGGGACAGGCGCAGCCTTATCTTTCCCGCGTCTGGTCGCGTGTGTCAGACGGCGCGGTTCGTGCCTGGAACTATGTGTCAGATGCTGCACCACGTGCATGGTCGCGGATTTCCAACGGTGCCCGCTCGATCTTCGCAAACATCAACTTTGACAGCCTGAAAGTGGGCAGTTTGAAGGTTCTTGAAGGCGTATTCAACGGGCTTCAAACGGCATGGACCGCGCTAAAGGATATTGGCAAAGGCATCGAACCATCGCTGGCGCCGATCGGCGAAAGCCTGAAACGCACCTTTGGTCACATGGGCGATACCTGGAACAACTTGAAGGATTTGGGGAGCGCTCTCGGTACGCTTGCCAGCAACCTGATGCAGCTTGTTGGTTTTGACACCAGCAAGATGAGCGGCTTTGCACGCACCATGGGCGAATGGCTCGGCAAGCTGGAACTGTTGAAATTCACCGGCCTTGAAAAAATCTGGCAGGGCATTTCGGCACTGACGAAGGGACTGGCCGAACTTGCGAACTGGGCTGCGGGAAAAGCCGAAATGCCAGACTGGGCGCGCATCTTCCCTGAAACGGCAACCTTCGTTGTATCGTCACTTGCTTCCGGCGTCGAAAAACTGTGGGGCTTCCTGAAAATGCCGATCGATCTGCCGGTGTTGGCCTGGGATGCGCTCGCCGCTGGTTTCGAGCCTGTCTACAACAAGATCAAGGGCTGGCTCGACGGTATCGTCAGCGCGGTTAATGCCGTGAAGCAAGCCATTCTCGGCGTTCCGGCAGATATGAAAGACTTTAACGGTCAGATCACCGGAAAAGATGCTCGGGGTGCGTTGAACGGAAACCTTGTGGTTCCTCCATTGCCGGAGCTGAAGCGGCCAACGCCCGCAAACGGTAACAATCCTGATCAGCGGGCCAGTCTCTCGACGCCGACACGCCTTGCAGCTGTTGCCGGTTCGGCGCAGTCGGTCAATGTCGGTGGCGATATCCGCATCAAGGTCGATGGTCCGGGCAGGCTCGCAAGCGCTACCTCCGACAACAAGAATGTCGGGCTTACGACTGATCGTGGCCGGGTCATCGGCAGGGCATAGAGGCAATCATGATCTTCGACAGCATCAGCGACGTTCTGCCAGGACTGCTTCCAGCTTCGTATCGTGGCATTTCGTTCCACGTGCCCGATACCTCAACACAGGTCGGGCGTCGCGTTGCCGAGCATCTGTTTCCCGGTATCGATCAGGCGGCGTATGATGATTTCGGCCTTGCGACACAAACCATCCAGGTCGAGGGGCTGATCGTCAGCGATTCCTATATTGCCCAGGCACAGGCCCTGAAGGCTGCATTCGAGACGCCGGGACCGGGAACGCTCATCCATCCATGGCTTGGCCCGATGCAGGTCATCATGGAAGAGACGGCCGAAATTTCCTTCGCCGCCCACGAACTGCGCGTCGTCCGCTTCAGCGCCACCTTCAAGCGCTATAATGGCATGGGGCTTTCAGGCTTTGCATCCACCGCCTCGGCGCTGATCGGTGCCGCCCTTTCGCTTGTCTCGCTTGCCGCGTCTCTCACTACATCGACATCGAGGCGGACCCTGTCCCGGCTTCGCACCGACGCCACACAGCGCACCGCCCGGCAGGTTGTCTCGTACTGGCAGTCCAGTGCGGGTCGAGCCTCTGCCCTGATCGCCGCAGCTCTGCCGCAAACCTTGCCTGCCACGCCTGAAGCCTTGTCCAGCACCGCCAGCTCGGTGACGGACATGATCGTCAATCTCGTTCCCGATCTCGCCGGAACGCCTGCCGTTGCTCCGGCCGCAGAAGCAACCAGCTCTTCCACCGGTCTGTCGGCACGTCAGGCGCTCGACATCAACGCCAGTGCCGCTGCTGCTTTTGTCGTTCTTGCGGGTGATACCGTATCGCGTCCGGACACGGTGCTCTTGGCCGGAACGGCTGGCGATGCGCTTGCCAAGGCTGGACAGCTTGCGGCCTATATCGAGTTCGGTTCAAGAGCGGAAGCAAGTGCGCTGCGCGACAGCCTGGTCGGCCAGCTGGATGCCTATACCGATCTGCTATCCAGCCTTTCCGATTCCGATTTTGCTGCCGAGGCCAGCGCCACCATCCGCGCCACCCGCGATGTCCGCTTGTGCCTGATTGCCGATATCAATGAAGCGATCGGGCGCTTGCCAGCATCTCGCATCATCGAAACCGACCGTCCGACAGATGCCTTCCAGATCGCCAATCATATTTATGGTGACGATCCGTCCTTGATCGAGGACGGCTATCTTTCCATCATCGAACGCAACCGGCCGCGCCATCCAGCCCGCATTCCGGCAGGGCGCGTCGAGGTGACCGAATAATGGCGCGCTCGATCTGGCTGAAGGTGAACGGGCAGGTATTCGACCAGTGGACCAATGCCAACATCACCCGCGATCTGAAGGATTTCAGCGGGTCTTTCAGCTTCGAGCTGCGCGATTATAGCCGGGCGCTTTCCACCTTCGATTTTGCATCACCTGCGAATGCTGTCTTCAAACTGAAGCCCGGCATGGAAGCTGAAGCCTATGTCGAGGATCAGCTCGTCCTGAAGGGCTATATCGAAACCGTTTCGCCCGATATCGATGAAGAGCGCGCCATGGTCTCGATATCCGGCAAGGACAAGGCGGGCGATCTGGTCGACAGCACGGCCGCGCCGACTGGTCCGTCCGAGTTCAACAATGTGAAGCTGGAAGAAGCCGTAAAACGCATTGCAGAGCCGTTCGGGCTTTCGGTCCGCTCTGAGATCGATACTGGCGATGCATTCCCGCGCTACGGTATCGACCTTTCCGAAACGGGCCTGAGTGCCATCGACAAGGGTACGCGTCAGCGCCATGCCCTTGTCATGTCCGATGGCGTCGGCGGTGTCGTCATCACCCGGACGGGAGCCAATCGCGCTCCGGCAGCACTTTCGCTGCCTGGGAACGTGAAAGCCTCGTCCGGCCAGTTCACCCATAAGGATCGCCATTCCAAGGTTATCGTGCGCGGTCAGTCGGAAAAGGCTGCTACCGTTCGCGACGGCCGTGCAGCACCGCTTATGGGCGGCAGCGCTCCGGTAAAGCCGGAAGATAGGGAAGCCACTGACGGTTCGGCCACCGAACGCGAGCGGCGCGGCGTTGTCGCCAGTGGCGAGGCGACCGACGACGAAATCAGGCGCTATCGCCCGATCGTCCATCTGGCCCGCTCCAAGGCCGACGACAAGGGCTGCAAGGATGAAGCCGACTGGCGTATGCGCACCAAGCGCGGCGAGAGTGAGGAAATCTCCTATCGCGTTCATGGTTACAAGGCGAACGGGCGTCTGTGGCGGGTCAACGAAATGGTCGAGGTTTCCGATTCCTTTCAGGACGTGTTTCGCGACATGCTGATATCCCGCGTCACGTTCCTTCAGCAGGAGGACAGCGGCTGCGAAACCGAAATCGCCGTCACGTCGCCGGAAGCCTTCGACAACAAGCCTGTAAAGGGCCGTCGAAAGAACGTTAAGAGCCGGAAGAAGAGCGGCAAAAAGAGCAAGGGCAAGGGATCGGGCGGGCCGCTGGATGGCACCGCATCGGCACTGTGAGGTCAACCATGGATCATGAAACTGCCAGCAAAGTTCGCGGTATCGTTCGCCGCGTCGTTCTGAAGAACATCAATGATGATGGCGAAACCCAGACCGCTTCCGTGGAAGTTGCTCCTGGCATCTGGCGCGATAAGGTCGAGATCATGCAGCCCTACGGACTGGCAACCTCGGCACCGGAAGACGGCGCACTTGCACTTGCCGTCGCCATTGGTGGCAACGAGGATGACATCGTAATCCTGCCGGTTGGCAATCCATCGGCGCGTATGGGTGGACTGAAGCCGGGTGAAACTGCACTTTATAATCAGCATGGCGATGGCATTCTTGTTGGCTCTGATGGCACCATCAGCATAAAAGCCGGAGCGGCCACAGTCATTGAAGTTGAGGGGGTAACCGTGACGATCTCGGCGGGTGGCGTTGACATCGAGGGCGGGACCGTCACCCATGACGGCAAGAACATTGGCTCAACCCATGTTCATATCGGCGTATCTCCCGGAAACAGTAACACCGGCGTTCCGCAAGGATAAACTGTTTCATGCCCGCTTCGGCGGGCATGATCGTTTTCGCGCGCGCGCGATAGAACCGGAGCATGTTTTACGATGTGGCACTCATCTATGACCCGGAAACCCGCCGCGCTGATCTGGAGATCGGTGCGGATGGCGATCTCGTCATTGATGAAACCCCGGTCACGCCGGTCCTTCTTTCTGTCGGCCTTGATCGCCGTGCCAATCCTGATGATCCGCTGCCGGAAGGCCGCTCGCAATTCCTGACAGGTTCCGGCATGGATGTCCGGCGTGGTGCCGCTGCTGACGCGCTGGACCCCTATGGTGAGCGTATCGGTTCGCGCTGCTGGTTGCTTGACCGCGCCAAGGAAACCGAAACCACCCGCCTTCTTTACCAGAGCTGGCTTGCCGAAAGCCTTGAATGGGTGGCCTCCGATACCGGCATTCCAGCGGAGATCGAGACAGAATGGGTCGCGCCGCAAATGCTCGGCTGGCGCGTCCTGGTCGATGACACTGCTATTTCTGGCCGGAGGACCACGTAATGCCTTGGCCCGTTCCCTCCGCAAAAACCATCGCTGAACGCATCGCTTCCGCAATGGAGTTCAGCATTTCGGTTGTGCGGCCGCTTGTCGATCCTCTAGCCATATCGCGCGCCGTCCGCTCGGCGCGTGGCATGCTTGCTATGATCGGCCGCGCCGTCGCACTGGAAGCGCGCGAGATCCACGACCATGTCGCATGGTGGGGTAGACAATATTTCGTCGATACCGCCGAAGACGAGTTCGTCCAGCGTCATGCTGACATCTGGGGCATTGTTGCAAGACCGGCCACATATGCAGTGGGCAATCTGACGATAGAAGGTGCAGCTGGAACGCAACTTCCGGCCGATCTCGAAATTGCCGGTTCTGACGGCACCCTTTACCGGACCACCGCGACGACTGTTATCTCGCCGAACGGCAATGCGACCGTCGCCGCGAAGGCCGTTGTCGCCGGTCCGTCTGGTAATCTTGAGGCTAGTATCCGACTTCGTACTGTGACGGCCTTCCCGGAGATCAACCGCATCACAGTCGCCGAGGGTGGGTTTGCGGGTGGCGCAGAAGCGGAAACGCCAGCTGAGCTTGCCGCTGCAACTATGGCCTACATCCGGCAGCGGCCGCATGGCGGCGCTGGTTTCGACTATCCAAGCTGGCTGCGGGAAGAGTTCGACGTTCGCGCCGTGAAAACCGAAACTGATTGGGTCGGACGCGGCTCTGTCGGCGTCATCGTTGCCATGAAAGATGGTACGTCTGCTCGCGCACCGACTGAATCGGAAATGGCCGAGCAGCTTGCATATCTTGGCGCACCCGGATCGTCGTCCGGCGTTCGCCCGGTCACAGCCTATGTCGTCATCGTCCCTGCCGAAATGCGGGAAATCCCGATTACGGTCCGCGTGCGTCCGGACACGGTTGCCACACGCGCCGCCGTCCAGGAAGCCTATGCGGCATTCATCGCAACAATCGGCGATGAAAACGACGACCAGAACGAAAGTCCGATCGGTGCCCGGATTGAGCCTTCGCGCATTTCCGAAGCGATCTCCGCCGCATCGGGTGAATACGCCCATGATCTGATCTCGCCTTCGGCACCGTTTACATTGGACCGCGACCAGTATCCGCTTCCAGGCGTTATCACGTTCGAGGACCCGCTATGACCCGGCCGCAGTCATCCATCCTCGCCAGTCTCCTCGGAAAGCTTCCACGCGGCTTTGCGCTCGGAAAGCGTGAAGGCGTTCTCGATGCGATCCTCGACAGCATCGCCAAGGTTCTTGTTCAGGCAGAAGCCGACGCTGAAAGTCTGATGACCGAAATCGATCCACGCACGGCCAATTTGCTGTTGCCTGATTTCGAGCGTGTTCTTGGTCCCGATCCTTGCGGTCGCGATCTTGGCAGCCAGACGCTCGAACAGCGCCAGCGCCGGGCGCACCAGCGGTGGATCGCTAAGGGCGGTGCCAGTATCCCGTATTTTGTCAGGATGGCAGCAAGCCTCGGCCACACGATCGAGATCGAAGAGTTCTGGCCATCCAAGGCCGGGGTGCTTCGCGCCGGACAGGCTTTGATCGCTGAAGGCGAACAGTTCACTTGGCGCGTAAAGCTTCAGCTGATCTCGGAATGGATATTCCGTGCAGGCGTTAACACCGCCGGTCAGCCGCTGGGAGGCTTCGAGATCAGCGATATTGAATGCGAGCTTCGCCGCCTGAAGCCCGCCCACACACAACTCGTTTTTTCATACGTGGAGAACTGACATGGATCGCGTCAATGGCACTGACTGGGTCGATATTGGCGGCGGCAGGCGCGGCTTTCGCTCGCAAAACGCCGCGGCGGGTATTCCCGGAACCGAAGTTACTGACACAATCCTCAATGATATGCAGGAAGAAATCTGCGCTGTCATTGAGAATGCAGGCTTCGCGCTTGATCCGCAAAACCAACAGCAGCTTTGGGAAGCACTTCAGTCAATTGCGGCTCCCGGCTTTGCCAATCGCGCTGGCTGGCTTCCAGTTATCTCAATTACGATGATCAACCCACCGAACGACGCGACTGTGGGGGATGCTTACATAATCCCGGCCGGGGCAACAGGTGCCTGGGCTGGTAATCAGCAAAAGCTTGCAGAGTGGACTGGGTCAACCTGGCGCATCGTCAACACGAAGAACGGGCATGGCGTCGGCCTGCCGGACGGTCGTATTTTCGAGAAGGTCGGGGGTGCTTACGTTGAAAAGCCTGCCCTCGACGTTCAGTCCGGCAAATGGGGCTATGCGGTGGCTGGTGGAACGGCAGATGCGCTAACGGCGACCCTTGCGCCCGCGCCGTCAGCGTATAGCGCAGGTATGGTGCTCGCCGTCAAAATCAGCACAAATAACACGGGACCGGCTACCATTAATTTCAACGGTCTTGGTGTGAAGCCTGTCGTTCGTGGAGACGGTTCCCCTCTGCAGAAAGATGATCTGATTGCCGGTCAGGTCGCCAGCCTGATGTACGATGGCACGGCGTTTCAGGTCGATGGCCTGAAAACCTCTCAAACCCCACCACGTAACATGACGGCTTATACCGTTGCGGGAACCTACTCATTTGTAGTGCCAGCTGGCGTCTACAAGCTTTATGGAATCTGCGTTGCAGGTGGCGGCGGCGCCGGAGGGATGGGAATCTATACAAACGGACAGCCATTTCCCGCAGGTGCCGGTGGCGCAGGTGGGTTCTCGGAAGGATGGATCGATGTCACTCCGGGGCAATCAATCGCAGTAATCGTCGGTGCTGGCGGTACGGGCGGACAGTCTGTCGCTTCCAATACAGCCGGTACTTACGGACAAAACGGAGGCTATGGAGGGAGCACTAGTATCGGCGGATCGCTGAGCGCGACGGGCGGAGCTGGTGGCGGTGCTGCCAGCGGAGGCGGAGGCGAAGGCGGAAAAGGCGTCGGAGGCCAGATCAATGGCATCGGGGGCATGGGACAGGACGGAGGGGGTGGACGAACTCCCAATGTTGGCGGGTCGGGCGGAACCAGCCGAATGGGCGGAGGCGGTCGAGCAGCAACCGAGTACGCGGCTATCGTTTGTGACGGGAAAGCAGCTGGTAGTGGTGGCGGAGCCGTCTATGCCGGATGGCAAAGCCAAGCCAAAGGCAAGGGTGGCGAAGGTGCCACCGGCATCGCAATTCTTCAATACTAAGGATCAAGATATGCGATATGCACGGATTATTGAAACCGTCGTAGTGGAATTGCTGGAGCTGCCAGACGATCTGGAAATCACCGAAGCATTTCATCCGGATATTGCCGCAGCCTTCGTGCCTTGTGAGGATGAAGCCGTTGAACAAGGCTGGCGGTACGATGATGGGGTATTTTCCAGACCGCCCGATTTGTCCCGGTCTTTGAAGGAAATCAAGGCCGACCTAAAAGTCTCGGTCGATACTGCCGCCGAGATCGAACGTCTCAATTACATTACGCCCGGCGCGGGTCAGGCGATGACCTATCAGCAGAAAGTGGCCGAGGCACAGGCATTTAAGGCGGCGAGTAATCCGATAGCGGCTGATTATCCAATCTTGGCGTCGGAAGTCGGCATTACGGCGGAAACGCTTTCCGAGGTTGCAGACGTTGTTCTTGCCGCTTTTGCACAATGGCAGCAGATCGGCGCTGCGATCGAAAGCATCCGCCTCGGTGCCAGGCGCGACATCGACGCCGCCGAAGACGAAGCTGCGGCCCGCGCAATTGTTGATGCCATCGTCTGGCCGTTCGCACAGGTGCAGGCATGACGGCCATGCAATATGGGGTTTCACCTAATGCTTTTGCAGTGGAAGTGTCGCCGGAAACGGCGGCAACGATCCATCAGGCTGTTTGGGAAGCAATCGCCGGTCGATGGTCCGTGCACCTCCTAAAAGGAACATTAGCAGCAAGGCGCGTGCCCGGCTTTGGCGATCAAGGCCAATCGGTAGGTGAGCTATGAAATCGAGGTCGAAGCATGAACAACGTTATTAATGTTCAACTGGACGAGCTGCGCGGCCTGTTATCGATCGAACATGACGGCACAATCACGTGGGACGAACTTCAGGCGCTGAAGAACGAATATTTCGGGCCAGATGTTGTCGCGATCGAGGTTTATCCACCCCATAGCCATGTCGCCGACAGCCTGCCGATGCGCCACCTGTGGAAGCTCGGCGCTGGCGAATATTGGCCCGATCTCACCGGCCAGAGGCTGGTTGGCGATCTGACCTTGCGTGATCGTGAAATCCTCACACGAACCGAACTGGAGTTTCTCAGCCGAAAGCTGGACTAGGGACGGCCACGTCAATTCGTGGCAGCGGGGCAATCCGCCAAGATAAGACCCGCCCGACAACCATCTGAGATAACCGTCGCATCCTTGCCCTTTCGGGCAATTGGTTTGTGACCGATTCTCTTAGGAACGTACATGAGCCAGAAGGCCGATTTTATTGCCGTCGATCCTGTATCGCCGCCCGCTGCCTATATCGGCGGAAAGCGCCAGCTTGCAAAGCGCATCTGCCAGAAGATCGATGCTATATCGCATTCACTGTATGCCGAGCCGTTCGTCGGCATGGGCGGGGTGTTTTTCAGGCGCACCGCAGCGCCGCGCGCCGAGTTCATCAATGACCGTTCAAAAGATGTAGCGAACCTGTTTCGCATTCTTCAACGTCATTATCCGCAACTTATGGATACGCTCCGGTTCCAGATCACGAGCCGAGCGGACTTCGAACGTCTGACGGTTACTGATCCGGACACACTCACTGATCTGGAGCGGGCTGCGCGCTTTATCTACCTTCAGCGCCTGACGTTTGGAGGAAAGGTGGCCGGGCGATCATTCGGCATCAATTACAGCGGGTCATCAAGGTTTAACCTGACGACGCTCGCACCTCTACTCCAGGAGGTTCACGAACGGCTTGCTGGCGTGGTTATCGAGAACTTGGACTGGCAGGCGTTTATTGATCGGTATGATAGGCCAGAAACGTTGTTCTATCTCGATCCGCCTTATTGGGGCACGGAAGGTGTTTACGGGAAGGAGCTATTTGGTCGGGACCAGTTCGAAGTTCTTGCCGAGCGGCTCGGCCGCATCAAAGGGCGCTTTGTCCTGTCGATCAATGATGTCGCGGAGATACGAACCATCTTCGCCGCCTTCACGATCGAAGGGGCTGAATTGACGTATTCGGTTTCAGGAGGAAAGGGAAAAGCCGTGCGGGAGTTGATTATCAGCAACGCTTCTTAAACCGCGTTTCAAGATGCGTTTAATGAGCCTCGCGCTCAGTTCTTTGACATCGTAAAACTGTTGCCACTCGATCTTGCCGTCGCTGCCACGCGATTTTGCCCGCTACAGGATGGCGGGACCCAAAGAAACAATGTGTCACAGCACATGAGATATATGGTGAAACAGGGGGTTGGTTAATAAGAGGGGCAAGCGCTAACTGCTTGATTTTATGGTGCCGCTTGCGTGACTCGAACACGCGACCCCATCATTACGAAGGATGCGTGTCGTGTCTAGACACAACACTATAAAACACTAAAAAGCCAGGAAACGCGGGATTTTTCTGTCTACAAGACTGACATTGTGTTGGTGTAGTACGACAAAAACAGTGCGGATTCTCTGCACTTTTTGGGGTGGTGCAGGGCATGTGCAGAGCTATCCGGTGTTATATCTGCGCGCTGCCGCAGGTTGCCCCTGCGATGGAAAAGTCATGAAGAAACGCACCTGCCGCGAACCGCAGCGCGGGCATTTCAGACGCTGTTGCAGGTAGGTGATAGGCATGTCCCGCCCGCGTGTGCACACAAGTGTCATCACGTCCAGTTCGGTGCTGAATACGCACTCGCGAACCGATTTCATGGCGTCTCTTTTGCCCCATGCGCAACGCATGGTGATGCGCACGCTGTACGTCAGGGCGTCTCCTAGCGTCTCAATCTGCATGAGAACAGAAGAAGAACAAAACAAAAAGGGAGTCAAGATGACTCCCCTCGCAGGTCCGATCAATTTTACATTTCAGGGGAGGGCGTCAATCGGCAGAGCGCCTACGCCAGCCTCGTTGAACATCGTCTTTGCAGCATCAAATTCTTCCTGCGGCATGGACGTTGTGCCGCCGTCGAAAACCACGCCTTTGATGCCTGCTTGGATAAGCGTGCGGGCGCACCCGGCACAAGGCGCATGGGTAACATAGACGACGCAATCCTTGGTCTGGATACCGGCACGGGCTGCGAAGGCGATAAGGTTCGCTTCTGCGTGGCTGGCGAACAGATACTTGGCCGGACGGACGAAACGGTCTGGCGTGTCTGCAACACCCTTGGGTGGCCCGTTGAAAGCGGTAAGCCGGACTTCGCCGTCAGGTCCGATCAAAGCCGCACCTACCTTTGTACTGTCTTTGGATTTGCGGGCTGCAAGCCTCGCATGTTCCATGAAAAATTCATCCCACTTCATTTTCACCCCCAATTTTACCGTGCGAGTTCGTGGCGAGCGCGCCCCAACAGTTTTTCTGTCTCGATTTCTATAGCCTTGTGGGTGTCCTTCGGAAGCATCAAACGCGCCGCGAGATAATACGCCTCTGCATAGGATTTCTCGCCTATGTCCCGCACGCGCTGCCGCGCATCGATCAAAGCACCTTCCAGGGCTTGGATTTTATGGCCGAAAAGCTTCACGTCTTCAGGACGGTTCTCGGTTTTCGCTTGTTCAAGGGCTTCCTGAAACTGCGCCAGGACACCTACTGTCTGCATGTACCAGTCGCGGGCGTCCAGATATTCAAGTTCGACTTCCCGAAGTGTATCGGGAAGCCGGATTGCCTTGCCATACGTCTGGATGCCGAATTGCTTGCTGTTTTTATTCAGACGGAAGAACGGCATAACAACTCGCCTTCCTTCTCAACCCACTTTTCAATCGCAATCTGCGACATGAAATATTTGCCGTGGCCCTTGTAGTGCGCTGTCTGGCTCGTGCGCTCGAACGTGAAGACAGGAGTCATCCCGCCGTCTTTGTAGACAAACACCTTGTTTTTGACCTTCGCGAATTGCCAGCTCATTTGCTCGCCTCGCAGACACGTGCAACCACGTCACGAAACTGGTTCATGGCGAAGGCGAAACGCTGCATTTTCATGCGATCCTGAAAACACCGGCAACCGCCGTTTGTATGCTGGCCCTTCGGCCTCACAACGACGCAATTGCCGTCGCCGCAGCCGCCAATAACTGCAAGAGCGTTGTCGAGCGCACCAAGCGCGGCAGACACAGCCGCGTTGTCGGCTTTTAAGGCAAGATAGTCGTCGGACATACGATCAACGACCTCCGAAAGCTGCTTCGCAGCAAGATCGCGCTCGCGTCTGATTTCCGCCGCCAATAGCTCCACAGCCTGCGAGCGGTCTACCAGGCTGACCCGACGAAAACCTAGGGCAATACAATCAGTATGGCTCCCACGGCTTAACCGTCCTGCATTGTCGAGATAGCCGTCGCCCACCGTCACCAGTCCCGTATCTGTAGCGGCGGGCGCGGGGCGGGTGTCGTCACGCACGTAGACATACCCCCGCGATGGATCAGCCCCCGCGTATGTGACCATGTAAACAGGGTTGTAGGTGATATGCGTAGGAGCGGCTTCACGCGCCATGACGGTCGCCTCCTGCTCGTAGACGCTCGATTTCCACAGTCAACTCAACTGCGCGGCAGACACTGGCGCAGACACAAGACACGGCAGGTTCCTGCGGAACAGGAGCCATCACCTTCGAGCGGATTTCCTGCGCTGCAATTTCATGAAAACGCTTGATCTTGCGGAGTGAGTGACTGCGACCGGACTTCAATGCCGCAGCCTGACAATCATGCCAGCGGGCTGCGGCTTCCAAACCTTCGTTGTACGTCATGACGATTTCCCATCATCTTCCCAGACAACAGCACCGCGCAGACGACCAGCTTTTAGTTCATCACCGCAATGCTCACACACGACACCCCAACCGGGACCACCCATGCTGTCGATCACCTCACTACAAAGCCCGCAACACAGAAGGGCTGGCAACCGCAGCCCGCCGCTGTTCGGTGGCGGCGTTTCACGACCGGAAAGCTCATAATAATTGGTCATTGCAACGTCCCACCGTCTGCTGGCCGGTTGCCGAAAATCTGCGGGTTGGCTTTGATCTGATCTTTCGTGAAAGACAGCAAAACGTCGAACATCGCAGACAATTCTTCCGATTTCACATCGATGATGGCTGCGGCCACAAGCGTAGACGAAAAGAGCGCCTGAAAGGTTTTCGCAGGGTCCCGTTCTACGCCCTCGTAGACAGCATGGAGCAAGCTCAACGTGTCGTCAGATGTCGGGCAGAATTCAAAACTTTCGGTAATGCGGGCCATTGTCACAAGCTCCTGTATGGAAGTTAAAGATGGAAGGGGCCGCTTTGGGCGGGGGGCTTGGGGTCGCAGCCCCTTCCACTCACCGGGCGTTAGAAGTCGAACTTGCTGGTATCGACGTTCAAACGCTTGGCGATCTTTTCGAGAACAGCCTGTTCTTCCGGCTCGATTTCACCGTCTGCACCGGCAATATCGAGTGCGATCAGATAAACGTCCTCGCACATCGTCGCGCCATCTGGACGGTTCTTGATGTCGTCCATTTCGCGGGCGAGCGACTGGCGACCGGAAGCATCCTTGGCCTTCTTGAACATGGCCTCGGCGGTCTGTTCGATGGTGTTGCGGTCGTAAAGCTTGGACAACTGCGCGTGGTTGGTGATGATGCTCACGACCTTGGTGCGCTCGCTGTCTTCGATTTCACCGTCTGCGGCTGCGACCAGTGCCGAACCGGCGCAAACAGCTTCGAGAAAGTCCTTGTTCTGGCCGTATTCGGCTTTCACTTCCTTGGCGGCAGCGCCACCGATTTTCTTCAACAGTCCGAACATTTTCCTGTACTCCGTTGTTTTGGTGAAAAATCACCGTGGGGTTTTCGAGATTTTCGGTGCGCGCCAGCGACCGAAACGGGTTCCAAGCCAGAAAGTGACGACTGTCCAACAGGCACCAAGGATCAGTTCTGGCAGGTTGTTAATCACAGCAATCCACATGGACCGCGCTCCAATTTCAGATTTCGGGGAAAGTGGCGGCGCTGGTCGCGCCGCCGTGTCTTGGCTTAGGAAACTTCGTGGAGAATGGCGTCTGCCTTCTCGGAAGCCTGCTTGGCGTGGCTTGCAGCTTCATTGGCGACCTTGAATGCGAGGCTGGCACTGTCTGCCGCCTTGTCGGCAGCGCCCGCAGCCATGGTGGCGCGCATGTTCACACCGTCGATCTTCTTGTTGGTGTTGTTGAACTGCCCAACCAGACCCTGCGCGATCTTGTGCAAGCTAGACTCCTGGGCCACATCGTCCGCAGACAGCTTGTCACCGATCAGACCGATGAAGCCTTCCGCAAACTGCTCGGCAGAAGTCTTTTCCGCCTTCTTCGGTTCGAGCAGTGCGACGTGGCGCTTCATGCCCACGGCGCTGATGCGAAGATCGTCCACAGTCAGAGACTTGCGACCTTCGGTGAGCATCGACAGCTTGGCGCGTTCGACAACTTCACGGATCGAAGCCGGGATCATGCCAGCAACCACTTCACCGACAGGAGCAAGATCAGCGTCAGAAGACAGGAGCTTGCCTGCGTAGACACGGATAATGCGTTCGGCGGTTTCCGCGTCCGGCGCATCGATGGAAATCACCGCATCGAAGCGACCGGGACGCAGCAGGGCGCGGTCGATCTTTTCAATGTGGTTGGTGGTGAGAACCACCATCATTTCCATTTCCTTCGAGATCAGGCCGTCGAGCATGTTGACGAGATCGTTCACGTCTTCGTTTTCACGGTCAGCGGCGCGGTCGATGTCTTCCGCAAAGATGACGCAAGGCTGATATTCGCGAGCAAATTCGATTGCCGCTTTCAGGCCCTGCGAACGGTTGAGCATGATGAATGTCCAGCCGTTGTCAGTGCCGACCTTGGCAGTGACACGCGATGTCAGCGACTTGCCCGTGCCGTACTTGCCTTCCAGCAGAATGCCGCGCTTGAGCGGGATGCGGTTCTGACGGCATTCCTGCGTATGCTTGAGCGGCGCAAGAATGTTGGTGCGAATGAGCGCTTCGGTTTCGCGAGTGTGGATCATGTCTGCTTCCTGGACACGGGTCAGGTCCAGAAATTCCGGCTGACGATGCAGCACCAGATCGCCGTCTTCGTCCACGTCCAGACGAATAGCCTTCGCACGGTAGACAGATGCAGACTGGACCAGAGCGCGAGCGCGGTTCGCAATCTCTACAAGGCGGGCGCGATCACGCTTGCGAACCGTACCGTAAACTACAGTGCCGCCGCCGTTCATCTGAATGTAGATCGGCTTCGAGACACCGGGAAGGGACATCTGCCCGGACGGCACCTGGAGACGGTCTTCTGCCTTATGGCCGGTATGAACGGTGACGAATTCCGGCTTGATTTCACCGAAGAACGTCTTGATGCTTTCAGACAGCACCACGCCGTAGATTTCCTGCATGGCGCGATAGACAGCTACAAGCGTGTCCCAAGGCGCACCCTTGACGAGTTCGTGTACTTCAAACTCCTGATTTTCCTGATCGCGAACACGTTTCATCGTATCGATGGCAACGTCATAATCCATGTTCGTGGGATCAGACGGCAGAATGATTTCCTTGCCCTGATGCTTGATCTGCGTGTCGATCTTCGTCCAGTCGGTGGCTGCAACAGCGGCGGCAGGATTGTTAACGATAGCGTTCATTTCGGTGTTTCCTTGTTTCATTTTCTGATTGCGCAGGTTCCGCCTGCGCTCGGATTGGTGTTTGTGTCTTACGCAAAAGCAGACACGATTAAACTTTGATGAAGCTTTCCAGCTTCGTCAGTTCCTTGCTGATCCGGGCCAGTTCGGCACCAAGATCATCAAGCAGTCCGAAGACACGCGGCAGGGCAGGGCCTTGAAAACTGGCTTCCGGCTTTGGCGGGAAAGGACCAGTCGAATTTTGAACGGACGAGCCGTGCAGAATGTCGTTCATGGTTTCGATGCGAAGGCGAGCGCTGCGAGCATTCGCCAGACGGAAGTCGAGTTCGCCAATAACTCCGGCAAGTGTCGGTGCCTTTTCACTGGGAGGAACCTACAAATTGGCCTGAATACCGATGGCAAATTCATCGTCGGTGAGCAGTGGCTTGTCTGCGGCTTCCATGGCGCGCGAAAGGCGGGAAGTTGTTTCGTTTGTCAAAGTCCTACCCTCCCGTCAGTGCGTCTGGGGTTCGTCAAGCTGCAAGGAAAGCAGCACGGCAAGCGTTTCACCGATATGCTTGCCATCGCGAGCGGCTTCCGCAGCGATTAAATTTGCCGCAAACCCAGACATTGCCGCGTAGGCAAGAGCCTTGGTGTTGCGAGAAGCTTCATCTACCAAAGCCGCCAGTCCGTTTTCGCCATGGCTGCGAAGCTTCGCCGCCGCGTCTGCGAAAACATCGCTGGTGTAGACATTTTCACTGCCCGACATGGTGTCGATTGCACAAAGCACCTTGCAAAATGAACGAAGGACATCTGTGCCTTCCGGGCTAAGAACGCCACCGGCCTGAATTTTCTGAACATCAAGATTGATCGTGAGCATTGCGGTGTTTCCTTGTTTCATCTTTGATTATTCTGGCTCTTTCCTCGGCAGGGATGCCGCAGCGAGCCAGTTTCCTGTTCAATGCGCGCAGTTCCTTCGGAACCGCTTCCTTTTTCCGGCGGGCCACCGCTTCTGCAAAAGCCCGTCGAAATTTCGTGTCTCCGGCGTGAGCCTGTTTCAGCCGTTTACTGCTGTTCTCGTCTCTCCTTCGCCGGTTCGTTAATCCAAGTCTTGCGGCTTTTGCTTCAACCGCCTTTCTTGTCTTTCCAAGCGCTGCGGCGATTGTCGTGTTTGGCGTGTCGGATTTATAAGCCGACACCAGATAATCCACCTGCGCTTCCGTCCATGTTGTCTTCGCCATGGGTAAGCGCTGCCTCGATCTTGTCTTTGATTTCGCGCAGTTGATCTGCGCGAACATCGTCGTTGTAGTCTCCCCGAACGTCCAACGCCTTGATTGCGTTGTCTAACAGCTCGGAGACAAGGTTTCTCGTTTCGGCCTGGGCCTCTGCGAGAATTTCAGTGAAGTGCCTGCCCGAAACGCTGGCGTCAAAAATGCTGGTCAAATCCACTTCCAGAGTTGCGGTAACTTCACCGCGCTTATGGTCGTGCTTTTCCTTGTAGGAAGCATTTTTGCCAATGATTTCGAGTAATTGACGACCGGCGGTTTCAACAGTGTGAGACTGTCTGTCACGCTTACTTGCCAATCGTTCCCTATGATTTAGGTTCGAGTAAACACATCTGTAGCGCCAGACGCGCGGTGTCTGTTTCGCACTCGAAAGGTCTTCCAAAACCGTAATGCCTGGGCGACGGCCTGCGTATTTCGCAAGGCTGGTGTCGCCATACATCGCTTGGTGCAGCTCTCGGAGCGCAGCATCATGTGCGTTCTTCGCCGCCTGACGCAAGCTTTCTTGGTTTATCCGGTCAATTTCCTCAGCGGTGAAAGTCATAGCTTGCGTCCGGTAGTGTCGTTAGTGTTGTATGTTGTTAACCAACACGACAATACATATTGCAAACTGAAACACCATGCAAGCCCCTTTTTAAGAAAATTTTCTATGATTGACTGCGCCGCGCAAATGGTCGGGGCAATGGTGCAGATAGTGCTTGCGCACGGTGGCTTCGTCATCGGCCAAAACTCCCGCAATATCCCAGAGTGGAACGCCTGCACGTGCGGCAAGGGTCGCCCATGTGTGGCGCATAACGTGAGGCGTCACCCAAGCAAAAGGTGTGGATTTCTTGAATGTGGTGTAGGCCCGGCGAATAGCGCCGCGATCTATGACGAACGATTTTTTAGTTTCGGGGTCGATAATCCGTTCTTCATATGCGCGTTCCAATATCGGCATGAGCCGGTCTGAAATCGGCACCTTGGCGCGGCGCTTGTTCGTGACACGCTCCCCATCAACGTGAAAATCGATAAGGCCGTGGCGCAAATCCACGCGATCCCACGTCAGAGTTTCGATTGCCCCTTTGCGCGATCCGGTGTCCAGAGCGATTGCGACAAACCGTGTGACGCGGGTCAAACGCTGCTGCCCGATGCTGTCACCCATAGCCATAGCGTGAAACTGCGCTTCTTCATCCTCGTTCAAATACAGCTCGCGCCGCTTTGATTGCGGCGGCAGCTCAATCACAGGCAAATCGTTCTTGGAAATGAACTTGTGTGTAGCCGAATAGTTGAGGGCTGCTACGAGTGCCGCAAGATGGCGACGAACCGATCCGTCTTTCAGGTGCGCTTTTTCCTCGCGATACTCTGACAGCAAATCTGCATCGATCTCCTGCGGCAGAAAATCAGCGAAAAACTCCCGCACCTGCTTGAGAACCCACTTTTCCGAGTCCCCGCCGCGATTTTTCAGATAGCGATCAATGATTGTTCCGATGTCCTGATTGTCAGCCTTCTTGTGGGCGACTTCTTCCGCCGCAAGCCATTCTTTCAGGAACGCTTGCGCCGCAGGCTTGCTGTTCTCGCGCGTAGAAACCGCTCGGCTGCGCCAACGTCCGGTTGGTGTTTTTTCGGAGAACCTGACTTCCCAGATGCCGTACTTGTTTTTGGCGAGCGTTGGCTTGCTGATGTTGGTGTCTTGCATGGTTTGGTGCTTCCTGTCTTGGTTGTTTTTGTCGTGTCTTGGCTGCTGTCTACGTGTCTGTTGTTGGTAATGTAGTCCACAAAAACAGACACTCGGATAAGACAAGGACGGCCCTTGATGTATGGCAAACCGCCTTCACGCCGCCACCGTGCAATGGTTGACGGTTTGCGACGGATCAAAGCCGCAGCCTCGGCGTCTGTTAGCAGTTGGTCGAGATTTCCAACGGGGGTTTTGGGGGGTGTGTATACCGTAGGTATATACACACCCCCCATACCCCCTTCGGACCGGGTGATTTTGGTCATCAATCTTCTTCCTTCAAAAGCCCCTTACTGTGACGTTCGGCGCGTTCGATAACTTGTGCAATCTCGACTGCGAACTTGAGCGGCAGAAGTTTCGAGACACGGACGAACGTCTTGTCTGGATGCCCCGCCACCACAGACATAGAAAACTCAGGGTTATCCCTGTCTACGGCTGCACCCACGATGTCCGGCGCGAGTTCTTCAAGAGGCACGCCCAAAGCCTCGGCAATCTTCTTGAGTGTCGAAGGCGTCGGGACAGTGCGGCCTTTCAAGTAGACGCTGATTCTGTCTCTGCCCCTGGCAGCGTTCTTGCCTTCCGATGTGACCGTCTCACCCCACAAGGCGCGAGCCAGGTCAGATTGAGACATGCCCCTGTCTGTCATTGCTTTGAACAGGTTACGCGCGAAATTTTCGGCTCTCACGATCTCAACGTTCGTGCTGCCTTCTGCCATTTCGTCGCTTGCCGGTTCCATCAGCATGCGTCCGCGTTTGCTCATTTCGGTGTCCTGTCTGTGTTTGTTCGTGTTTCAGTTTGTAACATGAGGGTTGTATTCGTTTCAACAAGAAATGTTGCGCACAGAAACGTGTTGGCTTATGTCTTGTTGTGATGGTTAACAAAACATGCACGGCACACATGGACACGCTACCGAACAACATTCCCGAACTGCTGGACGCACTGGGCGATCCCAGGACGATCAATTCAGCAATCGCGCGGTTGGGGTATCGGCCACCAAGCGCCGGAAGTATCCGCATTTGGAGGCATCGCGGGACAGTCGCCGCACGCTGGCACCTGCCGCTTGTGCGCGCCGCTGCGACTCTCGCGCCACACATTCCCACGGATCATATCAGCGATCTGCTGACCAAGCTTGAAACGGCCTGAAAGGATAGACACGATGTCTGGCATTCATCCCGCCCCAACTGAATTCACTGAAGAACAGCTCCGCGAAGACCACATCCTGCGCTACTTTCACTACGCGCATCTTCCGGAAGTTTTGCGCCCCCGCTCGAAACCTTTCTGCGATCTGGCCCGGCACATCATCGAGACAACGCCGCGCAACCCGGAACGTACCGTCGCACTGCGCAAGCTGCTCGAAGCGAAAGACGCGGCTGTCCGCGCTCACGTGTAAGGGGCGTGGATATGGCTCGTATTCTTGGTGTCGATCCCGGCTTGTCGGGGGCCATTGTCCTGTTGGACACGGTTTTCATGTCTCTGCGTGCCTTTGACATGCCCGTGGCAAAAGCAGGTGCGAATGGCCGCAGCGTCTTGATGGACGGGCTTCTGGCTCGTCACATAGAGGCACTGGGCGACATCGATTTTGCGATCATCGAAGACGTGCATTCTATGCCGACAGACGGTTCGTCGTCTGCGTTCAAGTTTGGAACTGCTTTCGGGGTGGCGCGCGGCATCATCGCAGCGAAGAACATTCCGACTGTCTTCATCCAGCCCGCCAAATGGAAAAACATCATGGGCTTGTCCGGCAAGGACAAGGACGCTTCGCGCCAGAAGGCGGTCGAGCTGTTTCCTCGCGAAGCCAACTTGTTTGCTCGCAAGAAAGATCACGGTCGAGCGGATGCGGCATTGTTGGCTTACGTGGCCTACACAAAAGACATGGGGCCGTCGAAATGAACAAGGTCGATCTGCTCCTGTTCGATGTGGCCGTCAGACATGCGGTCAGCATTGACGGCATCAAAGGTACTTCGCGGGTGTCTGCGCTTGTCCAAGCCCGACATGAATTCTGCGTTCGAGCCAAGGAAGAACTAGGCATGTCGCTGCACATGATCGGGAAAGCGATCAACCGCAGCGCTGCGACGGTTCACGCCGCCATAAACAAGCGAGGGGCGCATGATGAACACTAAGACCACCCTACCGGAAGAAGCCGTGAAAGCGGCAGTTTCAGCGCTGCCCGGCTTCCCCGTGCAAGTGGCTGTGAAAGATCGGACATCGACCGCAGCGCGTGAACAGGCGTTGGAGGGCGCACCCGCACCTGCCGCTACAGATATGGGACTGGAATTAGCTCCATCAGAGGGCGACCGCCCCTCTGCACCAGCTTCGGAGGGCGGGCAATGAGCAATCTCGCTCTGAAAAATTATCAGGAAACAGGCCGGGATTTCCTGTCTGACGACTTCGCAAAAATTCTGGGAGACGAACCGGGACTTGGCAAGACCGCGCAGGCGATCACGGCTGCGGCGAAAGCGGGCGCTGATCGAATTCTCGTTATCTGCCCGTCGATCCTGCTCGTTAACTGGGAGCGCGAATTCAAGACGTGGTGGAAGACAGAAACTGACGTCCCGTTGCCTAAGATCGTTCGGGCCGATGTCGCGTTTAAGAACACGGTGCCAAGAACCGGCCCGCTGATCTGCATAATCAACATCGACAAGTTTTCGCAGCGCGACAACATCCGCCGCGTGGCGACCAATGTCTGGGCGCGGTTCGCCATCGACACGAAATGGGATGTCGTCATTATCGATGAAGCCCACTCGCTCAAGTCCATGGGATCGAACCGCACCAAGTCGATTTACGGCGAGCTGCGCAAGAACAACCCGGTGTCTGCGAAGGTCCATTGGTGGCCGGTTTCTGGAACGCTCCTGGTGAATCATGCTGGCGATCTGTACCCGCATTTGCGCGCCTTGCTGCCGCATCTGATTACAAAATCAGATGGGAAGGTGAAGACACAGCGGGAATTTGAAGATGAATATTGCGAGGTTGAGGAACGCAAGTTTGGCGCGAGAAGAATGCGCGTCATCGTCGGTTCCAAGAACCTGCCGCAACTGCGCAAGCTGATCGGGCCGTACTTTTTGGCGCGTCGGTCGCAGGATGTCTTGAAGGAGCTGCCGCCACTTCGCTTTGTCGAGCACCCCATAGATCTGAAACCGAAGTCGGAACAGGCGAAGCGGCTGCTTGCGGAAACCAACAAGAAAATTTCCGAGCTGGTCAAGGACTGTGAGACGGAAGACGAAATACTTGAAGCTTTGTCCAGCGATCTTGTCGCGCTTTCAACGCAAAGACGGCTGATCGGGACTCTGAAGGCGGAAAGCATCGCAGAACTCGTTGACAACGAGTTGATGGATAACCCTGTGGAAAAGCGGATAATCTTCCTACACCACACCGACGCTATTGACAAAATTGCGGAACATTTGAAGAACTATAGGAAAGTTATCCTCCACGGGAAAACCCCACTGCATATTAGGGCCGGGTTGGCTGACCAGTTTCAGAACGACCCGGACACGAGAATTTTCATCGGGCAAACGACCGTTTGCCGCGAGGGGCTGACTTTGACTGCTTCTAACCAAGTAATTCTGGGGGAGCCGTCTTGGGTGCCTAAAGATAATTTCCAAGCCGCGAAGCGTGCTTCGCGTATTGGGCAAACAAAGCCTGTCTTGGCTCGGCTCATTTCCGCGACCAATACAGCAGACGATCTGGTTATGCGAGTTATTGCCCGCAAAACCCAAGAATTGGCAGAGTTTTTCGGTTAGAAGAAAGGATTGTAACGATGGAACTCAACCTGAAAGTAGTCGGTGAAACCGTTCATGAACTGGGCGATCAACTGTATGCCATGTCTCTAGGCTTTATGGGTGACGCACATCCCGCGCACCAGCCGAAGGGTCTGGCAAGCTACACCGACGACGAATTGCTGGCAGAGCTTATGTCCCGCGGTGTCTCTCCTGTGACGAACGGCCAGCCTGTCGTGTCAGAAGACAAGCCGAAGGGCAAGCGCGCCCCGAAGAAGGAAGAAGCTGCGGCTGTCGAAGAAACCGGCGATCCGACCGATGCGCTGCCACAACCGCAGGACGAAAAGAAAGTTGACGAACTGACGCCGCAGAAAGCCTACGACGAAGCCATGGATATTGCCATGAAGCTTTATTCGGGCAAGGCGAAGGACGCCGTGATGGCGCTTCTGAAGGACTTCAACGTGAAGACCTTCCGCGACATCGACGCCGAAACGGACGGCTTGGCGTTCTATCAGAAAGTCAAGGAACTTCAGGACCAGCAGGGTTGAGCCATGAGCGAGCGTGCGCACGCCATACTTTCAGCCAGCGGTTCACACATCTGGCTGAATTGCACGAAGTCGGGGGAGCTATCCATGCACCCCGATGCACCCCAACGCCGGGGTAGTGTCTACGCTGCCGAAGGAACGGCTGCGCACGACCTGGCTGAAACCTGTCTGCGTGAAGGTAAAGACGCGGACCTTTACATTGGTCTGGATTTTCAGGGGTTCAAAGTGACCCCCGAAATGGCTGACGCCGTGCAAGTTTATCTCGATCATGTGCGAGGGTTGCCATACGGGGTTTACTACATCGAACAAGGTGTTTCGCTGTCTGCTCTCTGGGAGCGGGAGGGCAAGAAATGCCCGACTCCTTTGTTTGGTACTTCCGACTTCCTAGCGCTTTGCGGTGCTACCCTTCATGTTGTTGATTACAAACATGGCGTGGGGGTTCCCGTGGAAGCGGAAGGCAACACGCAGTTCATGTATTATGGTCTTGGTGGTGTCTTGCATGCCTTGCAGCAGGGTTACGTCTTGCCGAAGTTCATCACTATGACAGTCGTGCAACCCCGTGCGCCGCACAAGGATGGGCCGGTGCGTTCGTGGACGATCCCGACGATTGATTTGTTCGTTTGGGCCGACACGGTGCTTATGCCTGCGGTAATGTCGGTTATTGCAGGAGACACAACATATCAAACAGGACAGCATTGCCGCTGGTGTCCGCACGCTGGTCAATGTCCGGCACTTCGCAAGCAAGCGCTTACGGTTGCTCGCACCCAGTTTGACGATGTGTCTGCAACGCCACCCAACCCGAACCTTATCCCGCTCGAAGAACTGGGCGCGATCCTCGAACAAGCCGAACTGATTTCTTCGTGGGTGTCTCAGGTTCGCGCTGTTGTGTCTGAAGCCATTGAGAAAGGCCACAAGATCGACGGCTGGAAACTGGTGCCGAAGCGGGCAACCCGCAAATGGACCGATGAAGAAGCTGTAAGCACAATCATTGAAGCTAATCACATTGTCACCGACGATTTTTACACGCCGCCACAAATCAAGACACCCGCGCAAGTCGAAATGATCTTGAAGCGCGACAAGCGCAAGCTCTCTGACATCGGCCTCGATCAATTCATCACCGCTGAAAGCTCTGGGACGACGCTCGCCCCGGACGCAGACAGTCGCCCTGCGGCAGTTACAGGCCCGCAGGCGACCTTTGAAGATGTAGACCTGTAGAAAACCCCGGCAGTCACCGGACGACAAGACACTAGGAGAAGATCACATGACTGCTTTGATTACGCCTTTCGGCATTCTTTCGTTCCCGAACCTGTTCACGCCGCGTCCACCGGCAGAAGGTGCGGACCCTCGCTATTCGTTGACGCTGGTCTTCGATCAGCAGGCGCAGGCTTCCAACGAGTTCAAAATTCTGAAGGATGCCGTCATGCAGTGCGCCCGCGAAAAGTGGGGTAACAAGATGCCATCCAACCTTCGCAGCCCGTTCCGTGATGCAGCGGAAAAGGACTATGCGGGATATGAAGAAGGCTACATCTTCATCAACGCCTGGACGAAGACAGCGCCGGGACTCGTTGGCCCTTCGCGTGAAGACATTCTTGATCCCAACGACATCTGGGCCGGTCAGCTTGCACGCGCCAGCGTGAAGCCGTTTGCCTATGACAACTCCGGTAACAAGGGCGTGGCTTTTGGCCTTGAGAACGTCCAGATCGGCAAGTTTGACATGCCTCGCCTTGATGGTCGCACGGCTGCGCACAAGGCGTTTGGTGATGCTGATGTGTCGGCTTATGTGACAGACACATCAAACAATAGCGACAGCGATTTCCCGTTCTGATCGCCACACGCTGCACGCTTTTCATCCTTTCGGCGTGCGGCTACCGGCCCCCGTTTTCCTTGTTTCACGGGGGCCGGTCCATCTTCAACAATACAGGAAACTTAAAGATGGCCTCGCTGCTCAAGACTTTTACGCAATACAACATCGACAACACCAAGCCTGAAAGGCTGGTCGCGGTCGATCCAAAGAAGGTGACATTCGTTCGCCAGACGGCCCACGGCTCAACCTTCATCGGCTACACGAAAGACTTCGGCTTTGATGTCTCGCAGACACTTTCGGTCGTAGTCGAAACCCTCAACGCAGGCAGGGGGCTGTGACATGGTTTTAGATATTATCCTCACCCTGCTTTCACTGCTGTTCCTGACCTTTTCGCTATACGCATATCGCCGCACTCGTTCGCGGTTTTGGGCGATTATCGCGATTGTCTGGGTGTTCAATCTCGCGATGCATGTCGCGAGTTGGATCATTCGTTTCTACGATCAAACACCGTTTTGACGGGAGCGCACCATGTCTCCTGTCATTATCGGACTGGCCGGACCTATGCGTTCCGGCAAGACAGAAGTCGCTTCCCGGCTGGTCGAGTTATACGGCTTCGAGCGTGAGCCTTTCAGCAAGCCTTTGAAAGACATGCTGCGGGTGTTTGGCCTTTCTGACGAACAACTTGAAGGCACTCTGAAGAACACACCTGCGGCTGTTCTCGGCGGCAAGACACCCAGACACGCTATGCAAACGCTTGGCACCGAGTGGGGCCGGGGGCTGATCCATCCTGATCTGTGGACACGGCACTGGGCGGCTCGCGCTCAACAGCATGTGGCTGACGGTTTTTCGGTCGTGGAGGAAGGCACGCGCTTTCCCAACGAGGTGAAAGCGATCCACGAACTGGGCGGTTATGTTGTCTACGTTGACCGCCCTGCGGAATTGCGCGGTGTGTCCAGCGAGCATGTTTCTGAAATGGGAAACATGCAGGAACTGGCCGATTTCACGCTCTATAACGGCGGCTCTTTCGATGATCTTTATGAGAACATCGATGTCTTGATGCGCCAGATCGGCAAGAAACATGGCTGATCGGCTCTATATCGATTTCGAGACGAGAAGCACCGCCGACCTGAAAAAGACAGGTGCTTGGCGTTATGCGGAAGACCCCTCCACTGGGGTTTTCTGCATGGCGTGGGCGTTCAACAATGAGCCGACCGACATCTGGATAGAGGGCCAACCGCTTCCAGACAGAATTCGTCAGCATGTCAAAGTCGGCGGCGAGGTTCACGCCTGGAATGCAATGTTCGAGCTGGCAATCTGGACGCGGATTTGTGCGCCCCGGTTTGGTTGGCCGAAGCTTTTCATTTCACAGATGCGAGACACGATGGCTGCGGCAGCTTACTGGGGCCTGCCACTCTCGCTCGATATGGCTGCACAGGCCAGCGGCGCGCGTGTCCAGAAAGACAGCGCCGGTCATAAGCTCATGCAGAAACTCTGCAAGCCTCGACAGGGCGGCACATGGTGGCACGAAGACGATCCCTCGCTTTTGCCGGGCCTTTATCGGTACTGCGAGAATGACGTAGACACCGAACGCGCTATCGCTGCGACTATTCCCGATCTTCCAGACGCAGAGCAACGTGTCTGGGAAGCCGACATGACAATCAACATGCGTGGCGTCATGCTCGACATGCGTCTGGTCAACAAGCTCAAGGCTTTCACCGACTGGGAGAAGACCGAGCTGGACAAGCGCATGAACCAGCTCACGAACGGCAGAGCTACGGCATGCACGCAGACAGCGCGCATTCTGGCATTTGTGCAAGAGAACAACCCGCACGTCACATCCCTGACCAAAGAGGCGGTCGAGGAAGCGCTTTCCGGCACGTTGACGCCGGTCGCCCGTGAAGTGCTGGAACTGCGGCAGGCGTCAGCGAAAAGCTCGACATCCAAGCTGAATGCCATGCTGACATGTGTCTGCGCAGACGGGCGCGTTCGTGGACTCCTTCAATACTATGGAGCGAACCGGACGGGCCGTTGGGCTGGCCGTCTTGTGCAGGTGCAGAACCTTCCACGTCCCACGACTAAGCGCGTCAGTGAAATCATAGACATGGTGTTGGCGGATGCCACGCCGGATGAAGTCGGCTTGTTCATCAATCCGCTGGACGCGGTTGCATCAATCATTCGCGGTTGTTTCGCCGCAGCTCCCGGCAAGAAATTCTTTCAGCAGGATTTGTCCCAGATTGAAGCCCGCGTAGTGGCTTGGCTGTCTGGGCAGGATGACATTCTGGATGTCTTCGCACGCGGCGAGGATGTGTATGTCTATACCGCGCAGAAGATGGGATCGAACGACAGGCAACTGGGCAAAGTGCTTGTGTTGGCCTGCGGCTTTGGCATGGGCTGGTCGAAGTTTCAGGACACGGCTCGAACGTACCGGCTCTATCTTTCAGCCGATGAAGCTCTGGATGCTGTCACAGTCTGGCGTCAGAACAACCCTGCTATCGTTAGTTACTGGAAGACAGCGCAAGAAGCTTGCGTCTGGGCGATCCGCAATCCGGGCAGGAAAATGGCTATCGGCCCGAAAGGCCGACAGATCGTTGTTGGCGTGTCGGACGTGGGCCGCACGCGCGGTCATCTGTTGGTTCAACTGCCTTCAGGTCGGTATCTGGTCTATCGCAATGCGCGTCTTGAACAGGGCAAATATGGTCCTGAAATCACCTACATGGGCGTCAACCAGTACAGCCGCAAATGGGAACGGCTGCGGACCTATGGCGGAAAGCTGGTTGAGAACTGGACGCAAGCCGTAGCCCGTGACGTGCAAGCCGAAGCCACCGTGAACATTGAGGCTCAAATTCCGGGCCTCGTTATGTCTGTGCACGACGAACTCATCAACGAAAATGAAGATGCATCCGGCATGGCCGCAATCATGAACACCCCGCCTGTCTGGGCTGGTGGCCTTCCGGTCACATCAGACGGTTGGGTGGGGGATCGGTATCGCAAATGAAGGGCGATCTTTCGACAGCTATTCAGAAAGAGATCGTGCGAGTTGGCGGAACCGTCAACGAATGCACCAAAGGCAAGAAACACTGGAAAATACTCTGGACTACCCCGGCAGGTCGCAAGGCTTTTGCTGTCTGCTCGGCAACAGCAAGCGATTACAGGGCAGAGCGCAACGCACTTGCATTGATCCGCCGGGAAATACGCATGGAAGGGATGGCGCAATGACGAAGTTCAAGGGGATGGCCGATTTCGGTTTCCGTGACGAGCTGGTGGCGGTTGGTGCTGGCAGCAAGGTGCCGATCTTCGCGGACTGGGAGACGCACAAGGTCACAGACAGGGACATTGATCGTTGGGACATGCAGCAAAACAATGTTGGTTTGCGCACGGGTTATTTCCCGACTTTCGACATCGACATCAACATTCCTGCTCTGGTGTCGGCGGTCGAAACGATCCTTGAAGACAGCATCGGTTCCACCCGTGTTTTGCGGCTTCGCCGGGACTCCGCTGCGAACAGGATTTATGAAAAGCGCGCTATCATTTATCGCCTCGATCCATTCGAGCCAAAGTTTCGCAAGATGCGTGTCTCGGCTAAGACACAATCCGGCGAAGACATCGCCGTGGAGCTTCTGGCTGACGGACAGCAGGTTGTTATTCTGGGAAAACACCCTGACGGGTCCGAATACCTGGCCGCAGTCAGCGGGAAGGAAAAATACGCAGACGATCTTGATGTTGTGTCTGCCGCATCAGCCGAAAACGCCATTGAGAAAATCGCGGAACACTTTGAGCGTTCCGGCTGCACCGACATCAGGATTACCGGCACTTCCAAGCAGCAAGCGCAAGCTGTTGCGCAAGGTGCGGTCACGGACGAACATTGGAAACTGATCCGGGAGATCGTCGCCAACATCCCCAATGACGAAAATCGCCACTGGGATGACTGGCTGAAGGTAGGTTTCGCGATCAGGACATGCGCCGGAGACATTGAAGACAGGCAGGAAGAAGCCTTTCAGATATGGGAAGAATTCTCCGAGCGCAGTCCAAAGAACAACGAGCATTTCACCCGGCACAAGTGGGAGAATGACATCTGTGTCTCGAACCGGGGGCAGGTCGGATATGGCTCGCTTGTCTGGGAAGCCAAACAGAACGGCTGGACAGAACCTGCGCCTGCCGCGAAAGATGTCTTCTCTGCCGTAGATCTAGGCGGTGGGACCGTGCCGCCGTCCAAGCAAGCCCAGATGAATTTGGCGACTGTTCTGCACTATCCCAGACAGTGGGACGGCAAATCCCCGCCACCTCGTGACTGGATCGTAGACGGCTGGATTGCGGCAGGGGAAGTTACTTCTGTCTACGCTCCCGGAGGGACCGGCAAATCTCTCTTGCTTCAGCAACTGGCTACTTGCCGCGCGCTTGGCGTGGATTTCCTTGGCTTGAAGACCAAGAAAGGACGCACGCTAGTCTTGGCGTGTGAAGACCAGATTGAGGAAGTCTGGCGGCGTCAGGAGGCAATCAACTCGCACTATCTCACCGACATGCGCACGCTTGACCAGAACGTGGGATATTGGAGCCGCACCGGCAGCATCGACAACGCCTTGATGCACATCGATCCCAAGACCAACAAAGGCACGCTGACCGATTTCTGGAAAGGCGTGCGGGATATTATCGTCAAGGAAGGCTTTGATGTCGTGATTGTTGATACCGTCATCGACACATTCCCGGACAACGAAAATGAGCGCTTTAAGGTTAACCTGTTCGTGAAAGGTGCGCTGGTCAAGCTAGCGCAGGAGACAGGAGCTGCGGTTGTCTTCACGGCACACCCCAGTCGTGCGTCGGAGAACAACAAGGAAAGCGACAACCTGTCTTCGGGAAGCACGGCATGGGAAGGATCGGTGCGGCAGAAACTCGGCATGCGCCGCAACGATGACGGCCTGACCTACAAGCTGGTGAAGAACAAGGCCAACTATTCTTCCTATGGCGATTACGTCACGTTGAAGTGGGAGCGCGGCGTCTTTGTTGTCTTGGCGGCGTCGATGCCGCAGGCCCAACTTGACCAGACACTGGAAGACTATTTGCTTGATGCAATCCGTGATGCCGACAAGCGGAACATCGAACTTAGCTCCAATGCAAACAGCCGCACGAAATATGTTCCCCGGTGGGCGATGGACAATCTCGCGCCACCAATGGAGATTGAAGACATCGTGAACAGTGACAGCCAGTTGCTGGATAATGCGATGCGCAGGCTTGTTCTGTCTGGGAAAGTCGTCAATGTCCGGGGCAAAGACCTCAATCAGCGTGTTGAGATTGTGCCTTGAGTTTTCAACGGCTTAGTTCTATATGTCTGGTAACGCCGCGAGCAGCGGTGTTTCCTGTACTAAAAGCCCGCTCCCAAAAAGCGGGCTTTCTTTTTGCCTTGTCCAGCACCTGGCAAAATTCCTGTTTTGCCCATTCATTACTAAAATCCTGAAAACAATTATCTGTCTGCTGTTAACGCTGCCGGTGGCTCGCCTCTAGACAGGGAGTCCCTAGACGCGCATATATTTCAATAGGCAATATTTCGGAGTTGGGGAATTGGGACACGCAAAGACACTTGCAACACTCGCGGCGCTGGTCGCGCTATCAGCCTGTCAAACCGGCAACGATACATTTCTGTTCAAGCCGGGCGCGACCATGGCGACAAAGCAAGCTGATTTCGATCAATGCAAAATCGCCTCTTTCCGGTCAATCCCGCAAGCCATGGCGGTGCAAAGCACTGGCGGCTATTACAATCCCGGCACTGTCCAGTGCAACACGTTCGGCAACACAACAACATGCAATCGCGTGGGTGCGGTCAATATTCCGTCGCAGCAATACACGGTTGATGCAAACGAGGGTTTACGGTTCCGCTTCATGATGCAGTGTATGCAGGGTAAAGGCTACACGCCATTGCAGGGCCTGCCTATGTGCCGCAATGAGCAGGAAAGGCGTGCAGCAATGGCCGCGACAAGGCCGCAAGATGTGAAGTGTATGACCGGTCAAAGACTGGCAAACTGACGCCAACAAAAAGCCCGCCATTTGGCGGGCTTTCTTTATCGATTAGCTGTTTTCACTCTTTGCCAAATTCCAGCAAGATTTCCAGTTCAATCAGGCGAGCGAAGATTAGACCCAAACAAACGGCGGTTAGATCAAGTCCCATCATGCCCGCGCCGGAAATGATTGCAGTGAAACAGACGTAAGATAGCACACGGTGAGCGGTTCTAGGTTTCATGTCTTTCCCCTTGCGCGACTATGCGGCGCGCTTTGTCTTGAGGGTTTTCGCCAGTACTGAAAGGCCGGTGCGCGCTATCTCATTCATGTCAGAGGAAACGCGGATTGCAGTAGGGAAGGCGCTGCGCACGTCGCAACCAACTCCGAAGCCGATAACTTCAACGCCCATAGCTTCGGCAAGCTTTGCACATTGTTTCGTGGTGCCTTTGCCGTGGGTGCATTCACCATCGGTCAAGACAAATAGAATGTGACGTGTCGCGTTGACGGCTTTCAAACGCTTGGCAGCTTGGAGAATGGCGGGACTCATGTTTGTGCCGTTCGATTTGAAGTCAGCCAAATTCGCCATTTCCCACGCGCAAGCCCGCGCCCGTTTGTTGAACGGCTTCGCAATCCTAATGCGAGCATCAGCTTTCGCGGTCCTGTCATCGAAGGCCGCGACACATACGGGCGAACCCGCTTGCTCGATTGCTTCGACCATGTGAATTGCCAGCACTGCGGCGGAAACGTCTTGCCCGCCGGACATTGAGGGGGAAATATCCGTAAGAAACATTACTGCTGCGTTCTGGCCTTCATCTTCCTGCCTGCGTTTGAAAACGCGGGTTGAACCGGCGCGCATCTTCGCTGCAAGGCGCGTGTCAAGCCGTCCGGCTTCAAGGTATCGCTCAAAAGAAACGCGCTCAGGCGCTGACACAAAGTTTTTTATGTCGAGACGCAGTTTTGCACTGCCAGACAATTGCGCTTTCAGCCCCGCATAGTCTCGCCCACATGTGGTTAGAAGTGATTGCCGGTGGCTATCAGGGACCGGCATTTTACTCTCATATTCACCGCGCCAATTTGAAATTTTGGCGGCGTGGTTGCTGGCGCTGGCCGTAATGTTGAACCGTTCGGCAATGTCTTGCGGCGCGGTGTCCAGCATATCGTCAAAGCCGTTTCCTGCCCCACTGCCTGAACCCTGCTGTTTCTTGTCGCCCTTGCCGTTTGCGTTTCCTTGCGATTGTTCTTCGCCTTGTCCTTCACCTTGCTGGCCCTGTCCTTCACCTTGCTGGCCGTCCTGTCCTTGCGCATTCTGCTGTTGCTGTTGCAGGGATTGCAGCGCGTTTTTCAGACGCTTGGCAATGTCGAGAACGTCCCATGTTCCCGGCTTGCCGTGTCTGCATTTCTGGATTTCGGCGAAGATAGCGCGCAGTGAATTTTGCATTGGCTTGCTCAGGCTGGAAAGGGCAGGAAGGGACGGCACATTGTAACCAAGCAATTCCACACGCCCGATATAGGCGATTGCGGATAGCAACGCGGTTGGCTTGTTCCAGTCAAAGCCGTCTTTTTGCGCTTTGTAGGCGATGCTTTCGACAAGCGTTTCGAGATAGTGCTTTGCGTTCGGATAGTGCGGGTTTTGGGTTATGCCGCGCTCAATCCGCACATCTTCGATGCAATTGACTTCACGGCTCAAACCAAGCTTCAAAGCTTCGTCCCAGGCATCGAAATCGGTTTGCACGGCATGGCCCAAAACCTCATGCAACCAATAGCCGGTCAACCGTTCCACTTCCTGCCTTGTCAACCTGCCATCAAGCGGCATGGTAGGGAGCGCAAGACGAAACGTATTCGGGGCTGCGGGGTGCGTGCTCTTTGTGTGCGCTATTGCTGCGGTCGAACCAACATCGCCCACGCTGATGCGCCAGTCTGTAGCAGTGTCGCCGGTTGCAGCAATGTAGGATTTAACGGCAGCGGTCTTTACGCCAGCCACATAATCATAAACCAGTGTCATGTCAGTGTTTCCCGTGTTTGTCGTGGTTTGTTTGCGTGTCGCTTAAAGCGACACGGGATCAAATTGCGAAGCGGCCTTGCTGTTGCTTGGCTGCGGCTTTCCGCCGTCCAGTTTCTTGAAATCAAGGTGCGCTTTTGCCAGTTCATTTAATGCCACTGCGTCGTCGGCTGGCGCATGGTTGAGAACGCAATTCTGAAAGGCGCGGCGGGCTGCAATGCCGTCCTGAATATCGTTTGCGAGCGCGACCATGCGGCGGAAAGAAAGCCCTTCCGTTATGTCGCCCTGTTCGCCCGCCTTGCGTGTCTTGGCAGCAAAATCGACAATCGTTTCAGCGGCTTCAACATTGCATCCGGTCTTTGCCTGCAACACTTCAATTTCCTTGGCGCGTGGAAGATAATCAACTTTCAAAATCTTCGCAGCGCGATCAAGGAAAGCGGCGTTCATGCTGTTTGTATCGGCATAGCGCCCGGTGTTGTCGCCATTGCCTGCCGTGTTGTCTGCAATAACAAACACGACGCCTTGCGCAACCGGAACAACTTCGCCGCCATTTTCTGCCAGCGTCAAAAACCGATGGTCAAGCAAGGTCTGGTAAAGCGCCAGAACGCCAGCACGGCAGAACGTGGGTTCGTCCAGAATGATGATGGTGCCAGCGCGACGGATAGCGGCAGTCAGAACGCCGTCTTTCCACTCCACGCCGCCATTTTCGGACGGATACATAGAGCCGATCAATTCAACGGGTTCTGTCGTGCGATGGTGTGCAATGCGGACGCATGGGCGCTTTGTCCGTGCTGCAATCTCGCGAGGCAGGGAAGTCTTGCCGGTGCCTTTCGGGCCTGCCAGCCAAACAGTGTCACAACGTTCAAAGGCGACAAGCATATCTTCAAGCAAGTCGTCAACGAAAGCGAAGTCTTTATCAGAACGCGGCGCGTCCTTTGCGTCCCAGACACGGATTTTGCGGCTTTTCAGCGTGGGGGACTTAACGTCAAACAGCTTTCCGGCTGTTTCTTGCGAGACAGGTTTAGCCTGCGGCAGCGATCCCGGCGCAACAGGGACAAGAGGCACAACGTTTGCAACTTCGTCTTTTGCAGCAAGGGCAAGATGCGCGATTGCGTTTTCCAGCGGCTGGCGAAGCTTGTCACCAAGGAAAGGCGACACATGGTCAAGGACGCCTTTTGCGTCAGCAATTGCTTTATCAAGGATAGGCGTTTCGCTTGTTTCATCGTCCTGCAAAGGTACGTCCTTTGTTGTGTCTGCGGCTACAAATGCTTCGGCTGCGGCTTTTTCTGCCGCAGCTTTCGCGGCTTCCTTGTCGCCGGTTTCGGCCATTACAGCGTCATGCGTGTTCTGGGCCGCTATGGCGGCAGCAGCGGTTGCCATGGGGAAAGCGGCAGCGCTTGCGGCGGCAGTGTCTGCGGCAGCGGCGAGCGCATGAATATCAATTCCGAATTGAGCGGCAGCATCAAACAACTGTTGCTTTGTCATGTTGCCGGTATTCATGCCGCCTAGCACGTCGCGGCGGTAGTTGTTCCAAGCCGGATGACTGGAAATGGCGTTTTTCAGGGCGGTGCGAGCGTCGTTAGAAAGTTTCATTGTGGTGTCTCCTGTGTCTTGTTTGTGTTATGTTGTGTAGTGTCTAGCGTGTTTCGCTCTGAAACACAACACTATAAAACACAGCAGACAGGAAAAATTCACATGCCGCGACCAAAGAAGCAAAAAGGGCCGAATTTCTCAGGACGCAAGAAAGAAGATGGCGTGCCGCTCGCGCTGGCTGCGGTGCGCTCAAAGACGTATTTGCAGCACCTCCCAAAGTGTAAGCACTGCAACGATGTCGCAATGCGTGGGCAGCAGGTTTGTTATCGCCATGGCGGGGCGGGAGTTGCAGCGAAACGCGGCGAATATGTTCCGACAGGTCGCCATGATCCCAACTATAAAGAAAACCGCGAAGCCTTGCGGGCAATGCGTGAAGCTATGTCTAAAAGTGTCTAGACACATCAAGACACGGCATTGTGTCTAGGCGTTTGATAACTCCAAAAACAATAATAAAAACAAATATTTAACCTAGTTATCAAATGGCTGTCAAAGGGGTCGTGTTAGATAACTCCAATTCATCAATAAAATCAGAGGGTTAATATGTCTGACAGCGAAGATGTCCGGTTTAAAACCTCCTCACAGGGTTTGAAAGATATAGTGATAGCTACGCTTAAGAGCGTGTGTCTTGATGTGAGTGCGCCAGCCGCTGCAAAGGCGCAAGCGGCGCGCACATTGGCGGAAATCGAAGGCTTGCTTGGCAAGTATCAAGCGCCACCAACCGACGACGAAACCCACGGCGAATTGTTGTCTGAAGGCGAGATCGACGCGCAAATCAGCGAGCTAAACAAGAAACTTAAGCGCTAGTGCCGGGAATAGTGCAGGGCAGGCACAAAAAGGCTAATGAAATCAGAGTCGGTCACATCATTGCTAGGGATGTGACCGCCTTATTCGTGGGCGAAGTGAGTCAACCTGTCGCATCTTTGCTGTGAGTCATGTTGTCGCAGACATAGACACCAGACGACACCCCGAACCCGACCCCCGGCC
>NZ_LQBD01000037.1:0-181284 GCF_046630315.1 Brucella anthropi | reverse complement strand
TAGCCGCGCTCGGTAATCTGCGCGACAGCATCGCGCTTGAACTCGTCACTGAAATTGCCAGACCCCATCATGGCCTCCTTGCCTCAAAAATAGGGAAGAAAGCGTCCACAAATCTAGGGGCTATTCAAGGGGCTATTCAACCTATGATTTCGTCGATCTGGTCCTACCGGACTGTTCCGTGCTCCTTGACAAGAACTACGCCCACAATCCCCCCGCTGGCAGCGGCAAAGTCAACCCGTTCGACGATAGCCAGATTATCACATTTACCTTCCGCTATCTTTCCAACAACGTGCCTCAATCGGGCAAGGAGATAGTCTGGTATGTCACTCCAAGAACGACTGACCTGCAATTCTTCGACGCACAGAACGCCGCCGTAAATGTAACCTCACAAGGAAACATCGTCACGAAAACCGACAGTGAAGGCCTGACTGTTCTCAAGATCGGTAGCCTGACGCGGTTCTTGGGTACAGTTGAAGCCGTGCCGAGCGACGATACATCTACGATGTTCACGCCAATATTCCATCGTGATCGCAACGTTCACTTCCAGCGATATTAACCCAGGTCTGGTGCCTGCTCTTTACAATCCCAATCCCATCGCCATTCCAAGTCGGTTCTCAACCGCCGATCCCGGCTTTGAAGTGAATACTGCATTCCTGCCGGGCAACGTCTCTGGGCAGAGCGTCGTGTTCTGGATTTCGAGTGGCGCACCAGGGAAAACACCGCAGGAAAATATAAAGATCGTCACCGTCAATGCGGCCCAACAAGGCATAACTGTTCCATACAGTTACGTTTATCCAGATCCCAATCCAACCGGTTACAATGCCATTTCCTATATGGTCGTACAACGAACCACGAGTAGCAGCACTTTGGCCAGATCCGTCACTCCAGTCGTCATAGGCAACCCAATGTCAAACCATCCTGATTACAACAACACCAACCGAAACCTGCCCAGCCCGCATCTTAATAATTATGCCAATGTAGTAAACGGCAACAGCATCGTTAGCGGGCTTGATGTCTATATTCCATACTCATCAAGCTGGGTCGCGGGTCAGACCATCAACCTCTCGCTCTATCTCAATGGGGAAGACGATATGGGGCATTTGATCGGAAATACCGTGATCCAGCAACAAATCATCACAGCCACTCAGATAACCGCCAAAACCGATATAATGATTCACTTCATTCAGGAGCAGCTTATCGGTTACAATGCAGGCACTCTGGAAGCCGATTATTACATCGGTGAAGCCTGGTCGCAAATTCTCGAAGGCGTTGTCCTGGACACGGCTGACTGGCAGTGAGATCACCGCGCGACGTACATGGTAATGCTATCTGGCTGTTGCAAAAAACGGGTTGGTTGGAACGGAGCTTGTTGCGTAGACGTCAAGGGGACTGATCTTCCACATTCTTGACGAGCAAGGCGACAGTTCTTCCGTCGGTGCGCTCGGCGCAATGCCGAAGGCCCAGTTCGACAATAGGTGCCGCTCCATGGGCGTCACCTGTCATCGTGAAAATTGCTGCCTGCCCTTTGTGTAGAGCTCGTATGGCTTCAAAAGCTTTGATCATCACGTAGGCGGTTTTCAAAGCCTTGAACCCGCGCACCGGCCTAATCCGTTGCTTCAACCATCCACGATCGGTCTCTATGACAGAGTTCAGATATTTAACCTGAACCTGCCAGTGCAAAAGGGTCTCCGAACATTTGCCTTGTCGCAAAAGCGGGAACCGCCTTAGCAAGACCGAGTCATTCGCTTCCAGGCATGAGCGCGGATACGCCGCCATCGACAAAAAGCGTCGTACCGTCGATAAAATCTGAATCAGGAGAAACCAGAAACAGGATAGCCCGGGCGAGATCATCCGGCACGCCGGGCCGGTCCCGCAGATTGAGAACAGGCCGGGTTGGATCGAAATCGTCCTTGCCGACCGGAGAACCGATCTTGTTTGGTACAACGCAGTTGACGCGAATCTTGTGTTTGGCGAGCTGGATAGCCAGTGAGCGCGACAGATTGGTGATGCCTGCCTTGGCAGCCGTATAGGCTACAGCGCGCGGACGACCATAGAAGCCGGAAGTCGAGCCGACATTAACGATATTGCCACCATGCCCCTGCTCCACCATCGCCTTCGCGAAATATTTGCTCATCAGGAATGTTCCGGTCAATGTGACCGCAATCACCTGGTCCCATTCCTCCTTCGTGACGTCGAGAATGTGCTTGTTATCGCTGATTGCGACATTGTTGACGAGAATATCCACCTTGCCGAAACGATCTGTCACGGCCTTGACCAATGAAATGACACCTTCTTCATCCGCGACATTGGCGAGAAATATTTCGGCGTTCCCGCCCGCAGCGCGAATTTCCTCTGCGACACGTTCGGCACGTTCAGCATCGATGTCAGTCACGGCTACGCTTGCGCCTTCCTTTGCCAGAAGCTGTGCCGTTGCCTTGCCAATATTCCGGCCTGCACCCGTGACGACCGCCACCTGATTGATCAGTTTCATTTTGTTTTACCGTTCTTTTGATGTGGAGAAATCCGGCCGATCACTATGGTCCGACCGCTATGTTTTCCTGCACGATCTCATCCGAAAACCGGTTTCCATTTTTCGGTATCATGCTCGAAAACCAACGTTTATTTATCAGACCTCCAGCGGTCGAAGCGCCGTTCGATCAGACGAAGAATATTGGTCAAGGCAACACCTGCAGTGGCGATCAGAATGATCCCGAACATAACCCGGTCGGTCTGGAACGTGGCGCCAGCAACAGAAATGAGATAACCGACACCAGCCTGGGCGGCATACATCTCACCCACGACAATACCGATCAGCGCATGGCCGAGGCCAAGGCGCAGGCCCGTCAGCAGGAATGGAACGGCTGCCGGGAAAGCAACTGTCAGAAACAGCTGACGGTCATTGGCTCCGAAGGATCTGGCAACCTTGATATAGTCGCGATCGACGGTTTGGACCCCAGCAATCGTATTGATCAGCACCGGAAACACCGAACTCAGGAAAATGATCGCGAATTTCGAACCAAGGCCGATGCCGAACCAGATTATGATCAATGGCAGGAGCGCAATGCGCGGTGTGGCGTAGAGCGCTGAAAGGATCGGGTCGAACGCGGCATTGAGGCGGCGATACCAGCCCATCAGAATGCCCAGTGGTACACCCACCATGATCGCCAGCCCGTAGCCAACGATGAGTTCCAAACCGCTGATGGCGAGATGCGGAAAGATCGTCCCATCGGCGAACATCGCATAACCTGTTGTGATGATACGGCTCGGAGAACTGGTGAAAAGCGGATTGACGAGGCCAAAGCGCACGACCGCTTCCCAGAGCAGCAGTGCCACGATCATGGCAAAGCCGCCGAGCAAGGCGTCCTCACGGCGCACCAGAAATTCCATAAGGGAGAATTCCGATTTGCGTGGTTTCGGGATTTCCCGTTCTTCTGTCATGATTGTCATCTCACCCTCCCTCAATGCACGCGCAAAAGACCCATGCGGGCGCTTTCCTCTTCGATCAGCCGCCAGATATGGCGAAATATCTCCATGAAACGCGGCGTATGCTTCAGATCGAGTGTGCGCTCCTTCGGCAAATCGATCTCAACGATTTCCTTCACCTTCGCGGGGCGCGCGGAAAACACGATGACTCGGTTGGAAAGGAAAATCGCCTCGTCGATCTGGTGGGTGATAAACATTCCCGTTTTCTGAGCCCGGTCGAGAATCCGCAACAGCTCGAACTGCATGAATTCGCGCGTTTGCGCATCAAGTGCGGCGAAGGGTTCATCAAGCAGCAACAGTTCCGGATCGATGGCGAGTGCTCTTGCTATATTGACGCGCTGACGCATTCCGCCGGATAGTTCACGCGGATAGCTGTCTTCAAAACCAGCAAGGCCGACAAGCTCGATGAATTCGCGGGAGCGCGATGAAACGTTCTTCCTGCTCAAACTCTTCTGGATTTCCAGCCCGTAAGCGACGTTGCGCTGCACGGTGCGCCATGGAAAGAGCGAATCCTGCTGGAAAACGAGGCCGCGATCCGGTCCAGGCTTTTTCACTTCCCGATTGTCGATCAGGATTCTGCCGCCATCAATCGAGACAAGCCCATCCACTGCTGCCAGAAAGGTTGATTTACCGCAGCCACTGGGGCCGACAATGCTGACGAGCTCACCTTCCTTGACGCTGAAATTGATTCCGTCGAGAACATTCAAGGCACGCTTTGTGCGATCGTTGTAATAATTCAGTTTAACATTCTCGGCCTTAAGTTTGACCGGGCTTTCCTGCAACATGGCGTTTCCTCCCTCCGTGTCGACAGTTTCAGTCTTGCGCCTTGAAAAAACCTTCCCGGTCGAGCGCATCGAGTGTGGTTGTATCGATAATTGATTCCGGCTTCACCAAAGCCGCATCCGGCATCGTCTTGGCAAGCTCTGCCAGAACGGCGGCAATGCCGGGCATGGAGGGACGCAGATCCTGTGGGTAGACTTTCTCAGAATAGAAGCGGAAAGCATCCTCGACAGATTTTCCCTTCTCAAGCTTCAGGAAAGAAGCGGTTACCGCCAGGGCGTCCTGCGGATTGGCGCGAAAATCGTGAAGACCTTCGCGCATTGCCATAAAGAAGCGCTTGACGGTATCAGGGTGCTCGGAAAGATAGGTGCGCTGGGCGACATAGGCAGTGTTCGGATAGTCCTTGACGATTTCGGTCACGTCCACCAGAATTTTCGAGCCAGCCTCGACAATCTCCTGTGTGCGGGGGTATTGCGACACCAACCCCTGCACCTGATTGCTTTCATAGGCTGCGGCCCGCGTTCCCTCGCCGCCAAGCTGGAGAATATTGACATCCGTCGGCTGTAGTCCGAGGGAATTCAGCGCGAATTTCAGCGCTGTATCGGTGGAGGAGCCGAGCTTGCTGACAGCGATGCTCTTGCCTCGTAATTGATCGGCATTCTGGATCGAATTGTTAACGACAAGCTGAAATGGCAATTTATTGACGATGCTGCCGACAATGGCAATATCGGCGCCAGCGACCGCGGCGGCGATTGAGGGGGTGTAGCCATTCTGGGCAATATCGACCGAACCGCCAACGAGTGCCTGTGTGAGGACCGAACCGCCCTCTATAAAGACGAGGTCCACGTCGAGGCCATATTTTTTGAACAGGCCCTTAGCAAGCGTGTACTGTAACGGTGCACTCGCCATGGTGAAGCCGTCATAGGCGACAGTCACCTTGGTAATGGCTTCCTCCGCTGACGCCGGCCGCATAGTTCCAGCCAAAAGGCTCAATCCGGCGGCAAAAACCGCCTTCACTAGAATTTTCATGCTCTCCTCCCACGATTAGCATGCCCCTCATCCGCTCCCCCGAACCGGATGAGGGCGGACGGACTCAACCAAACAGGCTTTGCATTCTTTCCTTGTTCATGGACTTCATGAGCTGATCGACCAAGCCGTTCAGCGGCAGGGGCAGCTTGACGCTTTGCGCAAGGTCAAGAGCAACATCCATATCCTTTTCAGCCCATTTGCCGGTGCTCTTGCCCCAGCGCGACAGCGACCAATTGGCCCCGGAGGAATGCGTTAAGGCCGAAACCAGTGTCGACACGTCCGCACCAAGTTCTTTGGCAAGGCTGAGCGCTTCAAAATTGGCGCAGATGCAGGCCCAAAGCAGCATATTATTGGCGGTTTTGGCGATTTGGCCGGTGCCGCTGGGCCCGATATGGAGAATGTTGCGGCCAAAGGCAGAGAGAACCGGCGTCGCTTTTTCAAGCCACTTTTTCTCCCCTCCGACAAAAACCGTCAGCGTGCCGTTGTCGGCTGCCTCTTGACCAAGGACGACCGGCGTATCTAGAACGCCGACGCCCACCTTCGCCGCATCGCGCTCAAGATCGCGACAGGTATTCGGCGCGATCGAGCTTGCGATGCAGATGACAGATCCGGGGACGAGCGATTCCAGCAGCCCACCCTCGCGTATCACCTCCAGTACCTGCTTATCGGTCTGAACCATCACGATCACGACTTCAGCTTCGCTGCCGACTTCCGCGATTCCTGCTTTGGTCGGAACGCCGATTGCATTCGATTTGGCGGTCGCTTCCGCCGAAACATCATAGCCGCTAACGTTGAAACCCTTTTCCTTCAGGTGACGGGCCATCTGGTAGCCCATGGCGCCAAGACCGATCACGCCAGCCGTCGGTTTGGTGTTAACGATTGCATCCATTGGTACTCCTCCTCTAACTATCTGTTTTTGCGTGATTTCGCCCGAAAAGCCTGCGACTTCTCGGCATCATGCTACCCCCCTCAGGCTCCTCAAGCGTGCAGCGCGTAATTTCTGTGTCGCCACCTCATCGAGAACCGGGCCATCCGATCCCACTGTCAACACCACGCCATAATCGCGTCCTGCTGCCTCAGCCGACACATAACCTTCCCTGACGTCCGCCAGAACCGACGCCGGATTGCGGGTGAGCGGGTCGCCATAGCCGCCACCGCCGGGCGTTTCGAGTTCGAACACGTCGCCGGCATTGAGCGGATAATCGGCATAACGCGAGGGCAAACGCTTCCAGCTTTCCTCCTCTGGATTGATCCGGATATCGCCGGTGCGTCCGGGTAGGCCATCGACATATCCTTCCGCCGGAATGACGTGCTTGGTCGAACGGATCGAAAAGCGCGCTTCGGCAAGGTTCAGATATTTGCGCCGAATGCCGAGTCCGCCACGGAATTTGCCTGCGCCACCAGAGTCGCGGATGAGTTCAAAGGAGAGCAGCCTTGTCGGGAACTCACTTTCGATGATTTCCACCGGAGCAATCTTCGCATTGCTCTGGTTGACGGTCGTTCCCGAAGCCCCGTCGCGCAATGAGCGCGCGCCTGCCCCGCCACCGATAATCTCATATTGCACATAGCTCTTGCCGCCAGCCCCTCCGCGACCGCCGATAATAATCGACCGGCTGCCGCAGCCGTCGGCCCGGGAGCGTTCCGGCACCAATTGCCCCAAAGCCGCAAAGACGGCATCAACGACGGCATGAACTGTCGGATTATAGGTGTTCACCGGGGCCGGATAATGCGGATTGAGTACACTGGCGGGGCGTGTATCAAACGTGAAGGAGCGCAGTATGCCGCTGGTGATGAAGATCTGCGGATCGACCAGAGAAATCAACGCGTAAGCGCAAGCAGCCTGAACGAGTGGCGGCCGGATATTGGCCGGTCCGCGCGTCTGATCGGCGGAACCGGTGAAATCGAAATGGATGTTGTCGCCCGTCTTCTCCACCCGCACATGAACGCGCACCGGCTTTGACAGTTCTATGCCGTCATCATCGACAAAGCGCTCCGCCTCGAATACGCCATCCTTCCAGCTGCGGGTAATACCGCGGATGCGCCGCTCGGCGATGTCGCCAAGTTCGGCGAATACTGCAGCACATTTCGCTGCGCCGAACTTTTCCATCAGAGCCGCAAGGCGGCGTTCACCCAGCCGGGCGCAGCCCAGCTGGCCGCGAATATCGCCAAGCACCAGTTCCGGCGTGCGGCTATTTCTGGCAATGATCCGCTCTATGTCGCCAAAGGCTGCGAATTCACGCTGATAACGCACCGGCGGTAATTGCAAACCTTCGTTATAGACCTCACGCGCCTGCCCCGAACAGCTCCCCGGCACCGGGCCGCCAATGTCGCTTTTATGCGCGATGCTGGCGCAGAAGGCCACCAGAACGCCATCACAGAACAGCGGTGTGATCACCGCCATATCCGGCGCGTGCGGACTGCCGCCCTCATAGGGATCATTGATGAGAAAGGCGTCGCCAGGCCTTATGTCGTCCCCGTATGTGCGCAGTACTGCCTCCGTGCAAGCCGGGAAAGCGCCGATATGCAGCGGCAGTACAACATGCTGAGCGATGACAGAAGCATTGGCGTCAAGCAAGGCGCATGAAGCATCCTGCGATTCCCGGATGATGGTCGAAAAGCCAGTTCGGAACAGGGAGTTCTGCATTTCCTGCACGATGCCGCTAAGGCTCGCGCGGATGACTTCAAGTTCAACGGCAGTCGGCCTGCCAAACGACGTACCATGCTGAAGCATCACGCAATCTCCGTTATGATGAGATTCTTGAATTCGTCGATACGAACCTGCTGGCCCGGCAGAATGACCGTCGTGCAGTCGAACTGTTCCACGACCGCAGGTCCTGCAAAAATGAGCCCTACATCGAGACGTTCTCGCTGATAGACGGCGCAATCGACATCTTTTCCATCAAAACGGACTCGACGGACTCCAAGCAATGCGTCAGCAATTGTTCCGCCACCAGGCTCATACCGCCGCGCATTAACCGCAGGCACGAGTCCGATTGCCTTGACGCGGCAGGAGACGATTTCCACCGCTTCGCCGGAAGCCTTATGCCCGAACATCATTTCATGTTCGGCATCGAAGCCATTGCGCACGGCCTCAACAGCCCCCGGCCCGACAAGCGCCCCGATAGGAATGGTCAGTTCGTAACCTTGCCGCGCGTAGCGAAGGTCGAGCGACCGCTCGATACGGATGCGATCACTGGGGAACCCCTCAATGGCGAGATCGGCGCGCGCCTGGGCCTCCATGCCTGCAAAGATGGCGTCAATGTCTTTCGCGCCGCTCTCGTCGAGCGGGACCAGCCTTGAGCGCACATAATCATGCGTGACATCCGCCATGACCAACCCCATCGCCGAAAATACACCGGCATGGAACGGCACGATGAGGCCAGCCATGCCAAGCTCACGGGCGATACTGGCGGCATGAAGCGGACCTGCGCCCCCAAAAGGCATCAGGACGAAATCACGCAGATCGTGGCCGCGCATCGTGGAGATAGCCTTGATCGCCTCCTCCATTTTCACGTTGACGATCCGCACGATCCCTTCGGCGGCTTCAAACACGTCCATGCCGAGCGGAGCGGCTACATGAGTTTCCAAGGCCAAACGTGCCTTTTGTGCATCAAGACGCATCTTGCCGCCGAGGAAATTATCCTCACTGAGATAGCCAAGCAGTAAATTGCAGTCGGTAATTGTCGGCTTTGTCCCGCCGCGACCGTAACAGGCGGGGCCGGGGATTGCGCCAGCACTCTCCGGACCGACCTGAAGGACGCCGAAACCGTCCACTTCGGCAATCGTGCCGCCACCAGCGCTGACCGTGTTTATATCCATCATCGGCATGGCGATGTCGCGGCCTTCAACCTTGCCGCGATTGACAATCACCGGAGAGCCATTCTTGATCAGCGCAACATCACAGGATGTTCCGCCCATGTCGAATGTAACAATGTCGTGGCAGCCAGTTGAGCGCGCCAGCGCAACACTCGCTGTGACGCCGCCAGCAGGACCGGAAAGAACTGTGGTCACGCCCTTCTTTGCCGTCGCCTCGAAGGTCGCCATGCCGCCATTTGACTGCATGATGTATTTTTGCGGCGTCTTCACCCCAGCCGCTTGCAACCGATCGGCCAGACGGGCGATATAGCGGGCAAGGACGGGTTGCAGGTAGGCATTGATCACCGTCGTGCTCAGCCGGTGATATTCCCGTATCTGCGGCACAATTTCCGAGGAAAGCGAAACCTCGCAGTCCGGCAGTTCCTCGCGGATGATCTCGCGGATTCGCTCCTCATGGCGCGGATAGAGAAAAGAGAAAAGCAAGCAGACAGCAAGGGATTCGATTTTCTTGTCCCTCAGCTCGGCAAGCGTCTCGCGCAGCAACGTTTCGTCCATATCCGCCAGGACGCTGCCATCATGCGCCACACGCTCCATAACCTCCCCGGTTAGCGATGACAGCACGAGCGGCTGGGGCTTCTCATGCAGAATGTCGAAAATCGCCGGCCCATGCGGACGCGCCTGCTCACCCACTTCGTAGATCCCACGAAAGCCTTTGGTAACCAGAAGGCCTGTCTTCGCGCCTTTACCTTCAAGAAGCGCATTCGTGCCTACTGTCGTGCCATGGCAGAAATAGTTTACCTCATCGGGGTGAACGCCGCGCTCCAGCAAAATGTTGATCCCCGAAAGGATGGCCCGCGACGGGTCATCCGGAGTTGAGGCAACCTTCGAAATAGATGTCTCTCCCGTCGTTTCGTCGAGATAGACAAAATCAGAAAACGTCCCGCCAGTATCGACGGTTACGCGATAGCCTCCCATGAAGCAGCCTCCCTGATGTTTCCTCCATCCGGCCTGTTCTTTTCAGGCCGCCCGGCACGTCTCTCCCGTCCGCGCCGAACTTGTGAAGGAAGCCTATGGCTGCGAGAGCCGCCTGTCCAAAACCGATGCAAGCGTTCAGCTATAAGTTATTCGCTATGGCTCCATCGCTTCCGGAGATATTGCGGCGGTGTCGAAACGCGGATCGACTATGGTCGCGTAAGGCGCGGAAGCCCGGTGGATATGACGAACCACCTCAATGAGAAACGGCCCGATATGCTTATCGTCGAGAGGAGACAAGTCTTCTCGCCTGCTTATAATGTAGAGCGTGCGCCTCGGCACCGGACGCTCTATTCTGCGAGTGGCGAAGATACCTCGGCTGACACCAGCGGCGACACTTCCCCAGGACAGAAGGCTTGCACCGCCTTCGGCTATACGCGCCCGGATGGAAGGGACGGACTGCGTATCCGAAACGATACGCGGCTCAAGCGATAATTGTTTGGCAAGGCGGCGAACGAGTTGAACGATGCCGCGCTCGCCAGCAAAGAAAAGCTCATGTTGCAGCGCTTCAGCAAAACTGATCGGGGTATCGCTTGTCGCCTTGGCGCGGGACGTTACGAACAGAAGCTCGTCTTCAAGTACGGCTTCCCGCACCAGCCCTGGAGCAGGGTCGACATCATAGGCGAAGGCCAGGTCGATCTCATTACGCTTCAGGGCGCCGACCATCGTATAGCTCAGCTCCTCAACCAGTTTCAGTGATACCGCGGGCAGCGTTTTCCCCGCGTCGATCAGCACATCTGCTCCGACAAGCTGCATATGGCTTGGGACCAGGCCGATCACAAAGGGGCGCAAAGCTGGCCTGCCGCCGAGGGTGCGAACATCTTCCAGCGTTCGCTCCAGAAATTGTTCGAGTTCATTGTAGCGTTCATACAAAAGCTCTCCGGCCTTTGTGGGGGTTACGCCACGTGAATGCCGCTCGAACAGGCTAACGCCCATCTCACGTTCCAAATCCCTGATTTGAATGCTGATCGCGGTCTGGGCGAGCTTTAGGCGGGACGCAGCATGTGACATGCCGCCGGTCTCGACCACCATTGCGAAATAGCGCAATTGCCGGAGATTTATGGTTGAGCCTCCTCATGGCCAGAGCGGTTTCAGTTTTAACGGAATCGCCGGAACCGCTCTAACTATTTGATTTGTCGCATTTGCCTCACGCAAAACCGTTTCAGACTTTTGCTGGAGATGCTCCAGGTGGCAGGCTATCCCCGATAACGCGCCCAAACGGGCCCATCCTAGCGGCGATTTTTTCAGTCATTCCGCTCAGAAATCCGAGTAACACGTCTTCATGAATAAAAGCCGCAGCATCGGACCGGCGGTTAAGGAAAAGCGTCCGTCTGATCGATGGCTGCTTGATGCGATAGGCAGTGATCAAACCCTGCCGGATTTCTTCCCCCACAGCACCATAAGGCACAACACTAGTAGCCGCGCCGCGAGCGACCAGAGCCTTGATCGCCGGGATTGACTGCACTTCGAACGCAACATTGACCGAAAGCCCCTGCCGCTCAGCTTCCTCATGAATGAGCCGCCAGACAATATCACGGTCGCTAAGCAGCGCGAGGTTGGTGCGGAGCATTTCCTTGAAGGAGATTGATCCACCAAAATGACAGCTTCCGGTGCCGGCGACCAACAGCAATTCCTCCTCGATGAGCGGCGTGGCCGCCAGCCCAGGACGCATCCCGGACTCATAGGCGAGCGCCAAATCGAGTTCGCCACGCATGAGCATATCAATCAGAATAAAACTCAATTCCTCGATGACACGAAACGATATATCCGGGATTTCATGGCGGGCGATGGCAACGAGTTCGGGCCCTATCAATGCCTGAATACTGGGCGTAAGGCCAAGATTGACAGTTTCCTGCCGCATGGCACCATGCGCCATCACCTCACGCTTGGCCTCCTCAACTGAAGCGAGGATGGCCAGAGCATGAGTATAGAGAACCTCTCCCGACTTGGTCAGCGAAATGCCCCGCGAGTGGCGGTTCAAGAGCTGAACGCCAAGAGAATCTTCCAGATGCCTGATCTGCTGGCCGAGGGCCGTCTGGGCAATATTCAGGCGCTCCGACGCCCGAGTGATATTCCCCGTCTCGACCACCTTCACGTAATAACGAAGTTGCCTGAGATTGATTGTGATACCCCTCCCCCCGTTTAACTGGGGCCATACTTCAATTAACCTAGCGTTCCATGGCCCCCGGCGCGACAATAGCCGGTTCGACAAGCGCTGTTTGTAGGAATAGCGCAGGAAAGTCTTGAGCACATGCCTATTCGTCTTGAAACCATATCTCTGGTAATCCTCTCCCTTGGTATGGTGTGATGTGCTTATATAAAATGTCCAAGATAAAACCGTTCGGGGTCCTCAAACGGATTTTGCGGGCTCAATGCCTAATGCTTTGATATCAATAGAACCTGTCGCAGGTTTTTCAGTAGATTAGCAGCGTGCTTACGTAGGCGCATTCTGCACCCCACCCTCCGGATATATGGCTGATTATCTCTTTGAAGTGTTGTGATGGTCAGTTCGGAGCTTCTCCATGGAGTGTACATTGGAGGCTCTCCCGGCTGAAGGACAAAGCCGCCGGAACAGAAAGTGGCCAGATGAATTGACAGCGCGGATCGTGGACCAAAACTGGGCTCTGACGCAGATTTGCTGAAGTAGAAGCCCTATGATGTACCAATCAGCCGTGCTTGCAGAAGGTCGAGTTTTGCGCGCCCGTACATCTGGCGTTTGATCAGTTTCAGGCGGGTAATTTGGCCTTCTGTTTGCCCGTTCGACCAAGGGGAGACGATAGCATTTCGGATTGCATCAAGGTCCTTTTCAACGCCGCCTACAAAGGGCCTAATTAGACTGTCCCTGGCGGTTTCAAGCCAGCCATCAAGTTTCGCCGCTGACTTTGAACGGATCATAGATTGAAAGTCCCCAATGGCCTTGCGGGCAGCAACCAGCTCTGGAACGTTCACTTCGATTGCCGCGACAAGGATAGCCTCGGATTTTGCCAGGTCATCGCGTGCGGCGGTCATCAGGCGAGCAATAACCCGCGACGATGGCGTGCGCGCAAGTCCGCTCTGGCCTGCCTTCTCTGCCAAACGTCGACGTTGTGCCCATTGCGAGACAACACCACTCTGTCCTGGGAAGCCTTTTGCTTTCATCTCGCGCCACAGCGCCAAGGCGTTTCGCGCCCCTTCTTCCCAACGGTTGTTAAGCCATGGCAGCCAACTATCCAGCGAACTCGGCTTCGTTCGGAATACATCGAGGCGTTGACCACGCAGGACATCGCGAACCAGATTTCGACTATGACCGGTTTGCCGAACAATCTGCCGAATTGATATTCCTTTCTTGGCCAATCCTTGTATCGCCTCATTGGTCTCCTGGCGGCGCAGGTATCCTTCATACTGTAGCCTTTCCGCGTAAGTTAGAAGCTTGGGATCAACGACGTTGCTGCCGACCGCTTGCCTGATTTGGCGCATCGACTTGCCAACTGCATCCAGAAACGCCCGGCTCGAGTTTTCCATAAGATGCCATCGATCGGCGACCTGTTCAGCGTCAGGTAAAGCTTTCGCGATGGCCTCACCATAACCTCTGCCCCGATCGCGGGCGACAATCGATATTGACTGGTGTCCGGCAAGCCATGCTCTCGACGTATCCAACGCACGATCCGGCAGAAGGGTGACTGGCCGCCGACGCTTCAGATCGCAAATGATCGTTCCATATGTTTGGCCGCGTCGGAAGGCAAAATCGTCGATGCCGATGACCGTTAGCTCATCGTTCTGATCGGCCGTGCGGCGGCGAACTATCCGTAGCAACGTGTCGTTGCTTACCGGTACCATCAGACGCTCGGCAAAGGCCGCCGCCGGCCTGCCGCCAAGCGCGAGACCGAGGTGGTGGACAATTGTTTCCAGCCGTTGGGTCCGCCGACCCTAGCGTGCCAGGACACCGTCATCAAACTGTTCGCAGAAGATGCGCCGCCCACATAAAACGGCATCACACCAGAACCGACGCGCCATGATCGTCAACTCCACTCGCCGACCACAAAGGGGCAAGTCCGCTGGTCTTCTCAGATATCGGCTTTGAACGCGGCGGCTCGGTCGCCCACAACTTGGGCAAAGCCCAGAGGGAGAACGTGATCGTAACAGGATTTGCACGCTCTCGCCGGCGACCTGCACTGAATCTACCAAAAAACCGTCCGGCGCGAGACCCGTGCGCTGAAATCGATGCGACATTGCTGATCCCTCCAGTGAACCAGCGAGAGTCTGCATACCAACAACAGCAAATATGAGTCAGAGCCTTTTGTTGATGGAGAAACTGCAATCGCTCAACGACGCGCTGGTTCAGTGCCGTCAACGTGGCTTCATCCAGACTATCAATATCGAGCTCGGTAACTGGCGTTTTCTTCATCGTGCAATCTATACGACCTTCTTTGGCAAAAGGAATTATGGTAGATCGCAACTCACCGCGCAACTGCACAGCAAAATGGCATTGCCCCCGGATATGCCCCGCCTACCATGGACTGCCTAGAAATCCGCGCGAATATACCATTGAAAAACATATTATTTGGCCGTCATACTAAAGTGAAATGAGACTTAACTTTCGCCACCCTGACGGTCGATTTCTTAAACTTTCGGGAGGGATTGAACGTCCGCGGAAGGGCTCGATCCGGCAGCACAAGCGAGCGCATTCAATGTTCAGGATGCTATCCTGATTTGGTTAAGAAATCCATCCCCTCCCCGGCAAAAAGCCCCCCGTTCTTCAATCGGCTCTCGCGGCGCTGGTCGCTTCCACGCTCTCGAACGCGAAGATTTCAATCGGCAGAAGATCAACCGGCGGAGGCGACCAGCGCGCCTTCCTCCGAAGTCACCAGCTGCTCACGCTTGCCGGTTCGTGCCGTTCGGGCCATCCAACCGAAGCTGCGCCGCGCCTCAGCACAGCAGATGGCATTTAAGATTCACCTCCGGGAATGTCTGGCTGCAATGTCAGATCATACAGGCAATCTCGCCCCCAATTGCGGGAGCAGAAACGGGGCCATCCGGCGACAGGATTTCCGCTTCGCTTCATTTCGGAATCGGAATGAAGCGGGTGAAAGGCGAAAGTTGCAGAGAATCGATCAAGCACCCCTCCCCTGTAGAAACAGGCCTTGCAACAGTGTGGAAACCAAACCTTTCCGATTGCAGTTTTGCGGCATCGCAGGGCCAGCCGCCGGTAGACGGCCGACTAATTCGCATAAAATGCATTTAATTCAACATGTTAGCAATATTCTGGCCGAATCGATAAAATTTGGCTTAATTTTAATTCCGGCGCTAACCCTTTGTTAATTCGGCTGCCCCTTGCGATCGAATAAGAATCGGACATAATGACGGTATTTAGGCGGTATTAGTTCCTGTGCCGTCACTAGGGATCCCAAGTCAATGAATATCGCAAATCCAGCAGCAGCCTTGTCGTTTGACGACATGATATTATCGCAAGGGCGCGAGATTTCTCGCAAGCTCAATCTGCTGCGCCATGAAAACTTCCCGCCGGATGCGCGCAAGAATATGCTGCGCCAGTTTTCGATGGCTGAAGCTGCCTATTTCCTTGGTGTCTCTCCCAGCAATCTCAAGAAACTGCATCTGGAAGGCAAGGGTGTCGAGCCGACCATTCTGACAGGTGGGCGCCGCGCCTATAGTGTCGAGCAGATCCAGGAACTGCGCCAATGGCTCGACCAGAACGGCCGCGCCGAGGTGAAGCGCTATGTTCCGCATCGCCGCGGGAATGAAAAGCTTCAGGTTATCGGCGTCGTCAATTTCAAGGGCGGCTCCGGCAAGACCACGACGGCCGCGCATCTGGCGCAGCATATGGCGCTGACCGGGCATCGAGTGCTTGCAATCGATCTCGATCCGCAGGCCTCGCTCTCGGCACTGCATGGCATCCAGCCGGAGCTCGATGAATTCCCCTCGCTCTATGAGGCCATTCGTTACGATGCCGAAAGGAAGCCCATCCGCGAGGTCATTCGGCGCACCAACTTCCCCGGCCTTGATATTATTCCGGCCATGCTGGAGTTGCAGGAATATGAATATGACACGCCGCTTGCCATGCAGAATGGCGGCGAGGGCAAGACTTTCTGGAACCGTATCGCGAAGGCTCTCGCCGACGTCGACAGTGATTATGACGTGGTGGTCATCGATTGCCCTCCCCAGCTTGGCTATCTGACCCTAACGGCGCTTTCCGCAGCAAGCTCGGTCCTGATTACCGTTCATCCGCAGATGCTGGACCTGATGTCGATGTCGCAGTTTCTTTTGATGCTGGGCGATATTCTGAAAACGGTTCGCCAGGCTGGCGGTGCGGTACAGCTTGACTGGTTCCGCTATCTGATCACGCGCTACGAGCCGACCGATGTTCCCCAGGCGCAGATGGTCGGCTTCATGCAAAGCATGCTGGCTTCGCACATGCTCAAGCATCAAATGCTGAAATCGACGGCAATTTCGGATGCCGGTTTGACCAAGCAGACGCTTTACGAGGTCGAGCGTTCCTCGATGAATCGCGGCACCTATGATCGCGCCATGGAGGCCATGGAGGCGGTCAATTCCGAAATTCGCGGTCTCATTCACGAGGCATGGGGGCGTTAGACTGCCGACTAAAACGGCGAATATTGAATAAAATCAGGTCTCTGACCGGTTTGAGGACATGAGAATGGCAAGAAAGAACATTTTTGAAAGCGTCATGCGGGACGAACCGGCGGCTGAACAGGCCACACAGCCGGTTGAAAACGTATCGCGCCGCTTCGGTGCCGCCAAGTCTCTGTCTGCCTCGATTGACGAACTGGCGAAACAGGCCGCACAGAAACTCGACGGTGAAGCCATTGTCGAGCTTGATCCCGACAGTCTGGATGCTTCCTTCGTGGCGGATCGCCTGCCGGAAACCGATGATGAAGACTATCAGGACCTGCTGGAAGCCATTCGCGAGCGCGGTCAGGACAGCCCTATCCTCGTGCGTCCGCATCCTGATGCCAGCGGCCGCTACATGATCGTTTTCGGTCATCGTCGCGCACGGGTCGCAAGGGAACTCGGCATCAGGGTCAAGGCTGTCATCAAGCCCCTCGCCGATCTGGAACATATATTGAGCCAGGGCCAGGAAAACTCCGCTCGGGCCAATCTGAGCTTCATTGAGCGTGTTTTCTTTGCCGCGCGTCTGGAAGCGCTTGGTTTCGAACGCGAGGCCATTCAGGCCGCTTTGACGGTCGACTACCAGACCCTGTCGAAGATGCTGACCATTCCGAAGGCCATTCCGGAGCATATTCTCCTTGCCATCGGTCCCGCCAAGGGCATTGGTCGTGACCGTTGGCTGGAACTGCGCAAGCTGATCGAGATTCCGGGCAAAAAGGATGCGGCGGAAGAGCTTCTGGCAATGCCAGCCTTCGAAAAGGCGTCCTCGGTCGATCGTTTTGAGCAGCTTTACGGCTATCTGAAAGGCGGACGACAGAAGAAGCCGGTCACCAAGGCGGCTCTACGTCCCGGCGCCAGCTGGACGGCTTCCGATAAAACCGTCAGCGCAGTTATCAAACAGAATGGCAAATCGGCTACATTGGCGCTCAGTGCCGCCAACGGGCCTCGTTTTGCCGATTGGCTTTCTCGCAATCTGGATGCGCTTTATGCGTCATTCAGAAGCGAGGAGAAGTAAGAGCGTACAGGCCGCGGGCGGTTGCTGCGGTCTGATTGTGCAGAGCATGCCTCCCGAAAGGGAAGCCGGTTTCGGAACAAAGGCGTGCTTGAAGCAAAGAGTAAGCGTGTTTGCGTCGAAACTGTTCAGGAAGAGGAACGAGACAGCAAAAGAAAAAGGCCCCCAAACGTCGCCGTGTGGAAGCCCTTCTCATTGGTTTAGCAGCTAGAGAATCGCAAATCCACGAATCACTGTCAAGTGCAATTCGCGTCATTTCGGCGGGTGGATTTCTTTTGCCTTGTGGAAGGTGAAAGAAAATGGAGATTCAATTGGCCTCGACGCCGTTCGGCAGTCGAAGGATGACGCTTGCCTTGTTGGCAAGTCAGCAGAACACAAGACAGATCGCACCGGAATCGGCTGCCGACAAATGGCAGCTGCATCGCTGGCTGTGCGAGGCAAAGATGCTGTTCGGTCTCAATGACCGTTCGCTGGCTGTTCTTTCGGCGCTGCTGTCGTTCTATCCGGAGGCGGAACTGAATGCACAAAGCAGTCTCATCGTGTTCCCGTCCAACAGGCAACTGGCCTTGCGCGCCCATGGAATGGCTGACGCGACCCTGCGCCGTCATCTGGCAGCGCTGGTCGATGCCGGTTTCATTCTTCGCCAGGACAGCCCCAATGGCAAGCGCTATGCCCGACGGGCCAAAGGCGGCGATGTGCAGATTGCATTCGGTTTCTCTTTGGCGCCGCTGCTGGCGCGTGCGCGCGAACTGGAAACGGCGGCAGAGCAGGTGAGGGCGGAAAAGCTCGCCTTGCGTGCAATGCGCGAGCGCCTGACATTGCTGCGGCGCGACATCGCCAAGCTCATTGAATTCGCCGCTCAGGAACAGCTTACCGGAGACTGGCAGCATATCAATCATCGTTTTCGCCTGATCGTCGACAGCATTCCGCGCCGTGCCGAACAGGAAGAACTGGCGGCGCTGGTCGATGCCTTGCAGCTCATTCGCATGGAAATCGATAACACATTGAAAATCCATGAAAATGTTCAAAATTTGCACGCCAATGAATCTCAAAATGAGCGGCAGCAAATTGAATCGAATCCAGATTCCCATTTTGATAAGGCCAAAGCTCAATCCAGCGACCAGCGCATAAACCACACCACCAGCGCACCCGTTGACCCCACGGTTTCGCTCGATATGGTGCTTCGCTCCTGTCCGGAAATCACAGCCTATGCCCCTTCATCCATCCGACATTGGCAGGATCTGGCCAATACGGCAGAGAAAGTGCGTTCCTTCCTCGGGATTGATGGAAAGCTCTACGATCTGGCAAGGAAAACGCTGGGAAGCCATAATGCCGCAATCGTGATTGCCTATATCCTGCAACGCTATGAGCATATTCAATCGGCTGGCGGCTATTTGCGGGTTTTGACAGAAAAGGCCGCCAACGGCTCGTTTTCGATCAGGCCGATGCTGATGGCCGCGCTCTGTTGCAAGGATGCGCCGGATGGCCGGAGGAACGCCAATATGGCCGGGTGAAATCGAAACAGGGGTCGTTAACGGGCTGGGTCTTTTTGCGCAGAGCGGTCAAGACAGACCTCTTCGATATTGTCCAGCATACGCTGCCATTCATCGGGCGACCATTGCATCACGCCGCTTCCGCTCAGCATGAACATCGCTTCTGTCGCCAGCATCAGGACAACCGCCTTTGGGTCTTCCGGGTCCGCGATGGAATTGAAATAGTCGGCATAAGCCGTCCGATAGGCATCCATGCCCTCGCCAACCTGTGTCATTGCCGCCATGATAGAGAATGACCTGGCCTTGATGGCGGGGCTGGCAGCGCGCATTACCTGCACCTGGGCAAACAATGTCGTGTCGCGATCAATATTGCCGCCGCGCGCATCATGCATGATTTTCTGGTAACGGGCAAAATCGCGGGCGGTTATACCGCTCAATAATGCCTCGCGGCTTGGAAAACTATATGTCAATCCGCCCTTGCTGATACCAGCCCTTTCGGCCACGAGGTTCAGGCTGAGACGGTTGGCTCCATATTCTGCGACCACAGCCTCAGCCGCATCCAGGATCAAATCCTCGGATATAACTTTTTTGCGTCCCATAGCCGCAGAACCCTTCTTTTGGAGCGCCTTTCCATCGATCGGCGCTCGAACTGCCTGTTTTGAACCGCGCATCTTGCCCGCCAACCCGGGCGCCCTTTCGGGAGACGCGCATTAATGTTGTGTTCTTATTCTGTCCAGCTTGCGAAGCGCATGCCATACCCAAGCGCTGAGAACCACGATCACCATCGCGGCAGACAGGAGAACCGCCTTATGCGCATCGACAAATGCCAGTTTTCCGGCATGAACCAGAAGTTCCCTGGCGGTGCTTGAGAGTTGAGCGGCGGCCGAAAATGTTTCGCCTATTGAATAGACTGCATTTTTCGGCGCGTCATCAGGTAAAATGATCGACGCTCTGTAGGCGCTGGACAGAATTCCGCCGAAGATTGCGACACCGAGGCCGATGCCAAGCTCATAACCGGTGCTTTCCAGGGCTCCCGCCGATCCAGCCTTGTCTTCCGGCACGGAGTTCATGATTGCAATCGAGGAACTGGCAAGCCCCATGCCAAGAGCCATTCCGAGAATTACAAAGGACGCCGCAACCATAAGCGGGTCATTTTGCAGATCGACGAATGCGAGGCCAAGCAGGCTTCCCCCTGCCATCAGGAGTGACAATGTCATGACCGACTTGAGGCTGACTTTTGTAACCACGAAACCCGCCAGGGGGCTTCCGACGGCTGATGCCCCGATCAGGGGCAGCATGAACAATCCTGCCTCCAGAGGCGACTTGCCCAAGACATATTGAAGCTCCTGCGCGATCGTCAATTGCACCCCTGCAAGGGCGCCGCAGACGATCATGGCAACCACGATCCCCACACTGATGACCGGATTGGAAAACAGCGAAAGATCGAGCATTGGAAAGCGGCTTTGACGCTGCAAGTGCACGAATTGCCAGACGATGGCAATTCCACCGGCAATGAAGGCGAAGTTCAGGGCTGTTTCTGTTTTGCCGACAGCAAGCCCCTTTAACCCATAAACGGTCAGGATAAGCCCTGCGATGAGAAGCAATGCATGTCCGATCTTCCACGAACCGGGTGTTTCCGAGCGAAATTCCGGCACGATCCTGAACACGATTGGCCACAGGACAAGTATGATGGGCAGGTTCACAAGAAACACCGCGCCCCACCAGAAATGTTCCAGCAGCAAGCCGCCCGCGATTGGTCCGATAGCGGCCCCTGCCGAACTGACTGTTCCCCATAAGCCGAGCGCGACGCTGCGCTCGACGGGATTGTCGAAGACATGGCGTATGATCGCAAGGATTGACGGGATCACCATCGCGCCGCCAATGGCCATGAATGCCCGCACCACGATCAATGCGATCGCTGTCGGGCAGAACGCTGCCGCGATCGATGCAGCCAGAAAGATCACCAGCCCTGTGAGCAGCATACGCTTTTGCCCCACACGGTCCGAAAGCGTGCCCATCGGAACCAGCAGGCCCGCCAGCATCAACGGATAGATATCGATGATCCAGAGCAGTTCATCTCCGCTTGCGGCGAGGGCCAGGGTCAGGGAAGGCAGAGCGATATGCAGGATCGTCGTGTCTATGACGATTGGCATGAAGGCGAACAGAACGGCTGCCAGCACGCACCATTTTTGAGATTTCATGATCATTACCTTTTAAAGACCGCTCGGTCGGAAATAGTTTTTAGACCGACTGGTCCGAAATGGCAATCATATTTTCAAGCTGCCGGAACGGCTCCGCCAAAAATGGAATACGGCCTCGAAAGATATATTTGAAAACAAAGAGTTAGAGCGGATCAACCTGCCTGCCCAAAGGGCATCCATCCGTCTGCCCGCTGCTCCAAGCCGTGCATGGCCTGTTCCGATCCGGCAGTTCTGTGGATGGCCGGAAGGCGCTGGTCGCGATTTCTCTACCGATCTGCGATAGATCGCTGATGCTGCCTTTCAATATCCATTGTTCCGGCCCTGTTCTCGCGGCTGAATTTCCAGACCGGCAAAACATTTTGAGCTGGTCGCTGACACGTCCGGGTTTTGTCTCGGCGCGCTCCGTCGCCTGGCTGGAAGTGCGCAATGACGATCTGACGCTGGACGTCGATCCGGCGGTTCTGTTGCGGGAAAGACTGGCGAAGGCCGGTTATGGTGAAGCGGTGCAGATGATGACCTCGCGCAGCGTGCAGAAGCATCATGTCGCAACGCGGCGCTCCGGCGAGGCGCATGGTGCCTGCCTTGCCACTGTCGGCCTGTCCAATGCGGGCAGGGTGGGGGAACGCACGCAGATGACGATGCCGGCCGGAACGATCAATCTCCTGGTTCACATCGACAGGCCCCTGTCGGTCGCCGCCCATATAGAGGCGATGTCGATTGCCGCCGAGGCCCGCACCGCGGCCATTATCGAACTTGGCCTTCCTGTCGGCGGCAAGGCCGCAACGGGAACCGGCACAGACTGCATCGCCGTATCAGCCCCGCATGGCGAGGCAAGAGAGGCGGCATCCTATGCGGGCTTGCATACGGATATCGGCGCCGCCCTCGGTGGCGCTGTTTATGATGCGGTATCCGAAGGCGGCAGGCTCTGGATCAAGGAGCAGGGCTTCTGACCGATCAGGCTTCTGCTGCAGCCCCTTTCGGCTTCAGGCGCAGGATCAGCGGCACCAGCACAAGCGCGACCGCGGGGAAGACGAGCCAGTTGATGGTTTCCCAGCCGGAAGAATGCAAAAGCGAGCCGGCAAAGAAGGAAGCGCAGGCAACCGTGCCGAACATGATGAAATCATTGGCGCCCTGTGCCTTGCCGCGCTCTGCCGGCGTGTGGCAGTCCGTCACCATGGCGGTCGCGCCGATGAAACCGAAATTCCAGCCGATGCCAAGCAGGATCAGCGCGCCCCAGAAATGGCCGACATCGAAGCCGCCCAGTGCAATCATCGCGGAAAAGGCGATCAGCACCAGCCCAAGCGCGGTTATCTTTTCCTTGCCGAAACGAGTGATGAGCTTTCCGGTGAAGAAGCTGGGGCCAAACATGGCCAGCACATGCCACTGGATGCCAAGCGCCGCATGATCGACGGAATGGCCATGGCCGACCATGGCGATGGGTGCAGCCGTCATCACGAATGTCATCAGCGCATAGGAGCAGACGCCGGCCGCCACGGAAAGGATGAAGCGCGGCGAACGCAGGATTTCGCCAAGCGGGCGGCCTGTATCATGGACAGCGTTCGGGTCTTTCCTGATTTTAGGCGCGCGCAGCATGAAAAGGACGGGGAGGGCAAGGAGCCCCAGAGCGGCCTGGCTGAGGAAACTGCCTGCAAACATGGCATCGGGAATGGTGTCGCGTGTCCAGATGACGAGCTGCGGCCCGACGATTGCCGCGACAAGCCCGCCCACCATGACCCATGATATGGCACGCGCCTTCATGTCGCCGGTTGCCGCATCGGTGGCGGCAAATCGATAGCTCTGGACATAGGCGGCGTAGAAACCGGCCGTCAGCGTGCCGAGACAGAAGATGAGGAAAGAGGCGGCAAAAATGCCGGCGGCGGCAATCAGACCCGCCGAAACGCCGACAAGCGCGCCCAGCATATAGGCATTGCGGCGTCCGAACTGGCGCATGAAGAAAGCGGCAGGCAGGGTGCCGAGCGCAAGGCCGAGATTGAACAGGCTGACGGGCAGCGTGACGAGCGCCGGATCGGAGGAAAGTTTCTGGCCCACCAGGCCGCCAAGCGAAATCACGATAGGCGGGCTGGAAGCGCCCAGTGCCTGCGCAATCGTCAGGATAATAATATTGCGCCGTGCGGTCGTCATGTCGGTCATTGCCAACCCCTCCTTCCAGAAAACAGGGATGGCTTTATCGGAAAGTGTATGTGCCAGCAAAATTATTCTATCGTGGGGGCAAAAAAATCCGGCAGGTTTCTGCGACTACAGGGCGTGCCGCTGCGCTTGCAAACTCGTCAGGCCGTGGCGAAAAGAGTGATTTTCGAGTGCCGGAGCGGAGTGTACTTCCAAGCATAGTCCCGAAAAGTTGCAGACTTTTCGGATAAGACTATGCGTCTGACAAAGCTACGTGAGCACCGGAGCGCAGAAAATTGCTCTTTGCAGCCCGGCATCACGAGGAATGCGAGCGTAGCGGGAATGTCGTCTGGCTGTCATGAAGTGCCTCTAGTTTGCGGCTCCAATGTTCAATAGGGAGCCAGCAATGTCCGATACTCTTTCCCAGCAAAGTCTGTTCAAGACCAGCCAGTTGGAAGAAGCCGATGCCGATCCGCGCAATCCGTCCGATAATCCCACCATGGGCGAAATCATCAGCCGCCGCTTTTCCCGCCGCGGCTTTCTGCGCGGCTCGCTCGCTGTCTCGGCCATTGCGGCAACCGTCAGCCCGCTTGCGCTGTTGAGCGCCGGCGATGCGCGCGCCGCCTCCGGTTCGGCCTTTTCCTTCAAGGAGGTGGAAGCCGGTGTCGATGCCCATCACCATGTCGCGGAAGGCTATGATGCCGATGTGCTTTTGCGCTGGGGCGACAGGCTTTTCGCCGATGCGCCGGAATTCAATCCGACCAAACAGTCAGCCGAAGCGCAGGGGCGCCAGTTCGGCTATAATAATGACTATGTCGGCTATATCGCCATCGACGGATCGCCCGAACACGGGCTTCTGGTCGTCAATCACGAATATACCAATCCGCATCTCATGTTCCCCGGCCTCGTCAAGATCGTCGATGGCAAGGTGGAGCAGGCTCCGCTCTCCAAGGAACAGGTGGATATCGAAATGGCGGCCCATGGCGGCACGATTGTCGAAATCCGCAGGCAGGACGGCAAATGGCAGCCGGTGCTCGACGGCGCGAAAAACCGCCGCATCACCTCCAATACCGAGATGGCGCTGAGCGGCCCGGTCGCGGGTCATGACCGCGTCAAGACCAAGGCCGATCCATCCGGCACCAGGGTTTTCGGCACGATCAACAATTGTGCGGGCGGCGTCACGCCATGGGGCACCTACATCATGGCCGAGGAAAACATCCACGGCTATTTCATCGGCGAACTGCCGGAAGGCCACGCGGAAGCGGCCAATTACAAGCGCATGGGCATTCCGGAAGGTTCCTATGAATGGGGCCGTTTCTACGACCGTTTCGACGTTTCCAAGGAGCCGAACGAACCGAACCGCTTCGGCTGGATTGTCGAGGTTGATGTGTCCGATCCCAATTCCGTGCCGAAGAAGCGCACCGCGCTTGGCCGTTTCAAGCATGAAGGGGCGGAATCCATCGTCAACAAGGATGGGCGCGTGGTCTTTTATCTCGGCGACGACGAACGCTTCGATTATGTCTACAAGTTCGTGACGGCGGGCAAGTTCAACCCGGATGATCGCGCCGCCAATATGGACCTGCTGGATGAAGGCACGCTGCACGTGGCCAAATTCCATGAGGACGGCAAGGTGGAGTGGATGCCGCTGGTGTTCGGTGAGGGTCCGCTGACCGAAGCGAACGGTTTCAAAAGTCAGGCCGATGTGCTGATCGAAACCCGGCGCGCGGGCGATCTTCTCGGCGCCACAAAGATGGATCGCCCCGAAGATGTGCAGCCGAACCCGGTCAATGGCCGTGTTTATGTCATGCTCACCAACAACACCAAGCGCAAGGACGATCAGGTGGATGCCGCCAATCCGCGCGCCAAGAATGCCTTTGGCCATATCATCGAGATCGAGGAAGACGGGCAGGATTTTGCCGCCACGACCGGAAAATGGGAAGTGCTGCTGAAATGCGGCGATCCTTCGGTCGCCGAAGTCGGCGCCAGCTTCTCCACCGACACCACGCGCAATGGCTGGTTCGGCATGCCGGACAATGCCGCCGTCGACAGCGCCGGTCGGCTGTGGGTCGCAACCGATGGCAACAGCAACAAGGATACAGGCCGCACGGACGGGCTTTGGGCGGTCGATACCGAAGGCGATGCGCGCGCGACGTCCAAACTGTTCTACCGCGTGCCGGTGGGGGCGGAAATGTGCGGCCCGCTCTTCGCACCCGATGACGAGACGGCTTTCGTTGCCGTGCAGCATCCGGGCGACGGCGGCGAGGATTGGGACGGTCATGGCCGTCCGTCCTATTACGAGGACCTGTCCACCCGCTGGCCGGACTTCCGGGACGATATGCCGGTGCGGCCCGCCGTGGTGGCAATCACGAAACAGGGCGGCGGAAAGATCGCTGTGTAGCAACTTTATAAGGCAGTCGGCCCCCGGTGAAAGCCGGGGGCTTTCGTCAAAGCTTCATGGAAGCGTCAAGCCAGCGATACAAAACCAGCCTAATTGCGTCCCTGTATTTGAATTCAAACAGGGACTTATCATGATATCGCGTCTTGTCGCCTCGACCATGCTGGCCGGTGCCGTTGCATTGGCATTTCCGGCCTCCGCCGAAGAAAAGGCTTTTCCCGCCACGCTCAAGGCCCATGCCATCCTGCCCGGCAACACGATCATCGCCGCGCCGAAGGATGCGGCTGAACATCTGAAGACATCGGGCAAGTTCACCACCGCCGACCGCAAGCGCGCTGAGGGCATCGGCACGGTGGAAGGCAAGGACGGCGTGCGCAAGACCGGCTTTTCCGTGCCGTTCGACGGCCAGCCGGTCCAGGGCTTTTCCGGCATCAAGACCATGGAAGACGGCAGCTTCTGGTCCCTGTCCGACAATGGCTTCGGCTCGAAGCTCAATTCGCCCGATGCCATGCTGATGCTGCACAATGTCAAGTTCGACTGGGACAAGGGAACGGTCGAGCGCGTCAAAACCGTGTTCCTCAGCGATCCCGACCGGAAGGCTCCGTTTCCCATTGTCATGGAAGGCGCTGAAAAGCGCTATCTGACCGGCGCCGACTTCGATGTGGAATCCATCCAGCCGGTGGCGGATGGTTTCTGGGTCGGCGAGGAGTTTGGTCCGTTCCTGTTGAAATTCGACACGGACGGCAAGCTCACCGACGTTATCCCGACTTTCGTTGGCGAGACGGAAGTGGTGTCGCCGGACAATCCGAAACTTGCTCTGCCCGCCAATCCGAGCCTCAAGCTCCCGGCCTATAATCTGAAGCGCTCCGGCGGTTTCGAGGGGCTGGCCATGTCGAAGGACGGTTCGAAGCTTTATGGTCTTCTGGAAGGCCCGTTATTTGTCGATAGCGCGCCGGAAAAGACCGCGAGCGGCAAGACCGGCCTGCGCGTCATCGAGTTCAGCGTGCCGGACAAAAAGTGGACAGGCCGCTCCTGGCTTTATCCGCTGGCGGAAGGCGGCGAAGCCATCGGCGATTTCAACATGCTGGATGAAACCACGGCGCTGGTCATCGAGCGCGACAACGGCGTCGGCACGGCGGACAAGGCCTGCGCCGATCCGAAGAAGCCGCAGGCCGATTGCTTCGATGTGCCGTCGAAGGTGAAGCGCATCTACAAGATCGCCTTCGACGACAGCAATGTCGGCAAGGACGTGCGCAAGATCGGCTATATCGATCTGCTGGCCATTGCCGACCCGGAAAACAAGCGCCGCCAGGGCGGGCGCGAGGGCATTTACGACATGCCGTTCCTCACCATCGAGAATGTGGACCGGGTGGACGACACGCATATCGTGGTCGGCAACGACAACAATCTGCCGTTCTCGGCAGGCCGTGCGCTCGACAAGGTGGATGACAATGAATTCGTGCTGCTGGAAGTGGGCGAGTTCCTGAAAGCCGAATAAGCCTTCTAAACAGGGCAGATGATGAAGCCGCGGAGCAATCCGCGGCTTTTTCACGGGCTGTGCATGGCGACAAGCCCGGCGTGGAAGTTTTGTGTCGGCGCGGTTATTGTGCGGCGACAAAGTGATGGAGAAAGCCGTTGAAGATTTTTGTTTTCGGCAGTGTGAATGTGGATGTCAGCGCCCGGATGGCCGCGCTGCCGCGTCCGGGGCAGACGGTGAATGCATCGGGCTATGGTATCGGCCTTGGCGGCAAGGGTGCCAATCAGGCGGTTGCGGTGGCAAAGCTTGGCGGCGACATTCGCTTCGTCGGCGCCGTCGGCAATGATGCCTTTGGCGAACTTGCCGTGAAGCAGATGCAGGAATTTGGCCTCAATACCGAAAGCGTGCGCGTGATTGACGGCGTCGATACGGGCATGGCGATCATTCAGGTGGAGGAAGCGGGGCAGAACACGATTGCGGTTTGCGCTGGTGCCAATGCGCGCTGGTCGGCGGCCGATATCGATGCCTATGCCGCCGATATTGCCAGGGCAAAGATCACGCTGTTGCAGCGCGAAGTTCCCCATATTGCCAATCTGGCCGTGGCAAAGGCCGTGCGGGCGGCAGGCGGCAGCGTTCTGCTCGATCCGGCCCCGGTCGGCGATGCAAGCCATATGGCGGACCTGATTGCGCTCAGCGACATCATTTCTCCCAACGAGACGGAAGCCGCAGAAATCACCGGCATCGAGCCGACCGATCTGGCTTCAGCGGAAGCCGCCGCGCGCAATCTTCTGGAACGCGGGCCGAAGATCGTCATCGTCAAGCTCGGCAGTCGCGGTGCGCTGCTGGTGACGGCGGATGAGGTGAAACACTTCGCGCCGTTCAAGGTTCAGGTGGTGGATACGGTTGCCGCCGGTGACAGTTTCAACGGTGGTTTCGCGGTCGCTTTCTCGCAGGGCCAGTCCCTGCATGATTGCGTGCGGTACGGTTCGGCAGCGGGTGCAATTGCGGTCACAAGACCGGGTGCTGGCGCGGCTGCACCGACTGCGGCTGAAGTGGCAGCGCTTCTGCAAAATAAGGCAGAATGAAAATCCGGGGCTGTTTGTGCCAATTTCGCTCATTTTGAGCGGAAAACTGCACAAAAACCGCTTGTCAAATATGGCGAAGAAGCCGCGAGAATAAGGCGCTCGCGGCTTTTTTGTGGCTTAATTATGTCCTAGAGCGTTGCGAGACGTTCGGTCAGCAGGCTGAAGAAGCCGTCCGCATCCACATCCTTGATGAAGAGCGCGTTCTTCGGGCGGTCGGTCACTTCCCACCAGTCGACGACTGTTTCGCCGATGGTCAGCTCTGAATTGATCTCGATTTCCACATTGCATTCCCGTCCGGAATAAAGTTCCGGCTTGATGAGATAGGCAATGACGTTCGGGTCATGCAGCGGGCCGCCATCGGTGCCGTATTTGGCTTCGTCATAGCGCTCGAAGAATTCGAGCCATGCCGCGACCACTTCGCCGACATGGGTGCCGATGCCGCGAATGGCGGCGATGCGCTTTTCGGTGGTCAGCACCTTGTGCGTCACATCGAGCGGCAGCATGGTGATCCTGATGCCGGATTTGAACACGACGGCCGCGGCGTGCGGATCGACATAGATGTTGAATTCCGCCGAGGGCGTGATGTTGCCGCCCTCGAAATAGCCGCCGCCCATCAGCACGATTTCCTTGACGCGCCCGGCAATCTTCGGCTCGCGGATCAGTGCGGAGGCGATGTTGGTGAGCGGCCCGAGCGGGCAGAGCGTGACGGTGCCCGGTTCTTCCCTCATCAACGTTTCGATGATGAAATCGACGCCATGCTGCGCCTGGAGCGGCATGGTCGGGACCGGCAGGTCGTAGCCGTCGAGGCCGGTCTTGCCGTGGACGTTTTCAGCCGTCACAAGCGTGCGCACCAGGGGGCGGATGGAGCCTGCAAACACTTTTGTGCCGGGCTTCTTCGCCACTTCGCAGACCGTGCGGGCGTTGATCTCGGTGCGGGCCAGCGGGCCGTTGCCTGCGACCGCGGTGATGCCGAGAATGTCGAGTTCCGGGCTTGCGAGCGCCAGAAGAATGGCGACGGCATCGTCCTGACCGGGATCGGTATCGATAATGATTTTACGGGCCATGATGGTTTCCTGATAAGGGGATTTAAAGGGCGTTTCGGGCGGCGCTGACTGTCTGGTCGACAAGCGCGTCGAAGGAGATTTTCGCCGGGCGGCGCATATAGGTAACGATGTCGTCGGCCAGAAGCGGCCTGGACCACCGTTCTTCCATGATGCCGGAGCCGTGCTGGATGGCGATGATACAGAGGATTTGGGCAGCATTGCAGTCCACGTCATGGCCGATGCCGCAGACGATTTCCAGCGTGCGGTCGAAATCGCCTTCGCCGAACCATAGCGCAATCACCTGTGCGGCTGCATTCGGATAGACGTGAATCCAGTTATATTCGGCATATTCCGCATCGCATTTCGCCCAGGCGTCCTGCCAGCTGCCGGCAGAACGGCAGGCATCGAGCGCGAAGGCCAGAACCGCGCCATATTCGGTATCGGTCGAAAAAAGCGCTGCCGTCGAGACAAGCAATTCGCGGGTGTCTTGAACCGCAAAGGCGCGCGCCGCCATGACGGCATTGAACACCTCGCCCAATATGCCGTTTCCGGCATGGGAGATTTCCGCATCCATGAAGGCGAGGCGGGCCGCTTCGCGGGCTCGGCCCGGCACCACCATGCCGCAGATGACGCCGCGCATCTGCGCGCCGATCCATTCGTCGAACGGGTTGTCGCACGTGCTGGTTTCAGGCGGGGTGAGGCCGCGGCGCATATTGGAAAGCGCGATTGCCTCCGCCGACCAGCCAAGCGGGATCAGCGCTGTCCAGCGCTCGGCAATGTCGGCGCTGGTGACAGCCGAACCCTTGTCGCCAAAGGCTTCCAGAAAGGCGATCTCGAAGGTGATGTCGTCATTATAGGTGTTGGGCTCACGCACATAATCGCGGATCGGGCCGAAGGCTTCGGCGATGTTTTCCGCCGTATAGCCTTCCAGCGCCGTTCCGGCGGCGGCACCCACAAGCTGCGCCATCCATGCGGCGGCGGTGCGGTCGCGGAAATCATCGGACTGGACGGCATAGAGCACATCGTCCGGCCATTGAACGGCGGCGTCGAATGCGTCCCATGAGCGATAGCGCACCGTCTTTTGCGACGGGTGGTCCGGATCGGGTTGGGCGGCACGCATCAGGATGCGCAGGCGCATGTCGATGCGATAAAGCGTTTCAAAATCGCCTTTTCCAAGTGCGGCAAGCCCGTCGCGCAGCAGTTCTTCATAAGGGGCGAGGACAAAGCCCTTGTTTTCCAGCGATTGCAGCGCACCGGCCATCAGGCATTCGGGCGCTGCCGATCCCGGCACATTGCTTTTCCAGAACAGGGCGACGAGATCGTCCTGCGCCTTCATGACGGCGCTTGCATCCCATGTCTGCTCCTCCGCCGTGCGTATGACAGGCTTTGTGTCGCGCAGCAGATCGCGCGTCAGTTCCCAGGCTTTCATTTCATGCTCATTTCAGGTGTTTTTCAGTTGCTTGGCGCGCCGTTGACGCCGCGCCGCGTGGATCGTCAGCACGACGACCGGGACGAGATAGGGGATCATCTGCATCAGCTCGAAAGGCAGGCCGAGGCTTTGCAGCGTGATGGCGATCGATTCCGCCGCCGCCAGAACCAGGCTTGCCACGAGCGTTCCCCATGCGGTGCCCTGTCCCATGACTTCCGCTGCAATGGCGATGAAACCGCGCCCGGCGGTCATGTTCTGGGCAAACCATGTGACATAGCCAAGCGACAGATAGGCGCCTGCCGCCCCGCCGAAAAGGCCGGAGAGGATGAGCGCCATCATCTGCACCCGGCCCGTATGGATGCCTGCGGCGCGCGCCGATTTCGGATCGACGCCGGTGGCGCGCAGATGCAGGCCGAAGCGCGTGCGCATCATCATCAGGCTGACCGCCGGAACCGCCATAAGTGCCGCGAAAGTCAGCACATGGATATTGCCGATGAAAGGCACGGCAAGGCTTGGCAGCGCGCCGCTTTTGAGCGCGCCCGACATGCCCTTGTCGCCGGTGGCAAGGAATAGCCCGAGCGTGGTTGCCGCCGCCGCCGCGATGTTGAGCGCGATGCCGGTCATGATGAGATCGGTGCCAAGCCGGTTGACCGAAAGCGACATCAGCCAGCCGAGAAGCGCGCCGACCACGAGCGCCGCCAGAAGGCCGATGGCAGGGCTTCCCGTTGCAGCGCTGGCCAGAACGGCGATGAGGGCCGCAACCAGCATCATGCCTTCCATGCCGATATTGAGCACGCCCGCGCGGTCGGAAATCATCACGCCGAGTGCTGCCAGCAGCAACGGCGTTGCCACGCGCAGGATGGTGCCGATGAAATGCGGATCGAGAATTTGTGCGAGAACGGTCGTCATGCCTGCACTCCGGCCTGTATTCCATCGCGATTGCGCAAGCTTCTGATCAGCCGCAATATGGTTGGATGATTGTGGATGACGCTTGCCGTCGCGCCCACCATGATGGCCGCCGTCACCAGCCCCACCACTTCGGTCGGGATGTTCATGTTGCGGGCCAGAAGATCGCCGCCCACCTGCACGAAACCGAGGAAAAGTGCGGATGGAATGAGCAGGAACGGGTTTTCGCGCGCCAGAATGGCGACCACGAGGCCGGTCCAGCCATAGCCCGGCAGGTCGAGCCAGGCAAAGCGGGCATGAAGGCCCAGCACTTCCAGTGCGCCCGCCATGCCGGCCACCAGCCCGCCGACGATCTGCGCGCGCATGATGATGCCTTTCAGCGGCAAGCCAAGATGATTGGCAAAACCGGGGCTTGAGCCTGCTATGCGGATATTGAGGCCGGAGCGCGTCCAGTAAAGCCAGATGCCGCCTGCAATGCAGGCCAGAACCGCGATGATCGAGCCGCTGTTGAGGCGGGTTCCCGCCAGAAGCCGGTCGAGCTTGGCATCCGCCGGGATCCGAAGCGACATCATCCCGCCCGCATTGGGATCGCGGATGACATAATTGAGGACGAAAAGGCCCAAAAACAGGAAGGCATAGTTCAAGACGAGCGATGTCACCATTTCCGATGCGCCGAAGCGCAGCCGCAGCGCCGCCGGAATGGTGCAGGCGAAGCTGCCCGCCACCGCGCCGCAAAGGATGGCGACCGGCAGCGAAAACCAGCCGAGCGAAGGAAGCAGAACCGCGCCCGCCACCGCGCCGAGCGCGCCGAGGAAGAAGCCGCTTTCCGCGCCCAGATTGAACAGGCCGGAACGGAACATGATGGTGATCGCAAGGCCGGTCAGCATGATCGGCGTTGCCGCTTCCACCACATTGCCCATATGGCGGATGCTGCCGAACGGCCCGAGGAAAAACGTCTTGAGAACGCCTGCCGGATTGTCCTGCATCAGCGCCAGCGGCACCAGCAGCACGGCCATGATGACCGCGATCACCAGCACGGTGAGGAAGAAGGGAATGAGATAGGATACAAGTCTGCGCATTATATACGTGTCCCCAGCATATACGGTCCGAGGACGGCTGGTGTTATGTCTGGTCCGTTTTCCAGAACGGCGACAATGCGCCCGTTGAAGAGCACCACGATGCGGTCGCTCAAGCGCAGCAATTCATCCAGATCGGCGCTGACCAGCAGAACGGCTGCGCCGCCTTGCGCCACTTCATCGATGCGGCGGTGCAGGAAGGCCGCCGCCGAAACATCAATGCCGCGCGTCGGCTGGTCGGCGATCAGGAATTTCGGATTGGTGGCAAGTTCGCGCGCGGCGATGAGCTTTTGCGCATTGCCGCCGGAAAGGGAATCGAGCCTTTCGGTGATAGCGCCCGCGCGCACCGAATATTGCCTTATCATGCCGCCGACGCGCGCCTTGATGGCGCCCCAGCGCAGGAATGGCCCCCGGAAAATCTGCCTGTCGGCGGTGACGGACCCCACCCCGGCTATCGCATTTTCGGCAAGCGACAGGCCGGGCGCGCCGCCTTGCGAAAAGCGGTCGGCGGGCAGATAGGCAAGGCCCTTTTTGCGCCAGCTTGCCGTATCGGCGCGCAGCATATCGACGCCGTTGAGGCTGATCGCGCCGCCTGCCGCTTCCGCAAGGCCGGACAGCACCGAGACGAGGCCGCGCTGGCCGCTGCCGTCCACGCCCGCCACGCCGACGATTTCGCCTGCGCCGATGGTAAGGCTGACATCCTTGATCCGGTCGGCGGGGTCGGGCGCCGCCGTGGTCACGCCCTTCATTTCAAGGACGGTCCTGCCCGGTCCCTGCCGGTGCGCGCGCTTCGGGATATCGACCGCATGGCCCATCACCATTTGCATGATGGCATCGTCCGGCACATCGGCAAGCTTTTCCGTGCCCGCAACCGCGCCAGCGCGCAGCACGGTCACGCTTTCGGCCAGTTCGCGCACTTCGTTCAGCTTGTGGGAAATGAAAAGAATGGTGATGCCCTCGTCGCGCAGGCTTTTCAGCCGCCGCATCAGTTCCTCGATCTCCGGCGGAGAGAGAACGGCGGTCGGCTCGTCGAGGATGAGAAGCCGCGTGCGGCGCGCCAGCGCCTTCAAAATCTCAACCTTCTGCTGGGCGGCGACGGAAAGCGCGCCCGTGATCGCATCCGGGTCGGCATGCAGGTCATATTGCTGCATCAGCTCCTCGACCATCTTTCGCGCGCCCGCGCGGTCGATCAGGCCCGCCTTCACCGGCTCATGGCCGAGAATGATGTTTTCGGTGACGGTCAGCGTCGGCACGAGCGAGAAATGCTGGTGCACCATGCCGATGCCGCTTGCGGCGGCGTCTTCCGGCGACCAGGAGGCGATGTGCCTGCCATCGACCACGATTTCGCCCGCCGTGGCATTTTCAATGCCGAACAGGATTTTCATGAGCGTGGATTTGCCCGCGCCATTCTCGCCGCAAATGGCGTGGATCGAGCCTGCCCGGATCGAAAACGACACGTCGCGCAGCGCCTCAGTGCCGTTCGGATAAACCTTGCTCACATCGCGGAAAGCCACGATTGGGCGGAAGGCGACGATAGCATCGCCGCCTTCGGTGTTTTCAGCTTGTTTTTCCACGATCAGGGACGAACCTTGTTGCGGATTGCGTTCAGATCCTCGGTGCTCATGCCGAATGCGGTCGGAACCGTGATCTTGCCTTCGGAAATCTCGTCGGAAGCCTTCTTGATGGCATCCTTCATGTCCTGCGTGGCCATGCTTGCCATGTTGCCGTCCTCCACAATGCCGACAGCGCCTTCCTTGAGGCCAAGCGCTTCGGCCTTGCCGAAGGGCAGGTCGCCCGCCTTGAAGCGCTCATAGGCCTGAAGAAGGCTGACATCGACATTCTTCAGGACGGAGCTGACAACCTGCTTGGCAATGGCCGGGTCGCTGTCCTTGAAGATCGCTTCCTGATCGGAATCGACGCCGAGCACATATTTGCCGGTTTCCTTCGCCGCCGAAAGCTGGCCGAGGCCGGTCTGCGAGGCGACGACGAAGCCGAGCGAAACGCCCGAACGATATTGCGCGAGGCCCAGTTCCTTGCCCTTTGCGGCATCCATGAACGAACCGGCATAGGAAATGGCGATCTTGGCATCGGGCATCACGGATTGCGCACCCGCAATATAGCCGACGAGGAAATCGTTGATGACGGGAATGTCCATGCCGCCGAGAAAGCCCAGATTCTTGCCCGTATCGCCAAGCTTGCCTTCCTTCAGCAGCGAAGCCGCCAGCATGCCGCCGAGATAGGAACCCTCGTTCTGCTTGTACTGGATGGAATAGACATTGTCATAGCCGCCTTCTTCATAAGGCACGCTCGCATCATAGAGAATGTATTTCTTATCCGGATATTGCTGGGCGACCGAGCCGACGGTTTCCGCCATCTGGTAGGTGCCGCCGATGATCAGGTCCCAGTCCTGTTCCGACGCATCGAGAAACACCGGCTCCCATTTGGTCGGATCGTCGCCGATTTCGAGAATCTTCGTCTCGACCTCGTCGCCATATTTGTCCTTGATCATCTTCATGCCCTTGGCGGCGCTGTCGAAGAACGACTTGTCGCCAAGCGCGCCGTTGATGATGAGCAGGATCTTGTCCTGGGCCTCGGCCGCCGTGGCGAAGGTGCCCATCGCCGTCGATGCGGCAAGGGCAAAGGCAAGGTGGATTATTCCCCGTCTGGTGGATTTGATCACAACAGAACTCCATTATTGTAGCGTTATATAGAGATGGTTCTTCTGCTTTGGAGTGTTTCCCGCCCCAGAACCCCATACCTGAAGAGGGATCAAACGCTGATGGCGGGTGGGAGTCAATCGCCAAACTTTTTGCCCGCTGTGGACAAAGCAAGTCTGTGACGCGCAGCGCTGATAAAGCTGTCGTTTATTTCAACAAAGCCTGATCGGAACGAGGTTTTTGTCGGAAAGCTGCTTACGCATAGCCGCTCGATATTGTAGCTTGCCCGCAAATCGTCCGGGAAAATCGATGGAACGGGGCAGGCCTTGGGAAAAGCGGCAATAGGCGCATTACTGGGAATTATGGTGACGGCCCCCGCGCTGGCTGAAGACGGCTGGAAGGCCGTCGAGGAGGTCAAGACCTACGCCATTGCCGGGAAAACCGGCCCGGAACTCTATGAGTCCATCGGCGAGCGCGGCCCGAAGATCGGCGGCGGCAAAACCCGCGTCATCGCCCATACCAGCTATGTGCTGACCTGGGACCGGCAGTTCGACCGTTCCAACAATGCCTGCACGATCCTGTCGGCCACGCCGAAGCTGAAGATCACCTATACGCTGCCGAAACCGTCGCAAAAGCTGGAATCCCCGGTGAAGGAACATTGGGAGAGGTTTTCTGAGGGCATTCGCAAGCACGAGCTTGTGCATGGCGACCATGCGAGAGACATGACGCGCGAGATCGTGCGCCGCACCGTCGGCCTGTCGGTTGAAAACGATCCCAAATGCCAGAAGATGCGCAAGGTGCTCATCAAGGAAATCACCGATATGGTGGGCGTGCAGCGCGCTCGGGGCCGCGCCTTCGACAGGATAGAGATGGGCAATGGCGGCAATGTTCACCAGCTCATTCTGGCGCTGGTCAATGGCGGCTGATGGTCCCGGCATCGAGGCCATGCAGCCGCATGGCGGCAGGGCCGTTTCAGGATCGGTGACGCGCTATTGCAAAATCGTTTATTAAAAATATTGGTATTGTTGACAATATTTTGGGCGCGTGTTTAGCTGAATATATCCTTTCTCCATTGAAAGAGAGAAAGGCAAGGATAAGCGGGGGAAATTGAAATGCTCGATAGATGCGCAGTTGTTAGAAGCCTGTTCCTGAAGTCGTCCTGCGCGGCTGCGAATGGCTGTCTGTCTGCGCCGGTTTCCCAGGCTGCGGACAGGAATTGAAGATCGGTTTGTCGGTCAGGTCGATCAACCGATCGGCCTGAGCAGCCCGAAGCAGGGGAGGGGGTACTTCTGCTTCGGGCTTCCCAACCGTCATGAACTGTCGCGAGGTTGCGGCTCTGCTGAAGGCGGGCCCGATCCTTCGCAGGGGGAGCCAGTTTTCATGGAATGTGCGATAAGCGGCGGGCCGCATCCGGATGCGCAATATAAACCGGCCTCTCCGGGGCTGGCGCTGATCCCGCTTCTGTCCGGTGAAACGCCGCGCCCGCGTTCTTTCATGCAAGATACAATACCCGGTCGCGCGTTGCGCGCGCTTGCCCGGTACCGCGTGGCCGCGCGGTCGATGGGCATGAATGCCGACCCTTATTCCACGCCGGGCTTCGCGCCGGGGGCAATGCTTGCGGGCACGGTCAGTGGTTTGACGGTCGCCATTACCGGCGTCAATTCCATGCCCGATGGCTTCCCCGGCAGGCAATGCCGGGGAAGGCGCAAACGCGCGCCGACACAATAAAGCGTGTCGCATTTTATCGTAGTCATACGACACGCTTTAAGTTTTTGTTTTCCTGCATGTCTTTATCCCATCGTAGCGGGATCAGAAATCAGTCCAGTGGACTGATTTCCCCGCGAAGGCGGTTCCCACTTTTGGGAGACATGCATTAGGGGACGGGCTGTGACGCTCCATTGAAGCGCCATGCCGCCATCTGCACCAAGAATGAATATTTCGCTGGTTCGAGAACATGGACATACTTGTCATCAACCCGAATACGACTGCATCGATGACGCACAAGATCGGCGCGGCCGCGCGCAGCGTGGCGCGTACCGACACGACCATCATCGCGACCAACCCGCCCGATGGGCCGCCCAGTATCGAAGGTTATTTCGACGAGGTCTTTGCGATTCCGGGCCTGATCGGGGAAATCCGCAAACATCCCGCCGCCGATGCCTGCGTGATTGCCTGTTTCGACGATACCGGCCTCGATGCGGCGCGCTGCACCGGCACCATGCCGGTGATCGGGATCGGCGAGGCGGCTTTTCATATGGCAAGTCTCATTGCCGGAAAATTCAGCGTCGTCACGACATTGTCGCGCTCGGTGCCGGCCATCGAGCACAATCTCGCCCGCTATGGGCTGGCGTCGCGTTGCGCGCGGGTCCGTGCGAGCGATGTTGCCGTGCTCGACCTCGAAACCCCCGGATCGGATGCCCGCTGCAAGATTTCCAACGAAATCGCAAAAGCGATCGGGGAAGACCGCGCCGAGGCGATCGTGCTTGGATGCGCGGGCATGGCCGACCTTGCCGCCTCGCTGTCGCGGGAACATGGCCTGCCGGTCATCGACGGGGTGACGTGCGCGGTGAAGCTATGCGAGGGGCTTGTCGATCTTGGCTTGAAGACGTCGAAGCTGGGGGGCTATCAGCTTCCGCGCATGAAGGGTTTTCAGGGAATTTTTGAAGCTTTTTCGCCCACAATCTGATGAAACGCGCAAAACAAGCCCTGGAAAGGCCCTGGAAAGGCAATGGAAAGGCGTTGGCCTGCGTGATTTTGGCGGCGTTTGTGCATTGGAGTGCGCGACATTGTTGACACTCGCCGGAGCAGTGTTCGATATGTAAGCGAATGGATATTGAATAGCCAAATATTGCCTCTCACGATCTTGCCCGCCATTTGAACAGATTCTACTGGATGACGATGAACCTGGCCGATACGAACATGACAGATCAGAATGGCGGCGGAAATGCGCGCTGGCTTCCGGTCTACAGGGGGCTGCGCGATGCGGTGATTGGCCATAAGCTTCTCCCCGGCACGAAGCTGCCGGAGGACGAACTGGCATCGATCTATGCGGTCAGCCGCGCATTTGTGCGCTCGGCCTTGCAGGCGCTTGCGCAAGACAGGCTTGTGCGGCTCGAACCCAATCGCGGTGCTTTCGTGGCCGAACCCTCACCGGAGGAAGCGCGCGAAGTGTTTGAGGCGCGCCTGCTGATAGAGCCGGAAGTGGCAGCACTGGCCGCGAAAGTCATCAAGCCGAAGCAGGTCCGGCAATTGCGCCAGCATCTCAACGACGAGCATGAAGCGCTTCATGCCGGGCGCGACAGCGAGGCGATCATGCTCTCCGCGCTGTTTCACACGCATGTGGCCGAAATTTCGGGCCATTCGATCCTTGCGGGTTTCGTGGGGGATCTGCTGCCGCGCTCCTCGCTCATCATTTCGCTCTATTGGGAACGGCGGGAGACGACCTGCCAGAGCGATGCGCATCATGCGCTGGTCGATGCGATGGAGAAGCACAGGAGCGAGGATGCCGCCGCCCTGATGAAGACCCATATTCTCGATCTTCTGGCGGGCCTCAATCTGGCGCGTGTCGAAAAAGACCAGAAACGCCTGTCCGACATCCTGCGGTAAGTGCCCTCAGTCATCGCCCATGGTCCAGACTGCGGCCCCGGCGAGCATTCCGGCGCCCGCCGCCGACAGGAGCAGCCGTTCGCCCGGCTGAAACGGCCGTGATTGCGCGGCCAGCGACAGCGACAGCGGTATCGTCGCCGCTGATGAATTTCCGAACGCGCTAATCGTTCCGGCGGCGATGGAGCGGGGCACTCCAAGCTGGTCGCAGACCGTGTCGATGATCCGCGCATTGGCCTGATGCGGAAAGAACCTGTCCACAGCGGCGGGCGTGAGCCGCGCCTGTTCCAGCGCATCGCTCGCGCAATGCGTCATCAGGCGCACGGCCTGCGCGAAGACGGCTTTTCCATCCGGCATGGTCATTTTCGTGTCGCCCGTGGGAATGGATATCAGGCCGTAATTTTCGCCATCGGACAGGAGTGCCGATCCACGCAGTCCAGCCTGCGGGTCGGCGGATGGCGCAAGCAGGACGGCCCCGGCGGCATCGGCAAAAAGAATGGCCGTGTTGCGCGCCTTCCTGTCGATGCGGCGGCTCAATATATTGGCGGCGACCACCAGAACCGGCTTGCCGGTCGTTTTGACAAAACCGTCTGCCAGCACAAGCGCATAGAGAAAGCCTGAACAGGCGCCCGCCAGATCGATCGCGCCGCAGTTTTTGAGCCCCAGCTTGTGGGCGAGAAGCGGCGCGGAAGGCGGCAGAAGATGGTCGGGCGTGGATGTGGCAAGAATGACAAGCCCGACCGTGTGGCGCAAAGGACCGGCATTATCGAGCGCCATTCTCCCGGCCTTCATGGCCATGTCCGTCAGGGTTTCGCCGGGGGCCGCCCACCGCCTTTCGCGGATGCCGGTGCGCCTTTCGATCCAGCCGGATTCCAGCCCGAGCCGCTGTTCCAGTTCGGCATTTGCAACCCGGCGCTCCGGCGCATAATGACCAAAGCCCGCCATGCGGCTTGCGCTCTTCATCGCGCCGCCATCCCGATCCTGTCGGCTGCCGCATCGATGGCATCATAGGCAAGGTCCAGATCGGCAGGCGTCACGCAATAGGGCGGCATCAGATAGATCACATTGCCGAGCGGGCGCAGAAGCACCCCCCGTTCGCGGAAAAAGGCTTTCAGTTTCGGTCCCGCATCGGAAAGATAGCCGGTTTCTTCGACAGCTAGATCAAGGGCGGCAATCGTGCCCTGCTGGCGCAGATTGGTGAAACGGGGGTCGTCCTGAAAGCGGGCAAGCCTTTCCGTATGTTGGCGCGCCAGTGCCGCGATGCGGTTGGCGACGGGTTCGGTCTGCCAGATTTCGATATTGGCGCACGCGGCGGCGCAGGCAATCGGATTGGCCGTGTAGGAACTGGAATGGAAGAAGGTGCGGCTGCGATCGGTCGAGAAATGCGCGTCGAAGATTTCAGCCGTGCCAAGCGTCGCCGCCAGCGGCAGCGCGCCGCCGGTAATGCCCTTGGACAGGCACAGAATATCCGGCGTGACGGACGCCTGTTCGCAGGCAAAAAGAGTGCCGGTGCGTCCCCATCCCGTCATTACTTCATCGGCGATCATCAGCGTTCCATAGCGGCGCGTGATCCGCCAAAACTCCGACAGGAGATGCGCGGGATAGATTTTCATTCCGCCTGCCCCCAGCACCAATGGCTCTATTAACAGGGCGGCAACATCGCCCCTGCGGCAGAACCGCTCCAGCGCGTCGAGCGTTTCCTGTTCTCGTCCCGCGGATGGAAACGGGATGGTGTCGACCTCAAACAGCAGGGGTTCATAAGCCGCGTTGAACACGCCGCGCGCGCCGGTGGACATGGTGCCGATCGTATCGCCGTGATAGCTGTGCTCCATCACCACGATGCGCGAACGCGGTTCTTTTCGGTTGTGAAAAAAACCGAGCGCCATCTTGATCGCCACCTCGACCGCCGTGGAGCCGCTGTCGGAATAGAAGACGTGGGCAAGGCCCGGCGGCGCAAGCCCGACCAGCCCCCGCGCCAGCCTTTCCGCCGGTTCGTGGGTGAACTCGGCAAAGATGATCTGGTCGAAGCGTTCCAGCGCATCGCGGATTGCCGTCATGATCGTCGGGTGTCGGTGCCCATGGGTAATCACCCACCATGACGATATGGCGTCCAGCACCGACCGGCCGGTTTCATCGTGCAGATAGGCGCCCTCGGTTTTGACGATCCTGCGGAAAGCCGGTTCGGTGGCGTGCTGGGTGAAGGGATGCCAGACAGGAGAAGAATGCCCGGTCATGCGGAAGCCTCGTTAAAAGCGTTCATGTCGAAATGTTCGCGAAAGGCGCGGCGAAGCCCGTCCCGGTCAAGCTTTGCCAGAGGCGGCAACCGGCCCAGCCTGCGCACGCCGCTCATGTCCGGGATGATCTGTTCGGTGTCAGGTTGCGGTTCGCCGATAAAGGCGATGCCGAGTACGGGAATATTGCGCCGGCTCAATGCCTCAAGCGAAAGCAATGTGTGGTTGATGGTTCCAAGGCCGGTCCTTGCACAGAGGATGACCGGCTTTCGCCAGCGCGCAAAAACATCGATGAATGTCGTGCGGCGCGTCAGCGGGACATGCAACCCGCCTGCTCCTTCGATCACCAGAGGCGCATCGAGCACCGGCACTTCCAGCGCGTCCGCATCGATTTCCACGCCGTCGATCCGGGCCGCAAGATGCGGCGAAGCCGGTGTTTTCAGCCGCCAGGCTTCGGGGATGATCCGATGGCGCGAAAGCCCGGCCAGCCTTGCCACGGTTTGGCTGTCGGTCGCCTCGTCCAGCCCCGATTGCACCGGCTTCCAGTAACAGGCATCGAGCGCACCGGCCAGCGCCGCGGAAAAGACGGTCTTACCGATACCCGTATCGGTGCCGGTAACAATGAAAGTGCGGTTCATATTGTTTCCTCTGCCATGATGACGGCAAGGCGCTCGAACATGCGCGCTATTGTGGGTTCATCGACATTGAGCGTGATGGTGATGCGCAGGCGTGCCGTGCCGGAGGGCACTGTCGGCGGGCGGATGGCGCGTATGTCGAAGCCCTCGGCCTGCAAGCGGCGCGCGATGCGCAAGGCGCGTTCGGCATCGCCGATGATGAGCGGCAATATCTGCGTTCCGCTGCTGGGCCTGCCGAAATGCCCGGCGAAGCGCGCATTGGCGAAGGCGACAAGCCGGTGCAGCTCATGCCGCCTATGGTCTTCCGCCGCCATGGTTTTCAGCGCCAGCCGTGTCGCCATGAGCTGCAAGGGGGAGGGCGCGGTGGAATAGATGAAGGGCCGCGCGCGGTTGACGAGATAATCACGCAGGACCGGATCTGCCGCAACCAGCCCGCCGGCGCTGCCCATGGCCTTGCCGCAGGTGTGGAGCACAAGCACATTCGGCCTGCCTTCCAGCCCCGCCGCAAAACCGCGCCCGTCCGGCCCGTGCACGCCTGTGGCATGGGCTTCGTCGATGAAGAGAAAGGCATCGTGGCGGTCGGCGATTTCAACAAGATCGGAGAGCGGCGCGCAGTCTCCATCCATCGAATAGAGGCTTTCCACCACAATCCATGGCGTGCCGCTTCCCCCCTTGTTGCGCCATGTGCGGATCGCCGTGTCGAAGGCTTCCGCATCATTGTGCGGGATGGAGACGATGGCGGCCTTTCCGGCCCGCATGCCCTCATGCGCGCTGGCATGGATCAGCGCGTCATGGGCGATCAGGTCGCCACGTTGCGGCAAGGTCGAGAGAACGCCAAGATTTGCCGCATAGCCGGTGCTGAAATAGAGCATCGACGGCGCGCGAAAACAGGCGGCGGCTTCAGCTTCCAGAAGCGTGTGTTGCGGATGGTTGCCGCGCAGCAGCCGTGAGCCGCCCGCCCCGCTGGCAAGGCCGTCCTTGAGCGCGTCGATCAATGCCTCGCGGATCGGCGGCGCGGCGGCAAGGCCCAGATAGTCGTTCGAACTGAAATCCGCGCCGCGATGATCCGAAAGCCTGCGCAGATGCCCGCGCCGCTCAAGGTTTTTCAGCCTGGCGGCATAGCGGGCCAATGGATCGGCGTTCATGCACCCGCATCCACGGTATCGGCGGTCAGGCCAAGCCGCCGCATGAGGCTCGTGTCACGGTCTTCGCCCGGATTGGCGGCGGTCAGCAGCGTGTCGCCGATAAAGATCGAATTTGCGCCCGCGAAAAAGCAGAGCGCCTGCATTTCATCGCTCATCGCATTGCGCCCGGCCGTCAGCCGCACATGCGATTGCGGCATCATCAGGCGGGCAAGCGCGATGATGCGCACAAAGGCGATTGGATCGACGGCTAAGGCTTTTTCCAGCCGCGAGCCGGGCATCGGGATCAGCATGTTGATCGGCACGCTTTCGGGCGGGGTTGGCAGATTTGCCAGCGTCACCAGCATGTCGATGCGGTCGTCCTCGGTTTCTCCAAGGCCGAGAATCCCGCCGCTGCAAACCTTGATGCCCGCCTCCCGCACATGGGCGAGCGTTTCCAGCCGGTCATCGAAACTGCGCGTCGTGATGACCTGCGGGTAAAACCGCTCCGACGTATCGATATTGTGGTTGTAGTAATCGAGGCCGGCTTCGGCAAAGGTCTGCGCCTGATCCGGGCTCAACATGCCGAGCGTCATGCAGGTTTCCAGCCCGAGCGCCTTCACCTTTCTGACCATCTCGACAATCGCCGGTTCGTCGCGCGGCTTCGGGCTGCGCCAGGCGGCACCCATGCAATAGCGCGTCGCGCCGCTATCCTTTGCCTTCTGCGCTTCGTTGAGAACCGTATCGAGATCCATCAGTTTCGAGGCTTTCAGGCCCGAGGCATGATGCGCCGACTGGCTGCAATAACCGCAATCTTCGGGGCAGCCGCCGGTCTTGATGTTGAGCAGCTTGCTGAGCTGGACGCGGTTCGGGTCGAAATTGGCGCGGTGAAGGCTCTGCGCCTCGAAAAGAAGGTCGTTGAACGGAAGATCATAGAGCAGGCGGGCTCTGGCAAGCGTCCACGCGCCTTCTCCGGATTTGCGTTCCTGCGCGGATATGCGCCGTTCATGTTCTATGGGCCGGGCGCCCGACCCGCCTCCTTCATGGCGCGCGCACCCTTCGTCCGATCTGCGCCCATTGTCGGGCGCATGCCGTTCGTCCGGTTGAACCCCGTCCTCGGGCAGGCGTCCCCCATCCCGTGCGGGCGGCATCTCTCCTGCATTTTCACCCACCCGTTTCACCTGGTTCAACATATCGCCTCCATTTTATCTATAAAAATAGAAAGAATCTATGAAACAAAGGGTATTATTGAGCGACTTCTAGATTCAAGTGAAATTTTTATAGATAATTATGGTGCGTGTTGATTGGGTATTGCCGGTTTTGCCGCGTGGTTGCGCCAGAACGGAAAAGCCGCGATCAGATATACGCAGCTTCCTGAACAGGCAGGCAAGAACAGGCCGATTGCATGCAGCCATATGAAAGTCTTGCATGCAATGCTCGGTTGTCCTGAAAGTTTATAATGAATTTTATCTCATATATTCTTATATATAATCGGGGTATTGACATTGTTTTGTTTTGTGAAAGATTGATGGTAACGATCCTAAGTATAAAATGTAATACTAATATAAATATCGCTCACAATAAGATATCGGATATATTCCATGTGTTTGATGTGTAATCCGGCAGCGGCGACCTTGATGAACATTACGCGCCGCAACCTTCTCAAGGGTATGGGGGCAGCGGGGCTTGCGGCGGCAATGCCGTTCAGGGCGGAAAGCGCCAGCGCGGACCCTGGCGAGATCATATTCTTCGGCGGACCAATTCTGACCATGGAGGCGGACCAGCCTGAGGTCGAGGCTGTTGCCGTTGCAGACGGTGTCATCCGCGCTGTCGGCTCGAAAGACAAGCTGCTTGCACAAAAGTCCGCGAACGCCCAGCTTGTCGATCTGCGGGGACGCACACTTTTGCCCGGCTTCATCGAACCGCATATGCACACGATCTTTGCCTATTTCGAAGACTGGATCGATATGGGCCCGTTCGTGAACAGCTCTTTTGACGAAGCCATCGGCCGGTTGCGTGCGGCAGCCAAGCTTGCCAAGCCCGGCGAATGGGTGCGGGGATGGCAGTACGACCCCGCCATCACGCCGGGCGCACAGCCGATCGGGATGGAACTGCTCGACGATATCGCGCCGGATAATCCATTGTTCATCCTTGAAGGCAATGGCCATGTCACCTATGCCAACAGCAGGGCGTTCGAACTGGCAGGCATAACGCAGGATACCGCCAACCCGCCGGAGGGGCGTTACCTGCACGATGCAGTCGGCAAATTGTCGGGACGGATGGAAGAATATCCAGCCTTCGTTCCGTTTGTCGACAAGATGCCGCCGGTTGCTCCGCCGGAAATGGAGCGTCGTGTCCGGGCATTGTTCGACAGGGGCGCAAGCAACGGCTGTACCGCAATGATGGATTGCGGGCTGGGGCTTCTCATGGGCGAGCAGGACGTCCGCACGATCCAGGGCGTGGTGGCGAATGATGCGCCGGTACGCGTGCGTGGGGCGCTTGCTTCCACCATGTATGACAAATGGGTCGAACTTGGTTTCACCCCCGGTCATGGCGACGATCTCTTTCGTCTGAACGCGATGAAGGCCTGGGTGGATGGGTCCAATCAGGCCCGCACCGGCTATATGCGCGAGCCCTACATGAACTCCAGCGGACGCGGTGAACTGAACTACCCGCTGGACAAACTGAAATCAACGCTGACCCGTGCGCATAAGGACGGATGGCAGATTTGCGTTCATGCGAATGGCGATGCCGGCATTGATAACGCCCTGGAAGCCTATGCGGCGGCGCTGGAAGCCGCGCCTCGCGCTGATCACCGCCATCGCATCGAGCATTGTTCGATCATGCATGACGAACAGATTCAAAAAATTGGCGATCTGGCTTTGTCTCCCTCCTTTCTGATCGGCCATGTCGAATATTGGGGGGAGGCTTTCCGTGACGTCATTCTGGGGCCGGAGCGGGCCAACCTGCTCGACCGCTGCGGGTCGGCGCTGAAAGCCAATCTGAAGATCAGCCTTCATTCCGATTACAATGTCACCCCGATCAAGCCGCTGCAACATATCCAGACGGCGGTAACTCGTGTCATGCGCACGAATGGAGAAATTCTCAATCCGGATGAAAGGATATCGGTCGAAGCCGCCATTCGCGCGGTGACCATCGATGCGGCATGGCAGTGCCATATGGATGAGCTGACGGGAAGCATCAAGGCGGGCAAGGCGGCTGATTTCGTCATATTGGAGGATAATCCCATGACGGTTGCGCCCGACCAGATCAGCCAGATCAAGGTCAGTGAAACATGGCTGGATGGCAAGCGGCGTTTTTCGGCTAACCCGTAAGTTGAGGCATGTCTGCGCCGCCTTGCCTGGGGGGGGCGACGGCGGCAGGACCGACGTGCAGATGGCATAATATCAGATTGGGGTATCAGTCAGGAGAACCGGTTTCACCGCGAAGCCGGTTCTCCCTTTTCCGGGGCTTGCCAGAGAACCTGTTCCAATCAGTCGCCCCCCGTGTGGCTGCAAATGGCAATTTATCTCAAGTTCCGGTGCTCACGCAGCTTTCTCAGACGCTTGGTCTTATCCGAAAAGTCTGCAACTTTTCGGGACTATGCTTGGAATTATGCTCCGCTCCGGTAGTCGAAAATCGCCATTTTCGCGCACACATGCCGCTTTTTGATTGAGGCTCTAACGGCTGAAATTGCGCCCGTCTGCCCTTTTTGCGAAACGCAGGACGATGAAACCGGCAAGGCCAGCCAGGAGCGAACCGATCAATATTCCGATTTTCGCTTCGTTTTGCAGCAGGACATCGTCAAAGGCGAGAAGCGAGATGAACAGGCTCATGGTGAAGCCGATGCCGCACAGAAGCGTCGTGCCCAGCATCTGGGTCCAGCTTGCGCCGGCCGGCAAGTCGACGATCCTGCTTTTCACCAGGAGCAGCACCGCGCCGAAAATGCCGACAAGCTTACCGACCGCAAGGCCCGCGGCGACGCCCACCGTCACAGGCGCAAAGAGCGCATCCATGCCAAGGCCGGAAAAGCTGACACCTGCATTGGCAAAACCGAATATCGGCACGATGACGAACGAAACCGGCTTTATCAGGCTGTGTTCCAGCCGATGCAGCGGGCTTTCGGCATGTGTCGCTTCAGGCTTTGCAGGCGTGCGCTTGATTGGAATGGTCAGCGCCAGCAAAACGCCGGCGATGGTTGCGTGGACGCCGGAGCGATAGGTGAAGAACCACAGGATCAGGCCCAGCAGCAGATAGGGCGTCAACCGTTTCACGCCGGTCAGGTTCAGCGCCACCAGCGCAGCGACGACAGCCGCCGCCAGGCCCAGATCCATCATTGAAACGCCGCTCGTATAAAAAAGCCCGATGACGATCACCGCACCAAGATCATCGATGATGGCAAGGGCTGCGAGAAACACTTTCAGCGATGTGGGAACTCTCGGCCCCAGCAAGGAAATAACACCGAGCGCAAAGGCAATATCGGTCGCAGCCGGGATCGCCCAGCCATGGGAAGCGCCGCTGTTCAGATTGAAGGCGAGATAGACCAGAGCAGGCACGGCCATGCCCGCGGCCGCCGCGACCCCCGGCAGAATGCGGCGCGGCCAGGAGGACAGATGGCCGTCGACCATCTCGCGCTTGATTTCCAGCCCGACCATCAGGAAAAACACCGCCATCAGCGCGTCATTGACCCAATGCTGGACCGAAAGCGGACCGAGATAGGCATGCATGGCGCCGAAATAGGCTTCGGAAAGCTGCGAGTTGGCCACCAGCAAAGCCAGCGCGGCCGAAGCGATCAGCAGAAGCCCGCCCGACGACTCGCTATCAAGAAAATTGCGAATGGTATTTTGAATGCGACCGGCCATGGCAGCTCCCCGACAGAAACGGTTAAAAACAGTCTCCGTATTCAGGGCCGTCCCTGGGCGCACGCAGCACACGCCATAGAGCCAAAATAGCGATGAATCTCACGGTTTCAAGTCATTTATGAAATTATAGGCCACCTTTTGAAAGGGAGCGTCACGCTCTATTCTGTATAAAGTAAAATCTGAATTTCACCGCCGATTTTTATGCCCGATTGGAAAATCATATATCACATTGCATGCAATATATTTATGGGAAAACATGTTTTGTTCTTTCTCCTGTATTTCGTTTTGCTTGCCATTTCATCATGTTTCACCGGATGAGGCCGGAAGTGGATCGAGCGCTTGACAAGCCGCGCCCGGCTTTCCATGCTCCGCGACACAATTTGAACAAAATCATCCAGGGAACGGAGAACAGTTATGACAATGGGAAAGTTCACCCGGCGCGGTGTGGTGGCGGCGTTTGCAGGGATTGTTGCAATCGGGGCCAGCATTGCCTTTGCGCAGGCTCCGGCCTTCTTCCGCATCGGCACGGGGGGAACGGCGGGCACCTATTACCCGATCGGCGGGTTGATCGCCAATGCGATTTCAGGCGCAGGAGACAAGGGCGTGCCCGGTCTGGTCGCCACCGCGGTTTCGTCGAATGGCTCGGTCGCCAACATCAACGCCATCCAGTCGGGAGCGCTGGAATCGGGCTTCACCCAATCGGATGTGGCTTATTGGGCGCATACGGGGACGGGGCTTTACGATGGCAAGGGCAAGGTTGAAGATCTGCGCCTGATCGCCACGCTTTACCCTGAAACCATTCACCTGGTCGCGCGCAAGGATGCGGGCATCAAATCCGTTGCCGATCTCAAGGGAAAGCGCGTTTCCATCGATGAGCCGGGCTCGGGTACGATCGTCGATGCGCGCATCGTTCTGGAAGCCTATGGATTGAGCGAGAATGACGTCAAGGCCGAACATTTGAAGCCGGGGCCTGCGGGCGAGCGCCTCAAGGACGGCGCTCTCGACGCCTATTTCTTCGTCGGCGGCTATCCGACCGGCGCAATCTCGGAACTGGCGACATCGAACGGCATTGCGCTGGTTCCGATTTCCGGCCCGCAAGCACAGAAGATTCTGGAAAAATACTCGTTCTTCTCCAAGGACACGGTACCGGCCGATACCTACAAGGATGTCGGCGAAACCGAGACGCTGGCCGTCGCGGCGCAATGGGTCACGAATGCCAAGCAGCCTGACGAACTCGTCTACAACATCACCAAGACGCTGTTCAACGATGACAGCAGAAAAGCGCTCGATGCCGGACACGCAAAGGGCAAGCTCATCAAGCTGGATACGGCAACGACCAGCCTTGGCATTCCGCTGCATCCCGGCGCGGAACGCTTCTACAAGGAAGCGGGCGTTCTGAAATAAGCCGCCGGTCCCGGTTCGCATAATCAAGATATGCACGCATGCACGGAGTTTCCGGCGAAGCTCCGTGCATGTGTTTCCGGGTCGGCTCGGCGCCGGAAACGCTTTCGGATCAAGACATGCATGAAGCAAATGGATGGAGCGCGCGCCCGATCCGGCAGGATCGGCCCCCGTTCCGGATGGAGGGACCGGTATGGTGAGCGAACAAGAGACGAAACTGTCGCCCATGGAACTGGATGAAGCCAAGGCGCGCGCGCTTGAGGAAAAGTTCGATTCCGAGATCAGGTTTCGCCCGCTTGGCCCGCTGGCCGCGCGCCTCGTGGGCGGGCTTTTGATCATACTCTCCCTCTTCCACTATTACACGGCAGGCTTTGGCCTCCTGCCGGAGATGATGCAGCGCGGCATCCACCTTTCCTTCGTGCTTGGCCTGGTGTTTCTCGTTTTCCCGTTTTCCCGCAAGGGCTACGACCAGCCCACCACCTCGACCTGGCTGCGGCCGCTTGGCATTTCCATCATCGACTGGGCCTTGGCAATCATCGCGGTCGTGTCGGTCGCCCATGTGCCGCTGATCCCGCTCGACGATCTGGCTTTCCGCGTCGGCAACCCGACCACAACCGACGTTGTCCTGGGCGGCCTTCTCATCCTTGTTCTTCTGGAAGCGACGCGGCGCTCCGTCGGCTGGCCGCTGCCGATTATCTCGATCCTGTTCATGCTCTATGCCCTTTACGGGCAGCATATGCCGGGCATTCTCGTGCATCCCGGCGCCAGTGTCAGCCAGCTTGTCGACCATCTTTATCTGACGACGCAGGGCATCTACGGCATCGCGCTCGGCGTGGTTGCCACTTACGTCTTCCATTTCGTGCTGTTTGGGGTTTTTGCAACCCGCATCGGCCTCGGGCAGCTGTTTCTGGATTGCGCGGCCTGGGTCGCCGGCCGTTTTGCGGGCGGCCCGGCAAAGGTTTCCATCTTCGGCTCGGCCCTGTTCGGCATGATTTCGGGCTCTTCCGTCGCCAATACGGTGACGGTCGGCTCGCTGACCATTCCGGCGATGATCCGGCTCGGTTACAAGCGCCACTTTGCCGCCGCCGTGGAATCGGCATCATCGACAGGCGGACAGATCACCCCGCCAATCATGGGCGCGGCCGCCTTCCTGATGATCGAATTCCTGAACCTGCCTTACACGACGATCATTCTGGCGGCCATCATACCGGCCTTCATGCATTTCTTCGGCGTTCTGATGCAGGTGCATTTCGAAGCCAAGCGCAACGGATTGCGCGGCATGACGAAAGAGGAACTGCCTGACCTGAAGGAGGCCTTCAAGCGCGACTGGCCAACCGTCATTCCGCTGATCGTGCTGATCGGGGTGCTTTTGTCGGGCTATACGCCCTATATGGCGGCGTTCTGGGGCATCACGCTGTGTATCGCGGTGGGATTGCTCAATCCGCGCAAGCGCATGTCCATCGGCGAGATCTTTGACGGCTTGCGCGACGGGGCAAAATACGCCCTTGCCGTCGGTGCGGCGGCGGCAACCGTCGGCATTATCGTCGGCGTGGTGACGCTGACGGGTGTCGGCTTCAAGATTTCCTATATCGTGACCTCGACGGCAGCGCAGCTTGCCGCCTATTTCGGCACTGTTCTGCCTGCCGCCTGGTTCGGCCCGCAAACGCTGACGCTGCTTTTCACGCTCATCATGACCGGGATCGTATGCATCCTGATGGGCTGCGGCATTCCGACGACGGCAAACTACATCATCATGGCAACCATTGCCGCGCCGGCGCTGGGGCTGCTGGGCGTCGAACCGATCGTGGCGCATTTCTTCGTCTTCTACTACGGCGTGCTGGCCGATATCACGCCGCCCGTGGCGCTTGCGGCCTATGCGGCGGCGGGCATGGCGGGCGCCGATCCGTTCAAGACCGGCAATACGGCCTTCCGGCTGGGGCTTGGCAAGGTGCTCGTGCCTTTCGTCTTTGTCTTTTCGCCGTCGCTCCTGCTGGTCACGTCCGATTTCAACTGGCTGGATTTCTTCGTGGCATTTCTGGGCTGCACCATCGGCATCACGGCGCTCGGTGCCGCATTGTCGGGCTTTTTCCTGGTGAGAACCAGGGCCTGGGAAAATATGCTGATGATCGTCGCGGCGATCCTGCTGGTCGCGCCGGAGATCTATTCATCGATCCTCGGGCTCTTGTTGCTGGCTCCGGTGGTGGCACGGCATCTTTCCGCCGTGCGACAGCCCCAGCCGGCCTAGCGGGAAAGCCGGCAGCAAGGCTGGTCAGAGCGCGTTTCTGGCGTCGAAAGGCCGGGGACGCTCGGAAACCGTGCGTGCGGCATTTTCGATGAGCGGCCCGAAACTGTCGCTGAAGCTTTCTGCCGACCATTCCTGCAAATTGCCGGCGACATGGATTGCTCCGATGGGGACGCCTTTTGCATCGGTAATTGGCGCGCCGATCGCTATTTCGTGGGGTAACAACTGGCGGCAGAGAACGGAATGTCCCCGTTTGCGCGTGGCATGGACCTGTTCCATCACCCCCGCAAGATCGGTAATCGTATAGGGTGTGAACGGGGTGAGATCGGAGCGGTTCACAATATCGGCAATCCGGTCGTCCGGCAGGCGCGACAGGACCGCAATGCCGCCAGCCGTACAATAGGTGGGAACCGCATTGCCGACGATGGTGGCGCTGAAGACTTCGTGCTTTGACGGCATGCGCAAGGCATAGACCACCCGGATATCATCGAAAAGCGATAAATCCACACGCTCGCGTACTCGCCGGCGCAGTTCCAGCATAACCGGATTGGCCCGTTGCAGCATCGGGTTCAGCCGCAAAAAGTCATGCGTCATATCCAGAATGCGCAAACCTGGGAGATAGCCGCGATCTTCCGGGTCGCGTGCGATCATGCCCAGTTTCATAAGCGAATTGACGATGCGCTGCGATGCACTGCGATCAAGGCCGGACGCGGTTGCTATCTGGGTCAGCGATAGGGGGTGCCGGGCGCTCTGGAAGGCGGACAGCACGGCGACCGTGCGCGCAACCGAACGGAGAAACAACGGGTCATCTTTGAATTCATCCGCCTCGTCAGGGTCAAAAGTGGATAGTCCGGTCAGGTCGCGAAATTGGTTCATGGGAATTAGCTTTAGTCGCCGTTCATGGATTGACAAGGAGCAAAATTGATCCCTATCATAAAAAAACAATATAGATGTATCGCTGACAGATACACGTGTTCGCCCTGGGGATAAATCGGTAAATGGGAGTATGCTCGTGCTCAAGCGCGTGGCTGTGGCTGGCTTCTTGCATGAAACGAACACTTTCGCGTCGGCGCCCGCCGACATGGCAGCGTTTCTCCAGGGTGGTGGATATATTCCGCTGTCTCGCGGCGAAGCGGTTCTGCAAAATGCGCGTAATGTAAATCTCGGTATTGCCGGCGCATTGGATTTCGCTCGCGAGGCTGGCTGGGAGATCGTGCCGATCCTGTGGGCCGGCGCCATTCCGTCCGCCCCGGTCACACGGGATGCCTATGAAGCAATCGTTTCGGAAATTGTCGACGGGCTCAAAGATTGCGGTCCGCTCGACGGGATTTTCATTGATCTGCATGGCGCTATGGTTGCCGCGCATGTCGAGGACGGCGAAGGGGAGCTTCTTGAGCGTGTCCGGAGGGTTCGCCCGACCGAGCCGCTCGCTGTCGCTCTCGATCTCCACGGAAACATCACGCAAAGGATGTTCGAACATTGCGACGTGATGGTGGGTTTCCGCACCTATCCGCATGTGGATATGGCCGAAACCGGCTACAGGGCGGCACAGGCGTTGCAGGCGCTGATGGACAGGCCGGAAGGTTGGCACAAGGCAATGCGGCGGGGGGACTACCTGATCCCGATCGCCTGGCAATGCACGGATGAGGAGCCGGCCAAAAGCCTTTATGCCATGACGGTCGACTTGCCTCAGAACGTTCTGACAGCATCGTTGTTCATGGGCTTCCCGGCGGCAGACTTTGCAGAATGCGGCCCATCGGCTTTCGCTTATGGCTGGGACCAGGAGGCCGTTGAGGCCAGTGCCGACAAGATCATCGCTGCGCTGGCTGCCGCCGAACCGTCCTTTGCCGGTATGGCTTACCAGCCGGAGGAAGGGGTGGCGAAGGCGATTGAGCTGGCACGGGATGCGCGCCGCCCGATCGTCATCGCGGATACGCAGGATAATCCGGGAGCCGGTGGCAGTTCCGATACGACCGGGATGCTGCGTGCACTTGTTGCCTGTGGCGCGCAGCGGGCTTCGATCGGCTGTATCCACGACCCGGAAGCGGCGAGGATCGCCCATCAGGCAGGCGAGGGAGCAGCGGTGGAAATCGCGCTTGGCGGCAAGTCGGGGATAGAGGGCGACGCGCCGTTCAAGGCGCGGTTCACCGTGGAAAAGCTTTCGGACGGCTTGGCGCATGCGACGGGTCCCTATTACGGCGGAACCTGGCTGAACATGGGGCCATCGGCCTGCCTGCGTCTGGGCGGAACGCGGATCGTCGTGACCACCAATCTCGCCCAGATGGCAGATCGCGCGCTTTATCGCATGGTGGGTATCGAACCGGAGAAGGAAGCCATTCTCGTCAATAAGAGCTCGGTGCATTTTCGCGCGGATTTTGCGCCGATAGCCGAAAAGCTTCTGGTTTGCACCGCGCCGGGTGCGATGCCGCTCAGCCCGGCCAAACTTTCATGGAGGCATTTGCGTTCGGGCATAAGGCTGGAGCCGCTCGGACAGGAATTCAAATAAGAACAACAACAACCTTCAGAGGAATCAAACAGATGCAGTTTTTCAGATCTCCCGAACCTGGCCCTGTTCTTCGCAGGCTGAAATATGGCCTCGCCGCTTCCCTGATTGCCTTGGGCGCTGGCAATGCATGGGCGGAAACCACGCTGACCGCCGTGATGCATTCGGATCTGCGCGTTCTCGATCCGGTCATCACGACGGCGCATATCACGCGCGATCATGCCTATATGATCTATGACGTGCTGATTGCCGTGGACGAGAACTTCAAGCCGCAGCCGCAAATGGCCGACTGGACCGTGTCCGACGACAAGAAGGTCTATACTTTCACGCTGCGCGATGGCCTGAAATTCCACGATGGAGCGCCTGTCACCGCGGCTGATGCCGTGGCTTCGCTTGAACGCTGGGCCAAGCGCGATGCTGGTGGCCAGCTTATCATGGACATTACGGATTCGCTCAAGGCGACCGACGACAAAACCCTTGTCTGGACCCTGAAGGAACCATTTGCGCCCTTCCTCGATACGCTTGCCAAGCAGGCGGCTCTGCCTCCCTTCATCATGCCTGCGCGTATTGCGGCGACGCCAGCCGATACAGCCATCACCGAACATATCGGCTCCGGGCCGTTCAAGTTCGTGCCCGGTGAATTCCAGCCCGGTGTCGGCGTGAGCTACGTCAAGAATGAGGATTATGTTCCGCGCAAGGAGCCGGCAAGCTGGATGGCTGGCGGCAAGGTCGTCAATGTCGACAAGGTGCGCTGGGTGACGATGACCGATGCGCAGACCGCCGTGAATGCCCTGACCAGCGGCGAGATCGACTATATCGAGCAGGTTCCGGTCGATCTCATTCCGTTGCTGGATGGCGACGACAGTATTGTTCTGGAACAGCGTGATCCCCTCGGATACCAGACGATGGGACGCCTCAATTTCAAGCATCCGCCTTTCGACAATCCCGATATCCGCCGTGCGGCTTTTCTGGCCATGTCGCAGGAGCCGGTGCTTGCCGCTCTGATGGCGGACCCGAACTATTACAAGGTTTGCGGTGCGATCTTTGGTTGCGGAACGCCCAATGCCACCAATGTCGGTTCCGAGAGCATCACCGGTAAGGGCAATATCGAGGAGGCAAAGGCGCTGTTGCAGAAGGCGGGCTATGACGGCAAGCCCGTTGTGCTGATGCAGCCGACAGATGTGACCAGCCTGTCGCCCCAGCCTGTCGTCGCGGCACAGCAATTGCGGGCCGCCGGGTTCAACGTTGATATGCAGCCGATGGATTGGCAAACGCTGGTCGGTCGCCGCGCGTCCAAGGACGAGCCGTCCAAGGGTGGATGGAATATTTTCTTCACGAACTGGCAGATACCGGAAATCTGGACGCCACTGAACTCGGTCATGCTGAATGGTCGCGGCGACCAAGGCTGGTTCGGCTGGCCGCAGGATGACAAGATCGAAGCGTTGAAGAAAGAGTATATCGCGGCGCAGACGCCTGAAGACCAGAAGGCCGTGATCGAGAAGATACAGGCCCATACGCTTGAGAATGTGCTCTACATCCCGCTTGGTGAATATAACCCGCCGCAGGGCCGTCGCGCCAATATCGTCGACATGATCGGTTCTCCCGTTCCGGTGTTCTGGAACGTGAAGAAGACCGAGGAGTAACCCTGCCCGCCGTTATCGCGCCCAGCCTGTTCCGGGCGCGATAACTCCCAGTCCACCGCGGCGCCGGTTTCTCCCGCCGGTTCCGCATCACGCGGGGCGTGCATATGGCTGTCTATCTGATAAAACGCATCTTTGCGCTGGTGCCGGTACTGTTGCTGGTATCGATTTTCGTTTTCCTCCTCCTGCGACTGACGCCGGGCGATCCGGCTGCAATTCTCGCGGGCGACGCTGCCACGACCGAGCAGCTTGAGCGCATTCGGGAGGCCATGGGCCTCAATGAACCGATCCTGACGCAATATTTCACCTGGATGGGCAAGATATTTCAGGGCGACCTTGGTGTTTCGCTGATTTCGGGCGTGCCAGTCCTGGACATGGTCTCGCAGCGCATCGGGCCGACAATTTCGATTGCCGTCCTGACCATCATCATCGCGGTTCTTGTTGCGATCCCGATGGGGGTGATTGCTGCATGGCGGCATCGCTCGTGGATCGACTATCTGGTGATGAGCTTCTCGGTGCTTGGCTTTTCGGTTCCCGTCTTTCTGGTGGGCTATGTGCTGCTCCTGATTTTTTCGGTCAATCTGGGCTGGCTGCCGGTGCAGGGGTTCAAGCCGATATCGGCCGGTTTCGGCGCCTTCATGGAACGGGCAATCCTGCCCGCGCTGACACTGGCTTCCATCTATATTGCGCTGATTGCCCGTATGACCCGCGCAGCGATGCTGGATGTTCTGGGCGAAGACTATATCCGTACCGCGCGCGCCAAAGGTGTGAGCGATCGCCGTCTTCTGTTCGTCCATGCCTTGAAAAATGCGGCGGTGCCGGTCGTCACCATTGTGGGCACGGGGTTTGCGCTGCTGATCTCCGGCGTCGTGGTCACGGAAAGCATCTTCAACATTCCCGGTATCGGCCGCCTGACGGTCGATGCGGTGCTTGCCCGCGATTATCCGGTGATTCAGGCCATGATCCTGCTGACGAGCGCGCTCTATGTGTTCGTCAATCTGCTGATCGATCTTTCATACACTTTGTTCGACCCGAGGATTCGTTATTGATGCGCACAGAACCGACATCGGCTGGCATGCACTGGATGCTGCGCCTGTTTTCGCTGCCGCGCGTCGCCCGCGTTGGCATCGGACCGCTGATTGCCGCCGTGCTTCTGGCTGCAATCATTCTTCTCACCCTCGTCTCCCCTTGGATCGCGCCTCACGATCCGCTGGCCATGAACCCGATGATGCGTCTCAAGCCGCCTTCAGACGAATATCTGCTTGGCACGGACAATTACGGTCGGGATCTTTTCTCGCGTATGATCCTTGGGGGGCGCATTTCTCTCCTGATCGGGCTTCTCGCGGCGGCGGCTTCCATAGCGGTCGGCGTATTCATCGGTCTTGTCGCCGGTTTCTTCCGAACTGCCGATGCGATCATCATGCGCATGATGGACGCGCTGATGGCGATGCCTTCGATCCTGATCGCCATTGCGCTGGTCGCGCTCAACGGACCTTCGATCGGCTCGGTGATCGTGGCGATCACCATTCCCGAAATCCCGCGTGTGGTGCGCCTGGTCCGTTCGGTCATTCTGAGCGCCAGGGAGGAGCCTTATGTCGAGGCCGCTTTGGCGCTTGGCTCCAGCACACCGAAAATCCTGTTCCAGCATCTTTTGCCGAACACCATGGCGCCGCTGATCGTGCAGGGCACCTATATCGTCGCATCGGCGATCCTGACCGAGGCGATCCTCTCCTTCCTCGGCGCTGGCATCAGCACCGAAATACCGACCTGGGGAAACATCATGGCGGAAGGGCGCCAGTTCTTCCGCATCAAGCCATCGATCGTGCTCTGGCCGGGACTTTTGCTGACGCTCTGCGTCCTTTCGATCAATCTTCTGGGCGATGCGGCACGCGATACACTCGATCCGCGCCTGAAAAAACGGGAGGGCTGACATGGAACTGCGAAATCGTGACTTTTCGGCAGAACCTGTCGTGCTGGAAGTGGACAATCTCGTTGTGGCGCTCCCCGGCGGCACGCCTGTCCTTCGCGGTGTGAGCTTCGATATCCGGAAAGGCGAAACAGTCTGCCTCGTCGGTGAATCAGGTTCGGGAAAATCCGTCACATCCCTGACGGCCATGGGCCTTCTGCCGCAGAATGCGCTGCGCGTGAAAAGTGGCGCAATCCGCCTCGACGGGCAGGACCTTTTGCAACTTTCGCCAGCCGATATGAAAAGGATGCGCGCCACGCGCATCTCGATGATCTTTCAGGAGCCGATGACCGCGCTCAATCCGGTGATGCGGGTTGGAGAGCAGATCACGGAAGTTCTGGATATCCATACCGGACTTTCGGCGGCTGCCAAGCGTGCCAGGGTCATCAATATCATGGAGCAGGTTCATCTGCCCGATGTGGAGCGCATCTACCAGAGCTACCCGCATCAGTTGTCGGGCGGTCAGCGCCAGCGCATCATGATCGCGATGGCGCTTATTCTGGAGCCTGTGGTTCTGATTGCAGATGAGCCGACGACAGCGCTCGACGTGACCACACAGAAGCAGATTCTGTCGCTGATCGCGGAATTGCAGGAAAAGCACGGAACTGCGGTTCTGTTCATCACGCATGATATGGGCGTCGTCGCCGAGATCGCGGACCGGGTCTGCGTCATGCGTAGCGGCGAGATTGTAGAGCGGGGCACCATCCGCCAGGTTCTGTCGGCGCCCCAGCAGCAATATACAAAGGATTTGTTGGGTTCCGTGCCAAGTCTCATCCCCCGCTCGGCGCGCGAGCAGCAGGAGCGCGAAGCGGTCATCCGTGTGCGTGATCTCGGCATGACTTATCGAAGCGGCGGTCTTTTCAGCAGGAAACCTGGCGTCAAGGCATCGCGCGAGGTCAGTTTCGATCTCCAGCCGGGGCGAACGCTCGGCATTGTCGGTGAATCCGGTTCGGGCAAAACCACCGTGGCGCGTTCGATCATGCGCCTGATCGAGCCGACGGAAGGCGAAATCGTCGTGGGCGGGCGCGATATCGCCCATCTTGGAAAACGCGAGATGAAGCCATTTCGCAAAAAGCTTCAGGTCGTCTTTCAGGACCCGTTCCGCTCGCTCAATCCGCGCTGGACCATCGAACAGAGCCTGACCGAAGGGCCGCTCAACTATGGCGTTCCCTATGAGGATGCCGTCACCGAAGCCAAGCGCCTGCTGAAGATCGTTTCCCTGCCGGAAGATGCCCTGAAACGATATCCGCACCAGTTTTCGGGCGGGCAGCGGCAGCGCATCGCCATTGCGCGTGCTGTCGCTCTTCGCCCGGATATTCTGGTTGCCGATGAAGCCGTGTCGGCACTCGATGTCTCCGTGCAGGCGCAGGTTCTCGATCTTCTGGCGCAACTGCAGAAGGACACCGGCATCGCGATCATTTTCATCACGCATGACCTGCGTGTTGCGGCGCAGATCTGCGATGAGGTGCTGGTCATGAAACGCGGGCAGGTCGTCGAACAGGGTAACGCCGCGGATGTGCTCGGCAACCCGTCCCATGACTATACACGCTCGTTGATCGAAGCCGCTCCGGGCCGCTTCTGGGATTTTGCGGCGGGCCGCCCCGCCGCCTGATCGAGGGGCTGCGGATCGCAGCCCCGGTCATCTTCAATGGTTCAAACAGGAATGAATCCATGCCCATCATACCGTTTATCGAGAAGAAAGCCGGCGAAATGCGTGCGGTTTTCGAGGATCTTCATCGCCATCCCGAAATTGGTTTCGAGGAGAAACACGCTTCAGGCGTTGTGGCTGGCCTTCTGGAAAAATGGGGCTTCGATGAAGTCCATACCGGTATCGCCGGAACTGGTGTCGTCGGGATATTGACGGGGCGCAACGGTGGCAATCGCCGCATCGGCCTGCGCGCCGATATGGATGCGCTGCCTATCGATGAAATTTCCGGCGTTCCCTATAGCTCGCAAAATCCCGGACGTATGCACGCCTGCGGTCACGATGGACACACGACGATGCTGCTCGGCGCCGCACAATATCTGGCGGCAACGCGCAATTTCGAAGGCAGTGCGGTTTTCGTATTCCAGCCGGCGGAAGAAGGTCTCGGCGGCGCGCGGCGCATGATAGCGGAGGGGCTTTTCGAGCGGTTTCCCTGTGATGAAATCTATGGAATGCACAATCAGCCCCTCGGCACACTCGGCAAGGCCGCGATCCGCAAGGGTGCCGCCATGGCGGGCGCCAGCTTCTTCGACATCAAGCTGACCGGCAAGGGCAGCCATGCCGCCCAGCCGCATAATGCGCGTGACGTGCTGGTGATCGGTGCCGATCTCGTCGGCCAGTTGCAGACCATCGTGTCCCGCAACATTCCAGCCACGGAAGCCTGTGTCGTCTCCTGCACGCAGTTCCATACGGGCAGTGCCTATAATATCGTGCCGGAAGTCGCCACGATCACCGGCACGATCCGTTATTTCGAACAGCGGGTCTGCGATCTTGCCGAAAGCCGCCTGCGTGAAATCTGTGCCGGTATCGCAGCAGGTTACGGCATTACGGTCGATGTCGATATCCGCAATGTGTTTGATGTTTTGCGCAACGATCATGAATTGACGGACGCCTATATCGCGGCAGCACGCGATGTCCTGGGCGAAGAAAACGTGACCGATGATTGTCCCGCCTTCATGGGCAGCGAGGATTTCGCGGACATGCTCGCCCGCGTGCCTGGCGCTTACATCAATGTGCTGCATGGCGGCAAAGCCGCCCTCCACAACCCCGCCTTTACGCTCGATCCCGCGACGCTGCCCATCGGCTCGTCGATCTATGCCCGGATCGTGGAAACCCGTCTGCCAGTGAATAAGGAACTTTCCGCATGAGTGCGCATGAATTGCCGTTTGATCTCGATGATATGATTGCGCGCCTGCGCCCATGGATCGAAACCGAAAGTCCGACCTTCGATGCAGCCGCCGTGAACCGCATGGTTGACGCTGCCGCCTATGATTTTGCCGCTGCCGGTGCGAGCGTGGAATTCATTCCCGGACGCATGGGCTTTGGTGGGTCGTTGCGGGCTCGTTTTCCGCATGCGGATCAGGGCAAGCCGGGTATTCTGGTTTCCGGCCATCTCGATACGGTCCATCCGCTCGGCGTCATCGATGTGAACCCTTATCGCCGCGAGGATGGCAAGATTTACGGCCCGGGGATTCAGGATATGAAGGGCGGCAATTTCGTCGCCCTTGAGGCAATGCGCCAGATTGCCCGTTCGGGGCTGGCGACAAACTTGCCGGTGACATTCCTGCTGACGCCCGATGAAGAAGTCGGAACGCCTTCCACGCGTGATCTGATTGAGCAGGAAGCGCTCAAGAACAAATATGTGCTGGTTCCCGAACCGGCGCGTCGTGACGGTGGCGCCGTCGTGGGGCGTTACGCGATTGCACGCTATAATCTTGAAACCGTTGGACGTCCGAGCCATGCCGGCTGGATGCTTCAGGAAGGCCGTTCCGCCATCCGCCGCATGGCGGAAAAGATCATCGATATTGAAGCGCTCACCACAGATGACTGCACCTTTTCGGTCGGTGTCATTCAGGCCGGACAATGGGTCAATTGCGTTTCGTCGAGCTGCAAGGCCGAAGCACTCAGCATGGCCAAGACCCAGCGGGATCTGGAGGACGGTGTTTCCCGCATCATGGCGCTTGCGGGCGAGAAAGACGATGTGGAGTTCATCGTCACACGCGGCGTGACGCGCCCCGTCTGGGAACACGGACAACCCCAGGATATGGCGCTCTTCAACTTCGCCAATGACATTGCGAAGGAGATCGGGTTCACGATGACGGCCCAGAGTTCGGGCGGTGGTTCGGATGGCAATTTCACAGGCGCGCTTGGTGTGCCGACGCTCGACTCCATCGGCGTTCGGGGCGAAGGCCTTCATACTCTGGGTGAGCATATCTTCGAGGACAGCCTGATCGAACGGGCGCGCCTCCACGCGGGCCTGTTCTTGCGGCTCAACTAGACCGGTTCCGGTTTAAATGGAATCGTCGGAACCGCTCTATCTATTTGTTTTAACGCATTATCCGACGCATCGAAGCGGGAGCGGAAATCAGCCCAGTGGACTGGTTTCCCCCGCATAGGCGCTTCGGACTTTTGGCTTGAAAATGCTCTAACCAACAACAGGTGCAGCCATGCGCGACGAGAAACGACTTGCGGCCCATGCGGTTTGGGGATTGAAAGAGGACGTCACGATCAAAGTGGACCGTTGGGGCGTGGCCCATATCCGGGCGAACAACCTTCATGATCTTTTCTTCGCGCAAGGGTGGAATGCGGCACGGGATCGCCTTTGGCAGATCGATATTGCGCGCAAGCGTGGTCTTGGCCTCCTGGCGCGCGATTTCGGCCCCGGTTATCTCGAACAGGACAGGGCGGCCCGGCTGTTTCTCTATCGCGGCGATATGGCGGCGGAATGGAAGGCCTATGGGCCGGATTCGGAAGAAATCTGTACGGCTTTCGCCAACGGGATCAATGCCTATGTCGATGGCTGCGATGCAGGCTCAATACCGCTTCCGCCGGAATTTGCACTGCTTGGCCATCGCCCTGACCGATGGAAGGCGGAAGACGTGGTGCGTGTGCGGACCCATTCGCTGACACGCAATGCATCTTCCGAACTGTTGCGGTCAAAGGTGATGGCCGCAGCCGGAAACGAACTGGGCGCAAGGCTTGATGGCTTGCGCAAGCAATTGTCGCACGATGTCCTGCCGAAGCCGGTCGATGGTTTTGATCCGGGGATCATGACGGATCGTGTTTTGCGTGATTTCAACCTCGCCGTCAGCCCTGCAACCTTTTCGAAAGATCGGCTTGCGGCCAGGCTTGAGGAGGCCGTTCTCTGGACGAGCCTTGCGCCGTCGGGCGAAATCGTCAGGGCTTCCTTTGAAGAGGGCTCGAACAATTGGGCAATTTCTTCTGAGAAAACCAGTACGGGACGTCCGATACTGGCGCTTGATCCGCATCGGACACATGTTTTGCCGTCTATCCGTTACGTTGTGCACCTGTCGATGCCGGGGCTCGATGTGATCGGCGCCGGTGAACCGATGGTGCCGGGCATATCGATGGGCCATAACGGGACTGCCGCTTTTGGCCTCACCATTTTCGGGGCGGATCAGGAAGATATCTATGTCTACCGGACCCGCGAAGATGATCCCGGACAATATGCCTATCAAGATGGTTGGGAAAAAGTCACGACCGTTACGGAATCCATTCCGGTCAAGGGCTATCCGGACCAAACGACGACGCTGGAATTTACCCGGCATGGTCCCGTCATCTATCGGGACGTGGAGAACAATCGGGCTTTCGGGCTGCGAACCGTCTGGATGGATGCCGGGATGGCGCCTTATATGGCCAGTCTCTCGGTCATGAAGGCAAAAACCTATGCGGAATATGCCAAGGCGCTGAATGGATGGGGTTGTCCATCGGTCAACCATATTTACGCGGATACGGCCAATTTGATTGCGTGGAAACCTTCCGGTGCGACGCCCATGCGTCGGAATTGGGATGGCTTGCTGCCCGTTCCGGGCGATGGACGCTATGAATGGAACGGTTATCTGCCGCCGCAAGCGGCGCCATTTGAAGTCAATCCTGAACGCGGCTTTATCGCGACCGCCAATGCGATGAACGTGCCGGATGATTGGGCTGCTGCAAATCCGGCCATCGGTTATGAATGGCTCGACAGCAGCAGGCATGACACGCTGCACCGGGAACTGTCGCGTGATACGCCGATTTCGCTTGAGGATTGCGCGCGATTGCAATGTTCGACCTTTTCACCGATTGCCGCGCGCGCGCTGAAATGCCTGAAGGCGATGCCGGGTCCGATCAGCGAGACATCCGCGTGGCGACTGCTTCAGAACTGGGATGGCGATCTGGCGGCAAATTCAGCGCCTGCGGCTTTATTCGAGGTCTGGTTCAGCAAGCATTTGGGCCCGCTTGTCGCCCGACAGGAAGGTGCGGACCCGTCTATCATTGCGATGCTCATGCCGTTCGATGCTCCCGGCGTCGTGGAATGGCTGGAAAAGGCGGTGCCGAATGGCGAGCCCCACAAGGATATTGCGCAGAGCCTTGATAACGCCTGGGCGGAATGCCTGTCATTGATGGGCGAGGAGCCCGAGGAGTGGTCGTGGGGCCGCATTCATCACCTCAAGCTGTCTCATCCCTTGCAATCCCTGACGGATGCCGTTTGGTCTCCTGATGCTATGGAGCTGGGTGGCAGCAGTTCCACCCTCAATTATGCCAATTACCGCCTCAATGATTTTTCCGTTCTGGCCGGACCATCGGTTCGGATGGTGATCGATGTGGGGGAATGGGACAACAGCCTGTTTGTCAACAATCCGGGGCAATCGGGCGTGCCGGGCTCGTCCCATTATCAGGATCTTCTTGCCCGCTGGCGCGATGGTATCCATTGTCCGCTGGTCTACTCACAAAAAGCGGTCCAGGCCGCGACCATGCGTACGATTGTGCTGGAGGCATAACTGGCTGGCATCGTTGTTCAAGGCGCAAGTTCGCCGAGCCTTGTTCAGCGATCTGGTGTCTACGTTTGCCTGATACAAATCACGTCCGCTACCAAAACCGTATGTCGGGCGCCCGACAGTTTTCTAGCGCAATGGACGTAACATGCTGGAAAGATTAAGGGTTCGAATGGTGGGCGTGACAGGGATTGAACCTGTGACCCCTACGATGTCAACGTAGTGCTCTCCCGCTGAGCTACACGCCCATTCGATGTGGCGCATACACCATATCGCGTTGCGCCCGTCAATGCCCTTTTATGAAGTTTTTTCGTCTTTTTGTTGATGACAAAACAAAGGGCCGCAAATCCAGCGGATCGCCTCAGGCGGCGATCAGCATTTTTTCGATTTCGTTCACCAGGTCACGCAGGTGGAACGGCTTGGAAAGCACTTTCGCGTCCCGCGGCGCATCCGAATCGGGATTGAGCGCAACCGCGGCAAAGCCCGTAATGAACATGATCTTCAGGTCCGGATCGATTTCCGTCGCGCGACGCGCCAGTTCGATGCCGTCCATTTCCGGCATGACAATGTCCGTCAGCAGGAGCGAAAAAGGTTCTTCCTGCAATCTTTCATACGCGCTCGCGCCATTGTCGAAGTGCGTTACGTGATAACCGGCCTTTTCCAGCGCCTTGACGAGGAAACGGCGCATGTCATTGTCATCTTCAGCTAGAAGGATTCTCTTCATTGTTCCGTCCGAATTCTGTGTCGTGTTCATCGCCCAAAAGCTGACCCTCAACGACTCGATATCCACCGTAGAAAACGCTTCTTTGGTAAATATGGAATGAACGCTCGCGTGAATGTTAATTGTTATGGCGCCTGTTTGGCAACAAGCTGTTCAGTGTGACAGGATTGTCGCATATGCACGCCGCCCCGGCGTCGGCGGATTCGTTTGTCTGCCATTTGCGCGCATGGATCGTCTGACGTAATTTGTTATGGTACTGACGGGAAAGTCGTCCGATGGTCCAGATGTTTCGGTTGAGAACGGGTGAAGAATGAGTTTGGAGCGCGATTTTAGTCTGATACCGCCCTTCGAGATATGCGCTCCGGCGGAACAGCGTATTCCGTTTGTCTTCAATTCCCCGCATAGCGGGCGTTATTATCCGCATTCCTTTGTTGAAGCCTCGCGCCTCGACGCCTTGAGCATACGCAATTCGGAAGACTGCTATGTGGACGAGCTGTTCGCTTCGGCAACAAGGCTTGGCGCCCCCCTGCTCAAGGCGCATTTCCCGCGTGCTTTTCTCGATGTGAACCGTGAGGCCTACGAGCTCGATCCGCGCATGTTCGACGAGCCATTGCCGCCTTTCGTCAACAGTCAGTCCGCGCGCGTGGCAGGCGGGCTTGGCACCGTGCCGCGTCTGGTGGGCGAGGGGCAGCTGATTTATCCGGGGCGCATTCCGCTGGCTGAAGCCTTTTACCGGATCGAAGACCTCTACAAGCCCTATCATCAGGCGCTTGATGCGCTGCTCCAGTCGACCCGGCAGCGTTTTGGTTATGCGGTGCTCATCGACTGCCATTCCATGCCGGGCGGAACGCGGCCCGGTGAAGTCGGATCTCGCCCGGATTTCATCGTGGGGGATCGTTTCGGCCGGTCGTGCAGCGAAAGGCTGACACAGGCCGCCATCGATCTGTTGCAGGATCTGGGCTACACGGTCGCGCACAACAAGCCCTATGCGGGCGGCTTCATCACCGAGTATTACGGACGGCCTGCCACGGCCTGCCATGCCTTGCAGATAGAAATCAATCGCAGCCTCTATGTGAACGAGCAGACCCTGCACAAGCTTGCCGGTTTCGAAGCGCTCTGCGCCGATCTGCATGGATTTCTGAGCGATCTGACATCCCTGCCGGACGATCTTTTTATCGCGCCGCCTCTGGCCGCCGAATAGCGCGTCCCCTTGCTGCATTTTCACGGATAAAAAGAACCGCGCCCGAATGATACGAGCGCGGTCAAAGACTAGGGAGGAAATGCCCCGAAAGGCATCGACAGGAAAACCTGTCTGGGATTTAAGTTACGTCTGAATGGCGTCAACGTCAAGAAAATGCGCATATTTTTTGGGCTATTTTCATCATGCTCAATATATAGGCAAAATTAGCATGGTTTGCACAATTCTGCGCCATGTCTTGGAAACAGGAGTTCGGGGTTGCTGATCGACAAGGCATTTTTTTCCGAAGTGGCTGCTGCGGCGGCCGCTGAAACGCTTCCGCGTTTTCGTCAGTTGACGGAAATAGACAACAAATACAGCGTCGGTTTCGATCCGGTGACGGAAGCGGACCGGGCGGCGGAGCGTGCGATTCGTGCGGTGATCGGCGAGGCTTTTCCCGATCACGGTATTCTTGGCGAAGAATACGGGCCGGAGAATATCGACCGCAGCCATGTCTGGGTCATCGATCCCATCGATGGAACGCGCGCCTTCATTTCCGGCCTGCCGGTCTGGGGCACGCTTCTGGGCCTCACCGTCGATGGCGATGCCAGGGCCGGAATGATGTCGCAACCCTTCACAGGCGAACTGTTCTACAGCGATGGTGACGGCGCTTATCTCCAGCGGGCCGATGCCGTGCCGCGCCGCCTTTCCGTGCGCAAGAACGCCGCATTGGAAGATGCAACCTTGTTCACGACCACGCCAGCCCTTTTCAAGGGTGAGAGCCGCAAGGGGTTCGACCGTCTGGAGGGCGCTGTCCGGCTGTCGCGCTATGGCGTGGATTGCTATGCCTTCGCGATGCTGGCAAGCGGCTTTACAGATATTGTCGTGGAGGCCGGTTTGCAGCCCTATGACATTGTTGCGCTCATTCCGCTGATTGAGCAGGCCGGCGGCGTGGTGACGCAACACGATGGCGGTCCGGCGGAAAAGGGCGGTGATATTGTCGCCGCCGCTTCTCCCGCGCTGCACCAGGCGGCACTTGATCTGCTGAACAGCTAGGTCCTGCCTCTGGTTAAATGCCGGAGGCCATGGGTTCGATGGTCTCCGGCATGATTTCCACTTCCGATGAGCCGGGAATGAAGGCATCGAAGGCGGCCCATAACTGTTCGCGGTAGAAGTCGGCTTCCTGGAGCATTTCGTGGCGTGCGCCGATGATCGTCGTCAGCGAGATATTGCGCGTGCGCGCCACGAAGCGCTCGATCACCGGCGTCGAAACCACGCGGTCGGCGCCCGCTGCGACAATGAGGACAGGTACGGTCGGCCCATCATAAAAATAAGGCTGGTTGATGCGTCGCGCGGTTTCGAGCGCACTCCAGAGCCAGCGTGCCGTTGGCCCGCCAAGCGCCAGGTCCGGGCAAAGGCGCGCGATCTCCATATTGCGTGTGAAGCGTGCGGGGTCGCTGGTCAGCGGGTTGCCTGCAAAGGGACGCGAAGCCAGCCTGCGCCCGCCGGAGGCATAAATTCGCCCGAGGCCGAGCCACCGAAAGGCAGAAGCGATGCGGCGCACATTGTCGTCGCTGAGTTTTTGCCCATCCAGCCCCATGAAGGGCGCACAAAGCACCATGCGGCTGATGCGCGATGTCAGCCGGCCCATCGATGCAAGCGCGACCAGCGCACCGGCGGAATGGCCGAGAATGTAAAAGGGCGGCGGGCAGTCGGGAAGCGCGATCTGCTTGAGGATAAGGTCAAGGTCATCGGAATAGTCGTCGAAACTGCGCACATAGCCGCGCTGACGATCCTTCAGCAGCCGGTGTGAGCCACCCTGTCCGCGCCAGTCGAAAGTCACGACCGCAAAGCCGCGTGCGGTCAGCTCGGTCATGGTTTCAAAGTATTTTTCAATGAATTCGTTGCGCCCCTGAAGCAGGATCACCGTTCCCCGTGTCGGCCCCGTTTCGGGTTTCAGGATGGCATAGCGCAGGGTCTTGCCGTTCATCGCTTCCAGCAGCCCGGCTTCTATTGCGTGCGGAACGGGGTTCGCATCGGTTTCGAAAAGCAGTTCCGACATCCGATTGCGTGGCCTTTCTGTTTCAGATTGTCATGAGCGCTGTCAGCATAATGCGGCAATTGATGATAAAAAGTAACCGGAAGTTCGATTGCGAACTTCCGGTTCAGAGAACAGCCGTGCAAGGGACGTTACGCCGGCTGGTCTGTTGGGAAAGGGTGCTTAATAACCGCCGGGACGACGCTCGCCGACGATGCGGCCCGAATAGGCATCGACCATGAGGATGACACGGCGACCGCTGGGGCGCGTGGCGCGCACGAAATAGGTATCGCGGTTCAGGCGCATATCGCCGACATCATAGCCGCGGCGTTCCAGCGAGCGGGCGATGCGGCGCGGCCCCATGACGTCGCGGCGGGCATAGCCGTCACCCCAGCCGGGCCTGTGATCGGGGCCGCCATCCCAGCCGGGGCGGGGGCCTGGATAGGGACGCGGCGGGCGGTAGCCATCGTCGTCATAATATTGAATCTGAACGCGCAGGCCGCTATCGGCTGCAAGGGTTGGTGTCGCAAGGCCGGTCGCGACGGTGGCAAGTGCGGCAAAAGCCAGAACAGCTTTTTTCATAACCGTGATCCTTCATTGAACCCGCTTTGCAGCGGACATGGGGGGACATTAGCCCCAAGCGGCTGAACGCTTGCCAAAGATGATGTTCATTTTGGGTTCATTGTGCGGCCTGTCCCCAAAATGTAGGCCGCTACTGATCAGGAGTTGTTACGCGGCGTGACAGCGCGTGTTTTTCACTCTTCGCCGCCAGCGGGCTTGAAATAAAAACGCTCCATTCCCAAATGAGTTTTGCGGTCGCCTGAAAGGGGCCGTCGGCATCAAGGAATTCGCCAGAAGGGAATTTCGCCGCCGTGTATGGTCCCGAAAGCGCCCGGCGCTCTTCGAAAAAGACCATGCTGAAACAAGCATCATGTCGCTCTAAAGGAGGGCTAATACATGCGTCACGTCGATTTTTCCCCGCTCTATCGTTCCACGGTCGGTTTCGATCGGCTTTTCACCATGCTTGATACGCTCGCTTCGCCGGAGGGCAACCAGTCCTATCCGCCGTATAATATCGAGCGCACGGGTGAGAACACCTATCGCATCACCATGGCGGTCGCGGGTTTTTCCGAAAGCGAACTCGAAATCGAGGCTCATCGCAACCAGCTGACCGTCAAGGGCCAGAAGGCTGATGAAACCGCATCCGATGTGGGTGAAGTGCTTTATCGCGGCATTGCCTCGCGTGCTTTCGAGCGCCGCTTCCAGCTTGCCGATTTCGTTGAAGTCGCGGGTGCGAGCCTCAAGAACGGGCTCCTGCACATCGACCTCAAGCGCGAGATTCCTGAACAGATGAAACCGCGCAAGATCGAAGTCACCAAGGCTGGTTCCGACAGCGCCCAGCAGATCGAGGCGAAAACCGCACACTAAATCCGGTTGATCGTGAATAAGAAAAGGCGGCGCTTTGAGCGTCGCCTTTTTGCTTCTGCGGATATCAAGGCGTGTCAGGCGATCATGTCGCCGAAACGGTCCACTTCTTCTTCCGTATTGGCGAAGCTGGTGACAAAGCGGGCGAATATCTCGCCCTCGCCGATGCGGTCCACTTCCGCATGGGGCGGGTTCCAGTCATAGAAGACTGCGCCCGCATTGCGCAGGCGGTCATAGACCGACTGTTTCATGATGGCGAAAACCTCGTTTGCTTCCGGCTTCCAGGCAAGCCGCATCTGGCTCGATGCATGGATGTGGCTGGCAAGGCGTGCGGCAAGCCCGTTGGAATGGCGGGCGAGGTCACGCCAGAGATCGTCCTGCAGATAGGCGTCGAACTGCGCGGCGATAAAGCGCGTCTTGGAGAAGAGCTGCGCCGCGCGCTTGCGGATGAAGGGCAGGTCTTTGGCGCGGGCCGGATCCATGAAGACCAGCGCCTCGGCGCACCAGCAGCCGTTTTTCGTGCCGCCGAAGGAAACAATGTCCACGCCGAGTTTCCATGTCATTTCGGCTGGCGTCATGTCCAGCGAGACAAGCGCATTGGCAAAGCGCGCGCCGTCCATGTGCAGCGGCAGTCCGGCATCGCGGCAGATCTGCGAAATGGTGGCGATATGCTCCGGCTGGTAAAGGGTGCCCACTTCCGTCGCCTGGGTGATGCTGACGGCCATGGGCTGGCCCGCATGAACGAAGGCGGGGTTGAAGCGCTTCAATTCGCGTTTCAGAAGCTCGGGATCGATGCGGCCCAGCGCGCCGTCGATCGGGTGGAGCCGTGCGCCGCCGGTGAAATATTCCGGCGCGCCGCATTCATCCTCGATCACATGCGCCTCGCGGTGCACCAGCGAAACGCCGCCCGGACGGTTGACGCTGGCCAGAGCCAGCGAATTGGCGGCCGTGCCGGTGCCGACGAAGAAAACCGCCACTTCACGCTCGAACAATTCGTTGAAGCGCTGCTCCACCCGCTTGTCGATCTCGCTTGCGCCATAGGCCGCCGCAAAACCGGCCGCATGCAGCGAAAGGCTTTCGGCGATTCTGGGATGGGCGCCCGCCCAGTTGTCTGAAGCAAAATGCACGTGTTCCTCCGGATGGGTTGAATGGGCTGTCGCACAGCCGATGTTTCTATAACCTGTCTGACAGAAGCGGTTAAGGCCCGGCTTGCGCGAAAAATGTCATCAGACTGCCTATTTTTTAAGCAATCCGGCGGCGGGCAAAAGCGTGCCAAACTGACGCAAGGGCGCTTAAACGCAATTAAAAGCCAGCAAACAGAAGGGTTTCGACATTTTATTACCGAAGTTGCCGAGAAAAATTGCGTTTCCATCTTGTGAGGCAATTTGAATTCTGTCATACGTAATTAGGACAGCAATACTGTCCAATTAGACGCTGATGCGATCGGAAAGCGATCAACGCTCTTCGTAAAGTTTCAGAAACAGGCGCCGGACTGGCAGGCACATGGCCTGACGGTAACGGCGCTCCGACTGCGACAGGGAGAATTCTGGAGCGCCGGTTCCGGCGGACGGAAACTGTCTGTCAGAAGCCTGATGAGAATAGGCGCCAAACATCGTTCCCCGGCGGCTTCCCGCCCCTGCGGAACCTCGTCCAACGCCTTGTCGATAAGGCTTTTCATAGAATGAACACACCTGCGGGATGGTTGTCACGTCATCCCGGTATATACTGATCGCGCACCTCATGATGAGGGCCAAACGGAGGGAATGACGATGACGCATTTGACGCCATCTGTATCGAATGTGGTTTCTCACAACGGTCAGAACGAAGCGATCAAAGCTGCGACGACGACTTCCACCCGAACGACGCGAAAAACGACGGCGGCGGGTTTGCCCGCAGCGCAAGGTCTTTACGATCCGCGCAACGAGCATGATGCATGCGGCGTCGGCTTCATTGCCCATATGAAGGGCAAGAAGTCGCATGAAGTCGTGGAGAACGGCCTCAGGATGCTGGAAAACCTCACCCATCGCGGCGCTGTCGGCGCCGATCCGCTGATGGGCGACGGCGCGGGCATTCTGGTGCAGATCCCGGATCGGTTCTTTCGCGAGGAAATGGCGCGTCAGGGCATCGACCTGCCGCAGCCGGGGTCTTATGGCGTCGGCTATATCTTCATGCCGCGCGACCCGGACCTGCGCGCCCATGCGGAAGAGATCGTCAAGGAAGTGATCGCCGCCGAAGGCCAGACCTTCATCGGCTTCCGTGAAGTGCCGGTCGACAATTCCTCGCTTTCCAAGGCTCCGCATATCGCGGCCACCGAGCCGTTTCACATGCAGGTCTTCATCGGGCGCAGCCCGATGCTGGAAACCGATGATGATTTCGAGCGCCGCCTGTTCGTGCTGCGCAAGGTCATCTCCAACCGCATCTATCAGGAGAATGACGGCGACGATAAGGGGTTCTATGTCGTGTCCATGTCGGCCCGCACCGTGGTCTACAAGGGCATGTTCCTGGCCTATCAGGTCGGCGCCTATTACCAGGATCTGAAGGACCCCCGCTTTGAAAGCGCGGTGGCGCTGGTGCACCAGCGTTTTTCCACCAACACCTTCCCGTCCTGGCGTCTGGCGCATCCATACCGCATGGTCGCGCATAATGGCGAGATCAACACGCTGCGCGGCAATGTCAACTGGATGGCGGCGCGTCAGGCTTCGGTCGATAGCGAACTGTTTGGCAACGATATTTCCAAGCTCTGGCCGATTTCCTATGAGGGCCAGTCGGATACGGCCTGTTTCGACAATGCGCTCGAATTCCTGCATCAGGGCGGCTACAGCCTTGCGCATGCCATGATGATGCTGATCCCGGAAGCATGGTCGGGCAACAAGCTGATGTCGGACGAACGCCGCGCGTTCTACGAATATCATGCAGCGCTCATGGAGCCGTGGGACGGCCCCGCCGCTGTCGCCTTCACCGATGGCCGCCAGATCGGCGCGACGCTGGACCGCAACGGCCTGCGCCCAGCCCGTTACATCGTGACCGATGACGACTTCGTCATTCTGGCGTCCGAAGCGGGCGTCCTGCCGGTCGATGAAAAGAAGGTCGTCAAGAAGTGGCGTCTTCAGCCGGGCCGCATGCTGCTGATCGACATGGAGGAAGGCCGCATCGTCTCCGATGAGGAAATCAAGTCGCAGATCGCCCAGAAGCACCCCTACAAGCAGTGGCTCGCCAACACGCAGCTCATTCTGGAAGACCTCAACCCGGTCGAGCCGCGCGCGCTGCGCAAGGATGTGAGCCTGCTCGACCGCCAGCAGGCTTTCGGCTACACGCAGGAAGACACCAAGTTCCTGATGGCGCCGATGGCGACCACGGGTCAGGAAGCCATCGGCTCCATGGGCACCGATACACCGATTTCGGCCATGTCGGACAAGTCGAAGCTGCTTTACACCTATTTCAAGCAGAATTTCGCGCAGGTGACCAACCCGCCGATCGATCCGATCCGCGAGGAACTGGTGATGAGCCTTGTCTCCTTCATCGGCCCGCGCCCGAACATTTTCGATCTCGTCGGCACCTCGCGCCGCAAGCGTCTGGAAGTGCGCCAGCCGATCCTCACCAATGGCGATCTGGAAAAGATCCGCTCCATCGGCCACACGGAAGACCGCTTCGACACCAAGACGCTCGACATCACCTATAATACGGGCGAGGGTGCTGCGGGCATGCATGGCGCCATCGAGCGTCTTTGCGACCGCGCGGAAGCGGCCGTCCATGGCGGCTACAACATCGTCATCCTGTCCGACCGCCAGGTTGGGCCGGATCGCATTCCGATCCCGGCTCTGCTGGCAACGGCCGCCGTGCATCATCACCTGATCCGCAAGGGGCTTCGCACCTCGGTCGGCCTCGTGGTGGAATCGGGCGAGCCGCGCGAAGTGCATCATTTCGCCTGCCTTGCGGGCTATGGCGCCGAAGCCATCAACCCCTATCTCGCCTTCGACACGCTGCTCGACATGCATCGCCGCCGCGAATTTCCGCCGGAAGTGGACGAGAACGAAGTGGTCAAGCGCTACATCAAGTCCATCGGCAAGGGCATTCTCAAGGTCATGTCCAAAATGGGCATCTCGACCTACCAGTCCTATTGCGGCGCGCAGATTTTCGATGCGGTCGGCGTCAGGACGGATTTCGTGGACAAGTTTTTCTTCGGCACGGCCACGACCATCGAAGGCGTTGGGCTGGAAGAGATCGCGGAAGAGACCGTGCGCCGTCACACCGATGCGTTCGGCAACGATCCCGTTCTTCTGACCTCGCTCGAAGTCGGCGGCGAATATGCCTATCGCATGCGCGGCGAAGCGCATATGTGGTCGCCGGATGCGGTGGCCAAGCTGCAACATGCGGTGCGCACGTCGAACCCGGAAACCTTCACCGAATATACGAGGATGCTCGACGCCAAGTCGTCGCAGGCCAAGACCATTCGTGGCCTGTTCAATATCCGCTTTGCTGAGGAGCGCGGCCTGAAGCCCGTTTCCATCGACGAGGTGGAGCCGGCCACGGAAATCGTCAAGCGCTTCTCGACCGGGGCCATGTCCTTCGGCTCGATCAGCCGCGAGGCGCATACCACGCTGGCGCGGGCGATGAACACCATTGGCGGCAAGTCGAACACCGGCGAAGGCGGCGAGGAGCCGGATCGCTTCTATCCGCTGCCGGACGGAACGGCGAACCCGGAACGCTCCGCCATCAAGCAGGTGGCATCGGGCCGTTTCGGCGTGACGACGGAATATCTGGTCAATTCCGATGTGATCCAGATCAAGGTCGCGCAGGGCGCAAAGCCCGGCGAGGGCGGCCAGCTTCCGGGCCACAAGGTCGATGCGACCATCGCCAAGACCCGCCACTCGACGCCGGGCGTCGGCCTCATTTCGCCGCCGCCGCACCACGATATCTACTCCATCGAAGATCTGGCGCAGCTCATCTACGACCTGAAGAACGTCAATCCGGTGGCCGATATTTCGGTCAAGCTGGTGTCGGAAGTGGGCGTGGGCACGGTTGCGGCGGGTGTCGCCAAGGCGCGCGCCGACCATATCACCGTGTCGGGCTATGACGGCGGCACGGGTGCCTCGCCGCTCACCTCGCTGAAGCACGCCGGTTCCCCATGGGAAATCGGCCTTGCTGAAACCCATCAGACGCTGGTCCTGAACGGGCTTCGCTCGCGCGTGGCGCTTCAGGTCGATGGCGGCTTGCGCACCGGGCGCGATGTGGTCATCGGCGCGCTGCTGGGGGCCGACGAGTTCGGTTTTTCCACCGCTCCGCTGATCGCGGCCGGCTGCATCATGATGCGCAAGTGCCACCTGAACACCTGTCCGGTGGGCGTGGCGACGCAGGACCCGGTTCTGCGCAAGCGCTTCAAGGGCACGCCGGAGCACGTCATCAACTTCTTCTTCTATCTGGCCGAAGAAGTGCGCGCGCTTTTGGCTTCCATGGGCTTCACCAGGCTGGAACAGATCATCGGCGAGACCGAGCTTCTGGAAAAGCAGGCGATGATCGACCACTGGAAGGCGAAGGGGCTGGATTTCAGCCGCATCTTCTACAAGCCGGAAGCCGAGAAGCATGAAATCTACTGGACCGAGCGCCAGCATCATCCGATCGACGATATTCTGGATCGCAGGCTGATCGAATTGGCCGCGCCAGCGCTTGAGGAGCGTCAGCCGGTCAGGATCGACATCGATATCAAGAATGTGGATCGTTCCGCCGGTGCCATGCTCTCGGGCGAAGTGGCCAAGCGTTTCCGTCACAAGGGCCTGCCGGAAGACACCATCGCCGTTACGCTTCGCGGCACGGCTGGCCAGTCCTTCGGTGCGTTCCTCGCTCGCGGCATCTCGTTCGAACTCATCGGCGACGGCAATGACTATGTCGGCAAGGGCCTTTCGGGCGGCCGCATCGTGGTGCGCCCGCCGGAAGACACGCGCATTGTCGCCGAGGATTCGATCGTCGTCGGCAACACGGTTCTCTACGGCGCGCTTGAAGGCGAGTGCTATTTCCGTGGTGTCGCGGGCGAGCGTTTCGCCGTGCGCAACTCCGGTGCGGTCACGGTTGTCGAGGGCGTGGGCGACCACGGCTGCGAATACATGACCGGCGGCGTGGTTGTCGTCATCGGGCAGACGGGTCGCAATTTCGCGGCGGGCATGTCGGGCGGCGTCGCCTATGTGCTCGACGAGGAAGGCGATTTCGCCCAGCGCTGCAACATGGCGATGGTCGAACTGGAGCCGGTGCCGGAAGAAGACGACATTCTGGAAAAGCTGCATCACCATGGTGGCGATCTCATGCACAAGGGCCGTGTGGACGTTTCCGCCAACATGACCCATCATGATGAGGAACGCTTGGTGCAGCTGATCGCCAACCATCTGCACTACACAGGCTCGACACGGGCGAAAGACATTCTCGACAATTGGGAAAGCTATCGCCCGAAATTCGTGAAGGTCATGCCGGTGGAATATCGCCGCGCTCTGGAAGAGATGGAGCGCATGCAGATCGGTGTCGCGGCTGAGTAAGAGCCATCGTTAAAACGCGGTGCTTGTGCGCCTGGGATGGCGCACGGCACCGCGAGCCTCGCACAGCGAGAGGAGAATAATATGGGTAAGGTAACTGGTTTTCTTGAAATCGACCGGCAGGTGGCGAAGTACCAGCCGGCGTCGGATCGTATCCGCCACTTCCGCGAATTCACCATTCCGATGACGGATGGCGAGGTGCAGAAGCAGGCCGCGCGCTGCATGGATTGCGGCATTCCGTTCTGCCATGGGCCGACGGGCTGCCCGGTACACAACCAGATCCCGGACTGGAATGATCTCGTCTATAACAACAATTGGGATCAGGCGATCCGCAACCTGCATCTGACCAACAATTTCCCGGAATTCACCGGCCGCATCTGCCCCGCACCATGCGAGGAAGCCTGCACGCTGAACCTTGAGGACACGCCGGTTGCGATCAAGACCGTGGAACAGGCGCTGGGCGATAAGGCTTATGAACTCGGCCATATCGTGCCGCAGCCTGCCGCCAACAAGACCGGCAAGTCTGTTGCCATCATCGGTTCCGGTCCGGCTGGCCTTGCGAGCGCGCAACAGCTTGCGCGTGCGGGCCACATGGTCGATGTCTATGAGCGCGAAAGCCGCCCCGGCGGGTTGCTGCGCTATGGCATTCCCGATTTCAAGATGGAAAAGCACCTGATCGACCGCCGCATCGCGCAGATGGAAGGCGAGGGCGTGCGTTTCCATTGCGGTGTCAATATCGGCATCGACAAACCTTTGCGGGGCTTGCTCGATACTTATGACGCGGTGCTTTATTGCGGCGGGTCGGAAACCCCGCGCCCGGCGGGCATTCCCGGCGCCGATCTCGATGGTGTCCATGATGCCATGCCCTATCTCGTGCAGCAGAACCGCCGCGTCGGCCGTGAAAACATAGAATCCGTCGCTTGGGCTTCGGCTCCGATCCTGGCGGGCGGCAAGCATGTCGTGGTTGTCGGCGGCGGCGATACGGCATCGGACTGCGTGGGCACGGCTTTCCGTCAGGGCGCGGTCAATGTGACCCAGCTCGACATCCGCCCGCAGCCGCCCGAAAAGGAAGACAAGCTCAGCGTCTGGCCCTATTGGGCGACCAAGATGCGCACCTCTTCCAGCCAGGCGGAAGGCGCATCGCGTGAGTTTCAGGTGGCGACGCTGGAATTTATCGGCGAGGATGGACGCCTGACCCATGTGAAGTGCTGTCAGGTGGATGAAAAGCGCAAGCCGATCGCCGGAACGGAATTCTTCATCAAGGCCGATCTCGCCTTCATCGCCATCGGCTTTGCCGGCCCTGCGGAAGACAGCGTGGTGAAGGAACTGGGTGAGAAGCTTGAAATCGCCACCGACCGCCGCGGCTCCCGGTCCGTCAAGGCGAATGACCGCGATTATCGCACCAATGTCGACAAGCTCTATGCGGCAGGCGATATCCGTCGTGGCCAGTCGCTGGTCGTCTGGGCGATCCGTGAAGGCCGTCAGGCGGCCCACGCCATCGATGCCGACCTGATGGGCAGTTCGGTTTTGCCCCGCTAAAGCGGTTCCGGTTAGAGCGGAATCGCTCGGACCGCTCTAACTATTTGTTTTGTCGCATTTGCCTCATTCCGGTGCGCCAGCGTCGTAATCCCAGGCGCAAACTGGACGTAAAAGCCCGGCACGAAGCCGGGCTTTTACGTTTGATGTCGATCTCAACCCCGGCTGCGTCGCACCTTCATCACCAGATAGGCGATGGCGAGAAGCACGAACCACAATGGCGTTACTTTCAGCGCCATCGCTGTATCCTGTTCCTGCGCCAGCGCCCAGAGAATGAAGGCGAAAAAGGCGAAGACCATCACAGCGGCCGCCCGTCCGCCGGGCATCTTGAAGGTGGACTTTTCATGCAGGTCGGGGCGTTTGCGGCGATATTGCAGGTAAGACGCCAGAATGATCGACCAGATGAAAATGAACAGAAGTGCGGAAATCGTCGTGACGATGGTGAAGGCTTCCATGATGCTCTGTCCGGCATAAAGCAGGGCCACGCCCGACAGCAGGAAGATGCAGGAGAAAAACAGCGCGTTGACCGGCACGTGGCGCTTGTTCAGCCTGCCGAGGGCCTCGGGCGCCAGCCCCGACGTGGCAAGGCCATAGACCATGCGCGAGGTCGAGTAAATGCCGGAATTGGCGCTCGACGTGGCCGAGGTCAGCACAACGAAATTCACCACCTGCGCCGCGATGCCGAGGCCGGCAAGCGAGAACATGGCGACAAACGGGCTCGAATTCGGGTCGACTTCGTTCCACGGGATCACGGTGATGATGACGAAGAGCGCACCCAGATAAAAAAGGACAACGCGGATCGGGATCGAATTGATCGCCCTTGGCAGATGCCGTTCAGGGTCCCTGGTTTCGGCTGCGGCCGTACCCACCAGCTCGATGCCGACAAAGGCGAAGACCGCGATCTGGAAACCCGCAACGAAACCGAGGAAGCCGTTCGGGAAAAAGCCGCCATGGTTCCACAGATGCGCGACCGAAGCCCGCGTGCCGTTGGGAAGCGTGAAGCCGGTGGAAAGCATGTAGACGCCGGTGGCGATGAGCGCCACGATGGCGACGATCTTGATGAGCGCGAACCAGAATTCGATTTCACCGAAATTGCGCACGGTCGGCAGGTTGAGCGCCAGCAGCGTTGCGATGAGGCCGAGGGCCGGAATCCACAATGCCAGATGAGGGAACCAGAAGGAAACATAGCCGGAAACAGCCACCACATCGGCCACGCCTGTCACGATCCAGCACAGCCAATAGGTCCAGCCGGTGAAGAAATGCGCCCAGGGGCCGAGATAGTCGCCCGCGAAATCCGCAAAGGAGCGGTATTCCAGATTGGACAGCAGGAGTTCCCCGAGCGCGCGCATGACGAAGAACAGCATGAAGCCGATGATCGCATAGACGAGCAGGATCGACGGTCCGGCCAGTGAAATGGTCTTGCCCGACCCCATGAAAAGGCCGGTGCCGATGGCCCCGCCGATGGCGATCAGTTGCAGATGCCGGTTGGACAGGTTGCGTGCAAGATGGGGTTCCTCCTCCCGATGTGGATCGACAGAAGGCTTTGATGCAATATTCATTCAAACGCCTCTTGTGTTTGGCAGACGGTGCCTTCTGATAGACGATGCGAACGCTTCTGTGAACAGTGCTGAATGTAGCAATTGGAATCATATCCAGTAGTGAAGTTCACTATGCTGCTGCGCTACTGATAATTGAACAAACTATTGTATTACTATTTATCGGGTGTTTGCACACTGCGCGGCCAGGTAAAATCGTCGGCCCGACCAGGCGATGGTTTGCTCTCGGGCCGATCGGCGCGCGGCGTATGCGGACGGGCTGAAAGGCTGCCGCCCAGCAGGACGCCGCTCTCATCCCTGTCGATGTCGCGAATGCTGACCGGAGCCACGCGATCGACCGGCTTTGACGGATCATGCGCGCCTGCCGCCGGCAATGGCTGGCCTTCTTCCTTCGCGCCGCCTAGATAGGCGCGGAGCGGCTTTTCCGCATAAAAGGCAAGCTTGCGCTTGCCTGCCGAGGTTATGTTGATGCCGTCATTGCCGCGAAGACGCGCCGTCTGGCCGTTGATATCGAAGCCGGTCTGGGTGAAATTTCCGTCCTCATCGACAAAACCGTCCCAGACATCGGCAAATTTGCCGCCTGCTTTTTCGGTGGCCGTGCGGTAGATTTCATTGAGCGCCAACATATCCTGCGACATGCCCTTGGGGCGGAAAGGCGGCTGGCCGATCCACACCAGCGGAAAATGCCGGTCGTTGACGGCCTTGATGAAGGCGGCGACGCGCTTTTGATATTCCGCGTTCCACTCCGGCGACCGGGGCGGCAGGCTTGTGTCCTTTTCGGTGATCGCCTGCCGGTCGTTGGCACCGATCATCACCACGACGGCAGCCGGTTTTTCCTCGTCCAGTATGTTGCCGATATTGGCCGGCCAGTCGAAATGGTCGTTGCGCACAAAGCCGGAAGAACCGTTTATCCGGGAAATGACCTTGAGGTCGGGGTCCGCCGCAAAGGCGACATCGAGACCTTCGGCCAGTCCGTTGCCGATGAAGTCCCCGACGACAAGTATCTTTTTGGCATCCGGCTTTTTCTCGACGAATTCCACCGCAGGGCTTGCCGCGGGCGGTGGCGTCGGGCGTGAAGCGGGAGAGGCAGGCTTGGAGCGCTTTGCCTTTGGCCGGGCACGTTGCGGGGTGGCTTGCTCATTCTGGCGCTGGGGCTGCGCCTGCCGCGAACCGAACAGGAGATCGAAAAGCGTGCGCGGACGTTCCTGTGCGAAGGCCGTGGCGACGCCTGAAAACAGCAACGCTGCCACCGCCAGCATGACGCCAGCAGCTTTCGCCAGCCGACTACCCATAATTCGATTTTCACGCATCCGTCCTGCCTTCATGGCCGGTATATTAGCTTGGCAATCCGCAAAAACAAAATGGGGCGCACTTGATCAGAAGCGCGCCCCATTTGATCTGCTCGATGATTTAGCGTCGACGCAGAACCGAGAGAACTTCCTTGCTCGGATGGCCGTCCGGCTGGAGGCCGTTGCGCTGCTGGAAGGCTTCGATGGCCGCACGCGAGGTCGCGCCGATCTTGCCGTCAATATTGCCGTCATAATAGCCGAGCGCTTTCAGATGCGTCTGCAATTCCAGCCGCTCGTTCATGGAGATCGGCGTGAACGGACGGTTCCAGTCCTGCCGCAGACCCTGATAGCCGCCGATGCGATCCGCCAGCAGGCCGACGGCCAGGGCATATTTGTCGGCATTGTTATAGCGCTTGAGCACGAAGAAGTTCTTCGTCATCAGGAAGGCCGGTCCCTGACGGCCATCCGGCACTTTCAGCGTTGCCTTCTCGTTGGGATCGGGGAAGGCGCGGCCATTGGCGCGCACGAGGCCGATCTGCTGCCATTCGGCAATCGAGAGTGAGCCGGACGGAAATTTGCGCCCCGCCGGAAGCGCCACTTCATAGCCCCATGTGCGGCCCGGCTGCCAGCCGTTGCGGTGCAGGAGATTGGCCGCCGTGCCAAGCGCATCGGGAACCGAGTTCCAGATATCGCGCTTGCCGTTGCCGTCCACGTCGACGGCATAGGCCTGGTAGCTGGTCGGGATGAATTGCGTGTGGCCGAGCGCGCCGGCCCAGGAGCCGGAAAGATGGCCGCGATCGATATCGCCGGTCTGGAGAATCTTCATGGCGGCAATCAGCTGCGTGCGGCCATATTTGGCGCGGCGCTGATCGGCATAGGCAAGGGTGGCCAGCGAGCGCACGGCATCGCGCATCACGTCGTCGCGCTTGAGGATCTCGCCGTAATTGCTTTCCATCGACCAGATGGCGAGCAGAATATTGCGATCGACCGAGAAACGCTGCTCGATGCGCTGGAGCCACGGACCCCATTTGCGCGCCATGCCCTGTCCGACCGAGACGGAATTCTCGTTCACACGGTTATCGATATAGTTCCAGACAGGCTCGGTGAATTCGGGCTGGTAGCGGGCCTTTTGCAGCACGACCGGGTCCGGCGCATCGACGCCGCGAAAGGCGCGGTCGAAGGTCGACGGCGCAACGCCGGCCTTTATGGCGACCGGACGGAAGCTTGCGACCCACTGGCGGAATTGCGCGTCGGCCAGCGCCGCCCCAGTCGTCAGCGTTGAGGCGAGCACGGCAATCGCAACCGTTGCAGCCGCTTTCAGCTTCAGCGTCTGGCTCACCGTGAATGGAAATCGCAGCATTCTGTGTTTCCCTTCTGCAATCAAATTCAGCCGATACCGGCGCGTTTCCCTTCGATCTGGATTCTGCCTGCCCTGGATTGCATTCATCAATTGATACCATCCTGTGTTGAATAAGGGCCAGCGGAAATTTCCGGATCGAACTGTTGAACGTTCAAATTAGAACCTGTCGGTTAGCAATTGGTTTACCATCGCGGTCCTGTCTCGAAATTTGCCGGAAGTTTCGAAAAATTTTTGAATCAAGCAACATTAAGGCCGGGTCATCGAATGTGATGGGATGGAGCCCGCAATTTCGTCGTTCCTTAATGAAAAGGCCTTATTTGAAATTCAGTCGTTTCAATGCTTTGATAGAAAATCTGAAATAGTGAAATCGAGGAGAGGAATGAGTTCGATTCGAAAAATTCGCAAGGCCGTCTTTCCTGTCGCAGGTCTTGGCACCCGCTTCCTGCCCGCTACCAAATCCATCCCCAAGGAAATGCTGACCGTGGTGGACAAGCCCGTCATTCAGTATGTGGTCGATGAAGCGCGTGAAGCCGGTATCGAACATCTGATTTTCGTCACTGGGCGCAACAAGGCGGTCATTGAAGACTATTTCGATGCGCAGGTTGAGCTTTATTCCACGCTTGCCGAGCGCGGCAAGACGGCGGAACTGGAGCATCTTCAGGATATCCAGCCGCAACCGGGCACGACCAGCTTCACCCGCCAGCAGGTGCCACTGGGCCTTGGCCATGCCGTCTGGTGCGCGCGTGAACTCGTCGGCGACGAGCCTTTCGCTCTCCTTTTGCCGGACATGGTCATGCAGTCGAAGAAGGGCTGCCTGAAGGAAATGGTCGAGCTCTATGAAAAGACCGGCGGCAACGTGGTCGCCGTGCAGGAATGCGACCCGGAAGAAGCGCATAAATACGGCATCGTCGGCAAGGGCGAAGCCATCGGCAGCGGTTTCGAGATCACGCAGATGGTCGAAAAGCCCGCCAAGGGCACGGCGCCGTCCAATCTCTACATCAATGGCCGCTATATCCTGCAGCCGGAAATCTTCGAGCTTTTGAGCAAGCAGGAAAAGGGTGCCGGCAACGAAATCCAGCTGACCGATGCCATGCTTAAACTCGCCGATGCGCAGAAATTCTTCGGCTTCAACTATCAGGGGCTGACCTTTGACTGCGGTTCAAAGGCTGGCTTCATCGAGGCCAATGTTGCCTTCGCGCTGTGGCGCAACGATATCCGTCCTTCGGTCGAAGGCTCGATCGGTCATCTTCTGAACACCATCAAGCCTGCCTGATAAAATTGATCCGCATTTCCGTCGCGCCCCCTGCAAAGGGGGCGTTTTTTTACGCCTGTAGCATTTTTTCCGTGAAAATTGCTTTTTTAGTCGATGACAATAGGCATTTGGCCTAGCATATACCCCAAAAAGTGTGAAACAGCTTTCATGCGTAATTACTAAAATAGGTTCCTCTCCTTCAGAAGGAATAAAGCATGCAGGAATTCCAGCAGACGATGGGTGCAGGCGCGCTTATCTCGATAGCGGTTGGTGCTGTTCTATTATTGCTTTTGCTCATCATTCGGTTTCGTGTCCATGCCTTCGTGGCGCTCATAATCGTCAGCCTCTTAACCGCGCTTGCCACCGGCATTCCGGCGGGCAATGTACTGACGACAATCACGTCGACCTTCGGATCAACCCTTGGCGGCGTCGCGCTTCTGGTCGGTCTTGGCGCGATGCTGGGCCGGTTGCTCGAAATATCAGGCGGTGCGCAGGCGCTTGCTGACGATCTTATCCAGCGGTTCGGTGAAGCGCGCGCGCCCATGGCGCTTGGTATCGCGTCGCTCATCTTCGGCTTTCCGATCTTCTTCGATGCGGGGCTGGTTGTCATGCTTCCGGTCGTCTTCACCGTCGCGCGACGCCTCAAGGGAAGCTTGCTTCTCTACGGCATTCCGGTCGCCGCGGCCTTTTCGGCGATGCATGTTTTCGTCCCGCCGCATCCGGGTCCTGTGGCCGCATCCGAGCTGTTGGGTGCTGATGTAGGGCTTCTCATTCTTGTCGGCATCGTCGTCGTCATACCCGTCTGGTTTATTGCCGGGCATCTTTTCGGCGCGTGGATCGGCAAAAGGATCAACCTTCCGGTCCCCGACAGTTTTGATGCCGGGAAGAATGTGGAAAAGGTCGTGAACCCTCCGAGTTCCAGCCTGGTGATCTTGCTTCTTCTGCTGCCGCTGGTTCTCATTTTCATGAATACGGGTCTCGATTTTGCCCGCGCGCAAGGCTGGGTCAGCGCCGATGCCAACTGGTATCAGCTGGCGCGGATGATCGGATCGACACCGGTTGCGCTTTTGATTTCGGTGCTGGTGGCCTCCTATGTGCTGGGTCCGCGGCGCGGAAGAGACCTTGCCAGCGTCGAACGTATTCTCGATTCGGCGCTTGGTCCGGTTTGTTCCATCATCCTGATTACCGGCGCGGGCGGAATGTTCGGTGGCGTGCTGCGTGCTTCAGGTATTGGCGACGCCTTATCGAATGCGTTCGCCAATACAGGATTGCCGGTCATCGTGGCGGGCTTCCTGATCGCAACGATACTGCGTGTGGCGCAGGGGTCGGCGACGGTGGCGTTGATTACTGCCGCCGGGCTTATCCAGCCTGCCGTTCAGGCTGCGGGATATCACGGGCTTGAGACTGCCGCAGTGGTGATCGCGCTTGCCGCAGGGTCGGTCATGCTGTCCCATGTCAACGATTCAGGCTTCTGGCTGGTCGGACGTTTCTTCAACATGGACGTCAAGACGACGCTGAAAACCTGGACCGTCATGGAAACCCTTATCGGTCTTCTTGGGTTCGGCTTCGCGTGCATTCTGTTCTGGCTTGCTTGAGCTGGTCGCAAAACGGCATCCCGAAAGGGGTGCCGTTTTCTCTATTCTAGCGCTGAACCTTCACGCCGAGATAGACGCTGTTGGCAGTATATTCGCGGTCGGAAATCCTGCTCGTCAGGAATTCGTGACGCAGGCGCGCATCCAGTCCGACGAAGCGGTTGATCCAATAGGTTGCGCCGATCTGCGCGCCGATCGTGTAGTCGGTCCCGGTGCCATCCTTGTTTTGCCTGATATTTGCATCCAGCCGCCCGTTGAGGCTGAGGTCGGAGCGTATCCGATGCGTCACATCGAGGCTTGCCAAATGCAGGAGCGATCCGGCAATGCCCGGCGTGGTCGATGTGTCCACCATCGTCTGGGCAAAGAGATGCACATCGGTTCCGCGCAGCGGCGACCAGTTGAGCGCGGCATTGACCGACGGGCCGCTGACATTGCCAAGACGGGAATCATCGCTGTTGGCGCGCAGGTAGCCGGCGGCAAATTCTCCGTTCAGCTTCTCGCCCATGTCCAGCTTCATGCCGCCGCGCAGGGCAAATTGTGATCCGCTGCGCTCATAACCGTTGCTGTCCACTTTCTCATCGAAGATGCGCCTGCCAAGCTCGACTTCCGCGAAGGGCTTGATCGCCGGGGACAGGGTAAAGCCGCCGCGCAGCGTAATGCTGGCATAGGTGTTGTCGCGGTCCTTCTGGGTGACGGTGCCGCCGGAAGACAATTCCGCGTCGCCATAGAGATTGTGTTCCATGCGTCCGGTGGCGCTGCCGAAGAGCAGGCCCATGTCGCGTTCGACGCCGAGAACTCCATTGAATGTGTGCACCAGAGGCCGCTTCAAGGCACCCACCACGCCGTTGGGGCTTGAGGCGCTTTCACGTCGCAGCTGGTAGCCGGCTCCGGTGTTCACGGTCGTCTGGTCGCCGAGATCGAAGCGAAGCCTGCCCTGAATGTTCACCTGCGGTTCGGAAACATCCTCTCCTGAAATGGATTTGGCCCAGGTTCCGGATGCATCGAGCGTGGCCTGATGGCTGGCCCAGTCCGACTGCGCATTGAGCCGCAATGTGGTTTCGTTGAGAACGGCGCTGGACCCGGTTGCGCTGTTGTCGCCATTGGTGGTGGCGCGGATACCCTGTTCGAGCGACGGCCGCAGGATGAACGAGCCGGTGCGAATGCCGATGGGCGCGAACGGATCGGCTTCCTGCGTGACGGGGCGTCCCTGCTCGGGCGATTGACGCAGGTTTTCGCGCTGTGCCTTGCCTGTTTCCTCGCGGGACTCGGCATTGATCGAACCGACGCGCATATTGTCGGGCTGCCGGGGCTCGCGCTCCTGCGGCAACGGGAGGGCGCGGGGCGGTTGCGTTGCTGCTGCCGGGTTTGCCGCCGTGGCGGTTTCAGGCGGGGTGTAGCTGTCATCGGCGGTTTCGCCTGTCGCGTCATCATAGCCGGGCGCGGCAAGTCCGCGATTTGCAAGCGTTTCCGGCGAGGAGGCGGACAGAACGTCCTCGACAACGCTGCCGCGCAGATAGGTTTCCTGGGCAAGGGAAGAGCCATGGCTGATTGCCATCGCCACGCCCGTAGCGAACAGGCAACGCAGCCTGCGGGCAATGGGCGTCGAACCGCCGGATGGGGCCTTGGCAAAAAGCATGTCGTGTTTTCAAACCGTCGCAACGTGGTGGATGAACGGTAAAGGCACATGGTTAATTCTTGGTTGCTGTTACAGAACTGGTTGTCCAACCATTGCACAAATGTTTGGACAACCGGCTGCGAAGAAGTTAACCCTTGCCGCCATGGAAAAGCTCGATCAGATCATCCCTCCGGCAGACGCGGAAGCGGCCATCGCTTCGGCGTTGCGCACCATAAGGACCGAGAATGCAGGCCTCCTCGCGCTGGAAGATGCGCTGAACGATGGCCTTTCCGGTCCGTTTGTCGAAGCGGTGAAATGTATCGTCGCCTCGCGCGGGCGGCTGGTCGTTACCGGCGTTGGCAAGAGCGGCCATATCGGCTCCAAGCTTGCCGCCACTTTCGCCTCGACCGGCACGTCGGCATTCTTCGTTCATTCGGCGGAAGCCAATCACGGCGATCTCGGCATGATTGGCCGCGACGATGTTATATTGGCGATCTCATGGTCGGGTGAAACGGCGGAACTGAAAGGTATCGTCAACTATTCGCAGCGTTTCCGCATTCCGCTGATCGCGATTACCGCAGGTGAGAATTCGGCGCTTGGCCGCGCGGCGGATGTGGTGCTGCTCCTGCCGAAAACGGCTGAAGCCTGCCCGCATGGTCTGGCGCCGACGACCTCGACCATGATGCAGCTGGCCATTGGCGATGCGCTGGCAATCGCGCTTCTGGAAGCGCGCGGCTTTACACCGAGCGACTTCAAGACGTTTCATCCCGGCGGCTCGCTTGGGGCGAGCCTCATTCATATCCGCGACATCATGCATCGCGGCGAACGGCTTCCGCTGGTGAAGACCGGCACATCCATGCCGGATGCGATGAAGGTTCTGGCGCAGAAGAGCTTTGGCTGCGTGGTGGTCGTCGACGATGGCGGCGATCTGGCAGGCATCGTCACGGATGGCGACATCTCGCGCAATCTGAGCCGCAACCTCGCGGCACTGGCGGTCGATGATATCATGACGCGCAAGCCGAAGACAGTGGACCAGAACATGCTGGCGACTGCGGCGCTCAACACCATCAATGAAAATCACATCGGCGCGCTGATCGTGGTCGAAGCCGGACGCCCGATCGGGCTTGTGCACTTCCATGACCTGTTGCGGATAGGCGCGGCGTGATAGGGAGTAAGGGAGTAAGGGAGTAAGTTAAAAAATAACTTGCTTTAGTTTATCCGATTCTTTCACATTCCCCTATTCAGCGACTTCAATCTCCAGCGTAACCGGATCGAAAGCGATCACGCGGACTTCTGTTCCCATCGGCAGGTCGGGTCCTTTCACACGCCACATCGTATCGTTGATGCGGATGCGCCCGCGGCCATTGAGGATAGGTTCCGTCAATGTGGCGCGCTGGCCCACCAGTTGCTCACCGCGACGGTTGAGCAGGGGTTCGTCAGCATCGCTGCTGCGCGAGCCGAAGAAGCGGCGTCCCGCCAGCACGAAGATGACGGCGAGAACCAGAAACACGACGGTTTGAAACTGCCAGCCAAACCCCGTTGGCGAAGACAGGAGAAAGGCGAGCGCACCCGTCACCAGTGCCGCAAGCCCGAACCAGATGAAGAAAAAGCCGGGCGCCATAAGTTCGAGAATAAGCAGGATCAGCCCGAAAACGAGCCAGTTCCAGATACCGAGATCGGACAGAAACGCGATAATCATGGCTCCCTCTCTTCTTATCCTAACGCATTATCCTGCGCATCGAAGCGGGATCAGAAATCAGTTGAGTGGACTGATTTCCCCGCGTAGGCGCTTCGCACTTTTGGCTCGAAAATGCTCTAACGCCCCGCAGGCGGTACGCTGCGCGCGCGGGAAGGGGGCGGCGACTGCGGCGCCGGATCGGCTGGCCTGCTGCCATCGCCAAAAACCTCCCTGGCAATGGCGCCAATACCGCCGAGCGAACCGATGAGGGAGCTGGCCTCCAGCGGCATCAGCACGACCTTCTGGTTCTTGGCGCTGGCAATATTGCTGAGAGCTTCCGTATATTTCTGCGCAACGAAATAGTTCAGTGCCTGCACATTGCCGTTGGCCACGGCTTCGGAAACCATGGTCGTGGCCTTCGCTTCCGCTTCGGCGAGGCGTTCGCGCGCTTCCGCCTCGCGTCTGGCTGCTTCCAGCTTGCCTTCGGCTTCGAGGATCTGGGACTGCTTCTGGCCTTCGGCGCGCAAAATCTGAGCGTTGCGGTCGCCTTCCGCTTCCAGAACCTGCGCGCGCTTGTCGCGCTCGGCCTTCATCTGCCGCGCCATCGAAGCAACGATGTCTTCCGGCGGATTGATGTCCTTGATTTCCACGCGCGTCATCTTGATGCCCCAGGGATGGGCTGCTTCATCCACCACCCGCAGCAGGCGATCATTGATCGCATCGCGGTTCGACAGCAGCTCATCGAGGTCCATCGAACCCATGACCGTGCGAATGTTGGTCATGGTCAGATTGAGGATCGCATATTGCAGGTTCGCGACCTGATAGGCGGCCTGCGCCGCGTTCAGCACCTGATAGAAGGCAACGCCATCCACGCCCACAATGGCATTGTCGCGGGTGATGACTTCCTGCGTCGGCACATCGAGCACCTGCTCCATCATGTTGAGGCGCGCGCCGATGCGGTCGAAAAAGGGCACGATCAGGTTCAGGCCGGGATTGAGCGTGCGCGTATAGCGACCGAACCGCTCCACCGTATAATTATAGCCCTGCGGCACGGTCTTTATGCCGGCAAATAGCGTCGCCAGAACCAGTGCGGCCAGAATGAGCAGCGTGATATCGAAACCGGTCATTGTCTTTCCTTAAGGCAATAAGGCAGTAGGGCAATAAGGCAGTAGGTGAATTCTAGCACAGATCAGAACATACTGCCTTACTGCCCTATTGCCCTACTGCCTTCAATCTACACCCAACCCTGCAATTCGCGGCGCACCAGTGTCTCGATGACCTTCATGCCGTCTTCGCTGTCGTTGAGACAAGGAATATGGCTGAAATTCTCGCCGCCATTTTCCAGAAATTCCTCAGCGGCCTCGTTGCCGATTTCGTCCACCGTTTCCAGGCAGTCGGCAACGAAACCCGGATTGAGAACAGCCATCGATTTGACCCCGTGCTTGGCCAGTTCCTCCACCGTTTCGTCGGTATAGGGCTGGAGCCATTCCTCCGGCCCGAAGCGCGACTGGAAGGTGGAGCGGAGCTGGTCTTCCCCAAGGCCGAGGCGCTCGCGCAGAAGCCGCGTTGTTTCCAGACATTGCTGTCGGTAGGGGTCGCCCTTGTCCGAATAGCTCTTGGGAATGCCGTGATAGGAAGCGAGGATCACTTCCGGCTTGAAGGACAATGTTTCCAGATGCTTCTCGATGGAGCGCGCCAGCGCCTCGATGTAGACGGGTTCCGTTTCATAGGACGGCACGATGCGCACCGCCGGCTGGAAACGCTTCTTCATGAGTGCTTCGAAGAACTTGTCGTTCACCGTCGCCGTCGTCGTTGCCGAATATTGCGGGTAGAGCGGGAACATGACGATCCGCTCGCAACCTTGCGCCAAAAGGCGGTCCGTCACGCTTTCGATGGAGGGCTGGCCATAACGCATCGCCCAGTCCACGACCACATTGGGATATTCGGCAAGCGCCGTGGCCAGCTTTTCGCCTTGCGCGCGGGTATAGGTCCGCAAGGGAGATTCGTTTTTCTCGCGGTTCCAGATGCGGTCATAAAGCCTGCCGGACCGTTTCGGGCGGGTATTGAGCACGATGCCGTAAAGGATCGGATACCAGATGAGGCGCGGCCATTCGATGACGCGACGGTCCGAGAGAAACTCGGCCAGATAGCGGCGCATCGGGCCATAGCTGGTGCCATCGGGCGTGCCGAGATTGACCAGCAGAACGCCGACCTTCGGCAGCTTTGCCTTGGCCTGCGGCTTTATTGTCTGACTGGGCTTTTTCTGCCGTTTATCCATCTCGCTCATCTTCCGACTCCTGTTCAGCCGGAAAACTAGAGAAAAAAAGACAAATTACAATCCTGACAATTGCGGATAGCCCAATTCTGGCGGCGCGGATGTTTTCCGCGCCGTAAACAATTGAAATTCACACACTATACAGACTGGTTATCCTGCGGCTTTGCGTGCCAGCGAGAAGCGAGAACCCGACGACGACGTGCAGTTGAGCTGCGTTGGCGAGACGAGCGCGCAGTTCACTTTCGACGACGTGCCGCGCACGATGGAGCGCATGTCGATTTCGACAAGCTGCGGCGACTGGTAACGATAGTTGCCTTCGGCCAGCTTCTCGTTCGTGTCGGTGGCGCGGGTTTCGAATATGCCGCCGTTGAAGGAGGAGACAATGCCGTTTGGATCGACCCAGCTGCCTTCGATGCCGGCCGGGGTGCGGGAGACGACCGGGACATTGCCGCCGCCGGGGCCAGTCGTTTCACACGCGGCCAACGCCAGCGCCATGACTGCAAGGGGGGCAATGATGCGGAAGCGTTTCATATCCATGCTCTCCATTGGTGCATTTCCGTGCCGCAACATTGGGGCGCCTGGCATCGGAAATGCGTAAAGTCTGGTCTTTGGAGCGGTATCAACGATTCCGTGCCGATTGGGACCGCTCGGGGGTTGATTAGTTTGATGTATGGAAACTTACACGAAAACAAGCCCTCAATGTGAGGATTAAGCGATTGTTGCGAAACTGCCGCAATGAAAACTGCCCGGCCTAGCCGGGCAGATGTTTCAGCGCACCAGAATATTGCGGAATTGCCACGGGTCCTTGGTATCGATGTCTTCCTTGAACAAATGGCCGCGACCTTCCAGCGGGGTCCAGTCGGTGTAATAGCCGTTTACAGGGCCGAGATATTGCATCTGGACTTCAAGGCAGCGGCGGTAGTCCATTTCATCCGTCTCGACGATGCCGCTCTGCGGATTTTCCAGCGCCCAGACCATGCCCGCCAGCACGGCCGAGGAGACTTGCAGGCCGGTTGCGTTCTGATAGGGCGCAAGCTTGCGCGCTTCCTCGACGGTCAGTTGCGAGCCGTACCAATAGGCATTCTTGTCATGGCCATAGAGCAGGACGCCGAGCTCATCGCTGCCATCGAGAATTTCATGCTCTTCCAGAACGTGCTGCACCGGCTGCGCACGGCCCGCAGCGCCGAACATTTCATCAAGCGCCAGAATGGCATCATTGCTCGGGTGATAGGCGTAATGGCAGGTCAGGCGGAAGTCGAGCTTGCCCTTCTTGTCGCGCAGGGTGAAGAAATCGGCGATGGAGATTGCTTCATTATGCGTGACCAGCAGGCCATATTGCGCGCCGAGCGTCGGGCACCAGGTCCGGATACGGGTATTGCCGCCGGGCTGTTCAAGGAAAATCGCGGCCTTGCTGCCCTTTTTCTGCTTGCGGGCGTTCTTGGGCATCCATTTTTCATGGCTGCCCCAGCCAAGCTCCGCCGGTTGCAGGCCCTCGGCGATGAAACCTTCGACCGACCATGTGTTCCAGAACGTGTTGAAAGGCTTCGGTTCCTTTGCGCGCTGGGTGTCGCGTTCGGCGATATGAATCCCCTTGACGCCGGCCTTCTTCATCAGTTTCGCCCAGCCGTGACGATCATCGGCGGCCGGCTCGGTGAAATCGAGCTTCAATTCGCTCGCAAGATCGACAAGCGCTTTCTTGACGAACCACGAGACCATGCCCGGATTGGCGCCGCAGCAGGAAACGGCGGTCGGCCCGCCGGGATTCTTGCGCTTTTCGGCGCGAACCGTTTCGCGCAGCGCATAATTGGTGCGCGAGGCATTGTCGGCTTTTTCATCGAAATAGAAGCCGAGCCAGGGTTCCACCACGGTATCGATATAAAGCGCGCCATGCTCGCGGGCGTAGCGCATCAGATCGAGCGATCCGGTATCGACCGAAAGATTGACGATGAAGGGCTGGCCTTCGGTTTCCTTCAGGAGGGGCCCCAGAACCTTCTTGTAATTGTCTTTGGTGATCGCTTCCTTGAGGAAACGAATGCCCTTGTCATCGAGGATCTTGCGGTTGGCTTCGCTCGGATCGATCACGACCATGCGCGATTTGTCGAACCTGAAATGACGTTCAATCAGCGGCAGGGTACCGCGCCCGATCGACCCAAAGCCGATCATGATGACGGGGCCGGTTATCTCACCATAGACTTGCCATTTCGCTTTCGCCATTTTCTTCCTCTTGAGAGCCGCAAAATTGCGGTGTCGGGCCATTCGCATCCCGGTTTAGAGCATTTCCGGCAAAAGTGCGAAGCGGTTTTGCGTCGGATAATGCGCGGGGAACGATAACACAACTTCATGGAAAGAAAGAAACGTCACAAGCCCATGACATCGATACATGTTTAACGCATCCTGGCTTTTCAGGCCTCGATGAGCTTGGCCCGGATCATGCCGCGCAGCGAATTGCCGACGAGAATGCTGCGCGCATCCTTGAGCGTATCGACGGTCACAATACCCTCCTCAACGACATTGTTGTCCAGCAGTTCGCGGCGCAGCACCCCGTCGAGAAGACCGCAGGAAAGCGCCGGCGTCGTGCAGGTTGTCCCGCCGACATCGAGAAATATCGACGTGATGGTCCCCTCGCAGACCTCGCCGCGCTCATTGAGCAGGATGACCTCATCGATTTCCGCCGGAGAATATTCCTCGCGCGCGGCGATATAGGCCTGCCGCCTCGTCGTCTTGTGGCGCAGCAGGGGATCGCTGTGATCGAGATGCGTGCGTGCAATTGCGATCCGCCAGATCGTTTGGGACGGCAGCGCTTCGTAAGGAATGCTTGAGACCGTGGCGATACCATCCGGCGCGAGCGTCAGGCGCAGCTTCAGCGCCTGTTCGCCGGTGCCGCTTTCGGCAATCTTCTGCCGCACCGCCTCCATGTCGCAGGCAAAGCCCAGTTCACGTGCGGAATTCTCAAGCCGCGCCATATGCAGATCAAGGCGCAATACGCCCGACAGCGGCTCCCAGCGCATGGTTTCGATCAATTGATAGTCCGGTTCGATCACGATTGCCCCTGCTCCGTCTGGCTGGATAGAGCTGCGAACCGTGCTTTCAGAAGACATTCCTCGTACTCCGCTTGTGCCGTGGAATCGAAGACCACGCCGCCCCCTACATTGAAGATTGCACGATTTTCACCCAGAAGCGAGATCGTGCGAATGGCAACGTTGAAACGCATGCGCCCGCCGGGCTCGATCCAGCCGAGCGACCCGCAGTAAATGTCGCGCGGTCCGGTTTCCAGCTTGCGGAGGATTTCCATGGCGCTGATCTTGGGCGCCCCGGTGATGGAGCCGCACGGGAAAAGGGCCGCGAAGAGCGCGCGCAATGGCAGGTTTTCCCTCAGCTTCGCCCGCACGCGGCTGACCATCTGGTGGACGGTGGGATAGGTTTCGATGCGGAAAAGTTCCGGCACGTCGAGTGACCCCACTTCGCTGACGAGCGAAATGTCGTTGCGCAACAGGTCCACGATCATGCGGTTTTCAGCGCGGTTTTTCGGATCGTTCAGCAGAAACTGCCGGTTCCGCTCGTCTTCTTCGGGCGTCGCGCCGCGCGGCATGGTGCCTTTCATCGGATGGGTTTCAATCCATCCGTCGCCATCGACCTCGAAGAAAAGTTCCGGCGACCGCGACAGGATGATCGGCCCGCCCCAATGTCGCGATAAGTCGCAATAGGTCGCGTAGCGGACCGGCTGGCGTTTCGCGAGCCTGTTGAACAGGACCAGCGGATCGCCGCCCCATTCGGCATGGATCGGAAAGGTGAGATTGCCCTGATAGCAGTCGCCTTCGCGCAAATGCCGGTGCAGCCGCTCGAAGCGCGGGGCATAATCCTCGAACGACCATTGTGCGACGGGATCGCGCAGAAAGGTGGCGTTATCGCTGTCGCGCAAGGGGAGTTGCCCGTCGGACGGGCCGTCGAACACGCCGAAACAGAGCAGAGGCGCCTTGCGGCCTTCCGGCAAAAGCGGCTTCAGCTTCGGTTCCAGCAGATAGCCGGCTTCATAGGAAAGATAGCCCGCGAGCCATTTTCCCGCCTCGTGCGCCGCTTGCATCGCTTCCCATGCGGGTTCGAACGCGTCCGGCGTGTCGGCACGGATAATCGTTAAGGGGGCCGCGAAAAGCACGTCGCGGCCCGCCTTGTCGTCCCGAAAGAGAATAAGCGGTTTGTTCCCCGGCCGGGTCACGGCTTTTGCTCAGTCTTCCATGGCTTCAAGCTCGTCGATGATGCCTTCGATCACCGACAGGCCCTTGTTCCAGAATTCCGGATCGCTCGCATCCAGACCGAAGGGCGCAAGCAGTTCCTTGTGATGCTTGGTGCCGCCAGCCTTGAGCATGTCGAAATATTTCTGCTGGAAGCCCTTTTCCGAGTTCTGGTAGACCGCATAGAGCGAGTTCACCAGGCAGTCGCCGAAAGCATAGGCATAGACATAGAACGGCGAATGGATGAAATGCGGGATATAGGTCCAGAAGGTCTCATAGCCCGGATTGAGATTGACGGCATCGCCAAGGCTTTCGCGCTGCACATCCATCCAGATTTCGCCGATGCGCTCCGAGGTCAGTTCGCCCTCGCTGCGCTCGGTATGGACCCGGCGCTCGAACTGGTAGAAGGCGATCTGGCGCACGACCGTGTTGATCATGTCCTCGGCCTTTTGCGCCAGCATGGCCTTGCGCTCGCGCTTGTCCTTCGTCGCGGCCAGAAGCGAGCGGAAGGTCAGCATTTCGCCGAATACGGACGCCGTTTCGGCAAGCGTCAGCGGGGTGGATGCCATCAGCGCCCCCTGACCGCCTGCCAGAACCTGATGCACGCCATGGCCAAGCTCGTGGGCCAGCGTCATCACATCGCGCGGCTTGCCCATATAGTTGAGCAGCACATAAGGATGCGCGGACGGCACGGTCGGATGGGCGAAGGCGCCCGGCGCCTTGCCGGGGCGCACGGCTGCGTCGATCCAGTTCTTATCGAAGAAGTCTTTGGCGATCGCGGCCATTTCGGGCGCGAAATTGCCATAGGCCGAAAGCACGGTTTCGCGCGCCTCATCCCAGGAGATCAGCGCCTGCGGCGTTTCCGGCAGCGGCGCGTTGCGATCCCAGTTTTCAAGCTTTTCAAGGCCAAGCCACTTGGCTTTCAAGGCATAATAGCGGTGTGAAAGGCGGGGATAGGCGTCTTCCACCGCCTTGGCCAGCGCGTTCACCACTTCCCGCTCGACGCGGTTGGCAAGGTGGCGGCTGTCGGCGATGTCCTGAAATCCGCGCCAGCGGTCGGAAATTTCCTTGTCCTTGGCAAGCGTGTTGGTAATCAGCGTGAAGGTGCGCAGATTGGCCGCAAAGGTCTTTGCCAGCGCTTCAGACGCCTTTTTGCGCACGGCGCCATCGGCATCCTGAAGCATGTTCAGCGTCGGCTCGATGCTGAGTTCCTCGCCGTCGATTTCAAAGCGAAGACCCGACATGGTTTCATCGAACAGCCGGTTCCAGGCGCTATAGCCGGTGATCGACTTTTCGTGGAAAAGCTGTTCCAGCCTGTCATCGAGCTGGTAGGGCTTGTCCATGCGCAGATCGGTCAGCCACGGACGGTAATGGCCGATGGCCGCATCGTCGCTCATCGCCTTTTCAAGCACGGCATCATCGATGCGGTTGATCTCCAGGCTGAAGAAAATGAGATGGGTGCTGGCATCCGTCAGCTTTTGCTGCACATCGCCGAAAAGCTTCATGCGCTTCGGATCGGTCGTGTCGCCATAATAATAGAGGCCGGCGAAGGAGCCGATACGGCCCATCAGTTCGTCCAGAGCCTCGAATTCCTTGATCGCATCGGCAAAATTGCCGCCATTGGCCCTGGCGGCTTCATCGCCAAGCCTGCCCTTCCAGCGTTGCTCGAACGCGGCCGCGTCCTTCATGGCCTTTTCGATGTCGCTCTTCAGCTCCGCGCTGTCCGCAGACGGATAAAGATCGCCGAGGTTCCATTCCGGCAGGGCGCCGAGGCCGGTGTTTTCTGCGGCCGCAGCGTCACCCGCCGGTGCATGAAAGGCTTGGTTGAAGAAAACGGATTCTGAAAAGCGGGTCATGAACATTCTCCTGAAGCATTTCCGGCAAAAGCGTATAGCCGCCTGCACCGGATCATGCATATAAACAAAGAGATAGAGCGTTTCCACGTTTCCCTGCCCAATCGGAACCGCTCCATGAAGCTTCTTCTCGCATGTCTTGCCAGGATCGCCAAGAGGTGGCAAAAGCACTTCGGATATTTGTGATTGCTTGCCGGCGAAATACTTCACGGAAACAGGCTGAACCTGGCGGCGGGTTCAGGATACAATTTTGTGAATGGGATACCAAAGCACATTTTAGTAGCTTGCATTCGTTAAGGGCTTGGCCCCAAATGGCGCGCCTGGAATATGAGAGCCTGAATCAAAAAGCGGCAGGCCGTGGCGAGAATGGTGATTTTCGAGTACCGGAGCGCAATGTACTTGAAGTACATGAGCACTGGAACTTGAGACAAAGCGCCATTTACAGACCGGCATGGCGACTTTTGGAACAGGCTCTGAGACATTTAAACTGTTTAAATATTGCGGGCGCGGGAACTCCATAGGTTGATGATAGCTGTTCATGGCAACGCGCATACTCATAGCGGATGACGATCCGATTCATCGACGCAATCTGGAAGAGATAGTCATGCGCATTGGCTATCGGACCATCCTTGCGGATGGCGGCACCAGCGCGCTCGGTTTTGTAAGCCAGCGCAAGGACATCGTCCTGATGCTGCTCGATCTGGCCATGCCCGATATGGACGGGCTGACCGTTTTGCGGCGCATGCGCGCCGCGGGCGATGCCGTGCCTGTCATCGTTCTCGTTCAAAATGACGATCTTCGGCCGGTTTTGCAGGCCATGAAGCTTGGCGCGGTCGATTTCGTGACCAAGCCGGTCGCTTCCGAACGGGTGCAGGTTTCCATCGCCAATGTCTTGAAGATCGATGCGCTGACGCAGGAAATCCGCCGTGCCCGGTCGTCCCTGAAGGCACATCTGGCGCTTTCCGACATGGCCACCAAAAGCCCGGAAATGGAGCGGGTCGCCGTTCTGGCGCGTCGCGCCTCGGCGCTGGACGCGCCGCTTTTGATCGAAGGCGAGCCCGGCAGCGGCAAGGAAACGCTGGCGCGTGCCATTTGCAGCGGCGGCGCGCGCTGGCGCGGCCCTTTCGTCACCGTCGATTGCCGCACCCTCACGATGGAGGATGCCGATGAGATTTTCTTCGGCGTTTCGACCGCACGGCGCGACCGCCGCGACAACGACGCGCTGCGAAGCCTTGGAAAGCTGGCCGAAGCCGATGGCGGCACGCTTTTCCTCGACGAGGTGGGCGCGCTGCCGCGCCATACGCAGATCAAGCTTTTTGCCGCCATGCAATCCGGCCAGTTCGAAACCGGTGGGAGCGGTGAGCGTACCCTTTCCAATGCGCGCATCATGGCGTCGAACAGTAGGCCCCTGGCCGATCTGGTCCATATGGGGCGCTTTCATGCCGGGCTTTACCATCTGCTTGGCTCTTTTGCCGTGACCATGCCGCCGCTGCGCAACCGTCTGGAAGATATTCCCATCCTGCTGCACCAGTTCATGATGCGTTATGTCAGCGAGGAGCGGATGGGGCACATTACCGGCATCACCACCTATGCGCTGGAAAAGCTGAAGGCTTATCATTGGCCCGGCAATGTGCGGGAACTGAAAAATGCCGTTTATCGGGCTGTGCTTCTCTGCGAGACTGGCGAACTGACGGCGGCGGATTTCGCCCAGATTCGTGCGGGAGCGGAGGCTGCAAGGGCGGGGCAGCAATCCGCCCGGTTCAATCTTGTCGATCACGATCCGGGCATGAGCGGCTCGACGGGCGTGTTCAGCGGGGTTGACGGGGCAGGCGAGGTGCGCACGCTTGCCGCCGCCGAGGAAGAAATGATCCGCTTCGCGATCGCGCATTATGACGGCCAGATCAGCGAGGTGGCCCGGCGTCTGGGCATCGGGAGAACCACGCTTTACCGGAAGCTGAAGGAATATGGCATCGATGTGGCGTCGATTTCCGGCAAGGGCATGGGGATCGAGGAGGAAGGGGGAACCACCCCCTTCAACCGCATCGCCGGATGATGGAGACTGTGTAACCGTTTGAATTTTAGTTGTTTATAATAGAATTGCTGTCACCTGTCGCAGGTGCTGTTGCGGATTGAAGACTGTTAATAATTTTTTTACCATGACGAAAATAGATGCGCGTGTGTGGCTTTTTTGCCATGGTGTCTCCTCATTTGTTGTTCACTAAGCGTCCATTAACCATTAAATCCGACAATCGGAGATCAAGCGGAACCGGGACGCGGTCTTTTTGTGGCACCACAAAGAAAGTCTCGAGGAATGCCTGGAGAATGCCTCTGAGGGCGGGAAAACGGTAAGGCGATACGATTCGATGAACAGCATATCGACCATTAAGGCGCGCTTTGCGAAGGTCTGGACCGGGGTGAAGGCCAGGATGAAGGTCTCTGCATCCATGCCGTCCGCCCTTGCCGCCGCTGCGGTTTTCATGGCGCTGTCTCCTTCGCAGGCTTCGGCTGAAACCCGCTCCCTCAAGCTTTATTACGTGCACACCGGTGAAAAAGCGGAAATCGTCTTCAAGAGAAACGGCCGTTTTGATCCCCAGGGCCTGAAGAAACTGAACGTCTTCCTGCGCGACTGGCGCCGCAACGAACCGACCAAGATGGACCCGCGCCTGTTCGATCTGGTCTGGCAGGTCTATCGCTCCACCGGATCGAGCCAGTATATCACCGTGGTTTCCGCCTATCGCTCACCGGCCACCAACGCCATGCTGCGTTCGCGTTCGGCCCATACCGGCGTTGCCAAGAAGAGCCAGCACATGCTTGGCCGCGCGATGGACTTTTTCATCCCCGGCGTTCCGCTGGCGAAGCTGCGCGGCATCGGCATGCGCTATCAGATCGGCGGCGTCGGCTATTATCCGCGTTCCGGTTCGCCCTTCGTCCATATGGATGTCGGCAATGTCCGCTCCTGGCCGCGCATGAGCCGCCGCGAACTGCTTGCGCTCTTCCCCGATGGCAAGACGGCGCACCTTCCCGCGGATGGCAAGCCATTGCCCGGTTATGAGCAGGCATTGGCCATGATCGAAAGGCGCAAGGCCAGTGGCGGCGAGATCCTGATGGCCAGCAATTCCGCGCCGCGTCGCAGCAAGAGCCTGTTTGGCGCGCTGTTTGGCGGCGGCGCCGATGAAGACGAAGATAATGGCGATGTGAGCGCCCCGCCGGCAACAGCGCGTCCGGCGCGTGCAACGCCTGTTCGCCAGGCTCCGGCGGCGGTTCCGGCAGCGCCGGTCCAGCAGCCGCGTGAAACCATGGTTGCCGCCCTGCCTGCCCGTGAGGCACCGGTGCCGATGCAGGCGCCGCGCCCCGAAGCCGGGCTTGATGCCCAAGCTCAGGCCCAGGCACAAGCTCAAGCCGCAGCACCGGCTGTCGCGCTCAATGTTCCGATCCCGGCCCGCAAGCCGGCAATGGCGCCGCAGGATGCCGTGGCGCTTGCCGCAGCCGAACCTGCCGCCGATGCGGCCGCCGCCGCCCGCGCTGCGGTGGATGCGAACACGGTACAGGTTGCCGACGCCGGTACGCCGTCGCCGCTGATGAATGGTTTTGTGCCGATCCCGTCGGCTCGCCCGCAGCTTGAGGCCGAGAATGTACAGCTTGCAGCAGCCGTGATCCCTGCGGCGCGTCCGGCACGCCCCGGTGAACATGCAAGTGAACAGGCGAGCGAGCAGCCTGCCGCAAGCGGTCAGGATGCGATTGCCGCTCTGGTCAACAACGAGGAGGCTGCATCGACACAGCTTGCCGATGCGGGCAATGCGGCTGTGCCGCAGCCGGGCGAAACGGCAGCTTTCCCGCTGCCGAAGGAAGCGCCGCGTGGCAACACGCAGCTTGCCATGCTGTCGAAGAAGGATGAGATCGGCGAACTGATCGCACCGCCTGCCGACGATGATTACGACAGCAGGCTGGTTGCAGATGCCGTACCTTCGCAGGCCCCGGAAAATCCGGCAGCCGCCGCGCCTGCGGCTATCCGCAAGCGGGTCGCGGCAATCGGCAAGGCCGCTGAAACCGGCGTCCGCACCACGGCAAAGGGTGCGCGCCATGTGGCCAAGGCCCAATCCAGACCGCGCGTGGTCGTCCAGCCGGCAGCGATGCCGACTTCGGAAGTCGCCATGTCGACGGAATCCGTCTCCAGAGCCGTACCGGCAACCAATCCGGTTCTCCGCAACGATGCGCTCCGCTCGGCACCGGCGATGGTTTACACGGCAGGTTTCCAGCGCGGCAACCTGCCGACCGAACGCGCCAACCAGTTCAGCGGCAATGCCGTTACCTTCCTGACGGTGGCGAAGTTTACCGAAACCAACTGATTGCCGGACAAACGCACATCACAAAAGGGGCCTCGAAGGCCCCTTTTTGCATTCCCGTCCGGTCTGGTTCAGCTTTGCAGATCCGCTGCCTCGCGTGCAAGATCGGTGATTGCATCCCAGTCGCCCGCCTCAACGAGTTCCTTCGGGGCCACCCAGGAGCCGCCGACGCAGACAACATTGGGCAGCGACAGGTAGTTGCGGGCATTGGCAAGGCTGATGCCGCCTGTCGGGCAGAAGAATGTCCCGGCCAGCGGTGAGGACAGCGCCTTCAGGAAGGATGCGCCGCCAGCCTGTTCGGCGGGGAAGAATTTCAGATGGGTATAGCCTTCTTCACGCAGCGCCAGCATTTCGCTCGGCGTGATGGCGGCAGGCAGAAGCGGGACGTCGCTGTCATTGGCTGCGGCGACGATATATTTCGTCGCGCCGGGGCTGACGATGAAACGCGAACCCGCCTTCGCCGCATCCTCATATTGCCTGGCGTTGAGGATCGTGCCTGCGCCGACGATTGCTTCCGGTACTTCATCGGCCACCGCGCGGATGGCCTCAAGCGCTGCCGCCGTGCGCAAGGTGATCTCGATTGCGGGCAACCCGCCCTTGGCAAGCGCGCGCGCCAGCGGGACAGCGTGTTCCACCTTGTCGATCAGCAGAACCGGAATGACCGGCTGGCCTGTCATGATGGGAACGAGAAGATCGGTTTTCTGGGGCATCGGCTTGCTCGGCTGTTGAGCGCATATCGTTGATGGCATGCGCGGCTTCAGGACAAAGGAATGGAGCACCGATACAATCAGGGTAAAGGTGCGCCGTCCATATAAATCGATTTAAGTCCCCTTCTGCGGTTTGTCCACCACCGAAGGAGGCGTGTTCATGCGATCTTTCTAGAACTGTCGCATTGCTTTTGCCAGCATTGATAGGCGTCTGCCATGCGCTTGTCATATGCGTTGCGGGCAAAAGCCGGGCCATTGTAGCGGCGGGCGAATTCGCTCCAGTTGCAGGCTTTCAGCACGTCGAGAAGCTCGGCCTTTTCGATGAAGCGCAGCATCAGCCGGACCTGACCGGCAACCGATCCGCGTGCTTCCACCACAAGGTCGTCGACGGTGCGATAGCCAAGCCATTCCCAGTGGGCGCCCATGACCTGACCGAGCCCCCAGGAGGTGGATTCCAGGGCCGCCCTCTTGCTCAAGCCCATGGCGCGTTCAAGCAGGAGCCAGCGCGCGGCCTGCGATTTCGGGTTGCGTATCCGCCCGGCCACCGGCGCCGACAGGCCGTTGCTCCGCGCATGATCGCGCAGGCGGCCGGAGAGCCTGCGGTCGAAATAATGCCCTTCAAACCGGATGGCCGGTTCCTTGCCTCCGTTGATATCGAACAGCGCACGCCCGCCGCTTTCCACTTCCGCAATCGCCAGCAGAGCCGCCGGATCAATCTGTGCCGCATTTGCCATTGCCGTCAGGGCTGCAATGGTTTGGCTGTCGAACATGTATTTCTCCTCGAAAAGTTGGTCTTCGAGGCGGATTGTGATGCGACTTGGCTGCATGAGGATAAAGTTGACTTGAATTCGCCCCTTGCGAGGGTTAGTTGCGGGTTGAATTTTCAAAGAAGACAGAACCGATGAGTAATTTGCCTTTCACCGTTGCCGCCCTTTATTGCTTTGCGCCGCTCCCGCAATATGAAAGCCTGCGTGAGCCGCTGGCACAGTTGTGCTGCGCCAATGGCATCAAGGGAACCTTGCTTCTGGCGGCGGAAGGCATCAACGGGACGGTCGCGGGCAGCGCGCAGGCGATTGAAAAGCTCGTGCAGCATATCACCGCCATTCCGGGTCTGGCCAAGCCGGAACTCAAATATTCCCATGCAAGCGAAATGCCGTTCCATCGCATGAAGGTGCGGCTGAAGCGCGAGATCGTCACCATGGGCGTCGAGGGCATCGACCCCTTGAAAAGCGTTGGCACCTATGTCGCGCCGCAGGACTGGAACGCGCTCATCGCCGATGAAAATACGGTCGTGGTCGATACGCGCAACGATTATGAATATGCGATCGGCACTTTCGAAGGGGCGATCGATCCGCAGACCAAAACCTTCCGGGAGTTTCCCGAATGGGTCGAGCAGAACCGCGACAGGCTGGAAGGCAAGAAGATCGCCATGTTCTGCACCGGCGGCATTCGCTGTGAAAAGGCGACGGCCTTCGTCAAGGGCCTCGGTTTCGACAATGTTTTCCATCTCAAGGGCGGCATCCTGAAATATCTGGAAGAAGTGCCGCGCGAGCAAAGCATGTGGAACGGCGAGTGCTTCGTGTTCGATGAGCGCGTGGCCGTGGGGCATGGGCTTGCCGAAAGCGACGTGGAGCTTTGCCGCGCCTGCCGGCGTCCGCTCACGCCGGAAGACAAGCTTTCGCAATTCTTCGAGGAAGGCGTTTCCTGTGCCGGTTGCTATGATGAGCGCACTCCGGAAGATCGCGCCCGCTATGCCGAGCGCCAGAAGCAGGTGAAGCTTGCCGAGAAGCGCGGGGCGCACAAGCATATCGGCAGCTGATGCCGCATGCCCCTCATAGGGCTGGTCAAACGGATTTCACCGCATTATGGTGGCGCTGGTTGCGGAACGATCTGAATTCGTTGCGCAATTTTGGGCGGCTTTTGCATGGGCGCCCGTGCATCAAGGGTTTGACGGCATCCGGGTCGCGTTTGCCTCCATCACACCCATCATCGCAAGTCGGAGCATTCGGAATTGCCAATGCTCGCACAGGAATGGCGCCGGTTTTCCGGCGGATGATGGATTTGTCCGTGGCTTGCGGACATTATGGAGGATATTCATGAAGAAACTCATCGCTGCATGTCTCATCGCGGTTGCCGCCGGTGCCGCCTCGGTTGCGCACGCGGCCGAAAAGGTGACTGTTTTCGCTGCCGCCAGCATGAAGGACGTGGTCGAGGCGGCAGCCAGACAGATAAAGGCCAGGGACGGCACCGAAGTGGTGGCGTCGTTTGCCTCTTCGTCGGTTCTGGCCAAGCAGATCGAGCAGGGCGCTCCGGCGCAGATTTTCATTTCCGCCGATCTCGACTGGATGGATTATGTCGAAAAGGCCGGCCTGATCGACAAGGCCTCGCGCAAGGTCATTGCGGGCAATGCGCTGGTGATCGCAACGCAGAAGGATGCGCCGAAGGGCGATGCCAAGGCGCTTCTGAGCGCGGGTCGTTTTGCGATGGGGGACCCCTCGAATGTCCCGGCAGGCAAATATGGCAAGGCGGCGCTTGAAAAGCTCGATATCTGGAAGGATGTCGAGAAAAATGCGGTCTTTACGGAAAATGTGCGCGTTGCGCTGCAATATGTCAGCCGGGCCGAAGTGAAGGCGGCAATCGTCTACGCCTCCGACCGTGCGGCAGCGCCGGAACTGGTCGAGGCCTATCGCTTCCCGGCGGATAGCCATGCGCCGATCCTCTATCCGGCGGCGCTTGTTGCGAAGAATGAAACCGATGCGGCCAGGGCTTTCCTCGCTTTCCTTGAAAGCGATGCCGGTCAAACCATTATAAAGGACAAAGGTTTTGTGGGCGCTGCGGAGGCTGCCGAATAAATGATAGAAGGCAATATCTGGCAGATCGTGTCTCTGTCGCTCCGGGTTGCCGGGATAGCCATCATTGTCGCCCTGCCGGTTGCCTTTGTCGTTGCGTGGGTTCTTGCCCGGTTCCATTTTCCGGGCAAGGCGCTCATGCAGGCCATCGTCACCATGCCGCTGGTCCTGCCGCCGGTGGTGACGGGTTATCTGCTGCTGATCCTGTTCGGGGCGCGGGGCGCGCTTGGCGCGCCCTTGCAGGAATGGCTGGGACTTTCCTTCGCTTTCCGATGGACAGGGGCCGCGCTTGCTGCCGGCATCATGGCCTTTCCGCTGCTTGTTCGCCCGATCCGGCTTTCGATCGAAGGGCTTGATCGCGGGCTTGAGGAAGCGGCCCGCACGCTGGGCGCGAACCGGTTGACCGCCTTTTTCACCGTCATTCTGCCGCCGCTTCTGCCGGGCATTCTGGCGGGCGCCGTGCTTGGCTTTGCCAAGGCGCTGGGCGAGTTCGGCGCCACGATCACCTTTGTTTCCAACATTCCGGGCGAGACGCAAACGCTTTCGCTTGCCATCTATGCCCTGTTGCAAACGCCTTCAGGCGATGCCGAAGCCTTCCGCCTGATCGCCATATCCGCCGCCATTTCAATAGCCGCCGTGGTGCTTTCCGAATGGTTGCAGCGCAGGCTTGCGGGAGTAGCGAAATGAGCGGGCTTGCAGTTTCCATTACCGGCCGCAACGGCGCATTCGCCATCAAGGCTGATTTTGCCGCCGACTGGGGCGTCACCGCCTTGTTCGGCCATTCGGGCGCGGGCAAGACGACGCTTCTGAAAATGATCGCCGGAACGCTCCGCCCGCAAAGCGGGCGCATCGCGGTTGGCGATTTCACGCTGTTCGATGCGCAGATGGGCATAGACTTGCCGCCGGAAAGGCGCCGCATCGGCTATGTGTTTCAGGAAGCGCGGCTTTTCCCGCATATGAGCGTCAGGCGCAACCTGACTTATGCCCGCTGGGCAGGCCGCAGGCAGGCCACGCGCAGCTTTGACGAGGTGGTGGCGCTGCTTGGCATCGAGCCTCTCCTCGACCGGCGACCATCCACGCTTTCCGGCGGCGAGCGCCAGCGTGTCGCCATCGGCCGCGCGCTTTTGTCCGATCCTGCCCTTCTGCTGCTCGATGAGCCGTTATCCTCGCTGGACCATGCGCGCAGGCAGGAAATATTGCCGTTCATTGAAAGGCTGCGCGATGAAAGCCGTGTGCCGATTGTCTATGTGAGCCATGAAATCGATGAGGTGGCGCGGCTTGCCGACGAAATCGTGCTGTTGTCCGCTGGCCGGGTGGCGGCCAGCGGGGCGGCGGCGGATGTCTTTCCGCTGATCGACGCGGAGGGTGAAGGCGGCGGCGTGCTGCTGGAAGGCACGGTTTCGGCCTATGATGCGCGCTACAAGCTGGCGGAGATCGACCTTGGCGGAGCCTCGTTCCAGCTTGGCGACGCGGGGCTGAAACAGCATATGCATGTGCGGCTGCGCGTGCGCGCCCGCGATGTTTCGATTGCGCGCAAAGTTCCGCAAGCCATCAGCATCCGCAACCTCCTGCCCGTCACCGTGACGGGTATCGAGGCGGGCGAGGGGCCGAATGCGCATGTTTCGCTCGATTTCCGGGGCCGTCGCCTCGGGGCGCGGCTGACGCGGCGCTCGGTGGACGAGCTGGCCTTGCGCGCCGGGGACGAGGTGGTGGCGCTGGTCAAGGCGGTTTCGGTCGATCGGGCGGCGATCCGGGAAAAATGACGCGGGGAGAATAATCCGGTTTCGGCCCGGCGGGTTTTATGCTCCTGTTGCCCGGTTGGGAGAAGATGCATGACTGATTTGCAGAACTGGACGCCGCGTCCAAAGCCGCAACGCAAGGCACTTGAAGGCCGCTATGTGCGGCTGGAACCGCTGGACCCGGAAAAGCATGGGGACGGGCTTTTCGCCGCCTCCTCGGTGGACGATGCGGAGCGGCGTTTTACATGGCTGTTCGAAACGCCGCCCGCAACGCGCGCGGAATTGGAGCCATGGCTGGAAAAGGCGTCCACAAGCGACGATCCCCTGTTTTTCGCGGTGATCGACAAGGCAAGCGGCAAGGTTGCCGGGCGGCAGGCGCTGATGCGCATCGATCCGGCAAATGGCGTGATCGAGATCGGCAGCATCTATTGGGGGCCGCTGATTGCGCGCAAGCCCGCCGCCACGGAAGCGCAGTTTCTGTTCATGCAGTATGTTTTCGACGAGCTTGGCTATCGCCGTTATGAATGGAAGTGCCACAATGAAAACGGGCCTTCCAAGCGCGCGGCTGAACGTTTCGGCTTTCAGTTCGAGGGGATTTTTCGCCAGCATATGGTGGCCAAGGGCAGGAACCGCGACACGGCATGGTTCTCCATCCTCGACAGCGAATGGCCCGCGTTGAGAAAAGCCTATCAGGCATGGCTTGCGCCGGAAAATTTTGATAGGGACGGCCAGCAGAAGAAAAGGCTGGAGGAGTTTCGTGATCGTGGCTGACGGCAAGAAGAGCAATCCGGCAATCGCGGCCGCCATCATCCTGATCGGCTTCGGGGTGCTGGCCTATTTCGTGCCCAGCATCATGCTGGCGCTGGGCGAGCGCTCGCAGGTCGCGGCGATCATTTTCCCGATTGTCTTCGTCCTGGGCTTCTTCGCGATTTTCTGGCTGCGCTCGAAGCGGCAGAACAGGGATTAGCCCACCAGCGCGGCACTGAGCAGCAGCGCGCCCGTCAGCGCGATGAACAGCGCGGCGATAACTTCGATTGCCGCTTTCAGGCGGCCCGACATGGCCTTGCTGCCCGCAAAGCGCAGGGCCGTGTTCTTGGCGGTGACGGCAAGCGTGGCGAGAACGGCCACGGTGATGAATGTGCCCAACGCCATGGCAAAGACCGAGAGCAGCCCGCCCACCATCAGGCCGTTCAACAGCGCGAAAGTCAGCACGATCAGCGCGCCGGAGCAGGGACGCAGGCCGACCGAGAAAATCGCGGACCAGGCCGTCTTCCAGTTGAAATCATCGCCGAGCCTCGACGGATCGGCAATATGGGCATTGCCGCAGGCGGCGCACAGGTCGCCTTCACCGATGAAGACGTGATCGGCTGTAGCCGTCGCGGGCTTGTAATTGAGCTTGACCGTGCCGCCGGTCGCCGCCGCGCGGGTGGCTTGCGAAATACTGCCCTGCCATGCCGGGCCGCAGGCCATTGCCGGTTCGGGCGTTGCGGCGAAAAGCGACGCGGCGGGGCCTGCATCGTCGCGCTTCCTGAAAAGCTGCGGCAGTTTGCGCGCCAGAAGCCACAGGCCGAAAAACAAGACAAGCGCAAAGCTTGCAATTTCCATGGAACGGGCGGTCCGGTCCATGGAAATGCCGGTCCCGCGCAGCAGGAACCATGCGAGGCCGACAACGGCAACCGCCATGATCGCCTGCAAAAGCGATGAAATGAACGACAGGACAATGCCGCGCCGAAGCGCTGTTTCATTGGCGATCATATAGGAGGAAATCACCGCCTTGCCATGGCCCGGCCCTGCGGCGTGGAAAATGCCGTAGATGAAGGAAAGCCCGACCAGGACCGAAGCCTGCCACGGGTCTTCGCGCATGGCTTTCAGCGCGGTGGTCATGGCGAGATAGAATGTGCGCTGCTGCTCGTTCATCCAGAGGATGATATGCGCGAAAGGCCCGGTCGGCTTCATCGCCACCTCATTGGCGCCAATGCCAAGCGATGACTGTGCATGGGCCTGCGCAATAACCATCATAAGGCAAAGGGTCAGAAGGAAGGGCGACGATTTCCGCATCAGTTCGGCTTTCCTTTCGGCGCACAGTCGATCTCAAGACGGGTGGCGAAGATTTTCGACATGTCCGTGCCCGCCGGATCGTTGAAAAAGGCATCGGTCAGCGTCGCCTGGTTCTGGGCCAGCGCCTCATCCGGGTCGGGCCGCACGACCCTGGAGGCGCAGCCCGCGGGCAGGCCCTTCACAACCAGATCGCTGTCATTGGTGTAATCGATGGCCGTATAGAAAGTGGGATCATAGACACCGAAGCTGACCTTGTGGCCGGGTGCCAGCTTCAATGGCTTTTCGGGCTTGCTTGTAAAGATGATGATGAGGCGGTTGTCGGCGAAATCTGCGGCAAGATCGGTCGGCTTTGCCATTTTCACATCCTTGCCGTCTTCCAGAACGGTCTGGAAATATTTGAACTCGGCGATCGAGCCGTTGATGACATGGGCAAGGTCGGCCAGTTCCTGCCTGTCGAGTTGCAGATCGCCCTTCTTGTCGAATTCCATCAGAACGGTGGAGGAGAAAACGTCATCGAAACGCCAGACATGCGCAAGCTGCTGCACGGTGCCGTCGGGGGCGATGGAAAGTTCCAGCCGCGCTTCGGCAAAGACATGCGGATGGGCGAGCGCGAGCGTGGGCAGGCATCCCGCCGGCAATGCAATTGCGGCAGACCGGATGAAACCACGCCTGAGCCAGGACAAAACCACCATCGTAAATTCCATCAGATAACGCTTATGCCCGAAGACGGCAAAAGTGGGACGCACGCGCATTTGCGCGCAGGCGATCATATTTTTCTGGATGCGCTCAGTTCCCGCTCCCTGAACCATTGGGTCAGAAAATCGACCAATGCCCGTATTTTCGCGGGCAGGTAGCGCCGATGCGGATAGACGGCATAGATGCCGCCATCCTTGACGATGAAATCGTCCAGACAGGCCACCAGCTTGCCGCGCTCGATCTCCTCTTCGGCAATGAAGGCCGGCAGCATGCAGAAACCAAGGCCTGCCAGCGCGGCGTTCTTGGTGGCGACAGGGCTGTTCACCTCGATGGGACCGTTGACGGGAACGGTCATCATCGAGCCGTCGGTATTGCGGAAATGCCAGTTGTTGCGCGAGCGTGCATTGGTGTCGATGATGCAGGGACGCCCGGACAGGTCTTCGGGCCGTTCCGGCTTGCCGACGCGGGCGATAAGCTCCGGCGCGCCGCACAGGATGGAATGGAACGGCGACAATCGCTTTGCGATGAGAGACGAATCCTGCAAGCGCGTGATGCGGATCGCAAGGTCGAAACCTTCTTCCACCAGATCGACGAAACGGTCGTCCAGCCGCACATCGAGCACGATTTCTGGATGGGCGAGGCAGAAATCGATCAGCGACTGGCCAATCACGGCATCGGCGAACGTGCGCGGCGCGGAAAGCTTGATGCGCCCGCGTGCATCCGAACTCGTTTCACTGACGGCATCTTGCAACGCATCGATCTCGCGGATGATTTCGACCGCGCGGTGATAATAGGTGTGCCCGGCCTCGGTCAGCGAGAATTGCCGCGTGGTGCGGTTCAAGAGGCGCGCGCCAAGCTCGTCCTCCAATTCGCGCACATATTTGGAAAGCAGCGCCTTGGAGCGCCCGATCTTTCGCGCCGCGGCGGAAAAGCCTTCCGCCTCGACCACGTCGATGAAGGCGCGCATACGTGTGAGGGTGTCCATGGTCTAGTCTCGCTTCCCGATGATATTTCTGGCCAGTGCGATCAGCGCCCGGTCGCTGCCGCGTGGCCCGATGAAGGAAATGCCGAAAGGTGCGCCCTGCACCTGCCCCAATGGCAATGTGATTTGCGGCAGGCCGGAAAGCACCGAAAGGCAGAGCAGGCGCAGGGCCTGTTCGCGATAGGCCTGCAAGGTCTCGAAAGGCTCTTTTGCCAGCGGCGCCGCACCCGGTACGCTCGGCAGCGCCAGAACGGCGCTGTCACCGATGATGTTCTCCAGTTCTTCCGTGAAGCGGGCGCGCCGCGCGCGCTGGCTTGCAACCATATCGGCGGTGATCGCCGCGCCGAAAGCGAAGCGGTCGGCAACGCCGGGGCCAAGCCTTCGGTCGCCGGAGGATATCCAGTCGCCATGCGTCGCCCATGCTTCCGCGCCCTGGATCTGGCGGAAGGCGAGATACAGTTCGTCAATGGAAAGCGTCGGCTGGCTTGCCGCCCTGAGGCTCGCAAAATGCGGGCGCACTTCGGCAAACATGGCGCGATAGGCATCGGTTTCGTCCTGGCCGAGCAGAAGCTGCTCCAGAACCGGCATATAGAGAAGCTGCGTCAGGCTGAATTTTCGCGCGTCGTCGCCAAGGAGAATGGCGCCGACGCGGCCGTAAAGGTCGATATCGCGCGCAAACCAGCCGATCGTGTCGAGCGAAGGCGCCAGCGGCATGATGCCTTCGAGCGGAATGCGGCCATGCGTGGTGCGCAGGCCAATCAGGCCGCAAAAGCTTGCAGGCGCGCGGATGGAGCCGCCCGTGTCGGAGCCGAGCGCTATGTCGGCAAGCTTGCCCGCCACCGCGGCAGCCGAGCCGGAGGAGGACCCGCCGGTCACGCGGTCGGGTGCCGCCGGATTGATGGGGTGGGGGAAATGCGAATTCTGGCCCATCAGCGAGAAGGCCAGTTCATCCGTCTGGGCCTTGCCGATAAATTCGGCCCCGGCGGCAAGCAGCTTTTCCACCACCGGGGCCGATTTTTCGGCGATGGGTGATTCGGCTTCAATCTGCGGATTGCCGCATCCGGTCACCATTCCGGCGACGTCATAAATGTCCTTGACGGCCAGCCTTTCGCCTTCAAGCGGCCCGCCGGATGCGTGAACGGGCGGCTTTTCAGCTTTTGCGATGATGGAATTGAAGGAATCGAAACGGGCCATTGTTCACAACATGAAGCGATTAACGGGTTGTTTACGCTCTTTCGAGGCGTGTCTGCCCCCAGAATGTTTCACTTATATTGAACAATGGCAAGCACGCCGTTCAATCGAATTCCGGGAAAAATAAATTCTCCCCGGCGCAATATTTGTCATTGAATGGTCACGACTTTGCGCTTATATCGCGCTTGCCCAAAGTCGCACGTGCCTGTGGGTGTCCGCCGATCCTCGAATGGTGAGGAATTCGGTACGGTACCTGGACCTAACCGCTCCAGTCGATCTGATGGCCAACCGCCAGATCGAGGACATCTTGAAGCAACGACGGTGCGGGCCTTTCTAGTGTCTTTCGGCTGTCCAAAAGCCGAAATTACTGAAGAGGCACACCTTCATTGCCAGAAGTGCGGATGCGGTTCTCCAATTCCAATCCAAGGCAGACAAAGCGGAGTAACGCGGATCTAGCGTTGTTCCATCGCCGCATGAGTTTTCGCGTGACATCAGCACCTCCAAAGGCTGGCCTCACGGCGGATGCGTTCATGCACACTTTGTCCCCATACAAACGGCACAGACAAGCCGTGCGGGAGAACGACCATGGCAACGCAGCGTATCATCGATTTCCTCAACACCCGCCGTCCGGACGGTCCTTGCCTCGTCGTCGACACCGACGTCGTGCGCGACAATTATGAAAGCTTCGAGAAGGCTTTGCCCTATTCGCGCATCTTCTATGCGGTGAAGGCAAATCCCGCGCCGGAAATCCTGCGCCTGCTGGCCTCGCTCGGCTCCTGCTTCGACACCGCTTCGGTTGCCGAGATTGAAATGGCGCTGGAAGCTGGCGCCACGCCGAACCGCATCTCCTATGGCAATACCATCAAGAAGGAGCGCGATATTGCGCGCGCCTTCGAGCTGGGCATCCGCCTTTATGCGGTCGACTGCGTGGAAGAAGTGGAAAAGGTTGCGCGCGCCGCGCCCGGCAGCCGCGTGTTCTGCCGCGTGCTGACGGATGGTGAAGGGGCTGAATGGCCGCTGTCGCGCAAGTTCGGCTGCGTGCCTGCCATGGCCATCGACGTTCTGCGCCATGCAAAGTCGCTCGGCCTCGATTCCTATGGCGTGTCGTTCCATGTCGGCTCGCAGCAGACGGACCTCACCGCCTGGGATCGCGCGCTCGGCGACGCGGCATCGGTGTTCCGCACCCTTGCCGATGAGGGCATCGTTCTGCGCATGGTCAATATGGGCGGCGGCTTCCCGACCCGTTACCTCAAGGATGTGCCGACCGCTCAGGCCTATGGCATGGCGATCTTCGATGCCTTGTCCCGGCATTTCGGCAACCGTATCCCGGAAACCATCATCGAGCCGGGCCGCGGCATGGTCGGCAATGCCGGCGTCATCAAGACCGAAGTGGTTCTGGTCTCGCGCAAGGCGGACAACGACAATGTGCGCTGGGTCTATCTCGACATCGGCAAGTTCGGCGGTCTGGCCGAAACCATGGACGAGGCGATCCGCTACCAGATCGTGACGCCGCATGACGGCAGCGAAACCGAACCATGCGTGCTGGCCGGCCCGACCTGCGACAGCGCCGACGTGCTTTATGAAAAGACGCCGTATCCGCTGCCGCTCTCGCTGACCATCGGTGACGAAATCCTCATCGAAGGCACGGGCGCCTACACCACCACCTATTCGGCGGTGGCGTTCAACGGCTTCGAACCGCTCCGATCCTACGTCATCTGATCATTCAGACTTGGCATGATCCTGAAAAGCGGCAACCGGTTTTCGGATTAGATCATAGCTTTAAAAGTCCCGAATGATCCTCTCAACTCGCCCGGTGCTGCAAGGCGCCGGGCGGCGTGTGCTGCTGCCGCCTTGCGGGGATAGATGTCATGAACGCGACTTTGGACATTCAGAAAAATATCGACACCTTCATCGTTCCGGCTTTCACAATCGCTGGTGAAGCGCTGGAGCATATGCTTGCGCGCGAAGCGCTGCTCGACCGCGCGATGGGCGAGGGCCGCCGCCGGAAATCGTCGGAAAAGCTGCGTCGCGGCCGTCTGCCCGCCGATGGGCTGGCTTTTGTGGCGGAAGGCGCGGATGCCACGCTTGCAGGCACTGTCCGGCTCTGGAATGTCCATGCCGGGCTTGATGGGTTCGGTTTCCCGGTGTCCGCGCTGCTGCTCGGCCCGCTGGCTGTCGATCCGTCCCATGCCGGTTGCGGTATCGGTTCAGCCTTGATGCGCCATGCGATCAGCGAAGCGCGGCGGCTCGGCCATGGCGCGATCCTGCTCGTGGGCGACCCGGAATATTATGCGCGCTTCGGCTTCACCGCGGAAAAGACCGGCCAACTTGCCATGCCGGGCCCTTATGAGAAGCGGCGCTTTCTGGCGCTTGAGCTGAAGCCCGGCCATCTTGACGGGGCGCAGGGCATTTTGCGTGCCAGCGGACGCAAGGTGCCGCGTGTCGAGGTCCGTTTGCGTCAGTCTGCGTGATGCTGAACAAGTAGGCCGTCCGCCTCTGCGGGCGGCGCTCGCTCCGCCGCGAGGATAAGCATTTTCTTGCGCTATCCTTGCAGGAGTTGCATCTCGCCTTCCTGGCCGTCTTTCCCTTCCAGTTTTGTTGCCCCCATGTCGATGCGAGTCGACATCAGACAGCATTGTTAACTGTTGCAAAAAAGACACTATCATGGCGTTTGTGCCGTTTTTGTGTCCCGGATTCGCGGTAAGAACCCCGCAGAAGTTTCCTGTAAAAGCCGAGGAATAGTGGTTTTACCGTTGAATCTAATAAAGATTCTCGAAAAATAATATTCGATTCCCTCAATTAAGTGAGTCAATACTTAGTATTGCTGGATTGCTGACCAAGAATATTGTCGTCGATGTAATGACAAATTTAAGTCAAGGAGTCGACATAATGAATATAAATAGAGAAATAAGAAATAATGATGATCTCCAGCGGGGCGCGCATACGAATAGAAGTGGTGTATTTTCTTGCGGAAAGTCTTTTGTTTTTTATGCGTTTGCTACGGCTGTTTCTATAGCTGCACTTTCTGCCGCGTCTCCAGATCTGTTTTTGACTTCTGCACATGCAGCAGAATGGGGTCAGAGCGGCAAGGGCGGCGATGGCGGACGTTCGCAGAAAGATCAGAAGGACGGCCGGCCCGGAACGCCCAGCCGTGACGGGAAAGGCGGACAGGGCGGTGCCGCTGGCGGCGGGCAGCTTGGCGGTGCGGGCGGAAACGCCGGTGGCAATAGCTTGCCGGCAAGTGGAACAATTGCCGGTGGAGCAGGCAACGTCGGAAATCCGCAATCGGGATGTTACGACTGTATCAACAGAGGCGGCGGCGGTGGCGGCGGCGGCGGCGCGGGCCTTGCCCTGCAAAATCAGAGCGGTGAAAGCAGCGCAACCGTAACCGGCGGTGCTGGTGGTGCCGGGGCAAATACCTGGGGGTCTCTCGGCGGCGGCGGCAATGGCGGCGCTGGTGGGGCCGGTCTGGATCAATCGGGCGGACAATACACCAATAAATCCACCATAACCGGCGGTCTTGGCGGTGCTGGCGGCATAGCCAACCCGCAGGCGGAGACCCAAAAATGCGGTACGATCGACTGTTTCGGTGGAACCGGTGGTGCCGGTGGCGCCGGTGCGGTGGTTCACGATGGCGGGCAGCTCATCAACGAGAAAGCCATTCTCGGCGGCGATGGCGGCAAGGGCGGTACATTGGTCGGCCATAAAAATGGCGGCGACGGCGGTGACGGCGGTAATGGCGTCGAACTTGGCAGTAAAAGCATACTCAACAATCGCGGCGCGGTTACAGGCGGCAAGGGCGGACAGGCCCGTTCCAGCAACGGTGTCTCTGTGCCGGGCGGCACGGATGGTGACGCGGGCATCGGCGTTTATGTGAAAGGCGATGACGCCAAGATCATCAATGAAACCAAAGGCGTTATCTCGGCGGGCGGTACCAGCCCGTCACAGGGACAGGCGGTGCGCATCGAAGGCAACAACAATCTTTTTGAAATGTGGAAAGGCTCCACGACCAATGGTTCGGTTGAAGCCGTTGGTCAGAACAACGGCATCGGCCTTGGCGGCACGGAAGATCAGGACTTCGATCTGTCGAAGATCGGCACGGAATATAAGGGTTTCAACCGTCTGGAAAAGAACGGAAGTTCCATCGCGACCGTCACTGGCAAGGGCACCTATACGGGTGAAACCACCATCAATGAAGGAGAATTGAAGCTTTCCCAGGATGGAAATCTGGAAAGTTCTTCCGGGGTCAAAAACAACAGCCGGTTCGATATCAGCACCATTGATGGCGACAGCACGAAGATCCAGAGCCTGAGCGGCAACAATGCCGGTGCTGTGGTCAACCTTGGGGGCAAGGAATTGATCATCACCAATGGGAGCGGCACCTATGCCGGAACACTTGTGGGCGATGAGAACAGCGGGTTCGTTGTCGACACGGGCCACGAAACCCTGACCGGCGACAATTCCGGCTTCAAGGGCAACACGACCGTCAATCCCGGCGGCGAACTGACGATTGACCAGAAGCTCGGCGGCACAACCGAGATCAAGGAAAACGGCATATTGAGCGGTAACGGAACGCTGGAAAATCTGATCAATGGCGGCAAGCTTGTCGTTGGCAGCGAAAATGGCTTCGCGACCAAAACCATCAATGGCAATTATATCGGCAAGGGCGGAACCGTCGTTTTCAACACGCAGCTTGGCGATGACAATTCCCCGACCGATCGTCTCGATATTCGCGGAAACACGTCTGGCCAGACAAATGTGAAGGTCAACAATCGTAACGGGCTCGGCGCGCAGACGGTAACAGGCATCCGCCTTATCAGCGTTGGCGGTCAGTCCAACGGGACATTCGACCTCAAGGGCGATTACCAGATCAATGGCCAGGATGTCATTGTTGGCGGCGCATATGCCTACCGGCTGAGAAAGGGTGGCGAAGGCGGAAAGCCGAGCGACTTCTACCTGACAAGCCAGCTGAAGGATAAGCCGCTGCCGCCTCCTCCTCCGCCCCCATGTGAAGAGACCGGAACATGCCCGCCGCCTCCGCCTCCGCCTCCTCCTCCGTGTGAAGAAACCGGAACATGTCCACCCAACCCGAATCCCAATCCCAACCCAAATCCCGGCCCTAACCCGAATCCAGAACACGTCTATGCTGCGACTGTACCGCTCTACACCGCCTATACACAGGCCCTGCGGACCTTCAATGCGCCGACCTCGTTGCAGGAGCGTGTGGGCAACCGCTACTGGACCGGCGCCAGCGCACGCCAGATCGCCCAGGGCGATGGACCCGGCGCGGGAGAGGTTGTGCCGGAGCCGGGCGTAACCACGGCGCTGACGGATTATGGCCTGTTCTGGAGCAAGGTTTCCGGCAGTTATGGGCGGCTTGCCCCGTCTGACAGCTCCACCGGTAACACGGCGAATGTCGATACATGGACCTTCACGGCCGGTGTGGATAACCAGCTTTATGAAAATGAGGCCGGTCGTTTCATCGGCGGTGTCTGGTTCGAATATGGCCGCATCAACACGCGGGTAAGTTCTCCTTACGGCGATGGTGAAATCAAGGCCAATGGCTATGGCGGCGGGGTCTCGCTGACCTGGTATGGCGATAATGGCTTCTATGTCGACGGGCAGGGAAAGTTCACCTGGTACAAGAACGACATGGATTCCGATCTCATAGAGCGCACCATTGCCGATGGCGCGAAAGGCTTTGGCTATGCCGTCAGCCTTGAGACCGGAAAGCGCATTGCCATCAATGAGCATTGGTCATGGACGCCGCAGGCGCAACTTGCCTGGTCGTCGTTGCGCATGGACGATCTGACGGATGTTTTCAATGTTACATCGAACTTCGGACGTCAGAACGACCTCATCGCCCGTCTGGGCATCAGCGCCAACCATGCCAATAGCTGGCAAGGCGCGGACGGATATACCCGGCGGACAAGTTTCTACACCGGCGCCAATCTCTACCAGTCGCTGGTGCAGGATGACAGCAATGTGGCCATTTCCGTATCCGGCCGTCCTGATTGGGTTAGCGCCATTGTTGATCCGGGTACGACCGGCAAGACGTGGCTCGGCATCGGTGCTGGCGGAACTTACAGCTGGCATGAGGACAAATACAGCATCTTCGGCAATATCAATGCTGCGAGCAGTACCAGGAAATTCGGTGACAGCTACACGCTTTCGGGAAATGTGGGCTTCAGCGTCAAGTGGTAGGTTCAAAGCGATGCAATGCCGGAGGATTTCAGACTTGAACTGACCGGCTGAATTGCTTCAACAAGGAAAGAAGCCGGCGGCGGCGACGGGATGGCACCGACAACGCCTTCCCGTCCTTGCCGCGGGCCTGTCGATGTCAGGAGAGGCGTAGCAGCCGCCCGAAATTGCGGACGGCGGTGATTGCAACGCCTGCGAGGAAGCCGGCAATCAGCCCGGCAATGACGATCAGCTTGCGCGATGTGCCAGCCGGATCAAGCGGCGGTCGGGCTTCCGACAAGACCCTGACATTGGCCGTGTTGAGGCCTTCCTGTTCGCTCGTCTCGCGCGAGCGCAGGAGGAAGGCTTCGTAGACCGAACGCCGCGCCGCGGCCTCGCGTTCAAGTTCACGCAGTTTCACCAGATCGCCGCTATTGTTTGCCTGTTGTGATTTCAGTTGCGCCAGGCGGGCGGTCAAGTCTTTTTCCTGCTGTATGGACCGGGCAACCTCGACTTGCAGCGAGGAACGGATGCGCCGCAATTCGGCGTCGATGTTGCCGAGAACCGTGCTGGCCTGCGACTGCGCCTGGATGAGCGCCGGATGGCGGGGGCCAAGCTGGGTGGACAAGCCGTTTGCGGTCTGGCGGGCCTGCGCATATTGTGCGCGCAAGGCTGTCAGCGTGTTGGAACGCAGGTCTTCCGGCAGGGTTCCCGACAGCACGCTGTCGGATGTGGCGCTGTTCAGCACCTGCACGCGCGCCTGTAGCCGCATGGTTTCGGCGCGCTGGTTGGTCAGCTGGTCGTTGAGCCGCGTCAGGTCGTTATCGCTGATAAGCTTGCCGTCCACATTGACCAGATCGTGCGAGGCGCGGAAATCCGCCGCCGCACGCTCTGCCTGCTCGACGTTTGCGCGCATAGCGGCAAGCCGGTTCGACAGTTCGTCCGAGGTGCGCCGCGCGGCATCGGATTGCAGCGAAGCAAGCTCGCTCTGGAAAACGGTGCTGATCGTGTTTGCGAGCGAGGCCGATTTCTGCGCATTGCGGGTTTTCACCGAGATTGAATAGATGAAGGTCTTGGCGTCGCGGCCAATGGCGATGCTCTTGCGCAGATTGTCGAGAACGCGGGTTTGCAGCGCCTGGCTGTCGCCCGCCTTCCGGGGCGACAGCATATGCCTGATCTGCGCAAACAGCCCGGCAATGCCGGTCGGAACCAGCGTGCCGTTGAATTCCGGGTCCTGGGTCAGGTCGGTCTTGTCGATCACCTTCAGCAGCACGCTGCTGGAATCGATGATCCGCGCCTGGCTTTCGGCAATGGCCAGCGACGCATCGGTCGGAAGCTGTCCCGGCGTCAGTTCGTTTCCGACGGTCTTGATATTGCGCGGATCGACCAGAATATCGGTCGAGGCGACATACATCTGCGGCAGGGACAAGGCATAGAGCGCGGCAACCACACCACCCAATATCGTGCTGACCAGCAGGAGCCGGCGCGATCCCCGCAGCACGTCAAGCGCGATGCGCGGGTCGATCAGCGGTTTCCACTCGGCATCCGCTGCCGGTCTGTCAATGACAGGATGCTCGCGCCCTATCGGCTCAGGTGCCGGAACAGGCATGTCCGCCATGGCCTTGCGGCGTGCGCGCTCCTGAACCTTGCGTTCCAGTTCCGCCTCGATCAGCGCGATGCGTCTTTGCAGTGCGGCGACATCCGCCTCATCCGGCTCTTCTTCGGGTACGGTTTTTGCCGTTTCCTCCACGCCATGGTCGTGCTGGCGAAAAAATGCCGCGCGCTCATCCGGCGTTGTGGGCGGGGTCCATGGCGGCGCGGCCTCGTTGTCAGGACGGCCAGTCGGGGGATTGGTCGGGCGAGCGGCCGGGCGACTGGCTGGGCGGGCGTCGGAAAATGCGAGAAGAGGTTTTTCAACCCCTGCCTTTCTGCGCTCCTCTTGATCGCTCATTGCCGAAATCGCCCGTATCTGTAAGCCGTTACAACTGTTTCCAGCCGCTGTTTTGAAATCCCGATGCCGGGCCGCAATCCGGTCGGCCCGCATTTGAACAGCGAATGTAATTTTTTATAGAAAACAAAACGTTAAAATAATGTCGGCGCGGGCCGACAAATGCCGGCCTCGTTTATTTTAGCCTTTGCTTTCTCACTATTTGCGCTTGCAAAGAAGAGTTTAAGTCTTTTTAGCTAAATCTGCATATTGCGCGCGCCTTTCAACCGACCGGCAGGCGCGCCAGACCATGATGGATGAGGCTCCCTGTTGATAGCGAAAGCGCTGCGGAAACTGTCAGGCAACAATGCCGGAATGGTGCGGGATTATCTGTCCCTGTTTTCCGGCTCCGCTGGCAGGCTTGTGGTCTCGCTCGTCTATTTCATCGCGCTTGCAAACACGCTGCCGACCGGTGATTTCGGTCTGTTTGCCACCGCGTCCGGAACGGGCGTGGTTTTGTCGCGCATCGTTTCGCTGGGCTTCAGTTCACCGCTTTACCGCATATCGACGGTGAAGCCGCGCCTGCTTGGCGTCTATACGGCGGGTTTTCTCGTCGCCATTCTGGTTTCCCTGCCGCTTTTCGCGCTGGCATCGTGGCTGGTCTATGCCGTCTTTTTCAGCCGCGATATCTCCTTTCTGCCTTTTGCCGTGGTGGTGTTTGCCGAAGCCCTGCTCTGGCGCTCGACGGAAATCGTCATCATCGTCAATAATGGCCTACGCCGGTTCGGCATATCGGCGGGGCTGGTGATTTTCGGGACGGCGACGCGCGCCGTGGCCGCGGTCCTGTTCCTGTGGCTGGCGAGCGCTCATGACATCGCCCATTGGGCGTGGTGGTATGCGGCGGCCAATGGCGTGGCGCTGCTGACGGCGCTGAAATTCTATCCCTCGATCCGGCTTCGTTTCAGGCCCGCGCTTTACATGCGGCGGCTTTCCGATGCGATTGCGGTGATGGGGGCCGAACTGCTGTTCTATATCCAGGCCGAACTCGACAAGATTCTTGTGCTGACCGTCGGCGGGCCTGCGACGGCAGGCCTTTATGCCATCATCATGCGGCTTGTCGATCTCACGGCCCTGCCGGTGCGATCCTTCAACATGATGCTGGTGCAAAAGCTCATGCGCACGCCCGACATGCTGTCATCGCTGCGCATGCGCGCCGGGCTGGAACTTGCGGTCTTTGCCGTCTCGGTGGCCGGTCTTGGCGCGATGGCCGTGTTCCTGCAAATCTTTCCGAACGCGCTCGGTTCAAGCGTTGCGCCGATTGTCGGCCTGCTGCCGCTGGTGCTGCTGGTGCCGGGATTCCGCAATCTCATCGAATACCAGACCGAAATTCTCTATGCGCGCGGCCAGTCCGGCCTCCGGACATTGAGCATGGTGCTGATGACCGCCGCCAAGGCATTCTTCGTCTGGCTGCTGCTTGTGAACTATGTCGATAATCACGACTGGATTTTCGGGCTCAATATCGTGTTTGGCGGCCTTTATCTGCTGTCGCTGATTTTCACCTATACGAGCATCCGTTTGCCGGCTAAACGAGTTTGAGGTTCAGGCTGCGATAATCCGCCGGATGTCGTCGACCGAAAGGCCGAGAAAGGACTGCATGCCGATGGCAACCTGATGCGGCTCCATTTCGGCGATGAAGGTGCGGAATTCCGCCTCGCTCGGCGGCGGCGCGAACCATTGCATCCGGCACAGATCATGCGTGTCGGCGTAATGGCCGGCGCCCCCCAGCACGTCATCGACATAGCGGCCATAGATGAAGCACTCGGAAAAACGGCGTATATTGCCAAGGGCCGCCACCCAATGCTGTCCGGTATGGGCCTCGATCCTCTGGCACATGGAAATCACGCTGTCGCGCCGCCAGGAGACGAGCTGGCCGATATAGTCGTTCAGCCCGCTTTTGCCGTTCTCGATACCGAGCAGCTTGGCCGCGTTGGCGGCCCAGACCGGGTGCTCCGGCCATTCGGGATTGGCAAGCGCATTGGGCCGCACGAAAAGCCGGAGCTTTTCGCCATGCCAGAGCGTGCCGCAATCGAAGGGACGCAGAAAGGCCGTGTCGGAATCCGTATAGAGAAATCCGTCTTCCTCCACCGCACCGGCAAGCGCGATGCGGCGCAACTGCTGCACATGCCAGCCGCGCAGCGGCTTGGTCCTGAGCGAAAGCCAGACCCGCCTGCGCCAAAGATAGGTCGGGTCCCAGAAGGCGTGCAGCCAGGACGGCAGCAGATCGCGCTCATCGATGATGACGCGCTTTGCGCTTTCCAGTTTGCGGAACAGGGCGACATCCTTGCTATCGACAAGGATATAATGCTTCGTGAAGCCGCCGACATAATTGTCGATGGTCTCGCAAAGCAGCTTGCAGCGCTCGAAATCCTGGTCCCAGCTGGCTGTGACGATTGCGGTCTTCACCGGGATGCTCCCATTATCCAGCCTTTGGCGACACGCCACAGAAATACGGGATTGCCGATCAGATAGCGCTTTGCCAGCCGTCGCGGTTCCTGCAACAGCCGGTGCACCCATTCCATCTGGAGCTTGCGCACCCATTGCGGGGCGCGCTGCACGCGGCCCGTATGCAGATCGAACAGCGCGCCGACCGCGCTTGCGACCGTGCAATGTTCCGCCGTGATGTGCTTGTCGATGAAGAGTTCCTGGCGCGGCACGCCCATCGCGACGAGCAATATGTCGGGATGAAAATCCTTGAGCTGACCGAGAATGCCGTCGAGATCGGCAGGCTTGAAGAAACCGTCGGAAATGACGCGATAGTCATGGCGCGGGATCTGCTGCTTGAAAAGCTCTGCCGCATCGGCGGCAACGCCCGGACCGCCGCCCAGAAGGGCGATTTTCAGCGGGTGCTTCATGTGTTCCATCAGGCCCGGAATGAAGTCCGTTCCGTTGAGATTGGCGGGGAACCGGCTGCCATAGGCAACCTTGCTGGCAATATCGACGCCCACACCGTCCGGCAGGATCAGGAAATCCTCCAGCGCGGCGCGATAGTCCGGGTCGGTATCCGCAATGTTGGAATTATTGGCGTTGAGCCAGCCCTGTTTCATGAACCGGCCTTCATTGATGCGGTTCTCGAAGAAGGCAAAGGCGCTGCCCCAGTCGAAACAGGCGACCTTTACGCCCAGAATATTCCGGTAGGTGACATTCTCGCTATGCATCATGCCTGGTCCGTATTTTTCTCTTCGCCATGAAGCGCGTGCAGGCCTCTGGCAACCGCGCGGTCCATGCCTTCGATTTGTGATCCTGTAAAGGCTTTGCCGTCCAGTCTCTGGCGATCCCCCGATCTTATCCGCCCAATCCGTTCGACAATTGCCGCCGCGAAGGCCTGCGGGCCGTCGGCAATGGTGCAATTGCCCGGAATTTTGCTGATGCCGCGCACGGAATGCGCCGTGGCGACGCTCGGCATGCCCAGTTCGAACGTCTCGATAGTCTTGAGCTGAACGCCGGTTCCGGCCCGACTGATGAGCGGCACAAGCGCGCCGCTTTCCACGAATTCGGTCGCATCCGGCACCTTGCCGACGAAATTGACGCCTGACCCCGTGCTGGACCAGGCTGCAACCAGATCGGCAGGCGTGTTGCCTGCAATCGCGATGGAAATATCGGCGGGGAGATGCGGCTTGACCGCGCGCAGAAACCATTCGAGCCCGATGCGGTTCGGATGCCATGTCCATGTGCCGATGAGGGCAAGATCGTATTTGATGGGGCGCTGCTGCGCGGCTTGCGCACCGCCGGGCGTGACAAGCGGCATGGTGGCGAACCGGTCTGGACCAAGCCCCAGCGCCGGGCCGTCATCCTCGGCAAAGGTGAAGGTGAAGCGTGCCTTTGCACTCAGCCGGTTTTCCAGCCCCTTGAGAATGCGGGCTTCGCGGGCAAACAGGAACTTCTGGATGAAGCTTCCGGCATCGGCGGCATTTTCCTCCGCCGAGCGATATTCCACATTATGCGCCACGAAGAGCGACGGCCTGTCGTTGAACATGTCTTCAAACGCACCGGGCAGGGTGACGCCATTCAGCACATAGGCATCGAACGGGCCGATCCGCTTGATGGCTTCGCGCAGTTGCTGCGCCGGTATCACGCGCAATTTCGCCGATGAAACCGTGAGGCCGGTCAGGAAGGATTTCAGCACCCAGCCGATCTTGCGCTTGAGGCCGGCGCCTTCGGTGCGCACCTCCACCTCGCCCAGAACGACGGTATCCGCCGCATCGACCTTCAGCCCCGGCCATGTGAAGCCGAGCACAGTCACTCTTGCGCCGGCGCGGCGCAGGCCATCGACCACGGCGGCATTCGCCACTTCATAGCCGGTGGTCGGCACGCCATGGGGGACAATCGACGTTACGAAAACCAGGTGCGGGGACGGCAATTCAACTCCTCGACATTGCTCTGACTGTTTGGTTTACACGCATCTTACCGAAAACCGTTTCAAACTTTTCGGGATGCTTTATGATAGTTTTGGCCAGTGTTTATAGCCATGCGGTGAACTTTTCTTTAAATGTTTTTCAATAATGGCGGATAAACAAATATAGAAGTTCGAAATATCCGGTAGCGTTTATGTCTGATTTACCTAGTCATATAGAAGTAATTGCTAAAACACCGGGACTTCGTTTCGATGAAATCGAAGTCGTGGTCACGCTGCCGACGTTTCGCCGCCCGGAGCATGTGATCCGCACGCTCGACACGCTGAAAGCCCAGGTCACGAGCCGCCGCTTCGCGGTCGTGGTGATCGAGAACGAGGCGGAAGACCGGGAAGGCGCCAAAGTTGCGGCGCCGCAGTTCGAGGCCGGTAACTATACCGGCATGCTGATTGTGGAATCCCATCGCGGCAACTGCAACGCCTATAATGCGGGCTGGCTGACGGCGATGACCTATTTCCCGAATTTCAAATATGTCATCGTCATCGATGATGATGAACTGGCCGATCCCGCCTGGATCGAAAACATGGTGGCGACCGCAGAGCGTTATAGAGCCAGCCTCGTCGGCGGTCCGCAACATCCGATCTTTGAAAAGCCGGGCGCGGAAAAATGGGCAAGACACCCGGTTTTCCTGCCGCATTACAACAAGACCGGCCCCGTTCCGATCATCTATTCATCCGGCAATCTGTTGATCGCGCGTCCGGTGCTGGAAGCCATCGGCTATCCGTTCATGGACCTCAAGTTCAACTTTACCGGCGGCGGCGATTCCGATTTCATCAATCGGTCGCGGGCCAGGGGCTTCCAGATTGCCTGGTGCAATGAAGGCATCGTCCGCGAGACCATTCCGGCGCGGCGGCTGGAAAAGGACTGGATCACCGCGCGCGGTTTGCGCAATGGCGTTCTGTCGACGCTGATCGAACAGCGCCAGCGCAAGGACGAGCCTTTCGGTCAGGTCCGCGTTTTTCTGAAAAGCCTCGCCCTTCTCGGCTATTCTCCGATCAAGGCGCTGCGGCGCGGTTTTGCCGCGCGTTTCGTGCCGGTCGGGACCTATTTCATCCATATCGGGCTCGGCCGCGTCATGGCCCATTTTGGATATTTGAATGAGCAGTACCGCAACCCGGACAAGAACTGACACCCGTTCCGATGTTGCCGCGCAAACCGGGATGCGGGCGACAATCCGCACGATTGCGCTCGTTATCGCCACGATAACATTCTGCATCCTGCTGGTTTCGTTCCGTCCGTTCAATCCGCTGGGTGCGGCGGCGGATGGCGACGCATCGGGCGGCGATACGATCAACCAGCTTGGTTTCGGTTGCCTCGGCGCGGTGGCGCTTCTGTCGCTTGCGATGTTCGCCGATCCAAAAAAGGTGGTCAGGATCGTCAGCCCCGGCTGGCTGCTGATGTTTGCCTTCCTGTTCGCCTCGGTTTTCGCAAGCCCCGATCCGGCGACGGCCATGCGCGGCGTGCTGTTGACGATGATCGGCATTCTGACCGTCATCGCCGTTTTGAGCCTGCCGCAGGATGGCGACGCCTATTCGGTCATGCTGGTCACGGTGGCGTCAATCGTGATTTTCATTTCCTATGCGGGCGTCCTCCTTCTGCCCAATCTCGGCACCCACGGCGCCGATGCGCTGGAACCGCAAAACGCCTATCTCTGGCGCGGCGTGTTCACACACAAGAACATTGCCGGGCCGGTCATGGCCGCCTTGGCCTTTGCCGGTGTCTATCTGTGGCGGCGCGGCTGGCGGGTGAGCGGCTTTCTGATTGCCATTTCCGCCTTGATCTTCGTGTCGCAGACCGGATCGAAAACCACGGCGGCACTGGTGCCGCTCGCCATGCTGCTGGTGATCGGCCCCGGCATTTTCGGCCTTCGTTTTCTGGCGCCGGTTGCGGTCTTCGCGATCCAGTTTCTGCTTGCGCTTTTTACCTTCGGCACGGTCCTGTTCGAGCCGATGCATCAGCTCGTTCTGCAACTGGACGTGGATCCCACCTTTACCGGGCGCACCTCCATCTGGGCCTTTGCGGTGGAAGCGCTTTCGCATCGCCCATGGACCGGCTTCGGCTATGAAAGCTTCTGGGGCACCCCGCTCGTGAAAGAGGCGGCGAACCCCTATTATCTCGATTGGGATGTGCGCGGCATCGTGCATGGACATAATGGCTATCTCGATATTGCGCTATCGATGGGGCTTCCCGCGCTGGTTTGCGCCATCCTCGTCATCATCGTCATGCCGCTCATCAATTATGCGCGGTGCCGTCCGGTGCGCGAAAATCTTCTGCTTGCCGATTTCTTCCTGATGATCGTGTTCTTCGGAACGTTGAACGCGATGCTGGAAAGCTTTTTCTTCCGCCGCATGGACCCGGTCTGGCTCACGCTCATCTTTGCGATCTTCGGCCTCAGACTGACCGCGAAAATCATCATCCCAAAAAGGTAGTCGGAGCCACTTCATGAATATCGCAATCGTCGGGACCGGGTTTGTTGCCGATTATTACATGACCACGCTGCGCAATTATCCTGAACTGAAACTGCGCGGGGTCTATGACCGGTCGCCCGAACGGCTGAAAGCGTTCTGCGCGCATTATGCAGTCAGCGCCTATGACAGTTTCGAGGCCCTGCTGGCCGATCCGGACGTGGAGATCGTCGTCAATCTGACCACGCCCGAAAGCCATTTTGAAATATCCCATGCAGCGCTTTCCGCCGGAAAGCATGTCTATTCCGAAAAGCCGCTGGCGATGAATTACGACGATGCGGAAGCGCTGGTCGCTTTTGCACGGCAATCCGGCCTCACGCTCGCGGCGGCTCCGGCCAATGGCCTCAGCGAGGCCTATCGTCTGGTCGCAAGCGTGATCAACGGCATCGGCATGCCGCGTCTGGTCTATGCGGAAATGGAAGACGGCCCGGTATTTCGTGACAAATGGTCGAGCTGGCGTTCGCAGTCGGGCGCGCCATGGCCGGGCCTGCACGAGTTCGAGATCGGCTGCACGCTGGAACATGCGGGCTATGCGCTGTCATGGCTGGTGTCGCTGTTCGGCCCGGTCGAGAGCGTCTCGGCATTTTCCGCCATAACCTTTCCCAACAAGGGGCCGGGAACGGAACATCTGCGCATGGCGCCCGATTTTTCGGTCGGCTGTCTTGTTTTCAGGTCGGGGCTGGTGGCGCGCCTCACATCCGGGCTTGCCATGCCGAAGGACCGCAGCCTCACGATCGTTGCCGACAAGGGCTCGATTGTGGTGGACGACCTTTGGGATAACCGCTCTTCCGTCCGGCTGGAACGGACGGAGGAAAAGCGCCGTTTTCTGGTGCGCCTGTTCGGCATTCTGGAAATGCGCATCGGCAGGTTTCTCGCATGGAAACCGGCTGTCGGCAAAAAGCTGTCCTATCCGAAGGCCGATAAGCGGTCGCTGCCGATGTATCCCTCGCAGATCGATTTCGTGCGCGGCATTGCCGATCAGGCCCGCGCCATCCAGACGGGCGACAAGGCATTCTTTTCGGGCGATGTGGCGCTGCACATCACTGAAATCGCTCTTGCCTTGAACAATGCCGGCGAAAACGCACAGCCGTACAGGATGAGAAGCAGCTTTTAACCTTTCGACAGCACCTTGCGGACAATATCGGCAACGGCGGCGCTATGGTCGAGCGGCATGGTGGCATTGGATATCTGGCCGCGCAGCACCGCATCGCGCACTGCTTCGGCCTGAAATTGCAGCCCATTGCCGGAAAAGGCATAAGTCTCGATCATGCGGCCCGGAAGCGGCAGGCGGTTCATCACCTTGCCGATAAAACCCTTGCCGCCATTCGGCCCGAGCGACGACCGCGCGGCAAAGGCGGAAAACAGGGTCAGCCTCTGGGCTTTCAGAAACGGCGCATGGATCAGGATCGTGCCTCTGCTTCCCTCGATCAGCATGCGATTGTCACCGTCGCGGTCGAAGCCGCAGGAGAGGCTGGCCGTGGCGTCCGGCCAGCCAAGCTGAAACTCCGCGCGCATGTCCACACCGCTTTTGGCGCGCTGCCAGCGGCCATCGACATGATCCGGCAGGCCCAGAAAATACAATGCCAGCGAAACCGGATAGACGCCGAGATCGAAAGCCGCGCCGCCGCCAAGCTCGGGGCTGAAAAAGCGGCTTTGCGGGTCATAGGCGCGGATATAGGACAGGTCGGCCTCGATGCGCGTCACGGTGCCGATGCGGCCGCTATCGATATGTTGTTTGACCGCCTGGATCGCGGGGAGAAAACGGCTCCACATCGCCTCCATGGCAAAGACATTCTTCGCCTTTGCCGCCGCCTCGATCTGCCGGACGCCACCGGCATCGAGCGAGAGCGGCTTTTCGATCAGGCAGGCTTTGCCCGCCGCAATTGCCTGCATGGCCTGCAACACATGCATGGCGCTCGGCGTCGCGATATAGACAGCGTCAATATCCGCGTCGGACAGAAACTCGCCTGAATCGCTGAATGCCTTGTCGGCGCCGATGCGTCGGCGAAACGCCTCGGCGGTCGCAGCCGCCCGCGAGCAGACCGCGGCAACGCGCATGCCGCTGCTTGCCTGAATATCGGCGGCAAAGGCGGCGGCTATCGTGCCCGTGCCCCATATGCCCCAGCGAAAATCCGTTTTTTCCTGCCTGTCGCGATTCACGTGCCTGCCCCGCCAGCTTCATGATAATGCTGTATAACCCATGTCATGCGGCTGGCGAAGTTCCTTATCCTGTCAGGAGGGGCCAAAGGGGCGAGGCTTGCGCGGCGAAGGCTGAAACAGGTGCAAAATGCGTGAAATAGAGGTTTTTTGGAGGGCTTAACCGATTTAACAGGGCGCTTGTGCAGGCAAAACTGGTGATTTTCGTCATGGCGGGTCTATCAACTTTGCGTCATGTGCCCTAGATCATCCCACACTGGAATATAGATTGACCGTGCAGCCGCCGAAATCGGCTGCCGCCTCCGGTTGATCGGTTGCATTTGCGAAGGGCATAAAATGGAAAAAGCAGATATCGGAATGGTCGGCCTTGGCGTCATGGGCTCCAACCTGGCGCTGAACATCGCCGAGAAGGGCTACACGGTTGCCGTCTATGACCGCGATGAGCCCGTGCTGAAAGCCTTCGTCGAAAAGGCAGGCCCGCTGCGCGACAAGATCATTCCTTGCCCCACCTTCGAGGATCTGGCCGCCAATATCCGCAAGCCGCGCCCGATCATCTTCCTCATCAAGGCTGGCAGCCCCGTCGATACGGAAACCACCCGCCTCAAGGCCTATCTTGAGAAGGGCGATATCATGATCGATGCCGGTAATTCCGATTACCGCGACACGGTGCGCCGCCTGAAGGCGCTTGGCCCCAACGACCCGACCTTTGTCGGCATGGGTGTTTCCGGCGGTGCGGAAGGCGCGCGCCATGGCCCGTCGATGATGGTCGGCGGCACCGAGGAAGCCTATGAGCGCATCGCGCCGATCCTGCTTGCCGCCGCCGCCAAATACAAGGGCGAGCCCTGCTGCGCGCTGGTCGGGCCGGACGGCGCCGGTCATTTCGTCAAGACGATCCATAATGGCATCGAATATGCCGATATGCAGATGATCGCCGAAATCTACGGCATCCTGCGTGACGGTCTTGGGCTTTCGGCCCCGGCCATCGGCGATGTGTTCGAGAAGTGGAACCAGGGTCCGCTCAACTCCTATCTGATCGAGATCACCGCCAAGGTGCTGAAGGCAACCGATCCGGAAACCGGCAAGGCGATGGTCGATGTGATCCTCGACGAGGCCGGTCAGAAGGGCACCGGTCGCTGGGCGGCCATCGAGGCGCAGATGCTGGGCGTTCCGGCAACAGCCATCGAAGCCGCCGTTGCCGCCCGTTCGCTGTCCTCGATGAAGGCCACGCGTGAGCTTGCAGCAAAGGCCTACAAGCCGGGACCGCGCAGCCTCGACATTTCCGATCAGGCAAAATTCCTGGCCGATCTGGAGCAGGGCCTGCTTGCGGGCAAGATTGCGGCCTATGCTCAGGGTTTCGCGGTGATGGAAGCCGCCTCGCAGGAGCATGGCTGGAACATTCCGCTTGCCGAAACGGCGCGCATCTGGCGTGCGGGCTGCATCATTCGCTCGCAGCTTCTGGACGATATCGCCCATGCCTTCGAAGACAGCGAAAGCCGCAACCTGCTGCTGGCGCCAGCCTTTGTGGAGCGTATGAGCAAGGCTTCCAGTGGGCTTCGCCAGATTGTCGCCAAGGCAGCACTTGCTGGCCTGCCTCTGCCAGCGCTCGGTTCGGCGCTCAGCTATTTCGACAGCTTCACGCAGCCGCTCGGCACCGCCAACCTCATTCAGGGCCAGCGCGATTTCTTCGGCTCGCACGGCTTCAAGCGCATGGATAAGGACGGAGATTTCCACGGCCCTTGGGGCGAATAAAATTCGCTGTCATTGAAAAAAGCCGCCTTCGGGCGGCTTTTTGATTTAGAGCATTTCCAGCAAAAGTGTGAAACGGTTTTGCGTGAGGCAAATGCGGCAAAACAAACAGTTAGAGCGGTTCCGGCGATTCTGTTAAAACAGGAAACGCTCTAGTCCGCCAGCACCAGCAGATCATGCGAGGCGAAATGCACCGTCACCTTGTCGCCGCGCTGCGGCGGCGGCTGGGTCGGATCGTTGAACGTGTCGAACGACAGGCGGTTTTTGCCCAGCGCCACACGTGTGCGGATGACGGAGCCGAGGAAATGCACGTCCTCGATGGTCGCTTCCAGCGAGGTATCGTGGCTCTTGCGCGCTTCGAGGCTCACCGCTTCCGGGCGCAGGGCCAGCGTCAGCGACTTGCCCTTCGGGTGATGGTCGAGCTTTTCCTGCACGGTGATGGTGCGCCCGTCGAGATCGATGCTGTTCTGGCCCGGTTCGCTGACCGAGGCTTCCAGCATATTGAGTGTGCCGACGAACGACGCCACGAAGCGTGATGCCGGGCGGTTATAGATGTCGAAGGGCGAGCCGATCTGGTCGGCGCGGCCTTCATGCATGACCACGATGCGGTCGGAAATCGACAGCGCCTCTTCCTGGTCATGGGTGACGAAGACGGTCGTAATGCCGAGCTTTTGCTGGATGGCGCGGATTTCCTCGCGCAGGGAAATGCGGATTTTCGCATCCAGCGCCGATAGCGGCTCGTCGAGCAGGAGAACCTGCGGCTTGGTGGCAAGCGCACGCGCCAGCGCCACGCGCTGCTGCTGGCCGCCGGACATCTGATAGGGATAGCGATCCGCCAGATGGTCGAGGCGGATGAGGCCCAGCATTTCCTTCACCGTGGCGTCGATTTCCGCCCTTGGCTTTCCGGCAACGCGCAGGCCGAACGAAACGTTCTGCGCCACCGTCATGTTGGGAAACAGCGCATAGGCCTGAAACACCATGCCGATATTGCGCTGGTTGGGTTTCAGATCGACCACATCCTTGCCGTTGATTTCGATGGCGCCGCTGTCGGGCCTCTCGAAACCGGCAATCATGCGCAGAACGGTTGTCTTGCCGCAGCCCGATGGGCCGAGAAAGGAGACGAATTCGCCCTTTTCCACGGCGAGGTTGAAATCGTGGACGACGGTATTGGCGCCGAAGCTCTTTTTCAGGTGCTTGATATTAAGAAAAGCCATGAATTTTACCCGGCATTTGTCTTGAATTTATTGAGGCGCGAAACGAGTTGCAGCATGATGATGCTGAGCCACGTTATGCCGAACGAAATGATCGCCAGTGCCGACGGTTCATAGGCGCGGTTTGCGCCGACGAGTTGCAGATAGGGACCGAAGGCGGGACGGTTCAAAAGCGATGCCAGCGTGAATTCGCCGATGACGATGGCGAATGTGATGAAAGCCCCGCTCATCACGCCGGAAATCACATTCGGGAAAATCACCTTGAACATGATGCGGCCCCAGCCCGCGCCGAGGCTTTGGGCTGCTTCCGTGAGCGTATTGACGTCGATGGTGCGCATCGCCGTATCGACGGCGCGGTACATATAGGGCAGCGACAGCGTCATATAGCCGAACATCAAGAGCACGTCGGTTGCCCGCGTCGATGCGGTGAACGGCAGCCATGACGACGAGTTGTAGATGCGCAGGTAGCCGAACACGATGACGATGGCCGGAATGACCAGCGGCATCAGCGTGATGAATTCCATCACGGGGCGCAACTGCGGCAGGCGCAGGCGCACCCAATAGGCTGTCGGCACCACCAGCAGCACGCCGAAGATGATGGTCAGCAGGCCAAGCACGATCGAATAGCCGAAGGTGGCCTGGAAATTGGGATCGGAGAACACCACCCGATAGGCATCGAAGGAATATTCGCCGCGCCGCATGCGCAGCGAGAATTCGAACGTGCCGATCAGCGGCACGACAAAATAGATCGCGCCGATCAGGAAGGCGATCCAGGCCCCGATCTTCTGGGCATTGAAGCCTTTCTTTTTCATCGTTGCCACCTCTCGGCGCGCATGCGCAGCCAGATATAGATGAGGTTGGAAATGCCCGTAATGACGATCATGCCGAGCGCCAGCGCATAGCCGAGATTCTGGTTATGCAGCACATCGCCGCGGATCTGCGCATAAAGCAGGATCGGCACGATGTTGAGCGAGGAACCCGTCAGAGCATAGGCGGTTGCAATCGCGCCGAATGCATTGGCAAACAGCAGAAGCGTCGTGCCGAGCAGGCTTGGCCACAGGATCGGGAAGGCCACCATGCGCCAATATTGCGCGGTGGTCGCGCCCAAAATGGATGAGGCTTCCCGCCATTCCTTTTTCAGCCCGTCGAGCGCTGGCGTCAGGATCAGCACCATCAGCGGTATCTGGAAGAACAGATAGGTCAGCGTCAGGCCGAAGAAGGAGAGAAGGTTGAAGCCGGTCGAATAGAGATTGAAGCCGAACCATTCCCGGAGCAGGATCGTTACAAAGCCGGTTCGCCCCAGTGTCGCCAGAAAGGCGAAGGCCAGCGGCACGCCCGCGAAGTTGGACGCCACGCCGGAAAAGGTCAGCACCGTCGGGCGTAGCCATGCGGGCAGGTTGCCGAGAACGACCGCCCAGGCCAGAAAGAAGCCGATGATCGCGCCGCCAATGGCCGATGCCAGGCTGACCTTGATCGATATCCAGTAGGCGCTCATGATCTGCGGCTGGAACAGATCATGGATGTTCTGGAGCGTGAAATTTCCGGCGGGGTCCTGGAAGGCGCCGATGATGAGATACATCGTCGGCCAGATCAGGAACAGGATGGCGAAGATGAAAAACGGTGCCACGCCAAGCCAGGATAACGGAAGCTGGCGCTTGCGCACTCCGCTGGTGGGGGCTGTTGTTTCGGCTACTGAACTCATGCGCTCTTTCTTCAGAGGGATGCCTGCCAGAACAGAATCGTCGAACCTGCGCTTGAGCGATTGCCGTTGAAGGAACCGCAAGGGCCTGCGCTGCCGATTTGTCCTGGCGCATTTCCCGGTGATGAAGATCGCCTCTCACCGGGATGCGAAGCCGTTTCGACAGCGCGCCGGGCTTGAAATCCGACGCGCTATCCGTTTGATGCGGCAGACGCGCTTACTGAACGTTTGCGCCCACGACGCTGTCCCATTCCTTGGTGATCGTGGTCTGTGCGGCCTCGATCTGTTCGATGGTCGGGAAGATCGCCTTTTCATAGGCATCCGCCGGCGGCAGCTTGTCCAGCAGTTCCTGCGGAATCTTGCCGGCCTTCGCCATGGCGTTGAAGCGGATCGGGTGGCAATAGCCCTTCAGATAGCCAAGCTGGCCTTCATCCGAATAGATATGCTCCATCCACAGCTTCGCGGCATTGGGATGCGGTGCGTAGGCGCTGATCGCCTGAACATAGACACCGGCGATGACGCCCGACTTCGGAATGATGGTCTCGACTTCCGGATTGCCGTTCAGCGTATCGCGGTCGGCAAGGGAATTGTAGTCCCAGCGAATGACGATCGGGGTCGAGCCCTGCGCCAGCGAGGCGGCCTTGCCGATGACCGGAACGAAATTGCCGTTGGCGTTCAGTTCCTTGTAGAATTCGAGGCCCTTCTTGCCTGCGGCTTCGCCCGGTTCCGCACCGCGGGCGATGCCGGCGGCATGAACAGCGAGAATGGCCTGTGCGGACACGCGCGGATCGCCCGCAAGCGCGACGGCATTGGCATAATCGCTCTTGAGAAGGTCTTCCCAGTCCTGCGGGGCATCCTTGACGATGTCCTTGTTCACCTCGAATGCGAGCACGCCGTAATAATCGCCATACCAGTGCCCTTCCGGGTCCTTGGCGCTGTCGGGGATTTCGTCCCAGGTGGAAACCTTGTAGGCCTGCGTGAGGCCGTCCTTCTTGGCCGAGGTGCCGAAGGCAAAGCCGACATCGATGACGTCCGGCGCCTGCGGGCCCTTGTTGTTCTTGTTGGCCTTGATGGCTTCGATTTCATCGCCCGAACCGGCGTCCGGGTTCAGTTCGTTGACCTTGATGCCATATTTGTCCTTGAAGGACTTGATGATGTCGCCATAGCCGCACCAGTCATGCGGGAGCGCGATGGTCGTCAGTTCGCCTTCCGCCTTGGCGGCGGCGATCAGTTCGGCTGACGGTTCGGCAGCGGCGATGGAAACCCCGGCAACGGCAATCGCCGTCGAAAGCGACAGCAGACGCGCTGTATAGCTAAGCATTGTTTGACTCCCCTGTTTAAGGTCCGGCGAACGCCCCCGGTCGATTCCGGTGCTCGCGCAAATCCCGATACCCGCCCGACATGACGGTTGGATGACAGTTTGTGGTTTGTCACACACTGTCAGCGGTGGAAAGTGAAACACGTTTTCAGGGACTTAGCAATTCATCCCTTCGCGGGAACAGCATTTTTATGACAGGAAATGTGACAGCAAATTCGCCGCTGTCATAATTCTGCACAATGCTTTTCCCTGCGCGACAAGGGTTTGTCCCATCGCGGCATCCCTGTCGGATATGGCGCGTAAACGAAAATTTCCGAAAGATGAGCGAACCGTCAAGGGTTTCGTATGAAGCTGGAAGGGTGAAGGGCTTAATGCCCCCCACCGCCTCCACCGGCAAGCTGTTTCGGCTTGCGCAGCATGATGGCGCAGACGGCAAGCGAGCAGAACATCATCGTCAGAATGAAGAACACATCGATGAAGGAGAGGAGCGTCGCCTGCTGGCGCACCATGCCGGAAAGCTTGGAAATGGCAATGGAGGCGCCGTCCATGCCTGCGGCATTGTATTTCGCCGTCAGGTTGGCAATCATCTTTTCCGCCTCGGCATTGCCCCAGCGGACATGCTCGGCCAGGCGCTCATAATGCATGTCGCCGCGCCGCGTCAGGATCGTGTTGATGACGGCAAGGCCGACCGCGCCGCCCAGATTGCGTGTCAGGTTGAAAAGCCCGGATGCATTTTTCAAAAGGGCGGGGGGGAGCGTGCCGAGCGCCAGATTGTTGATCGGCACCATGCACAGCATCAGCGAACAGCCGCGCAGGATTTGCGGCAGCAGCAATTCATTGAAATCCCAGTCGGCGGTAAGGCCCGTCACCAGCCACGTGCCCGCGGCAAAGCCGAGAAAGCCGATCATCATCATCAGGCGCGGGTCCATCCTGTTGGACAGGAAACCGGCAACCGGCGCGGTGAAGAACATGGCAAGGCCGCTGACGAACAGCGCTTCACCGATCATCAGCGCATCATAGCCGCGCACCATGCTCAGATAAAGCGGGTAGAGATAGGTAAGCCCATAGAGGCCGACCCCCATCACGAAGGAGAACAGCGAGCCGAATGCGAAATTGACATTCTTGAAGGCGCGCAGATCCACGATGGGCTGTTCCGCCGTAAAGGCGCGGTAGAAGAAGACGATGCCGCCAATCGTCATGAGGATGGAAAGCAGGAAGATCGCGTCGTCCTGAAGCCAGTCGTTGCGCGGGCCTTCCTCCAGCACATATTCCATCGAGCCGAGGAACGCGGCCATGCCGATAAGGCCCCACCAGTCGAACTTGTTCAGAAGCGAACTGTCGCCTTCGTCGAAGTCGATGAGGTTCCAGGCCGCGATGGTGACGAGAATGCCGGGGCCGACATTGACCAGAAACAGCCAGTGCCACGAAAAGGCATGGCTGAGATAGCCGCCGATGGTCGGGCCGATGGTGGGCGCGAGCGTGGCCACGAGGCCGATCATCGGCGAGACGATGGAACGCTTGGACGGCGGGAAGATCGTGAAGGCGGCCGCGAAGACGCTGGGGATCATGCCGCCGCCGATGAAGCCCTGAATGGCGCGGTAGACGATCATCTGCTCGATATTCGTCGCCGTCGCGCAGAGCATGCTGGCGAGGGTGAAGCCCGCGGCCGAAAAGGTGAAGAGCACGCGCGTCGACAACAGGCGCCCAAGGAAGCCCGACAGCGGAATCATGATGACTTCCGCGATCAGATAGGACGTCTGGACCCAGGAGATTTCATCGGAACTGGCGCTGAGGCCCGCCTGGATTTCCGCAAGCGATGCCGAGACGATCTGGATGTCCAGGATCGCCATGAACATGCCGAACACCATGGCCAGAAAGCCGATGGCCTTCTTGGGGTCGATGCGGTCCTCTGCCGGGGTCAATGGCCCCATCGTCGTGTCTGCGGCCATGACGGCGCACTCCGGAATGGAAGAGAAAGGCGGCGCGAAATCCGTTTCTTCGCGCCACCATCTGTGATTTCACGTCAGGCCCCGAGGGGCCGTCCGCCGACTTGTCAGTCGGCCTTTTCGTCAGGCGCGGTGCGCGTATCGATATCGACCACGACACTGAGGCCAGCGCGGATCTTGCCCGATTCCAGCGCTTCCTTCGGGATCGTGATGCGCACGGGAACGCGCTGCACGACCTTGGTGAAGTTGCCGGTCGCATTTTCCGGCGGCAGCAGCGAGAACACCGCCCCCGAAGCCGGGGAGACGGAGGCGACCTTGCCGTCGAACTTCGCGCCGTCGATGGCATCGACATAGATATGCGCGGTCTCGCCGGTCCTGATATGGGCGAGCTGCGTTTCCTTGAAGTTCGCGTCGATATAAAGCGCATCGACCGGGACAAGCGCGGCGATCTTCTGGCCCGGCGAGACGAGGTCGCCCTTCTTGCCGGAAAGATTGCCGATCACGCCGTCGAACGGCGCGCGCAACGTCGTGAAGGAAAGATCGCGGGCAGCCTTGTCGCGAGCAAGTTCCAGCGATTTCATCGTGCTCTCGGCTTCGCTATACTGGGCGTCGAGCACTTCGATGTTGGCCTTGGCGGAAGCGATCTGCGCGTCGCTGCCGGCGACCTTGGCGCGGGCCTGGTCGAGCGAGGACTGCGCGGTGTCGAGTTCGGCCTGGGCGACAAACCGTGTTTCATGCAGCTTCTGCACGCGTGCGATCGTGTTCTGCGCATTGGTCAGGATCGCGCTTGCGGCCTGCCGGTCGGCATTGGCCTGCTGGAGCATGGCCTCTGCGGCATCGGTTTCCGCCTTGATGCGGATGAGCGTCTGCTTCTGGGTCGCAAGCTTCGCTTCCGCCTCATCGAGCGCGATCCTGTAATCGCCCGCATCGAGCTGGAAGATCACATCGCCAGCCTTGACGTGCTGGTTGGCGACCACCGGGATATTTTCGATATAGCCGGTAACTTTCGGCGCGATGGACGCGATGTCGCCCTGCACATAGGCGTCATCGGTCGAAACCATGAAACGTCCGACCGTCCACCAGTCATAGGCGTACCAGAGGCCGCCAGCGACGGCGACCGCCAGAATGCCAGGAAGCAGGACACGTTTGCCGAAGCCCTTCTTCCTGCCGCCCTTGCTGGCGGTTTCCCTGGATGCGGCTTCCTGCGGGCCCGGCAATGTGTCGGGCTGGGCTCTCTCGTTCAGCGGCGCCTCATTCGTCGCCGGCTGGGTTGCCGAAGCGAAATTCCTGGCATTGGGGAACGGATGAATATCGGCCTTATCAACGGACTTCGGGGCGGACATAGGGGAAACTTTCTCGACATCCTTCAGATTGAACCGCTCGGTTCGATGTTGACATAAATCAATAAGATGCGCATATCAAGAGCATATCGAACCGCTTGGTTCGAAAAAAGTTAAGAGTCTCGTGAAATGAAACCCGATCGCAACACCAAGGCACCAACCGATACGATGATGCATGACGATGACCGGCATGATGGAAAAAGCGTCAGCCAGGCCGGTGACGGCAAAGCGTCGGGTTGCGAAACGGAGTGCGGTCGCACGCGGCTTGCCGCCGGTCAGGACCCTGCCAAACGCCGCCAGATACTGGAAGGCGCGCAGGATGTGTTCCTGCGCATGGGGTTCGATGCCGCCAGCATGAACGACATCACGCGCGAGGCGGGCGTGTCGAAGGGCACGATCTACGTTTACTTCAACAGCAAGGAAGATCTGTTCGTCGCCTTGTGCGAGCATTATCGCGATACAATGTTTCGTGAACTGATCGAGAAACTCGACAAGGGGTTCAACTCGCGCGAGGAGCTGACCGATTTCGGCATTGCGCTGGTGACGCTGATAACGTCATCGACGGCCGTGCGCGCGCAGCGCATCGTTCTGGGCGTCAGCGAGCGCAAGCCCGAGCTTGCCGCCCGGTTTTACGAGCGGGGGCCCAAGCGCAGCCTTGTCCTGATGGCGGAATATCTCGGCGACATGATCCGGAAGGGCGAGCTGAAGCCCTTCGATCCGGAGAAAATGGCCTATCAGCTTTCCGATCTTTTTCTGTCCGGCCTCTACAGGCCCCGCCTGTTCGGCGCACTGGCCGAGCCGCCGCCGGCCGAAACGATTCGCAAGAATGTGGAGTCGGCTATCGATTTTTTCTATCGCGCCTATGGGAAAGATCAGTAAAGTGTTCTGAAAGAGAACAGTTGATTTTTTACAAATCGATTTAGCAGTTTTGTTTCATCTTTCGACCCACAAAATTCATAAGAGAGCCTTAATTTCTGCATTGTTTTTGTGTGTAAGGGGTTGCAATCCATTAATTGCGGGTTGCCAGACCCTATATTTTTTATGTCACTTATAAACGATTGAAAAGTTCTGGGGCTACGATTCGCTTATATTTCTCCGGGGGCGATGAAGTAATCTTCGAGCTTGAGTACCAAGGATATTATAGAAATGACACTCGATCTCATTCATTTTCCGAATTACAAAAAGACCTTCTTTGGAACAGCCTTCCAAAGTGAAACCCTTGCTCTCCTGACGCGAATTCGCGATGAGATCGGTTGCCGTTACATCCTGCACACCTATCGGGGGCGGATGGGCGATTGCATGAAGACCAATTCCTCCGACCTGACGGTGGTGATGACGGTTCCGACCAATTGGGCCGCGCGTTACTCCACCAAGAACTATTTTGTCATCGATCCGATCTTTCAGGACGATGCGCCCTATTTTCAGAACGATGCGAGCGGCATCGTCCGCGATTTGCAGGAGGATGCCAATACATGCCCGGCGGTTGCGGAACTGTTGCAGGACGCGGAGAAGCACGGGCTCGGCAATATTTTCATCGCCGTGTCGGCGCGCAGCCAGAAGGGCGCGGTGGGGTGCACCCTGTTCAGCTTCGAGATCGGCGCGGAAGAGGATCGCGAGCAGTTCGTGGCCAAGCTTCGTCCGCGCCTGTTGAGCCTGTCGGGGATCATCCATTCGGCGCTGTGCGGCTGCAAGGATGTGGCGACGGTGGCAAGCCTTCTGACGCCGCGTGAAATCGATTGCCTGCGCTGGGCCGCAAACGGCAAGACCGACGGAGAGATTGCAGAAATCCTGAGCATCGCGCGCTGGACCGTCGTGACCTATCTGCAAAACGCCAAGATCAAGCTCAACTGCTCCAACCGCACTTCAGCCGTCGCGACAGCGTTGTCACTCGGCCTCATCGAAATGCCGGAAGTGCAGCATCTGGTTTGATTTCAGCCGCATCGCAGTGATTTGAACATGGACACCGGATGTCTTGCGCATCCGGTGTGCGAGGGTTGCCTGCAAGCCGCCCCGCTGTCAGGCCCGTATTCTCAGCGGCAGGCGCGCGGCGTCGAATGCATGGGCAAGCCTTGCGGTGTTTTTGGCCGGGTCTTCATCCGCTTCCTCGAAGGCGATATGGTTCAGTTCCACAGCGGCGGTCTTGTCGGTCAGCGTCAGGCGGAAATAGGCATAGACGCCCTGATTGCGAAACTCCATGTCGAGCACGATGGCGGGCGGCGACTGCCAGTCGCAGCGATATTCGCCGCCATGGCCGAGTTCCAGCGTGCCGGGAAAGAAGTAGAGCTCGGTCGCCGAACTGACGATATCGGCAATATTGGCAAAGAGCTCGCAGCGTATGAAGGCGATGTAATCCGCCGGATCGACCAGGCGAAGATCGGCCGCGACCTCGCGCAGGTTTTCGGCAATGATCGCCTCGCGTTCGTTCGAGAATTGCAGGCTCTTCATCGCTTCACCGCCGATCTGGAGGAACTGTTCGCAAATACATGAATTCATGGCCGTCCATCAATGGATTGCCTGCCGCGCATTGATAACCCGGATCAGTTCGGCCACGGCCTTGTAGAATTCGGGTGCAATCATCTGCTCGACATTGACCTGTTTATAAAGAGCGCGCGCCAGCTGAACATCCTCAAATATAGGGATGGAATGCTGCGCAGCAATCTCTCTTATCCTGAGCGCGATCAGGTCCTGCCCCTTTGCAACGACGACGGGGGCGGCGTCCTCATTGGGCCTGTAACGCAGTGCGACGGAAAAATGGGTCGGGTTTGCGACGATCAGCGTTGCCGTCGGCACGGTGTTGATCATGCGGCGGCGGGCGCGGTCGCGGCCGAGCGAACGCAGGCGCGACTTGACCAGCGGGTCGCCTTCCGACTGTTTCAGTTCGTCCTTGACCTCCTGGCGCGTCATGCGCAGTTCCCGCCGCCAGTGAATGCGCGACCAGGCAAGGTCGAAACCGGCAATTGCGGTAATGGCCAGCACATTGGCGACGAGCAGGCGCACCATGTTCTCGCGCAGGAATTCCGGCAAGGCGCTGGGGTCGGTCGCCACCGCATCGGTAAACAGGCTGTTGCCGTTGAAGAAGACGATGAAGACGATGACGCTGGCGGCGAGAAACTTTGCCAGCGATTTGAGAAATTCCACCTGACCGGCGCGCCCGAAAATCCGCTGCCATCCCTTGAGCGGGGATATGCGCGAGGCTTGCGGGCGGATGCGTTCGCCGACGAAGCGCGGCGCATTCTGGAAGGCGGAGGCCGCGATGCCCGCAAGCGGGATGATGATGAACACCGGCACCAGGGCCGCGCCGACGGCAAGCGCCAGCACGCCGAACAGGCGGCTTGCATCTTCGGCGCTGTTCAAGAGCCAGTCCTCGGGGCGGTCGATCAACTCCCGCAGGAAGACGGCGAGCTTCGTGGTGGCGGGTCCGGCGACAAAGACCACGATAATCAGAAAGGAAGCGATACCGGCGAGGATCGGCGTTTCGCGGGAAAAGGGCATATTGCCCTTTTCCAGGGCGTCGCGGATCTTCTGCTCGGTCGCTTCTTCTGTTTTGCTTTCCTTGTCAGCATCATCGGCCATGGGGCACCGAAATCAGGACTAGAGCATGATTCCGAAAAGTGGGAACCGGTTTTCGGATAAAATCATGCTCAAACAAAAAGCTTGGAGCGGGATGACGATTCAACTTGAAACCATCCCGCTCTAAGCTTCGCTGGCGTCGAGGGTGATGATGCCGCGCTCGGACAGGTCGATGGCGATGCGGGCGATCGTGCGGCGCGCATCGGCAATGTTTTGCGCGGTGATATTGCCCTGTTCGGCGCCAAGCTCGGTTTCCACCATGCGGCGTCCACGGGTCGAGAGCGAGGAGAGAACCAGTTCCTGAAGCCTTGTGTCGGCCCCGCGCAGCGCGGTTGCGATCTGCTCAGTCTGCACCTCGTCGAAGAGCAGCAGGCGCGCGCGCTGCGACAGGCGCTCGATATCCTCGAAGGTGAAGAGCTTGGCCTTGATGCGGTTGAGATCGTCGCGGTTGAGGTCTTGAAGGCTTGCCATCAGTTCTTCCATCTCGCTTCTGTCGAGCTGGTTGAAGATGTTGGCGATCTGGCCGTGATGCGCCTTGACCGGACCGGCATCGCTGCGGCCCAGGAGATCGCGCCGCAGCACGTCTTCGAGAAGTTCAGCCGCTGCCGGCTGCACATTGCCGATATGGAGCGAGCGCTGCACAACGGCATTGCGCAATTGCGGCGGCAGCACGACGAACAGGCGGGCGGCAAGGTCGGACGGCAGCTTCGACACGATATAGGCGATGATCTGCGGATGCTGGTCGGTCAGATAGGCTTGCAGGCTTTCCACCGGCAGGCGTGCGAGCTGCACCCAGACCGATTCCTGGACAAGCTGCGGCTGGACGCGGTCTTCCAGAACCGCATCGACCTCTTCCTGCGGCAGCGCTTCGCGCAGCAGGCCCTCGAAGCGCTGGGCAGCTTCCGAAACCGGCGCGCCTTCGGCAAAGGAATCCTCGAACTGCTTGACGAGCTGTTCGAAATCGAGCGGGGAAATCGGCTCCAGCGTGCGGGCATGACCGGCAAGCTTGCGCAGGTCCTCGGCATTGAAATGCTTGAGAAGACGCGCGGCGGCAGGCCGCCCGATGGCAACGAGGATCGCCGCCGCCTTTTGCGGGCCGGTCAGCGTATCGATGAGGCCGGTCGCGCTGCCTTCCATGTCGTCCGCAAGCGCCTGCTGTTCGTTGTCGGCCATGGTCACGTCCGTTACTTGCCGATGATTTCGGTGAGGCTGACACCGAAACGCGAGGAATCATCTTCGAGAACGATCACCTCGCCGCGCGCGATGACACGGCCATTGACCACGATATCGACCGGATCGCCGATCTGCTTGTCGAGCGTGATGACAGCGCCGCGACCAAGCTTCATCAGATTGGCGACCGGCATGGTCGTGCCGCCCAGAACCACCTGCACATCGACGGGGATGCCCATGATGAGTTCGAGATTGGGCTTGGATGGACCCTTCTGGGCGCTGCGCGGCTTTTCCTCACGCAGTTCCTCAATGGCTTCGTCCAGTTCCTGCTGCATGTTCTTTTCCTTATTGTCCGCGCTCATGCCTGGCCTGCAATCTCAACCGTTGCCTTCTTGACCGCGCGGCGCACGAAAACCGGCAGCGCGTTCTTTTCCTTCGGCAGCGATTGTTCGGTGGCGGTCGCGATCCTGTCTTCGCTGCGCGCGCTATCGGCGACATTGCGCGCATGGCGGATGTCGCGGGTGAGCGCCTTGCGCAGCCGGGTCAGCTCCTCGATTGCCTCTTCCATTTCGCGGCGCACGCGCTGCGTTTCGGCAAGACGGGCCTCAAGCTTGCTGTTTTCGTCGGCCAAAGCAGTGCCAAGATCGGTGCGCTCGCTCTGGATCGCCTTGACGGCGCGCTCCAGCCCGTTGGAGGCGGCAGCAACGCGCAGCGCCAGCACCTTGCCAAGCTTGATCGTCTCGTTGGCCTTGCGGCCCACCACGATGAGGGCGGCAAGCGAGGCAAGAGCCATCAATGTCGAAAGCACATTAGCCAGCAACAAGCTCATCGATGAAATCCTCTTCCTGATTGACCGGGTCGCCGACTTTGACTGTGAAATGAATGCCCGATTTGCCGAGCGTGCATTTGAAAAGCTGCTGATCGCCCGCGCGCAGGCGCACCTGCTGCATGGCGTCGGCGGGCAGTTTGAGAACCTGACCGATTTCCAGCATCGACAGGGCATCGAGCGTCATCGATCCCTGCTGGATAAAGGCTTCGAGCTCGATGCGGGCGCGGCTGACTTCGTGGCGCATCTTCTTTGCCCAGCTCGGATCGGCCTGATCCAGCGGGCGGCGCAGAACGGCCGCCACGGCATCCTGCATCGGCTTGTGCGTGCTGCGCGGCAAAAGCAGGTGCATCCGCCCGGTCTTGCCCGCGGCCGTGACATCGATGCGGCAGGAAAAAAGGCGCGAGCGCTCGAAATTCTCACGGTCGAATTCGGCGGTATCGATGCATTCACCGGCGGCAAAAAGCCTCTGTCCGGTTCCGGCAAAGACCTGATCTAGCGAACCGGCAAGATGACCGGCCAGAAGCGCGGCAATCTTCTGTTCCAGCATGCCGAAAGGCCGGTTGGCATCGACGGAGCCCATATTGCCTTGGGCACCGAACATCGCTTCGATGACGGAGAAGACGAGTGCGGCATCGGCGGCCACATAAAGCGTGCAGCCCCATTGCTCGGCCTTCAGCGGCGCAATGATCGCGGCCCGGTCGAGAATATCGCCAAAGGCGGCATCGTCGGTGCCTTCCACCTGTCCGGCCTCGATCTCGAAAGCGGCGGCGCTGCCCTGTTTCAGCCGGTCGCAGAAATGCGTCGCGGCATCCTTGAACACATGGGCAAGCGATTTCAGGTCGTCGCCCGAAAGGCCCGCCGCGCGCAGCAGGTTTTCGGCCAGAACATCGTTTTTGCGGTTTTGCCCCAAAGCAGTCATCTTATGCCGCCTGCTGGGTCGGCGCGCTTGCCATGGTTTCCTGCTCGACCACATCGATGGTCGGGCGATCATAGGCGGAGATGGTCTTGCGGCCATATTCCACGGCGATCTGCGGCAGGGAGCCGTTCATATAGGCGAGGAGCGTCTGCTTGACGACGATATAGAGACGATTGTTCTTCTCGCGGGTGGACTTGATCTTGTTGGCGATCGGACCGACGACACCGTAGGAGAAGAAGATACCGGCAAAGGTGCCGACAAGGGCCGCGCCGATCAGATGGCCCAGCACTTCCGGCGACTGGTCCAGCGCGCCCATGGCCTTGATGACGCCGAGAACGGCGGCGACGATGCCGAGCGCGGGCAAGGCTTCCGAGATCGTGACCATGGCCTGATAGGGCTTGAGCTTGTCGCGCGCGATGGTGCGGATTTCCTCGTCCATCAGCGCCTCGATTTCATGCGAGCGCACATTGCCGACGATGATGAGGCGGCAATAATCGCAGATGAAATTGGTGAGGTCCTCTTTCTTCAAGACGCTCGGATAGGCCTGGAAGATCGACGATTCCTTGGGATTGTCGATATGCACTTCCACCTCATTGCGCGACTTGGCCCTGAGTTCGCGCATCAGGCTGTAAAGCACGCCCAGAACGTCGAGATAGTCGCGCTGCTTGGGGACCGCGTTGGTGAACGCTTCCATACAGGCGCGGCCCGTGTCCTTCACGAGCGAGAAAGGGTTGGCGATGAAGAAGGTGCCAAGTGCGGCCCCCAGAATGATCACGAATTCCCAGGGCTGGATAAGCACGCTGACATGTCCGCCCATGGCGATAAAGCCGCCCAGCATACAGCCCAGTGTGATGACAAGACCGACAATAATGCCCAAAGCTCGTGACTCCCGTACATTCTCTTTGCCGGGAACCTAAGCGCTGCGCCTTGCGCGAACCTTGTCTGGGGCAAGCCAGCTTTGGCCAGCTTTGGCCAGCTTCGGACAAGCTTGGCCTTTCATAAAGGTTGAAATACCGGAAGGGGGTCATGCGCATGGTCGATACAATGACGAGCTATCGCCTGATCGCGTCGGATATGGCGCGGTCGTTGCAGCGTGTTTCGAAGGAACCGATGGTGGAGCGGGAAACCGCCTACTATAAGGAGAATATCGGCAAGGTGAAATCCATCGACGATTTCATGGCCGACAGCCGCCTTTATAATTACGCGATGAAGGCGTTCGGTCTGGAAGACATGGCCTTCGCCAAGGCGTTCGTTCGCAAGATATTGACGGAAGGCATCAAGAGCGACGATGCCATGGCCAACAAGCTGACCGACAAGCGCTATAAGGAGTTTGCCACCGTCTTCGATTTTGCGGGCAAGGGCGCGGAGGCGACCGACAGCACGGCGGCGCAGCAGGGCGTGGTGGACAAATATCTTCGCCAGACGCTGGAGACGGAAGCCGGAAGCCAGAACGAGGGCGTGCGGCTGGCACTTTATTTCGCGCGCAAGGCGCCCACACTCACCAATGCCTATGAAATCCTGGGCGACAGGGCGCTGGTGTCGATGATCCAGACGACCTTCGGCTGGCCATCCTCGATATCCAATGCCGATATCGACAAGCAGGCGAAGATGATCGAGGACAAGATCGACTTCACCAAGATGTCCGATCCCGATTATGTCTCGAAGCTCATTTCGCGCTTTACCGCCATGTATGAGATGAACAATCCGACCGCGAGCAGCCCGGCCTCGATCGCCTCCCTGCTTCTGGGCGGAACGTCCTCCGTCGGCATTTCGATGGATATCCTCAGCACCTTGCAGAACTTCAAGCCGGGCGGGCGCTAGGCGATGCAGAACAATTCGATCTATGTCGGGCTTTCCTCGCTCATCACGCTGGAACGGCGGATGGACGCCATTGCCCATAATGTCGCCAATGTTTCCACGGTCGGTTTCCGGGGCGAAGGCACCAAGTTCGACACCATCGTTTCGAGCAAGGCCAGCGACGATGTGAGTTTTGCCACGGCGGGCAAAAGCTTCATCCGCACCGAAGCAGGCCCGATGATCAAGACCGACAATCCGCTGGATGTCGCCGTCAAGGGCGATGTCTGGATGTCGATCTCCACGCCGCAGGGGCAGGTTTACACCCGCGACGGGCGCATGAACATGCTGCCCACGGGCGATCTCGTTTCCGTCACCGGCCATCCGGTTCTCGATGTCGGCGGCGCGCCGATCGTGCTCAATCCGGCTGGCGGCGCGCCGAAGATTTCAAGCGACGGCGCGATCTACCAGAATGGCGCGCAGATCGGCGCCATCGGCCTCTACACCATCCCCGCCGATGCGGACCTCACCTATGCGGGCACATCCGGCGTGATACCCAACAAGCCTGCGCAGCCCGTCATGGACGACAACAGCGTGGGCGTCGTGCAGGGCATGATCGAGGGATCGAATGTCGATGCCATGACGGAGATGACCCGCCTTATCAGCGTGAGCCGCGCCTTCGAACAGGTCAACAACCTGTTGTCGCAGCAGGAAAGCACCGTCTCTGAAGCGATCAAGACGCTGGGCTCCAGAAACGGATGACGCCGGACCTGCCGCTCTCGCGTCTTGCCGCCTTTGCCCGCCAGCAGTCGGCGGCGCATAAGCCGCTCACCGGCATCGGCGGAACGGTGAGCGACGTGTCGCGTTCGGCGATTGCCGTGCGCGGGCTTTCGCGCGAGGCGCGGCTGGGCGATGCGGTGGCGATCCACGCGCAAGGCGGCCAGAGCCTTGCCGAGATCATCCGCGTTGCCGACACGCAGGTGCTGGTAAAGCCCTTTGACGACCGTATCATTCCCGCGCTCGGGGCTGCGGTTTTCGAGGAAGGGCCGCTCAGAATCCGCCCGGCGCCGGAATGGCGCGGGCGTGTCATCAATGCGCTGGGCCAGCCGATTGACGGAAAGGGCGCATTGCAGCCAGGCTTGCGGCCCATGGCGTCGGAGAGCCTTGCGCCCGCAGCCCTTCGCCGCGCGCGGGTGGACCGGGGTTTGCGCACTGGCGTCAATGTCATCGATATTTTCACGCCGCTCTGCTTCGGCCAGCGTATCGGCATCTTTGCCGGTTCGGGCGTCGGCAAATCGACGCTGCTTGCCATGATGACGCGCGCGGCAGATTTCGACACGGTGGTGCTGGCCTTGACTGGCGAGCGCGGACGCGAAGTGCGCGAGATGCTGGAAGAAACCATGGCCGGCCACCTCGACAAGACCATCACGGTGGTCGCGACGGGCGATGAAAGCCCGATGATGCGTCGCCTCGCGCCCAACACGGCGACGGCCATTGCCGAATATTTCCGCGATCTCGGCCAGAATGTCCTGCTGATCGTCGATTCCGTCACGCGCTTTGCCCATGCCGCGCGCGAGGTGGCGATTGCGGCGGAAGAGCCGCCGGTTTCGCGCGGCTATCCGCCAAGCGTCTTCAGCCAGTTGCCGCGCCTTCTGGAGCGCGCGGGACCGGGTATCACGGAAGCTGGCGGCAGCATCACCGGCATCTATTCCGTGCTGGTCGACGGCGACGATCATAACGACCCGGTTTCCGACACGATCCGCGGCACGTTGGACGGCCATATCGTGCTCGACCGGGCGATTGCGGCGCAGGGGCGCTTTCCGGCGGTCGATATTCCGGGTTCGGTTTCGCGCCTTGCAAAGCACAACTGGACGCCGGAACAGCGCAAGCTGGTCAACCAGTTGCGAGCCATGGTCGCCCGTTTTGAGGAAACGCGCGATCTGCGCGCCATCGGCGCTTATCAGAAAGGCCATGACGGTCTTCTGGACCAGGCGGTCGATCTCGTGCCGCGCATTTACGACGCCTTGCAGCAATCGCCGGAAACCGGCTTATCGGACGATCCCTATAACGACCTTGCCGCGGCACTGCGCGGCGACAGACAGGCGCAACACGCATGATAACGGGCTTTCGCAAGACAAAGGAAGAAAAACTCCTTGCAGACCTGACGGCGGAGGTGGAAGCCGCCGCACGGCAGGAGGGCATGAAGAAACCGCAGAGCAAGGTGGACCGCTATCTGAAGATCGCGGCCATTACGCTTGCTGCCGGAAGCGCGATGCTGCCTTTCGTCACCTATCTTCAGCGCGCCGATCTGGGTTCGCCTGAAAAGGCCGAGCGCAAGATCATCGATCCGCTCGACCGTTCCGAGCAGAAGACGGTGCGCCGCTTCCCGTCCTTCCGTCCGTCGGAACAGGTCGCGCCGAATGCGGATGTGGACGACACGATGACGGGTTCCGTCATGTCGAACGGCAAGGGGCTTCCGGGAACCGGCACGGGCAATGGCGGCGAGGGAGGCGGGGAAGGGCAGGCATTCCCCAAGCCGGTTTTCGCGCTGCGCGAAGTCGTGGGCGGCATGGCGATGATCGAGGATTCGTCCGGCTACTGGTTTGTCGAGAAAGGCTCGCTGCTGCCCGATGGCAGTCACCTTGTTTCGATCGGCCGTGGGGCTGGCACCTGGCAGCTCACGACATCGTCGGGCGATGTGATTGAAATGCGGAGGTAAGGCAGTAGGGCAATAAGGCAGTATGTTAAGGGAATAGGGGAATAAGGGAGTAGGGGAGTATGTTTTGGTTGCGCATGACCGCGACCACCATATTCTTCACTGCCCTACTGCCCTACTGCCCTACTGCCCTACTGCCCTACTGCCCTACTGCCCTACTGCCCTACTGCCCTACTGCCCTAACCCGCAAGCTTGACGCAAGTTCCGGCCGTTAAGTTAACCAACGGTAAAGGCGGGACACTCCATGAGCTCCATTCATCTTTTCGATCTGGCGGCAAGGCAGGCACAGTGGTTGTCGGTGAGACAGGCCACCGTCGCGGGCAATGTCGCCAATGCGAACACGCCGGATTTCCGCGCGCGGGACGTGCAGCCCTTCGCGGATGTGCTGGACAAGACGCAGCTTACCATGGCTGCCACCAGCCCCCTGCATCTGGAAGCCGAGGCAGACGGGATCGCGGCCGCGCGCCTGCGCCCCGACGACATCACCGAGCAGACCCATTCCGGCAATACGGTCGATGTCGAACAGGAAATGATGAAGGCCGGTGAAATCGCCCGCGAATATTCGCTCAACACAAGCATCGTCAAGGCGTTCCATCGCATGATGCTTTCGGTCGCGAAGGGTTAGCCATGTCTTCCGATGCCCTGCAAAGCACATTGAAGATCGCAGCCTCGGGCCTTTCGGCCCAGTCGACGCGCCTGCGCATCGTTTCCGAAAATATCGCCAATGCGCAGTCCACCGCCAAGACCGCCGATGCCGATCCCTATCGCCGCAAGACGGTGTCCTTCCGTACCGAGCTGGAGCAGGGCACCGGCGCTGCCGAAGTGCGCATCGCCGAGGTCGGCAAGGACACATCGCCCTTCATCGAACAATATGAGCCAAGCCACCCCGCAGCCGATGAGCGCGGCTATGTCCGCTATCCAAACGTCAACATGGTTGTCGAAATGGCCGACATGCGCGAGGCCAATCGATCCTATGAAGCCAATTTGCAGGTTGTGAGGCAGGCTCGTGAGCTGATCTCCATGACCATCGATCTCCTGAGGAACACATGATGTACGACTCGATCATGAGTATTTCGGCGCGCAATGCCCTGTCGCGCCTGTCGGAAACCGTTGCCGAAAAGGGCGTGGGGTCCACTTCAGCGCCGCAGGCCGTTCCGGCCGCTCCGGGCGCCTCGTTCGGCGAAGTCCTGTCGCAGATGACGGATTCCGTCGGCCAGAAATTGCAGGCGGCGGAGGCAACCTCCATTCAGGGCATCAAGGGCGATGCGCCGGTGCGCGATGTGGTCAGCTCCGTCATGGAAGCCGAACAGTCGCTCCAGACAGCCATCGCGATCCGCGACAAGATCGTGCAGGCCTATCTCGAAATCAGCCGCATGCCAATCTGATTTACGGCAGCTAAGGATACGCCATGAAAGCCCTGACGATTGCCGCCACCGGCATGAACGCCCAGCAGCTCAATCTGGAAGTGATTGCCAACAATATCGCCAATATCAACACGACCGGCTTCAAGCGCGCGCGGGCTGAATTCTCCGATCTTCTCTATCAGTCCGAGCGCACGGCGGGCGTGCCCAATCAGGCAAACCAGGCCATCGTGCCGGAAGGCGCGCTGGTCGGCCTTGGCGTGCAGACGGCGGCGGTGCGCAACCTCCATATTCAGGGCAGTTTCAACCAGACCGGCAATCCTTACGATGTGGCGCTGACCGGGCGCGGCTGGTTCCAGATCCAGAGCCCGACGGGCGAGACGCTTTATACCCGCGCCGGCGCATTCAACAAGAATGCCGACGGCCAGCTCGTAACGCTCGACGGCAATCCGGTCGAACCGGCCATCACCATTCCGCCGGACGCCATCGAGGTGACGATCACCGATACGGGACAGGTTTTCGCCAAGTTGCAGGATCAGGTCAATCAGGTCGATCTCGGCCAGCTTACCCTTGCAAACTTCACCAATGAAGCAGGTCTGGAGCCGCTCGGCGGCAATCTCTACCGCGAGACGGAAGCATCCGGCGGGCCGCTGGTCGGCGTTCCGGGCGATCCCGGCTACGGCGCGATCAAGCAGGGCTATCTCGAAGCGTCGAATGTCGATCCGGTGAAGGAAATCACCGATCTCATCACGGCGCAGCGTGCCTATGAAATGAATTCCAAGGTTATTCAGGCCGCCGACGAGATGGCGGCAACCGTGTCGAAGAACCTGCGCTGACGGTGATGGCGATGGACTGTGTGAAGGCGATCTTTCAAAAGAAAAGGCTGGCTCTTGCCGGTGGCTTTCTGCTGGCGGCAATGGCTGGCGCCGGTGCGGCGGACCGCATCGCTTTTGTCGTGCCTTCGGCCACCGTCTATCCCGGCCAGATCGTGAGCGACACCGCGCTTCTGGAAAAGCAGTTCTTCATCAGTGCGCCTGCGGCAAGCCAATATGTGCTGTCGCCCGATCAGGCGGCGGGCAAGGTGGCGCGCAAGACGCTGCTTCCCGGCAAGCCGATCCTCGTTTCCGCATTGGGCGAGCCGTCGCTGGTCACGCGCGGCGTTCCCGCGCCGCTGGTCTTTACCGCCGGCACGTTGACCATAACCGCCATGGGCACACCGCTCGAATCCGGTGCGGCTGGCGATTTCATCAAGGTTCGTAACGTCGATAGCGGCATCATCGTGTCTGGCACGGTGCTGGCCAATGGTCGTATTCAGGTGGGGATGCAGTGAGAGCCTGTTCCAAAAGTCGCCATACCGGTCTGCAAATGGCGCTTTTCTGCGTTCCGGTGCTCATGTACGTTCAGTACACTGCGCTCCGGTACTCGAAAATCACCATTTTCGCCTCGGCCTGCCGCTTTTGGATTCAGGCTCTGCGAAAGACTTGCGCCGCCCTTATCACCGCCTTGGCACTCATTTTTCAGCCGGTCGCAGGCCTTGCGGATGAATCGGCCAGGAATGTGCGCGAATTCGGTTCCGCCGTGGATGCCGATGCCGATTGGCTTGGCGCGGGCGGCGATCCGTCGAAAATGGCCTATGCCGAGCTTGGCCGGGGCAGCGCGGTTGCGCGCCTGAAGGATATCGCCACCATTCAGGGCGTGCGCGAAAACCAGCTTGTGGGCTATGGTCTTGTCATCGGCCTCAAGGGCACGGGCGACAGCCTGCGCAATTCGCCGTTTACAGAGCAATCCATGCGCGCCATGCTGGACAATCTTGGCATCAGCGCGCCGCGCAATTCCACCCGTTCGAAAAATACCGCAGCCGTCATCGTGACCGCCAATCTGCCCGCCTTTGCCGGTGCCGGTTCACGCATCGATGTGACGGTGTCGTCGCTCGGCGATGCGACCTCCTTGCAAGGCGGCACGCTGGTCATGACCCAGCTCATGGGCGCCGACAACCAGATTTATGCCGTCGCGCAAGGCAATATGATCGTCTCCGGCTTTTCGGCGGAAGGCGAAGCCGCAAGCGTGACGCAAGGCGTGCCGACTTCCGGGCGCATCCCCAATGGCGCGCTGGTCGAGCGCGAGGTGGCGGGCAGTTTCGGCAAGGACAGCGAAATGATCGTCGAACTGCGCGATCCCGATTTCACCACCGCCGTGCGTGCCGCCGATACGATCAATGTCTTCGCCAAGCGCCGCTATGGTCGCGGCGTGGCGCTTGCGCGCGATGCCAAGACGATCCGCCTGTCGCGTCCGAAGAATGTGCCCGCCGCGCGTTTCCTCGCAGAGATCGAGGGCCTGCCGATCACCACCGATGAAGTGGCCCGCGTGGTGGTGGACGAGCGGACCGGAACCGTCGTCATCGGCGAGAAGGTGCGTATTTCCAAGGTCGCGATCAGCCATGGCAGTCTGACGGTCCGTGTGACGGAAACGCCGATGGTCGTCCAGCCGGAGCCGTTCAGCGACGGCGAGACGGCGGTTGAGCCCAACACCGATATCGCCGTCAACCAGCAGAATGCCAAGATCGGCATTCTCACCGGCGCCAATCTCGAAAATCTCGTGAAGGGCCTCAATCAGATCGGCGTCAAGCCGACCGGCATCATCGCGATATTGCAGGCAATCAAGACATCCGGCGCACTTCATGCGGAACTGGTGGTGCAATGATCATGGCGCATAAATTGATCCGGTTCGGTTCGGCGGCGGCGCTGCTTCTGGCGGCCTCCGTTCCCGCTTTCGCCGATCCGCCCGCGCTTGGCAATCTCGACGAAATCCGCAAGTTCTGCGGCAATATCGACGATCAGGCGGCGGATGCGCGCTATGCCTTGCAGGCCAGGCAATTGACCGAGCTGAAGGCCGATGTCGAGGAGCGGATGCGCGCGCTTGAGGAAAAGCGCCGGGAATATGAAATGTGGCTGAAGCGCCGCGACGAGTTCGTCAGCAAGGCACAGGATTCGCTGGTCGACATCATCTCGAAGATGAAGCCGGATGCGGCGGCGGCGCAGATGGCGCTGATCGGCGACGAAGCGGCGGCGGCCTTGATCCTCAAGCTCAATCCGCGCGTATCCAGCATCATCCTCAATGAAATGCCGCCGGAAAAGGCGGCCAGGCTTGCCCGCGTCATCGTCGGCTCGCAGCGCACCTCGACCGCGCCGCAGCCTGTGAAGGATCAGCGCGCCGCGGCGCAGACCGGGAATACGGTGCAATGAAGAACAGCATGAACAAAGCGACCCTTGCCGCAGCGATACTGGTCCTTCTGGCCGGTTGCGCCACCAAGCCCGAGGAGATCGGTCGCGCGCCCGACCTGTCGCCGGTTGCGGCCCATCTCGGCATGGAAAACAATCCGCAGTTCAACGGCTATCCGGCTCGCCCGAGCAAGGCGTCCTATTCGCTCTGGGACCAGCGCTCGACCAATTTCTTCAAGGATCCGCGCGCGGCGACGCCGGGCGATGTGCTCACCGTCATCATTTCCATCAACGACCGCGCCAATCTCGACAACAAGACGGACCGTGAGCGTGTGTCGAAGGGCATTTACGGCGCGGGCGGCTCGTTTGCGACCAGCAGCATCACGGGCGCTGCGGCGGGCGGCGACATGGATGCTTCGGTCAACACCCATTCCGACAGCAAGTCGAAGGGCAAGGGCACCATCGAGCGCAGCGAGGATATCCGCCTGCAAATTGCGGCCATCGTCACCGACACGCTGCCGAACGGCAATCTCATCATCCGCGGATCGCAGGAAGTGCGCGTGAACAATGAATTGCGCGTGCTGAACGTCGCCGGTGTCGTGCGCCCGCGCGATATTTCCGGCAACAACACGATTTCCTACGACAAGATCGCCGAAGCCCGCATCTCCTATGGCGGGCGCGGACGACTGAGCGAGATTCAGCAGCCGCCTTACGGCCAGCAGATTCTCGATCAGGTTTCTCCTTTCTAAGGCGCGCCCGGCATGAGCGACACGACGGCAACGGAGAAGGACGGCAAGGCGAAGGGTTCCCTGACGGCGCTGCTTACGGCTGTCGCGGTCCTGACCGTCATCGCGGGCGGCGGCGGCTGGTATCTGGGCGGCATGATTTCCGCCGATCAGCGGGCATCGGCCAGATCTTCCGGCAGGGAAGACAAGCCGAAGCAGGGCGATTTCGAATCGCGCGCCATCGGCACTGTCGTGCCCTTGCAGCCGATTGTCACCAATCTCGGCATTCCGCAGAACACCTGGGTGCGTCTTGAAGCGTCGCTGGTGGCAAAGCCGGGCCATGAAATTCCGGCGTCGCTGGCGGCAAGCGTCGGCGACGATTTCCTGAGCTTCCTGCGCAGCGTCAATCTCATGCAATTGCAGGGCGCGGCGGGTCTTGCCTATCTGCGCGCCGATCTGGAAGAACGCGCGCGCCTGCGTTCGCAGGGCGCGGTCGACCGCGTCTTCATCTCGGCGCTGGTGGTAGAATGAAGAAGCTCCTTGGCCTCGGCGTCGTCCTGACGCTCGCTCTCACGGTGTCCGCTCAGGCGCAACAGGCGCTGACGCTCGACAACCTGCTTCCGGCAGGCAGCGGGGCTGCGAGCGGCCAGATCGTGCAGCTGTTCGGGCTTTTGACGGTGCTCTCCATCGCGCCCGGCATCCTCATCATGGTGACGAGCTTCACGCGCTTCGCCATCGCCTTTTCGCTTTTGCGTTCGGGGCTTGGCCTCCAGACCGCGCCTGCCAGCATGGTGATGATCTCGCTTGCCCTGTTCATGACCTTCTATGTCATGGCGCCCGCCTTCGACCGGGCATGGAACAATGGCGTGCAGCCGCTGATGCGCAATGAAATCACGCAGCAGGCGGCTTTCACCGAAATTTCCCAGCCTTTTCGTGAATTCATGATGCGGCAGGTGCGCGACAAGGACCTGCGGCTCTTTGAAGATCTCGCTGATCCGTCGTTCCGCACTGGCGATGACGGCATTGTCGATTTCCGCGTGCTGGTTCCCGCCTTCATGATTTCGGAACTGCGGCGCGGCTTTGAAATCGGCTTCCTGATCGTGCTGCCATTTCTGGTGATCGATCTCGTTGTGGCAACGCTCACCATGTCCATGGGCATGATGATGCTGCCGCCGACTGTGATCTCGCTGCCATTCAAGATTCTGTTCTTCGTGCTGATCGACGGCTGGAATATTCTGGTCGGCAGCCTGATACGATCCTTCGCCTGACCCATTTTGGTACGCTTCGGGCGGTCTGCCCCAAAATTCTTTGCCAGAATCCGCCAAACCGTTAAATTTTAACGGAATAAATTAGCCTTTCTTTAATGTTTGGGTTCTAACTCTCGGCTCATGGTGGGTTTCCGCGCGTTACGCGGCAACAGGCATGATGCCGCTCCACCATGCCGGTAATCCAAAACCCGGCCTGTCCCTCAGATTGTTTTTCCCAAGGGGCAAAAAACTATGGCTAGCATTCTCACAAATTCGTCGGCTCTGACCGCTCTCCAGACGCTTGCTTCGACCAACAAGTCGCTGGAATCGACCCAGAACCGCATCTCGACCGGCCTTCGCATTGGCGAAGCTGCGGACAATGCTTCTTATTGGTCCATCGCAACCTCGATGAAGTCCGACAACAAGGCCAATTCGGCTGTTCAGGACGCTCTCGGCCTCGGCGCTGGCAAGGTTGACACGGCTTACACCGCGATCAACGACATCAAGGACCAGGTTGACGAAATGAAGAAGCTTCTGGTCAGCGCACAGGGCGCCAGCCAGGAAGACCAGAAGAAGATTGCGACGCAGATTTCTGCAATCCAGTCGCAGATCAAGTCCTCGGCAACCAATGCCAACTATGCAGGCTCCAACCTGCTGGTCAATGACGGCACTGCCACTTCGGACCTGAAGGTCGTTGCTTCGTACAACCGCACCGGAAACAGCGTGACGATCGATACGGTCAACGTTGCCGCCACCAAGACGCAGGTTTTTGGAGCGACCACGACCGGTGGCGTAACGACGGTTGACTATACCGCAGGTCTGGCCAAGGACATCGTTGCTACGGCCTTCTTCGATCCGAGCACCGCAGCACTGAATGATGCGGCGATCAAGACGGCTCTGGGCCAGGTGGAAACCGCCCTTAGCGCCCTCACCACCGGTGCAGCAGAACTCGGCGCCGCCAAGTCGCGCATCGACACGCAGAAGAGCTTCATTTCCAAGCTCAGCGATTCGGTTGAAAAGGGCGTCGGCACGCTGGTTGACGCTGACATGAACAAGGAATCGGCACGTCTGTCGGCCTTGCAGGTTCAGCAGCAGCTCGGCGTTCAGGCTCTGTCGATCGCCAACTCGTCCAGCCAATCGATCCTGTCGCTGTTCCGCGGCTAATCCGGGTCACAGCACGGGCGCCGGGTTGCCGGCGCTCGCGAGTTCTCAGGCAAATCAGGGGTTCGCATCCGAACCGGCCTGATCGGATCGGATGTGTTTGGGCGGAAAACGGGGCGCGGGATTTATTCCGCGCCCCAATTCTTTTTCCTGCTTCGGAAGCACCGAGGTCATCAGCCGCCACTTTCGCGCAAGCTTCGCGGGCTAGTTTGCATCCATCATGATGGCGGTGGTGTCGATGCAGCAGAATTTCCAGCAATTGATCGAACAGCTCAAGGGGACGCTCGGCAAGCTCGGCGCGCGAAAACTCGCGGCGCTTGGGCTGGTGGGCGCAGCACTCATGGGCGCGATCCTCTATACGAGCATCTATCTCGGCCGCCCCTCCTATGAGACGCTCTATGTCGGCCTGTCGCGTGATGATGTGAACCGCATGGGCCTCGCGCTCGGTGAGGCAGGCATCCCCTTCGACGTGAAGGCCGATGGCTCCTCCATTCTCGTGCCCATCGGCAAGGCGGAAAATGCCCGCATGTATCTGGCCGAAAAGGGCCTGCCGACCTCCAACAATGCCGGTTATGAGCTGTTCGACAATATGGGGTCGCTCGGCCTCACCTCGTTCATGCAGGAAATCACACGCGTGCGCGCGCTCGAAGGCGAAATCGCCCGCACCATCCAGGCCATTCGCGGCGTGAAAGCCGCCCGCGTCCACATCGTTCTGGCCGAAAAGGGCTCGTTCCGCCGTGGCGACCAGAAGCCGTCCGCCTCGGTGGTCATCCGCGCCGAAGGCGGTTTCGCCGCCGAATCCGCCCAGTCCATCCGCCAGCTGGTCGCCGCCGCCGTACCATCGCTCGATGCTTCTGCCGTCACCGTTCTCGACACCAATGGCCGCCTGCTGGCCTCGGCGGGCGAAGCGGCCAATGGCGCAGCCCTCATGACCGCCTCGCTGGAACAGCAGGTTGCAGGCAATGTGGATGACAGCATCCGCAAGGCGCTGGCGCCCTATCTCGGGCTTGGCCATTTCCAGACCAGCGTTCAGGCGGTGCTGGATACGGATCGCCGCCAGATCAGCGAGACGATCTTCGATCCGGAATCCCGCGTGGAGCGGTCCGTACGCGTTGTCCGTGAAAGCGGCGATTCCCGCAACAACCGCAACGACAACGCAACCGGCGTGGAACAGAACATCCCGCAGGAAGAAATCCAGAACCGCAACGGCGAAAGCTCGACCGAAAAGACCGACCGCCGCGAGGAGCTGACCAATTACGAAATGAACAGCAAGACGGTTTCCACCGTCAGCGACGGCTATGCCGTCAAGCGTCTGTCGATTGCCGTGGTCATCGACCAGGCGCGGCTTCTGGAAACCGCTGGCACCACGCCGCCGCCCGCCAATTTTGTCGACCAGCAGATCACCAAGATCCGCGATCTCGTTGCCACCGCCGCCGGTCTCAACGCGGATCGTGGCGATGTCATCAATGTGACGGCGGTGAACTTCCTCGATCCCGCCGGTGCCGATATGGAGCCGGTTTCCACGCCTTGGACCGATACGGTGCTTCGCCAGAGCGGCTCCTATGTCAATGCGCTTGCCATTCTCGCCGCTGTCGGGCTCCTGATCTGGTTCGGCCTGCGTCCGCTGCTGCGTGACCAGAATGCCAGGCCGACCGGAACGGAAGTGGCTGTCCGCGAGCCGGGCGAAGTGGCGATGCCGAATTTCATCGGCGGCCAGGCGACAGGTGAGGGCGTGCAGGCCGTCATTGGCGGGCCGGAAGCCTATGCCGACCAGATGAAGACCAGCCTCAGCGATCTTCGCCAGCGCATGCGCATGCCCGCAAAGCTGCGTCTGGAACAGATGATCGACATGGATGAGGAGCGCGTCGCCGCTGTTCTCAAGCAGTGGATTCACGAAACCGCCGCGAGCCGTGAGGCCCAACCTGTAAAGGCTTCGATCATGCCGGAGCTTGAGGCGGCCTGACGATGAGCGCACTTTCGCTTAGCCGTTATCTTCCTGATTTTTCGACCCATCATATCGAGGATGAGGCGGTCGAGATCATTGCCGCTCCGGTGTCGCCGAAGCCGCTGAAAGCGCAGGCCGACGATGATGGCGTGGAACGCCGCGTTTCGGCGGAAGACGCAGCGCTTGCCGAACAGGCGGATGTTGCCGCGATCATTGCCGGCGAGGAAGCAAAGCGCGCCGCATTCGAGGCCGGGCGCGAGGATGGCCACCGGGAAGCAGAGGCGCTTTACGAGGCCGAGAAGGCGCGGATTGTCCGCGAGCATGAGACGGAAATCGAGACGCTGCGCGCTGCCTTCTCGCGTGAGCAGGCTTTGTTGCTGGCGGGCAGCCTGACCGATGCCCTGAGCGCGCTGGAGCGCAGCTTTTCCGGCCAGATCGCCGAAATCCTGATGCCCCTGCTGGCGGAAAAGATGGAGCGCGAGGCGGTCGCGGAATTTGCGCGGCGCATTGCGGCGCTGGCGCTTGATGGCGAAGCGCCGGAGATTTCCGGCCCTGCCCGGCTGATCGCGCCGCTGCGGGATCATGCCGCCCTGCTGCCGTCCGGCTGCCGGTTTTCGGAAACCGCGGCGGACGAACTTTCCTTTTCCTTTGGCGAGCGGATGCTGGAAACGCGCATCGCGCCGCTTCTCGACGAATTGAAGGCTGCGGTCCAATGAGCATCGATCCCGAAACCAGGCGTGAGATCATCATTGTTCGCCGTGGCGGCGACGACGACCATGACAGCCATCATGGCGGCGTGTGGAAGATCGCCTATGCCGATTTCATGACGGCCATGATGGCCTTCTTCCTTGTCATGTGGCTCATCAATGCCGCCAATGAGGAAACCAAGGCGGCGGTCGCAAGCTATTTCAATCCCGTCAAGCTGATGGACCGGCATTCGAGCCCCAAGGGTGTGGAGGATGTCGAGGAAAAAGACGGCAAGGTGCGCTATGAGAGCGACCAGAAGGTCGAAAACAGCACCAAGGTCATCAATGATACCACCGTCGCGCCGGTGAGCGAGCAGGAAGAGCGCCAGCTTTTCCGCGAACCCTATGCGGTGCTGTCGGAACTCGCCCACGAAACCGGTGTGTTGCAAAACCAGTCCACCAAGGGCGATGGCGGCATGGCGCAATCCGGTCCGGCGACGGGTGCGGAGGGCGGCGAAGCCTATCGCGATCCGTTCAGCCCGGATTACTGGTCGAGCAAGGCGGTCGAGGACCTGACCCCGCCCGATGCGGCCCCCGCCACGCCGCCCAGGCCGGAAGCAGCCCAGCCGAAACCGGAGGAGACTGCAAAGCCCGCAGAAACACAAGCGCGGCTGATTGCCGACCTGAAAAAGGCGGCGGAAGGCGAAACCGCGAAGGAAAGTGCCGAGGCGAAGAAGGCCGAGCCCATGCCCGATGTGACGGTCGTTCCGGTCGATGGCGGCGTGATGATCCAGCTCACCGACAAGATCGACTACGGCATGTTCACCATCGGATCGGCCAGGCCGGATGCCCGCGTGGTGCAGATGCTGGAGCGCATTGCGCAGGTGATTGCGCGCCAGCCGGGCGAGGTCATCATCAGCGGGCACACGGATGCGCGCCCGTTCAAGAGCGCGACCTATGACAATTGGCGCCTGTCCTCGGCGCGTGCGCAGATGGCCTATTACATGCTGGTGCGCGGCGGGCTTGACGAAAAGCGCGTGCTGCGCGTGGAAGGCTATGCCGACCGCCAGCCCAAGAACAGCAACGATCCGAATGCGGCTGAAAACCGCCGCATCGATATTTTCCTCAAGTCCGCGCCATGAAGCAATATGGGAAGCGGTTCGCCACGCGCTCACTTCTGGCATGGGTCGCGGGCTTCGCCCTGCTGGGGGCGGCCTGTCCGGTCCTTGCGCAAATGCAGGCACCGGCTGAAAGCCGCGCGCTGCCGGTGCTGGAACCCTACAAGCTCGTGCGTTCGCTGCGCATGTTGCAGGATCAGGTCGTCGCCGGAAAGCCGGAAGCGGTGGTGATGCTGAACAAGCTTCTGGGCTTTGTCAGCGCGGATATGGGGCGGGCGCCGAACGAGGTCTGGAACAATCCGGACAATATTTATGCGGCGATCATCTACCTGTTCAATGGCGGCAATCCGGAAGCCGTGCGCAAGGTTCTGGCCGACCTCAAGACGGATGCCGTGCCGCCGGAACTGGTCAAGGGCGCATTGGCCTATGCTTCCGGCCAGACGATTGAGGTGGTGAAGCTTTTTTCGGTTCCGCTGTCATCGGATGTTCCGGCGGAACTGAAGGCATCCATCGTGCTTGTCACCGCCAGCCAGATGACCGCCTTCGATCCGGCAACGGCCCTGATGCGGCTCGATCAGGTGCGGCTCGATGCGCCGGGCACCCTGTTCGAGGAAGCTGCAATCCGCCGCTCGATGCCGATCGCGGCCAAACTGGGCGACGCCGAAAAGATCAGGCTTCTTGCGCGCAACTATTTCCAGCGCTTTCCGCGTTCGCCCTATATGCGTGATTTCATGGCGCAATTTGTCGATGCGGCGCTGAAACTCAACGACCGTATCGGCAATGCGGAACTGGCAAGACTGATCGGCGCGGCTGATCCGGTGATGCAATATTCGCTCTATCTGCAAATCGCGCGCGGCGCGCTTGTCGATGGGCAGACGGAGCGGGCGCGGTTCATGTCGGCGGAAGCGAAAAAGCTTGCCGACAGGCTGAAAGCCGACCCGACCCGCGCCAATCTCTATGCGGCGGCAAGCGATGTGGCGTCGGATTCGGCGGGCAGCGCGCTGCGCGAACTGTCGCAGATTTCGCCCGAAAAATTGCAGGAACCGGACCGAAAATTGCTGAAGGCCGCTGAAGCGGTCGGCACGGTTGTTACCCGCACGCCGGACGCATTGCCGCCCGCAAAACCCGCCCTTACCGAAAGGGATGTGCCGCCGATGGCCGTGGCGCAATCGCAAAACGGCGCGGCGGAAAAGCCGACTCCAACTCCGTCCGCCGTCAACCAGAAACCGGTCAAGAACCAGCCGGAAGACGATTTGCAGAAAACGATGGAAGATGCGCGGCGCAAGCTTGCCGAGATCGATGCCCTGCTAGGAAAGACCGTTCAATGAGCATTGATATTCTGCTGAATTCCACCAGCCGGCTTGCCTCGCTTGCGAGGAATTCCGGCCCTTCCGAGGCAAAGGCTAAGGGCGAGGGAGAGGATAATTCCGATCCGGCAAAATTGTTCAGCGCACTTCTCGAAAAGCCGCAGGGCAAGGTTGAGAAGAAGGACGAAAGCGAAGCCGAGAGCAGTGCGGATGAGGCGGATGTGAAGGCGGAGGAAGGGGCGAACCCGCTCGCCGCATTCGCCTTGCCGCAAAATCTCCTTTCTTTGGCCGTTCCGTCGCCTGATTTGAAAGGGGCAAATCACAATTTTGCCACGGGAAATATCGCGAAAAATGCGGAAAATGCCCCCGATCCACTTTTTGCCTTAATCAAGGATATCGACCCGAAACAGGTCGAGGGGCAGGGCGGTGAATTGCCTGCTGCACGGGTTGGCGAGAAGAAGAGCGTCGTTCAACCGACCGCACCGGCAAGTGCGAAAACCGATCAGCCGATCAATCAGGATGGGCCGAAGGCGACCGGCGAAAGGCCACCTGAAAATCCGGCGGACGATCTCGCCAGCCTTCTCAAAACGGACAAGCCGCAGCAGCCTTCGGGGCAGATGCCGGACAGAACCGATATCCAGCCGCAGCCGACAGCAAGGGGCAATGCGCCCGCCGACGTGAAAGCGGCCACCGCGCCATCGCAGGCAGCAACCCGGATTGCCGACATTCAGGTGGTTTCGGAACGCAGTTTCGGCACGGTCAAGACCTTGCAGATCCGGCTCGATCCGGCGGAACTCGGGGTCGTGACGGCGCGCATCCGCGTCGCGTCGGAAGGGGTTGAGGTGCATCTTGTCGCCGACAAGACCCATGCGGCGGAAGCGCTCGCCGCTGATCGCTCCATGATCGAAAAAGCCCTGAAAACGGCGGGGGTCGCGGACGACGCGAAAATTTCGGTGACTGTCGCGGACCGCAATGCGGCAGGCGCGGTGCAGCAGGCGCAGGCGTCGCAGACTGCAACGCAGCAGCAGGGATTTGACGGGCGAAACGGCGCACAGGCGGGTTTCATGGGCGGTGAGGGCAGGCGGAATGGCGAATCCGGTCAGGCAGGACGCGAGCGTTCGGACATGCAGGCCGCGCAGGAAAGCGGGAACGGCGCTCCTCGCGACGATGGCCGCAGCCGCGGCCTGGTTGTCTGACGGCAATCCGGCCCGCGCAGAAAATATCTGTGAGCGTGAAATGCACCGGGCATCCGCCCGCTATGATGTCCCGCTCGGCATTCTCTATGCGGTCGGGCTGACGGAGACGGGCCGCAAGAATTCCCTGCAACCCTATGCGATGAACATCGAAGGGCGAGCCGAATTCATGCCGTCGCAAATGGCGGCGGTGAGGCGTTTCGATGAGGTTCGGGCCGAGGGCGCGAAACTGATCGACCTCGGTTGCATGCAGATCAACTATTATTATCACGGCAAGGAATTTCCATCGGTCGCCGCGATGCTGATGCCAAGCCGCAATGTCGATTACGCGGCCCGTTTTTTAAAGCAGCTCCGCCAGCGCGAAGGCAACTGGACGATGGCGGTTGCGCGCTATCATGCGGGGCCGAACAACGACCCCGCCCAGAAGCGTTATGTCTGTCGCGTGATGACGAATATGGTCGCCACCGGCTTTGGAAACTGGACGCCTGCGGCGCGAAGCTTCTGCGCGGGCTGAGCCGGAATCCCGGAAAATTTTACAGGTTGCAAGAGAGTGTCTGGTGCACCCATCTTGCGGGCGCTCAATCACAGATTGCGGGGTGTCGCGCAGGCTGTTTTAGCGGCTAAAATTTTAAGCCCTTGTAAAGAATCGTAAAACTTCGTGAGCCGTTAACAGCCGGTTAACCCTCTTCGGCCTAAAGGGGGCGGAGCGTTGCAATCAATGCGATTCCATTAAAATTAGTATATACTAAAAAGCCTCCCAATATATTGTGGGCAATTAATTGCCATTGTTGCCGATTCCTTGCCCCAGCTATTGCTAACGTGCTTGGGCTAACATATTGATTCGGAAGGTGGGGCCGATGATTGTTGTCGTAGACGACAGAGATATAGTGACTGAAGGATACTCTTCCTGGTTCGGTCGCGAAGGCATCACGACGACGGGTTTTACCCCTACCGATTTCGATGAATGGGTGGAGAGCGTTCCGCATCAGGACATCCTGGCGGTGGAGGCTTTCCTGATTGGCGAATGCGCGGACCAGCATCGGCTTCCGGCGCGGATTCGTGAGCGCTGCAAGGCGCCGGTGATCGCCGTCAACGACCGCCCGTCGCTGGAGCATACGCTGGAGCTTTTTCAATCAGGCGTTGACGATGTGGTGCGCAAGCCGGTGCATGTGCGCGAGATCCTTGCGCGCATCAATGCAATCCGCCGCCGCGCTGGCGCGTCCGCCGCGTCCAGCGACAGCGGCACCGAGCTTGGCCCGATCCGTGTTTTTTCCGATGGCCGCGATCCGCAGATCAATGGCGTCGATTTTCCGCTGCCGCGCCGCGAGCGCCGCATTCTGGAATATCTGATTGCCAATCGCGGCCGCCGCCTGAACAAGGCGCAGATTTTCAGCGCGATCTACGGCATTTTCGACAGTGAAGTCGAGGAAAACGTCGTGGAAAGCCACATCAGCAAGCTGCGCAAGAAGCTGCGTGAGCAGCTGGGTTTCGACCCCATCGATTCCAAGCGCTTTCTCGGCTATTGCATCAATATCGAGTAATATTGCTGCATCTGCCGCAATTCCCAGTCTTGCGATTTCAAGCATGGTCCCGGTTTTCGAAATCGCTTCGGTCCCCCCAGTAAAGGCGTAAAAAAACGCGAGGCTACAGTTTCACGCAAGCGTGGTTCTTTAGGCTTGTCGCGGATGAGTGGGTCGGCGCGCCGGTTCCACCGCCCGGTTTTACGGATTCCAGCGTGAAAGCCCGACTTTTCGGCTGGTGCTACAACGATTCAGGAGCTGCCAATGAGCCTCTACGGTATGATGCGGACGGGTGTTTCGGGAATGAACGCGCAGGCCAACCGCCTGTCGGCGGTCGCTGACAACATCGCGAATGCAAGCACCGTCGGTTACAAGCGCGCGGAAACCCAGTTTTCCTCGCTCGTTCTGCCCAGCACCGGCGGGCAGTACAATTCCGGCAGCGTGCTGACCAATGTGCGTTACGGCATTTCCGACCAGGGCGGCATCCGCTCCACATCGTCGACGACCGACCTCGCCATCGATGGCAACGGCTATTTCGTGGTGCAGGGTGCGGACGGCTCCACCTTCCTGACCCGCGCGGGCTCCTTCGTTCCCGACAAGAACGGCAATCTGGTCAATTCAGCCGGCTATTATCTTTTGGGCGCAGGCCCCAACGATCCCGCCGGCGCGCTGACGACGGCCGGTTTGAACATCATCAATGTCAACAGCGCCGCCTTGCCGCCGCAGGCCAGCACCTCGGGCAATTTCACGGTCAATTTGCCGTCTACCGATCAGGTTCCGGCAGCGGGCGAGTTCAATCACAAGACCTCGCTGATCTCCTACAACGACAAGGGCGAGAAGATCACGCTCGATGTCTATTTCACCAAGACCGGCGCGGATGAATGGAGCGTCACCGTCAAGAATGCCGCCGACAATGCGGTGGTGGGCGGCCCTTCCACGCTCACCTTCGATCCGGCGACGGGCACGATGACGTCCGCGGGCGGCATTGCGGTCGATCTGGCGCCTTATGGCGGCCAGAGCCTCAACCTCAATCTGGGGGCCTCGACCCAGCGCGCCGGTGATTACACGATCTCGCAGGCGCAGATCAACGGTCAGGCGCCATCCGCCGTCAAGGGCGTGGATGTGGCCAATGACGGTTCGGTCGTCGCCATCTATGAAAACGGCACGCAGAAGGTGCTGGCGCGCATTCCGCTGGCTACTGTCGCAAGCCCGGACCGCATGACGGTGGTGAGCGGCAATGTGTTCCTGCCCAGCGCGGAATCGGGCGATGTCCGCCTCGGTTTTCCGCAAAGCGAAGGCATGGGCAAGGTCATGTCCGGCACGCTGGAGGAATCCAACGCCGATATCGCGCAGGAGCTGACCGACATGATCGAGGCGCAGCGCAGCTATACCGCCAATTCGAAAGTCTTCCAGACCGGCTCCGAACTGATGGACGTGCTGGTCAATCTGAAGAGATAAATCAAGGTGTTCCGGGCGTTCCGGGGCGGGCAGAGGCTCTCCCCGGAATGGCCGTCAATCCGCTCCGCGCCGGCCACGGGCTGCGGGGCGGGCGCATGGGGCAGGTTCCGTTCAGGCGGGATGGGGGTTCCAGGCAGATGTTTCAGCCGTGTTTCCGGGGGGAAAGCCACTTGATACCCCACCGGGCATACACTTGTAGGATGGGGGTAAGATGTCGCTTAGTTCTGCGCTTCTGACGGCCAAAAGTTCGCTTGCGGCAACGTCCAAGCAGACCTCCGTTGTCTCCCGCAATATTGCGGGCGCCAACGATCCGGATTATTCCCGGCGCACCGCGTCTCTCGTATCGGGGCCTTATGGCTCGCTTTACGTCGGGATCAGCCGGTCGGCGGATGAGGCCATGTTCAACAAGTTCATCCAGTCGAACAGCATGGCGTCTTCCTCGTCCATCCTCGCGGGCGGGCTGGACCGCCTTTCGTCGCTTTATTCGGCGGACAAGTATTCCGGCTCGCCATCGGCCCTGATCGGCGACCTGCGCGATGCGCTCCAGACCTATGCCGCCGCGCCATCCAACAGCACGCTCGGCGACAGTGCCGTATCCACGGCGCAGTCGCTTGCCAATGCGCTCAATGCCGGGAGCAGGCAGGTTCAGGCATTGCGCAACGATGCAGACAGCGAGATTGCGGATTCCGTCGCCAATATCAACGATCTTCTCGCCAAGTTCGAAAAGGTCAATCAGGAGATCGTCGGCGGCACGCGCGCCAATCGCGATGTTTCCGACTATATGGATCAGCGCGATGCGATCCTGAAGCAGCTTTCCGGCGAGATCGGCATCACCACCATGATGCGCGGCGACAATGACATGGTCATTTTTGCCGAAAACGGCGTGACATTATTTGAGACGACGGCGCGCAAGGTGAGCTTCGAACAGTCGACCGTTCTGGCGCCCGGCATTGCCGGCAAGGCGGTGCTGGTGGATGGCGTGCCGCTCAATCACGAGACATTCGACCAGCCTTATGGCACGGGGCGTCTCAGCGGCCTGCTGCAACTGCGCGACCAGATCGCCCCGCAATACCAGATGCAGCTCGACGGGATTGCGCGCAATCTGGTGTCGATGTTCGCGGAAGGCAATGACGGGCTTTTCGTCTGGGCTGGCGCGCCGGGCGGGCCGGAAAATGCCGGGACGATCCGGGTTTCGTCGAGCTTCGTAACATCGCAGGGCGGCAGCCCGACCAAGCTGCGCGACGGGGTCAATGGCCAGTTCAATCCTGATGGCGCCGCCGGTTTCAGCGATCGCCTGCGCGCGCTGAACGAGGCCTTTTCCGAGCCGATGGCATTCGATCCGGCAGCGGGTCTGTCCGCCAGCGCCAGCCTGACGGATTACAGCGCCGCGTCGATCAGCTGGCTTGAGGGCAAGCGCCAGAAGGCCAACAGCGAATTCTCCTATAATGCGACGGTCGCCACCCAGGCGGATGCCGTCCTTTCCAATGCCAACGGCGTCGATATGGACACCGAAATGGCGCTGCTTCTCGATCTTGAACATTCCTATCAGGCATCGAGCCGGGTGCTGACCACGATCAGCGCAATGCTCGACGATCTTCTCAACGCGGTGTGAGGCCAATGAAAGCGCAATCGATTTCCACATTTGGCGCAACGTCGGCCCTCCGAGCCCTCGTGGCGAAGAACAAGGCCGAGATGGTGAAGGCGCAGCAGGAAGCGACCACGGGAACCGTGTTCGATGTCGGCCTGGCGCTGGGCGCGAAGTCCGGCCAGACCATATCCTTGCGCAAGGAATATGACCGGCTGAGCGTGCTGACCGACATGAACAAGCTGGTGCAGCAGCGCATGAATGCGACGCAGACCGCAGCCGGCACGATCATCGAGAACACGCAGACCTTTCTGGGCGACCTGACGGGCGCCAACAATACCGTCGAAAGCGCTGCCACCGTTGCCAAATCGGCAAAATCCATTCTCAATTCCGTCACCGGCCTGCTCAACACCAGCTATAATGGCGAATATATCTTTGCCGGTGTGAACACCGATGTGAAGCCGGTTGCCGATTATACCGAAGGCAGCGCCGCGCAGGCGGCGGTGCGTCAGGCGTTCCAGAACCATTTCGGCTTCGCCATCGACGATCCGCAGGTGGCCGACATCACCGGCGATCAGATGAAGGCCTTTCTGGAAGGCGATTTCGCCGACCAGTTCAACGATGCCAACTGGGCCGCGAACTGGTCGGATGCATCGGACACGGTCATCAAGAGCCGGATTTCGCCGACCGAAACCGCCGATACGTCGATCTCGGCCAATGCCGAAGGTTTCCGCAAGACGATCATGTCGGCGGTCATGGTGGCCGAATTTGCAACCATCGGCCTCAACAGTCAGGCTTTCGAGGCGCTGACCCAACAGGCCATGCAGACCACGACGAGCGCGATCACCGAAACGACCTCGGAGCAGACGACGCTCGGCCTTGCGCAGGCGCGCACCAAGGCCGCCACCACGCGCATCGCGGCGCAGCAGAAGATCCTGAACCAGTCTGTCCTCAATCTGGAGGAAGTCGATCCTTACGAGGCGGCAACCCGCGTGAACGCGCTGAAGACGCAGATCGAAACGTCCTATTCGCTGACGGTTCAGCTGCAGAATATGAGCCTGCTCAACTATCTCAGGTAGTTGGAATGATCAGGACGGACGCAGCATGATGCGAGCCCGTCCGAACTGATAGACGGAGACGCCATGTATCAGATGCGCTACGAAGATGTCATGAATGACGATATGGCGAGCGCCAGGGAACGCGAGCGGGCGCTGTTCGACCGTTCCATCGCGATGCTCGACGCGGCCAAGGCCAATGGAGCCGGCTCGCGCGAGGGGATCGACGCTGCCTATTTCACCACCAAGCTCTGGACCACGATCATCGACGATCTGGGGTCGGAGGATAACGTGCTGCCGAAGGAACTGAAGGCGGCGATCATTTCCGTCGGTATTTTCGTGCTGAAGGAAATCGAGCGCATCCGGCAGGGCGAAAGCAATGATTACGACACGGTAATCGAGATCACGCAGTCGATCCGGGATGGGCTTTGACATGGCGCCAAACGCAAAACCGGCCATTCGCCTTTCGCTGCGCGCGGGCGAGCGGATATTCATCAATGGCGCGGTGCTGAAAGCCGACCGCAAGGTTTCGCTCGAACTGCTCAACGATGCGACCTTTCTTCTGGAAAACCATGTTCTCCAGCCCGAAGACACAACGACGCCGCTGCGCCAGCTTTATTTCGCCGCGCAGATGATGCTGATCGAACCGGCCATGCGCGAAGAGGCGCACCGCACCTTCGCGCAGATGCTGAAGGGCATGTTCGCGACCTTCAAGGATGCGGAAATCCTCAATGCGCTGAAGCTGGTCGATGAGCTGGTCCATAACGGGCGCATCTTCGAGGCGCTCAAGACAATTCGCGCGCAATATCCACGCGAGGCCGGGCTGATGGGGCTGGAAAGCCCGGCTGTTCCCGTGCTCAAAACCCGGAAATCCGCGGAGGCAAATCCATGACCACGACACCGCCGATCGGCGCGAACACGACCAGCAACACCGCTGCGACCAACAGCAATTCGGCGGCCAACAAGGCCAGCGTCGATTATAATTCGTTCCTCAAGCTTCTGGTGACGCAGATGCAGAACCAGGACCCGACGCAGCCCATGGATGCGACGCAATATGTTTCGCAGCTTGCGACCTTCTCCAATGTCGAGCAGTCCGTCCAGATGAACAGCAAGCTTGAAACGCTGATCGCCAACACGTCGCTGACGCAGGCCGAGGGCTGGATCGGCCGCACGCTGACCAATGCCGATGGCAGCATATCGGGCGTCGTGAAATCCGTCACCATCCAGTCCAACGGGATGCTGGCCGAACTGGAAGACGGCAAGACGCTGATGATCGGCCAGGGCGTCAGGATCAGTTAGGACATGGTGCGGTGAACGAGGCCGACGCGCTTGATATCGTCAATTCCGCCATCTGGACCGTGCTCATGGCAAGCGGCCCGGCGGTGCTTGCCGCCATGCTTGCGGGCATCGGCATTGCGCTTTTCCAGGCGCTGACGCAAATCCAGGAAATGACCTTGACCTTCGTGCCGAAGATCATCGTCATTTTCGTCGTTCTGGCGCTCACCGCGCCCTTCGTCGGCGCGCAGATCAATTCCTTTACGCTGCTCGCCTATTCGCGCATCGAAAAGGGGTTCTGATCGCCGTCACAGGTCGCAGGACATGACGACCGAAAGCTGCGTGAAGCCCAGCCGGTGAAACAGCGCATGCGCGCGTTCATTGCCGAGATTGCTTTCAAGAAACATCTTTTCGATGCCCGCAAGGCGGCACTGATCGCGCACCCATTGCAGCATGAATGAGCCGAGCCCTTGGCCGCGATGGTCGCTGCCGACCAGCAGGTCCTCCAGTATCGCATAGGGCCGGTCGGCATCGGGCCGCGCCGTCAGAAAGGCGATGCCCGCCAATGCAGGGCCGGTTCTGGCGGTGACAAGGCGAATGCCCGGCGACCTCTCATTGCCGCGCCCTTTGGCCTCGATGGCGAGATCGGCAATCTTCCGGTGCAGATCGGGGCTCCATCTTTGGGCGTCCAGCGCACGGCCCCACTGGATATCCGTATGGGAAATATAGGTCGATCCGGCATTGCGGGCGAAAAACGCGGCGATTTCATCCGGGTCGGGCGCGCCGTCATACCAGCCGAGTGAAACTGTCTCGTCAGGCTGTCGGCGGCTGCTCACGCATCTGTCCATGATCGGTTCTTTCAAATAAGCGCAGTGTTCGCGCGAGCGGCAGAACCGTCAACGCCAACTCCTTGGTGGATATTTCAGAAGAGCCTTGGGTTCTCCCGCGCAGCCTCGCGCAAGCTTCGCAGGCTAAGGTCCGCTTTGTAACAGGAGACGGATGTGCAGCAGGCAGCGGCTAAACCCTTCATGAAAAGCGGATTTCTGACCGGCAGCGATATGGGGCTGGCGGTTGGCATCATCATCATCCTGACGGTGCTTTTCCTGCCTGTTCCGGCGGTCGTGCTGGATATCGGCCTGGCGTTCTCGATCGCCTTTTCGGTCCTGATCCTGATGGTGGCGCTGTGGATTCAGCGCCCGCTCGACTTTTCCGCCTTCCCGACGGTGCTCTTGATCGCCACCATGATGCGATTGTCGCTGAATATCGCGACGACGCGCGTGATCCTCACCCACGGCAATGAAGGCTATCTCGCCGCCGGTCATGTGATCCATGGCTTCTCGCAATTCGTGATGGGCGGCGATTTCGTCATCGGCCTGGTGGTTTTCTGCATTCTCATCATCGTCAACTTCCTTGTCATCACCAAGGGCGCGACACGTATCGCGGAAGTGGGCGCGCGCTTCACGCTCGACGCCATTCCCGGCAAGCAGATGGCGATTGATGCCGATCTCTCCTCCGGCCTGATCGATGAAAAGGAAGCGCAGCGCCGCCGCCGCGAGCTGGAAGAGGAAAGCTCCTTCTTCGGCTCCATGGACGGTGCTTCCAAATTCGTGCGCGGCGATGCGATTGCGGGCCTCATCATCACGGCGGTCAATATTTTCGGCGGCATCATCATCGGCGCCACCCGCCACGACATGGATATCGCGCATGCAGCCGATGTCTTCACCAAACTGTCGGTGGGCGATGGTCTGGTCACGCAGATTCCGGCGCTGATCGTCTCGCTCGCCGCCGGTCTTCTGGTGTCGAAGGGCGGCACGCGCGGCTCCGCCGATCAGGCGATCTTCGGCCAGCTTGGTGCCTATCCGAAGGCGCTTCTGGTCGCGGCCATGCTGCTCTTCGTCCTCGGCATCATGCCGGGCCTGCCGGCCTTCCCCTTCTTCATGCTGGGCGGCGCGATGGCTTTCATCGGCATTGCCGTGCCGCGTCGTCAGGCGCGCCAGCGCGCGGCGGAAGCAAGCGAAGCCGGCAAGAAACAGCGCGAAGCGGAAGAGCAGGAGCGCAATTCCGTCAAGGCGTCGCTTGAAACCAACCAGATCGAGCTTTGCCTCGGCAAGCAGCTTTCCGCCCGGCTGATCGCCTCGCAGCAGGAACTGGCGCACCGTGTCAACAAGATGCGCCGCAAGTTTGCGCAGGAATACGGTTTCGTCATCCCCGAGATCAAGGTCACGGACGATATCGCGCTGCCGCCGAAAAGCTATCGCATCAAGATACATGGCACGGCGGTCGCCAGCCACGAACTGCGCGTCGGCGAAACGCTGGTCGTGCTGGGCGAGCGTCCGATCCCGTCCATACCGGGCGAGGAAGTGCGCGAACCGGCCTTCGGCATGCGCGCTTATTCCGTGCCGGAAACCTTTGCGTCGGACCTGCGCCGCGACGGCTACATGACCGTGGACAATCTCTCGGTCCTGCTGACGCATCTGAGCGAAATCGTGCGCAACAATCTGGCCCAGCTTCTGTCCTACAAGGATATGCGCATTCTGCTGGACCGTCTGGGGCCGGAATATCGCAAGCTTCTGGAAGATATCTGCCCGTCGCATATTTCCTATTCGGGCTTGCAGGCGGTGCTGAAGCTTCTGCTCGCGGAGCGCATTTCCATCCGCAACCTGCATCTGATCCTTGAAGCCATCGCGGAAATCGCGCCGCTCGTCCGCCGCCCGGAAATGATCGTGGAACATGTCCGCATGCGCATGGCGCAGCAGATTTGCGGCGATCTGTCCGACAATGGCGTGCTGAATGTTCTGCGCCTCGGCAATCGCTGGGATCTCGTTTTCCACCAGAGCCTCAAGCGTGACGCCAAGGGCGAGATCGTCGAATTCGACATCGATCCGCGCCTGCTGGAACAGTTCGGCACGGAAGCTTCCGCGGTCATCCGCAAGCATTTCGACAATGGCGAGCGCTTCGTGCTGGTGTCCTCGCCGGAAGCGCGGCCCTATATTCGCATGATTATCGAGCGCCTGTTCGCCACACTGCCGGTGCTCTCCCATGTCGAAATTGCCCGCGGCGTGGAGGTGAAGTCGCTCGGTGCGATTTCCTGACCGGGAGAGAACCCGTTGCCTGTCGCACAACTGCCGCTCAACGAAATCATCCTGGCCGCCGTTCTGGCGTTCTGCCGCATCGGCGCATGCCTGATGCTGATGCCGGGGCTTTCGAGCGCGCGCATTCCGTTGCAGGTGAGGCTCTACATCGCTCTCGCCTGTTCCTTCGCGGTTCTGCCGCTGGTGCTGCAACGCATCGTGACCGTTATCGATGCCGGGCAGCCGTGGACCCTGTTCCGCCTGATGGCGAGTGAAATGTTCGTCGGCGCGGTGATCGGGATTCTGGCGCATATCTATTTCTGGGCGCTGCAATTCATGGCCAGCACGATGGCGGTTTCCGTCGGCTATTCCGGTTCTCCCGCCGATGCCATCACGGAAAGCGAACCGCAGGCCACGCTTGCAACCATCGTCACTTTCAGCGCGCTGTTCCTGTTCTTCGTCACCGACATGCATCTGGAAATTTTTCGGGCGCTGCTCAATTCCTATGTCGCGATTCCCGTTGACGGGCAGTTCCGACCCGATGCGGCGATGATCGACTTCACCGATGCGCTTTCGGCGGCCTTTCTGGCAACGCTGCGCATCGCGGCCCCTTTCATCGTCTTTGCGATTCTGGTCAATTTCGCCATCGGTCTCGTCAACAAGCTGACGCCGACCATCCCGGTCTATTTCGTGTCGATGCCGTTTGTGCTGGGGGGAGGCTTGCTGGTGGTCTATTTCATCCTGCCGGAACTCCTGCGTTTCTTCACCCACGAAACGGCGACGCAGTTGCGCGCGCTGTTTTGAGGCTGGCCATGACGAACCCGCGCAATCTGAAAAAACTCATCGAACTGCAAAAGCTCGGCAGCGCCCGGCTGGAGCAGGCGCTGGCCGCCGCCAATGCGCGCAAGGGCGCGCTGGATGAGGAGCGCGCGGCGCTGATCGCCATGCAGGATCGCCGTTATGACGGCGATGCGCTCGATATCGATCCATCGCTGCTGATCCGGCGTCTTGGAAACAATGCGGCCGAATCGCAGCAGCTAGAACAGCGCCTCGATGGGCAGCGCAAGGCGCTGCTGCAGGAGCAGCGGCGGGTCGGCTTGCTGGAAGATCGCCTGACGGACGCGGAAAATGATCGCGAACGGCGCGAGCTTTCCAGCCTGATCGAGGAATTTATTAGCCGGAAAACGACAAACCGCCCGCAAAACCCTGATTGAGCGCAAAATCGAGGCTGAACGCACGCACAAGTTTCAGTCAAGTTTGGCCCATTATGGTGCACATAACAAACAAGGAGTGATGCATGGCGATCAACCCGCCGTCAGATCTGGTGATGGACGTGGCGCGCGCCGCCGATCCGCAAGCCTATCGCATGGCGGCGGAACGGTTGAGGACGCCGTCCGCATCGGGCACCATGGTGGCTTCGGCCGCCGGTGGCCTGACGCGGGATGGTTTCACCAGCTTTTCCGACAGTCTTGCGGCTGGGGTCAGCGTGCGGCCGGATGCGCAGAATGCGGCCAATCCGGCCTATCGCAAGTTCGAGGCCTTCATGCTGCAATCCTTCGTGCAGTCGATGTTCACCAGCGACACGACGGCGACCTTCGGGAAGGGGATTGCCGGCGAATACTGGAAGTCCATGATGGCGGAAGCCATGGCAAACAAGATGGCGGATGGCGGCGGTGTCGGCATTGCCAGGTTGCTTGAGGCACAGGCGGCGCGCAACGGGCGGGCAGAAGCGCCGACGACCATGGCGCTGGGAGATGTGATCCATAATCTGGGAGACCAGGTGAGCGAAAATGCCGTGTCGAAGGACATTGTGCATGGTTTCGAACGCAAGCTCATTCAAAGGCAGCTAGAGCATGTCTCCCAGGAGCGGGACCCGGTTTCCGGGTAAAGGCATGCGCAGGAATAAACAGCCAGGGCGGTTTTGACGGCTTACTGAAACCGCTCCAGCCAATAACAGCGATAAGGACAGTGCGCGGCTGATTGGCCCGCAACCACAAGATTCGCCAGCTTCATAATTGAGGACCCCGAAATGACCGAGACAAGCTCTGAAAACAGCCTGCCGCAAGAGGATTCGCTGATCGTCGCCGCGACGCGCGAACCCGGTCAGGTACTGGCAGAGGAAACGGCCGAAAACCCCACATTGAAACCGGTCGTGCGGGCGATCCAGCGTCTGGAAGATGTCATCGACACCGAAACGCGGCTTCTGCTGGAAGGCGGCAATCCCGATCTTGCGGAAATCAACGCCCGCAAGAGCCGCGGCCTCTACGATTTCAACAAGGCGATCAAGAAAGCGGCCAACGCTGCCGAACCGGCGACGATGAAGCGGCTTCAGCCGCTGCTGGACAGCCTCAAGCAGAAGCTTGAGAAGAATTGCGAGGCATTGCAGCTGCATCTGCGCGCCGTCGGCGAACTGGCCGACCTCATTCGCGGCGCGCTGGAAACGCAGGAAGCCGACGGCACCTATTCCATGCAGAGCGTGAGGCTCGGTCACGCACGATGATCCGCATCCTTGCCATCGGTCTTTGGATCTGCGCCGTCGCCTTCGGCTCGCTCTTCCTGGCGGTTCGCCAGAACGCCGCATCGTCGGATGGGGCGCAGGCCGCAACCGGCGGTTTCGGCGGCGTGGATTACGTCAAGACGGATGTGATGAGCGTGCCGATCATCGTAAATGGCAGCGTCGCCGGTTATGTGGTGACGCAGCTTGTCTATACGGTCGATTCGAACATCCGCAAGAAGCTGACCGTGCCGCTCGAATTCTTCATCAGCGATGAAATCTTCCGCAAATTCTATGGCAGCTATTCGGATACGAAAGAGGTCGAGAAGGTGAGTTTTGAGGATGTGCGCGCCTCGATCATCACCGACTTGAATGCGCGGTTCCCCGAGCCGGTCATCAAGGACCTGCTGGTCGAGCAGTTCAACTATATTTCAGCCGAAGAAATCCGCGCCATGAACATGCGCGGCACGCCGACACCGACCGCGCCGGCCAAACAGGCCGCGGAGAAACAGGCGAGTGTGGAGCCCGCCGGTCACAGCGAATAATATTTGCCTGCAAGCTGGGCGAGGCGCTCTTCGTCCAGCGGCGTGACCGCCGGGTCAGCCACAAGCTCCACGCCCATTTCGCGGCCATTGCGCCAGGCGACACGGGCGAGAAGCGCGCGGCCATAATAATCGTCGAACAGCCAGAAACGTTCGGGCAGGGTCGGGACTTCGACCGTTCTCAGCTTGGCGCCATGGGGCGCGATATCGCTGAACTGGCATTCGATGATGAACCGCCCGTCGAGACCCACGATCTTTCCCGAGCGCAGCCTTGTGCGCTGCCTCTCTTCCCTGCGACGTTCGTGGGATGGCTTAACCCGTGCCATATCAAAATCTTACCTGCTGTTCCCCTCCCATCAGTCTAGCAGGTTTCGATTGCCGATGCGTTATTTTTTAAGCCGGGATTGTGCGGACATGGTTACCTTGAACAGGTTCCTGTGTGTCAGTGCTCGCCGCAGGCTTCGCAGAGGCCGCGCAGTTCCAGTGTCGTCTTGCGCGATGTGAAGCCGTTCTGGAGGCTCCACGCGCTGACGAGATTTTCGATTGCCGCGTCGGAGAATTCCGTCACCTGACCGCATTTCTCGCAGATCGCGAAGGCCACCAGGCCCTGCTGATGGCATTGCGGATGCGCGCAGGCAACAAAGGCGTTGAGGCTTTCGAGGCGATGGATCAGCCCATAGTCGAGCAGCTTTTCCAATGCGCGGTAGACCTGCAGCGGCGCGCGGAAACCGTCATCGCGCAACTGGTCGAGAATCGTATAGGCGCTGAGCGGCCCGTCCGCCTTGGACAGGACGTCGAAAACCAGTGTCTGATTGCGGGTCAGATCCTGCGGGGCGTGATGGTGGTGATGCGTGCTCATTGTCCAGCGATCCGTTTCGGTGATGCTTGTTCCCTTTTATGTAGGGGTAGCAGGCTCAAAATGAAAATGGCAAGCGCCGCGACCACGATGGACGGGCCGGACGGCGTATCGAAATGAATGGAGCCATAAAGTCCGCCGATCACCCCGGCGGCCCCGATCAGTGAGGCGAGAACAGCCATCTGCTCGGGCGTGGAGGAAAAGCGGCGTGCGGTTGCTGCCGGAATGATGAGCAGCGAGGTTATCAGGAGGATTCCGACGATCTTCATCGCGATGGCGATGACGATGGCGAGCAACAGCATGAAGACGATGCGCGACAAAGCCGGGTTCATGCCTTCGGCGCGCGCTATATCCTCGCTGACGGTGGCGGCGAGAAAAGGGCGCCACAGCCAGGCCAGAACCGCCAGCACAAGCAAGCCCCCGCCATAGATGAAGGCGATATCCATCCGCGACACGGCCAGAATATCGCCGAACAGGAAGGACAGGAGGTCGACGCGCACCCATGTCATGAAGGCGACGAGGACGAGGCCAAGCGACAGCGTGGCATGGGACAGGATGCCGAGGAGCGAATCCGCCGACAATGTGTGGCGGCGCTGCAAGAGCAGCAGAATGGCCGAAATCGCCACAGCGACCGCGAAGACGCCGATCATCAGGTTGATGTCGAAAACAAGCGCCAGCGCCACGCCAAGAAGCGCGGAATGGGCCATGGTGTCGCCGAAATAGGCCATGCGCCGCCAGACGATGAAGCAGCCGAGCGGGCCGGTGGTGAGCGCCAGTCCGACACCGGCGATGATGGCGCGGGTGAAGAAATCGTCAAGCACGGCGCGCGCTCCCTTCGTGATGATGTTCATGCTCATGATGATGGCCGTCATCGGCATGGCAGTGATCGGTCACGGAACCATCGGCATGCAGCACGCGCCCGTCAGGCAGATGGGTGTGATCGTGGCGGTGCTCATAAACGGCAAGCGGCCCGACGGCCCGGCTGCCGAACAGCCGCATATATTCAGGGCTTGCCGTCACATCGCGCGGTGTCCCGCTGCAACAGACATGGCCATTGAGGCAGATGACGCGGTCGGTCGCCGCCATGACCAGATGCAGGTCGTGCGAGATCAAAAGCACGCCGCAGCCCGTATCGTCGCGCAGCTTCGCGATCAGTTCGTAGAGTGCGGCTTCGCCGGAAAAATCGACGCCCTGCACCGGCTCGTCCAGCACCATGAGATCCGGCTTGCGGGCCAGCGCACGCGCCATCAAGGCGCGCTGGAATTCCCCGCCCGACAGGTTGGCGATCTCGGCCTTTGCAAGATGCGGGATGCCCACCACGTCGAGTGCGGCCGCAATCTCCTTGCGGGAAAGGGGGCCGGTCAGCGTCATCAGGCGCTCGACGGAAAGCGGCAGCGTGCGGTCGATATTGATCTTCTGCGGCACATAGCCGATGGTGAGGCCCGGCGCATGGATCACGCTGCCTTCGTCCGGCTTCAGGATGCGCAGCGCCATCTTGGCGGCGGTGCTTTTGCCCGCGCCATTCGGCCCGATCAGGGTCACGATCTCGCCGCGCTCGACAATCAGGTCGACATTGCGCACGAGCCAGCGTCCGTCGCGATAGACGCCGGCGCCTTTCAGTTCGATCAATGTTTCCCGCGCCTTTCCGGCGGGGAGGGCGGTCTTCCTGCTCATCTGTTCCGGGCTTTCGCTGCCTGCATGTTCTCGTCCCCCGCCTGGATGATCCGCCGCTGCGATTTTTTCCAGAATGGGGGTTGCCTCACCTTATGACAGACGTTATAGCATTACGCAACTGACGTAATAAAATAACATATCGCTTGAATATGATGCTCTTCATCAATCGTAGACGAGAGAGACAATGAAACATCTCCGCTCCCTCCTTCTCGCCTCGGCTTTTTTGGCCGGTATGGCAAACGGTTCACTGGCCGCAGAACGCGACGGCGTCGTGGTGTCGATCAAGCCGCTTCACTCGATCGTTGCGGCGGTCATGCAAGGCGTGGGCAAGCCGAAGCTGATCGTGCAGGGCGCGGGTTCCGAGCACACCTATAGCCTGAAGCCCTCCGATGCCGACGCAATCGAGCACGCCAAGGTGATTTTCTGGGCCGGCCCGTCGATGGAAACCTTCCTCGACAAGCCGATCGATACACTCGGCGAAGGCGCGACAGTCGTCGCCCTTGGCGAAGCGGACGGCCTCACCCGGCTGAAGTTCCGTGAAGGCGGCCCGTTCGAAGCGCATGATCATGACCATGGCCACGAAGGTCACGACCATGCCGCCGAAGGCCCGGAAGGCGGACACGGGCATGAGCATGGCCATAATGAATATGATCTGCATTTCTGGCTCGATCCGCAGAACGGGAAGGTCCTGGCGGCGGATATCGCGAAGACGCTGGCCGAAACCGACCCGGAACACGCCGCCCAATATGAAAAGAACGCGAAGGACTATGGCGAAAAGCTCGACGCATTGACCAGGGACGTCGCAAGCGAACTGGCGCCGGTCAAGAACAAGCCGTTCATCGTCTTCCATGATGCCTACCAGTATTTTGAAAATCGCTTCGGTGTGAAGGCGGCCGGCTCGATCACGGTCAGCCCGGAAAAGGCGCCGGGGGCAGCGCGCATCAAGGAAATTTACGAGAAGATCAAGTCGCTTGGCGCCGTCTGCGTGTTCTCCGAACCGCAGTTCGAGCCGAAGCTGGTGAAGACCGTGATCGACGGGACGGACGCCAAAACCGGCGTTCTGGATCCTCTGGGAGCGGAATTGAAGGACGGTCCCGACCTTTATCCGCAGCTCATCCGCAATCTGGCGGATTCCCTGAAGGGCTGCCTTTCGAAATAAGGAAACAGTTGCGGCCGCTTGCCCCCCTCTCTGGATGCCTCCGTATCCAGAAGGCGGTCGCAACTGCGCCGGGCTGCCTCTGCTTTAACGAGCGGGCAGTCCGGCACGATTGACCCGACATCAATCCGTCGCTGGAGCTTGATCGAAGCGGCATCAGAAATTCATTTCGACGCATATTGGGGCGGTTTCGACCGCCCATTTTCGCTACTCGTAATGTAATGATACAACATACGGAGATTGGCATGCGTCGCTTTGCGAAAACACTTCAGGCCGGTGCCGTTCCGGCTTTTCTTGCCCCGGCGGTTGCGGATACGCCTGGCGCATGATCCCATTGATCCTCGCTTCATTCCGGTCGGATCATGCCCTGTTCCGGCTGCAATGCCATATTCACGGCCTTGCTGTCGGCCAGCGTTCGATGATCCAGAACGCTGGCGATGGCCTCGCGCACATCGAGCATCATCTGGCGCACCTCGCATTCGTCCTCATCGCAATCGTCGCAGGGGCGATAGTCCGTCTTGCTGGCGCAGGCGATGGGAGCAAGCGCGCCGTCGAGCGCGCGGATGATATTGCCGATGGCGATCTCGCTGGCCGGGCGCGCAAGGCAGAAACCGCCTCCCTTGCCCTTGCGGCTCAGAACAAAACCGGCATTGCGAAGCTCGGTGAAAATATTGTCGAGAAACTTGCGCGGTATATGGTGCTTTTCGGCGATCTCACTGGCGGAAACCAGTTGTCCATCCGTAATACCGGCCAGATGCACCATGGCTTTCAGGCCATATTTGCCCTTTTTCGTCAGCATGCCACCCCTGTGGAGCATTTCCTCAAGGAACGGAAACCGGTTTCCGTCCGGAAATGCGTGAAAAAATACGCAATACACGCCGCCAGCCAAAACCGGCGCCGTTTCGCAAGATCAGGCCATAACCCGTCTATAAGAAGTTAGGGGGTAAACCGGGCTGCGACAAGCATTATTGCCATCCGCGCTCAATCGCGTCCGTTCGCCAGCAAGGCAAGCGATAATGCGCCCTGCAATGCATCGCCGCGTGCCGGTCGAAACAGTTCGCGATAAGGCAGAAAAGGCAGCGCTGCATAGGATGAGGCAAGGCCGCCGGTCAGGCTGAACCGTCCGAGCTTTTCCATGCCCAGCCGATCCAGGCCGCGGGCAATATAAGCGCAGGCGCGTTGCAGGATTGCAAGGCCGCACGCATCGCCCTTCCGCGCATGGTCGAAAATGATAGGCGCAAGCGCGGCATAGTCCGCCGCCGTCGCCGTGCGCGAGAAGGCGATGATCTGGCGCATGTCGTCGCCGAAACGGGCCGTTATGGCATCTACAAGCGCTGTGCGTTCGGCCATGCCGTCGAGGGCAAGCAGCGTCTCCTCCAGAAGTTCGCGGCCAAGCCGCGCCCCGCCCGCATGATCGCTCAGCATGAAGCCGCGCCCGCCGACAATCTCGAAAGCATCCCGCTCCCGTCTGACGAAGACCGACCCCGTGCCAAGAATGACGATAGCGCCGTCTTCCCGGCCGAGCGCGCCGTGCAGGGCGGTAACGGCATCGGAAACGATCTTCACCTTGCCGAAGGGCAGGCCGTGTTCCACGCGGTCCTTGTCGGGCAGCGCGTTGGCGCCCGCGAGCCCGAATACGGCATATGTTTCGTTCAGGAGAGAGACATCCAGCCCGGCATCATGCACGGCCAGCGTCGCCGCGTGCATGATATTGTCCAGTGCCGTGGCCGGATCGGCGCTGATATTGGCCGGGCCGCTTCCGCCCCGGCCAAGAAGCTCCCCATTGCTGTGGGCAAGCAGGGCCCGGCACCCGGTGCCGCCGCCGTCGACCGCCAGAATATAAGGCATAGGCTTCATGCTCATTCATCCAATTGTCATGCCGGGTGTCATGGATTCGTCGCATCTGTTCGAATCGCCAGTTTTCCCGGTTGAAATCTGGTTAAAAAGGACCATATTGTCTGTGGAAAGAAAATTCCTGAATTTTTACGAAACTGCGTTGACAGTTTTGGTTTGTGGGGTCTATATGGCGCCACAACGAGGGCGGCGGCGCCGCAAGCGGCAGGCTGATGCGTCCTTGGGGTTGGTTGAGCGAGTTGAGCTTTAAGGGTTTTGACTGGTTTGGCTGACGGCCTTGACGGGGTGATTATCCTGTTGAG
>NZ_LQBD01000036.1:0-201997 GCF_046630315.1 Brucella anthropi | reverse complement strand
GTATTAAGTACATTTATATTTGGCTTTTATGGAATTAATGAAGGTTATGCGGCGCCTGGTATATTCATAAATGACGGCACTGACAACGGCTGCATCTGGACATACGATGCAGCCAATAAGACTATAATGGGAACTTATAGCGGAAATCTTAGCCCCGGTGGAAAGAATACCGCTACGGTAAATATGAATAATGATTTGGGAATACCGTCCACTGGAGAGCTTGGTGCAGCGACTATAAAATGTGTGCCTACGGACAAGGCCACGCAGACGGATCGGGTTCTCTTCTATGGCAATAATGATAGCAGCGGCTCACGTTCGCTGACCCTCGGTGGGGAATTGTTTGTCAATAGTGGAAGGTTTGGCCTTGGGGGAGGGGATGCGAACAAGGGGATGAGAATCGGTTCCCTGGCAACGCTCGACGGTCAATCCGGCCTGAGAGCATTGGCCATAGGAGCCGGAAACAACCCCACTCTTGCCTCCGGCTCAGATGCCATTGCGATTGGAACGACAGCAAAAGCTGCAGGTGATACCGCAATAGCAATCGGTGGGAATTCAAATGCCTCTAGCTGGGCAGCCGCGCTTGGTGGGAAGGCAAATGCATCAGGCTATGGAAGCACCGCGCTCGGCCCAACCGCTGTTTCTGGAGGAGCTAGCTCGGTTGCAATTGGTGATACGTCCAAAGCTGTCAATAAGAACGACGTTGCGCTGGGGGCGAAATCGGTAACTGCACAAGCAGTCGCGACGACAAGCACCACCATCAATGGCAAGCAGTATAACTTTGCTGGCGCCAAGCCGATTGCCACGGTGTCGATCGGGACGGCTAATAATGAACGCACCTTGACGAATCTCGCTGCGGGCCGTCTGACTGCGACCTCTACGGACGGGGTTAACGGCTCACAGCTTTTTGCCACCAACCAGTCTATCGACACGCTGGGTGCGACAGTCAAAACGCAGGGAACCTCCATCATGGCATTGCAAACCGGCAGTTTGCAATGGAATTCCACTGCGTCGGCATATAGTGCTGCTCACAATGGCACCTCCTCCAGCAAGATCACAAATGTTGCCGATGGCGCTATATCGGCATCGTCCACGGATGCCGTCAATGGTTCACAGCTCTATGCCATAAGCCAAAAGACGGGTTCTGGGGGCTGGAACCTGTCGGCGAATGGCAAGAACACCACCAAGATAGCGCCCGACACGACCGTGGATATGAGCAATGGCGACGGAAATATCGTTCTGACGCAAACAGGGCCCAAACTGGCTTTCGATCTCGCCAAGGATGTTTCCATTGACAGCCTGACGGCCGGTGCAAGCACGCTGAATGCGAATGGCCTGATGATTGCCGGCGGTCCCAGCGTGCTGGCGGGCGGAATTGATGCGGGAAACAAGAAAGTGTCCCATGTGGCAAAGGGTCTTGTGGATGCAAATTCCAGTGATGCGGTCAACGGTTCCCAGCTTTTTGACACCAACGATAATATCAAGACGCTGGACGGAAAAGTCACAACGCAGGGAACCTCCATCGCCACATTGCAAGCCAATAGTTTGCAGTGGAATGCCGACGCGTCGGCGTTTAGCGCTGCTCACAATGGCGCCTCCTCCAGCAAGATCACAAATGTTGCCGATGGCGATATATCGGCATCATCCACGGATGCGGTCAACGGTTCGCAGCTTTATACCCTAAGGCAGCAGGCGGGGGCGGGCTGGAACCTGTCGGCGAACGGCGGGGATGCCAGCAACATAGCGCCCAACACGACCGTGGATATGAGCAATGGCGACGGAAATATCGTTCTGACGCAAACAGGGCCCAAATTGGCTTTCGATCTCGCCAAGAATGTTTCCATTGACAGCCTGACGGCCGGTGCAAGCACGCTGAATGCGAACGGTCTGACGATTGCCAGCGGCCCAAGCGTGCTGGCGGGCGGAATTGATGCGGGAAACAAGAAAGTGTCCCATGTGGCAGCGGGCAGCGTAGACGCAAATTCCGACGATGCGATCAACGGTTCCCAATTGCATAACGTCGCCAAAAGCATAACCGATCAGCTTGGCGGCGATGCTGCCATTGACGCGGATGGAAAGATTCGTGGGCCAAGCTATGTGATCCAGGGCACACAGCATCAAACGATCTATGATAGCTTCAGCGCCGTGGATGATAACCTCACCGCACTCAAGCAGCAGGTGTCGGGCATCAGCGACGGGGGCGGGATCAAGTATTTCCACGCCAACTCAACCGGGGCCGACAGTCGGGCTACGGGGGAAAATTCCATCGCTGTCGGGCCTGACAGTGTTGCGTCCGCAACGGACAGCGTGGCAATGGGGCGCAATGCCGTGGCTTCCGATGCCAATAGTGTCGCGCTGGGAGCGGGATCAAAGACTGCGGAAGTGGTTGCGACCACCGGCACAACGATCAACGGACAGCGTTATGCATTCTCCGGAGACGCGCCGGTCGGCACCGTATCGGTCGGCGACAAGGGGGCTGAACGCACCATTACGAATGTAGCTGCCGGGCGGATTGCTGCGGATTCAACCGATGCTGTCAACGGCTCGCAGATATATGCCACCAATCAGGCAATCGGAAACCTGCAGTCGAACGTTGCGGATATCAGCCAGAACGGCATCAGATATGACACAACGCCTGACGGGAAGCGGGCCAACTCCGTCACCTTGCAGGGTGGAGATCCGAATGCGCCTGTGGTCCTGTCGAATGTTGCTGCCGGCGTGAAGCAAAACGACGCTGTAAACGTCGGGCAAATGGAAGCAGCCTCGACAAAAACGCTCGCTGATGCCAAGCAATATACCGACGATGTGGCCATTCAAACCCTCGGTCAGGCCAACAGCTATACCGATGGGAAGATTGACGCCCTCAATCAGGATATTGCAGGGCTGCGTGGCGATATTGGCGACGTTCGTTCGGAAGCCCGCCAGGCGGCAGCGATCGGTCTTGCTGCGGCTTCCCTTCGCTATGATGAACGCCCCGGCAAGCTCAGCGCGGCTGTTGGCGGCGGCTTCTGGCGCGGAGAAGGTGCATTTGCAATGGGGTTTGGCTATACCAGCCTGGACTCCAAGTTCCGGACCAATGCCTCGATGACCACCGCAGGCGGCAAGGTCGGCGCTGGTGTCGGCCTGAGCTATACCTTCAACTAGGATCGCACGCCAATGCTTGCGACATATCGGATCGGCAGGATGTTTTTGGTCTTGTCCTGCCTGATTCTGGTCTTTCTGCCCGGCGGCGTTGCCGCCGGGCAGAAGGGAAAACAGGGCCGCCCGCCGCAACAGCCGCCGCAGTCGCAAGCCGTTGCAATGACACCCGGTTTTGCGGTTAAGCCTGGGGATGTAACCATTCCTGATGGCGTGCCGGTGGGGCAATATCGCCGCATCATCCGGCCTTTTCAGAACTGGACGCAGATCTGCGATGAAAACCTGAAAGCCAAAAAGCGGGTCTGCAACATCAGCCAGACAGTCGTTCATGAGACGGGCATAACGGTATTGAGCTGGTCATTGGCCGCAACGGAAACAGGGCAGCCTTTCATGATTGTCCGGGTTCCATCCATGGTCGGGCAGGGGAAAGACATTCAGCTTGATTTCCGTGACAAGACGGCGCCCATCAAGATCCAGACCACGGGATGTGACCGGAATATCTGCCTTTCCTATCTGCCGGTAGGGCCGCGCATGCGTGTCTATATTGCGAAGGGAAACATGCCGGAGATTTCCTATGATGTCCCCGACAGGCAGGGCCAATCCAGCCGGATTTCGTTTCTTGCGCCGCTTCAGGGGCTCTCCCAGGCGCTTGCAGCGATCTGAACGGGCCGACTGTAAGGAGCAATGCCCGTATTAAAAAAAACGCCCTCCCGGAAAACCGGAAGGGCGTTTTTCATAATATAGGCGGTTCGTAGCTTATTTGCGATCGCGCGCCGCAAGCGTGCGCAGGCGCAGCGCATTGAGCTTGATGAAGCCTGCTGCGTCCTTCTGGTCGTAGGCGCCCTGATCGTCCTCGAAGGTGACGAGCTTGTCGGAATAGAGCGACTTGTCGGACTCGCGGCCGATCACCATCACATTGCCCTTGTAGAGCTTGAGCGTGACTTCGCCTTCGACATGGCGCTGGCTGTGGTCGATGGCCGCTTGCAGCATTTCGCGTTCCGGCGAGAACCAGAAGCCGTAATAGATCAGCTCCGCATAGCGCGGCATCAGCTCGTCTTTCAGGTGCGCCGCACCGCGGTCGAGCGTGATCGATTCGATGGCGCGGTGTGCGGCGAGCAGGATCGTGCCGCCCGGCGTTTCGTAGACGCCGCGCGACTTCATGCCGACGAAGCGGTTTTCCACGAGGTCGAGACGGCCGATGCCATTGTCGCGACCGTAATCGTTGAGCTTGGCAAGAAGGGTCGCAGGCGACAGGCGCTCGCCATTGATGGAAACGGCATCGCCCTTTTCAAAGCCGATCTTGATGATCGTTGCCTTGTCGGGCGCGGTTTCCGGCGAAATGGTGCGCATATGCACATATTCCGGCGCTTCCTGCGCGGGGTCTTCCAGCACTTTGCCCTCGGATGAGGAGTGCAGCAGGTTGGCGTCGACGGAGAACGGCGCTTCGCCCTTTTTGTCCTTGGCAACCGGAATCTGGTGCTGCTCGGCGAATTCGAGCAGATGCGTGCGGCTCTTGAACGACCAGTCGCGCCATGGGGCGATGATCTTGATGTCCGGGTTCAGCGCATAGGCCGAAAGCTCGAAGCGAACCTGGTCGTTGCCCTTGCCGGTGGCGCCATGCGCGATGGCATCGGCGCCGGTCTTCCTGGCGATGTCGATCAGATGTTTGGAGATCAGCGGGCGGGCAATCGAGGTGCCGAGCAGATAGACGCCTTCATAGACGGCATTGGCGCGGAACATCGGGAAGACGAAATCGCGCACGAATTCCTCGCGCACGTCCTCGATGAAGATTTCCTTGATGCCCAGCATTTCCGCCTTCCGGCGGGCCGGTTCAAGTTCCTCGCCCTGGCCGAGATCGGCGGTGAAGGTCACGACTTCCGCGCCCAGTTCCGTCTGAAGCCATTTCAGGATGATCGAGGTGTCGAGGCCGCCCGAATAGGCGAGAACGACTTTCTTAACGTCTTTCCACTTGCTCATAGTTCACTTCCGTCTGATGCGGTGCGGTTGGAGCGGGAACTCCAACAGATATATCCGCAAGTCTTTTATCAGTTGCCAAGCCGCGTGCAAGCCGAGACTTGTCGCTAAAACTCATGCTTATTACGTGATCTGCGGTTCGCCGACTTCGTAAACCACCAGATTGCGGTCGCCGATGCCAAGCCCGGGCCATGCCGCGCGCCATTCGGCAATATGGGCGGAGGCGAAATGCCGGTCGAGCGCGGCACGGTCGCGCCACATCTCCTTCACATGGATGAGCCCCGGTTCGAGCACGTCTTCGGCATAGAAATAGTCCACACAGCCATCTTCCTCGCGACTGGCCGAAATCATGCACTGCATGGCCGCGCGCGCCTTGGCGCGGTTTTCCGGCGGCAAGCGGACGGTTCCCACGATCAGCAGCATTTCTGTCTCCATTCGACTGTTGGCCAGTTTCAATTGTGAAAATTTTATTCTAGCGTGCGCCATCTCCTGGAGCACATTTCGATGTCTTTTCTGACAAACCTGACCTTCATTCCCGAATGGACGATTTTTGTCCAGTTCGCGATAGCAACCGCGATCCTTTCCATCACGCCCGGCCCCGACATGACGCTTTTCGTAGGCCGCGCCCTGTCCGAAGGCAAGGCGGCGGGATTTGCCTGCATGGCCGGCGCCAATACCGGCATCGTCATTCACACCAGCATGGTGGCGCTCGGTCTTTCGGCGCTCATTCTGGCGTCTCCCGCGGCCTTTACGGTGCTGAAAATGGTGGGGGCGGGCTATCTGGTCTGGCTGGCCGTGCAGGCGATCCGCAAGGGATCGGCCTTCTCGCCCGAAAAGAATGGCGGCAGGAAGCACACGCTGTTCCAGAACTGGCTGACGGGGCTCGGCATCAATCTTCTCAACCCGAAGATCATCCTGTTCAACATGACCTTCCTGCCGCAGTTTGTCTCCGCGCATGACCCCCATGCCATGGGCAAACTGTTCTTCCTCGGCCTGTCGTTCATTCCGTTGGCGCTGCCCTTCACCGTTCCGATGGTGCTGGCGGCGGACAAGTTTGCCGGGCTTCTGAAAAAGAACCCGACCGTGACACGCATCGTGGACTGGATGTTTGCGGGCGTATTCTCGGCCTTCGCGCTGAAGATCATCACCGCACAGGCGAAATAAAACCCTATTCTTCCGGGCGGGACAGAAGCCGCCCGGCATTGCGGCCCGCCAGCAGCCAGTAGACGAAGCTGCCGACGACGCCGGCGCCTGCAATGGCTGCGATCCAGAGCGAACTTTCCGGCACGCTGCGGCCGTCATTGAATGGAAGCGATGCGCCTGCGGCGGCAAGCCCGATCAGGGCGCCCGCGCCGCAATAGAACAGCGATGATTTGTAGCCGCGCGCTTCCGCCAGAATGATGAGGATGAGCGCAGGCACGAAGCTGAACCCGCCAGCCATTGCCGCAAGCACGAAACCGCCGACGAAGACGGCGCCCCAGAAGCTTGTGGCCGCAAAAAGCGCACCGGTATCCATATCGCTCGCCATCATGACGACGTCATTCATGATAGAATCGACCCCGAGGGTGCGGAACAGGACTGCGGCCAAAAACCAGCCTGACACCAGGACGCCGCAGCAATAGCCGAATACCACGATGACGAAGCGCGTTATGTAGTCGAAAGTATCGTTCAAGCGCGCTCACCCATCGGTTTATTCGCCCAATTAATCGCCCTATTATTCACCATGCCCGGCAATCATCATGGCTTCGAGGGCGAGACGCTCGCTCTTGCGCAGGCGCTCGGATTCCGATTTCAGCTGACCGCAGGCGGCGAGAATATCGCGGCCGCGCGGGGTGCGGATCGGCGAGGCATAGCCGGCCGCGTTGACATAATCGGCAAATTTCTCGATCTGCTCCCAATCCGAGCACTGGTAGTTGGTGCCGGGCCACGGGTTGAACGGGATCAGGTTGATCTTGGCCGGAATGCCCTGCAGCAGCTTCACGAGAAGCTTTGCATCTTCCAGGCTGTCATTGATGTCCTTCAGCATCACATATTCGAAGGTGATGCGCTTGGCGTTCGACAGGCCGGGATATTCGCGGCAGGCCTTGATGAGCTCAGCCAGCGGATATTTCTTGTTGATCGGCACCAGGATGTCGCGCAATTCGTCGCGCACGGCATGCAGCGAAATGGCGAGCATGACGCCGATCTCGTCGCCGGTGCGATAGATTTCCGGCACGACGCCGGAGGTCGACAGCGTGATGCGGCGCTTGGAAAGGGACAGGCCGTCGCCATCGGAGGCGATCAGCAGGGCCTTCTTCACTTCCTCGAAATTATAGAGCGGCTCGCCCATGCCCATCATCACGATATTGGTGATCTTGCGGCCTTCGGCGGGAACCATGGCGCCGTCGGGCGTATCCTTGTCCGGAAAATCGCCAAGCCGGTCGCGGGCGGTCAAAAGCTGCGCCAGAATTTCTTCCGAGGTCAGGTTGCGCACCAGTTTCTGCGTGCCGGTATGGCAGAAGGAACAGGTGAGCGTGCAGCCGACCTGAGAGGAAATGCACAGCGTTCCGCGGCCTTCCTCGGGAATATAGACGCTTTCGATTTCGACCGGACGACCGGCGCCGCGCGGCGGAAAGCGGAACAGCCACTTGCGGGTGCCGTCCTGCGAGATCTGTTCCTCGACCACTTCGGGGCGCTGAATGGTGAAATGCTGCGCCAGAAGGGCGCGCAGGTCCTTGGAAATATTGCGCATATCGGCGAAATCGGAAACGCCGCGCACATAGAGCCAGTGCCAGAGCTGGCTGATGCGCATCTTCACCTGACGCTCGGGCACGCCGACCTTGATCAGCGCTTCAGCCATTTCCTCGCGCGATAGGCCGATGAGCGACGGCTTTGCCTCCAGGCTGGCGCGCGCATGGCGGGCAAGCTGGTCGCGCGTATCATCAATGGTAAGGTCGAACGAAATGGACATCTGTTTTCAACTGTTGGAGGGCGACCACGATCCCGCGCGCCAATAAAGCTTCCAGATTATCTGGGCCGATTGCATGGATATATGGGATCGATCATCTTTCCATATGCGATGCGAGCCCTGTTGCGCGCGCTCTTAGCACACAATAACGCATTCGTCATCCCACATGAAATCCGGTCTGCCATGCATATATGCAGTTCAAAAGCAAAAGCCGGGCTTGGCGCCCGGCTTTGAAAGCTCAAATCTTTCAGTCTTGTGGATTATTTGCACTTCTGGATCGCGGCCAGTGCTGCGGAAATGCCTTTGAGCGAATAGGTATAGCTGGTCTTGGTGCCGCGCTTGGACTGTGCCTGCACCTTCATGTCGGAACCGCCGCGCATGGCCGCGATGAGCTGGGGCTCTTCGGCTGCATTTTCCATCCAGCCGGACTTGCCGTTGACGAACATGTTGAAGCTGCGGTTGCCGATGGTGACGATGACCTTGGCATTGGGGTTGAGGTCGTAACCGGCCATGAACTGCGGTTCGAACGAGATGTTCTGTCCGGGTTTCTGGCTCACGAGGAAGAAGTTGTCACCGTGATCGACATTGGCCGGGGCCTTTTCGGTCGGTACGGAGAGGACGTAGCAGACCTTGCCGTTACCCGACTGATAGCTGTAGGCGCCCCAGGCGTTGAACTGGCTGATCTGGCTCGGGGTCTGGGCGAGTGCCGAGCCCGCCATCCCAATCATGAACACAGAAGCCGCGACGATCGATTTTCCAAGCATTGGTTTTTACCGGTTCTCTTTCGTTTGCTTCAAACTTGAATATCGGGATGCCGCCGTTCATCACGCCGTCCCGCTCAGTTGCCGATTAAATTGCCTTAATCTGGGTTACCAAACGGTGAAGTTTCGAAATAAAACTTGAATAAGCAGCCAAATCGCCCCGCCATCCCTGGTTCAGTTGAATGAAAAGAAAGCGGCGTCAGTAAGGCAGTCGGTTAAGGCAATAAGGCAGTAGGGCAGTAGGGCAGTATGTTAAGGGAATAGGGGAATAAGGGAGTAGGGGAGTATATTTTGGTTGCGCATGACCGCAACCACCATAACCTTCACTGCCCTACTGCCCTACTGCCCTACTGCCCTACTGCCCTACTGCCCTACTGCCCTACTGCCCTACTGCCCTACTGCCCTACTGCCCTACTGCCCTACTTCATCCTCGAGCGCCTGCCGCGCGGCCAGCCGGTGCGCGGGCGTGATGTGGACGCGAACGGCGGTCAGCGCCGCCATCAGCACGGCAACATCGTCCGTGAAGCCGATGCCCGCCAGAATATCGGGAATGGCGTCGAACGGCAGGACAAAATAGGCGAGCGCTGCCATCAGCGTCATGCGCACGCGGGTCGGCGTCTTCTGGTCGAGCGCGCAGTAATAGGCGGCGACCACCTCATCCATGAACGGCACCATGCGACCGGCGCGGCGCGCGGCCTTCCAGAAACCGTTCTTCACCCGTTCGCTGCGCTTCTTGAATTCGCTCTCGCTGCCGGGTTCGAGGATTTCACCGATTCTGACGTCATCCATTCTCGTTCAACTCCTGCCGTCCGATTGTCATTGTCGAATGCGGCTACGACCGGATAAAATGGGGAGTTCGCGCCGTCCTTGCAAGTCCGCTTCGATTGGCCCGCAGCCCGATCCTGCAAGAACCATCAGCTACAATGCCCCCGTCAAATCCCCAAAATACAGATTCGACCAGCTCGCTTCCACGCCGGAGCGATGCCGCATGAATGGAGGTTTCGATGCATTTGACCGGCTATGGGGAGAACTTCATCCGCAGCGACCGTTCAACACGGCTGTTTCGCGGCAACCAGCTGCTTGCCGCCGCCAGCGAAGACGATCATGTCGCCATCGACCTGTTCGATGCCGGTTGTTATGACGCCGCCGTCTATCTGCGGTTTCTCTTCGGCGCCGGAATTTCGCTCAACACGCTGCGTGGCACATCCGGCCAGAACTGGATACCGATCCTGAATTTCAGGGCAGGCGAACAATGGAACGGCTATTCGGCGCTGCCTTTCGGGCAGGCAATCGGCTTTTACGACGTTCAGGCCGGGCACATCTTCCATGCCGCCATTTCGCTTGGCGATGTCTATATACGCGGCGTCCATGGCGGAAAACTCGGGCAGAACTGGCAGGATCGCACCAACCTGACCCGCGTTCTTCCCTATTCGAGCCGCAATCCCGACGGCAGCTTCAACTATGATCGCCGGAAGATTTACGTATATATCTCAAAGCTTTGAATTCAGGCCAGGGCGTTCATCCTGCGGGCAAGCCCGATGTCGAGCTCGGTAATGCCGTTCTCGCTATGGGTGACAAGCGTGACATCGACACGGTTATAGACATTGAACCATTCGGGGTGATGGTCGAGCTTTTCCGCGTGAAGTGCCGCGCGCGTCATGAAGCCGAAGGCGGCATTGAAATCCTTGAACCTGAAGCTTTTGGCAATCGCCTCACGCCCCTCGACCTTCTGCCAGCCATCCAGTTCCTTGAGCGCTTCGTTGAGTTCACTTTCCGTCAGCCGGTTGCGTGCCATCGTCTTTCGCCTATGTTGCGGTTCCTGAGATAACCTACCATAAGCGCGAGAGTTCCGTGACGGTGTCAGTTCCAACAAGCATTCTTTTCGTTTGTGCAGGCAATATCTGCCGTTCTCCGCTTGCCGAAGGCGTGATGGGCCATGTGCTGGAAAAGCGCGGCATCCGCCATGTGCTGGTCGATTCTGCGGGAACCAACGGCTATCATACCGGCGAGGAGCCGGACGAGCGTTCCATCCGCGTCGCGGCGCGGCATGGCCTCGACATTTCCGCGCAGCGCTGCCGCCAGCTGATCGCAGGTGATTTCAGCCGTTTTGACCTGATCCTCGGGATGGACCGCTACAATATGCGGATGATCGCCGGGCGACAGCCTGCAAATGCAAGCGCGCATATCGGGCTTTTCACCGAGATCGCCGAAGGGCGGGCGGTTGAAATCCCCGATCCCTATTATGGCGGGACCGGGGATTTCGAAACGGTTTACCGGATGGTTCTGGCAGCTTCCATCGCGCTTGCCGACCAGTTCTGGCCGGAACGGGACACGGAGACCAGAGGCCAGGCTTCCTCCACGATATAAGGTCCGCCGCCGACGGAATCGCGTGACGACATCAGCACGAACCGTCCCACCTTGAAGGGCAGCGTCGCGAAGTTGCCGCGTGAGGACAGATAGCGCGCCACATCGTCGATGCGGGCGTTTCTGAGCCGCGCCAGTGTCACATGCGGCGTGAACTTGCGCGGGTCGGCTGGAATGTGCAGCCGCTGGCAGATCCGTTCGATTTCCGCCTGCAATGCGTTGAGTTCAGGCGAGGGGGATACACCCGCATAGATGCTGTGCGGCTTCTTGGAGCCGAAAGCATGGACACCCGACAGGTTGAGCATGAATTCGGGCCGCCGCACGCGGTCAAGCGCATTGGCAACCTCGTCGGCCACGTGGCCTTCCACATCTCCGATAAAACGCAGCGTTATGTGGTAGTTTTCGACATCGATCCAGCGTGCGCCGGGAAGGCCGCCTCGCAACAACGAGAGCGAAAGCGCGGCGTCGCGCGGGATTTCGAGGGCAGTGAAAAGACGCGGCATAAGGCATCCTCCTCGAAGCGTTCCCTGTCAGAGCGCCTGCATCCGACTGGATGCGTGAAAGACGCTCCAACCCAGAGAGTCAGTGCATCGTTCCATCGAAGATGATTCGATATTTGCCGATGCAGCTTGAGCGAATCAAAGTTTTATACCGGGGGCAAGCTGTTTATGCTCCCGGCCGGCGTCAGCCTCCCGATGTCCCCTTGTTTTGCATGTTCGTCAGGCTCTTTTCGATAGTGGGCATGAAGTTGGACACCATCGTTTCGACGCCCTTTTCATTGGGGTGCATTCCGTCCTCGAGCAGAAAATCCTTTCTGGTTGCTACGCCGTCGAGGAAAAACGGGTAGAGCGGCACGCCATATTTCTGTGCCAGCTTCGGATAGATCGGGTTGAATTTGGCGGCATAATCCTTGCCCATGTTGGGCGGGGCCATCATGCCGGCAAGAATGACCGAAATGCCGCGCTGCTTGAGGCGCGCCAGCATGTCGTCGAGATTTTTCTCGGTAATGTCGGGTTCGATGCCGCGCAGCGCGTCATTGGCGCCCAGTTCCAGGATCACGAGGTCGGTGCCGTCGGGGACCGACCAGTCGATGCGCGACAGCCCGCCCGTGGTCGTATCGCCGGATACGCCCGCATTCTCGATGGAGACTTCGTATCCCTTGTCGTCCAGCGCCTTTTCAAGCTGCTGCGGAAAGGCGGCATTGGCCGGCAGGCGATAGCCCGCCATCAGGCTGTCGCCGAGGCCGACGATCCGGACCTGCGACAGCTGCTCGGTCGGCAATGCGTCTTCAAGGCCGGTCGGCTCTTCCTGTGCGCTCGCCGTCATGATGGGACTTGCCGCCGTGAAAGACGCAATCGCCGCAAAAATCGGGAGCCATGCCGGAATTGAGAGTTTGAAACGCATTGTCGAAAACCCATATTTGAGGGGCTGTGGGCAAATGGCCCGCCGGACTTCTCTACAATGATTGGCGCAACATAAGTTCAAATTTGTGGCGCGCTGTTATTCATATAGGATAAAAACCGCGTGACGGAACAGCTTGTTGGCCCGATTATCGAACTGGAGAATGTCCACCTGACCCTTGGGCACGCCGCCTCGCTGGTGCATGTGCTGAAGGGTGTTTCCCTTCAGATAGCGCAGGGCCAGTCGGTCGGCATCGTCGGCCCGTCCGGTTCGGGAAAATCCACGCTTCTGATGGTTCTGGCCGGTCTGGAACATGTCGATAACGGAACTGTGAAGATCGCAGGCCAAACGATCAGCCGGATGGGCGAGGATCAGGCCGCCGCTTTCCGCGGCGCCAATATCGGCATCGTGTTCCAGTCCTTTCACCTCATTCCCAATATGACCGCGCTTGAAAATGTCGCCGTGCCGCTGGAGCTTGCCGGTCGCCGCGATGCATTCGACGTGGCGGAACGCGAATTGCGCGCCGTCGGCCTTGGCGAGCGCCTCACCCATTATCCGTCTGAGCTTTCCGGCGGCGAACAGCAGCGCGTGGCGATTGCCCGCGCGCTTGCGCCGAGCCCCAAAATCCTGATCGCGGACGAGCCGACCGGCAATCTCGACACCGCGACGGGCCGCCAGATTGCCGATCTTCTGTTCGCCAAGCAGCGCGAGAATGGCCTGACCATGGTGCTTGTCACGCATGATCCGGCACTTGCGGCGCGCTGCGACATCGAAATTCCGGTCCGCTCGGGCCGGATCGAGGAGCCTGCACGGGATGGTTCCGTTCTCCGGTCGCTGGCGGCTGGCACATGAGTGCGGCAAGGTCTTTCGCGCTTGCCCTCCGCTTTGCGCTGCGCGAAATGCGCGGCGGGCTTGCCGGTTTCTATATTTTCCTCGCCTGTATCGCGCTTGGCGTTGCCGCTATTGGCGGCGTCAATTCGGTCGCGCGGTCGGTCAGCACCGGCATCGCCTCGCAAGGCCAGAGCATTCTGGGCGGCGATGTCAGTTTTGCGCTCAATCAGCGCGAAGCCACGGTGGAAGAGCGCGCCTTCATCGAAAAACAGGGCAAAATGGCGCAAAGCGCCACCATGCGCTCCATGGCGCGCATGCCGGATGGTTCCGACCAGTCGCTGGTCGAGGTGAAGGCGGTCGATGCGGCCTATCCGCTCTATGGTCAATTGAAGGTCGAGCCGCAGCAATCCCTGGCCGATATGATGGCCGAGAGGGGCGGTGTCTACGGCGCTGCCGTGACACAGGATTTTCTGGACCGGATGGGCCTGTCGCTGGGTGCAAAGGTTCTGCTCGGTTCGCAGGCCTTTGAACTGCGCGGCCTGATCGAGAGCGAACCGGACCTCCTGTCAGCGGGCTTCAATTTCGCGCCGCGCTTCCTGGTGTCGCTGGATGGCCTCAAGGCTTCCGGCCTCATCCAGCCCGGAAGCCTTGTCGATCATATCTACAAGGTCGCCCTGCCGGATGGCGCGCCGGATTCGGCAATTGCCGAAGTCAGGCGTCAGGCCGCCGCCGCTTTTCCCGATGCGGGCTGGAATATCCGCTCCCGCGCCAATGCCGCGCCGGCGCTGAGCGCCAATATCGAGCGCTTCTCGCAATTCCTGACGCTGGTGGGCCTGACAGCCCTGATCGTCGGCGGCGTCGGCGTCGCCAATGCGGTGCGCGCCTATCTCGACGGCAAGCGCGGCGTGATCGCGACCTTCAAGTCGCTCGGCGCGCCCGCGCGTTTCGCCGTGCTGGTCTATCTCACGCAGATCATGGTGATCGGCCTGATCGGCATTGTTCTCGGGCTGATACTGGCGGCGATCATTCCCTATGCCGCAGCAATGGCGCTTGCCGATTATCTGCCGGTCGCCGGTGGCGGCGGTTTCTTCCCCGGCGCGCTGGCGCTTGCCGCTGTCTTCGGCCTCATCACCACGCTTGCCTTCGCCATCATTCCGTTGGGCCGGGCGCGGGATATTCCGGCGACGGCGCTGTTCCGCGAACAGGGTTTTGAGCAGCGCGGCCTGCCGCCGCTGCTTTATCTCGGCCTTGCGGTGCTGCTGATCGCCGCATTGGCCGGGCTGGCGCTCTATGTGGCTTACGACCGGCGCATCGCGGCCATCTTCATCGTCTCGGCCATTGCAGCCTTCGGCGTGCTGCGGCTTGTGGCCGACGGCATCCGCTGGCTTGCCCGCCGGGTCCCGCGCGTGCGTTCGACAGCGCTGCGGCTTGCTATCGGCAATATTCATCGCCCCGGCGCGCTCACGCCCTCCGTGGTGCTTTCGCTTGGCCTTGGCCTCACGCTGATGGTGGCAATCGCGCTGATCGACGGCAATCTGCGCCGCCAGGTGACGGAAAACATTCCGGCACAGGCGCCCGATTTCTTCTTCGTCGATATCCAGAACCGCGACATCGCCGATTTCACCCGGCTGGTCGGCGGCATCGTGCCGGACGGCAAGCTCACCTCCGGCCCGATGCTGCGCGGGCGTATCGTTGCCTTCAATGGCACCAATGTGCGCGACATGAAAATTCCGCCGGAAGCAGCCTGGGTGCTGCGCGGCGACCGCGGCATCACATTTGCCGACAAGGTGCCGGATAATTCGACGCTCAGCGAAGGCGAATGGTGGCCAGCCGACTATAGCGGCGAACCGCTGGTCTCCTTTGCGGAACGCGAGGGCAAGGAGCTGGGCCTCAAGCTCGGCGATACGGTGACGGTCAATGTGCTTGGCCGCAACATCACCGCGAAGATCGCAAGCTTCCGCCAGGTGCAGTGGGAAACACTGGCGATGAATTTTGTCATGGTGTTCTCGCCAAACACTTTTGCCGGTGCGCCCGCGACGTGGCTTGCGACGCTCACCATTCCCGACAGTCAGAAAAACCTTGCGCCCGATGTGCTGCGGCAGGTCACGAAGACATGGCCCGCGGTCACGACCGTCAGCGTGACCGATGCGCTCGATGTCGTCAATGATCTCATCGGCCAGCTTGCCACCGCCATTCGCGCTGCCGCTTCCATTGCGCTCGCCGCTTCTGTTCTGGTGCTGGGCGGGGCGCTTGCGGCGGGCAATCGCGCGCGTGTCCATGATGCGGTGGTGCTGAAGACGCTGGGCGCCACGCGCCGCACGCTGATTATGGCCTATGTGCTGGAATATTTGCTGCTTGGCCTTGCGACAGCGCTTTTCGCGCTCGTCGCGGGCAGTGTTGCGGGCTGGTATGTCGTGGTGGAAATCATGAAGCTGAAAGCGCATTTCCTGCCCAATGTCGCCCTGATGACCCTTGCCATAGCGCTGGTGCTGACGGTCGGTTTCGGCCTCGCGGGGACATGGCGCGTTCTCGGCCAGAAGCCCGCTTACGTGCTCAGAACCGTATGAAACTTTTGTAATGTAAGGCTTAACCCTTTGGATCGCATGGGGAATGCGTTTCGGAAGGCCATTGCGGGCATCACGTTTTTTTACAGGTGGTACTTGTACGGGAGGGTTGAAATCCCCATAATGTCAGGCAGGCATGCTGGGGTCCCGCCAGCGGCGCCTGGCGGCGGATCGGCCTTTTGACCGCCCCGACACCGGACGGGACATGGCAAAAGGATTTAAGTCATGGCTGACTTTCGCAATATTCAGGCGCAGCAGAGGCCGGTAGGCGGCGCTCGCGCCGATGCAGGCATCGACCAGGGCCTGCGCAGCTATATGCTTGGCGTCTATAACATGATGGCTATCGGCCTGGCCGTTACCGGCCTTGCCGCATTCGGCACGGCCGCGCTCGCCCAGTCCAACCCGGCTTTCCAGCAGCTTCTTTTCGCAAGCCCGCTGCGCTGGGTCATCATGCTCGCTCCGCTGGCGGCAGTGTTCTTCCTGAGCTTCCGCATCCAGAACCTTTCCGTCGGCGCGGCACAGGCGATCTTCTGGGGCTATGCGGCGCTCGTGGGCCTGTCGCTCTCGTCGATCTTCATCGTCTTCACGGGCCAGAGCATCGTGCGCACCTTCTTCGTGACGGCTGCATCCTTCGGCGCACTGTCGCTCTATGGTTACACGACCAAGCGCGACCTGTCCGCCATGGGCTCGTTCCTGATGATGGGTCTTTTCGGCCTCATCCTCGCTTCGGTCGTCAATATTTTCCTCGGCTCCACCGCGTTGCAGTTCGCAATCTCGGTGATCGGCGTCCTGATCTTCGCGGGCCTCACCGCCTACGACACGCAGTCGATCAAGGAAATGTACTATGAAGGCGACGCTGCCGACACGCAGGGCCGCAAGATCGTGATGGGCGCGCTGCGTCTCTATCTCGACTTCATCAACATGTTCATGTTCCTGCTGCAATTCATGGGCAACCGTGAATAATCAGGCCGGAACCGGACCGGACAAAGGGCAGCGGAAACGCTGCCCTTTTTGCTTTTGTCCGGCCGTTTCATGATGCATGTTGGAAATGTTTGAACTCATTTTCCGGTTCCTTCCATGCCCGTCATTCGTGATTTCCAGCCTGCCGATATCCAAACCATCACCGCCATCTATAGGGAAGCCGTGCTGACCGGCGCCGGCTCCTATGAAATCGAGCCGCCGACAATGGACGAAATGGCAAAGCGTTTTGCGGCATTTGCGGAGCAGGGCTTTCCGATCCTCGTCGCGGAGGATGGGGGTCGGATTCTCGGCTATGCCTATGCGAGCTATTTCCGCGTCCGGCCAGCCTATCGCTGGCTTGCGGAGGATTCGATCTATATCGCCCCCGACGCGAAGGGGCAGGGCATTGGCAAGCTTCTGCTGCGCGAACTCATCGCGCGGATTTCCGCCCTGGGGTTTCGCCAGTTGCTGGCGGTGATCGGCGACGGCGAGCACAATATCGGTTCGGTGAAGCTGCATGAAAGCCTGGGCTTTACCCATTGCGGCCGCATCGAGGGTTCGGGCTTCAAGCACGGACGCTGGCTGGACACGGTGCTGATGCAATTGCCGCTCAATGGCGGGCGTTCAACGGAACCGGGAACACCGCCGCTTTCATGATACACAATGCAACGAAGGATCAGCTTTCCACGAGCTTGAGGCTCTTGTCGAACACGCGCAGCACGCGCTCCAGCTCATGGCCGCGCTTCATGATGAGCCCGCTTGCGGCGATGACCGAATAGGCGCCCTGTTTCTGCGCCAGTTTCGGATTCTTTTCGATGCGGAAAAGCGGCATCTCGCTTGCGCGGCGAAAGATGGAAAACACGGCGCGGTCAGCCAGATGATCGATGGCATAATCACGCCACGCGCCGGAGGCGACCATGCGGCCATAGATGTTCAGGATCTTGCCGAGTTCATGCCGGTTGAAACTGACGGGAGCCGGTCGGGCACGGTCGAGAGGAACGACCTTCGGCGAAGCAGACGAGGGAGACGGGGATGACAAATCCTCATTCGCTGCGCTTGACGTATCCATTGCCTTCCTTTCAGCCTTTTGCAGAGCGCAAGCCCAGCCGGACAGGCGCGAAAACAAACAGCGCGCGACCATATCGGTATTCGCCGTCAACGATGCCGCGAACCGAGCCGGTGCATGACAACAGGGTGATGCTTTTGTGAAACAATTTCAAGGGGAGGCTGTGGATGCCGGATTTCAACCGTGGTTTCCACCCGGAAAAGCCTCCAACAAATAGGGATGCGGGCTTTATATTAGTAATCACGAAAAGAGAATGCCTGTTTGCAATGGTGATTGCCGGCCACATTTTCGCCTTGTCAGCTTCGCATTCCAGCCTGATTATGGCTTCAGCATCTACACGTTGCCTGAGACGGTTCGGTTCAGGTACGTCCGACCCCAAGCCCCCCGCCCAAAGGACGGCCTGAACCGAACCAACTTTTCCAGCTTGCAACATTCGCCGGGCGTCACGGCGACAATCACCCCGAAATGTTTTCGTTCAACCGCACAATGCGCACCTCTTTGCGCGCCCCTGCGCTCAGAGACTGACAGGTTTCGGCTGCTTGAACATGGCCGCGCCATGGATGGGGCCGAGCGTGTTGTCGTCGCGGGTTTCCTGAAGCACCACCGCGCAGCCCGAAACATCCTTGCGCTTCAGCTCCGAAGCCGGGATCTCGATTTTCAGCGGCTTGCCATCCCACATGCCGATCGTAGTGGTGTCGTGGACCGTGTTGCGATAGGTGACGGTCTGACCGGCATTTTCGCCCTCCGTGATCGGGATAGTCACCGAATCGCGGAAATAGAACAGCACCACATGCACCGGGGCTTTCGGTTTTTCGCCGGCGCCGATGTCGATGGACAGGCGCCCGTCATTGAGCTGTGCGATCGAAACCGGGACATCCAGCGTTTTGGCCCCGACCTGTGTGCGAAGGCTGCCGCTGTCGCGGCCATTCACTTCCGCCGTGCCGTTGATGATGGCCTGTGGCGTATAGATCATGCGGGCATTGAAGGAATTGCGATAGGCATTCTGCCGGTCGGTATTCTCCTGGGTGGCAAGCGTGTCGCGCCAGCCCATATAATCCCAGTAATTGACGTGGAACGACAGTGCCAGAACATTGGGATCGTCGGCATATTTCGCGAAATTCTGGTCAGCCGGGGGGCAGGACTTGCAGCCCTGGCTGGTGTAGAGCTCCAGAACGGCGGTTTTCCTGTTGCTGTCCTGTGCCTTGGCCAGCCCCTGCATGGAGATGCAGCCGGTGAAAGCCAGCCCCAGAACGGCACAGATGCTTCGCCAGCCGGGCAGATACGCACCGGTAAGCCATGGACCTCTCCCATAGAAGGGGGCGTGGAGTATCACTTCGTTTCATCCTGCAATAATTGTCGCTGACATCTATTATGTAAGAAGTTCGACAATCAATAGGAATTCACGTTACGGTGAGAGCCTGATCCAGAACAAAGAAGCCGCCGGATTTCTCCGGCGGCTCCCGATTTCATATCAGCGCCGATCTGATCCAGTCAGATCGAAACGCGCTCTAAGCGGCGAGATCACGCAGAACGGTTTGCAGAATGCCGCCGTTCTTCATGTAGTCGAGTTCATCCAGCGTATCGATGCGGCAGATGAGCGGAACCTTCTTCACCGTGCCGTCGCCATAGGTGATGGAGGCTTCGACCTTCTGGCGCGGGCGCACATCGGCCAGGCCTTCGATGGTGACGATTTCGTCGCCCTTGAGGCCCAGCGTCTGCCAGCTCGTGCCTTCCTCGAAGACGAAAGGCACAATGCCCATGCCGACGAGGTTGGAGCGGTGGATACGCTCGAAAGACTGCGCGATCACGGCCTTGACGCCAAGCAGGTTGGTGCCCTTGGCCGCCCAGTCGCGCGACGAGCCGTTGCCGTATTCGACGCCCGCGAAGACGACGAGCGGCACGCCCTCGGCCTTGTATTCCATGGCCGCGTCGTAGATCGACATTTCTTCCTTCGACGGATAGTGGATGGTGTAGCCGCCTTCACGCCCGTTTTCGCCCAGCATGTGGTTGCGGATACGGATGTTTGCGAAGGTGCCGCGCATCATCACTTCATGGTTGCCGCGACGCGTGCCGTACTGGTTGAAGTCGGCAACGCCGACGCCATGGTCCAGCAGATACTTGCCGGCCGGCGACTGTGCCTTGATGGAACCGGCAGGCGAAATGTGGTCGGTCGTGATCTTGTCGCCGAAGAGGCCCAGAATGCGGGCGCCCTTGACGTCGCCGATCTGACCGGCCGACTTGCCCATGCCGACGAAGTAAGGCGGGTTCTGCACATAGGTCGAGTTGTCGTCCCATGCATAGGTCTGACCGGCGGGAACCTGAACGGCCTGCCAGTTGGCGTCGCCCTTGAACACGTCGGCATATTTTTCCGAGAAAATTTTACGCGTTACGTTCTTGGCGATGAAGTCCTGGATTTCCTGCGAGGAAGGCCAGATGTCGCGGAGATAGACCGGGTTGCCGTCCTTGTCTTCGCCGAGCGGCTCCTTGGTCAGGTCCTTCGTCACCGTACCGGCCAGGGCGTGGGCGACGACGAGCGGCGGCGAAGCCAGATAGTTGGCCTGCACATCCGGCGAAACGCGGCCTTCGAAGTTACGGTTGCCGGACAGAACGGCAGCCGCGATCAGGCCCTTTTCGTTGATCGTCTTGGAGATCGGGGCAGGCAGCGGACCGGAATTGCCGATGCAGGTCGTGCAGCCGAAGCCGACGAGGTTGAAGCCCAATGCGTCGAGATCCTTCTGGAGACCGGCGGATTCGAGATAGGCGGCAACAACCTGGGAGCCGGGCGCAAGCGAGGTCTTGACCCACGGCTTGGTCTTGAGGCCCTTGGCAACCGCGTTGCGGGCCAGAAGGCCGGCCGCGATCAGCACGCTCGGGTTCGAGGTGTTGGTGCACGACGTGATGGCGGCAATGACGACATCGCCATGGCCGAGATCGTAGTCTTCGCCTTCAACGGCATAGCGCGTGGTCTGGCCGGTGGTCTTCTTGTACTCGTTTTCGAGCGAGGTTGCGAAACCGGAGCCGATGTTTTCCAGCGGAATGCGGCCTTCCGGACGCTTCGGACCGGCCATCGACGGAACGACGTCGCCCATGTCGAGTTCGAGAATGTCGGTGAAGACCGGATCGGCTGCACCCTTGTCGCGCCACATGCCCTGCGCGCGGCAATAGGCTTCGACGAGTTCGATGCGATGCTCGTCGCGGCCGGTGGTGTTCATGTAGTTGAGCGTTTCGCGGTCGACGGGGAAGAAGCCGCAGGTCGCGCCATATTCCGGGCCCATATTGGCGATGGTTGCGCGGTCGGCCAGCGTCATGTTTTCGAGGCCTTCGCCGAAGAACTCGACGAACTTGCCGACAACGCCCTTCTTGCGCAGCATCTGCGTGACGGTGAGAACGAGGTCGGTCGCGGTCACGCCTTCCTTGATCTTGCCGGTCAGGCGGAAGCCGACGACTTCCGGCAGCAGCATGGAAACCGGCTGGCCGAGCATGGCCGCCTCAGCTTCGATGCCGCCAACACCCCAACCCAAGACCCCAAGGCCGTTGACCATGGTGGTGTGGCTGTCGGTGCCGACGCAGGTGTCGGGATAGGCTATCGTTTCGCCGTCTTCTTCCTTGGTCCAGACAGCCTGGGCCAGATATTCGAGGTTCACCTGATGGCAGATGCCGGTGCCCGGAGGAACGACGCGGAAGTTCTTGAATGCCTGCTGGCCCCACTTGAGGAAGCGGTAGCGTTCGCCGTTGCGCTGATATTCGAGGTCCACATTGGCCTTGAAAGCGCTTGGATTGCCGAATTCGTCGACGATGACCGAGTGATCGATGACGAGATCGACGGGAACGAGCGGGTTGATCTTTTCCGGGTCGCCGCCGAGAGCCTTGAGGCCGTCGCGCATGGCTGCAAGGTCAACCACGGCTGGAACGCCGGTGAAGTCCTGCATCAGCACGCGCGCCGGGCGGTAGGCGATTTCCGCGCCCGCGGAGCCGCGGTCGTTCAGCCACTTGGCAACAGCTTCGATGTCCGACTTCTTGACGGAGCGGTCGTCCTCGAAGCGGAGCAGGTTCTCGAGCAGAACCTTCATGGAGAAGGGAAGCTTGGAAACGCCTGTCAAGCCGTTCTTTTCGGCTTCCGTCAGGCTGTAATAAACATAATCCTTACCACCCACGGTAAGGGTTTTGCGGCATTTAAAGCTGTCGATGTGCGACACTGCGTTCGTCCTTCATGCTACTGGCCGGAAAACCAGGACGAACGCCTAGGCTAGCGTTTCAAGGACGCGCCAAGGTGCGGGTGCAGTCATTTCCGCTGTCCGTCCCGATGCCTGCGTCCTTAAGGGCAACAGGTTGAGATCGGCCAAAAATGGTTTCCACGCCGACCGCTGGCGTGGTAGCCCTCATATAGAGAGTTTTCTAAAACGATTCCAGACAGAATATCGTGAATACGGCCCCTTGCGGCGAAATGTTGCGATGTGTTTTGGAAGTTGCGGTTCAATCGGTTTGAGTGCGATCCCAAGGAGTGAAAATGCGGCTTGAAGCCGACAAGCTGGCTGGCGAACGCGGGGGCGAAACGATTTTTGCCAATCTGTCTTTCGCCATTGATGCGGGCGAAGCGCTGGTGGTGACGGGGCCCAACGGCTCGGGAAAATCCACATTGCTGCGAATCATATGCGGCCTGCTTCAGCCTGAAGCGGGCAAGGTTGAGCTTCGAGAGGATGGCACAGTGTTGCCGGTGCGCGCCACCTGCCACTATCTCGGCCACCAGAATGCGATGAAACCCGCGCTCAGCGTGCGGGAGAACCTCCTGTTCTGGCAGAAGTTCAATGGCGCCGCGCAAGCGGAGATCGATGCGGCGCTGGAGGCCGTCGATCTGCCCGGTGTGGAGCACCTGCCATTCGGCTACCTGTCGACGGGGCAGAAGCGGCGTGTTTCCATCGCAAAACTTCTGGTGAGCCACCGCCCGCTCTGGATCGTCGACGAGCCGACCGCCGGTCTCGACAAGGCGTCCGAAGCCCGCTTTGCGGAAATCATGCGCGCACATATGCGGGAAGGCGGCATGATCGTCGCCGCAACGCATATTCCGTTGGGACTGGAATCTTTATCCTCGCTCGACATGGCCGCTTATTCACTTGAGGTCGCCTGATGCTGGCGCTTTTCCTTCGCGATCTGCGCCTCAGTTTCCGCGCCGGTGGCGGCGCGCTGATCGGCATATTGTTCTTCCTCGCGGTCATTGCCGTCATGCCGTTCGGCGTCGGGCCTGATCTCAATCTTCTGGCGCGCATTGGCCCCGCCATGTTGTGGATCGGCGCGCTGCTGGCAACGCTTCTGGGGCTCGACCGGCTGTTTCAAGCCGACAGGGAGGACGGCTCGCTCGATCTTCTGCTGATCGGCGCGGAGAGCCACATGCTGGCCTTCACGGTTTTTGTGAAATGCGTGGCCCATTGGGTGGCAAGCGTGCTGCCGCTGGTGGTCGCATCGCCGATGCTGGGCCTGTTCATGAACATGGATGCGACGGCAATCGGCGCGACATCGCTGACGCTTCTGGTGGGAACGCCAGCCATCGCCTTCATCGGCGCGGTGGGGGCGGCGCTTGCCGTGGCGCTGCCGCGTGGCGGGTTGCTGGTATCGGTGATCGTGCTGCCGCTCACCATTCCGGTACTCATTTTCGGTGTATCAGCTTCGCATGGAGCAACGGTAGACAATGCGCCCTTTCTGGCGCCCTTTCTCATCTTGGCCGCTCTCACCCTGTTCTTTGCCGTTCTTGGACCTCTGGCCGCGAGCGCGGCGCTCAAAAGTTCGACCGATTGACGCAGTTGATTACGGTCAATTGAACGGCACGGGGGGGGCAGGTAAATAGAGGCCATGGAAAAAGACATGACCAAAGACGCCGTTAAAACCACGAGCTGGCTCGACCTGGCCAATCCCACGCGGTTCCTTGCCTTTGCGGGCAAGGTCTTGCCGTGGCTGGCCGGGCTTTCGGTGCTGTTTCTGGCGGCTGGTCTTTATATGGTCTTCTTCCTGTCGCCGGAGGATTACCAGCAGGGCATGACGGTCCGCATCATGTATATCCATGTGCCTTTCGCATGGCTTTCCATGATGTGCTACTCGATCATGGCCGTTTCGGCGCTGGGCACGCTGGTCTGGCGGCATCCGCTGGCCGATGTGTCGATCCGCGCCGCCGCGCCCCTGGGCGCTGTCTTCACCGCGCTTGCGCTTGCCACCGGCTCGCTGTGGGGCAAGCCGATGTGGGGCACATGGTGGGTGTGGGATGCGCGGCTGACCTCGGTTTTCGTGTTGTTCCTGATGTATCTCGGCATTATCGCGCTGTCGCGGGCTTTTGCTGATCCGGCAAAAGGCGCCAAGCCCGTGGCCGTGCTCACGCTGGTCGGCTTCGTCAATATTCCGATCATCAAATTCTCGGTCGACTGGTGGAACACGCTGCACCAGCCGGCTTCGGTGTTCCGCATGGACGGCCCCACCATCGATGCATCCATGCTGCGCCCGCTTTTTGTGATGGCTATCGGCTTCTCGCTTCTGTTCTTCACGCTGCACATGATGGCCATGCGCAATGAAATCTGGCGTCGCCGCGTGGCGTCGATGAAGAAACTTGCCGCACGCAATGCCGACCGCAAGACCAAGGCACAGGAGGGCGCGCTATGAATCACTTCGGCTTTGTTCTCGCCTCCTATGGCATCACGGTCGCGGCACTTGTCGTCACCATCGGCTGGATATTGATCGATCAGCGTATCCAGAAAAACGAACTGAAGCGGTTGGAAATGCAGGGCGTTCGCCGCCGTTCCGCAAAATCCCCCGGTAAGGTACAATGACCGAAACGACCGAAAAGCCCGTCGCGCCGAAAAAGCGCTCCACTTGGGTTGCCCTGCTGCCGCTGGCGATTTTCGTCGGACTGACAGCGGTCTTCGCGGTCCAGCTTCTGTCGGGCAAGGACAATACGACGATACCGTCCGCGCTGATCGGCAAGCAGGCCCCGCAGACCAACCTGCCGCCTGTCGAAGGTCTGGTGCGCGATGGCGCGCCTGTTCCGGGCCTCGACAGCGAGGATTTTAAGGGTAAGCTGACGCTGGTGAATGTCTGGGGATCGTGGTGCGTTCCCTGCCGTCAGGAACACCCGCTTTTGATGGAAATCGCCAAGGACGAACGCATCCGCGTGGTTGGCCTCAATTACAAGGACCAGCCCGAAAATGCGCGCCGCTTCCTCGGCGATCTCGGCAATCCCTTTGCCGCTGTCGGCGCCGACCGTGCCGGACGCTCAGCCATCGAATGGGGCGTCTACGGCGTGCCGGAAACCTTCCTCGTCGGCCCGGACGGTAAGATCATCTACAAGCATGTCGGGCCGTTCACGCCGGAGTCGGTGAAGAACGACCTGATGCCGGCGGTGGAGAATGCCATAGGAAAGTAGCAAGACGTCCAAAGCATCGTAGGGATAGATCGTCAGTCTGAAGTGTGCCCTATCGTACTCATATTACTACACACTTAGGTGGGTTATGCGGAATATTGAGCTTCTGAATACCATTTCATGGCATCTTGAATGCATGAAATGGGCTTCTGATACGATTGACAATTTTCGACCGCCTGCTGATCTATTTCAAATGAGAATGCATTATTCCATTTATATCACCAATTTTATGTCAGCTCTAGATATGTTGAAAGAAGTTTTTGGTTCTTCTTTCACTGATGCTCTGGATGAGGCCTTTGAATCGCCGGATACTTCTGGAGATAATATAAGAAGATATTTAAGAGAGCTTAGAAATGGTGTTGTACACCGAGGTGTTGATCCGACCGGCAGCGGCATTGTTGTCGATGGTGTTACTCTTGCTTTAGCCCCTCGTTGCGTGGAAAATCGTGAAGGTACTCGTAGTTTCACTGCTCCGGCTAAATTGTTACGCGATATTTTCATCCATTGCGAAATAAACGCCAAGCCGGTTATAGAATGCTTCCTCAATGAAAATATTACAGAATATAATTCTGTGCCTTCGGCTACGATGCTGGATGAAGTTGTTAGTTCAGTGGAAATCGCGCCGAATATGCCCGATTGGGTAAAGGAGATATCAGTTGGAAGCATTACCTCGGAAATGTTGATGGATGCTAGAAATAATCAGATAAATAAATTACGTAATTTGCTTAAGCCATGGGTTAATAAGTAGATTTTTAAGTAAAATTACAAGTATTATTAATGGAATTTTATTGAGGTGATATTTGCGTGGTATAATGAGTATCGTCATCGAACTGAGGTGGCAAAAAACACTGCTTTTAAATATATAAAGGGCCACAGGTGGCCCTTTATATATTTTAAATATCAATCAATCCGGCAGTTTCCGCACCGCACCCTTGGCAGCACTGGTTGCCATCGCGGCATAAGCCTTCAAGGCGGTGGAAATCTTGCGCTTGCGTTCCTCCGCAGGCTTCCAGCCCTTGGCGTCCTGCTCGGCACGGCGTTCGGCCAGCGTTGCATTATCAACGGCGAGGTGGATCTTGCGGTTCGGAATGTCGATATCGATGATATCGCCTTCGCGCACCAGGCCAATCGTACCGCCTTCGGCTGCTTCCGGCGAGACGTGGCCGATTGAAAGGCCCGAAGAGCCGCCCGAGAAGCGTCCGTCGGTAATGAGCGCGCAGGCTTTGCCCAGCCCCTTCGATTTCAGATAGCTGGTCGGGTAGAGCATTTCCTGCATGCCGGGGCCGCCGCGCGGGCCTTCATAGCGGATCAGCACGATGTCGCCCGGCTTGATCTTGCCGTTCAAAATGCCGAGCACGGCCGAATCCTGGCTTTCAAAGATGCGTGCGGGGCCGGAGAATTTCAGGATGGAATCGTCCACGCCTGCCGTCTTCACGATGCAGCCGTCTTCGGCCAGATTACCGTAAAGCACGGCCAGACCGCCATCCTGGCTGAATGCATGTTCCTTGGAACGGATGACGCCCTTTTCGCGGTCGGTATCGACATGATCGAAACGGCGTTCCTGAGAGAAGGCAACCTGCGTCGGCACGCCGCCGGGAGCAGCCGAATAGAACTTGTGCACCATGTCGCTGTTGGTGCGCGTCACGTCCCAATGGTCGAGCGCCTTGGCAACCGTTTCGCTGTGGACGGTCGGAATGTCCGTCGTCAGCAGGCCTGCCTTGTCGAGCTGGCCGAGAATGCCCATGATGCCGCCTGCGCGGTGCACATCTTCCATGTGAACCGTATTGTTGGCGGGCGCGACCTTGCACAGCACCGGCACGCGGCGTGACAGGCGGTCGATATCGGCCATGGTGAAGTCGATCTCGGCTTCCTGCGCGGCAGCGAGCAGATGCAGGACCGTGTTGGTCGAGCCGCCCATGGCGATGTCGAGCGTCATCGCGTTTTCAAAAGCCGGGAAGCTCGCAATCGAGCGCGGCAGCACGCTTTCGTCGTTCTGCTCGTAATAGCGGCGGGCGAGATCGACAATGAGATGACCGGCTTCCACGAAGAGGCGCTTGCGGTCGGCATGGGTGGCGAGCGTCGAGCCATTACCCGGCAGCGACAGGCCGAGCGCTTCGGTGAGGCAGTTCATCGAATTGGCGGTGAACATGCCCGAGCAGGAGCCGCAGGTCGGGCAGGCGGAGCGCTCGATGGTCTTGACCTGTTCGTCGGTGTAATGGTCGTCGGCGGCGGCAACCATCGCATCCACGAGGTCGAGCTTCTTGACCTGGTCGTCCCAGACGACCTTGCCTGCTTCCATCGGACCGCCGGAAACGAACACGACCGGGATATTGAGGCGCAGCGCCGCCATCAGCATGCCGGGGGTGATCTTGTCGCAGTTGGAAATGCAGACCATCGCGTCGGCGCAATGCGCATTGACCATATATTCGACCGAGTCGGCGATGAGCTCGCGCGAGGGCAGCGAATAGAGCATGCCGTCATGGCCCATGGCGATACCGTCATCGACCGCGATGGTGTTGAATTCCTTGGCCACGCCGCCAGCGCTTTCGATTTCGCGCGCGACGAGCTGGCCGAGGTCCTTCAGATGCACATGGCCCGGCACGAACTGGGTGAACGAGTTCACCACGGCAATGATCGGCTTGCCGAAATCCTCATCCTTCATGCCGGTGGCGCGCCATAGGCCGCGCGCGCCGGCCATGTTGCGACCGTGGGTGGTTGTACGCGAACGATAAGGAGGCATTTTAAAACCTTTTAGGAACTATTCCAATGTGTAACGTCGATATGACAGAACCGTCCCCGCAGAGCAAAGCGCAAATTGCCCCATATTATCAGGGGCTGGTCCATTTGCAGGCTTGCGGACAACGGAAAGGGTTCCGGCGTGCGACAGCTTTCGCAGGCACAGACAAGGCAATCTAGCACGTTATTGTTATAAGGCAAAAGATTTTGCAGCGAAAACGTAACGAAATTGCTTGGCGTTACGATGAGGCGCTGGCCATGGCGCAATCGAGCAGCGCATTTGCCGTTTTCATCCGCTGTTCGGCGGCGGGGCGGAACTCTTCCGGCAGACGGTCTGGATGGTTGCCGGCGGCAAAGCTGCGGCGACGCCGCTGAAGTTCGGCGCGTTTCAGGCCGGGGCGCAGCTCCAGTTCCTGGAGGATCGCATCCGGGGACTGTCTTTGCATGCGTGCTTCTATCGCCTGCCTTTCCGGGTCAAGTGCGGTCTCGGGCGGGGGGGCGATATCGAACAGGCCTTGCAGGCCGTCCCGCTGGCGGGGCGGCATCGGGGCATTGCCCAGATCGGCGGAAAAGACGGCGGAGGCAAAGCCGAATTGCGGATGGCGGCTGTTGTACGCCGGGTCTGCATCGGCCTCGACTTCCTTCAGCACGGTTGCGAAATCGGGAAATGTCGACCGCATCCTGCCCCGTCAAACCATATGCGACGATAGGGCGGAGGCCAGCGCGCGCGTCAGCACGGATGGCGGGATCGGCTTCTGGAAAACCGGCACTTCCGGATAGCGCGCCGCCAGACGGGCGGGCAATCCGCCGCCGGTATGGATGACCACGAATATATCGCGGCTTTTCAGCCGGTCCAGCACCGCTTCCACATCGCCATCGGCAAGGTTCACATCGAGAATGGCTGCGTCGACTTCGTTGCGGTTGATGATGTCGATCGCCTGCCGGACGGTGCCGACCGGACCGAGAACGTTTCCGTTCGCGTCCTCGACAGTCGCGGCGACATCGAGTGCGACGAAAATCTCGTCTTCCACCACCAATACCCGCCGCTGTCCAAGATCGTTCATCACGTGTCTCGCTGCCTCCCTTTTTTTGAGGTGAGCCTTCACGCAGGAAATGCGCGAGCGCAAGCAGAGGTTCCCTTTGCCGACATGATAATTCGTTAATGGTGAATCAAACCTTTACCGGCATGCGGGCGATGAGACGCGTCGGGTCAGAAGGCGGTGAAGGTCAATGTCGTCAGCGAGCGGACAATATTGGGAATGTCGAGGACGTTCTTGGCGATGAACTTGCCGATATCCTGGTCCTCGGCGATGTAGATCTTGGCCAGAAGGTCGAATTCGCCGCTGGTGGAATAAAGCTCGGAGACGATTTCGCGCTGAAACAGCGTGTCGGCAACCTCATAGGTCTTGCCGGGGGTGCACTGCAATTGCAGGAAAACGGGTTTCATGTCTCTTCCTTTCGAGCCAAAAGTGCGAAGCGCCTACGCGGGGAAATCAGCCCACTGGACTGATTTCTGATCCCGCTGCGATGCGTAGGACAATGCATCAAAACAGATAGGTTAGAGCGGTTCCAGCGATTCCGTTTTAACCGGAGCCGCTCTAGAAACACAGAGGGCCCGGTGAAATCAAGCGCGAAAGCATGGGGTGGCTGCGGCGCCGCGTCTCGCGGAGCATGGAGGCGATGAGCCCGAACGGCGACGGCCGGTTTATAAGAAACGACGAATTTTGGGGATGGCGGTTTTTACGGTTGGCCTTCGATAACTTTCCAGTGATGATCCGTACATTGCCGCAAATCATGCCTATGATCGCCGCCGATCATCCGAATGCCGAGGAGTTCCCGAAAATCTCATGAAATTCATGTCTGCTGTGTTGCCCGCGTCTGCTGTTGTCAGTCTCATCTTTCTTGGCTTGACGGTTTACCCGTCTTTCGCGATGAACGCCTCCGAAAAGGCCCAGCTTGAAAAGCTCGACCCGGCGACCCGTCTGGAGCAGCGTTGCGACGTGGAGGCCATGGAGCGCATCACGCGGGAGCAGCACAGGTTTTCGGTCGACAAGGTTCTGGCCTATGCCTTCTCCGATCCGGTGACGAAGAAAAACTCGATCAAGGCCGATGGCGCTGCCTTCCGCAGCCGGGAGCACTGGTACAAGCTATCCTTCGCCTGCAAGACGGATGACGAGCATATCAATATCGTTTCCTTCCGTTACGATATCGGCGATGAGGTGCCCCAGGACCAGTGGGACAGGCATTATCTCGTCCCGTAACAGGGGGCTATTCTTCCGAATCATCCGAACGGCAGGCCGAAAGCAGCGTCACTTCCTTGGCGGTGTGATCGGCTTCGAGGTGGCTCAGAACGGCCTGGCTGCCCTTGTCGTTCCAGCGATAGCTGTCCTGCTCATCGATGGCGACATATATCCCGATATCGTCGTGCCATTGCAGCGCAATCATCTTGCCTTCCGCGTCCAGAACCGCAAAGCCCGGCGCATCGCCGTTGCGGATATAGGTGACAGGCACCACGACGCCGCGCTCGCAGATGTAATCGACCCGCTCGATCGCGTTCGTCTGGGGGCTTTGTGCCGCCGCCGGCCATGCGGCGGCGAGCGTTAGCCCCGCGGCAGCCGATAAAATGTAAAATTTGCCTGTGCTGTATGCCATGATCGAAAATCCTCTGGTCAGCCAATTCAGCACCTTGAAGATATTCCTTCGGCTGAAGGCTTCAAGGCCGGATGGCGTACCGTGGTTAATGATCGAAAGTGCCCGAAAAAAGATCAGGTGCCTCCCGATTTCCTGCAACCGAAACAGGTTTCGTCCGTTATTGGCCTGCCAGTCCCGAGATTTTCGCGAGACCGGCTGAGGCCCGGATGAACACTTGCCCCCGCAACCCCAGTCCGGGCCTCACTATTTGTGGGTAGAACATGCATTATCCCTCATTTATTGGGGTTGGTTCCGCATCCGGGCAACGCTTAGGCTCAAGTGACGAATTCACTGAATGGTTTGGCGCGAGGGTATTTGTTGCTGAACAGGAGAAATGGCCGCCGTGGAGTGATCTCCACAAGGGGCGTTTCGATACCTTGCCAAGTGACCCTACCTTCGGTTTCAGCTCCTGAAGCTGAAGATTTTTCGCCCATACCAAATCACAAGTTCATTCGTCACCAAAGCCTGGTTCTTATGGAACAGGTTCAATCATAAACTTATGCTACTCCCCCCGGTATTGCTCATGGCGCTCAATATTGTCGTAGTCCTCGTCGTCCTTGGTCTGCTCCTGCTGCTTTTGAAATGGCTTAAGACAGGGGTCGTTTTGATTGGCCTTGCCGCTGTTCTTTATGGTGCGATTGCTTCGGCCATTCTCCCGGACTATCTGATGAATCGCTTGCAATCAGCCTATTCATCGCAATTGCAATCGCCGCTCGAAGACAATACCGCCTTCATCATCTTCGGCATGGGAACGCAGACAGTCGATGAACGCGGCCAGAAGGTGGTCGAGCCGCTCGCTTTCTCCTACGGGCCGATTTTGGCGGCTGTCGCCATGAACCATCAATGTGTCGAAAAGGGCCTTGGTTGCAAATTCATTGTCAGCGGTGCCGATGTGGCGGGAACGGGCGTTTCAGAGGCCAGGTTGATCGCCATGCAGCTTGAAAAGGCCGGGGTGGATTCGGCTTCCATTCTTCTGGACGAAAAGAGCCGCAACAGCTGGCAGAATGCCAGGAATACAGCCGCAATCCTGCGCAAGATCAAACCGGCGAAGGTCGTTTTGTTGCAGGTTGCGCCGATGTTGAATCGCAATCTTCTTTATCTGGCGCATTTTGGCGTGAAGCCTGAGCCTGTTGCCGCAGCTTATCTGACCGCATCCCATACGAACCTGTCTTCTCCCGGCCTGTCCGTCCTGGCAACGGATGTGGCGCTTCACGAGGAGATCGGCGTCCTGCGTTATGCGGTTTATAATTTCATGGGCTGGAACGAGCCGAAGCAGTCTCCGCTCGAACTGGAGCACCCCGCGGTCAATGCACCCGCCGCGGTCGCGCCGTCCGCCGAGCCCGCCCCCGTGCAGTGAGTTAAAGATACTATCGTCGGCATGTTCTGACATGCCGACTGAAAAATTATCCCTGATTTCTCTCTTGAGAAGAGTAAATTTTTCAAAGTCGTTTCAAATAACGACCGGCTTGTGGCATCCTGTCTTCAAAGGGCTCTGATACTGTCTTGGCCAGTGGAACATGGAGGCGGTCATGAGAATATCGAGATTTTCGCTCACCCTGGCGGCATTGGTTGCGGCTGCTTCGCTGGCCGGAACAGTTCGGCCGGGCCTTGCCGATCAGACACTTCTCAACGTGTCCTATGATCCGACGCGTGAGCTCTACAAGGATTACAATGCCGCCTTTGCCGCCCACTGGAAGGCGGAAACCGGCGAGACCGTCACCATTCGCGCGTCCCATGGTGGATCGGGCAAGCAGGCGCGATCGGTGATCGACGGCATCAAGGCCGATGTGGTCACGCTGGCGCTTGAAAGCGATATCGATGCCATCGCCGCGCTTTCCGGCAAGATCGACAAGGACTGGCGCAAGCGCCTGCCCAACAATTCCGCGCCCTATACGTCAACCATCGTCTTTCTCGTGCGCAAGGGCAATCCCAAGGGCATCAAGGATTGGGGTGATCTGGTGAAGGACGGCGTCGAGGTCATCACGCCGAACCCGAAGACATCGGGCGGCGCGCGCTGGAACTATCTCGCCGCATGGGCCTGGGCCTACAAGCAGTACGGCGGCGACGAGCAGAAGATCAAGGATTACATCGGCGAACTGTTCCGCCATGTGCCGGTGCTCGACACCGGCGCGCGCGGCTCGACGACCACCTTCGTGCAGCGGCAGCTCGGCGATGTGCTGTTGGCCTGGGAAAACGAAGCCTATCTCTCGGTCGCGGAATTTGGCGCGGATGCATTCGACATCGTCGTTCCGCCGCAGTCCATTCTGGCTGAACCGCCGGTCGCGGTCGTGGACAGGAACGCCGAGGAAAACGGCACCACCAAGCTGGCAACGGCCTATCTCGAATATCTCTATTCGCCCGAAGGCCAGGCGCTTGCCGCCAAGCATTTCTACCGTCCGTCGAAGCCTGACATCATCCCTGCCGACCGGCAGCGCAAGTTTCCCGACTTGACGCTGGTGACGATCGATGATCCGATTTTCGGCGGATGGGCCAAGGCGCAGCCTTATCATTTCGGCGACGGAGGAACCTTCGACCAGATCTACAAGCCGGGAAAATGATCCGGAATTCGAGAACAATCAGTCACCATCCGCACTGAAAAGGGAACAAACCAGCGCATGTCTTCGATCCCTGCACGGGCCAGAGCAGGGTCGCACTTCAGAAAGCCGAGCGTTATTCCCGGTTTCGGGCTGACGTTCGGCTTCAGTGTTGCCTATCTGACCCTTCTCATTCTCATTCCGCTTGCGGCACTGGTGCTGCGTTCATCCGAAGTCGGATTTCTCGGCTTCTGGCGCCTCGTCACCGACGAGCGCACCTTGAAGGCGCTTGAAACGAGTTTCGGCACGTCCTTCATCGCGGCGCTGGTCAATGTGGTCTTCGGCGTCATCCTCGCCTGGGTTCTGGTGCGCTATCGCTTTCCGGGGCGCCGGTTCGTCGATGCCATCGTCGATATTCCCTTCGCGCTGCCAACGGCGGTGGCCGGTATCGCGCTTGCCGCCATCTATGCGCCGAATGGCTGGATCGGCAGCCTGCTGACGCCGTTCGGCATTCGCATCGCCTTTTCGCGGGCGGGCATCGTCATCGCGCTGATCTTCATCGGCCTGCCGTTTGTGGTGCGCACCGTCCAGCCGATCATGGAGGAAATCAGCCGCGAGGTCGAAGAGGCGGCGGCAACGCTCGGCGCATCCCGGTTCCAGACTATCTGGCGGGTACTGCTGCCGAGCCTTCAACCCGCCATCCTGACCGGCTTTGCGCTCGCTTTCGCGCGCGGGGTCGGCGAATATGGCTCGGTCATCTTCATTGCGGGCAATACGCCCTATGTCTCGGAAATCGCGCCGCTTCTGATCGTCATCAAGCTGGAGGAATATGATTATGCCGGGGCGACGGCGCTTGCCACGGTGATGCTGGCGCTTTCCTTCGCGATGCTGCTTTTCATCAATCTCATCCAGTCGTGGACACGGAGGAAATACGGCCATGGCGCATGAACCTGCGCATTCCCCCGCCTGCCGCAGCGCTGTCACCGAAAGCTTGGGCGTACGCATCACGCTGATTGCCCTGGCGCTGGCTTTTCTGGCGCTCTTCCTCATTCTGCCGGTGGTTGCGGTGTTCGTGGAAGCCTTCCGCAAGGGGGCGGGCGAATATTTGGCCGCGCTGGTCGAGCCTGACGCCTGGGCCGCGATCCGGCTCACGCTGATCGTCGCGGCCATCGCCGTGCCGCTCAATCTGGTCTTCGGCATTGCAGCCGCCTGGGCCATCGCCAAGTTCGAATTCAAGGGCAAGGCGCTGCTGACGACGCTGATCGATCTGCCTTTTTCCGTGTCGCCGGTCATTTCCGGCCTTGTTTTCGTGCTGCTGTTCTCCAGCCACAGCCTGCTCGGGCCGTGGCTGTCGCGGCATGGGATCGAAATCTTGTTCGCGGTCCCCGGCATCGTGCTGGCCACGGTCTTCGTCACGTTTCCCTTCGTTGCACGCGAACTGATCCCGCTGATGCAGGAACAGGGGACCGGCGATGAGGAGGCTGCGATTTCGCTTGGCGCCAATGGCTGGCAGACCTTCCGCCATGTGACGCTGCCCAATATCAAATGGGGGCTGCTTTACGGCGTGCTGCTGTGCAATGCGCGTGCAATGGGCGAGTTCGGCGCTGTTTCCGTTGTGTCTGGACATATTCGCGGTCTCACCAATACGATGCCGCTGCATGTGGAAATTCTCTACAACGAATATAACTTCGTCGGCGCATTCGCGGTGGCGTCGCTCCTGGCTTTTCTGGCGCTGCTGACGCTTGCCATCAAGACGGCGCTGGAACTGCGCTATGGCGATGAGCTGGCCGGCAGCGGAAACGGACATTAAAATTGAACCGATAGCCGTCCGCAAGGCGGTGGAAATGAACATGGCCGCGCGGCGGCAGGGGAAAGGATTGGGAATGGAAGTTCGTGTTGCCGGTGTGCGTAAGGAGTTCGCTCGCTTCCCGGCTTTGCATAATGTCTCGCTGGATATTCGCTCCGGCGAGCTGATCGCCCTGCTTGGACCTTCCGGTTCGGGCAAGACCACGCTTTTGCGCCTGATCGCCGGGCTGGAAACGCCGACCGAGGGCACGATTTTCTTTGGCGATGAGGATGCGTCGCAGAAGAGCGTGCAGGAGCGCAATGTCGGCTTCGTTTTCCAGCATTATGCGCTGTTCCGTCATATGACGGTGGCGGAGAATATCGGCTTCGGCCTCAAGGTGCGCCCCAGCGCGACACGCCCGTCGAGCGATGCCATTCGTAATCGCGCGCTGGAACTGCTCGATCTCGTCCAGTTGCAGGGGCTCGAAAAACGCTATCCGGCACAGCTTTCCGGCGGCCAGCGCCAGCGCGTGGCGCTTGCCCGCGCCATGGCGATCGAGCCGAAAGTCCTGCTTCTCGACGAACCGTTCGGTGCGCTCGATGCGCTGGTGCGCAAGGAATTGCGCCGCTGGCTGCGCGAAATCCACGACAAGACCGGCCATACCACCGTTTTCGTGACGCATGATCAGGACGAGGCGCTGGAACTGGCCGACCGCGTGGTGGTGATGAGCCAGGGCCGTATCGAGCAGATCGGCACGCCGGACGAGGTCTATGACAATCCGAATTCCCCCGGTGTCTATGGCTTCATCGGCGAGTCCAGCACGCTGCCGGTGCGGGTCGAAAAGGGCGAGGTCTGGCTTGTCGACCGCAATATCGGCCTTACCGTCGAGGGTGTGGCGGACGGTGACGCACAACTCTTCTTCCGCCCGCACGATGTGGAATTGCTGGATGGTTGCGGCGGCTGCATTGCAGGCACGGTGGTGGCCAGCCGCCGTTCGGGCGGCAAGCGGCGTGTCGAACTGGAAGTGGGTGGCGCGCGCGAGCGGATCGAGATCGAAATTCCGGCCGAACATCCGGCTGCGGAAAAAAGCCGCATCGCTTTCCGCCCGCGCTACTGGAAGCTTTTTCCGACCGGAGACACCGGTTCCGGAGCAGATTCCTGATCCTCAATTTCGGGTGAACTGAAACACAAGGCCCGGCAGATGCGCGGTGATTCCCGCAGGCCTGCCGGGCTTTTCCGTATTTCAGAGTACGAGCCTTTCGCGATGAAATTTTCGGTGCGTTACCTGCGGTAGTATTATTTTTATTTTCAATATGTTAGGGTTGCAGGAAACGGGGTGTTCCATAACGCAACATTAATGGGCGGAAAGAATTGTGCGTTGCGATTCAAACGGTTTGAAGATCAGCACATTGCGCCGTCGCATTTTGGCCAAATGCGGTCGACATTCAGGGAACCGATCACGGATACTGCCGTTTCCCTGAAGTGAAAATAATGTCAGTATCCACCCGCCGCAGATAACTCATTTCCTTCGGAAAGGCTGTTAAGGCAGATGCCGGAATTGTCTTCTTCGCTCTCCAGATCAACCTCTACCGAGAATAAATCGCCGATGCAGCAACCGTCGATGGAACCCAAATCCAGCGAGCCCGATGCATCGGGCCGGATTCCGCCTGAACAGCCGTCTCCCATCCGGGCCCTGTATAAGACCGAGGAAGAGCTTGGCGCGCTTGCCGCTGCCGTGGCGCGCGGCGAAGACATTCCGCTGCCGGGCTATATTTCCTTTCCCTTCGATCAGCGCCTGTCCGAAAACGGCAAGCTGATCCTGCATGCCTACCGCGCCTCCGATGCCGCCTCGCGCGCGGGCGAAACCATCACGCCAGCCGCCCAATGGCTGCTCGACAACCATTACCAGATCGACAAAAACGTGCAGCAGGCCCGCCGCGACCTGCCGCGCCGCTTCATCCGGCAACTGCCGCTCTACAAGGCGCCGTCCGAAAATTACGAGGGCATGCCGCGCATTTTCGCGCTGGCCTGGCTTTATGTCGCCCATACGGACAGCAATTTCTCGCTGAAGACGCTGACGGCCATCGTCAAGGGTTTCCAGACCGTCGAGCCGCTGAAGATCGGTGAATTGTGGGCGCTGCCGTCTGCGGTGCGCTATTTCCTGATCGAGAATGCGCGCCGCCTGGCACTGCGCGTCGATCGCGCGCGCATCATGCGCAATCTTGCCAATACGGCTGCCGACCGCATCGTGGTGGCCGCCGACGGGGCCGAACTGGATTCGGTTCTGGCGCAATATGCCGATGCCGCCCGCGACAGCACTTTCGCGACCCATCTGCTTTATCGCCTGCGTTCCTCCTCCACCGACACCACGGCGGCAGCCAACTGGCTGGAACGGATTCTGGAACAGGAAGGCAGCAATGCCGAAGACGCCATCGTCGAGGAACATGCCCGCCAGTCCACCGGCGGCGTCACGATGGGCAATGTCATCCGCAGCCTGAAATCCATTGACGACGTGGACTGGGAAACCTGGTTCGAAACCGTCAACGAGGTCGATGCGATCCTGCGCGACCACAGCGATTTCGAGCTTCTGGATTTCCGCTCCCGCAATGCCTATCGCGTGACGATCGAAAAGCTCGCCCGCTATTCGGACATGAGCGAAATCGACATCACCTGGGCAGCGCTCAAGCTGGCCGAAGACGGCCACCGTGCCGAAAAGGCAGGACATCCGGAAGCGGAAGGCAAGGGCGCAATCGCCTATTATCTTTCAGGCGAAGGCCGCAAGGAACTGGAAAAGGTCTGCGGTTACAAGGCGCCGTTCGGGGCCAGGGCGCTGCGCTTCTATCGGGGGCTCGGCCTTTGGGGCCTGTTCATCCCCACGGCGATCCTCACCATCCTGACCTTGCTTCTGGTGAACTACTGCATGATCCGCGCCGGTCTTTCGACCGATCTGCGCACGCTGTTCACGCTTCTGGCGCTTTTCCCGGCGATGGACGCGTCCTATTCGCTGTTCAATGCGCTGGTGCCATGGTTCGTGCAGCCGACACGGCTTATCGGTTTCGAATATAAGGAAGGCCTGCCGGCGGAGGCGCGCACGCTGGTTGCGGTGCCGACCTTCATCACCTCGCGGGATTCCATCGACGAGCAGATTCGCAATCTGGAAGTTCATTATCTCACCAATCCGCGCGGTGAAATCTACTTTGCATTGGTCAGCGACTGGACCGATGCAAGCCAGGAGATCACGCCCGCGGATATGGAAATCTATGAATATGCGCGTGAGGAAATCGCCAGGCTCAATGAGCATTATACCGGCGACGACCAGCCGCGCTTTTTCCTTCTGCACCGCCGCCGCCTGTTCAACGAGAAGCAGAATTGCTGGATGGGCTGGGAGCGCAAGCGCGGCAAGCTGCACGAGCTGAACCTGCTCTTGCGCGGCGATCAGGATACGAGTTTCTTCCCCGCCGACGAGCGCCTGCCGAAGGAAATCAAATATGTGATGACGCTGGACGCCGATACGCGTCTGACGCCGGAATCCGTCACGCATCTGGCCGGCAAGCTCAGCCATCCGCTGAACCGCCCCGTCATTGACGAGAAGACCGGCAAGGTCATCCGTGGCTACGGCATTCTCCAGCCGCGCGTCACGCCTTCGCTCACCACCGGCGACGAAGCCTCGTTCCTGCAGCGCGTCTTCTCGGTCAATCGCGGTATTGATCCTTATGTCTTTGCCGTGTCCGACACCTATCAGGACTTGCTCGGCGAAGGCACCTTCACCGGCAAGGGACTTTACGACATCGACGCTTTCGAGGCGGCGCTGAAGGGCCGCGTGCCGGAAAACACGCTGCTCAGCCATGACCTTCTCGAAGGCGGCTATGCCCGCGCGGCGCTGGTCAGCGACGTTGAAGTGGTCGAGGATTATCCGACCGGCTATAATGTCGACGTTTCGCGTCACCATCGCTGGGCGCGTGGCGACTGGCAGCTTCTGCCGTGGCTGTTCTCGACGAGCCGCGGCGTCAGCGCCATCACGCGCTGGAAGATGGTCGACAATCTGCGCCGCTCGCTCAATCCCATCCTGTGGCTGATCGCAGCCGTTGTCGGCTGGTGCGTCCTGCCGCTTGGCGCCGCCGCCGTCTGGCAGGGCTTCCTCATTCTTTCCATGTTCGTGGCCCCGACCTTCGGCATTGTGACGAACCTCATCCCCTCGAACATGGACTATTCGCTGAAAGGCCACGCGCAATCGGTGCTGACCGATATCGCGCTCGGCACGGCGGACGTGGCGCTGCGCACCACCTTCATCGCGCATTCGGCGTTTTTGATGGCCGATGCCATTGCGCGCACCCTCTATCGCCTGTTCGTCTCGCACCGCAATCTACTGGAATGGCGCACGGCGGCACAGGCGAAAACCTCTCCCGATACGCTGCTTTATTATTTCCAGCTCATGTGGCCGGCCCTGGCGATTGCGGGTCTGGCGATCTTCTTCCCCCTTGCCGCTGAAAGCCATGCCGCGCTGATCGCCGCACCTTTCGCCGTCATCTGGTTTGCCTCGCCGCTGATCGCGTGGCTCGTCAGCCGTTCGGCCAAGCCGCAGGACACGCTGGAAGTGCTTTCTTCCGACAAGTCGGACCTGCGCCGCTATGCGCGCCGGACATGGCGCTATTTCGCCGAATTCGCCAATGAAGAGAACAACCATCTGCCGCCGGACAACTTCCAGGAAGACCCGGCGCCGATTGTCGCGCAGCGCACATCGCCGACCAATATCGGCGTCTATCTCCTGTCGGTGGTCGCCGCGCGTGATTTCGGCTGGATCGGCTTTGGCGAAACGCTGGATCGAGTTGAAGCGACCGTCAATACGCTTGAGAAGATGGAGAAATATCAGGGCCATCTCTACAATTGGTACGAGACCAACACGCTGACGCCGATGCGCCCGCTCTATGTCTCGGCGGTGGATAGCGGCAATCTTGCCGGTCATCTGGTCACATTGTCGTCCGCATTGGAAGAATGGGCCGAAGCGCCGTCCGTCTACATGCAAGGGGATCTCGACGGCATTCTCGATGTCAACGACATCCTGGAAGAGACAATCGCAAAAATCCCGGACGACCGCCGGATTTTGCGTCCGCTGCGCCGCCGTCTGGAAGAGCGGATCGCCAATTTCCGCCGCGCCGTGATTTCTATCAAGGATGAGCCGGAAACGGCATCCTTCCGCACCATCAACCTGTCGCTCTTCGCAACCGATATCGTGCGCCTGATGGACGAACTCGACGGCGAAATCGAAACGCCCGCCAGCGCGGAAGCCGTGGAATGGGGCCGTATTCTGGTCGATACCTGCAAGGCGCATACCGACGATTCCATCGGCGAGCACGACACGGATGCGCTGCGCGAACGTCTGCGCGATCTCGCAACCCGTTCGCGCCAGCTGGCATTCGACATGCAGTTCGGCTTCCTTGAGCGGAAGGAGCGCCGCCTACTCTCCATCGGTTTCCGCGTGCAGGAAAACGAACTGGACGAAAGCTGCTACGATCTTCTGGCGTCGGAAGCGCGTCTGGCAAGCCTGTTTGCGATTGCCAAGGGCGACGTGCCGGTCGAACATTGGTTCAAGCTTGGCCGTCTTCTGGTGCCGGTGGGCTGGAAGGGCGCTCTGCTCTCCTGGTCGGGCTCGATGTTCGAATATCTGATGCCGCCGCTGGTCATGTCCGAGCCGCTCGGTTCGCTTCTCGACCAGACCAACAAGCTCGTGGTGCAGCGCCAGATCGACTATGCGACCTCGCGTGGCCTGCCATGGGGCATTTCGGAAGCGGCGTTCAATGCGCGCGATGCGCATATGAACTACCAGTATTCCAACTTCGGCGTGCCGAATCTCGGCCTGCAACGCGGCCTGTCGCGCAATGCGGTCATCGCGCCCTATGCGAGCCTGCTTGCCGCGCAATATCAGCCGGCCGCAGCCGTTGCCAACCTCAAGCGCCTTGCCAAGCTCGGCGCGCTTGGGCGCTATGGCTTCCACGATTCGGTGGATTTCACGCCGTCGCGTGTTCGCGAAGGAGAGCTTTGTGCGGTGGTCAAGAACTACTATGCCCACCATCATGGCATGGCGATCATCGCGGTCAACAATGTGATCTTCGAAGGCCGGATGCGCGAGCGTTTCCACTCCGATCCGGTGATCGAGGCCGCCGAACTCCTGCTTCAGGAAAAGGCGCCGCGCGAAATCCCGATGATCTACGCCAAGACGGAAAATCCGATGCGGGTTGATTCCGGCGGCTTCGACGATGCGCCGATGCGGATTGTCGACAAGCCGTTCAAGGCGCCGCGCACCACCCATATGATGTCGAACGGCCAATATGCGCTGATGGTGACGGCCAATGGCTCGGGCTACAGCCGCTGGCACAATTGGGACATTACCCGCTTCCACGCCGATGCGTCGGAAGATTTGCAGGGCACATTCCTGTTCCTGCGCGACATGGAAAGCGGCTATTGGTGGTCGGCGACCGGCGAGCCGGTCCGCAACCCGGAAGAGGAAACCAAGACGGTCTTCACCGAAGACAAGGCGGAATTCTACAAGACCGCCGGTGATATCAAGACGGTCATGGAAGTGATCGTGTCGTCGGAATCTGACGGCGAGGGCCGTAGGCTCGACATCATCAACACGTCCGCCCGCGACCGCATGATCGAGGTCACCTCCTATGCGGAACTGGTGCTGACCGATAGCGACGGCGATGCCGCCCATCCGGCCTTTGCCAAGATGTTCGTGGAAACCGAAATCTCCGACAATGGGTCCACCATCTATGCCAAGCGCCGCAAGCGCGCGCCGTCCGATCCGGATATTCATGTCGCGCATTTCATGACCGACCTCACGGGGGCCGTGCGCGAGATCGAGGTGGAAACCGACCGTCGTGCCTTTGTCGGGCGTGGTCGTTCCTTGCGCGATGCGGCTGCCTTCGATCCGGGCGCGAGGTTTACCGGCAGCCAGGGCTGCGTGCTCGACCCGATCGCTTCGGTGCGCACGCGCGTCCGCGTTCCGGCGCATAAGAAGGTGAGCCTCGTCTTCTGGACCTTTGCAGGCGGAAGCCGCGATGCGGTGGAACATGCCGTGGCGCTGCATCGCCACCCGGAAACCTTCGCCCGCGAATATTCCCTGTCGTGGACCAGTTCGCAGGTGCAGCTCTACCATATCGGCATCAAGCCTGCCGAAGCTGCCGATTATCAGAAGGTCGCCGCCTATCTGCTCTATCCGGAGCGGACATTGCGCCAGCCGCCGGAAACCATCGCCAGCGGCCTCGGCAAGCAGTCGGACCTGTGGCCGATGTCGATTTCCGGCGATTATCCGATCTTCGCGCTGCGCATCGACAACGAAGCCGATCTCGACGTGTTGCGCGGCGTGCTGCGCGCGCAGGAATACTGGCGCTCGAAGGGCCTCACCGTCGATGTCGTGGCGGTCAACGAGCGCGCTTTCTCCTATGCGCAGGACACACAGCGCGCCATCGACTGGATCGTCGAAGGCTTCCGCGCCCGTGGCGGCGGTCAGCCGCACATCTTCGCGGTCCGTCGCGACCAGATGAGTGACGAAAGCTACAACACGCTGCTCGCTTCGGCGCGCATCGTCATGCATGCACAGAACGGCTCGCTGGCCGAGCAATTGCGCCGCAGCGAGGAAATCACCGTCGATCTGGCCGCGCGCGACGCCAAGACCGCCATTGTCGGTCAGGCTTCGGCACAGATGTCCTCTCAGGGGCTGGGCGCTGCCGGTCTTGCGCCCATCGCCATCGAACGCGGGACGGAAGAACGCCGGCCTGCGGTCCAGCCAGCAGTGAACCGTCCTGTGCCATCCGGCGACGATCTTCGCTTCTGGAACGGCTATGGCGGTTTTGCGGAGGATGGCTCCTATGTGGTGCGCATCAACAATCGCACCACCACGCCGCATCCGTGGATCAATGTGATCGCCAATCCGAATTTCGGTTTTCATGTCTCGGCGGAAGGTTCGGCCTTCACCTGGGCAGGCAACAGCCGCGATTATCAGCTCACCCCATGGGCGAACGATCCGGTCACGAACCGTCCGGGCGAGGCGATCTATATTCTCGACCGTGAAACGGGCCGCACCTTTGCGCCGACCGCAAGCGTGCTGCGCGACGAGGCGGTGACCTATGAAGCGCGCCATGGCCACGGCTATTCGAGCTTCGGGGCACAGCATGGCGAGCTGGCGCTTGATCTGACCCATATCGTGGATGCGGACAAGCCGGTGCGCCTGTCGCGCCTGACGATCACCAATAAGGGGCGATCCAAGCGCAAGCTGCGCATCTATGGCTATGTCGAATGGGTGCTGGGCAATGCCCGCGCCAAGAATGCGCCGTTCATCGTGCCGTCGCAGGATGAGGAACTGGGCGCGCTCTTTGCAGGCAATCCGTACCATCCCGACAAGTCCGGGCAGATCGCCTTCTTTGCCGCAACCGAAAAGCCGCAATCCGTCACTGCCGACCGCAGCGAATTCATCGGCACCACCGGCTCGGTGGACAGGCCGGAGGTCGTGCTGGCTGGCAAGGCGCTTTCAGGCACGGTCGAGGCAGGCCGCGATCCTTGCGCCGCGCTCGCCCTCGATATCGAGGTGGGGCCGGGCGAAGCGCGTGAGATCGTCTTCCTGCTCGGCAATGCCGCCGATCAGAAACAGGCAAAGACGCTGATCGCCGAGACCCGCAAGGTTTCGTTCGGCGACAGGCTTGCCGCCGCCAAGCGCCATTGGGAGGGTCTGTTCGACCGCGTTCAGGTAAAGACGCCCGATCCGGCTTTCGACCTTCTGGTCAATGGCTGGCTTCCTTATCAGGCGATTGCCTGCCGTATCTGGGCGCGCGCCGCCTTCTATCAGGCAAGCGGTGCGTTCGGCTTCCGCGATCAGTTGCAGGACACGCTGTCGCTGCTTCTGCTCGATCCGTCGCTTGCCCGTGCGCAAATCCTCAATGCCGCATCGCGCCAGTTCCCGGAAGGCGATGTTCAGCATTGGTGGCTGCCTGCCACGGGTGCGGGCGTGCGTACGCTGATCTCGGACGATGTGGTCTGGCTCGGCTATGGCGCCTCGCTTTATGTCGAGACGACGGGCGACCGCTCGATCCTCGACGAAAAGCTGCCGTTCCTCGCAGGGCGCAAGCTGGAGGAGGGCGAACACGATGCCTTCTATCAGCCGGAAATCTCCGAGCAGACGGCAAGCCTCTATGAGCATTGCGCGCTGGCGCTCGATCTTGCGGTGGCGCGAACCGGCAAGCACGGCCTGCCGCTGATCCTTGGCGGCGACTGGAACGACGGCATGAATCTCGTCGGCGTGAAGGGCGAGGGCGAGAGCGTGTGGCTCGGCTGGTTCCTTGCCTATACGCTCGGCAAATTCATCCCGATTGCCGAAGCGCGCAAGGACAAGAAGCGCGTCGATATCTGGAAAGCGCATCTGGAAAGCCTGACAAAGGCCCTCGACCGCGACGGTTGGGATGGCCAGTGGTATCGCCGCGGCTTTTACGACAATGGCGCGCCGCTTGGCTCGAAGGACAGCGACGAATGCCAGATCGATGCCATTGCGCAGTCCTGGAGCGTGCTGTCCGGCGTTGCCGATCCGAAGCGTGCCGAACAGGCGATGGCTTCGCTCGAAAAATACCTGCTGGATGACGAAGGCGAATTGCTGCGTCTGTTCACGCCGCCTTTCGACGTGACCATTCAGGAGCCGGGCTACATCAAGGGCTATCCGCCCGGCGTCCGCGAGAATGGCGGTCAGTATACCCATGGCGCGACCTGGGCCATTCTGGCGCTCGCCCGCATGGGCAAGACGGCGGAAGCATGGAAGCTGTTCTCGCTCATCAGCCCGGTCAGCCATGGCCGCAACCCGGATATCTACCGTGTCGAGCCTTATGTGATCGCAGCCGACATCTATTCCGTCGAGCCGCGTCGCGGACAGGGCGGCTGGACCTGGTATACCGGCTCCGCCGGCTGGTTCTACCGTGTGGCGACGGAAGGTATCCTCGGCGTCACCAGGCGCGGCGACCGCCTGCATCTCGATCCGGCCCTGCCGCCGGAATGGGACGGCTATGAAGCGGAACTTCGCTTTGGCGAAGCGCTCTACCGCGTGAAGGTCGTGGCGGGTGCCAAGGACAAGGCGGTGAAGCTCAATGGCCGCAAGGTCGGCAAGCCGGATGAAGGCGTGCCGATCAAGCCGGACGGCGAACATGAAATCGTCGTAGAGCTTCCCAAACAGAAGTGAAGCGACTAAAAAGGCGGGTGAAAACCCGCCTTTCTTTTTGCTGCCAAGCATTTGGTTTGGTTGAAGCATATGATCATGCAATGGAGGCCGTCATGGCCAAGACTGATATTGCGCGCCGCGTCTACAATCACGCATGGAAGCTCGATCCCATTGTCCGCAGCCTTCTGGATACGGATTTCTACAAGCTTTTGATGCTGCAGATGATCTGGGGCCTTTACCCCAAGGTGGATGCAACCTTCTCGCTCATCAACCGCACGACCTCCGTGCGCCTTGCCGATGAGATCGATGAGGGCGAATTGCGCGCGCAGCTCGACCATGCCCGCACGCTGCGCTTTTCCAAAAAGGAAATGATCTGGCTGGCGGGTAACAGCTTCTATGGCCGCAAGCAGATTTTCCAGCCCGAATTCCTGAACTGGCTGCATGATTTCCAGCTGCCGGAATATGATCTGCGCCGCAAGGACGGCCAGTACGAGCTGCATTTCCATGGCGCATGGTCACACACGACCATGTGGGAAATTCCGGCCCTTGCCATCATCAATGAACTGCGCTCGCGCGCGGCGATGAAAAATCTCGGACCATTTTCGCTGGACGTGCTTTATGCCCGCGCCAAGGCGAAGATGTGGAGCAAGGTCGAGCGTCTGCGCCAGCTTCCGGGCCTGAAGATTTCCGATTTCGGCACACGCCGCCGCCATTCCTTCCTGTGGCAGCGCTGGTGCGTGGAAGCGCTGAAGGAAGGTATCGGCGATGCCTTCACCGGCACCAGCAATGTGCTGCTGGCCATGGATACCGACCTTGAAGCGCTCGGCACCAATGCGCATGAATTGCCGATGGTGCTGGCAGCTCTCGCCATGAATGACGATGAATTGCGCTCGGCACCCTATCGCGTGCTGCAGGACTGGAACCGCTATTATGGCGGCAATCTTCTGATCGTGCTGCCGGATGCCTTCGGCACGGCTGCCTTCCTGCGCGATGCGCCGGACTGGGTTGCCGACTGGACCGGCTTTCGCCCCGACAGCGCCCCGCCGATTGAAGGCGGCGAACGCATCATCGAATGGTGGAAGTCACGCGGCAAGGACCCGCGCGAAAAGCTGCTGATCTTTTCCGACGCGCTCGACGTGGATACGATCGAGGAAACCTATCGTCATTTCGAGGGACGGGTGCGCATGAGTTTCGGCTGGGGCACCAACCTCACCAATGATTTTGCGGGCTGTGCCCCGAAGCAAATTGAAGGGCTGAATGCCATTTCGCTGGTCTGCAAGGTAACGGATGCCAACGGCCATCCGGCGGTCAAGCTTTCCGACAATCCGCAAAAGGCGACCGGCGATCCCAAGGAAGTGGCGCGCTATCTCAAATTCTTCGGAAATGAGGCGCGGGTGGAGCAGCTCGTCAAGGTCTGACGAACTGTAGCTCTGTCTATTTGTTTTTACGCATGCCTCCCGAAACCGGTTTCCACTTTCGGGAGACATGCTCTATTCCATCAGCCGCGCTGTGCCGGAAACGCGAATAGAGCCGCCGCGTTCATTGCCGATCTGGGCGCGCAGGTGTGACGGGCTGCCCATATCCTCACCCTGAAACACTTCGATCTCGCCGCCATGCGGCCAGCCGCTATCGCGCAGATAGGCGGCGAAGGCCGCCGTGGCCGCGCCGGTGGCCGGGTCTTCATACACCCCGCCCGAGGCAAACGGATTGCGGCTGTGGAAGCGTTTCGGAATAGATGAGCAGGATCGTCGTCCAGCCTTGCCGCTTCATCAGGATGCGCCCGCGCGCCATGTCGTAATGCATTGAGGCGAGCTTCTCGCGTGAGCGAAGCGGCAGCATGATATGGTCTGCCCCGGCATGGATCAGTGCCGGTGTGAGGCCGGGCGCCAGATCGTCCCTTTCGAAATTGAACAGCGCCAGCGCCTGGTCCACTTCCGCGTCATTGGCGGCGCGCTGGCGCGTCGGCGGCGATTGCAGGCTGGCCGCAAACAGGTCGCCTTCCTTGCGGCCCTCGACGCTGATATCGCCATTGTTAAGCTTGAGCGCGAAACGGCCATCGCCTTCGCGCATGGCAAGAGCCGCGCCAAGTGCAATCGTGGCATGGCCGCAAAACGGAACTTCCATCTCCGGCGCAAAATACCGCACCCGCCAGCTGTCGCCTTCCGGTGCGGCAAAGGCGGTTTCGGAAAAGCCGACATCCTTGGCGATTTTCTGCATGTCTTGCGGGGAGGGCATGTGATCGGTGATCGATACTCCGGCGGGATTGCCGCCCTGATTGCCTTGCGAAAAGGCTGCAATGCGCAACACGTCCATGGTTTCTCCTCGCCAGTCTGATTCGTGCCCGCCCACCCCTATAAAAGGCGTGAAATGTGGCGGGTCAAGCAGTCTGTCGGCTGACGGAAAGCGTCATCAGCATGGGGCGCTCCATTTCCTCCGACAGCGCCGGCCATGCCGCGATCTGCTCCGGCGAGGGATGCCATTCCTCCAGCCGGTTGATGACAAATCCGGCTTCGATCAGCGCATTGACTGTGGTGCCGAGACGGCGGTGATATTTGATGACGCCTTCGGCCAGCCAGTCGGTTCGCCGCTCGCCCTCCATGGCATAATGGTCGACCGGCCAGTGCTTCCGGCCATTGCCGTCCTCGACCCAGCCCGGCGCAAGAGAGGCCATGAAGATCGGATGCTCGATCGTGAAAACAAGGCGACCTTCCGGCCGCAAAGCCGCATGGATCGTCTTCAAAAGACGCGGGAAGTCACGGATATAGTGAAAGGCCAGCGAACTATAGACGAGATCGAAGCTTGCCTCCGGAAGCTCCAGCGCTTCCATATCCGCCTGAATATAGCGCACCGCATCGTCATCGGTGTCGCGGCGCGCGCGTTCCAGCATATTTTCCGAAAGATCGTAGCCGGTGATGGAGGCAGCCCCGTTTTCGCGGGCGAAGCGGCAAAACCAGCCGAAGCCGCAACCGAGATCGGCAATGTCACGGCCTGTCAGATCGGGCAGGAGCGAGCGGACGAGGGGCCATTCCGGCGCGCCTTCCAGCCCATGTACCGAGCGCGGCAACTGGCTGTATGCGGTGAAGAAATCGTCTCGGTCATAAATATTCTGGGCCATGGCCGGTCGCTCGTTCCCTGCGTCAATCCTTCATTTCGTGCGCCCAGGGCGGGTTTGCGCCTGCGCGCGCGACAGTCACCGCAGCAGCCCGGACGCCGAGCGCGACAGCGGAATGGATCTGGTCTTCGGTGAGGTCTGCAAGCGCGTTCTTGTCGAGAAGGCCCTGATCGTGAAGGCTGGCAAGAATGCCCGCATTGACCGTGTCGCCCGCGCCGACAGTGTCGACCACATCCACTTTCACGCCCGGCACGCGCACGGTCGCCTTGGCCGTATAGGCATCGGCGCCATGCGCACCCTTGGTGATGACCACCAGTTTCGGTCCAAGCTTCAGCCATTCGGCGGCAATTTCGTCGTGGCTGCCCTTCTCGCCGAACCAGGCCAGGTCTTCATCGGAAAGCTTCACGATATCGGCCAGCGCGATCATACGCTTCATGCGCTTGAGGTGTTTATCGCGGTCGGTGATAAAGCTTGCGCGGATATTCGGGTCGAGGAACATGATGCGTCTTGGGGCTTCGCGCGTCATCAGCGCTTCATAGACGCTGCCGCAGGGTTCGGAAATCAGGCTGATGCAGCCAAACAGCATCGCGTCGACGGCATCATCGACATAGGGCAGGTCGCTTTCGGCCAGCATGCGGCCCGCAGTGTTTTCATCATAGAAGGCATAGCGTGCCTGTCCGTCCACCAGACGCACGAAAGCCAGCGTGGTTGGGCGATCCGAGATTGCGGCAAAGGAATAATCGACATTGGATCGCGCCAGATTATCGCGCAGCACCTCGCCGAAAAAATCCGATGAAATGCCGGAAAAGAACCCGGTTGGAACGTCGAGCCGTCCCAGCGCAATGGCCGTGTTGAAGACGGAGCCGCCCGCAAAGGGCTGGAACGCGGTCTCTCCGCCTGCTGTTTCGCGTGGCAGCATGTCGATCAGGGATTCACCGCAACACAGGATCATGAAGGCACAACTCAGCTGTTAAATCGATTGAAAAAGACATAAGCACAAAAGCGCGGAGAATTTCAATCTCCGCGCTTTCTAAGGTTATCAGACGTGCTGGCCGCCATTGATGTGAATTTCCGACCCCGTCACATAGGATGAAGCCTCTGAACAGAGGAAGTAGATGGTTTCCGCCACTTCCGATGTCTTGCCGAGGCGGCGCATGGGAAGCTGTTCCACCAGCTTGTCGGTTCCCGGCGAAAGGATCGCCGTATCGATTTCGCCGGGCGCAATGGCATTGACGCGGATGCCATAAGGCCCAAAGTCGGACGCCATTTCGCGGGTCAATGCGGCCAGTGCGGCCTTTGACGTTGCATAGGCTGTTCCGGCGAAGGGGTGCACGCGGCTGCCGGCGATGGAGGTCACGTTGACGACCGAACCCTGGGCTGCTTCCAGTTCCTTGAACAGGCCGCGCGCCAGCATGATCGGCGCCATGAAGTTCACCTGGAACACATCGCGCCAGACCGCCATCGGTGTTTCGATGGAGTTCATGCGGCGTCCGCCTTCCGCCTTCGGCGAAATGCCCGCATTGTTGACCAATGCGTGCAGCTTGCTGCCATTGGCCTCGAGACGGCGGCGGATTTCGGCGATTGCCTTGCCGACATCTTCCTGATCGGCCAGATCGACCTTGATGTGGTCTTCGGGGCCTGCGGGCCATGGGCAATTGTCGGAAAAATCCTGTCGCGAGCAGGTGATGACGCGCCACCCGGCGCGCGAAAAACGCTTCACCGTCGCGTGGCCGATGCCACGGCTGGCCCCGGTCAGGACCAGGGTTTTACGCTCGGTATCCGCCTTGGGCGCTGCGGAACCGGAAACGTCTTTTTGGGGGACTTGGGACATGGAAACCTCGCTCTCCAATCTTGAATAGACCAAGCGGCTCAAGATTTCGAGGGGAATTAACAAGCTTGCATCGAAGCTGCTTCACTTGATCGCGAGTCATGACCAACGGTCGCGATGGCCATCACTCATCCTATTGCGAATTACCCATGATGATGTCGAGCAAGGTCGTGGACTTTCCTGACTGCTGCGGTTGCCCGCCACCCACATCACCGGGCGGCATCGGGCGATAAGTGTCATTGCCGTTGGCCGGATAGCTCGCAGGTCCGGTCTGGCTCGACTGCTGGATGCCGCTGCGGACCGGAGAATCGGGCGCAGGCGGCCAGTAGCCGTCATCGCCATTGCCCGCCATCGGCTGATTGCCATAGGGCTCCTGCGGCATCATGCCGGGATCGTAAGGCGCATTCGGGTCGATGCCATCGCTGCCGCCGGGAACGATGTTCTGAATATCGTAATGGCCCGGAAGCTCTGCCACGGGCACGCCCTTATGCGCTTCCTTCATGAAGCTTTTCCACGCTGCAACGGGAAGCGTCGCACCGAATACGCGCTTCATCCCCTTGCCATCGTCATTGCCGAACCATACGCCGGTGGTGAGATTGGCCGTATAGCCGACGAACCAGGCATCACGGAAATTCTGGCTGGTGCCGGTCTTGCCCGCGGCGGGCCAGCCGAAGGCGGCGCGCTTGGCCGTTCCGTCTTCCACGGTGCGCCGCAGCATGGCGTTCATCATGCCGACATTGCGTTCGTCGATGACACGCGGGCCGACGCCGTCTTCCTTCTGATAAAGGACCTTGCCGTCCGAATCCGTCACCTTGGTGATGAAATAGACCGGCGCGCGATAGCCGCCATTGGCAAACGGCACATAGGCATCGGTCAGTTCCAGCAGCGTCACCTCCGATGTGCCGAGCGCCAGCGAGGCATTCGGCTCGAGTTTCGACTGCACGCCAAGCCGGTGGGCCGTATCGATCACCGTCTGCGGGCCGACTTCCATCACGAGCTGCGCGGCAACCGAGTTCAGCGAATGCGACAGCGCGGTCGCGAGCGTGACCGGCCCCATATATTTGCCGTTATCGTTGCTGGGCGTCCATTTGCCGATGCGCACCGGCGCGTCATTGCGCACCGAATCCGGCGTGCGTCCCTGTTCCAGTGCGGACAGGTAGACGAAGGGCTTGAAAGAGGAGGCCGGCTGGCGGCGTGCATCCGTCACACGGTCGAACTGGCTTGTCGCATAATCGACGCCGCCGACCATGGCGCGCACCGCGCCGGTGCTGTCGATGGAGACAAGCGCGCCCTGGCTGGCATTCATCTTTTTCCCGTTCTGGGAGATCTGGTCCTTGATCGCTTCTTCGCCAGCGCGTTGCAGGTTGAGATCAATAGTGGTCTGGACGGTGATATCGTCTTTCGCCTCGCCGATCAGCTCGGGCAGTTCCGCCACCACCTTGTCGGCAACGTAGTTTTCCGACCCTTGCCAGTAGGATGGCGCGCGCGTCATCGGTTCGCTTTCGGCGATGGCCATCTGGCTGTCATCCACCATGCCTTCCTCGCGCATGGCGCCAAGCACCAGCTTGGCACGCGCGGCGGCGGCTTCCGGATCGCGGGCAGGCGAAAGGCGCGAGGGTGCTTTCAGAAGACCGGCAAGGGTTGCCGCCTCCATCAGGTTCACGTCCTTGGCCGATTTGTTGAAGTAACGCCGTGACGCCGCATCGACGCCAAAAGCGCCGGACCCGAGATAGACCCGGTTCAGATACATCTCCAATATCTGGTCCTTGGTGTATTTGTGCTCAAGCCACAAGGCGAGCATGACTTCCTGTACCTTGCGCTCCAGCGTGCGGTCGGGAGAAAGAAACAGGTTCTTGGCAAGCTGCTGCGTGAGTGTGGACCCGCCCTGAACGGCCCGGCCCGAAACGAGGTTGGTTACAACCGCGCGGGTAAGGCCGATAGGATCAATGCCGAAATGCGAATAGAAGCGCCGGTCCTCGATGGCGATGACCGCCTGTGGAATATAGGGCGACATTTCGTGCAGGCCGATGGCCTCGCCGCCGGTGGTGCCGCGATTGGCGATCAGATTGCCGTTGACATCGACAATGCGCACATTGGGCGGGCGATCCGGAATGGCCCAATCGGTCGTCGGCGGCATCTTGGCTGCGAAATAGACCAATATCCCGGCAAAGGCGATGCCGCCCCATAATCCCAGCACGAGGCACCAATAGAATGCGCGGCGCAGAAAGCCGAAGAAGCCGCGCGACTTTTTCCTGGCTCTGCGTGAAGAGCGCGGCTCCCCATCGTCGGATTGCCTGCGTCGGCGCTGCTGCGTGCGGGCCATGCGATCCTCCTCGTCAACGCGAAAAACCTCGTCATCCTTTTTCTCTTCGCCACCGAAGGAAGGTTCGATGCGCCGGTTTTTATCGTCACGCGATGCCATGTCAGCCTAGATCCGCCCACCCGCTCGCCGGTCCCATCGTGAAGCAGGCCGGTGAAATTTATTGTCATTGAGTGCTTTACGGGATTTTGCGCCGCAAAAGCAAATAAGGGCCTAATCCGGTGCAGGATAAATACGGCAGTTTAAAGGGATGTAAATCATGCATGCACAAAAAAGGCTCCGCCGAAGCGGAGCCTTTTCTCAATTCCTCTCGGGCTGTGCTTAGAACTTGTAAGCGACGCCGAGGCGGATATCGTTGGTCTTGAACGAGCCGCGGGTGTTGTAGTCGCCCAAACCGAAGTCCTTCTTGCCGAAATCGGTGTAGCGATATTCGAGGCGGAGCAGGATATTGTCGGTCGCGGCATAGTCGATACCGGCGCCTGCGGTCCAGCCGGTCAGGGTCTTGTCGCTGCTATAGCTGCTGCCGCCGACATTGAGCGAGTTCTTCACGCCGCCAAAGGCAACACCACCGGCGATGTAAGGCATGAAACGGTCAACGGCATAGCCAGCACGTGCACGCACCGCGCCCGACCATTGCAGTTTCGTTTCAGCCGAGGTCTGAACGGCGTTGCCGCTTGAGATATAGTCATGCGACTTCTTCATGTTGTCATAGTCGAAGTTGCCGTCGACACCGAGAATGACATTGTTGCCCATGTCGAAGTTATAGCCGGCATAGACGCCGCCGATGAAACCGTTCGGCTTGAATTCGCTGGATTGGCCGTTGGACTTGTCGTCAAGTTTGGAGCGAGCCCAGCCCCAGCCGACTTCACCACCGATATAAGCACCGCCCCAGGAAAAGACCGGAGCCACGGCCATCGGGGCTGGTTCCTGTGCGGTGATTGCGTCTGCGGCGTACGCGCCGGTGCTGGCAACAACTGCGAGCAGGGAGGCACTCAGTAAAATTTTGATCTTCATCGAAAACTCCTAGAAAATATAATTGAGACGGCAGGGTATGTAGTACCGATTGGCGAGAATGTATGTAACATAACGGCAACATCAGTATTGATTTGGCGTTATGTTACATATAAAATATTGTTAGTCTGATTTTATATTATATTTTCATTTAAATCTAAATATAGATTGATAGATATATTTTAGATATTATTAAATTTGATCGCAATAATTTGAGGTATGGGTAACAAAAAAAGGCCCCGCGAAGCAGGGCCTTTTCCAGACATGTTCGATCGAATTAGAACTTGTATGCGACGCCGAGACGAACTTCATTGGTCCTGAAGTCCTGATTGACGTTCGCACCAGCGAAATCGATGTCTTTGTCGCCATAGTCGGTGTAGCGATATTCAAGGCGAAGGATCACATTGTCAGTTGCGGCATAGTCAACGCCAGCGCCTGCGGTCCAGCCGGTGAGCGTCTTGCTTTCGGAGAAGCCGATGCCATCAACATCGCCGCTGGTCTTGACCTGTCCAAAGGCTACACCACCTGCGATATAAGGCAGGAAGCGATCAAACGCATAGCCAGCGCGGGCACGAACGGCACCCGACCAGCGAAGCCTTGTATCGACGGAGCCGCCAAGTCCGGTAAAGTCATCCTTCAGGTTGTTGTAAGTGGCGTCACCGTCAATGCCGAGAACGACATTGTTGCCGAGGTCAAAATTGTAACCGGCATAAAGGCCGCCGAGGAAACCGTCCGGCTTCAGTTCGAGCGTATCGAAGCTATCATCAAACTTGGACTTGCCCCAGCCATAGCCGATCTGGCCACCGATATAGGCACCGTTCCAGGTAAAGGTCGGAGCAACCACAACCGGAGCTGGCTCCTGTTCGATGACGGCGTCGGCAGCCTTGGCGCCCGTGGCGGCCACGAGGGCGACAGTCGATGCAAGAAGAAGGGCCTTGAGCTTCATGATAAACCTCCAAAGGAAAGTCTTAAGAACCATTATTTGTCCCTAATATAAGGGATTGCTTCTAAAAGTCTGTAGCAAACGGGTCACAGCAAGGGGAATGTCGCCTGCGCGTTACACGTTCCCGTGAGCACCCGGCAAACACGGTTGACTTCGACCCGCGCAATCGAGGGCAGGCCTATGCCGGTTCTTCAGGATATAATTTCGCCGTCGTTCAGGTTATAGAAAGCAGCACAACTGGCGGGGAAACAGGAAATGCGTGGCACGAAGGGCGTGAACGGGCGGGTCGACTGGGTCGATATTGCCAAGGGTATCTGCATCATCTTCGTTGTCATGATGCATTCGACGCTGGGTGTGGAAAAGGCAGCCGGGGCGCAGGGCTGGATGCATTATGTGGTCGCCTTCGCCAAGCCTTTTCGCATGCCGGATTTCTTCATGATATCGGGCCTGTTTCTCGGTCTTGTCATCGACAGGCCGTGGCGGCGCTATCTTGACCGCAAGGTGGTGCACTTTCTCTATTTCTATATTCTGTGGCTGACGATCCAGTTTGCCTTCAAGGCACCCGCCATTGCCGGCGAAACCGGAGTTTCCGGTGTGGTGCTGGCCTATCTGATGGCATTCATCGAGCCGTTCGGGACGCTCTGGTTCATCTATATCCTGCCGGTATTCTTCATCGTGACGCGGCTTTTGAAGCGTGTGCCGGTGGGGGGTGCCTTCACGGCGCTGGCATTTCTGGAGATGCTGCCGATCCATACAGGCTGGGTCATGGTGGACGAATTCTGCTCGCGCTTCGTCTATTTCTATGCGGGTTATGCCTTTGCACCCGCCATTTTCCGGGCCGCGGACTGGCTGCGTCAGCGCCCGCTTATCGGCATGGCCGGTCTGCTTGTCTGGGGCTTTGTGGAATATAAGCTCGTCTTCATGCCCGTACCTGAAGGCCTGGCCGCTCTGATCCCGCCCGCAGGCGACCTTCTGGATGGGCGCGGCGCTATCGGCGATCTGCCGGTGGTTTCACTTTTGCTCGGATTGGTGGGCGCGCTGGCGATCATCGCCGTCTCTTCGCTTTTGAGCCTGCTCCCCGCCGGAAACTGGCTGCATCGCGGCTTGAGCTGGCTCGGCGCGCATTCGATCGTCGTCTATCTGGCTTTCTTCCTGCCCATGGCGATCGCCCGCACGGTGCTGTTGAAACTCGGGATCGGCGATATCGGCACCGTCTCGCTGCTGACCACCGCAAGCGGCGTCATTGGGCCTGTCATTCTTTATGGCCTTATCCGGTGGAGCGGTTACGGAAAGTTTCTGTTCCATCGCCCCGGCTGGGCCTCTATCGATCCGGTGCCGCAAAAGAAAACGGCGGCCGCCGCCGCCGTTTGATTGCATCACGAATGCGCGAAAATATCGTCTTCCGGCCAGCCCATGAGGTCGAGTTCCGAGCGCGTCGGCAGGAACTTGAAGCAGGCCTCGGCCTGTTTCGTGCGGCCATCGCGCTCAAGCCGCTGTTCCAGAACCGCCTTCAGGCGGTGGAGATAAAGAACATCCGAGGCGGCATATTCAAGCTGTGCCTGTGACAGGACTTCGGCTGCCCAGTCGGAAGACTGCTGCTGCTTGGAGATCGAAACCTCCAGAAGCTCACTGCAAAGCTCCTTCAGGCCGTGACGGTCCGTATAGGTGCGGGTAAGCTTCGATGCGATCTTGGTGCAGAACACCGGCTGCGGCATGGTGCCGAAAGCCTGCGCCAGCACGGCAAGATCAAAGCGGCCGAAATGAAAGATCTTGGTGATCGAGCGATCCTTCAGAAGCTTCACCAGATTGGGCGCCTTTTTCTGCCCGGCCTCGATCTGGATCACGTCCGCCGTGCCGTCGCCGGGTGAAATCTGCACCACGCAAAGCCGGTCGCGATGCGGGTTCAGGCCCAGCGTTTCGGTGTCGATGGCGACCGCGTCCACCTGATAATGGTCAAGGTTCGGCAAATCGTTTTTGTGAAAACGGATAGTCATTCAGTTGTCCTTATTTCGCGGCGACGGCCGCTATGATTCTTGCCCTATTTGGCGGCGATGGTCGCCATGATTCTGGCCCATGAGCGCTGGCCCTTGTGGAAGGAATTCAGCTCATATTTTTCATTGGGCGAATGGATGCGGTCGTCTTCAAGGCCAAAGCCGACCAGAAGCGATTCCATGCCGAGGAATGTGTCGAAATCGCCGACAATCGGGATCGAGCCGCCCATGGCGATCAGTACGGCAGGCTTTGGCCATTCGTCGGAAAGCGCGTCCTTCGCCTTGGAAACAAGCGGGGAATCATAAGGAAGCTGGATTGCTGGCGAGCCGCCATGCGGATGGAACTCGACCGAGCAGTCGGCTGGAACACGCTCTTTCACGAAGGCGCGGAAGGCTTCGCGAATCTTGGCCGGGTCCTGTTTGTGCACAAGGCGGAAGGAGACCTTGGCGGAAGCTTCGGCTGCGATCACGGTCTTGAAGCCTTCGCCGGTATAGCCGCCGATAATGCCGTTCACTTCTGCGGTGGGGCGTGCCCAGGTGAGTTCCAAAACGCTGCGGCCCTTTTCGCCGGACGGGATGGAAAGACCGATGGGGCCGAGGAAGTTTTCGGCCGTGCGACCGAGGCTTTCCCAGGATTTCAGAATCTGGGTCGGGGTTTCCTCCACGCCGTCATAGAAGTCCGGCACGGTGATGCGCCCGGTTTCATCATGCAGGTCGGCTAGAATTTTGGTCAGGATGTGGATCGGGTTTGCCGCAGCACCGCCGAAGAAGCCCGAATGCAGATCGCGGTCGGCGGCCTTGATGACGATTTCCTCCCCGACGAGGCCGCGCAGGCCAACGCTGATGGCGGGCGTTTCCATGTCCCACATCGACGTGTCGCAGACCAGCGCCACATCGGCCTTCAGCTCCTGCTTGTTGGCATCGAGGAATGGCTTCAGCGACGGCGAGCCGGATTCTTCTTCGCCCTCGAACAGAAGCGTCACCTTGACCGGCAGGTTGCCGTTCACGGCCTTGTAGGCGCGGCAGGCTTCCACGAAGGTCATGAGCTGGCCCTTGTCGTCGGAGGTGCCGCGCCCGGTCAGGATCTTGCGGCTCCCAGTCGAGGCATCGCCAATGTCCTTGATAGCCGGATCGAAGGGATCGTTTTCCCACAGATTGAGCGGGTCGACGGGCTGCACATCGTAATGGCCATAGAAAAGCACATGCGGCGCATCGGCTGTTGCGCCTTCGTGATGGGCAACGACCATCGGGTGGCCGGGCGTATCGCGCACGTTGGCATCGAAACCGATCGACTTCAGGTCTTCCACCAGCCATTCCGCGGCCTTGCGGCAGTCGGCCTTATAGGCCGGGTCGGTAGAAATCGACTTGATCCGCAAAAGATCGAACAGGCGGTCGAGGCTCTTGTCGAGATTGGCGTCGAGATGGTCGAGAACTTTGTCGAGCGATGGCGTGGACATGGATGCTTCCTGACGAGTCGTAACGTAAACTGGCGGCACACTACAACCAGCGCCATCAATAAGAAACCCAATTCGAGAGAGGGATATCCGCCTGAAAATGAATTGGCCGCTGCGGTGAGGGGGTTACCACAGCGGCCATATCACTACACTCAAAGCGGCAGCCCGGAGAGGGGAATGAGGCTGCCGCTAACATCCGGCATCCAACGGGGGACGGGTCAGAAAACCGGCGACCGACGAATTGTCGATGACCTGAATTTGGCCTTTCAACTGTGGCTATTCAAGGGCACGGAAGATTACAAATCTGTAACAAACGTGTTATCGCGACGTGATGGATTTCTTTCACGTGGACGGATGTTTCTCCTGACATGGGAGCGGTTTCCTTTATGGCCGCTTTCCTCTAATTCTACCGTATGAAAAAAGGCGATCATCTCTTTCTCGTTGACGGCTCGGGCTATATTTTCCGCGCCTATCATGCCCTGCCACCGCTGACCCGCAAGACGGACGGTCTGCCCGTGGGCGCGGTTTCCGGCTTCTGCAACATGCTGTGGAAGCTGTTGAAGGATGCGCGCAATACCGATGTCGGCGTGGTGCCGACCCATTTCGCGGTCATTTTCGACTATTCGTCAAAGACGTTCCGCAACGCGCTTTATCCCGATTACAAGGCAAACCGCACCGCGCCGCCGGAGGATCTGGTCCCGCAATTCGGCCTCATCCGGCAGGCGACACGCGCCTTCAATCTGCCTTGTATCGAGAAGGAAGGTTTCGAAGCGGACGATCTCATCGCCACATATGCGCGTCTGGCCGAGGAAGCAGGCGGCGATGTCACCATCGTCTCCTCCGACAAGGACCTCATGCAGCTCGTGACACCAGCCGTGTCGATGTATGACAGCATGAAGGACAAGCAGATTTCGATCCCGGAAGTGATCGAGAAATGGGGCGTGCCGCCGGAAAAGATGATTGACCTGCAATCGCTGACCGGCGACAGCACCGACAATGTTCCCGGCATTCCCGGCATCGGCCCGAAGACGGCGGCGCAGCTGCTGGAGGAGTTTGGCGATCTCGACACGCTTTTGGCCCGCGCTTCTGAAATCAAGCAGAACAAGCGCCGCGAAAACATTCTGGCCTTTGCCGGCCAGACGAAGATCGCGCGCGAACTGGTGACGCTCAAGACCGATGTGCCGCTGGATGTCGATCTGGATGGGCTCGTGCTGGAGCCGCAGAACGGACCGAAGCTGATCGGTTTCCTGAAGGCCATGGAATTCACCTCGCTCACCCGCCGCGTGGCCGAGGCGACCGACACGGATGCATCGGCGGTCGAACCCTGCCATGTGGAGACTGACTGGGGTGCGGATGCCCATGGCCCCGATGTCGATGTTCCCGAAAAGGCCGCTGCTGCTGCATCGCAACCGGTCTTGGCACCCACGGCCGCCGGGTCCGATCAGGGCTATGCGCCGAAGGCGCTCGCGGAAAGGCGGGCGGCGGAAGCCACCGCGCAGAAGATCGATACCAGCGCCTATACCTGCATCCGCGATATGGCGACGCTGAAGCAATGGCTGGCCGAGGCGGTGGAAACCGGCCTCGTGGCTTTCGACACCGAAACCACATCGGTCGATCCCATGCAGGCCGAGCTTGTCGGCTTTTCGCTGGCGCTGGCGCCGGGCAAGGCCGCCTATGTGCCGTTGCAGCACAAGTCCGGTGCGGGTGATCTTCTTGGCGGCGGCATGGTCGAGGGGCAAATTCCGCTGGGCGAAGCGCTGGCCGTGCTGAAACCTGTGCTGGAGGATGCTTCCGTCCTCAAGATCGCGCAGAACATGAAATATGACTGGCTGGTCATGCGCCGCCATGGCATCAACACCGTTGCCTTCGACGATACGATGCTGATTTCCTATGTTGTGGATGCGGGCACCGGCAGCCACGGCATGGACCCGCTGTCCGAGCGCTGGCTTGGCCACACGCCGATTGCCTATAAGGATGTGGCGGGAAGCGGCAAGAGCATGGTCACTTTCGACATGGTGGATATCGATCGTGCGACGGCCTATGCCGCCGAGGATGCCGATGTCACGCTGCGGCTGTGGCTGGTGTTGAAGCCGCGTCTTGCCGCCGAAGGGCTGATGTCGGTCTATGAGCGCCTGGAACGTCCGCTGATCGATGTGCTGGCGCGCATGGAAGAGCGCGGCATCGCCGTCGACCGGCAGGTGCTTTCACGCCTTTCCGGCGATCTGGCGCAGGCTGCCGCTGCCTATGAAGACGAAATTTACGAACTGGCGGGCGAGAAATTCACCATAGGATCGCCCAAGCAGCTTGGCGATATTCTCTTCGGCAAGATGGGGCTTCCGGGTGCGTCCAAGACGAAGACCGGCCAGTGGTCGACCTCCGCGCAGGTGCTGGAAGACCTTGCCGCAGAAGGCCATCCGCTGCCGCGCAAGATCGTGGACTGGCGCCAGCTCACCAAGCTCAAATCCACCTATACGGATGCGCTGCCGGGTTTCATCAACCCCCGGACCAGGCGCGTCCATACATCCTATGCGATGGCGTCCACCTCGACGGGGCGGCTTTCCTCGTCCGAGCCCAATTTGCAGAATATTCCGGTGCGCACCGCCGAGGGGCGCAAGATCAGGACAGCCTTCATCGCCGAGCCCGGCAACAAGCTGATCTCCGCCGACTACAGCCAGATCGAGTTGCGCGTGCTCGCGCATGTAGCCGACATTGCGCAATTGAAGCAGGCTTTTGCCGACGGCATCGACATTCACGCCATGACGGCGTCGGAAATGTTCGGCGTTCCGGTCGAAGGCATGCCTTCGGAAGTGCGCCGCCGCGCCAAGGCGATCAATTTCGGCATTATCTACGGCATTTCCGCCTTCGGTCTGGCCAACCAGCTTTCCATCCCGCGTGAGGAGGCTGGACAATATATCCGCACCTATTTCGAGCGTTTCCCCGGCATCAAGGATTATATGGAGGCGACCAAGGCTTTCGCGCGCGAGCATGGCTATGTCGAAACCATTTTCGGTCGCCGCGCGCACTACCCGGATATCAGGGCGTCCAATCCGCAGGTCCGCGCCTTCAACGAGCGTGCGGCCATCAATGCGCCGATCCAGGGTTCAGCCGCCGATATCATCCGCCGCGCTATGATCCGCATGGAAGATGCGCTGGCGGCGGAAAATCTCGCCGCGCGTATGCTGTTGCAGGTCCACGACGAACTCATCTTCGAAGTGCCTGAAAATGAAGTGGAAAAGACTATTCCCGTCGTGCGCCGCGTGATGGAAAATGCGGCCATGCCCGCCGTCTCGCTCGCGGTTCCTCTGCATGTGGACGCAAGGGCGGCGCATAACTGGGACGAAGCGCATTGAGTTTTGTTCCGGTTGACCGGGAAGCGTTAAACCTATAGGGAAGAGCCAATTCTGGTGCTTCGGTAGTCGTCTGGGGAGTCGTGGACAAGTGGTTCACGACCAATGGGTATGCGGCTTGAGAAGCTTTTTTGAAAGTTATTCATGTCTCTGCCTGATACCATCGCTCCGGCTCTCTCCGGAGCATTAGCCGCTCGCGGTTACAATACGCTCACCGCCGTTCAGAATGCAGTTCTGGCTCCCGAAACGCTCGATGCCGACCTTCTCGTTTCCGCACAGACCGGATCGGGCAAGACGGTTGCTTTCGGCCTTGCCATGGCCAACACCATTCTAGAGGACGAACTGCGCTTCGGCGATGCGGGCGCGCCGTTGGCCATGATTATCGCGCCGACGCGCGAACTGGCACTTCAGGTCCGTCGTGAACTGGAATGGCTCTATGCCGATACCGGCGCGCGGATTGCATCCTGCGTTGGCGGCATGGATATCCGCACCGAGCGCCGGGCGCTGGAACGGGGAAGCCATATCGTCGTCGGCACGCCGGGCCGCCTGCGCGACCACATCACCCGCGATGCGCTTGATATGTCGCAACTGCGTGCCGTCGTGCTCGATGAAGCCGACGAAATGCTCGACATGGGCTTTCGCGAGGACCTCGAATTCATCCTTGGCGAAGCGCCGGAAGACCGCCGCACGCTGATGTTCTCGGCAACTGTGCCGAAGCCGATTGCCCAGCTTGCCAAGCGCTTCCAGAACGACGCGCTGCGCATCACCGTCCAGAGCGAAACCAGCCAGCATGCGGATATCGATTATGTCGCCATGCCGGTGCCGCCGCATGAGCGCGACCACGCGATCATCAATACGCTGCTCTATTACGACAGCCAGAATTCGATCATTTTCTGCTCGACCCGCGAAGCGGTGAAGCACATGGCAAGCCGGCTTTCCAATCGCGGCTTTGCCGTGGTGGCGCTTTCGGGCGAACTGAGCCAGGCCGAGCGCAACAATGCGCTTCAGGCCATGCGTGACGGACGTGCCCGCGTCTGCGTCGCAACCGACGTTGCCGCGCGTGGGATCGACCTGCCGAACCTTGATCTGGTCATTCATGCCGATCTTCCGAATAACCCGGAAACAATGCTGCACCGCTCAGGCCGCACGGGCCGCGCAGGCCGCAAGGGCACCTGCGTTCTGGTCGTGCCGTTCTCGCGCCGCCGCACCGCCGAGCGCCTTCTGCACATGGCAAAGCTCGACGCGCAGACGGTTCCGGCACCGAGCATTGCAGCCGTTCAGGCCAAGACCAATGAGCGCATCTTGAATGCGGAAGTCTTCAACCAGCTGGTTGAAGAAGAATATCAGGATCTCCTCAAGGCACTGGTCGAGCGTTATACGCCGGAACAGATCGCTAGCGCTTTCCTCAATCGTGAGGTGGCTTCCTATCCGGCAGCGGAAGAAGTTTCCGATGCACCTGTGCATCCGGTTGGCGGCAAGAAGCCCAGAGATCGTTTTGAAAAAGGTGAGCGTTCCGACCGTGGCGACCGCTTCGAACGCGGAGAGCGCCGCGAGCGTGGCGAACCGGGCGAACGTTTTGACCGCAATGCGCATTTTGACGGCGTGTGGTTTTCGGTTTCTGCCGGTCGCAAGCATCGCGCCGATCCGAAATGGCTGCTGCCGCTCATCTGCAAGGCGGGCGATGTTTCCAAGCGCGATGTCGGATCGATCAAGATTTTCGACAATGAAACCCGCTTCGAAATCACGGCCTCGAAGGCTGATGAATTCCGCCGTTCGGTCGAGGAACGCGGTACCGGCGAAAAGGGCCTTGTGATCCGCACCGCCGTTGCCGGTGCAGGCGGCGACGCCGCCCCGCGCGAAGGCAAGGGTGGCTTCAAGCCGCGCGGCGACAAGTTCAAGGACGGCGGCTACAAGAGCGAAGGCTATAAGGGCGACCGCTCCAAGGGCGACAAGTGGGACAAGCCGCGTGATTTCTCCCGTGGAGACGACTTCAGGAAAGACGGCTTCAAAAAGGGTGGCAAGAAGCCCGAAGGCGGCTTTGGCAAGAAGCGCCGCGGCGAATAAACTTACTGCTCAGAATAATGAAAAGCCCCAGATTTCCGGGGCTTTTTCGTATCAAACGTCCAGATTGGCAACGCTCAGCGCATTTTCCTGAATGAATTCGCGTCGCGGCTCCACCTCATCGCCCATGAGGCGCGAGAACAGGGAATCCGCATCGGTCGCATCCGTCACCTTGACCTGCAACAGCGAGCGCACATTCGGGTCGAGCGTGGTTTCCCAAAGCTGTTCGGCGTTCATTTCGCCCAAGCCTTTGTAGCGCTGGAGGGTCAGGCCCTTGCGGCCTGTCGCAAAGATGGCGTCAAGCAGGGCCATCGGCCCGGAAAGCGTTTCCACCTTGTCCTTGCGGCGCATCACGGGCGGCTCGGCAAAGACCTCCGACAGGCGTGCAGCCACGCGGTCGATCTGCCGGGCGTCGGCAGAGCCGAGCAGCGCCATGTCGAGAATGGCGATATCCTTCACGCCGCGCACCATGCGCTCGAAGCGATAGCCGCCATCTTCCGTCACATGGGCTTCCCAGCCGCGCTCGGTTTCTTCCGAAATCATGTCGAGACGCTTTGCAACGATATTGGCGGAAGCTTGCGCGGTTGCATTGTCTTTCGAGGCATCCGGATTGAGAAGCCCGGCAATGGCTGCCTGTTCCACCACGCGGCGATCATAGCGTGTGTGGAGCCCGGCCAGAAGCTGGCGCATGGTGCGGGCATCCTCGACCACTGAACGCAGGTCCGGCCCGGCGCGGACTTCCCCGCTTGCCATTTCCAGCGTTGCTTCCTCAAGACCTGTCTCGATGAGGAAGTCCTCGAAGGCGGCTTCGTTCTTGATATATTGCGAGGATTTCCCGCGTGAAACCTTATAGAGCGGCGGCTGCGCGATATAGATATGGCCGCGCTCGATCAGTTCCGGCATCTGGCGGAAGAAGAAGGTCAGCAGCAATGTGCGGATATGCGCGCCGTCGACGTCAGCATCGGTCATGATGATGATCTTGTGGTAGCGCAGCTTATCCGGGTTGAAGCCGTGCGTTTCATCCTTGCCGATCGATGTGCCGAGCGCGGTAATCAGCGTGCCGACCTGATCGGAAGAGATCATGCGGTCGAAACGCACGCGCTCCACGTTGAGGATCTTGCCGCGCAACGGCAGGATGGCCTGGTTCTGGCGCGAACGACCGCTCTTGGCGGAGCCGCCTGCCGAGTCACCCTCGACGATGAAGATTTCCGACTTGGCCGGGTCGCGCTCCTGACAATCGGCAAGCTTGCCGGGCAGGGACGTCACGCTCAGATTGCTCTTGCGGGTGATGTCGCGTGCCTTGCGGGCGGCTTCACGGGCTGCGGCTGCCTGAATGACCTTCTCGACCACGGCCTTGCCGCCTGCCGGATGTTCTTCCAGCCATGTCGAAAGCGCCTCGTTGACGAGGCTTTCCACGACCGGGCGCACTTCCGAGGAAACGAGTTTGTCCTTGGTCTGCGAGGAGAATTTCGGATCGGGAACCTTGACCGAAAGAACGGCGGTCAGGCCCTCGCGGCAGTCATCGCCGGTAAGCTGCACCTTTTCCTTCTTGGTCATGCCCGATGCATCGGCATAGCCCGTCACCTGACGGGTCAGCGCGCCACGGAAACCGGCCAGATGCGTGCCGCCGTCGCGCTGCGGAATGTTGTTGGTGAAGCACAGCACCTTTTCATGGTAGGAATCGTTCCACCACATGGCGACTTCCACCGTCATGCCGTCTTTTTCGCTGCGGATATAAATCGGCTCTTCCAGAAGCGATTTCTTGCTCTGGTCGATATATTTCACGAATTCGACAAGCCCGCCGTCATAGTGCAGCTCATGCTCCTTGACGTCGGCATGGCGGCGATCGGCAAGCTTGATGCGAACGCCGGAATTGAGAAAGGCAAGTTCGCGCAGGCGGCGCTCCAGCGTGTCGAAATCGAATTCGACCATGGAGAAGGTTTCGGGCGACGGCAGGAAGCTCACTTCCGTGCCCGTCTCCGCCCCCGCATCGCCGGTCACGACCAATGGTGCGTCCGCGACGCCATGGGTGAAGCTCATTTCGTGGATCTTGCCGGCGCGGCGGATCTTCAGCTTCAGCCAGATCGACAGCGCGTTCACCACCGACACGCCGACACCGTGCAGACCACCGGAAACCTTGTAGGAATTCTGGTCGAACTTGCCGCCGGCATGAAGCTGGGTCATGATGACCTCGGCTGCCGAAACCCCTTCTTCCTTATGGATATCGGTCGGGATGCCGCGCCCGTTATCGGTCACGGTGCAGGACCCGTCCGGGTTGAGGGTGACGGTCACAAGCGTGGCATGTCCTGCCAGCGCTTCATCGATTGCATTGTCCACGACCTCGTAGACCATATGATGCAGGCCGGAGCCGTCATCCGTGTCGCCGATATACATGCCGGGGCGCTTGCGAACGGCATCCAGACCTTTCAGAACACGAATGGAATCCGCGCCATATTCGGCGGGGGCTTCGGAATTCATCTCGGGCATCTCGCTCATGAAAATCTTTCGAAAAATGCGCTGCGGATGCAGCTTCAAAGATATGTCGAATCACGCGACAAACATGGCTTTAATATAGGTGCTAACGGCTATTTTTCCAAATTATGACGGTAAATTTGCCGGGGATTCCGGCCATCTGCCGCTCACGAGCCGGTCCCTTCGCCGTCCCGCTTCTGGAAGCGCCACAATTGGCGCTTATATCCGGTTTGACGGGGGTGTTCTCGGCCTGTTTCATGACGAAAGGAACACTTGATGGAAATTGCCAACGCCATGGGCGAAAGATCAGATCCATTCGTGCCGCCTGCACCGCGTCCGCGCGAAAAGCCGGTCGGCCGTTTCGAGATGATGCGGGTCGTCTACAGGAACCCGCTCGAGCTTTGGGGCGAACCTTCCTACAATGAACGCTGGGTAGAGGTGAGCTGGCTCGGCATGAAAACCATCATCGCCAACGATCCGGGGCTGATCCGTCATGTGCTGGTCGACAATGCCGCCAATTATCCCATGTCGGCCATTCGCCAGCGTGTGCTGCGCCCCTTGCTGCGCGATGGCCTGCTGACGGCCGAGGGCCAGGTGTGGAAGCGCTCGCGCAAAGCCATGGCGCCGGTTTTCACGCCGCGCCATATCGGCGGCTTTGCCGAGACCATGCGCGACCGGTCCCGCCAGTTCGTCGCGCGTTACAAGACCTCGGGGACGATTACCGATGTCGCCCATGACATGACGCTCCTGACTTATGATATTCTTGCCGCAACCTTGTTCTCGGGCGAGATCGCAGGCGATCCGAATGATTTCGCAAACCAGATCGACAAGCTTTTCGAAACGATGGGGCGGGTCGACCCGTTCGATCTTCTGGGCCTGCCCGACTGGCTGCCGCGCTTCACGCGCCTGCGCGGACAGCAATCGCTGGGTTTCTTTCGTGAACTCGTCTCCAACACCATAGCGCTGCGCAAAGCCCGCATGGACAGGGGGGAAGATGTACCGAGCGACTTCCTTACCCTGCTTTTGCGCGCCGAGGGAGCGGACGGGCTGAGCCGTTCCGAAATCGAGGACAATATCATCACCTTCATCGGCGCGGGCCATGAGACCACCGCCCGCGCGCTTGGCTGGACGCTCTATTTGCTCGCCAAGGCGCCGCACGAACGCGACCGTGTCGAAGCCGAAATCGATGGCTTTCACGCAAAGGGCGGGCGCGATCTGCCTCCGCAGGAATGGCTGGCGTCGCTGCCTTTCACGCGCGCGGCCTTCGAGGAGGCGATGCGGCTTTATCCGCCGGCGCCATCGATCAACCGCGAGGCGGCGCAAGACGATACTTACGAGGATCTCAGGATTGCGAAGGGCACGGCCATATTGGTCATGCCATGGGTCATTCATCGCCACAGGCTCTACTGGGACCAGCCGGATGCCTTCATGCCGGAACGCTTCTGGCCGGAAAACCGCGACAGGCTCGATCGCTTTCAATATCTGCCCTTCGGTGCGGGGCCGCGGACCTGCATCGGCGCAAGCTTCGCCTTGCAGGAAGCGGTTATTGCTCTGGCAACCTTGCTGGATGGCCGCCGCTTCGATGTTCTCGAAACGACGAAACCGTGGCCGGTGCAGAAGCTCACCACCCAGCCGCAAGGCGGCCTGCCGATGAAGGTGGTGAGGCGCTGATCAGCTTTTCAGGCGTTCCGCGTGCCAGCGCAGATGGTCGCCCATGAAGGTCGAGATGAAGAAATAGGAATGGTCGTAGCCCTCGCGCATATTGAGCGTGAGGGGAATGCCCGCCTTGTTGCAGGCTTCTTCCAGAAGCCAGGGCCGCAGGCCGTCATCGAGAAAGCCGTCCGCGGTCCCCTGGTCGACAAGGATTTCCGGCAAACGGTAGCCGTCTTCGATCAGAAGCGTGGCATCATAGGCGCGCCATGCCCGTTCTTCCGCTCCGAGATATTTTTGGAGCGCCGGTCTGGACCATCCCGCCGTGGAAGGCTGCACGATCGGGGCGAATGCCGAGACCGATTTGAAACGGTCGGGGTTCTTGAGCGCAATGGTCAGCGCGCCATGTCCGCCCATGGAATGGCCGGTGATCGCCTGTCGCGCCATATCCAGCGGAAACTGTTTTGCCGCCAGAGCGGGCAGTTCCTGCGTGATATAGCTGTACATCCGGTAGTTTTGCGCAAAAGGTTTCTGTGTCGCATCGACGTAAAAGCCGGCGCCCTTGCCGAATTGCCAGTTGTCGGGTTCATCCGGAATATCATCGCCGCGCGGGCTGGTATCGGGGCAAATAACGGCAATTCCCAATTCGGCGGCCATTTGCCGATATTCGCCCTTGTCCATCACATTTTGATGCGTGCAGGTGAGGCCGGAGAGATACCATAATACCGGTACCGGCCCATCTTTGGCCTGCGGCGGCAGGAAGACGGCAAAGGTCATGTCGCATTGGTTCGTCTCGCTCTTGTGGCGATAAACGCCCTGCGTTCCGCCAAAGCATGTCGCAACCGAAATGGTTTCCATCAAAAAATTCCCGGTTTTATTCAGCTTCCGAGCGCCACCGCAACATTGACGGCAGCGGCGACCAGCACGGTGTTGAAGAAAAAGGAGACGATGCTGTGCAGCAGCGTGACCTTGCGCATGGCAGGCGTCGTGACACTGGTGTCGGAGGTTTGCGCCGTCATGCCGATGACATAGGCGAAATAGGCAAAATCCCAGCCCGATGGTTCCGGCGTTCCGGGAAAGTCGAACCCGCCGCGATAGCGGCTTGCATGTTTGGGGTCGCCGCCTGCGGGCTCTTCCGGTTGCCAGTAGACATGCGCGTAATGGATGGCGGTCAGCATATGAATGGTGAACCAGCCGAGCGGCACGGAAGCAAGCGTCATCACCAGCGAGAATGTGTTGGTCTTCTGCTCGCCGTTGATGAGAATGAACAGCGAGGCGATTGCGACGATGACGGTTGCAAATGTCACCAGAAAGATGATCGGAACGGGTTCGTCAGCACTTGCCGCGTGCTTTTTCAGAAAGCCTGCGGTGAGCTTCGGCAGGACGGAAGCCGCCAGCGCCAGATAGATCACGAAGAAGCAGTTGGCCCCGATGACCGGGGCGAGCGGGCTTTTCAGGAACCAGGCGATGACGAATGCCGTGACGCCACCGAAGGCGCCGATATAGAAGGACATATGGCGGCGCAGCAGAAACATCAGACAACCGTTCCCCTTGGTTCCAATCGCATATCGACATGCGCAATGCCGTCTTCGAGATATTCGTCCGAAATCGCCACGAAGCCGAACGAGCGATAAAATTTCTGCAAATGGCTCTGCCCGCCCAGTTCGATCGCCGTGCCCGGAAAGCGGCCTTGCGCGAATTCGATGGCCTCCTGCATCAGGCGCTGGCCGAGCTTGTAGCCGCGATAATCCGGCGCCACGACCACGCGCCCGATCTTGACCGGCTTGCCGTCCTGTTCCGGCGGTAGAACGCGCAGACAGGCTGCAAGTTCCTCGCCGTCGAGAATGCGCAGGTGAAACGCGCCGATATCCTTGCCGTCGATCTCCGGGTAGGGGCATTTCTGCTCGACCACGAAGACATCCACGCGCAGTTTCAGCATCGCATAAAGCGCGCGCGGGGTCAGGCCGTCAATGTCGTCCCATCGGGAAACGAAACGCTTTTCGGTCATCAGTACACAACCACCGAACGGATCGATTTGCCTTCATGCATCAGGTCGAAGGCGGTGTTGATCTCATCGAGTGGCATGGTGTGGGTGATGAGATCGTCGATATTGATCTTGCCTTCCATGTACCAGTCCACGATCTTCGGCACGTCGGTGCGCCCGCGCGCGCCGCCGAAAGCGGTGCCTTTCCAGACCCGGCCCGTGACGAGCTGGAACGGGCGGGTGGCGATTTCCTTGCCGGCTTCGGCCACGCCGATGATGATCGATTCGCCCCAGCCGCGATGGCAGCATTCCAGCGCCTGACGCATCACGTCGGTATTACCCGTGGCGTCGAAGGAATAGTCCGCCCCGCCATCGGTCAGGTCCTGGATGGCCTGCACCACCTTGTCATTGCCGATCTCGCGCGGGTTGATGAAGTCGGTCATGCCGAATTTTTTCGCCATTTCGACCTTGGCCGGATTGATGTCCACGCCGATGATCCTGTCGGCGCCAACCATGCGCGCGCCCTGAATGACATTGAGGCCGATGCCGCCGAGGCCGAACACCACCACATTCGAGCCGGGACGAACCTTGGCCGTGTAGATCACGGCGCCGATGCCCGTGGTGACACCGCAGCCGATATAGCAGATCTTGTCGAAAGGCGCGTCCTCGCGCACCTTGGCGACGGCGATTTCCGGCAGGACGGTGAAGTTCGAGAAGGTCGAGCAGCCCATATAATGGAACACTTCGCCGCCATCGCAGGAAAAGCGCGAGGTTTTGTCGGGCATCAGGCCCTGGCCCTGCGTCGACCGGATGGCGGTGCACAGGTTCGAGCGCTGCGACAGGCAGGTTTTGCACTGGCGGCATTCGGGCGTGTAGAGCGGGATGACATGGTCGCCCGGCTTGACCGATGTTACGCCCGCGCCAACTTCGCGCACGATGCCCGCACCCTCATGGCCGAGGATGGCCGGGAACTTGCCTTCCGAATCGAGGCCCGAAAGAGTGTAGGCATCGGTATGGCAAACACCCGTCGCCATGATTTCGACCAGCACTTCGCCCGCCTTCGGCCCGCCGATCTCGACGGTTTCGATGGTGAGCGGCTTCCTTGCCTCCCAGGCAACGGCTGCGCGTGACTTCATGGCGATGTTTCCCTTCCAGTTGTGTGTTGCGCGCCTATTTCAGATAGGTGCGCAAAATCCGCATGATTTCATCGATCTGTGCATCGGGATCGTCTTTTTGCGCCATGGTTTCGCGCGCATGTCCGAAAGTCTCGCGAAAATGGCTTTCCAGCACTTCGGCCATCAACCCGTTGGCAGCACCCCGCAATGCGGCGATCTGCTGGAGAAGCGCCGCGCATTCCGTCCCCGCTTCCACCGCGCGTTCCAGCGCTTCGGCCTGCCCCCTGATACGGCGCAGGCGCGTCAGGGCGCGCTTCTTGTCTTCCGGCGAATGCGGCATGGATTCTCCCGATTTTCACGAAGCCTAAATACTCTGGGGGAGTATGTCAATCGGCCCGGAACGGCTGGACAATTCCCCGCCGCTCATGCAAACCGCCAGGGCGTTCAATGCAAAAGATGGAAAGCCCTTGACGAGCCTGCCCGATCTTCCCGTGACACGAATTCTGCCTCAGCTTGATGAGGCATTGGCGCTTCACGCAAGCGCGGTCCTTGTCGCGCCGCCCGGCGCGGGCAAGACGACGCTGGTGCCGCTCCATATGCTGGGTGCGGACTGGCGCGGGGAGGGCATGATCGTGCTTCTGGAACCAAGGCGGCTTGCTGCCCGCGCCGCAGCCCGCCGCATGGCGCAGCTTCTGGGGGAGGAGCCGGGCGAAACGGTCGGCTACCGGATGCGCCTTGAAAGCAGGGTGTCGGGCAAAACCAGAATCCTCGTCGTCACCGAGGGCGTCTTTGCGCGCATGATCCTCGATGATCCTGACCTGAAGGGTGTCGCCGCCGTTCTCTTCGATGAGTTCCATGAACGCAGCCTCGACGCCGATTTCGGATTGGCGCTGGCGCTCGACGTGCAGGCGGCATTGCGCGATGACCTCAAGATACTCGTCATGTCGGCAACGCTCGATGGCGCGCGCGTGGCCTCGCTTCTTGGCGATGCGCCGGTCATCGAGAGCGAGGGCCGCGCCTATCCGGTCGATATCCGCTATCGCGACCGCAAGGCGGATGAGCGGATCGAGGATGCGATGGCGCGGGCGATCCGCGATGCGCTGGCGGACGAGACGGGCAGTATTCTGGCCTTCCTGCCGGGGCAGGGCGAGATCGAACGCACGGTGCGGCTTCTGCAAGACAGGCTGCCGGCCAATGTCCTGCTCGCGCCGCTTTATGGCGCGATGGAAGGCGGCGCGCAGGATGCGGCGATCAGGCCCGCGCCTGCGGGCAAGCGCAAGATCGTGCTGGCGACCGCGATTGCCGAAACATCGATCACCATCGATGGCGTGCGCGTGGTGATCGACAGCGGGCTCGCCCGCCTGCCGAAATATGAACCGGCCACCGGCCTCACCCGGCTTGAAACCGTGCGGACGTCGCGCGCAAGTGCCGATCAGCGTGCGGGCCGTGCCGGGCGAACCGAACCCGGTGTCGCGATCCGCCTCTGGCATCAGGGCCAGACGGCGTCGCTTCCCGCCTTTTCGCCGCCGGAAATTCTGGAGGCTGACCTGTCCGGCCTTGTGCTTGATGCCGCGGCATGGGGGGTGACCGATCCTGCGACGCTCAATTTTCTCGACAAGCCGCCGAAACCGGCCCTCGCCGAAGCGAAGACCCTTTTGCATCGGCTGGGCGCGCTGGATGAGGCTGGCCGTCTGACGCCGGATGGTGAGGCAATGCGCTCGCTCGCTCTCCCGGCGCGGCTGGCCCATATGGTGGCGGAAGCCGCCAGGCGCGGCGAGGCAGAGGCCGCAGCCGAACTGGCCGTGCTTTTGACCGAGCGCGGGCTTGGCGGCAACGATATCGATCTTGAAACCCGTCTTTCGCGCTTTCGCGGTGATCGCTCTGACCGGGCGCAGCGTGCCAGGGGGCTGGCGAAGCGCCTCGCGGCCAATCTGCGCAATCAGGGTGCGCCTGCCGGTTCGGGCGTGGGACGCCTGTTGATCGATGCCTATCCGGACCGCATCGCCAAGGCGCGCGGGGCAACGGGACAGTTCCTGCTCGCCAATGGGCGCGGCGGCGAAGTCGAGCCCGCCGTCAGCCTTAGCCGCGCGCCATGGCTGGTGGTGGCCGATATGTCCGGCAAGGCGGGCCGCGCCCGCATTCTGTCGGCGGCGGAAACCTCTGAATCCGAAATCCGCGCCGCGCTTGGCGACCGGATCGAAAGCGGCAAGCTGGTCGTCTATGACCCGGAAAAGAACGCCCTGCGGGCGCGCGAAGCCGTGCGCATCGGCATGATCGCGCTTTCGGAAAAGCCGCTTGCCGCTCCCTCCGGTGCCGCCGCCGACGAAGGTGTGATTGCGGCCTTGCGCGAGCATGGGCTTTCCATCCTGCCATGGAACAGGGAAGCCGAAATCCTGCGCTGCCGGCTTGGCTGGCTTCATCGCGGCCTCGGCGATCCATGGCCGTCGATGGAAGACGAAACGCTTCTGGACCGGCTTGAAGACTGGCTCTTGCCCTTCCTGACGGGCGAGGCCCAGCTCGACCGCGTTCCGGGGCACGTGCTGAAAAACGGCCTGATGAGCCTTGTGCCGTTTGATTTGCAGCGCAGCGTCGACCAGCTTGCGCCGACCCATTTCGCGGTGCCGACCGGCTCGCATATTCCCATCCGCTATGACGCTGATGAGCCGGTACTGGCCGTCCGTGTGCAGGAATTGTTCGGCCTCGCCACGCATCCTTCCATCGCCAATGGCACGGTGCCGCTTTTGCTGGAGCTTCTCTCTCCTGCCCATCGCCCGATCCAGATCACGCGCGATCTTCCCGGCTTCTGGAAAGGCTCATGGGCCGATGTGCGTTCCGACATGCGCGGGCGTTATCCGAAACATGTCTGGCCGGAAGACCCGGCCAATGCGCAAGCCACCCGCCGCGCCAAGCCGCGCGGGACGTAAATTCGGCCTGCGACCGGATAACGCAGTTTCGCTTGCATTCCTGTCCGGGCTTGCCTCATAAGAGGCCCTGACGAGGGACCCCATGCACGCAGAATTCGAGAATCGCGCTTCCAATCTTTCGCGCCGCCCGCGGCTGACCACCTTGATACGTGTGCGCTGGCTGGCGATTGCCGGCCAGACGGCGGCCGTCATGCTGGTGGCGCTCTATCTGCAATTCCCTTTTGCCGTCGGCATCTGCTTTGCGCTGATCGCCTGCTCGGCCTGGCTCAATCTTTATCTCGCCTTTCGCTTTCCGACCAATCATCGGCTCAATCCGGCCGCTGCAAGCCTGGTGCTGGCCTTCGATATTCTGCAACTGGCAGGGCTGTTGTACCTCACGGGCGGGCTGCAAAATCCTTTCATCATCTTGATGATCGTGCCCGTCATCATCTCGGCGACCTCACTTTCCGCGCGCCATACGCTGGTGCTTGCCCTGCTGGTCGTCGTCTGCACGTCGGTGCTTGTCGTCCGGCATGAACCGCTGCCCTGGTATCCGGGCGAAACTCTGGACCTGCCATTCCTGTTTGTGATCGGCATCTGGTGCGCCATCATTTCGGCGCTCGGCTTCACCGGGGTCTATGCCTATCGCATCGCCGAGGAGGCCCGCCAATTGGGCGACGCATTGAGTGCCGCCGAACTCATTCTCCAGCGCGAACAGCATCTGTCGGCACTGGACGGGCTGGCCGCTGCGGCTGCCCATGAGCTTGGCACGCCGCTGGCAACGATTGCGCTGGTGGTGAAGGAAATGCAGCGCGCCCGCACCACCGATACGAGCCTTGCCGAAGACATTGCCCTGCTTCACTCCCAGACGCAGCGCTGCCGTGAGATTCTCCAGCGGCTGACCAGCCTTTCCTCGGAGGGCGAGGAACATATGTCGCGCCTGCCGCTGTCCTCGCTGATCGAAGAGGTCATCGCGCCGCACCGCAACTTCGGCATCACCATCGACGTGCACAAAACGGAAGGCCCGAAACCGGAGCCCGTCACCCGACGCAATCCCGGCCTGCTTTACGGCCTCGGCAATCTGGTGGAAAATGCCGTCGATTTTGCACGCGATACGGTCAGCGTCACCTGGGGCTGGACCGAAGGGCATGTGAGCGTGACCATTCAGGACGATGGTGACGGATTCAAACCGGAAATCCTCGACCGCATCGGCGAGCCCTATATGACGAGCCGCGATCAGACCCGCAATGGCGGCGGAGGCCTTGGCCTTGGCCTGTTCATCGCCAAAACATTGCTGGAACGCTCCGGCGCGCAGATCACCTTCCGCAATCGCAACAATCCGGGTCAGGGCGCGGAGGTCAAGGTGGTCTGGCCGCGCTCGGCCTTTACATCGGGCTGAAGCGGGCTTTTCGGCAAACACATGATTATCCTATCAAATCCTTGTGTCCACATTTCAGAATATTCTTGAAATACAAAGGCTTGCGCCCGCCTTACTGTGAGGCGAGCGCTTAAATTGCTTCAACAATTCAATGGCTATTTGACTTTTTGACGCAGGGGTATCAATAAGGAAAGAAAAATACAGGCAGGAAGCACCCCATGGACGACTTGAAGCAGGAAGACACCGAAGCCATAGGCAACGATCCGACCCTCCTTCTGGTTGATGATGACAAGCCTTTCTTGCAGCGCCTTGCCCGCGCCATGGAGAGCCGGGGTTTTCAGGTCACGATTGCGGAATCGGTTGAGGAAGGCATTGCCGCTGCCAAGGCCGCCGCGCCGGCCTATGCTGTCGTGGACATGCGGCTCGGCGATGGCAACGGTCTCGACATCATCGAGGCTATTCGCTCGCGCCGCGCCGATACGCGCGCCATCGTTCTCACCGGATATGGCAATATCGCAACCGCGGTGAATGCGGTTAAGCTTGGCGCCATCGATTATCTGTCGAAGCCTGCGGATGCGGATGAGGTCTTCGCGGCCCTGACCCGCCGTCCGGGTGAAAAGGTTGCGCCGCCGGAAAATCCGATGTCCGCCGACCGAGTGCGCTGGGAACATATCCAGCGTGTCTATGAAATGTGCGAGCGCAACGTTTCCGAGACTGCACGTCGCCTCAACATGCATCGCCGCACCTTGCAGCGCATTCTGGCGAAGCGCGCGCCACGCTGAAATCAATCAATCGATTTCGGCATCCGGCACATCAAGACCGGCAAGTTCGGCGATTGTCAGGCGCGCTGCGCCCGCGCGCGCAAAGCGCAACATCAGCGCCTTTCGCGTGGCGCCGGGCAATTTATGCTCCGGCGCGTCGCGCAGGATCTCCGCGCCATAGCCATCAGAGAGAATGAAGCCGCATTCTTGCGGAAATATTTCGCGCGGCACCGCCGGATGGGTGGCAAAGAACAGCCGGTCGCAATAAGCGCGATAATCGGGCCATTTGCGGTCTGCTTTCCAGTCTTCGACCGATGATTTGATTTCCACGATCCAGATTTCCCCCTTGCGGCTGACCGCGATCAGGTCGGCGCGCCTGCCGGAGGCCAGCGGAAGTTCCGGCAATGTGGCAAGTCCCATTTCCAGAAAGAGACGCTGCACGCCGCGCCGCACCAGCATGGCGTTCTCCGACTGTCGGCCATCGGAAAGAGGATGGGTCTGGTTGGGAATCACGATTGGCATGGGCGTAGTGTGTGCGTGGATTTGGATTGAAACAATCGGAAAACCAGAAAGCCTGTCACGAAAACTGCGGCAGCCTGACGAAACATGGCCAAAAAATGTCATATTCAAGGAATTTTCAATTTACGGTTAACGCCTGGTTAACAATACTGCCCCATCTTCAGCAGGAATTGAGCGATTCGCTTCTATCTTCGGCTATCACGGTTCCATTGACGGAATGAACCAATGTGGGGGGAATGCATGAATTCTCGCGTCCTGAAATTGACGGCGGCCCTTTTTCTGGCAGGCGCATTGGCCGGCTGCTCGACCGCAGGCGGTCCTTTCTATACCGCTTCCTATTCTTCGGTCACTGATGCCGGCTATGTCGTTCCGGCCATTCCGAGCGAAAAGATACCCGCGCAATATCGCCGCCAGGTCGTCAAATATCCGACGGATGAAAAGCCTGGCACCATCATCGTCGATACGCGGGAAAAGTATCTTTATCTCATCATGCCGGAAGGCAAGGCCATGCGGTACGGTATTGGTGTTGGCCGCCAAGGCTTCGAATGGTCCGGCACGGCCCGCGTCGCCATGAAGCGGGAATGGCCGACCTGGACGCCGCCTTCCGCGATGATCAAGCGCCAGCCGGAATTGGCCAAATATCGCAATGGCATGGACCCCGGCTTGCGCAATCCGCTTGGCGCCCGCGCGCTCTATCTCTTCAACAAGGGCGGCGACACGGGCTATCGCCTGCACGGCACGCCGGAATGGTGGTCCATCGGCAAGGCAATGTCTTCCGGCTGCATCCGCCTCATGAACCAGGATATCATGGATCTTTACGATCGCACCGAGCAGGGTGCCAAGGTTATCGTGAAGCAATAAGGATATGAAAAAGGCCGCTTGAAGCGGCCTCAGGCTGCTGACAAACCTCCGGCAGGGTCAAAATGGCCTCAGATTCACGGAACGTCACAGATTCAAAACGTGAACAGATCGGAATCAAAGCCCCTCGTTTTTGATTGCGGCCAAAAATCGAGGGGTTTGTCATCAATCTGAGGCCGCTTGAAGCGGCCTTTTTCCTTATAAATCTGAGTGAGATCAGATCTGTTCGACCTGCTGCACTTCCGGCACGAAATGGCGCAGAAGATTCTGGATGCCATGCTTCAAGGTTGCCGTTGAGGACGGGCAACCGGAGCAGGCGCCCTTCATATTGAGGAATACGGTGCCATTTTCAAAACCACGGAACGTGATGTCGCCGCCATCCTGCGCAACGGCCGGGCGAACGCGGGTTTCGATCAGTTCCTTGATGATTTCGACGGTTTCGGCGTCAGCTTCATCGAAAAATTCTTCCTCGCCATGCGCGGCGGCGGCATCTGCATTGCTGTTGCCGGCCATTGCAGGCGCGCCCGACATGAAATGTTCCATGATCGTGCCGAGAATGGCGGGTTTCAGATGCTGCCACTCGCCGTCTTCCTTGGTGACGGTGATGAAGTCATAGCCGAAGAAAACACCCGTCACGCCCGGAACCGAAAAGAGCTTGGCTGCAAGCGGCGACGTGTTGCCAGCGGTGGAGGCATCGCGAAAATCGGCGGTGCCTTCCGGCATCACGACCTTGCCGGGAAGAAACTTCAGGGTCGCCGGGTTGGGCGTGGTTTCAGTCTGGATGAACATGCCAGTTGTCCCGCTTTCAGATTTTGGAACGATTTTCGTAAGCGCAGATCCAAATGGACGCAAGTGCAGTCCCGATCTTACGCGTATCAGTTGCCATCAATATAGGATGATTAGGTCACGGCATCAATGTCGTCGTCGCTCATGCCCGCCGGAATGACCGTCACCGGGATCGGGAATTGCGCGCGCCCCGCCAGCGATTGCACGAGGGGGCCGGGGCCTTCCTTGCCCGAACCGGCAGCCAGAACCAGAATGGCGATGTCTTGATCTTCCTCGATGAGACAGATGAGTTCTTCGGCGGTCTGGCCTTCGCGGATGCTGGTTTCCGGCTCGATTCCCTGATCGGCACGCACGCTTGCGGCGAATTTTTCCAGCGCTGCCCGGGCGCGATCCTGGGCTTCGGAGCGCATGATTTCGCCCACGCCCAGAATTTGCTGGAAGTCCGAGTCATCGATCACGAAAAGCAGGATGAGCGAGCCGCCCGTGTTTTTTGCACGGCGCGCGGCATAGGCGACGGCGCGCCCGCATTCGGGTGTTTCGTCGATGACGGCAAGAAACTTGCGGCGGTGGCCGGCTTCCCGGCTAAGTCGTTTTGATACCATGGCCGCAATTTGCCATCGGGATTGATCGTCTGCAAGCTGACATTTGACAGGGGCCGACAGATCGAAACCTGATCCAGAAATGAAAAGGGCGACAGAAAAACTGCCGCCCTTTTGATAATTGCGAAGTTTAGTTCTGCAACCAGCCAACGATATCGCGAACGTGACGCATGGTCTGTTCCGCAATCACGCCAGCCCGGTCGCCGCCGTCGCGCAGAACGCTGTCGATATGGGCGGGATCGGCAACCAGCCGACGCATCTCATGAGTGATCGGCGAAAGCTTCGCCACCGCCAGATCGGCGAGCGATGCCTTGAATTCGGAAAACTGGCGTCCGCCGAATTCGTTGAGCACATCTTTCTTCGTCCGAGAGGCAAGGGCTGCATAGATGCCAACCAGATTATCGGCTTCCGGGCGACCGGCGAGGCCGTCAATCTCCGTGGGCAGACCATCGGAATCGGTCTTGGCCTTGCGGATTTTCTTGGTGATCGTGTCTTCGTCATCGATCAGATTGATGCGCGACAGGTCGGAAGGATCGGATTTCGACATCTTTTTGGTGCCGTCGCGCAGAGACATGATGCGCATGGCGGGACCGGAAATCATCGGTTCGGTCATCGGGAAGAAGCCCGAAACCTGCTCGTCGCCCACCTGCATATCCACGCCGATGCCAAGCGCGGCGATCCGGTCGGAATAGTCATTGTTGAATTTCTGCGCGATGTCGCGGGTCAGTTCCAGATGCTGCTTCTGGTCTTCGCCGACCGGTACGGCGGTGGCGCGATAAAGCAGGATGTCGGCGGCCATCAGGCTCGGATAGGCGAAAAGACCGAGCGAAGCATTCTCGCGGTCCTTGCCTGCCTTGTCCTTGAACTGGGTCATGCGGCTCATCCAGCCGATGCGCGCGATGCAGTTGAACACCCAGGCCAATTCCGCATGCTGCATGACGCGGCTCTGGTTGAAGACGATGCTCTTCTTCGGGTCGATGCCGGCGGCAAGGAAAGCCGCGGTGACTTCGCGGGTTGACTGCATCAGTTCAGCCGGATCGGGCGAAATGGTGAGCGCGTGCATGTCCACGACGCAATAGATGCATTCCTGCGTCTCCTGAACTTCGACCCACCGCTTGATCGCCCCGAGATAATTGCCGAGGTGAAGATTTCCGGTTGGTTGGACGCCGGAGAAGACAAGCGGTTTGAACGTGCTCATGATCGTTTCCTAAAAAAGTTAGCCCCGCCGGTGGAGAGCGGGGATTTTGAATGCTGGTCTTTTCGCAGAGACGAAGCCGCCTTTCAAGCTTGAATTATTGCTCGCTTTCAGGGGCTTTCTTTGCCGCGCCGCGCTTGATGTTACGGCGGATCATTCCGGTATTGGCGCCGCCGAGACCGAAGGCAAAGCCGAAATAGACCACCATTGCGGCAATGACGATTGCGGCGACGGTGCCCGCGCGCATGACAAGCGGGGCCGCGGAGGAAAGCGCATAGGCGAAATGGCCGATGGCATAGTGAATGCCGAATGCCATGATCGCGGCGGCGATGAGAAGGCGCGGTATGCGGGTGAGCAGCGGAATATCCTGTCCCCAATGGCCGCGCTTCACCAGCGTCGCGAAAAGCAGGACGGCATTGACCCAGCCCGCGACGATTTCAGCCGTGGCGATGCCGGTCGGGCCGAAATGCGGGAAAAGCGTGATGGCGAGCGAGACATTCACTGCCACCGAAATGGCGGCGAAGATCATCGGCGTGCGGGTATCCTCACGGGCGAAGAAGCCGGGAATGAAAGCCTTGATCAGCACGAAAGCGGGCAGGCCGAGGCCGTAGATGGCCAGAATATTGGAGACGACGAGCGTTGAATCCGGGCTGAACTTGCCGCGTTCGAACAAGAGCCGCACGATGGGTTCAGACATGACCAGAAGTGCGGCGGCGGCTGGCAAGGTCAGGAACAGGGTAAACTCGACCGAGCGGTTCTGGAGGTTCGAGGCTTCCTTCATATGGCCGCCGCGCAGCGCGCGCGACAGTTCGGGCAGAAGCACGGTCGCCACCGCAATGCCGACGACGCCGAGCGGAAGCTGATAGATGCGGTCGGCATAGACAAGCGAGGATACCGCGCCTTCCATGCCCGACGCGATATTGGTGTTGATGAGCAGGTTGATCTGCGTGATGCCACCGGTGATTGCCGCCGGCAGCGCCAGAACCAGAAGCCGTTTGACATTTGGGGTGAGGCGGGGACGGCGAAACCCGATCTTGATGCCTGCATTGCGCACGGCGATCCAGACGATGGCAAGCTGCACCAGGCCTGCGGCCATCACGCCCCAGGAAAGGCCGTAGCCAACGGCAAGCGCGTCGTAGCCGCGCCACCAGGCAACGGCGAGAACCCCGATCAGAATGATATTGAGGAACACCGGGGCAATGGCCGCCGCGAAATAGCGGTGCAGCGAATTGAGCATTCCGCCCATCATCGCGGCAAGCGACATGCAGGCGAGATAGGGGAACATGATGACGGCGAGGCGCACCGTATTGTCGAACTTCACCGGATCGTCGGTGAAACCCGGCGCGATGACGGTGCGCACGATGAAGGGCATGGAAAGTTCCATCACGATGGTCAGGAACAGAAGCACGGTGAAAAGCACGCCGAACACTTCTTCTGAAAAACGGCGTGCACCATCCATGCCGTTCTTTTCGATTTCCTTGGCAAAAAGCGGCACGAAGGCGGAATTGAACGCGCCTTCGGCAAAGAGCCTGCGGAATGTGTTCGGGAAGCGGAAGGCTGCATTGAAGGCATCGGCCACCGGGCCGGTGCCGAGAGCCGCCGCCATGAACATCTCGCGCGTGAAGCCGAAAATGCGGCTCATCAGCGTGCCCGACGCGACCGTGGCGAACTTTTTGACCAAACTCATCGACTGAAAAACCTATGCTGCGGCCTGCGACGAGCGGCCGTTTGTCCTGCTGCCATTTTCCCCGCTCAGAACACCAAGCAGCTTGCGCCTGATATTGCCCTGGCGGGTGGCGTTTGAAATCTTGTGGCCCACGAGATCCGTCACGTAAAAACTGTCGATCACCTTCTCGCCGAAGGTGGTGATGTGGGCCGATGCAATATCCAGCGAAAGGTCGGAAATAAGGCCGGTCAGCTCTGAAAGCAGGCCGGGCCGGTCCAGGCCTTCCACTTCGATGACGGTAAACTTGTTGGAAAGTGTGTTGTTGATCTCGACGCGCGGCTCCACCTTGAAGGCCTTGGCGGCTTTCTTCGGCTTGGTGCGCCTGGCCAGCACATCGGGCAGATGCGCCTTGCCGGACAAAACATCCTCGATAACCTTGCCGACGCGCTCCGCCCGGCGGCGTTCGTCATCGTCGGTGTCGAATTCGCGGCTGATGAGAATGGTGTCGAGCGCCCGCCCGTCGCCGGTGGTGAAAATCTGCGCGTCGACGATGTTGGCCCCGGCGGCCGCGCAGGCGCCGGTGATGATCGACAACAGACGCGGATGGTCCGGTGCCAGCACCGTGATTTCTGTCACGGCCTCGAATGTATGCGGCTTGGCCATGGTGGCCAGAGCGCGCTCGTTGCGGTCGGCTTCGCGGATGAAATGGGCGTGCCGGACCTGATCCTCAAGGCTCACCGTCAGGAAATAATTGGTGTAGTGAAGCGCCAGATAGGCGTCGCGCTTGTCCTGCGGCCAGTCGGAAAGCCGTTCGGCCAGTGCATGGCGGGCCTGATGGTCGCGGTCGGCGCGGGACAGTTCCGAAAAGCCGCCGGTCAGGACCAGTTCGGTTTCGTAGAAGAGCGTGCGCAGAAGCTGGCCCTTCCAGCCATTCCACACGCCGGGACCAACCGCCTTGATGTCGCAGACGGTCAGGATCAGCAGAAGCTTCAGCCGCTCCATGGTCTGCACCGTGTCGGCAAAATCGATGATGGTCTTCCGGTCGTTGAGATCGCGCGACTGTGCCACCATGCTCATGGTCAGATGCTCGCGCACCAGCCATTCGACGGTTTCGGTTTCGGATGGTGTCAGGCCGAAACGCGGCCCAAGCCTGCGGGCGATGCGGGCGCCGGCAACCGAATGGTCTTCCGGGCGGCCCTTGGCGATATCGTGCAGGAGCAGCGCCACATAAAGCAGGTTGCGGTCGCGTTTGACTGTGGTGATGAGATGGTTGGAAAGCGGATGTTCGTTTTCCATCTCGCCATGCTCGATTTCCGACAGCACGGCGATGCACCGCAACAGATGCTCGTCCACCGTGTAGTGGTGATACATGTTGAACTGCATCATGGCGACGATCTTGCCGAAATCGGGAATGAACTTTCCAAGCACGCCGGATTCGTTCATGCGGCGCAGAATGAGTTCGGGATTGCGCGGTGACGTCAGGATTTCGAGGAAGAGCCTGTTGGCTTCGGGATTTTCCCGCAGATCGGCATTGATGAGTTTCAAGGAGCGGGTAAGGCTCTGCATCGCCTCGGGGTGAAATTCCAGCCCGTGCTTGTCGGCCAGATGGAAGAGACGGATGATATTGACCGGGTCTTCCTTGAAAACCTCCGGTCGCGCAATGTTGATGCGGTGATTTTCCGAAACGAAATCGCTGTTCTGCGAAAGCTTGCGCTTGCGCCGCGAGAAAGTGAGAAAGATGCGGTTGAAGCCCGGCACATGCTTTGCCTGCTGCTCCTCTAGCGCGGCACAGATGATGCGGGTGAGATCGCCCACATCCTTCGCCACGAGGAAGTAATGCTTCATGAAGCGTTCGACATAGTTCTGGCCGGGATGCGCCGTATAGCCAAGGCGTTCGGCGATTTCAGGCTGTATGTTGAAGGAAAGCCGTTCTTCGGCCTTGAGCGTCGCAAAATGCATGTGGCATCGCACCGCCCAGAGAAAATCTTCCGCCTTGTTGAACAGTTTCAGTTCGGCCCGTGACAGAACGCCGAGCTTGACCAGCTCCTCCTTGCTCTTGACCCGGTAGAAATATTTGGTGATCCAGAACAGCGTGTGCAGGTCGCGCTGGCCGCCCTTGCCTTCCTTGACGTTCGGCTCCACCAGATAGCGGGTTTCGCCTGCCTTGCGGTGGCGCTGGTCGCGTTCGGCAAGCTTGGCCTGGATGAATTCCGGGCCGGTATCCTTGACGATTTCCTCATCGAAGCGGGTGACAAGCGTTTTGAAAAGCTCGCGATTGCCGGTGAGAAACCGCGCATCGAGAATTGCCGTGCGGATCGTCATGTCTTCGCGCGAAAGACGAATGCATTCATCAATGTTGCGGGTGGAATGGCCAACTTTCAGCCCCATGTCCCACAGCATATAGAGCATATATTCCACCACCTGCTCGCCCCAGGGGGTCTGCTTGTAGGGCAGCAGAAACAGGAGATCGATATCCGACCCCGGCGCCAGTCCGCCGCGTCCATAACCGCCGACGGCGATGATGGCCATGTTTTCGGCTTTCGACGGATTGACCATCGGATAGGCTTTGGTGGTGGCGAATTCGAACAGCGCCTCGATCAGCGTATCCATGAGAAAGGAAAGCCGTTTGGCGCACAGCGTGCCGCCGCCATCCTTCATCAGCATGGCTTCCGCATTGGCGCGCCCGCGCACAAGGGCATCCTTCAGCGCCTGAAGCACCACTTTGCGCACGGTCGAACTCGTGTAGCTTTCGTCCGCGGAATCCGCCAGTTCATGGAGCTTGCGGCGCAGCGTCTCGGGATTGACGATCTCTTCCAGCTTAAGGTCGTGGGCGCTCATGCGGCATGTGGATCCGGTTTGCGGAGAAAGGACAGTGGGCAGCCTATCCTATAGCCGCTTTTATGGAGGATGAATATCCAAAAGCAAAGGCCGGGTTTCCCCGGCCTATGCATCATCAATTGCTGATTTTTCAGTTCGTCGCATTGTAGGCGGTGATTGCCGCCATGTTGACGATGTCGGAATCTTTCGCGCCGATGGTGACGATCTGCGCCGGCTTGTCGAGGCCGACGAGCAGCGGCCCGATGATGGTCGCGCCACCCAGTTCCTGGAGCATGTCGGCGGCAATCGAGGCCGAATGATTGTCCGGCGTGACGATCACATTGGCCGGGCCCGACAGGCGGATGAACGGATATTGTTCCATCAGCTTCGGGTTCAGCGCCACATCGGCACTCATTTCGCCGTCGAATTCAAAATCGACATGGCGCGTTGCCAGAATGCGGACGGCCTCCTGAATGCGGGCGGAACGTTCACCGCCCATATGGCCGAAGGTCGAGAAGGCGGTCAGCGCCACGCGCGGCACATAGCCCATGCGGCGCGCCATGCCTGCCGCTTCCACGGCGATATCGGCCAGTTCGGCCGCACTTGGCATTTCATGGACGGCGGTATCGGCGATGAACACGGTGCGTCCGCGGCAAAGCGCGATGGAAACGCCGACCATGCGGTGGCCAGGCTTGGAATCGATCACGCGGCGCACGTCGTCCAGACCCGTCGCGTAATTGCGGGTCACGCCCGTCACCATGCCGTCGGCATCGCCAAGCGCCACCATGCAGGCCGCAAAATGATTGCGGTCATTGTTGATGAGGCGGTGACAATCGCGCGTCAGATAGCCCTTGCGTTGCAGCTTCTCGTAGAGATAGTCGGCATAGGCGGCATTGCGGCTCGACAGGCGCGCATTGATGATTTCGATACCGGGGCGGTCGAGATCGAGACCGGCGGCTTTCGCCGTATCCCGCACCCGTTCCTCGCGGCCAACCAGAATGGCGGTGCCAAGGCCCTGATTGACGTAGGAAACGGCGGCGCGCATCACCTGCTCTTCTTCGCCTTCGGCAAAGACGATGCGCTTCGGCTGACGGCGCACGCGCTCATAAATGCCGCGCAATGTGGAAGCGATCGGATCGCGCCGTGCCGACAATTCGCGCTTGTAGCCTTCAATGTCGGCAATGGCGCGCCCGGCAACGCCGGTCTCCATGGCCGCCCTTGCGACAGCCGCCGAGACGGACGCAAGCAGGCGCGGATCGAACGGCACCGGGATGATATAGTTCGGGCCGAAGCGCGGGCGGCTGCCCTGATAGGCGGCGACCACATCGTCCGGCACATCCTCGCGGGCAAGCTCGGCCAGTGCGTTGACGGCGGCGATCTTCATCGCATCGTTGATGGTCGTCGCGCGCACATCGAGCGCACCACGGAAGATGTAGGGAAAGCCGAGAACATTGTTGACCTGGTTCGGATAGTCCGAACGCCCGGTGGCGACGATGGCGTCATCACGGATGCGCGCCACTTCCTCCGGCGTGACTTCCGGGTCGGGATTGGCCATGGCGAAGATGATCGGGTTCGGCGCCATGGAACGGACCATCTCTTCGGTGAATGCACCCTTGGCCGAAAGGCCGAACACGACATCCGCGCCATTCATGGCATCGGCGAGGGACCGCTTGTCGGTCTTCACCGCGTGCGCCGATTTCCACTGGTTCATGCCCTCTTCGCGACCCTGATAGACGACGCCCTTGGTGTCGCACAGGATGACGTTTTCCGAGGCAAAACCCATCGCCTTGATGAGTTCGATACAGGCAATGCCCGCAGAGCCTGCGCCATTGCAGACGAGCTTCGTCGTCTTCATGTCGCGGCCGGTCAGATGCAGCGCATTGATGAGGCCGGCGGCGGCGATGATGGCCGTGCCGTGCTGGTCGTCGTGGAAAACCGGAATATCCATCAATTCGCGCAGGCGGCTCTCGATGATGAAGCAGTCCGGCGCCTTGATATCTTCCAGATTGATACCGCCAAATGACGGTCCGAGATAGCGCACCGCATTGATAAAAGCGTCAATGTCGGTCGTATCGACTTCAAGATCGATGGAGTCGACGTCGGCAAAGCGCTTGAACAGCACGGCCTTGCCTTCCATCACGGGCTTGGAGGCAAGCGCTCCCAGATTGCCGAGACCGAGGATTGCGGTGCCGTTCGAGATGACGGCGACGAGATTGCCCTTGGCTGTATAGTCATAGGCGCGGGCGGCGTCTTCGGCGATTGCCTTCACCGGCACGGCCACGCCCGGAGAATAGGCAAGCGACAGGTCGCGCTGCGTGGTCATGGGCTTGGTGGGATTGATCTCCAGCTTGCCCGGACGGCCCTGCGCGTGAAAGTCCAGCGCTTCCTTCTCACTGGCTGTGGGTGCGCGTTCTGATGTGTTGCCCTTCGGCGTCGAGGCTGGCATGTTCCCTCCGGTTTCATCTGCGGGAGAACCTCGATAGCGCCAGTCACGCATTGTGTAAACAGTGCTTCGAGGAATAGATATTCATCCAAAAGCGATGGAATACGAAATTTTATAACTTTAGCCTTGCTGGCTAAGCAATAAATGAAGGTTTTCAGATGGAAACGACGGTGAACGAACACAGCTTGGAAGCGGAAGACAATGCCGCCGAGGCAGCGCCCGTTCGCCTGACGCCCATGATGGAGCAATATATCGAGATCAAGGCGGCGAATGCCGATTCGCTGCTCTTCTATCGCATGGGCGATTTTTACGAGCTGTTCTTCAATGACGCCGTGGAGGCTTCCGCCGCGCTCGGCATCACGCTTACCAAGCGCGGCAAGCATCTGGGTGAGGATATTCCCATGTGCGGCGTGCCGGTCCATGCCGCCGACGACTATCTGCAAAAGCTGATTGCCAAGGGCTATCGCGTCGCGGTCTGCGAACAGGTGGAAGACCCGGCGGAGGCGAAGAAGCGCGGCTCGAAATCGGTGGTGAAGCGCGATGTGATCCGTCTCGTCACGCCCGGAACGCTGACCGAGGAAAAGCTGCTGGACCCGGCGGAAGCCAATTTCCTGATGGCCATGGGGCGCACGCGCGGCGACGATGCGTTGGCGCTTGCCTGGATCGATATTTCGACCGGAACCTTCCGTGTGGCGGAAACCACGTCCGACCGGCTCTTTGCCGACATCATGCGCGTGGACCCGCGTGAACTGGTCGTGGCCGACAGCGCCTTCCATGATGAAGAACTGCGCCCGGTCTTCGATCTGGTCGGCAAGGCGGTGACGCCGCAACCGGCAACGCTTTTCGACAGTGCAGCGGCGCAAGCGCGCATCCAGCGCTATTTCAACGTGGCGACACTGGATGGTTTCGGCCAGTTCAGCCGTCCGGAACTTTCCGCCATTTCCGGCGCAATCGCCTATATTGAAAAGACGCAGATCTCCGAGCGTCCGCCCCTGATGCGGCCTGAACGCGAACATGAGGGTGGCACGCTTTTTATCGACCCGGCCACGCGCGCCAGTCTGGAACTGGCGCGTACCATGTCGGGCAACCGCGATGGGAGCCTTTTGAAAGCCGTTGACCGCACGGTAACGGGCGGCGGTGCCCGGCTTCTTGCCGAACGGCTGACGGCGCCGCTCACCAGCCCGAAGCAGATCGCGCTGCGGCTTGATTCCGTTTCCTGGTTCCTGAGCGAGCCGACGCTCTGCCAGGCCATGCGGGCGGAACTGAAAGGCGTGCCGGATATGCCGCGCGCCCTGTCGCGGCTGGCTGTCGGGCGCGGCGGGCCGCGCGATCTGGGCGCGCTTGCGCGTGGTTTCGAGGCCGCGCATGTCATTGCAAGCCTTTTGGAAGGTGCCTTGCTGCCCGACGAACTGGCGCAGGCGCGCGATGCCGTCAGCGCCATGCCTGCCGTTTTCACCGCGCATCTCGACCGGGCGCTGGCCGATGAACTGCCGCTCCTCAAACGCGATGGCGGTTTCGTGCGTGAAGGCTATAATGGCGAACTCGATGAAATGCGGGCCTTGCGCGACCAGTCGCGCCGGGTGATCGCCGGTCTTCAGGCCGATTATATCGAAGAGACCGGCATCCGGTCGCTCAAGATCAAGCACAACAATGTGCTTGGCTATTTTATCGAGGTGACGGCCAACAATGCCGGGGCGATGACGGATACGGATGAAGCCAAGGGCCGCTTCATCCATCGCCAGACCATGGCCAATGCCATGCGCTTCACCACCACCGAACTGGCGGAACTGGAAAGCAAGATCGCCAATGCCGCCGACCGCGCATTGTCGATCGAGCTTGCCGTGTTCGAGGAACTGACGGCGGAAGCCGTCTCCCATGCCGACAATATTCGGGCCGCCGCATCGGCGCTTGCGGTGTTCGATGTGTCCGCGGCGCTGGCCGTGCTGGCGGAAGAGCAGGGCTATTGCCGCCCGCAGGTCGATGACAGCCTGTCCTTCAACATTGTTGCCGGTCGCCACCCGGTTGTCGAACAGGCGCTGCGGCGTCAGGCCGCCAATCCGTTTGTCGCCAATGATTGCGATCTCTCGCCGCAAACGGACGGCGGCAATGGCGCGATCTGGCTCCTGACCGGCCCCAACATGGGCGGTAAATCGACCTTCCTGCGCCAGAATGCGCTGATCGCTATTCTTGCGCAGATGGGCTCCTTCGTGCCTGCCGGTTCCGCACGGATCGGTGTCGTGGACCGGCTGTTCAGCCGCGTCGGTGCTTCCGACGATCTGGCGCGCGGGCGCTCGACCTTCATGGTCGAAATGGTGGAAACGGCTGCGATCCTCAATCAGGCGGGCGAGCGCTCTCTGGTGATCCTCGATGAGATCGGGCGCGGTACGGCGACGTTCGACGGGCTTTCCATCGCCTGGGCGGCCGTCGAATATCTGCATGAGAAGAACCGTTGCCGTGCGCTGTTTGCCACGCATTTCCATGAAATGACGGCGCTTTCGGAAAAGCTGGAGCGGCTTTCCAATGTCACCATGCGGGTCAAGGAATGGGACAATGACGTCGTTTTCCTGCATGAAGTGGCGAAAGGTGCCGCCGACCGTTCCTATGGCGTGCAGGTGGCGCGTCTGGCCGGGCTGCCTGAAGCGGTGGTCAATCGCGCGCGCGATGTGCTGCATCAGCTGGAGGCCGGCGAAACTTCCGGCAAGGCGGATAAGCTGATCGATGATCTGCCGCTGTTCTCCGTCGCCTTGCAACAGGAAAAGCCGAAGCCGCAGCTTCAGGCGAAGGACAGTGATCTGGCCAGGGCGGTCGCTGCCATCAGCCCGGATGAGCTGACGCCGCGCGAAGCACTGGACCTGATCTACAAATTGAAGGAACTGGCCGGAAAGGCGTGAGGTTTCCGAACCCTCACCCTTCGCCCCTTTGACAGACTAGAGCGGTTCCGGTTTAAATGGAATCGTCGGAACCGCTCTATCTATTTGTTTTCACGCATTATCCGACGCAAAACCGCTTCGCACTTTTGCTGGAAATGCTCTAAACGAAGCGGTTCGCTTCCGCGCCGTAATAAGTAATGTAGCGGCTGGAAATGCGCTCGATGGGCAGGATGATGAACACATCGGTCGTGCCGAAGGCTTCATCGATCACCGCGCCATCCCCGATCATCGCACCGAGACGCAGATATCCCTTCACCAGAGGCGGCATGGAGAAAAGCGCAACCTTGTTGTTGATCGCTTCCTTTGGCATCAGGTCCATGGCCTGATAGCGGTGGGGCAGGGCACAGACGTCCCAGTCATCCGCGGCGCGGCAATTATGGTGAAGGAACGACAGGCCGAGCGCGTGCGCGGCAGGCACAGCACCGTGGAATGAAGCACAGCCGAACATCACATCGATGGAATGGCGGCGGCAATAGGCCCATGCCCCCTGCCACAGAAGCTCGACGGTGCGCTTGGAACGATATTCCGCCTTCACGCAGGAGCGCCCCAGCTCAAGCAGGCGAAGGTTCGGGCGCGAAAGAGCAAGACGCTGCACGTCATATTCGTCGGCCGAATAAAAGCCGAGCGCCTTTTCCGCCTGATCGCTGCGCATCAGCCGGTAGGTGCCGACGATCTGCTGATGATCGGGCACGGGCAGAGCCGTGTCATAGACCAGAAGATGGTCACAAATCGCATCGAAGCGGTCGGCATCACGCAGCTCCACGGCTTCGATGTTTTCGCGACGCGCGCCCATTTCATCGAAGAAAACACGGAACCGCAATTCCTGCGCGGCCTCGATGGCCTCGCGTGAATTTGCAAGCCGTACTTCCAGCGATCCGATACGCCCCAGAACGATGGGGTCGCCGTTGGACGCGAACAGCGCCTGTTGTGCTTCTAAGCCTGACATGACCGTATCATCAATGATTTGCTGGTCCATTCCAAGCAGTTCTGTCATGATGATGGCTCCTGATTTGTCTTTTCACGTATTCCTGAACGGCTTTCCCACTGATATTTCAGTAAAAGCTAACTTATTCCGAATTCTCGTCCGGTCTGATCGCATGAACGGACGTCCGGCTCGGTCGAAGCAGTACAGATTCAGTGCTACGCGACGATGACAGAAGCATGTCACCAATGTGTCATTCCGGGTGGTCGGACCTTATCCTCTTCAAAAAGCTTTCAATTTCACAAGATCAAATTATGCAAAAGACTGAAACTGTTCAAGCCGCCCAAAATTAGCGGGCAGTCCTTTCGCGTCGCCAGCCAAGAAACTCTTCCAGAATGATGAGGCCGGCGCCGATGGTAATGAATGTGTCGGCAAGGTTGAAAACAGCAAATGACCATGTCGGCAGATGGAACAGAATATAGTCCACGACATAGCCGTTCATCACACGGTCGATGAGATTGCCGATGGCCCCGCCGATGACAAGGGCAAAGCCATAGCGGGCAAAGATGCGGTCCGGCGCATTGGTCCACCACAGGTAAAGCACGAATGCGATGACTGTCGCGGTGATTGCGACCAGTCCCCAATCATGCAGCCATGCCAGCATGGAAAAGGCGATGCCTTCATTGTGCGTCCGGAACAATGCGAGGAATGGCAACAGGTCGATCTGCTGGCCATAGCCCATCCGCGTTTCCACCAGATGCTTGACGCCCTGGTCGATCAATATGGTGAATATGACAACGAAAAGCGAGGGCCAGACCGCATGCCGCTTCATCAGGTAGCCCTTTCATCGAGCGTGAGTGCGTCGCGACGGATTTCATAAAGCATGACGCCGGTGGCAATTGCGAGATTGAGCGAATCCGCCCGGCCTGCCTGCGGAATGCGGGCAAGCTTGTCGCATGCAGCGGCAAGACTGTCGGGCAAGCCCTGCTGCTCGTTGCCCATCATCAGCATGACCGGCTTGCCGGCATAGGCAATGGTGCGGTAATCGACGGCGCCCTTGAGATGGGTGCCGACCACAAGGCCGGAAAAACCCTTGCGCCAGTTGAGGAAATCGGCTTCCGCCACCTTGTAGAGCGGCATGGAAAAGACCGACCCCATGGTGGCGCGCACGGTTTCGAGCGAATAGGGATCGGTGGTGTCGCCGATCAGGATCACGCCCTTGGCGCCCACCGCATCGGCGGTACGGATGACGGTGCCCAGATTGCCGGGGTCGCGCACGCGGTCGAGCGCGATATAAACGTCATTGTTCTTTGGCTTGAGGCTTGCAAGCGGGCGATATTGCTGCTCGAAAACACCAACCACCATTTGCGGATTGTCGCGGCGGGTGATGGCAGCCATGATCTTTTCGGTCACTTCCAGCACCAGTCCGCCCTTGGCGAAGGTGCGGGCGGCAACCTGCTCCACCATTTTGTTGCCCTTGCCTGACTTGGCGAAAACCAGCGTCTTGATGCGCCAGTCCTGTTCCAGCGCGTCGATGACGAGCTTCAGCCCTTCGGCTAGAAACACGCCCTGCTGGTCGCGGAATTTCTTCAGCGCAAGCGAGCGCAGATCCTTCACGATCGGGTTGGTGAGGCTGGTAACTTCCTTGACCTGTCCCACCCGCGGGCTTTTGGAAAAATCGTCGTCACGGCTCATTTGGCTACCCAGCGGCTGAACATGGAAGTGGAAAGTGCGCGTCCTGCCGCCCGTTCGCGCAGGATAAGTTCGCCCGATTCGACCGTGCCGCCAAGGCCTGTGAAACGATCACGCATCAGTTCGTGAATGGCGAAGAAGGAGGCGCGGATCGAATAGGCGGTCAGGATGACGGCGAGCGGCTTCGGCGTCAGGATCGAGCGGCAGGTATCGACCATGGCGGGCAGGTGCTCGAACAGCTGCCAGACCTCGCCGCTTGGGCCGCGCCCATAGGCAGGCGGATCGAGCAGGATGATGTCATAGAAGCTGCCGCGCCGCTCCTCGCGCTGCACGAATTTCATCGCGTCTTCGCAGATCCAACGGATCGGCTTGTCGGAAAGCCCGGCCATTTCCTGGTTTTCACGCGCCCAGAGAATGGCTTTCCTGGATGCGTCCACATGGGTCACTTCGGCGCCCGCACGCGCTGCCACCAAAGAGGCAAGACCCGTATAGCCGAAAAGATTGAGCACCTTCACGCTGCGTCCGGATTTTACCCCCTCGCGGATAAGCCCATCCATATAAGACCAATGGGCCGCCTGTTCGGGAAATACGCCGACATGGCGAAACGAGGTGAAACGGCCATGAAAGGAAATGCCGTCATGCTGCATCGGCCATGTTTCGCCGAGCGGCACTTTGGGAAACGCCCAGCGCCCGATGCCTTCCTCGTCGGTATTGCCGGTGAAGATTGCATCGGCCTGATCCCACTCTTTTTGCGGCAGGCTTGGCAGCCAGATCGCCTGCCCTTCCGGGCGCACGATCCGATAGGGGCCGTATTGCTCCAGCTTCAGCCCGTTGCCGCTGTCAAGCAGCGCATAATCGGTCGAGGGTTCCGTTTCGAGGATGAGCGGCAGTCTTTCTCCCGGACGCGCACCGGCATAAGGCTTGATTTCGCGCAGCGGAGCGGCGGGCTTTTCATCCAGGGGCTTGGGTGCGGCCTTGGCGAATTGCGGGCGCGGCTTTTTGAAAGACGAGCCTTTATTGTCAAATTTGCCTTCCGGGCGCGGCGCATCATGTCTCGCGCGCTCGAAACCACGGTCCTGCTTGCCGCCCGACGGCTTTTTGCCTTTTCCCTTTGGCGCTTTCACCCGAAACTCCAATCATCGTGATTGGGGTCTAGGTAGGATAAACAGAAGCGGTGGGGAAGGGGAAAACGACGTTCAATCGCGCCAAATGGCGTTTCAAGGCTTGAAAACCCGGAAGTTTTGCTTCCGGGTTCGGGAAGGGCGGGGCTTTCAGGCGTTCGCTGCCGGTATATTGCGTTTTTCGGCGGCAGTGTTGCGTTCCAGGAGGCGCGCGGCTTCCTGTTTGTACATGCGTTCCTTGCGGCGATGCTTGCCCTGCGTGAGCCATGTCACCAGAGAGCCGATGACGACACCGACAAGAAGCGCACCGAACAGCCACAGGAACAAGGGCGCATTATAGGACAGCGCCGGATTGCCCGGATTGAACGGATCGATCGTCAATTGCACCGATGCGCGATTGGCCACGGACAATGCGATCAAAACCACTGCAAGCGGCACGAGAACAATGATGGCGATGATGCGTTTTGCCGCCATGATGTCGATCAGACTGCGCAGTTGAGACGGTCGCGCAGTTCCTTGCCGGTCTTGAAGAAGGGCACCCACTTTTCTTCCACGTCTACCGTTTCGCCGGTGCGCGGATTGCGGCCGCTGCGTGCCGGGCGGTTTTTCACCGAAAAGGCGCCGAAGCCCCGCAGTTCAACGCGATTGCCTTCGGCAAGGGCGTTTGTGATCTCGTCGAATACCGCGCCCACGATGTTTTCGACATCGCGTTGAAAGAGATGCGGATTGCGGCTGGCGATAATCTGAACGAGTTCCGATTTGATCACGGCTTTAAACCCCTGTGCTTCTGTCTGTTTCATCCGGCGCCTGCCGGATGGTGTTCGTGTGCCCGGCTGGCGTCAATTCGCGTCAGGCGTACCGTCAACGTGCCAAACCGAGAGAAGTCCGTCAAGAAAGATGCGTTCCCGTGCGATCTCCTTCAACATGCCGTCGGCTTCCTGCGGCAGGCCGATGAGGCGCGCACCGGCATGAATGATGAGATCGCGCAGCGAGAAGCCGGTGTCGCTGCTGACCGGTTTCCATTCCAGACGCGGCAGGTCTTTCGACAGCCCCTTGCTCGTAAGCCAGACAACGGCTTCTTCTTCGCCACCCAACCCGTCGATCAGCTTCTTGTCCAGCGCCTGCCGTCCGGTGAACACGGCCCCATTGGCCAGCGCCAGCGCCTGTTCATGCGTGAATGAGCGGCGCTTTTCGACAATATCCACAAACCACGCATAGGAATCCATGATCATGTTGCGGATCATGCCCTTGGCTTCTTCGCTGGCCGGACTGAAATAATTGGGTTCCGCCTTGAGCGGTGAGGATTTGATGGTTTCGACCTTCACGCCGATGGTGTCGAGAAGCTTGGAAATGTCGGGATATTGAAACAGGACCCCGATCGAGCCGACGATGGATGTCTGCCGCGCGATGATATGGTCGGATGCACTGGCAATCATATAGCCGGCGGAGGCGGCAAGCGTGCCCACCTGGGTCACGACCGGCTTTTTCTCCGCAATCTTGCGCACCGCATCGAAAATCGCCTCGCCGCCGACCGTCGTTCCGCCGGGCGAATCGAGAACCAGAATCACGCCCTTGACGGCATCGTCCCGGCCAATCTTGTCGAGACGCTTCAGCAATTCCTCATTCTCGAAGATCGTCCCCTCGATGCGAACCTTGGCGATATGCGGCTGGCTGAAATTGGCGCCGCGCAGGGACCAGAAGGCGAAAACGGCAATCAGGGCTGCGATCAGAAGCAGGAAGGCTGCGCGCCAGACCGTCAGCTTTCTGCGCAATTTCCGGCGTTCGATGATTGCTTCGGCGTCCTGGGCCATTCCCGTCCTTCCGTTCGTTCAAACAGCGTGGTTTACGCTCGGCATTACACCTTTTGCCTCGAATGGAGGCACGCGGCAAGCCTCTTCGGAAAATCGGGGGCGAGAGTGCCTGAAATACACAGTGTAATGAAACGATACGGGATTGTGTTGTCGCCATGGATTATGCCGTGCAAACGCGGCTTGGTTGCATTATGTTCTTCTGTAATTCGGGGGCGGTTTGTGGTATCAAAGAGTTGATTAGCATTCTATCTAAATTCGATGGGTGCAAATTGGGCTGAATTATCAAAGACATGAACCATTCCTGCTCCCGGTTTGCGAGGCGGGTGTGGTGTTTTGCGCGGTATAAAGCTATTGAGCGGCCGGCTGTTTCACCCCAAATAAACCTTATTGAAATGAAAAAGCGCGACACAGGCGCGATGATCATTGAATTCTGCGAAGCCGTTAGGGAATCGAACGCGACATGACTGCCGATACCACACATAGCCATGCCCCGCAGAACGCGACTGCTTCCGGTCGCGGCGCGGGCGGCATGCGTTTTGGTGCATCGGAGAAGGCCGAGTCGCTTTTCCATGCCGCGCAGCGTCATTCGATCCGCGTCAGGGTCTTGAAGACAGCGCTTCCGGTTGCCGCGGTCATCGTGGGGGCCGTGTTTTCCTGGTACACGTTTCTTGCAACGCCGAACACGCCTGTAAAGGTGGAAGTGAATAATGGCGGCGAAAGCGGAAAGCTCGTCATGACGAGCCCGCATCTGAATGGCTATACCAAGGACAATCGCCCCTATTCGATGACGGCGGCGAAGGCGACGCAGGATGCGAAGAACAGCGGTGCGATTTCGCTTCAAGGCATTTCGGCCGAGCTGCCCATTGGTGAAAAGGGCACAGCCAAGGTCGAAGCGACATCGGGTATCTACGATAATGCCAATGGTCGTTTGCAACTTGATAAGGACTTTACTGTTACGACGGATGACGGATTGCGTGCCGTGCTGCATTCTGCGGATGTCAATTTGAAAAGTGGACAGATCACCACCGACAAGCCTGTCGATATTCGCAGCGGCAACACGCATATTCTGGCCGACAGCATGCAGGTCAAGGACAACGGCAAGGTTCTTATTTTCGAGAACAAGGTTCGAATGACTGTTGACGGCAGCGTTGTTTCGCCCAACAAGGCTCCCTGAACAGGGGGCTGATTTGAGGGCAGGGGAGCGTTCGGGCCAATTATTCCGTGCGGGCGCTTGAATGCATTTTGAAGCCGGTTTTCGGATCGAAATGCGCTCGAAAACAAATTGTTAGGGCCTGATTCCGATGCTGTCGGAATGCTACGGGCTCTAAACGGCTTTTTTGATCGCATTTTGCGATGCTGAATGTTCCCATTTGGCCGCAAAGTGCTTAATGTTGCGTCTGACCGCATGTCGGCCGAGGGATGGTCGAATGCTTCGGGGAGCTGAAAATATATGGAGCGCGAGACGGGCAGGATGAACAAGGGTACGATGGCCCGCACTTTGCGGATGGGATTTGCAGTTCTGGCGCTGGGCTTTGTCGCGGCTCCCTCAGCCTCTCTGGCGCAGGAAGGCGCTGCCGTGAACGGCCTGAAGCTTTCCAACAGCAAGTCGCCCGTCAAGATTGACGCTGACAAGCTGGAAATGCGCGACAAGGAAGGCATTGCCGTCTTCACCGGCAATGTTGCCGTTTCGCAGGGCGACGCTCTGCTGAAGGCGGGCCAGATGACGGTCTATTACAACAAGACCAAGAAGGATGGCGAGGCGCAGGCCCCGGAACCGGCAAGTGCCGGCGTGGGCGGCCTTGATTCATCGAGTATCGATCATATCGACATTTCGGGAAAAGTTTATCTCAAGTCCGGTACGCAGGTCGCAACCGGCGATACCGGCCGTTACGATGCGAAAAATCAGGTCATGGTCCTTCAGGGGCAGAAAGTGGTCCTGACCGATGGCGACAATGTCGTGACCGGCTGCAAACTGACGGCGCATCTCGATACGGGCCGCGCCAATGTCGAAAGCTGCAAGGGCCAGACCAAGGGTCGCGTATCGATCATCATGGCTCCGAAAGATCAACAGCAGGGCGGCGCGGCGCCCAGGCAGAACTGACCGGGGCACGTGTGGGATTGTTCTGGAACAAGAAGGCCGAAGGGCCGCAAGCTGCATCACAAGCTGTAAACGCTCCTTCCGATGCCGCAGGCGCCATGCCGGGGCAGCCGGGCAGATCGACGCGCCTCAAGGGCACGCTGGTGGCGCGGGGGCTTTGCAAGAGCTATCGCGGCCGGCAGGTCGTCAATGGCGTGTCGTTCGGCGTGCGGGCCGGTGAGGCGGTCGGCATTCTGGGGCCGAACGGCGCCGGCAAGACGACGTGCTTCTACATGGTCACCGGCCTGGTTCCCGCCGATGCCGGCTCCATCGAGATCGACGGTTTCGATGTCACGTCGATGCCGATGTATCGCCGTTCGCGTCTCGGCATCGGCTATCTGCCGCAGGAAGCCTCCATTTTTCGCGGCCTGTCGGTGGAAAACAACATCAAGGCCGTGCTGGAAGTGGTGGAAAAGGATCGCGCCAAGCGTGCATCCGAACTGGATGCGCTGCTGGAAGAGTTTCACATTGCCCATCTGCGCAAGGCGCCTGCCATTTCGCTTTCCGGCGGTGAACGCCGCCGCCTCGAAATCGCGCGCGCGCTCGCATCGCGGCCCAACTTCATGCTGCTCGACGAGCCTTTTGCCGGTGTCGATCCGATTGCCGTTTCGGATATCCAGCAGCTTGTGCGCCATCTGACGAGCCGCGGCATCGGTGTTCTGATTACCGACCATAATGTGCGTGAAACGCTGGGCCTTATCGACCGCGCCTACATCATTCACGCCGGTCAGGTGCTGACGCATGGCCGTCCCGCTGAAATCGTCGCCAATCCCGATGTCCGCAGGCTTTATCTCGGCGACCAGTTTACGCTTTGACGGCCTGGGCATTCGGTCGTCTCATATAACGGTTCGGCTGCGCGACTATTTTCCCTTTTACCCCAAATCCGCACATTCTGAATTGACAAGCAAGGTTCATACCAGTTTTCATTCAGCCTGGCCGGAACATGTGGTTCATGGCGGTGGGCAGGGGTAAAACGGGGAGATAACGCGTCGCATGGCTTTGTCGCCCAAGCTCGATTTTCGTCAATCGCAATCGCTGGTGATGACACCGCAGCTGATGCAGTCGATCCGGCTGTTGCAGATGACGCATGTGGAGCTTGAACAGTTTCTCGACGGTGAAATCGAAAAAAATCCGCTGCTGGATCGAATTGAGGCAGCCAATGACGATTTTTCGAGCGGGGAGCCTGTGCGGGAAAGTGCCGAAACCGGCGGTGACGATCCCGCATCCGACGAGATGTCCGACAGCGACTGGTTCAGGACGGATGCTTCGGATGATGCTGAAAATCTCTCATCGACTTTCGACAGTTCGCTGGAAAACATTTTTCCCGACGATCCGGGGCGTTTTGACGAGATTGGCCCCGATCTGGCTGCGCAATGGAAATCGTCCTCCGGCGACGGCTATGTTTCAGGCGGCGGTTATGACATCGATCAGGTTACGGCAAGCCGCGTTTCGCTGAGCGAACATGTGGCCGAACAGATCGCGCTCACCTTCTCCGCTACGGCAGACCGGTTCATCGCGACGGCACTTGCCGACGCGCTGGACGAGAGCGGCTATCTGCGTATCGATAGTGTCGCGCTTGCCCGGAATCTGGGCGTTGAAACGACCGCGATCGAGCGCATTCTGGCAATAATGCAAGGCTTTGATCCGGCGGGTCTTTTTGCGCGCGACCTGCGGGAGTGCCTGGCGATACAATTGCGCCTCAAGGATCGTTTCGATCCGGCCATGGAGGCGCTGGTCGACAATCTCGACCTTCTGGCGCGGCGCGATTTCGCGACGCTCAAGAAGCTGTGCGGCGTCGATCAGGCCGATATTCTCGACATGCTGACCGAAATCCGCATGCTTGACCCGAAGCCCGGTGCATTGTTTGAGGTCTCCGTCGCCGATGCCATCGTGCCGGATGCGCTGGTGACGCCCTCGCGCGACGGTGGCTGGATGATCGAACTCAATCCAGCCGCAATGCCGCGTCTCATCGTCAACAATGAATATTATGCGGAGGTGAGCGCTTCCGTGAAGGCCGAGGAAAAAGCGTTTCTGTCGGACTGCATGCAGACGGCAAGCTGGCTCCTGCGCAGCCTCGACCAGCGTGCGCGCACAATCCTCAAGGTCACGCAGGAAATCGTCCGGCAGCAGGATGGTTTTCTGCGCCATGGCGTGACCCATTTGAAGCCGCTCAACCTGCGCATCGTGGCCGACGCTGTCGGCATGCATGAATCGACCATCAGCCGCGTGACCGCGAACAAATTCATGGCCACGCCGCGCGGCGTGTTTGAACTGCGTTATTTCTTCACCGCCTCCATCGCTTCATCCGAGGGCGGCGACGCCCATTCCTCGGAGAGCGTGCGCCATCGCATCCGCCAGATGATTGACGCTGAAAAGCCCGACGACGTGCTCTCCGATGACGCCATTGTGGATGCATTGAAGAAGGACGGTGTGGATATCGCGCGAAGAACGGTCGCAAAATATAGGGAATCGATGAATATTGCTTCATCGGTTCAGCGCAGGCGTGAAAAGAAGGCGAGAGTCTCCGCTTCCTGATTGCGTCGCCGGAATGGTCCCGCAGATTGCGCTGCCAAGGGACTGTTTTAAATTACAGATTGTACCTCTGGAGCTTTATTCCCGTATTTGAATGGGGAGGAATGCTCTAAAATTTTGGATCTGCAACCCTGCTCATTCAGAAAAACGCGACGTCGGTTTTTGAGAAGAACAGCATTGCAGGCCAGCCAACTGGCAGGAGGACCAATTGACAAGCGCCAATTCACCCAATAGAAGCCCGGCTCGCGCTGCGGCATATATCCGGGCCCCCCGAGTGGTTCTGTGATAGGCTGCGAGCGTGCGTTGGCGTGATGTCGACAAAAGCGGAATTGAAGCATGCCGCCCAAAAGCGGGAACCGGTTTTGGGCTGAAAATATGGATCGGGCGTTTCCAGCGAATGCATGTTGGCGGTCATGCCCGGTCTTGTGACTGTAATTTCTGGAAGAAATTGCGGTTGTTCCTATGCTTGAAGGAAGGGCAATGTGGCGCTCCGGGGAAACCTGGGCCGGAAAAAATCCGGCAACGGACCGGCTACTGGGGCGTTATATAAAAGAGCGATGTGCGGCAACCATCCCGCTGAGGGGCTATTGATTGGAGCAGCCAGGATTTCAAGGCGTTTTTGGAAGGTGTTTCAACACCTTGCACGAAACTGCGCCTTTAAGGACTGCCTGCACCGTGACCGTAGTTGGAAAACGCACAGGACGAAAAGCATCTTTGATGCTGGTTCGCTTTGCGCTTCGCTCGCCTTGTGATTAGACTGAGTCCTGTGGTGTAACGCAAATGAGGTGTGCCAAATGACTCTGCGTGTATCTGGAAAGCATATGGACGTCGGTGAAGCTTTCACAACCCGGATCGTTGATCGGGTGAACGAGGCTGTCGGCAAATATTTCGATCATGGCTTTTCCGGACAGGTTACGGTCACCAAGTCCGGTTCGCGTTTCAGTGCAGATTGCACCTTGCACCTCGATAGCGGTGCAACCCTGCAAAGCACTGGCGATGCGCAGGACCCGCAGCTGGCTTTCGAAGCGGCGGCGGACAAGATCGAAACCCGCCTTCGCCGCTACAAGCGTCGCCTGAAATCGCGCCCGGCTACGCAGCCGGATGCGATCTATGACGACATTGCATATCGTGTTATGGCACCGCTGCCGGAGGAAGAGGAGGATCTTCCGGCGGATTACGCGCCGACCATCGTTGCGGAATCGTCCGTCGCCCTGCGCACCATGTCGGTGGCATCGGCGGTCGTGGAACTGGATCTGATCGAGAATCCGGTTCTGGTATTCCGCAATGCCGGCAATGATGAAGTTAACATCGTCTACCGTCGCGCGGACGGCAATATCGGCTGGGTCGATCCATCGATGGTCACCCGCCAGGCCGCGCCACGCGCCTGACGGCAAACCTGAAGCGCACGCTGCGGATCGCGATTGGGCGGCCGCGTGCGCTTCCCAAAACCGGGCCGCAAAGGCCTGATTGAAGAAGGAACGGAGAGAATGGATCTTAGTGATCTGATTCAGCCCGGGGCGATTATCCCGGCGCTGAAAGCCAGCTCCAAAAAGCAGCTTTTGCAGATTTTGTCTGAGAAGGCTGCGGAACTGACCGGTCTCCCTGAGCGTGAAGTTTTCGAAACAGTTCTCCAGCGTGAGCGCCTTGGTTCCACCGGGGTAGGAAACGGCGTTGCCATTCCGCATGGCAAGCTGGCGAACATCAACAAAATAGCCGGAATCTTCGCTCGTCTGGAAACCCCGGTCGATTTCGAGGCGCTGGACGATCAACCTGTCGATCTTGTTTTTCTGCTTCTCGCGCCGGAAAATGCCGGCGCGGATCATCTCAAGGCTCTTTCGCGCATCGCCCGTATGCTGCGCGATGCCGACACTGTTGCCAAACTGCGCGGCACACATGACGCGCAGGCGCTTTATTCATTCCTGACCGCTCAGCCGACGTCCAACGCGGCTTAAGGTCAAACAGAGCATTTTCGAGCCCAAAGCGCGAAGCGATTTTGGCTCGAAAATGCGTAAAATCAAAGGAATAGAGTGGTTCCACGATTGTGTTTAATCGGAACCGCTCGCGTTTCTCGTAAACAAAACCGCCGTTCGAACTCGAATGGCGGTTTTGTGCGTTCATGGAAACGATTTGCAGGGAAGGAAACAATTCCGGCAGAAGCGTATTTCTGCCTGAAGATGATCTGCGGCGCTTGCGCGCGGAAGTGCGATACCGGCGGGCCGGTATCGCAGCGAACCTTAATGCAGCATCACCGTGCGCAGTTCATGGTCTTGTGCGCCCTGCAACGCGGTGGCGCGAACATCGGAAAGCACGATTGGCTCGCCGCTGGCGCCGAAAAGCGCCCAGAGTTCAAGGCCCGGCTCGATCGGTGGGAGGGCAGGGAAGCTGCGGGCAAGGTCATCTGAACGGATCTTGCGCACATAGGCAACTTCACCTTCGCCGAGATGGGCGAATTCATTTTCGGTGAATATGTGTCTGTTCATGGTCTTAGCCTCCATTTCGTCGGCATGTCATTTGCGACCATGCCGCATCAGAGCTTCACGTCTTCAATATAGCGGATTGTGCTGAACAAAAACTGAACAAGATCAGTCTTTCACCGCTATGTTGATTCGCTTGATCAGCCGCTCGGGCTCCGGACGGTCGAGATCGATGGCCAGAAGACCATTTTTCAGATCGCAACCGAGAACCCGCATCCCGTCTGCCAGAACGAAAACGCGCTGGAACTGCCGGGCAGCAATGCCGCGATGCAGAAATTCGCGCTCGGTATCGTCGGTCTGGCGGCCACGGATGACGAGCTGATTGTCTTCCGTCATGACTTCGAGGTCATCGCTGGAGAAGCCGGCCACCGCCAGGGTGATGCGCAGGCGTTCGGAACCCGTCTCGCCGCGCAGGCGTTCAATATTGTAGGGCGGATAACCGTCGCCGGATTTTGCGATCCGTTCCAGCGTCTTTTCCATCGTATCGAATCCGAGCAGCAGAGGGCTCGAAAACGGCGTCATTCTTGTCATTGCATCAGTCCTTGATGAGAAGCGACCGTAATGAGGAGAACCCTTACGGCGTATCTCCCCGCTAACTGATATGGCTTGTGAAAAGCCGGACTTCAAGGGCCAATCCGGATTCCTTCGTTACAGGGTAAAACGAAGTTCGGGTGCAAGATACCCGGCAATATTGGGGTGTTGCTAATGCATGTCTCCCAAAAGTGTGACCCGGTTTTCGGATAAGATATGCGTAAAAAACAAACGGTAGAGCGCCGATCTGATTCAATCAGATCGAAACGCGCTCTATCGGCGTGCTTCCGCAAGTGCTGCGCCGAAAGCGCTGGCAAAGCTTTCGCGATCGTCCGGGGAGAGGAAGTTTCCGATCGCGACAGTTTTTTCACGGCTTTCGACGCTCATGCCGGTGATGCCGATATCCGGCTTGCGGGCGACCTTGAAGCGCGTCCAGAACGGATGGAAGCGATGCGCGGTCATCTTGCCGGAGGCCGCATATTTGCGAATATGCAGGGCCGAGCGCGATACGGAGATTTCCTCGCGCGCGCGGGCCGCATGGTAATTCCAGCGAAAGGCCAGATAAATCAGCAGCACGTCGAGGCCGAAAAATCCGAAGATCGGCCAGGCGCCGATGGACCAGAAAAGAATGCCGACGAACATCCAGCAGCCGATCAGGGCGCCCATCAGGATGATGAAGCCTGTCCGCCCCAGTGAACGATAGGGGGTGAGCAGGGCTTCGAAAATGGGTTTGTCGAACCGGTCCGGTTCCGCGCCGTCTGGATGGTGCATGGTTTTCAGGTCAATTTGCAGGAGGGGAAGGGGCCTGCGTCAAGCTGCTGATTGTTTTGTCGATAGGGAAACCATTATAGAGGCGAAATGGAAAAGGCCAAAATCAAATCGCCCGTGAGTGCTTCTCCCGCCGCACCGCGCCCGCGTCGTGTGCGCGGCACGCTTTATACGGCGGATGAAATTCATGAGATATTTCGCCGTTTTTCGATCCAGCGGCCGGAGCCGAAGGGCGAGCTCGAACATGTGAATGCGTTTACGCTTCTTGTCGCCGTCGTTTTGTCGGCACAGGCCACCGATGCCGGGGTCAACAAGGCGACCCGTGGGCTCTTTGCCGCCGCCGATACGCCGCGGAAAATGCTGGCTCTCGGCGAGGAGAAGGTCGGCGACTATATTCGCACCATCGGTCTTTGGCGCAACAAGGCGAAGAACGTCATTCTCCTGTCGGAAGCCTTGATCCGCGATCATGGCGGAGACGTGCCGGGCGACCGGGACGAACTGGTGAAGCTGCCGGGCGTTGGCCGCAAGACGGCGAATGTGGTGCTGAACATGGCTTTCGGCCAGCCGACGATGGCGGTGGATACGCATATCCTGCGCATCGGCAACCGGATCGGCCTTGCGCCCGGCAAAACGCCGGAGGCAGTCGAAGCCGTTCTGGTGCGGGTCATTCCCGCGGAATACATGCTTCATGCCCATCACTGGCTGATCCTGCATGGGCGCTATGTGTGCAAGGCGCGCAAGCCGGACTGCGAGAAATGCGTGATTGCCGATATCTGCAAATATCCGGCGAAGACCTGCGATATCCCCGCGCCGCTTATCCCCTTGCCGCCGCAGGTGTGAGTGCGGCCTCCCGCCGCGCGATGGCCTTGTGCAGATGGACCATCATCGTGGCGGCAAAAAGCGGGGTCAGAAGATTGACGATGGGGATCGCCATGAAACCTGCAATCAGCAGCCCGGCCAGAAAGACCGTCAGGCCATAATGTGACCGGAGCGCCCTGGCCTCTGCTTCGGATCGGTAGCGCATGGCTGCAAACTCGAAGAATTCCCGTCCGAGCAGATAGGCGTTGATGACGAAGAATGCGATCAGGTTGACGCCGGGTATGAACAGCATGAACAAGGCAATGATGTTGCCAAGGATGACGGTGCCGAGGAACTTCAGCGAAACGACGATGGAGCGGCCGGTCGGCAAGGGTGTGCCGGGGGGATCGGCCGGATAATCCTCCCGCTCGACCACATCGGCCACGTCATCGAGAAACAGGCCGGCCACAAGTGCGGTAACGGGCGCGATCATCAATGCCAGCACAAGCGCCAGGCCAAGGCCCGCGACAATGGCGGCGACGATGCCGAGCCAGCCTGCCCATTCCGGCATGCCGGGCAGGATCTGCTCCATCCATGGCCAGGCGAAAGTAAAAAAGATTTGACGGACCGCGGCCCAAAGGCCGACCAGCAGCAGAAGCGTCAGGCCGAGCGTCTTCCAGAAAACCGCGCGCAATTCCGGCGTGGTCAGGCGTTTCAGGGCCTTCAAGGCAGCATCCAAGATCATTTTCGCCCCAATTGCGACTGTGGACGAGGATGGACATAGGTATGCCTGCGGCCTGGCGCAAGCCGCACTACCCACAATGCGGGAGGCTTGCAGGGTAGCCAAAGGGGATGCAAACGGCTAAACCGGCACGCACATGACTGCCGCATATCCGGCTCGAAGCATGTCGTGGAAAGGCGCATAGCGGCTTTTCGATAACGATCTGCGCCTGGCGGACAGGAGACGAATCAAAAGGGGAGCTTCTCGCACTCATGGCCACATTCGACGTTCTTTGCATTGGCAATGCCATTGTCGACATTCTTTCGCGCACCGATGACGCATTTCTGGAAACGAACGGCATCGTCAAGGGTGCGATGAACCTGATCGATGCGGAGCGTGCGGAGCTGCTCTACCGCCGGATCGCCGGTCCGGCGACGGAAATGTCGGGCGGCAGTGCCGGAAACACGGCTGCGGGCGTCGCGAGCCTCGGTGGGCGTTCAGCCTATTTCGGCAAGGTGGCGACCGACCATCTGGGGCGTGTTTTCGCGCATGATATCCGCGCGCAGGGCGTTGCCTTCGATACGCGCCCGCTGGAAAAAGGCTCTCCCACCGCCCGCTCCATGATTTTTGTCACCCCGGACGGGGAGCGCTCGATGAACACCTATCTCGGCGCCTGCGTGGAACTGGGGCCGGAAGACGTCGAAACCTCCAAGGTCGCCGATGCGAAAGTGACTTATTTCGAAGGCTATCTCTGGGATCCGCCGCGCGCCAAGGAAGCCATCGTCATGGCATCGAAGATCGCGCATGAGAAAAACCGCAAGATGGCGATGACGCTGTCCGATCCATTCTGCGTGGACCGATATCGCGAGGAGTTTCTGCAACTCATGCGCTCGCGCACGGTCGATATCGTCTTTGCCAATGAGGAAGAGGCCAAGTCGCTCTACAAGACGAAATCGCTGGAAACGGCGATTGCCTCCATGCGCATGGATTGTGCGCTGTCGATCGTCACCCGCTCGGAAAAAGGCGCCATCGTCGTCACGCCAAACCAGACCCTGACTGTCCCGGCCATTGAAATCGATGCGCTGGTCGACACGACCGGGGCGGGCGATCTCTACGCGGCCGGTTTCCTTTACGGCTATACGAAGGAGCGTTCGCTTGAGGATTGCGCCCGTCTGGGCTCATTGGCGGCAGGGCTCATCATCCAGCAGATGGGGCCGCGCCCGCAGATCAGCCTGCAGGCTGCCGCAAGCCAGGCCGGGCTTGCATAAAGTCATTCCGGCCTGATGATCCGGTCGCGCTGAAGCTCTTCTTCCGTGCGTCCGGGGCGGCTTTTATAAACTGGCAGTGTCCAGCCGAAATAAAGCGCGCCGCCGCGAATGACAAACGCGGTCAAGGCGGCGGCAATGGCGCATAGGGCCGGCTCGACCTGCAACCAGGCAAGCAGGACATAAAGACACGCACCGGCAAGCGAAGCCGTGACATAGATTTCGCGGCGCATCAGGACGGAAGGCTCGCCCGCCACCATGTCACGCAATATGCCGCCGAGCGTCGCCGTGGAAATGCCGGTGACGATGGCGACGGAAGGCCCAAAGCCGAGCGCCAGCCCCTTGGCCGCACCCAATACCGTATAGGCGGCCATGCCGATGGCATCGAGCCAGAGCAGGACCCGGTAGCGCGATTCAACCAGATGCGCCGTGAAATAGACGAAGATGGCAGCCAGCGTGCCTGCCAGCAGATAAGATGGTTCCACAACCCAGAAAACCGGGGCGCCCAGCACGAGATCGCGAAAAGTTCCGCCGCCGATACCGGTGATATTGGCGAGGAAAAGAAAGCCGATAATGTCGAGCTGGCGACGCGACGCGGCAAGGGCGCCGGTCGCAGCGAAAACGAAAACGCCTGCGAAGTTCAAAAACTCGGGGATCGTCACGCTGCCGGCCTCCTTCATACATCCAGTGACAATTTTTCACCAGTTTGCAGCAATAGCAATATTGACCGCATTGCAAAGCGGGCCGCAGATACGAAAAGAGCGGCAGACAAAGCCGCCGCTCAGCTTCATTGCTTATGGCTGAAATCAGGCGTTGCTCTCGGACGTTGCCCCGCCATTGTCGGCATTTGCCTTCGGACCGCCCTTTGAAACCCCGACCATGGCGGGGCGCAGAACGCGGTCGCCAATGGCATAACCATCCTGCACGACCTGCACGACGGTGTTGTTCGGCAAATCCGGGTTCGGCACTTCGAACATGGCCTGGTGGAAATTCGGGTCGAACTTCTGGCCTTCCGGCTCCAGTTTCTTGACGCCATGACGCTCCAGCGCTTGCAGCATGGCGCGTTCGGTCATTTCCACGCCGTCTGCAAGCGATTTCAGGCTTGCATCCGTCGCCAAGGCATCGGCGGGAATAGCTTCGAGCGCACGGCGCAGATTGTCGGAAACCGACAGCATGTCGCGGGCAAAATTGGTCACGGCATAGGTGCGCGCATCCTGCACGTCGCGCTGGGTGCGTTTGCGCAGGTTTTCCATCTCGGCCGCCGCACGCAGCAGCTGGTCCTTCAACTCGCCATTGTCGGCTTCGAGCATGGCGATCCTGTTTGCGGTTTCATCCACCGCCGCTTCGGCCTCGTCTTCGGCGGCTTCCGCGCGCGCCTCTGCCTTGCGCGCCTTCAGAAAGTCGTCGGCAGCCCGGTTCAGCGCCTCACGATCCCGGGGATTGTTGATGTCGCGCTGCTCAAGATCGGGATTCTGGGATTTGTTCTTTTCGTCAGCCATGATGCTACTTCCGTCTTGAATGTCTTCTGGGGCGGATATCGAGTTTCATGCCAGTAAAATCAAGGTCTATTTTCAGGGACTTGGTTTGTCCCGGCAAGTCTCACAGTTACCGCAGGAGCCGGGATACGATCTGGGCGGTATAATCCACCATCGGTACGATCCGCGCATAATTGAGCCGCGTCGGCCCGATGACTCCCAGCGCACCAATAACCCGTTGCTCGCTGTCGCGATAGGGGGCGACCACGAGCGATGAGCCGGAAAGGGAGAAAAGCTTGTTCTCCGAGCCGATGAAGATGCGCACTCCCGAGCCTGCTTCGGCCAGATCGAGAAGCTGGACCATACCGTCCTTGGTCTCAAGGTCATCAAAGAGATGGCGCAGGCGCTCTATGTCCTCCTGCGCGTGGATGTTTTCCAGAAGATTGGCGCGCCCGCGCACGATCAGCCGGGCGGGCTGGTCCGTTCCGGCCCCGCTCCACACCGCCAGCCCCTGCGCAACCAGTTCCTGCGACAGCTGGTCGAGTTCCTGCCGGGTTTCTTCCGTCAGCTTCTTCAGTTCGGCCTTGGCTTCGGAAAGCGTATGGCCGTGAATATGCGCATTGAGAAAATTCGACGCCTCGACAAGCTGCGACGCGCTGATGCCGACCGGCAGATTGACGACCCGGTTTTCCACATCGCCATTCTGCATGACCAGCACGGCAAGCGCGCGTGTCGGTTCGAGACGAACGAATTCGATATGTTTCAGCGCCCCTTCCGCCTTGGTGGCAAGCACGAGGCCCGCCCCGCGCGAAAGACCTGAAAGAACCTGGCTTGCCTCGGTCAGCACGCTTTCGACCGAATTGTTCGTTCCGGCGGAGCGGACCTGGGCCTCAATAGAGGAGCGCTCCTCCGGCGGCAGGTCGCCCACTTCCAGAAACGCATCGACAAAGAAGCGCAGGCCGATTTGCGTCGGCAGGCGTCCGGCCGAGATATGCGGTGCATAGATGAGGCCCAGATGCTCAAGATCGCTCATCACATTGCGGATGGTCGCAGGCGAAAGCGTATGCGGCAGAAGCCGCGACAGGTTGCGCGAGCCGAGCGGATCGCCATCATTCAGATAGCTTTCCACGATCAGCCGGAAAATATCGCGTGAACGCTGGTCGAGCGAACTTAGAAGCTGGTGTTCCGGCGGTTTCATCATATTATGGTCGCGAACCCTAGAAATAGCATAGGTCAAATATAAGGTGGCAAGCCAAAGCGTCAAAGCCTTTAGGCTATAGTGACAGGCCTCTCAACATCTCTGTCGGTTTTTCAGCCTTTCTATTTATGTGCGGAAACCCTAAAAAGCCGCACGGAAACAATGAATCGAGGAATTCTTTATGCGTCCATCCAAGCGTGCGGCTGACGAAATGCGTGCCGTTTCCTTTGAACGCGGCATCTCCAAACATGCCGAAGGCTCCTGCCTCGTCAAGTTTGGCGATACGCATGTGCTTTGTACCGCAAGCCTTGAGGAAAAGGTTCCGGGCTGGATGCGCAACACCGGCAAGGGCTGGGTGACGGCGGAATATGGCATGCTGCCGCGTTCGACCGGCGACCGCATGCGCCGCGAAGCCGCCGCAGGCAAGCAGGGCGGGCGCACGCAGGAAATCCAGCGCCTGATCGGCCGCTCCTTGCGCGCGGTCGTGGACATGCAGGCGCTCGGCGAAGTGCAGATCACGGTGGACTGCGATGTCATCCAGGCCGATGGCGGCACGCGCACGGCGGCCATCACCGGCGGCTGGGTGGCGCTGCATGAATGCCTGCGCTGGATGGAAGCGCGCCAGATGGTGCGCGTCGAGAAGGTTCTGAAAGACCACATCGCCGCGATTTCCTGCGGTATTTATGAGGGCGAGCCGGTGCTCGATCTGGATTATGCCGAAGATTCGGTCGCCGAGACCGACAGCAATTTCGTGATGACCGGCAAGGGCGGAATTGTCGAGATTCAGGGAACGGCAGAAGGCGCTCCCTTCTCGGAAGAAGAATTCGCCAGCCTGATGAAGCTTGCACGCGGCGGCATCGATCGTCTTGTGTCGTTGCAGAAGATGGCGGTGGCCTGAGCCTGAGAGCCTGAATCAAAAAAGCTGTTTGCAGCCGCACAGGACGACTTTTGGAACAGGTTCTGATAGGACAGAGCCTGCTCCATCTCAATGAGGAGACCTGATCCATGCGCGCTGCACGCATTCTTGAAACCGCGCTCTATGTGCGCGATGTTGCCGAGGCGATAGCGTTCTATCGCGGCACGATGGGGCTGGAGCCGGTCGGGAAAGTCAGTGAACGCAATGCATTTTTCCGTTGCGGCGATGGCATATTGCTTCTCTTCAAGGCGGAAGAGACATTGAAGCCTCCGCTGCCCGGACATTTGCCCGTGCCGCCCCATGGCACGCACGGTCCCGGCCATGTCTGTTTTGCCGCAAGCCGGGAGGAGATGGAGGGCTGGCGGAAACATCTGGAACGACATGGCGTCGCCATTGAGGCCGAGTTCGATTGGCCCAATGGCGCGCATTCGATTTATTTCCGTGATCCATCCGGTAATTCGCTGGAGATTGCCGAGCCGCGCCTATGGGGCTAAAACCCCTTCTCAAAACGCTTTTGGAATTGACCGGACTGGGAACTGAAAATGAGAAAACTGGAAAAGGGCAAGCTGATCGTTGCCTCGCACAATGCAGGCAAGCTCAAGGAATTTGACGGTCTGATCGGCCCGTTCGGTTTCGAGGTCAGCTCGGTTGCCGCTCTCGGTCTTCCCGAGCCCGATGAAACGGGCACGACATTTGAGCAAAACGCCTATATCAAGGCGCTCGCGGCTGCCGAGGCAACCGGATTGCCCGCCTTGTCCGATGATTCCGGCATGATGGTCGATGCGCTCGACGGCGATCCCGGCGTCTATACGGCAAACTGGGCCGAAACCGCGGACGGCTCGCGCGATTTCGACATGGCGATGCAGAAGGTCGAGAACCTGCTGCGGGAAAAGGGCGCCGTTGAACCGCAGCAACGCAAGGCACGGTTTGTATCGGTCATCTGCCTTGCCTGGCCGGATGGCGAGGCGGAATATTTCCGCGGTGAAGTTGAAGGCGCGATTGTTTGGCCACCGCGCGGCACGACCGGCTTCGGTTTTGACCCGATCTTCCTGCCGGACGGCCATGAGAAAACCTTTGGCGAAATGACCGCCGATGAGAAACATGGCTGGAAGCCGGGGGATGCTTCGGCCCTGTCGCACCGCGCCCGCGCTTTCAAGCTTTTTGCCGAAAAGGCGCTCAACGTGGTATCGGCGCCCGCGAAATGAACAGGCTGTTTCCCCCTTTGCAGGCGAAAAATGCCACCGGCACGTACCCCATCACGCGTGCCAATGGGGAAACCGCGTTTGGCGTTTATGTGCACTGGCCGTTCTGCCTGGCCAAATGCCCCTATTGCGACTTCAACAGCCATGTACGTCACAAGCCGGTGGATCAGGCGCGCTTTACGCAAGCCTTTCTCCGCGAGATGGAAACGCTGCGGGAGCGCACCGGGCCGCGCACCGTGACCAGCATTTTTCTGGGCGGCGGCACACCGTCGCTGATGCAGCCGGAAACGGTTGGCGCGCTTCTCGATGGCATTGCCTCGCATTGGTCTGTTGCGCCTGACATCGAAGTGACGCTGGAAGCCAATCCGACAAGCGTGGAAGCCGACCGTTTTCGCGGCTATCGCGCGGCGGGCGTCAATCGCGTATCGCTCGGCATTCAGGCACTGAACGATCCCGATCTGCGCCGTCTCGGGCGCATGCATTCGGTGGAAGAGGCAAAGGCCGCCATCCGCCTGGCGCGCGAGATTTTCCCGCGCCTGTCCTTCGACCTGATCTATGCGCGGCCGGGCCAGACAATCGAGGCCTGGCGGGAGGAACTGAAAGAGGCCATCGGGCTTGCCGCCGATCATCTGTCGCTCTACCAGCTGACGATCGAGGAAGGCACGCAATTCTATAATCTCTGGAAGGCGGGCAAGCTGACCACGCCGGAGCCGGATCACGCCGCAGCGCTTTATGAGGAAACGCAAAGGGTGACGGCGGAACATGGTCTTCCCGCCTATGAGATTTCCAATCATGCCGTGCCGGGGCGCGAGTCGCAGCATAATCTGGTCTATTGGCGCTATGGACAATATGTGGGCATCGGCCCCGGTGCGCATGGGCGTTTCGTGGAAAACGATGTGCGCACGGTGACCATGACCGAAAAACACCCGGAAACCTGGCTGGACAAGGTCGAACGCAGCGGCCACGGCATTATCGAGGAGGAATATCTCGATGGCGGGCAGGAGGGCGACGAGTTCCTGATGATGGGCCTGCGCCTGCGCGAAGGTATCGATCTTGCCCGCTATGAACGGCTTTCCGGCCATGCGATAGACGAGAAGCGACTGGCGAAACTGATTGCCGAAGGCATGATCGAGCCGATGGGCGGCAGCATCATTCGCGCAACGCCGGACGGTGCGCTGGTGCTGGATGCGCTGGTCGCTGATCTCGCGGCATAAAGGATAAGCAATGACTGATGATACGGGCGACGCACGGCGGGAATATGTGGTGGGCGGCACGACCATGCGCGCTCGTCCACTGGAGCCTGCACTTTACATCGTCTCCACGCCAATCGGCAATCTTGGCGACATGACGCTGCGCGGGATCGAAACGCTGGCTTCCGTCGATATTCTGGCCTGTGAAGATACACGCGTGACCCGTGTTCTGCTCGACCGTTATGGCATAGCGCGCCGCCCCGTCAGCTATCACGAGCACAATGCCGCCGAGGCCGGAGAAAAGCTGATCGCGGCGCTGACGGCGGGCAAAAGCGTTGCGCTGGTGTCGGATGCGGGCACGCCGCTCGTCTCCGATCCGGGCTTTCGTCTGGTGGGCGAAGCGCGCGAGGCGGGTATTCGCGTTGTTCCCATTCCCGGCGCTTCCGCCGTTCTGGCAGCCCTTGCCGCTTCGGGCCTGCCGACCGATGCCTTCATGTTCTGCGGCTTCCTGCCGTCGAAACACGGACAAAAACAGGCGAAGCTTGAAAGCCTCAAGGGCATCGATGCGACGCTGGTGTTCTATGAATCGCCAAACCGGACTGCAGCAACGCTTGCCGAAATGGCGCAAGTATTCGGGCCGGATCGTCCGGGCGCGCTTTGCCGCGAACTGACCAAGGCCTATGAGACCATCCGCACCGCGCCGCTCGGCGAGCTTGCAGCGGAATTCGACGGCGAGGATCGCATTCGCGGTGAAGTCGTTCTGCTGGTCGGGCCGCCGACGGGCAACACCATTCCGCAAAGCGAGGAGGATATCGACAGGCTGCTTCTGTCGCTTGCCGCCGAATTGCCGCCATCCAAGGCCGCAGGCGAGGCGGCGCGCATGACCGGCGGTCAGAAATCGGTTTTCTATCAGCGCCTCATGCAACTGAAATCGGATCAGCGATGACCGATTTCCGCGAGAAAAAGCGAACGGCTTTCTTTCGCGGACACAGCGCCGAACGCATGGCCGCTCTGGCGCTTCTTCTGAAAGGATTTCGCATCGTTGCGCGGCGCTATCGCACACGGCTCGGCGAAATCGATCTGATTGCGCGGCGCGGCAATCTGGTGCTCATCGTCGAGGTCAAGGCGCGCAGCAGCCTGGAAGCGGCGCATTGCGCCGTCACGCCGGATGCCATGCGGCGCATCGAAGCCGCAGCCGATCTCTGGCTGCAACGCCAGCCCGACCATGCCCGCCTGTCGCTGCGTTTCGACCTGATTGCCGTGCTGCCGCGCCGGTGGCCGAAACATGTCCCGGCATTCTTCACAAGCGGCAACAACTTGTAAGCCCATGTAAATCCTATAAAAATTGTGGGGTATATTGGCGCGGTTGCGGGGAATGAAAATCCTGCAAATCGTGTTTTGGAGAAAAAGTGATGCGCGGCGCGATTTTCGCGCGCAAGCGCGTTTCTTATAAAATTGCGCCGCTCAAAGGATAATGGCGCCATCTTAAAAGGATGGTGCTCATGTCTTTTTCGCAGAAGCGTCTGCTGGCTGATTTTCCTGCCTTCTTCCGGGTGTCGGAAGAGGTGGTTGTCGTCGTCGGCGGTGGCGAGGAAGCACTCAACAAGGCGCGCCTTGTGGCACAGACATCCGCGCGCCTTCGCATCATTGCCGAGGAAACGGAGCATCATCTGGCCGATTTCATCGCAAGCCACGGCGCGGAGCATATTGCAGCACCTTTCGCGCAGGAGCATGTCGCGGGCGCAAGGCTCGTTTTCGTGGCGACCGGCGATGAGGCGCAGGATCGCGCTGTTGCTGCCATGGTGAAGGCTGAGAAGATCCCGGTCAATGTCGTTGACCGCCCGGCGCTCTGCGATTTCCTGACGCCAGCCATCGTCAACCGCGCGCCACTGACGATTGCCATCGGCTCGGAGGGAAGCGCCCCGGTTCTGGCGCAGATGGTGCGCGCGCGTATCGACGCCGCCTTCTCGCCGCGCCTTGGCGAGCTTGCGCATTTTGCCGAAAGCTGGCGCCCGCGGGTCGAGCGTGCCCTGCCCAGGGGGCTGGCGCGCAGGAGCTTCTGGCGCGGGTTCTTTTCGGGCCGCGTTGCCAGGGCAATCGAAAATGGCAACCACGCGGAAGCCGACAAAGCCGCGAACGCGCTGATTGAACAACGCAACAATGCCGCCGGTTATGTCTGGCTGGTCGGTGCCGGTCCGGGCGCGGAAGACCTTCTGACCTTGCGCGCGCACCGCGCACTGATGGAGGCCGATGTCATCGTGCATGATGCGCTGGTGCCGGAAGGCGTGATCGCCATGGGCCGCCGCGATGCCGAGCGCCTTGCCGTCGGCAAGCGCAAGGGCTGCCATTCCAAAAGCCAGGAAGAGATCAACCGTCTGCTGGTTTCGCTCGGGCAGCAGGGCAAGCGCGTCGTGCGGCTGAAATCCGGCGATCCGCTGGTGTTCGGGCGCGCGGGCGAGGAAATGGCGGCGCTGCGTGCCGCCGGTATCGGTTTCGAAATCGTGCCGGGCATCACGTCGGCCTTTGCCGCCGCAGCCGATATGGAGCTGCCGCTGACGCTGCGCGGTGTCGCGTCGTCGCTGGTGTTCACCACCGGCCATGACATGACGGGCGATGTGCTGCCGGGCTGGGCAAAGCTTGCCGTCTCCGGTGCGACCATCGCCGTCTATATGGGCTCGACGGTCGCCGCATCGGTTGCCGCGCGGCTGATTGGCGCGGGCCTGCATGAAGATACCGCCGTGGCGGTGGTGGAAAATGCCAGCCGGCGGGACAAGCGCCTGTTCCATGGGACATTGAAGGATCTGCCGGAACTGGAAAACCGCAAGGAGCTTTCCGGTCCGGTCATGGTGATCATTGGCGATGCGGTCGCCGGTGCCGCAATCGATAAAGCCGAAGCATTGGCCCTCAGGCCGGTTTCCGTCGCAGCCTGAACCCGTGGATGCGGGTAACAAAAGTTTGGAGTTTGGAAATGGTTGTAAAAGTTCTCACCGCAAACCGGCTGATCGACGGGCAGGCTGTGTGGCTCAGCGCCGATGGCTCCTGGCAGGAAACAATCGACGGCGCGCTGGTTGCCCGCCATGCCGAGGCCGTCGAGGCTCTTGAAGATGCGGGCAAGGTGGCCGCAAAAGCCAATCTGGTCGTGGATGTGAATGTGATCGATGTCGAGGAGCGCGCCGAGGGGCTTTACCCCATCCGCCTGCGCGAACGCATCCGCCTTTCCGGCCCGACCATCGTGACCTTCGGCGATCTGCCGCTCGAAAAGCCTGAATTGAAGCGCGCCTCCTGAATTTGGATTGAACCATGTACCGTTATGATGAATTCGACCGCGATTTTGTTGCGGCCCGTGTTGCCCAGTTCAAGGATCAGGTCGAGCGCCGGCTGTCGGGCGAACTGACGGAAGACCAGTTCAAGCCGCTGCGCCTGATGAACGGCCTTTATCTGCAATTGCACGCCTATATGCTGCGCGTGGCAATTCCCTATGGCACGCTGTCGAGCCGCCAGCTGCGCAAGCTTGGCCACATTGCCCGCGTTTATGATCGCGGCTTCGGTCATTTCACCACGCGCCAGAACATCCAGTACAACTGGCCTGCCTTGAAGGACGTGCCGCGTATTCTGGAAGAACTGGCGGAGGTCGAGATGCATGCCATCCAGACCTCCGGCAATTGCATTCGCAACGTGACCGCCGATCATTTCGCGGGCGCAGCCAGCGACGAGGTGGCCGATCCGCGCCCGTTCGCGGAAATCCTGCGGCAATGGTCGTCGCTGCATCCGGAGTTTTCCTATCTGCCGCGCAAGTTCAAGATCGCCATCGTCGGTTCGGAGCATGACCGCGCCGCGATCCAGGTGCATGATATCGGCTTGCAGTTGAGGAAGAACGAGGCAGGCGATCTGGGACTGGCCGTCTATATTGGCGGCGGTCAGGGCCGCACGCCCATGGTGGCGAAGAAGATTCGCGATTTCCTGCCCATCGAGGACATGCTGACCTATGTGACGGCGATCGTGCGCGTCTATAATCTGCATGGCCGTCGCGACAACAAATACAAGGCCCGCATCAAGATTCTCGTCCATGAAACCGGCGTCGAGGAACTGACCCGCGAGATCGATGCCGAGTGGGAAGAAATCCGTGACAGTGAGCTGAAGCTGCCGCAGCGCGATATCGATGCCATTGAAAGCTATTTCCGCATGCCCGACCTGCCGCAACGGCCGGAGGGCTGGGAAGTGCTGGCGGTGACGCAGAAGGCCGACGCGGCATTTGCAAGCTGGGTGGCGCGCAATGTCACGCCGCACAAGCACCCGGATTATGCCGTCGTCACCATTTCGCTCAAACCCATTGGCGGCATTCCGGGCGATGCAAGCGCGGAGCAGATGGAACGGGTGGCCGCAATTGCCGAAACCTATTCCTTCGATGAAATCCGCGTCAGCCACGAGCAGAATCTGGTTCTGCCGCATGTGGCCAAGGCCGATCTCGCAGCCGTTTACGATCTCCTGCAACTGGACGGTCTGGTGACGCCCAATGCCGGTCTCATCACCGACATCATCGCCTGCCCCGGCCTCGATTATTGCGCGCTTGCCAATGCACGCTCCATCCCGGTGGCGCAGCGCATTTCCGAACGTTTTGGCGACCAGCGGCGCCAGATCGAAATCGGCGATCTCAAGATCAAGATTTCCGGCTGCATCAATGCCTGCGGCCATCACCATGTCGGCCATATCGGTATTCTGGGCGTCGAGAAAAAGGGCGAGGAACTCTACCAGATCACGCTTGGCGGTTCGGCGGATGAGCAGTCGGCCATTGGTGAAATCACCGGGCGCGGCTTCTCGTCGGAAGATGTGGTGGATGCCATCGAAACCATTGTCGACACCTATCTCACCTTGCGTGAAAGCCCTGGGGAAACCTTCCTCGCCGCCTATCGGCGCGTCGGCATGGAGCCGTTCAAACGCGCGCTTTATGGAGAAATAAGCCGTGCGGCCTGATGCTGAACAAAGCGCTGCCGCCGAAGCCCGCCTTCTGGAGGCAAGCCACGGCGCGTCTTCCCCGCAGGAGGTGATTGCGCTCGCCACGCGCCAACTCTACGAGGGCCGGATTGCGGTCGTGTCTTCCTTCGGGGCGGAATCGGCGGTGCTTCTGCACATGATTTCGCAAATCGATCCGGCGACCCCGGTTCTTTTCCTCGATACGGGCAAGCATTTTCGGGCGACGCTCGATTATCGTCACGATCTGGTGGACCGGCTGGGATTGACGAGTGTGCAGGACATTTCGCCCGTCGAGGCAAGCCTCAAAAGCGAAGACCCGTTCGGCGCTCTGTCCATGACCGACAAGGACCGCTGCTGCTTCATCCGCAAGGTCGAGCCGATGGCGCGTGCCGTCGCGCCCTATCGGGCCTGGATGACCGGCCGCAAGCAGTTTCAGGCATCGACACGCGAAAGCCTGCCAACGTTCGAATCGGTCGGCCCGCGCATCCGCATCAATCCGCTGGCGCGCTGGCAGGCGGCGGACTTGAAGGCCTATGCCGAAAAGCATGATCTGCCGCCGCATCCGCTCACCGCGCAAGGCTACCGGTCCATCGGCTGCATGCCCTGCACGCGGCCCGTGAGCGACGGCGAGGATCAGCGGGCAGGCCGCTGGGCCGGATCGGAAAAGACGGAATGCGGCATCCATCTGACTGGCCTTGCCGACAGCCTGAAAAATCTTGGAGCAGATGACCGCAAATGAGCGATATCCACGAAACCAAACTCTGGTCTGCCGATGGCTTTCGCGAAGACGATTATGTCTTCGCCGACGATCTTGAAACGGCGGGCGATGCGCCTGCGATCATTATTCCGCTCTCCGTCTGGCTCGGCCTGGATGAGGAGCGCCGCCGCGCCTCCAACCGCCGGATCGGCGTTTCTGTCGCGCCGGGTGAAGCCATCGAACCGCTGCTGGCTGATCTTGAAAACCTGCCGCTAATCGCCTTGCAGTTCCCGGCCTTCGGCGACGGGCGCTCCTATTCCAAGGCCGAGATTTTGCGCCGTGAAGGATTTATGGGTGAGTTGCGCGCGGTTGGCGACGTGCTGATCGATCAGGCCGCCTTGATGCTGCGCACCGGTTTCGACACATTGCAGGTGACGAACAAGGTTGCGCAGGCCCGCCTTCATGAAAACCGTCTCGTCGATACGCCCGGCTATTATCAGCCGGGGCGCGGTTCCGTACCGGAAGTAGGTGGGTTTGCGTGGCGTCGCGTCAAGGCGGGCTGAATTTCGCCCCTGAGCGTCTGCAAATGTCGTCTTTCTGCGCTTGCCGCGGCTCATGTATCTTTCTTTAACGCATAGTCTTATCCGAAAAGTCTGCAACTTTTCGGGACTATGCTGGAAGTACATTCCGCTCCGGTTCTCGAAAGCCACCATTTTCGCCAGCTCAGGAACGAAATTGGACGCGCGGAAGATCGACAATTATTTGCCATTTTTCTGCGCGGCTTGATGCGCTAGATACGCCTCACAAATATCAGGGAGTAGCGGCGTGATCCGGCACATAGTTTTCTTCAGCGTCAGGCAAGGCCAGGATATCGAGACGGTCAGGAAAGGGCTGGAACAACTTGGCACCATTCCCCATGCCGATCTTTTCGAAGTGCTGCCCAATTCCAAGGTCGATCCGATGTGCGACCGTATTGATCTCGTCGTTTATGCCGAGTTCAGGGATGAGGAAGCGCTTTTCGCTTTCAAGAAGCATCCAACCTACAATGCGACGACCCAACTCGTGCGCCCCATGCGCGAATTGCGCTTTTCCGCCGATGTGGTGACGGACAAGACTTGATTACCAGTCGGCCTGCGGTCTTTCCTGAAGTGGCAGGCCGCCGAAAAGATCAGGCTCGCTGGACGTCCTCGCCCGTTCGATATTGAGAAGCTTGAGCTTGGTTGCCGTTCCGCCAGCCGCCGAAAAACCGCCGACCTTGCCATTGGCGCCAAGCACCCGATGGCACGGCACAATGATCGGAAACGGGTTTTTGCCCAGCGCATAACCGACTGCCTGCGACAGGCTTATATCGCCGATCCGCCGTGCAATCGCGCCATAGGTCGTCGTCTCGCCCGGTTTCAGTTCAAGGATGATTTCATAGACCTGCCGGTTGAGGTCCGGCACCGAATCGAGCGCCAGCGGTGTGTCCGAAAAATCGGCATCCGCCCCGGCCAGAAGCGCACGCACACCCTGGGCTGCGCGGTTGACGAAAGCCGGCACGTCAATATCTTCCGCGCCGGGAAACCGTTCACGGAGCCGATAACGGGTCTCTTTCTCGTCAGCATCCCCGATTTCGACGCCGACGATCTTCGTGCCGCGCCAGGCAATGCCGCACGGTCCGATATCCGTTTCGAAAATGAGGATGCCTGACGATTCCATGAAAATAATATTAGCATGGTTTTTGCCGCGACAAACGCCGCTTATCGGGCAGGGATGGCAACGTTCCCGTGAAAAGTCGTAACAATTGCGGAAATTGGGATTGTGAAATGGTTGAAGAACGACACGAATAGTGATTGTGTGATGGCAACCGGCCAATGCCCTTAAATGGCCAAAAGGATTGATGAAAGTTGCGGGGGCTGTCACTGCTGTCCGGAACCGAGGAATTTAAATGGACGATTACGAGCGATATGCCACAGGGTTGATGATCGTTTTTGGCGCGCTGATTATTGGCGGCCTGATGGCGGCGAACCTGTATCACGGCGACAAGCCGGGCTTTTTATTCGCGCTTGGCGCTGCGGTTGTCAGCTGGTTCGCGGCCTTTGCGGTCCTGTTTGACAAGCCGCGCGTTTACGGCGTGATGATTGCTGTTGCGATCGGTCTGGTCGCGGCATCGATCGGTGCTTACGTCACCTGATTTTTGAGCCGTTTTATGGACGAGAAAGCCCCGGACAGTGCCGGGGCTTTTCGTTTCACAGATAGGGCGAGTAGCACTGGCGCCGCGGCCCGTAATTGGGCTGGAACGTATTGTCGTAGGCCCGGTAGGACCGGTAACGATTATAGCACCAGCGCACATGCGGATTGCCGCCGCGATAGGCGCGGGGCGGCGGGCCCCAGCGGCGGTGATGGCGATAATAAGGCCGGTAGTAGGGGCGATGATGCCGCCAATACCGGTCATGACGCCAATGGCGGCGGTGGCCGCGATAATCATAATATTGCACGCTCTGCACGTTCGGCGCCGACGTCTGTGCGGACGGCGTCAGCATCACGGATGGCTGTGCCGCATTGGCGGTTCCGGCAGCAGCGGATAGTCCCATGCCGAGTGACAGACATGCGGCAAACAGGGAATAAGCAAACCTTTTCATCGGTCTCTCCTCACCGCGCATCCCGAAAAGCGTGCAACGCTTATCCAGATGAGATGCGCGCAAAAATAAACAACATGGATCGTCCCTGCCGCTATTTTTGGCGGGACAATGTGGCGGAGGGGCGGCGTTTTGCGGTCACAATTTCTTTGTGGCGGCAACAGACGGGTGATGCCCGGATGCGGAATGGGAAACAGTTACGCCGAATTGACATAAAGATATGTTTATGTCATTAAACGGCTTTCGCGATGTGCGCATGACAGGCAATGGAGGGGTGCCCGGGCACCCCCTGCCTGAGAACAGAATGAATTTGGCGGTGTTTTATGGCCTCTTCCCTCGACGGTCTTTTTGGTGCAACGGCAGCGCAGCCTGACGGCTCCGAAGTTCTGGCAGCTCTCAACAGGGCGGCGCGCGAGCGCATCCTGATCCTTGACGGTGCGATGGGAACGCAGATTCAGGGGCTTGGTTTCCATGAGGAGCATTTTCGCGGCGACCGTTTCAGCGCCTGCGATTGCCAGCTTCAGGGCAATAACGACCTTCTGACGCTGACCCAGCCCAAATCCATCGAGGAAATCCACTATGCCTATGCCATTGCGGGCGCGGATATTCTCGAAACCAACACTTTTTCGTCCACGACAATCGCCCAGGCCGATTACGGCATGGAAGACCAGGTCTATGAGCTGAACCGCGATGGCGCGCGCCTTGCCCGCCGCGCCGCCTTGCGCGCCGAGCAGAAGGATGGCCGCCGCCGTTTTGTTGCGGGCGCTCTGGGGCCGACAAACCGCACCGCCTCGCTGTCGCCGGATGTCAACAATCCGGGCTTTCGCGCCGTCACCTTCGATGATCTGCGCATTGCCTATGCCGAACAGATTCGGGGGCTGATCGATGGCGGTTCCGATATCATCCTCATTGAAACAATCTTCGACACGCTGAATGCCAAGGCTGCCGTCTTCGCCGCGGAAGAAGTGTTCGGGGAAAAGGGCGTTCGCCTCCCGGTGATGATTTCCGGCACGATCACCGATCTTTCCGGCCGCACCCTGTCCGGCCAGACGCCGACGGCATTCTGGCATTCGCTGCGCCACGCCAGGCCGTTCACCATCGGTCTCAACTGCGCGCTGGGGGCCAACGCCATGCGCGCGCATCTCGATGAATTGTCGACCATTGCCGACACCTTCATCTGCGCCTATCCGAATGCCGGCCTGCCGAACGAGTTCGGCCAGTATGACGAAACGCCGGAAGCCATGGCCGCCCAGATCGAAGGTTTTGCGCGCGATGGTCTGGTCAATGTCGTCGGCGGCTGCTGCGGCTCGACGCCGGACCATATCCGCGCCATTGCCGAGGCTGTCGCAAAACATCCGCCGCGCAAGCCCGCCAGGGTCGAGCCGCTGATGCGCCTGTCGGGCCTTGAGCCCTTCACGCTCACAAAGGATATCCCCTTCGTCAATGTCGGCGAGCGCACCAACGTGACCGGCTCCGCCCGGTTCCGCAAGCTGATCAAGGCTGGTGATTTCGCGGCAGCGCTCGATGTCGCGCGCGATCAGGTCGCCAATGGCGCCCAGATCATCGACATCAACATGGATGAAGGCCTGATCGATTCGCAAAAGGCGATGGTCGAGTTTCTCAACCTGATCGCAGCCGAGCCGGATATTGCCCGCGTGCCGATCATGATCGACAGTTCCAAATGGGATGTCATCGAGGCTGGCCTGAAATGCGTTCAGGGCAAGGCTGTGGTCAATTCCATTTCCATGAAGGAAGGCGAGGAAGCCTTTATTCATCATGCAAAGCTGGTCCGCGCCTATGGGGCGGCGGTCGTCGTCATGGCGTTCGATGAAACCGGACAGGCCGATACCGAAGCGCGCAAGATCGAAATCTGTACCCGCGCCTACAAGATTCTGACCGAGCAGGTCGGTTTTCCGCCGGAAGACATCATCTTCGATCCGAACATCTTTGCGGTGGCGACAGGTATCGAGGAGCACAATAATTACGGCGTCGACTTCATCGAGGCGACCCGGCAGATCATTGCCACCCTGCCGCATGTCCATGTGTCGGGCGGCGTGTCGAACCTGTCCTTCTCCTTCCGCGGCAATGAGTCGGTGCGCGAGGCGATGCATGCCGTGTTCCTCTACCACGCCATTCAGGCGGGCATGGATATGGGCATCGTCAATGCCGGTCAGCTTGCCGTTTACGATGCCATCGATCCGGAACTGCGCGAGGCTTGTGAGGATGTGGTGCTGAACCGCCGCTCCGACGCGACCGAGCGCCTGCTGGAAATCGCCGAACGGTTCCGTGATTCCGGTTCCAGGGAAGCCAAGGCGCAGGATTTGACCTGGCGCGAATGGCCGGTGGAAAAGCGCCTCGAACATGCGCTGGTCAACGGCATTACCGAATATATCGAAGCCGATACGGAAGAGGCGCGTCAGGCTGCCGAACGTCCGCTGCATGTCATCGAAGGGCCGCTGATGGCCGGCATGAATGTGGTGGGCGACCTGTTCGGCGCGGGCAAGATGTTCCTGCCGCAGGTGGTGAAATCCGCCCGCGTGATGAAGCAGGCAGTGGCGGTTCTCCTGCCATACATGGAAGAGGAAAAGCGCCGCAATGCGGAAAATGGCATTGGCGGCGGCGAACGCCAGAGCGCCGGCAAGGTGCTGATGGCGACCGTGAAGGGCGATGTGCACGATATCGGCAAGAATATCGTTGGCGTCGTGCTGGCCTGCAACAATTACGAGATCATCGATCTTGGCGTGATGGTGCCGTCGCAGAAAATCCTGCAGGTGGCGCGCGACGAAAAGGTGGATATCATCGGCCTTTCCGGCCTGATTACGCCTTCGCTCGACGAAATGGCGCATGTGGCGGCGGAAATGGAGCGCGAAGGTTTTGACATTCCGCTTCTGATCGGCGGCGCGACGACCAGCCGTGTCCATACGGCGGTGAAGATTCACCCGCGCTATGAACGCGGACAGGCGGTCTATGTCATCGATGCCAGCCGTGCCGTCGGCGTGGTTTCCAGCCTGCTGTCGCCGGAAGGCAAACAGAACTATATTGACGGGCTGCGCGGCGAATATGCCAAGGTGGCAGCCGCCCATGCGCGCAACGAAGCCGAAAAGCAGCGCCTGCCGATCGCGCGCGCCCGCGCCAATGCGCATAAGCTCGATTGGGATGGTTTCGTTCCGGTCAAGCCGACATTCACCGGTACGAAGGTCTTTGACGATTACGATCTGGCCGAAATTGCGCGCTATATCGACTGGACGCCATTCTTCCAAACCTGGGAGTTGAAGGGCCGCTATCCCGCGATCCTTGAAGACGAGAAGCAGGGCGAGGCTGCCCGGCAGCTTTGGGACGATGCGCAGGCGATGCTGAAAAAGATCATCGACGAAAAATGGTTCGCGCCGAAAGCCGTTGTCGGTTTCTGGCCGGCCAATGCGGTGGGCGACGATATCCGTCTTTTCACCGATGAAAGCCGGAATGAGGAACTGGCCACCTTCTTCACGCTGCGCCAGCAATTGGGCAAGCGCGATGGTCGTCCGAATGTGGCCATGTCCGATTTCGTGGCGCCGATCGAAAGCGGAAAGCAGGATTATGTCGGCGGCTTTGTCGTGACGGCGGGTATCGGCGAAGTGGCGATAGCCGAGCGTTTCGAGCGCGCCAATGACGATTATTCGTCCATTCTCGTGAAGGCGCTCGCCGATCGCTTTGCGGAAGCCTTCGCAGAACTGATGCATGAGCGTGTCCGCAAGGAATTCTGGGCCTATGCCTCGGATGAGGCCTTTACGCCGGAGGAACTGATCGCTGAACCCTACAAGGGCATTCGTCCGGCCCCCGGCTATCCGGCCCAGCCCGACCACACCGAAAAGACGACATTGTTCCGTCTTCTGGACGCGACTGCCAATACGGGTGTGGAACTGACGGAAAGCTATGCGATGTGGCCCGGCTCCTCCGTCTCGGGTCTCTATATCGGCCATCCGGAAAGCTATTATTTCGGTGTGGCCAAGGTCGAACGCGATCAGGTCGAGGATTACGCGAACCGCAAGGGCATGGCCGTGGAGGAGGTGGAGCGCTGGCTGACGCCGATCCTCAACTACACGCCGGGCGCCGCACAGGAGGATGCCGCGGCCTGACCATAGCCGTTAACTGACCCTATCGTTCATATCCGTATTTCTGACAGCTGCCTAACACGTCTGACTGGTTTGTAGTGACTTGCGACTACAGACCGGCAGGGGTGGTGATGCCGCCCCGCTTTCCCGTGGTCTGGAATGTGCGGTTCGACCGCCGGCAAGGCGGATTGCTTTGCGCAATTATTTATAAATTAGCTAAGTTTAATGTCAAGGAAGTAGATATATCTGTATTTCTGATAGGTATATGGAAAATTTTACAGGGATGTGTTAGTGATTTGTTGGCGTTTTATTTAAAAGCGCCGAATTTCAATAAACATTGATAGTTGTATTTTTGTTGGGAAGTCTGCAATGAAATGGGAACAAACTTATGAATCCATGCAATCTGCCGACAATGCCGGACAGCTTCTTGAATATATTGATACCTATGCCCGACAGTGCGGATTTGCACATACGGCCTATGTCATGCGCGTTCCTTTGCTGAACGGCACGGTCCGGTGGCTTAGTTTCGGGTCATTGCCGCAGGCGTGGACAGACCACTATGCGGCCAGAAAATATGCCGATATGGACCCGCTGGTGCGCAAGGCATTGAACAGTATCGAGCCTCTGGTGTGGTCGGCCAAGCTTTTTGCAGATGCGCCGCAAATCTGGGCGGATGCCCAGCACTTCAATCTCAAGGTGGGAATTTCCCAGCCCTGCTGGGCGGCTCAGGGCGTGTTCGGAATGCTGTCTTTCCTGAGAAGCGGCCCGGCCCTGTCTTCCGGCGAGATTTCAATGTTGCGCCGGCAGATGCAGATTGCCGCCAATCTGCTGCATCTGTCCATGTATGAACATCTCGACATTCCGACGATGAACTGCGTTTCCGAAGTCAACCTGACAATGCGCGAGCGGGAAATCCTGCGCTGGACGAGTGAGGGAAAGACCGCCGAAATCATCGGCACGATCCTCAATATTTCGACACGCACGGTCAATTTCCACATCAGCAACGTGCTGACCAAGCTGGTTGCGGTCAACAAGGTCCAGGCGGTCGCCAAGGCCCGCACCTTCGGACTTCTCTGACTTTCTTCCAGGTCCCTCGGCGGTTTGATCCGAAGGGCATCTTCCAGCGGCTTTCCGGTTTGCGCTTTTTCTGAAACGGGCTACAAATTCATTATCTTTCCCGGAGGATCAATGAATGACTGCCCAGCCAAACTCCCTTGAAGCCCGCGATATCCGTTATCATCTCCATTCCTACACCGATGCTGTCCGCCTCGAAGCGGAAGGCCCACTTGTCATCGAGCGCGGCGACGGCATTTACGTCGAGGATGTAACGGGCAAGCGCTATATCGAGGCGATGTCGGGCCTCTGGAGTGTCGGCGTGGGCTTTTCGGAGCCGCGTCTGGCGGAAGCCGCCGCACGGCAGATGAAGAAGCTGCCTTTCTATCACACATTTTCCTACCGCTCGCACGGCCCGGTCATCGACCTGGCCGAAAAGCTTGTCTCCATGGCGCCCGTGCCGATGAGCAAGGCTTACTTCACCAATTCAGGCTCCGAGGCCAATGATACGGTCATCAAGCTGATCTGGTATCGCTCCAATGCGCTGGGCGAACCGGAGCGCAAGAAGATCATTTCGCGCAAGCGCGGCTATCACGGCGTGACGATTGCCTCCGCCAGCCTGACGGGCCTGCCCAACAATCACCGCTCCTTCGACCTGCCGATCGACCGCATCCTGCATACGGGCTGTCCGCACCATTATCGCGATGGGCTGCCGGGCGAGAGCGAGGAACAGTTCGCAACGCGGCTGGCGGACGAGCTGGAGCAATTGATCCTTGCCGAAGGTCCGCACACCATTGCCGCTTTCATCGGCGAGCCGGTGATGGGGGCAGGCGGCGTGGTCGTGCCGCCGAAAACCTATTGGGAAAAGGTGCAAGCCGTTCTCAAGCGCTACAACATCCTGCTGGTCGCCGACGAAGTGATTTGCGGTTTCGGGCGCACGGGCAATCTGTTCGGCAGCCAGACCTTCGACATGAAACCGGACATTCTGGTCATGTCGAAGCAGCTTTCGTCCTCTTATCTGCCGATTTCGGCCTTCCTCATCAATGAGCGCGTCTATGCGCCGATTGCTGAGGAAAGCCACAAGATCGGCACGCTTGGCACCGGCTTCACGGCATCGGGCCATCCGGTGGCGGCGGCGGTGGCGCTGGAAAACCTTGCCATCATTGAAGAACGCGATCTGGTCGCCAATGCGCGCGAGCGCGGCGCGCACATGCAAAAGCGCCTGCGCGAACTGCTGGACCACCCGCTGGTCGGCGAAGTGCGCGGCGTCGGCCTCATTGCCGGTGTCGAGCTTGTCACCGACAAGCAGGCCAAGACGGGCCTTGAACAAGCTGGCGCGCTCGGCGCAAGGGCAAATGCGGTTCTTCAGGAGCGCGGGGTGATTTCGCGTGCGATGGGCGACACGCTTGCCTTCTGTCCGCCGCTCATCATCAACGATCAGCAGATCGATACGATGGTGTCGGCGCTGGAAGCGGCGCTCAACGATGTTCAGGCGAGCCTCGGCAGATAATAATCGGCTGCGGAGCTGCCTCGATGACGGGCAGCTCCGCAGCGAAAAGCCGTTAAATATCACAAAAATTATATGATTTCCGTGACTTGTCCAGAAACCCGCTTTTCTGGGCCTGCGCAAGTTTGTTCCGGCCCGGCTTGCAAATACGGTAAGTTTTTCGCGCAAGCCGCTTGCAATACGCGATAGGTTTCTTTCCCTTTTCCGCATCATTTCACGACAATGCGCGCATCGTGGCTTTTGCCGCATCTGCGCCGGATGAAGGCCATCTCCTGATCTAGGGCCATCCCTCCCGCCAGTATCGAGTTTTCATCCGGTTGCCGGGAGTAATCAGTCGTGCATCATACATCCCTGACCAGGAACCTGACGCATCTGCAACGCCTTGAGGCGGAAGCGATCCATATTTTTCGCGAGGTTGCGGCAAGTTTTTCCAACCCGGTCATGCTTTACTCGGTCGGCAAGGATTCATCGGTGATGCTGCATCTGGCGATGAAGGCATTTTATCCCGCACCGCCGCCCTTTCCCTTTCTGCATGTGGATACGACATGGAAATTTCGCGAGATGATCGCATTTCGCGATGCCCAGGCGCGTGAGAAGGGTTTTGAACTCCTCGTGCATATCAATGAAGAGGGCGTGCGCGACGGCATCGGTCCTTTCAGCCATGGGTCGAATGTCCACACCCATGTGATGAAGACGGTCGCCCTGCGGCAGGCGCTCGACAAGTACAAGTTCGATGCCGCCTTTGGCGGCGCCCGTCGCGACGAGGAGAAATCGCGCGCCAAGGAGCGCATTTTTTCCTTCCGCAATGCGCAGCACGGCTGGGACCCGAAGAACCAGCGCCCGGAAATGTGGAAAATCTACAATACGCGGGTTTCCGCCGGAGAATCGATCCGCGTCTTTCCGCTGTCGAACTGGACCGAACTCGATATCTGGCAATATATCCTCCAGGAGAATATCCCCATCGTGCCGCTTTATTTTGCTGCGCATCGCCCGGTGGTCGAGCGCGACGGCATGCTGATCATGATTGATGATGAGCGGATGAAACTGCGTCCGGGCGAAGAGGTGGAAAACCGCCTGGTCCGGTTCCGCACGCTTGGCTGCTATCCGCTGACGGGCGCCATTGAATCGGGCGCGGCAGACCTTTCGGGCATTGTCGAGGAAATGCTGATTGCCCGCACATCCGAGCGGCAGGGCCGCGCCATCGACCGTGACGAAGCCGGATCGATGGAGAAAAAGAAGCGCGAGGGCTATTTCTGATGAATGCGGTACTCAAGCCTGTTGCGGCCAATGCTGCGGTCAGCGATTTTCTGGCCGATCAGGAGCGCAAGACCCTGTTGCGCTTTCTCACCTGCGGTTCGGTGGATGATGGCAAATCGACGCTGATCGGGCGTCTGCTCTATGACACAAAACTGATTTTCGAGGACCAGCTTGCATCGTTGAAGAACGACAGCCGCAAGTTCGGCACGACCGACGACGATTTCGACTTCGCATTGCTGGTTGACGGTCTGGAAGCCGAGCGGGAGCAGGGCATCACGATCGATGTCGCCTATCGCTTCTTTTCCACGCCGCGCCGCAAATTCATCGTCGCCGACACGCCGGGCCATGCGCAATATACGCGCAACATGGCAACCGGCGCCTCGACTGCCGATCTTGCCATCGTGCTGGTTGATGCGCGGCAGGGCGTGTTGACCCAGACCCGCCGCCATTCCTTCATTGCCTCGGCCCTAGGCATCCGCCACATCGTTTTGGCGGTGAACAAGATCGATCTGGTCGATTTCTCGCAGGACGCATTCGAGCGTATCGTTGCCGACTATATGAGCTTCGCCAAAGAGCTTGGCTTTGTCAGCGTACAGCCGATCCCGCTCTCGGCGCGCTTCGGCGACAATGTCACGCTGCCATCGCCCCGCATGGACTGGTATCAGGGGCCGCATCTGCTCGAACATCTGGAAACCGTGCGCATCGACACGGAGGCGGCGGCAAAGCCCTTTCGTTTTCCAGTGCAATATGTGAACCGGCCCAATCTCGATTTTCGCGGCTTTTCCGGCACCGTGGCCTCCGGTTCGATCAGCGCCGGCGATGCCGTGGTGGTTGCCAAATCCGGCAAGACCTCCCGCGTGAAACGCATTGCCACCTATGATGGGGATCTGCCGCGGGCATCCGAGGGACAGGCCGTCACATTGGTGCTGGAGGACGAGATCGAGGTTTCGCGCGGCAATATGCTGGTGGGAACGGAAGCCCGGCCCGAAGTGGCCGACCGTTTCGCGGCCAATATTGTCTGGTTCGGCGAGGAGGCATTGCATCCCGGCCGATCCTACATCCTGCGCACCGAGACGGATCAGACGCCGGTAACGGTCAATGCGATCCAATACAGAACCGATGTCGACAGCTTCACCCGGCAGGAAGCCTCCCGCCTCGATCTCAACGAGATCGGGCTTTGCCATCTCCAGACCGTGGATCCGATTGCATTCGATCCTTATGCCGACAATCGCGTCACGGGCGCCTTCGTGTTGATCGACCGGCTCAGCAACGCGACAGTGGGCGCCGGAATGATTGATGGCGCGCTTCGTCAGGCGACGAATGTGCATCTGCAATCCTTCGATCTCGACAAGCAGACGCGCGCGGCGCAGAAGTTCCAGAAACCGGCGGTACTCTGGTTTACGGGCCTGTCCGGCTCCGGCAAATCCACCATCGCCAACCGGCTGGAACAGCGGCTCCACGCGCTCGGCAAGCACACCTATCTGCTGGATGGCGACAATGTCCGCCATGGCCTCAACAGTGATCTGGGCTTTAACGAGGAGGATAGGGCCGAAAATATCCGCCGTGTCGGAGAGGTGGCCGGATTGATGACCGATGCGGGCCTGATTGTCCTGGTCTCCTTCATTTCGCCATTCCGGACCGAGCGGGATCGTGTTCGCACCCGCCTGCCGGAGGGCGAATTTGTCGAGATTTTCGTGGATACACCGATAGAGGAATGCATGGCCCGCGATCCGAAGGGGCTTTATGCGCAGGTGCTGCGCGGCGAAATCAAGGCTTTCACCGGCATTGATTCTCCTTACGAAGCCCCCCTTGCACCGGAGCTTCGCCTGAAGACGACGGGGCGCGGCGTTGACGAACTCGTCGCGGAAGTGGAAAGATATCTTGCCGAACGTGGTATCATCGGCAGTTATGGCAGCGATTCCTGGTCGATCTGAACAATGAAGATTTCCGCCTCCCCGAAAGCCGATCCGAACGGCGAAGCAATGCTTGCCGTCCTGCAGGAAGCCGCATTGGAGGCGGGGCGCGTGATCATGAAGCATTATGCCAATGGTTGCGCGGTCCAGAGCAAGAAGGATTCCTCGCCCGTCACTGAGGCGGATCGCGATGCGGAGGCCATCATCCTCGCGGCCATTGCCGCCGTCGCTCCCGATATTCCGGTCGTGGCGGAAGAAGAAGTGGCGGCGGGACGGCTTCCGTCGCAACTGGGGCGGCGCTTTCTGCTGGTCGATCCGCTTGACGGAACGCGGGAATTTCTGCTGCGCAACGGCGATTTCACAGTGAATATCGGCCTGATCGAGGACGGCGCTCCGGTTCTTGGGCTTGTCTACGCGCCGGTTCGCCATCAATTGTTCATCGGAAGCCGCAGCGGTGCCGAAGAAATGGTGACGACCAAGGATCATGCGGCCGGATTGCGCCGTGGGATAGCGGTGCGTGCCGAGGGGGCGGAGCGGGTGGCGGTTTGCAGCCGGTCACACAACAATCCGCAAACGCAAAAATTCCTGAGCGACAACCGGATCAGCAATTGCGTTTCTGTCGGTTCGTCGCTGAAATTCTGCCTGATAGCCCGTGGGGAGGCCGACATTTATCCGCGTTTCGGCCCGACCATGGAGTGGGACACGGCGGCAGGCGATGCGGTGTTGCGTGCCGCGGGCGGGCTCACCGCGACATTCGACGGCGCGCCGCTCTCCTATGGCCAGCGCGCCGATGAGGGTGTTGCCGGTTTTGCCAACCCTGATTTCGTGGCCTTCGGCGGTGGAACCTTGTCCCTCTTTGCCGCAGTTTGATACTTTTCGGGGCAGGCATCCAAAAAAACGGCAGGATGCTCTTGCAGCTTGAAATTGGGGGCGTTATAAGCCGCCTCAATGGTCACGGCCACATGGTCACGGAGTGTAGCGCAGCCTGGTAGCGCACCTCGTTCGGGACGAGGGGGTCGGAGGTTCGAATCCTCTCACTCCGACCATTTTTCCCGATGTTTTTGCCTTATTCCCTGTTTCCGAAAACCGACAGACGCATGAATTCCCCGTCATATTGGACAAGGGATATCAAACGTTTGCGATCCAGTATTTCCACCCGGTTTGACCGAAACAGGATCAGGCCCTCCTCGCGCAGGTCGCGCAGCATCCGGTTGAGATGGATCGGCGTCAGCCCCAGCGCATCGGCAAGCTGATATTGCGTCAGCGGGCAATGGAAGGAGTTCGGATCGCCCATCCCGCATGATTGCACGCGGTCGGAAAGCTCAAGAAACAGATGCGCTGTTCGGACAAAAGCCGCGCGGCATCCGATATTGGTCAGACGTTCGATCAGCATCGATCTCTGGCGCGCAAGAAGCTCGATGAGGATGAGGCTGAGACGCGGCGCGCGTTCAATCGAGGCTTCAAGCGAGGCAAGCGGAATCTCGAAAACCGACATCGGCGTGATGGCCGCAATTGTGTTGTAGCTGTAGCCGTCGGCCGTCCTGAGCCCCAGAAAATCACTGCGCATGGGAAAGTCGATGATCTGCCGCTCGCCGCCCGACAGATCGCGATAGACGCAACCCCAGCCGGAACGCACGAGGTGGATGCTTTTGACGCGGGCGCCCTGTTCGATGATGGTGGCATCGGCGGCGAAATCATTTTCGATAACGGCGAGAGAAGAAAGCGCGTCTGTTTCCCGCGCTTCCAGCTTGGCGAGAATTGGAGCCTCCTCCAACAAACCGATAAGCGCCTCAATCGATGGGTCTGTGGTCTGCCTGCCACTGTGCATTTTCAACCCGCTGGAACATATCTCGAAAGATGTAAAACTGTCCCTTCATGCCGATGAATTCAGTAAAATCGAAAACCAGCTAAACGAAAGATATAGGGACTATACCCTCCTGCTCACCAAGTCGTTCCTATGAACGACCATAAATTTCAGCATTGCTAACATAAGTTAATGACACGATTATTTCCCGATAGCAATATTTATGCAAGTCGAGTGTGCAGGACTGTTAGGCCAAAGGCAGGAAATCATTCGGCTCTGACGAAAGTAATAGTTGGAGCAACTTGAGTAGTGCGGGGAAAATCGCATGTTGGAAACAAGAGGGGATAGCCTCTGGGCTGCTTCGGAAAGCATGAGCGACAGGGGGAATGCCGCAAGCATCGAGGCAGCGCGCGGACGGCGCATGTTGCTCATATGCAAGAGCAATCTGGAGCGGCAATGCCTTTATAACGGGCTCGTGCTGAATGGCCTCAAGCTTCCGGTGGAAACACAGGCAGCGGTGGAACTCGCCGATCCGACGGACGATGTCGCGGTCGTGCTCATCAATATCGGCTCGAAGCGATTGGCCGATCCGTTTTTCTCGGAAAAACTGCAATCCGTGATCGAGCTTTGGCGGCCGGTTCCGGTTGTTTTCCTTGCGGAGCGCGAGGAATGGGCGCAGGTCGTCCGCGCCATGGAAATCGGCGCGCGCGGCTATATCCCCACTTCCGTCGATATCAAGGTTTGCGTGGAGGCCATTCACCTGGCCACGGCCGGCGGCATGTATGTGCCTGCCTCCATGGTTTTCCAGACCGCGCCGACCGATATCGATGACGATGTTCTGGGCGAATTGCTGACCGCGCGGGAGATCGAGGTTGTCCATGCCATCCGCATCGGCAAGTCGAACAAGATCATCGCCTTCGAACTCGGCATGAGCGAAGGCACGGTGAAGGCGCATGTGCACAATATCATGAAGAAGATCGGCGCCGCCAACCGCACGGAAGTGGCGTGCAAACTGCACAGGATGTACGGCGAGAAGTTCGATCTCGACTGATCTCCATCAAGCGCATGTCACCGGAGGCCGCTTTCGCTTTCGCCGCGAAAATTCGTCAAAGGCGAATGTCATCCGAGGACATTCGAATGGAAGTGGTTGCTTTCTATCGAAAAACCGCGAAATTACCCGAACGCAGTCAGAAATAATTCCAGCGCCGGGATAAAAATGCAGCTCACTCCCCGTCACAACGCAATTCTTGAGCTTGCGCGCAAGCAAGGGCAGGTTCTGGTCGAGGATCTTGCCGCAGCCTTCGAGGTGACGCCGCAGACCGTCCGCAAGGATCTGAATGATCTCTGCCGCGCCCGGATGCTGCGCCGTATCCATGGGGGCGCGCTCTATCCCTCCGGCGTCGAAAACATGGAATATGAGGCGCGCCGCCGCATTGCCGCGCATGAAAAGGAATCGATCGGGCGCGCTGCGGCGGAGATCATTCCCGACGGCGCTTCCCTGTTCATCAATATAGGCACCACGACCGAAGCGGTCGCCCAGGCGCTGGTCGACCACGGCAATCTGATGGTCATCACCAATAATATCAACGTCGCCAATACGTTGCGTGTTCATCCCTCGATCGAGGTGGTGGTGGCGGGCGGTGTGGTGCGCCCGTCTGACGGGGGGATCGTGGGCGAAGCCGCGGTCGATTTCATCCGCCAGTTCAAGGTCGATTATGCGATCATCGGCGCTTCCGCGATGGATGAGGACGGCGCATTGCTCGATTTCGATTTCCGCGAGGTGAAAGTCGCGCAAGCCATCATCGCCAATGCCCGGCACGTGATACTCGTCACCGATTCGACGAAACTGGAGCGAACCGCGCCGGTGCGCATCGGTCACATATCGCAGATCGATACCTTCATCACGGATCATTGTCCCTCGACGCCATTGCGGGAGCTGTGCCGCGAAAGCGAGGTCGAGCTGATCGAAACCCTTGGACAAAGTCAGCCGTTGAAAAAACAAACCTAGTTTCGTTTCATTTTCGGTTTGCTTTCGTATTAAATGAATTATATTCGCTTTGGTGTTTGGATGCCGGTCTTCGGGATACGCCATGGCGCAGGAAAAACAATTCGACATTTTCATTATCGGCGGCGGCATTAATGGCTGCGGCATTGCACGCGATGCGGTGGGGCGGGGCTTCAGCGTTGGGCTGGCGGAGATGAACGATCTGGCCAGCGGCACCTCGTCGCGGGCCACCAAGCTCATTCATGGCGGCTTGCGCTATCTGGAACATTATGAGTTCCGGCTGGTGCGCGAGGCGCTGATGGAGCGCGAGGTGCTGTGGGCCAATGCGCCGCATATCATCCATCCGATGCGTTTCGTGCTGCCCTATCACAAGGGCGGCGTGCGCCCTGCCTGGCTGTTGCGGCTTGGCCTGTTTCTTTACGACCATCTGGGCGGGCGCAAGAAGCTTCCCGCCACGCGCACGCTCGACATGCGCATCGACAAGGCCGCCGCGCCGCTGAAGCCGCTTTTCACCAAGGCGTTTGAATATTCCGATTGCTGGGTGGACGATGCGCGCTTCGTGGCGCTCACCGCCCGCGATGCGGCCGATCGCGGCGCGATGATCGCGACCCGAACGAGCGTCGTCGCCGCAAGCCGCGACAGGCAGGGCTGGACGATCACGCTGGAAAATCCCGGCACCGGCGGGCGCGAGGTGGTGCACGCCCGTCTTCTGGTCAATGCCGCCGGACCATGGGCCGACAAGGTTCTGCAAGGTGTGGAAGGCGACCGGCAATTGCACAATATCCGCCTGGTGCAGGGCAGCCATATCGTGGTGCGCAGGAAATTTTCCGACCCGCGCGCCTATTTCTTCCAGAACAATGACGGGCGCATCATTTTCGCCATCCCCTATGAGGATGATTTCACCCTGATCGGCACCACGGACCAGGATTATCAGGGCGATCCGGCCAAGGTGGCGATCACCGACAGCGAGACCGATTATCTCTGTGCGGCTGCAAGCGAATATTTCCGCGAGCCGGTGCGCCGGGAGGATATTGTCTGGACCTATTCCGGCGTGCGCCCGCTTTATGATGACGGGGCGAGCAAGGCGCAGGAGGCAACCCGCGACTATGTGCTGAAGGAGGATGCGCCGGATGGTCTGGCGCCGCTCATCAATGTCTTCGGCGGCAAGCTCACTACGGCGCGCAAGCTCGCCGAACACATGCTGGAAAAGATCGAAGACCGGCTGGGGAAAAAGGGTGCGCCATGGACCCATGCCGCGCCGCTGCCGGGCGGGGATTTCGCGGATGTGGCTTTTGAAGCGGAGCTGAAAAAGCTTCAGGCAGCCTGTCCTTTCCTTGATGCGCGCCATGCCCGCCGCCTGTTCCGGCTCTATGGCACCCGCACCTATAGGCTTCTGGGGCAGGCTTCTTCGCTGGCCGATCTGGGAAAGCATTTCGGCGCTGATCTTTATGAAGCGGAAGTGCGCTACCTCATGGACCATGAATGGGCGCGTAGCGCGGAAGATATTTTGTGGCGGCGCACCAAGCTTGGCCTGCGCCTGACGGCGGCGGAAGCCGCGGCCCTGCAAGGCTTTGTGGAGCCGGCAATCGCCGCCTGAAGGGCTGCGCTTGCCAGCCCTGCGTTAAAGGGTCATTATCCTCCCGGAGCCTGTTCCAAAAGTCGTCTCCGTGCGGCTGCAAACCGCCATTTTCGCACGCATATGCCGCCTTTTGATCCAGGCTCCCAGAAGCGGGTTCCAGCCTTCCTGGGAGGAAAAGATGGGCGCACCGCAAGACCGGATACATGCAGATCGCATCCAGTCCGCAATCGCGACCGGCGGCGCGGCCCGGTCTGCGCTCGTCGCCTCGTGGCGACGTTCGTCGGAACTGCACGGGCTTGACCCCGCCGAACCCGGCTCGGTGCGCACCCTGTCCGAACACGAATTCAGAACTGCCGTCGAGCGGATGGACCGGCTGGTCCATATTGCGCAGGCGAGCATGGATCGCCTCTATATGGCTGTCGGCGGTGTGGGCTGCTGCGTGCTGCTGGCCGATAATAACGGCGTGCCGGTGGAGCGCCGGGGTGCGGCGGGCGACGACGAGACTTTTTATCGCTGGGGCCTGTGGACCGGCGCCGTCTGGAGCGAGGAGAGCGAAGGCACCAACGGCATCGGCACCTGCATTGTGGAGCAGCGCGCGCTGACCATCCATCGCGAGCAGCATTTCCACACCCGCAATATCGGGCTTTCCTGCACGGTTGCACCCATCCACGACCATCACGGACGCCTGATGGCCGCGCTTGATGTTTCCTCCTGCCGGTCCGACCTGACGGAAGCCTTCGCACAGCTCATTTCGGTGGCGGTCATCGATGCCGCCCGGCGCATCGAGGCGGAGAATTTCCGTCAGGCTTTTCCCGATGCGCGCATCATGCTTGCGCCGACGGCGGATCGTGCGGGCGGGGCGCTGATCGCTGTCGACAAGGACGATCTCGTCATCGGCGCGACGCGCGCGGCCCGCCTTGCGCTGGAACTGGACGATGAAGCGCTGGCAGGCCCGCTGCCCGCCGCCGATCTTCTGGGAATGCCCGCTGATCCGCGGGAGGACATGGCGGAATCGGAGCGCGGCGTGATCCTGCGCGCGCTTGCGCGTGCACAGGGCAATATTTCCTCCGCCGCGCAGCTTCTGGGCATCAGCCGGGCGACGCTGCACCGCAAGCTGAACCGCCTGAAGATCATCCGTTCCCATTGACGAAGCCTTGCTGAAATAGGCCGGGGCAACTGTCTCAATATTGCGACATATGGGCGTGCGCGCTCATCTGCGCGGGATGACACCCGCCGCCGGTCGCGACATCCTGAATTTCCACGCGCCGGAGGAGCGGCGCGAACTTCGGGAGGAATGTCATGAACAAGGTTGAATTCAGCCGGACCGTGAAACCGGCTTTCGCAAAACGCTACGGCAATTTCATCGGCGGAAAATGGGTGGAACCCAAATCGGGCCGCTATTTCGAGAACACATCGCCCGTCAACGGCCAGGTGCTGTGCGAGGTGGCCCGTTCCGATGCGGCGGATGTGGAAGCCGCGCTCGATGCCGCGCATGCCGCGAGGGAAGCATGGGGCAGGACCAGCGTGGCGGAACGCGCGCTCATCCTCAATCGCATCGCGGACCGGATCGAGGAAAACCTGCCCGCGCTCGCTGCCGCCGAAACATGGGACAACGGCAAGCCGATCCGTGAAACCACCAATGCCGACCTGCCGCTGGCGGTCGATCATTTCCGCTATTTCGCGGGCGTCATCCGCGCACAGGAAGGCGGCATTTCCGAAATCGATCACGACACGGTCGCCTATCACTTCCACGAGCCGCTCGGCGTCGTCGGCCAGATCATTCCGTGGAATTTTCCGCTTCTCATGGCGACATGGAAGCTTGCGCCGGCGCTTGCCGCTGGCAATTGCGTGGTGCTGAAGCCGGCTGAGCAGACCCCGGCTTCCATCCTCGTGCTGATGGAACTGATTGCCGATATTCTGCCGCCCGGCGTGGTCAATGTCGTCAACGGTTTCGGTCTTGAGGCCGGCAAGCCGCTGGCGTCGAGCCCCCGCATCGCCAAGATCGCCTTTACCGGCGAGACGACGACGGGCCGCCTCATCATGCAATATGCCAGCCAGAACCTCATCCCGGTCACGCTGGAGCTGGGCGGCAAGTCGCCCAACATCTTCTTCAAGGATGTCGCGGCTGAAGACGATGATTTTCTGGACAAGGCCATCGAGGGCTTCGTGATGTTCGCGCTCAATCAGGGCGAGGTCTGCACCTGCCCCAGCCGCGCGCTCATTCAGGAATCGATCTATGACAGGTTCATGGAAAAGGCGCTGAAGCGTGTCGAGGCCATCGTGCAGGGCGATCCGCTCGATCCGGCCACGATGATCGGCGCGCAGGCATCGAGCGAACAGCTTGAAAAAATCCTGAGCTATCTCGATATCGGCCGTCAGGAAGGCGCGGAAGTGCTGGCGGGCGGCGAACGCAACGTGCTGCCGGGCGATCTTGCCGGCGGTTATTATGTGAAGCCGACCGTCTTCAAGGGCCATAACAGGATGCGCATTTTCCAGGAGGAGATTTTCGGGCCTGTCGTGTCCGTCGCCACCTTCAAGGACGATGCGGAGGCGCTGTCGATCGCCAATGACACGCTCTATGGCCTCGGTGCGGGCATATGGACGCGCGACGGCACACGCGCCTATCGCTTCGGTCGCGCCATCCAGGCGGGCCGCGTGTGGACCAACTGCTACCACGCCTATCCGGCCCATGCGGCTTTCGGCGGCTACAAGCAGTCGGGCATCGGTCGCGAAAACCATCTGAAGATGCTCGACCACTACCAGAACACCAAGAACATGCTGGTGAGCTACAGTCCGAAGAAGCTGGGTTTCTTCTAAAGCATGTCGCGGAAAAGTGGGAACCGGTTTTCCGATTACGACATGCGTATAAACAAGAGACGTTATATTCAGGCTCTGGCGGCCCGCGAATGGCATTCTTCTCTGCTCCGGTTTTCGAAGAACACCATTTTCGGCACGCCATAGCCAGAATCTGAACGCCTCCTGTCCCTGTCCCGGTTCTCGTCCTTGTCCGGCAACCAGGCGCAATGCGGAAATATTGTCTCCGCATTGCGCCTAATCAAGGAAGGGATGAATTACTTATGCCACTCTGCGCGCGGACGTAATGGTTTCGATTACCCTCCCAAGGGTGCCTGGGCGGAAACGCCCGGGCGATCTTCGGCCCGGCTGGAATGGTGATTCTTTCCGGCCGGTGCGACAGCCAGCAGTTTCAGGCCCTGCGTCCCTCATGCTTGTTCTTTCGGATTCCCCCTGGACCGACGCAAGTTCGACAACGAAGGAGTAATTCCATGGCAAAGACGATGAAAGCCGCAGTCGTGCGTGCCTTCGGCAAACCGCTGACGATCGATGAAGTGCCGATCCCCCAACCCGGTCCCGGCCAGATCCAGGTTGCCATTCAGGCGTCCGGCGTTTGCCACACCGACCTTCATGCCGCCTCCGGCGACTGGCCGGTCAAGCCCAACCCGCCCTTCATTCCGGGCCATGAGGGTGTCGGTTTCGTTTCCGCTGTCGGCAGCGGCGTCAAACATGTCAAGGAAGGCGACCGTGTCGGCATTCCATGGCTTTACACCGCCTGCGGCCATTGCCGCCATTGCCTCGGCGGCTGGGAAACGCTTTGCGAGGAACAGCTCAATACCGGCTATTCCGTCAATGGCGGCTTTGCCGAATATGTGGTGGCCGATCCGAATTTCGTCGGCCATTTGCCGAAGAATATCGATTTCAACGAGATCGCGCCGGTGCTCTGTGCGGGCGTGACGGTCTATAAGGGCCTCAAGGTCACGGACACCAAGCCCGGCGACTGGGTGGTCATTTCGGGCGTCGGCGGGCTCGGCCACATGGCCGTGCAATATGCCAGGGCGATGGGGCTCAATGTCGCCGCTGTCGATATCGACGACCGCAAGCTCGATCTCGCCCGCAAGCTTGGCGCGACCGTGACGGTCAATGCAAAGACGCATAATGATCCGGCAGCCTATATCCGCAAGGAAACCGACGGCGGTGCGCAAGGGGTTCTGGTGACGGCGGTGTCGCCGGTTGCCTTTGAACAGGCGCTGGGCATGGTTTCGCGCGGCGGCACGGTTTCGCTCAATGGCCTGCCGCCCGGTGATTTTCCGCTTTCCATCTTCAACATGGTGCTGAACGGCGTGACCGTGCGCGGTTCTATCGTCGGCACCCGGCTCGACTTGCAGGAATCGCTCGATTTTGCAGCCGACGGCAAGGTCAAGGCCACCATCCACACCGGCAAGTTGGAGGATATCAACGCCATCTTCGACGACATGCGGCAAGGCAATATCGAAGGCCGCATGGTGATGGACCTGACTCAATAGGCGGCTTGGGGTAATATGCGAACGGGCGGTGCACTTCCGCCCGTTCGCATCATGGAGGAGGATATGGTTGAGCAAGCATCCGGCGACGGCAGGGGGCAGGTGAGCGCCACACTGGCGGCGCTCGATCTCATCCGCGAATTGCAGGCCGAATATGGGCCGATCATGTTCCACCAGTCCGGCGGTTGCTGCGACGGTTCATCGCCCATGTGCTATCCACAGGGCGAATTCATCGTCGGCGATACGGATGTGAAGCTCGGCGAGATCGGCGGCGCGCCGGTCTATATCAGCGGTCCGCAATATGAGGCATGGAAACATACCGAGCTTATCATCGATGTCGTGCCGGGGCGCGGCGGCATGTTTTCGCTCGACAATGGGCGCGAGGTCCGGTTTCTGACGCGCTCGCGGGTCTGTTCTGTCCCCTGATTTTCCTTTTCGTTTTGCGGCGAAGCGGTTAGTTAGATCGGAGAGGGAGGGAGACGATCCGATATGGCCGCTATAGGAAAACGAGCAACCATTCATGATGTGGCGCGCCTTGCCGGTGTGTCGATCAAGACCGTTTCGCGCGTCTATAATGACGAACCGAATGTGCGCGAAGCCATCCGCGAAAGGGTCAGGCAGGCGGGGAGCGAACTGCGTTATCGTCCCAATGCCGCCGCGCGCAATCTCGTTGAACGGCGTTCTCACCTGATCGGGCTGTTTTTCGAGAATCCGAGCGCCAGCTATGTCACCGAACTGCAAATGGGCGCGCTGGAACGTCTGCGCGGCACGCGCTACCGGCTGCTGATCTTCCCTGTCGAAAATCGCGACGATATCCGTGGCGCGCTGATCGAAACGGCGCATGCTTCCGGCCTCGACGGCATCATCGTGACGCCGCCCATGTCGGACGATCCGGAAATTCTGGCCGAATTGACCGCCTCTGCCATGCCCTTTGCCCGTGTTGCGGGCGATGTGAATGTGCACCCGACCGACAGCGTCACCATCGATGACGCGGCGGCGGCTGTCGATCTGATGACCTATCTCCTGAAACTCGGCCATCGGCGCATTGCAATCGTCATCGGTGATCCGACGCACCGTTCGGCGGAGCTGCGTCTTGCGGGCTATCGGCGCGCGCTGGACGAGGCGGGGATCGACCGGCGCGCAGAATATGAGGCGCAGGGCGGCTTCAGTTTTGCAAGCGGGCTTGCGGCGGGGGAAATGCTGCTCTCGCTCGAAGAGCCGCCGACTGCCATATTCGCCTCCAACGACGATATGGCGGCGGCCGTCATGCAGGTCGCCTATGACCGGAACATTGCAATACCGGATCAGCTGACGGTCGTAGGCTTTGACGACAGCGCGATTGCCAGCATGGTTTCGCCGCAGATCACCACCGTCCGCCAGCCGATTTTCGAGATGACCCGCGACGCGGCGGATATGCTTTTGAAACAGATCGAAACCGGCCATGTATCGGAGCCGCGGCGGATCGGCTACAGGCTCATCATCCGCCAGTCTTCCGGCAAGGCGCCGGTTTAGCTCTGCGCGGGATGCGCGGGGAAGAACCGTTCGCGCGCATAATTGCCGCCGAAGATCATGTCATATTGCAGCATCTGGTAATCGCTGAGCAGCGGCGGGAAGGGCGGACGCTGCTGCCAGCCTTCCTCGGCGTTTTCCGACCGGTCGAAAACGGCATGATTGTCGACAACCCGGTAACGCTCGTGCAACTGGCGCAGGAAGCCTGTGTAATAAGGGTGCTGCATCCCGGCCATATCCAGAATGTGCAGCGGCAGGAAGGCCGGGCTGATCGTGCCGGTTCCCCGCTCCGCGCCTCGCTTGTTTGACCAGAGGACGAGCGGCGTTTCGTGCTGCAACATCATGTCGGCGGCAGGGGCCGTGCGGCTTGCGACGCGGTTTGCCATGAAGCCTGTCTCGACATAGACGGGACCGAGCGGCGGCAGGTGATCCCCGAAGAACACCAGGATGGTTTCGCGGTCGCGCCTGGACGCCCATTCCATCAGCCGCGCCAGGCTTGCATCGGCATCCATGGCGCCTTGCGCATAGGAGCGGATGGACTGGCGCGCATGGTCGCTGGTGTCGGCCTGCACTTCGAGCCTGGAATCCGGGTAACGATTGGTCTCATAAGGGCCATGGCCCTGAAGGGAAACCGCGAAGAAGAAGAACGGCGCGTCCATGGCATCTGCTTCGCGGATGATTTCATTGGTCAGGGCCGCATCGGAGGCCAGCGCGCCGCGCTTTTCCAGCGGCGGCATGTTTTCTTCCGACATGAACTTGTCGAAGCCCATGTTTTCATAGACCGGACCGCGATTCCAGAACCACTGGCGATAGGGGTGGATCGCCCGCGTCGCATAGCCCTGATCCTTGAAGAAGCTTGCGAGCGAGGGAAGCGGACGGCGGACATATTGCTGATAGGGAATGCTGCCGGAAGGCAGGAAGGCCTTGGAAAACCCGGTCAGCGCCTCGAATTCCACATTGGCGGTCATGCCGCCGAATTCCGGCGAGAAGACGTGGCCGGATTGTTCCGCGCGCACCGTCGGGATCGGGTCGGCGCTGAAAGCCACACCCGGAAGCCGTGTGGGGTCCCAGAAGGATTCGCTCATCACCATGATGATATCCGGCCTGCTGCTGCTGCCGAACGTGGCCGGGATCAACTGCGCGGGCGGTTCGATGGCTGCAATCGCGTCCGCAGAATAGCCTTCTGGCGCGAAGACGGTCGCCATCGGCACATTCAGAATGAAGGCCATGGTAAAGCCATTATGCGCGTAGTTTTCCTTCTGGTCCCACATGATCGGCAGAATGCGCAGCCGGTCGCGCGCCAGCGAAAAGCTTGCATAGTCTGAAATCACCGCGAACCAGGCCAGCAGCGGCAGCGCGAAGGCGAGGCGCAGCCCCCGCCCCTTCCACGGAATGGGGTCGAAGCGCCGCCACCAGAACAGGGTCACGCCAATCATCAGGGCCGCGGAAGCGATGAGAAGCAGCGCTATGCCGACAGCGCTCCATGGACGGTCCCGCACCAGAAGCGGCAGCAGGTCCACGATCTGGCGGGCATAGAGAAAGTCACTCGGATAAAGCGGATCGCCGAGATAGAGGCTCTTTTCGCGCGCGGTGGTGGCGGCGATCAGCGCCAGCGGACCAATGACGAAAAAGCCGTAATGGATGCGCCCGAAAACGGCATCGCTTGCCGTCAGCACCACGACGAACAGCGCAACTGTGGTCCAGGCGGGCTTATGCGGCGTGCGGAAAAACTGCATCGTTTCGGTGAACGAGCCGCGCACGATCCATTCGATGGCGAAAACGAGAAGGGTGGACAGCACGATGGAGGCAAGCGCGATTGCGCCAAGACGCAGCGGCCAGGCAATACGGGCAGGCCCGAAAATCGCGGCATCGCTCCAGCGACGCGCGGCAGCGTTTTCCATCACACCCGGCATGATCTACTCGCTCACTCCCAATATTTCACAAAAAGCCTGTCACATTTCCGTCATGGAAATGTCAACTCACGTTTGGGCACCGCTTGCGCCGCGCGTGATACGCACCGTGATCTGAATGGATGATGAATGGCGCATGCCCCCCGAAGGCGGGCGCCGGTTTCCGGGTAAAAACAGGCATAAAAACAAACAGATATAAAATGAAGACAGGGCCGGAACGTGTCCGGCCCTGCCCATGACCATTTGGCGGGGTGGATTACGAAATGACGTCTTCCAGTCCCTTGGTCAGTTCCAGCGCCTGCCGCTCGAACAGGCGGCGATAGATGCCGTCCGGCTTGCGGATAAGCGCGTCGTGATCGCCTTCCTCGAGGATCTTGCCCTTGTCGAAAACGAGCAGCCGGTCGAGCGCGCGCACTGTCGAAAGCCGGTGGGCGATGACCAGCGTTGTGCGCCCCACCATCAGCCGCTCCATCGCCTGCTGGATCAGCACTTCCGATTCTGAATCGAGGCTTGATGTGGCTTCATCCAGAATGAGGATCGGTGCATCCGCCAGAAAGGCGCGGGCAATCGCCACACGCTGGCGTTCACCGCCGGAAAGCTTCACGCCGCGTTCGCCGACAAGCGTTGCATAGCCCTTCGGCAAGCGGGTGATGAAGTCATGCGCGCTTGCAAGGCGTGCGGCTTCCTCGATCTCGGCCTGTGTCGCGCCGGGGCGGGCATAGGCGATGTTTTCGGCCAGCGTCCGGTGGAACAGGATCGGCTCCTGCTGCACGATGGCAATCTGCGATCGGAGCGATGCCTGCGTGACATCGGCAATGTTCTGCCCGTCGATCAGAATCGCGCCGCCATTGACGTCGTAGAGACGCTGGATGAGCTTGACGAAGGTTGTCTTGCCCGAACCCGAATGCCCGACCAGACCGACACGTTCTCCGGCCTCGATCCTGACCGAGAAGTCGCGATAGAGGGCGACTTCGTGATTGCCGTAATGGAAGGTGACGTGATCGAAGGTGATCGCGCCGTCTCCGATCCTGATCGCCGGAGCACCGGGCTTGTCGGCAATGCCGTAGGGCTGTGCCTCGATATCGACCAGTTCCTCCATGTCGTTGACCGAGCGTTGCAGGTTGCGGATATGCATGCCCACATCGCGAAGATAGCCTTGCAGCATGAAGAAGGCTGTCAGGACGAAGGTGATGTCGCCGGCTGTCGCCTGTCCCCTGGTCCACAGATAGAGCGCAAAGGCAATGATGACGCCGCGCATCACCAGGAGGTTCATGCCCTGAATGAAGCCGTTCAGCGTGCCGATCAGCCATGTGCGCCGTGTGCGGCCGCGCCATTTGTTCACAACCTTGGCCAGCCGCGCATCCTCGCGCCGCTCCGCTCCGAAAGCCTTGACGACGGCATTGCACGAAATGGCATCGGCCAGCGCGCCGCCCATGCGCGTGTCCCAGCTATTGGCAAGCGTTGCCGCAGGCGCAACGAAGCCGAGCGAAATCACGACCGTGCAGGCGATGTAAAGCACCGAGCCGATGGCGACCAGCAGCCCCATCAGCGGCCAGAACCAGGCCAGCAGCACCACCGAGCCCAGCAGCATCAGGAGCGAGGGCAGAAGCGCGATGATGAGTGTGTCGTTGAGCAGGTCGAGCGCCCACATGCCGCGCGTCACCTTGCGCACCGTCGATCCGGCAAAGGCATTGGCGTGCCAGTCGGTCGAGAAGCGTTGCAGCTTGCGGAAGGCGCTTGCCGCCATGTCGCTCATGATTTTCAAGGTGAAATCGGTGAGGACATAGAACGTCACCTGCCGCGAGACGAGCGCCAGCGCGCCCAGCGAAAGCAGGATGATGAGGGCATGGATGGCGGCGTCCCAGGCGCCGGCGCCCAGTGACAGTGAATCCACCAGCCGCCCGGAATAGAGCGGCGTCAGAACATCTGCGGCTGTTGCAAGCAGCATGCCGATTATCATCAGCGACAGCCGCAAGGGCTGACTTCGCCAATGGCTGAAAGTGTAGCCGAGGACATTGCGGAAGGCAGGTCCCCGGAAATCGATGCGAAACCGAGTCATATGAATACCACCAGCCCGTGCGAAGACGGATGCTGGTCCCTTGATCGAGAAAACAGGACTATCGGCCCGCAAAAGAGGGCCACGATAAGCGATGATTTGAAATTGCGCCCTGGACGGGCGTTCAGGCCTTAGCCTGCATTGCGGGCCAAGGACTTAAAGCTTGGAAGCGCCCGCGCGAACACTGGGCACCATCGGGAATGGGTAATAGACACGCATCTCATACCTCTTGCCAGTGTTGCAGATGGGTGCACAATAAATGAGCAGAAAGTTTTGCCAAGGCGCAAAATGGTGGTTTGTCCATCCACGGATTTGACTGTGACAAATTTGCAAGCCTTCCGCTGGCCGTCATCGGGTCCGTATTTCACTTTTTTCGTTACAAGGCGGCTGTGGCCTTGCAATTCCACGGCTCATGGGCGAAGGCTCATCTTGAGATATATCAGTGCGGCGCACAGGGAGAGTTTCATGACAATTCATCAAAATCTGATTGCGGGCGAATGGGTCGGCGGCGACGGGATCGCCAATATCAATCCTTCGGACACCAATGATGTCGTGGGAACCTATGCGCGGGCGACCGCCGAGGACACCAAGGCTGCGATTGCCGCTGCAAAGGCCGCTTTCCCGGCCTGGTCGCGGTCCGGCATTCTGGAGCGGCACGCCATCCTGCGCAAGACCGCCGACGAAATCCTGGCGCGCAAGGACGAGCTTGGCCGTCTGTTGTCGCGCGAGGAAGGCAAGACACTGGCTGAGGGGATTGGCGAAACCATCCGCGCCAGCCAGATTTTCGATTTCTTCGCAGGCGAAGCCCTTCGCCTTGCTGGCGAGGTTCTGCCATCCGCCCGTCCGGGCATCGGTGTCGAGGTCACGCGGGAGCCGGTCGGCGTGGTCGGCATCATCACGCCGTGGAACTTCCCGATCGCCATTCCCGCATGGAAGATCGCGCCGGCCCTTTGCTATGGCAATACGATCGTTTTCAAGCCGGCCGACCTCGTGCCGGGCTGCTCCTGGGCGATTGTCGATATTCTCCATCGCGCCGGTCTGCCAAAGGGCGTTCTCAACCTCGTCATGGGCAAGGGGTCTGTGGTCGGCCAGACCATCCTCGACAGCGCGGATGTCAACGCCGTCACCTTCACCGGATCGACCGGCACGGGCAAGCGCGTGGCGGCGGCCTCCATCGAGCATAACCGCCGCTTCCAGCTTGAAATGGGCGGCAAGAACCCGGTCGTCGTTCTGGACGATGCCGATCTCGATGTCGCGGTTGAATCGGTCGTCAATTCCGCCTTCTTCTCCACCGGCCAGCGCTGCACGGCTTCCTCGCGCATCATCGTGACGGAAGGCATCCACGACAAGTTCGTCGCCGCGGCAATCGAAAAGCTGAAGACCGTCGTGGTCGACAATGCGCTGAAGCAGGGCACCCATATCGGCCCGGTCGTGGATGAAAGCCAGCTCAAGCAGGACATGGATTATATCGAGATCGGCCGCAAGGAAGGTGCGAAGCTTGCCTTTGGCGGCGAGCGTCTCAACCGCGAAACGCCGGGCTTCTATCTCCAGCCGGCGCTCTTCACGGAAGCCACCAATCAGATGCGCATCAGCCGCGAGGAAATCTTTGGGCCCGTCGCCTCGGTCATCCGCGTGAAGGATTATGAGGAAGCGCTTGCCACGGCCAACGATACGAGCTTCGGCCTGTCGTCGGGCATCTGCACGACGAGCCTGAAATATGCGACCCATTTCAAGCGCAATTCGGAAGCGGGCATGGTGATGGTCAATCTGCCGACGGCAGGCGTCGATTTCCATGTGCCGTTTGGCGGGCGCAAGGGATCGAGCTTCGGCCCGCGCGAGCAGGGGCGCTATGCAGCCGAGTTCTACACCACCGTCAAGACGGCCTATACGCTGGCCTGATGACCTTGATGAATGCGAAAACCGGCGGGCGACCGCCGGTTTTTTCATGCGGTTTTTTTCGGCCAGGCGGCAAGCTTGCGGGCAAAATGCGAAACAAGCCCATGCAGCACCATGGTGAAAGCCGCCAGCACGAACAGGCAGGCAAACATGAGGTCCACCTTGGCGCGCCCATTGGCAAGCAGCATCAGATAGCCGAGGCCCTTCGATGCGCCGACCCACTCGCCCACCACCGCCCCGATGGGCGCATAGACGGCGGCGAGGCTGAGGCCCGACGCCAGTGACGGAAAGGCGGAGGGGATGCGGATGCGAAACAGGATCGCCATGCGTCCGGCCCCCAGAATTTCCGCCGCGTCGATCAGGCTCGTTTCGGTGCGCCGCATCCCGTCGAAAAAGGTGGAGACAACCGGAAAGAAGATCATCAGCACTGTGACCGCGACCTTCGATGCGGGGCCGTAGCCGAGCCACAAGGTCAAAATGGGCGCGAGCGCGAAGATCGGGATGGCCTGGCTGAACACCATCACCGGCATGACGAGCCGCTGCGCGAGCGGCGACATCATCAGCCCGATTGCGGTCGCGATCCCGACCGCGCAGCCCAGCACCAGACCGCCCAGCACCTCGCCGATGGTGGCGGCCGCGTTTTCCGCGATCAGCCCCGCATTCGCCACGAGCGCCTGCACGACATCGAGCGGTCCCGGCAGGATGAAGCGCGGCATCTGCCCGATGCTGACCACCGCCTGCCAGATGGCGAGTGCCGCCGCCACCGACAGGAAACCATCGGCGGCGCGCTTCATTCGGCTTCGGTTCGGGAGCGCCGCGTTCACGATCCGGCTTTCAAACCCATGGACCAGAAATCGGCTTCGAGCCTGCTTGCGGTCGCAAAAATCTGGCAGAGTCTTGGCCAGCGCGGGCTTTTCTCGAAATCGCAGCCGATGCGGTCCTTCGCGGCCTGATCGAAAAGCCTGCCCACCGTGTGGCACATATCCTGATATTCAGGCCCGGCATAGGTGTCGATCCATTCCTGATAGGGCGTGCCGGGCAAGGCCGTGGCGGCAAGGTTGAGGCCGATCTCGCCATAGCCGTGCGCGCAGGGCACCAGCGCCGTCAGCAGGTCGAGAAAATCGCCCGCCTGTCCGCAATCGAGCACATAGCGCGTATAGGCAAGGTTTTCCGGCTCCTCCTTCGTGGCGTAAAGCGCGTCCTCGCTGATGCCTTCACGGGCGCAGATGCTGACATGCAAAGGCAGTTCCATATGGGCAAGACCGTGCATGATATCGGCGCAGAGCCGCGTTTCCTGCAAGCTGTTGGCCTTGACGACGCCGAGCGCGAAGGCGCGGGCATAGTGGTGCAGATAGACATAATCCTGCCGCAGATAATGCAGGAAGGCCGCTTTCGGCAGCGTGCCGTCGCCAAGCCCCAGCACGAAATCATGCTCGATATAGGGTTTCCAGTCGGCAAGCGTCGCGGCGCGAAGGCGCGTGAACAGTTCGGATGAATAATGCGGCTGCGGCTGGCTCATGACCTGCTCCCTCCCGCATTGACGTCGATGGCGAATTTTTCGACCGGCAGGATGGACGGCACAAGGCCATGGTCCTTCAGATAGGCTTCGTAGCGGCTCCAGCGGCCATGATCGAGGCTTGCCGGCGCGCGCGAGAAGCGGGCAACCGTGTCTTTCCACGCGCGCTGGTTCAATTCATCCTTCAGTTCCGTGCTGTAGGAGGTAAAGACCTCGTAGCTCTTCTCCGGGTGATTGACGATATATTGCGCGGCCTTTTCTGTGGCGGCCAGAAAGCGGGAAATCTTGTCCTTCTCCGCCGCGTCGAGCTTGTCGCTGTTTGCGACATAGACCAGCTCGTCATAGACCGGCACGCCTTCCTCCTCGACGAAGAAGCACTTGCCGGGAACGCCCTCGACGGCCATCTGGTTCAGTTCCACATTGCGATAGGCGCCCATCACCGCATCGACCTGTTTCGACATCAGCGATGGCGCCAGCGAGAAATTGACATTGATGAGTTCGACATCGGAAAGCGTGATGCCATGCCGGCCGAGAATGGTGCCGAGCAGGGTTTCCTCGACGCCCGCAACCGAATAGCCGATCTTCTTGCCCTTGAGATCGGCAATTGCATTCACTGATCCGTCATCGCGGGTCATCAGGCAGTTGAGCGGCGAGTCGATCAGCGTGCCGACACGGATGACCGGCAGGCCCTCATGCACTTGCAGATGCACCTGCTGCTGATAGGAGACGGCAAGGTCGGCCTGACCGGCGGCAACCATTTTCGGCGGCACGGAAGCATCGGCAGGCGCGACGATATCCACGTCCAGCCCCGCTTGCCTGAAGTAGCCGAGCTTGTCGGCAACGATGATCGGCCCGTGATCGGGGTTCACATACCAGTCGAGGATGAGCTTCAGCCTGTCATTGGCTTCCGCGGCTTCCGCCGACGAGGCGAAGCTGAGCGCCGCGCCGAACAGCGCGGCAAATGCCATTTTCTTCATGATGTTCCTCCAGAGCTGTGATTTCAGACGACGAAAGGCCGGGTGACGGTGATCCATTCGCGAACGCGCGCGGCCGGATCGGCGTGAAGCGTGATGTCGGTCACGACGGAAACAATGTCCGCGCCCGCATCGAAAACGCCCGGCGCGCGTTCGACGTTTAATCCCCCGATGCCCACCAGCGGGATATCGCCGATCCGCGCTTTCCATTCTCCAAGGCGCGGCAGGCCCTGCTCGTGCCATTTCATCTTCTTGAGAATGGTCGGATAGACGGGGCCGAGCGCGATATAATCGGGCCTGACCGACAAAGCGCGGTCAAGTTCGGCTGCGTCATGGCTTGAAACGCCAAGCTTCAGGCCACCGGCGCGGATGGCGTTAAGATCGGCATCGTCAAGGTCTTCCTGGCCGAGATGGATGAAGTCGCAGCCTTCCTCCAGCGCCAGTTTCCAGTAATCGTTGACGATGAGCTGGCATCGATGCGCGGCGCAGACGTCGCGGGCGGCACGGATTTCAGCGCGAAGCTCCGGCTCGCTTCTGTTCTTCACGCGCAATTGCACCAGCCTGATGCCGAGCGGCACCATGCGCTCCAGCCAGTCCGCGCTGTCGAAAATCGGGTAGAAGGGATCGAGTGCCGTCACAGGAATGCCTTTCCGAGAAGGGGGGTGGAAGGTGCCGCCATGTCGCGGGCTTCGATCGGGTCGGCCTCACAGGCAAGCCGCCCGGCCTCGACCGCCAGCGCAAAGGCGCGCGCCATCGCCGCCGGATCGCCAGCCTTGGCGACGGCGGTGTTGATGAGCACGGCGTCGAAACCAAGTTCCATCGCCGCCGCCGCATGGGACGGCACGCCGATGCCCGCATCGACCACCAGCGGAATGTCGGGGAAATGCGCGCGCATGGTTTTGAGCGCGTATGGGTTGTTGAGGCCGCGTCCCGAGCCGATGGGCGCGCCCCACGGCATCAAGACCTTGCATCCTGCCTCAAGGAGCTTTTCCGCCACGACCAGATCGTCATTCATATAGGGAAAGACCGCAAAACCCTCGTCGCACAGAACGCGCGCCGCCTCGACCAGCCCGAACGGGTCCGGCTGCAAGGTGTCGGTGTCGCCGATCACTTCGAGCTTGATCCAGCTGGTGCCGAACACCTCGCGCGCCATATGCGCCGTGGTTATTGCCTCGCGCGGTGTGTGACAGCCCGCCGTATTGGGCAGAACGGCCACGCCAAGCTCCTTGATGAGCGCCCAGAAATCCTGACCGGCACGCGCTTCGCCGCTTTCCCGGCGTAGCGACACGGTGACGATCCCGGCCTGCGAGGCGCGCACCGCATCCGCAAGGATAGCGGGCGAGGGATATTGCGCGGTGCCGAGCAGAAGGCGGCTTTCAAATCTCTTTCCGTAGAATTCCAGCATCTCAACCTCCCTGCATGGGGGCGAGAACTTCGATCCGGTCGCCCTCGGAAATATTTGCGTCTTCCCGCGCCTCGGCGGGGATGAACTCGCCGTTGAGCGCGGTTGCGACCACGGCTTCATCAAGTTCGATTTCCCTGAGAAGGGCGGCGAGCGTGGCCGAGGCGGTTTCGTGCGCCTCGCCGTTCAAAACGATGGTCATGCATAGTCCTCCACAAAGTCGGGCTCAGCCTGCGCATTGGTTGCAACCGCCACCGCCATGCGGGCGACCGTGGGCGAAAGCAGGAAACCGTGCCGGTAAAGGCCGTTGACATAGACGGTGTCGCCGCGGCGTCGCACACGCGGCAGGTTGTCGGCAAAGGCGGGGCGGGCATCGACGCCCACTTCAAGGATTTCCGCCTCGCCGAAAGCCGGGTGCAGCGCATAGGCCGCGCTCAGGAGTTCCAGCGTGGAGCGCACGCTGATGCCGCGGCGGTCGTCGCTTTCGATCATGGTGGCGCCGATCATGTGGATGCCGTCGCCGCGCGGCACGATGTAAAGCGGGATGCGCGGATGCAGAAGGCGCACGGGCCGCGAAAGATCGATATCGCGCGAGCGCACGATCAGCATCTCGCCCTTGACGCCGCGCAGGTCCTGCAAGGTGTCGCGGGCGGCAAGGCCGCGCGCATCGACGGTGATGTCGGCTGCGACGGATATGTCTTTGGCGTCGACGCCAAGGTGAAAGACCACGCCCTGTCGCCGCAGCCTTTCGGCAAGTTCGATCAATGTCCGGCGCGGATCGAGATGGCCTTCCCCGGCAAAGAACAGGCCCTGCCGGAACCGCCCGGCCAGATCCGGCTCCAGCGCGTCGAGGCGGCTCTGGTCGATCGTGTCGAAAGCCTCGGTCCGCCGTGCGAAGCGGCGCAGCTCGCTCATGTCCCGCATGTGGGAGAGCACGAGCGTCCCCTTGCGCCTGACGGTCGAGACGTGGCGCTCCCACCAGCCGATGGCCTCCTGTCCGAGACGCACCACGGGTTCTTCGGCGCTTTCGCCCTCGCACCAGGGGGCCAGCATGCCGCCCGCAAACCACGAGCAGCTGTCCGAGCCGATCTCGGCACTTTTCGCGATGACGGTGACGGCATGGCCCTGATCGGTGAATTCGGCGGCGGTGACAAGGCCCGCCACGCCGGCTCCGATGATCGTGACGCGCATCAGATCGCCTCCCTTTCGGCCTGTTTCCAAAGGGCGTGGAAATGATGCACCGGCCCATGGCCATGTCCGATCTTCAGCCGGTCGGCGGCGCGGATTGCCCCTTGCAGATAGGCATGAGCCTGGGCAAGCGCCGTTTCGAGCGGCAGGTTGCGTGAAAGTCCGGCGGCGATGGCGGATGAAAGCGTGCAGCCGGTGCCATGCGTATTGCGGGTGAGAATGCGCGGCGCTTCGATGCGCAGGGTCGGGCGGTCGCGGCGGATCAGGAGATCGGTGCAGATCGCCCCTTCCGCATGGCCGCCTTTCATCAGGACCGCCCTGGTACCGAGGTTGAGCAGGGCGCGGCCCTGTTCTTCCGCCTCGGCATCGTTTTCGGCTGCGCGGGTGTCGAGCAGGCAGGCGGCTTCGGGCCGGTTGGGGGTAAGCAACGTTGCCAGCGGCACCAGCCTTTCGCGTAAGCGCGAAATCGCCGTCTCGCTCAACAGCCGGTCGCCGGATTTTGCAATCATCACCGGATCGAGCACGATGGGACCGGAAAAATGTGCAAGCCCGCGCGCAATGGCTTCGATGGTTTCAGGTACTGAAACCATGCCGATCTTGACGGCGGCGACATCGAGATCGCTGAAGACGGTGTCGATCTGTCCCGCCACGATCTGCGGCGGCACATCATGCACGGCGCTGACGGTGCGTGTGTTCTGCACGGTGACGGCGGCGATCACGCTTGCGCCATAGACGCCAAGCGCCGAAAACGCCTTGAGGTCGGCCTGAATGCCCGCGCCGCCGCTGGAGTCGGACCCCGCAATGGTGACGCATATGGGCACGGATGCCGCATGGTTATCGGTTGGATTGGTTCGGGAGAAACTCTGTTTCTGGTCCATTTCGACGTCTCTCATTCCGAACGGAAAATGAGACGTCATGAACCTTGATGGAGCATAAGCTCCCATGGGGAATGAACCCCGTCCGCGACGCGCCAAACTCCGTTCCCTACGCAGGTATTACCCGGATCAGGTTCAATGGGTTGACGCGGGAATGCGTCTCTCAGCCTTTCATGTCGCAGGATCGGACGGAAAACCGCTTCGCACTTTTCCTGATCCTGCTTCGAAGGCACCCCAACGAATTTTGCGTCGACAGGCATAGGCCGGAATGGCGGGCCGGTCAAGCGATGGAAAAAATGTGGCTTTGCAGGAAATCCTTATATCGCCCCCTGATTTGTATAGGCTTTATTAAAATTCTCGGCTTTAATCTGCGCGCGGGGTGCGTCTTGCGCGTGTTACCCATGATGCGATGAAAAGAGACGGTTCGCGTCATGGGCTGGATTGAAATAAGATTGCAGGATCAGTCGGATGAGGGGTTTTCGATGAGGAAGCGGAAGGGCGCTGCGGCTTCGGCGGAAGGTACGATGGCGCGCACGTCCGAACAGGACTTCCGCATCCTTTTTACGACGCATCCGACCCCCATGTGGGTCTATGATCCCGAGACGCTGCATTTCATCGTCATGAACGATGCCGCATACCGGCTCTATGGCTATACCGCCGACGAAATTCCCGGCATGACGGTGCTCGACATCCGGCCCCGAACCGAGCGCGACAGGATGCTGGCGGCCATTCGCGACCGCAGCGATCTCGAACGGCCCGAACGCTGGCAGCACCTGCGCGCCAATGGTGAAATCATGGATGTCCTCACCTACGGGCGTCAGGTGGTGTTCGACGGCAGGGAAGCGATTCTGGCCATTGTGCAGGACAGGACCGAACTGGCGCAGGCCAATCGCCAGGCAAGCCACGCCCAGACCCTGCTGGACAGTCTGGTCAACAATCTGCCGCTCGGTGTTTTCGTCAAGGATATGCACGACAATGGCCGTTATGTGCTTTATAATCAGGCGGCATCGATCGCGAGCGGCCAGCCGATGGACGAAGCGTTGGGGGCGACCGATCTCGATCTTTTTCCGGAGCGCGAGGCGGCTGTCATCGGTCAGCACGACCGCATGGCGATGCGCCGCCGCGAGGTGCTGAGTGTCGAGCGCAAGGTCGAGCGCAAGGACGGCACCGCGCGCACGATGCGGATCATTAAATCGTCCATCCCGCCGGTCGAGGGCGATGAGCCGCGCTATCTGATCGGGCTGGTCGAGGATGTGACCGAGCGGCGCGAGATCGAGGAACGCATGGCCCATATCGCCATGCATGACAGCCTGACCGGCCTGCCGAACCGCGCCTGTTTCGCCCACCATGTCGAGAACCTGTTGAAGAAGGGCAGCGACAGCGATCCCTTCGCCCTGTTCTATCTCGATATCGATCATTTCAAGGACATCAATGACAGCATCGGCCATCAGGCGGGCGACCAGCTTTTGCAGGAAGTGGCGCGCCGGCTGAAGCAGATCGCGACATCGGACGAGTTCATTGCCCGGCTGGGCGGCGACGAATTCGCCATCATTTACCGCAGCGGCACGCTGGGCCAGGTTGCAATGTTCGCCGACCGCGTCCTGTCGGCTTTTCAGGATGCGTTCAAGCTGGTGGGCAAGTCGGAATTCGTCACCTGCAGCATGGGCATCGCCCAGGCGCCCTTGCATGGAGACAATCCCGACGTCTTGATGCGCAATGCCGATCTTGCGCTCTATGCGTCAAAATCCGGGGGGCGGCGCACATTCCGTTTCTACCAGCACGCCCTGCGCCTGGCAGCGGAAAAGCGGCACGTCATGACCGGCGAATTGCGCCAGGCCCTGCTGGACGAACAGTTCGAGCTGCATTATCAGCCGATCTTCAATCTTGAGACCGGCAGGATTTCCGGCTTTGAGGCGCTTATCCGCTGGCGTCATCCCGATCGCGGCATGGTTTCGCCCGCCGAATTCATTCCGCTGGCGGAGGAAACCGGATTGATCGGCCCCATCGGCGACTGGGTTCTCGCCGCCGCATGTCGCGAAGCTGCGCTGTGGCCGGACGATATCAAGGTTTCCGTCAATCTTTCGCCGGTGCAGTTCAGCCAGACGACGCTTCTGCGGTCCGTCACCGATGCGCTGGGCGCGGCCTGCCTGTCGCCGGATCGGCTCGAACTCGAAATCACGGAATCGGTCTTCCTTTCCAACAGCAAGAACAATATCGAACTCCTGTTTGAACTGCGCCGGCTGGGCGTGCGCATTGCGATGGATGATTTCGGCACGGGTTATTCCTCGCTGAGCTATCTGCGCTCCTTTCCCTTCGACAAGATCAAGATCGACCGCAGTTTCGTTTCCGGAATTGAGGTCGACACGCGCGATCTGGCCATCATCCAGGCCGTGGCGACACTCGGCGCGGGCTTCAATATCGTCACCACGGCGGAAGGCGTGGAAACAACCCAGCAGCTCGAACGTTTGAAGACCGAGCGTTTCGGTGAGGTGCAGGGGTTCCTGACCGGTCGGCCCATGCCCGCGGGCGATGTGCCTTCCTTTATCCAGAACCGCAGCAGCGCCGGTCTTGGCACGGTTCGCCCGCATAATATACTTGCTGTCTGACGATTATATTGAAAGGGGCTTGACCTTCCAACGGTTGGAAGGACTAACAAGGGGCAACTCTCGATTTTCGACAAGTGAATGTCACGAAAGGGATTGCCATGAACAAGATTGTAAAGCCCGGCGCCACAAGCTTTCCCGTGCCGGTGGAGGGCATGAGTTGCGCTTCCTGCGTCTCTTCCGTCGAAAAAGCCGTTTCCAGGGTTCCCGGCGTCGACAAGGTCTCGGTCAATCTCGCGACCGAGCGCGCGGATGTGACCTTCAGCGGCACGCCGGACCTGCCCGCCGTGATCGAGGCCATCCGCAAGGCCGGTTATGATGTTCCGGCGGGCGCGGTCGATCTCGCCATTGAAGGCATGAGCTGCGCTTCCTGCGTCAGCAAGGTGGAAAAGGCGTTGAACGCCGTGCCGGGCGTGACCCGCGCCAGCGTCAATCTGGCAACCGAGCGCGCCCATGTGGAGCTTGCCGGGCAGGTGCCCTTGTCCGACCTCGTCAAGGCGGTCGAAAATGCCGGTTATGAGGCGCGCGCGCTGGACGAGGCCCGCAGCGACGCCCAACAGGAAACGCAGTCTGAAAAGCGCGATGCGGAAGCGGCGGAACTGAAGAAAAGCGTCATTCTCGCGGCCATTCTCACCCTGCCGGTCTTCATTCTGGAAATGGGGTCCCACCTCATCCCGGCTGTCCATATGTTCGTCATGGACCGGATCGGGATGCAGAACAGCTGGTATCTGCAATTCGTGCTGACAACGCTGGTCCTGTTCGGGCCGGGCCTGCGCTTTTTCAAGAAGGGCGTTCCCACGCTTCTGCGCGGCACGCCGGACATGAACTCGCTGGTCGTGGTCGGCACGCTTGCCGCCTGGGGCTTTTCGGTCGTCGCCACCTTCCTGCCGGGCGTGCTGCCGCAAGGCACCGTCAATGTCTATTTCGAGGCGGCGGCGGTGATCGTCACGCTCATCCTCATCGGCCGCTATCTGGAAGCGCGCGCCAAGGGCCGCACCAGCGCCGCGATCAGCCGTCTCGTCGGCTTGCAGGCCAAATCCGCCCGTGTGGTGCGCGATGGGCAGGCCATCGATGTGCCGCTGGAAGAGGTGCGCGCAGGCGATATCGTGCAGGTGCGCCCCGGCGAAAAGGTTCCCGTCGACGGCGCGGTGATCGAGGGCTCGTCCTATGTGGATGAATCGATGATTACCGGCGAGCCTGTTCCCGTCGTCAAGGAAAAGGGCGCGGAAGTGGTCGGCGGCACCATCAACAAGACCGGCGCCTTCACCTTCCGCGCCACCAAGGTTGGCCGCGACATGGTGATCTCGCAGATCATCCGCATGGTCCAGGATGCGCAGGCCGACAAGCTGCCCATCCAGGCCACGGTGGACAAGGTGACGGGCTGGTTCGTGCCCGCGGTCATGGCCGCCGCGGCGCTCACCTTCGTGCTTTGGCTGGCCATTGGCGGCACCGCCATGATGGGCTATGCGCTGGTCAATGCGATTGCCGTCGTCATCATCGCCTGCCCGTGCGCCATGGGCCTTGCCACCCCGACATCAATCATGGTGGGCACCGGGCGCGCGGCCGAATTCGGCGTCCTGTTCCGTCGCGGCGATGCGCTGCAAACCCTGCGCGATGCTTCCATTATTGCCGTCGACAAGACCGGCACGCTGACTGAAGGAAAGCCCGCTCTCGCCCATTTCGATACGGTGGAAGGCTTCGACAAGGATGAGCTTCTGGCGCTCGTCGCCGCCGTGGAGGCGCGGTCCGAACACCCGATCGCCGATGCGATCGTGGAAGCCGCGAAGGAAAAGGGATTGAAGCTCGCGGACGTATCGGCTTTCGAGGCGGTGCCGGGCTTCGGCCTGAAGGCGAGCGTCGATGGGCGGGAAGTCGCCATCGGTGCCGACCGTTACATGGCGAAGCTCGGACATGATGTTGCGACCTTTGCCGATGATGCGAAGCGTTTTGGCGATGAGGGGCAATCCCCGCTCTATGCGGCCGTTGATGGCAAGCTGGCGGCGATCCTCACCGTCGCCGATCCCATGAAGGAAACCACGCCAGCGGCGATTGCCGCTCTTCACGAGCAGGGACTGAAGGTCGCCATGATCACCGGCGACAATCGCCGCACGGCGGAAGCCATCGCAAAACGCCTTGGCATTGATGAAGTCGTGGCGGAAGTGCTGCCGGACGGCAAGGTCGCGGCGCTCAAGCGCCTTTCGGCGGGCGGCAAGCGCATCGCCTTCGTGGGTGACGGCATCAACGATGCGCCCGCGCTGGCCGCTGCCGATGTCGGTATCGCCATTGGCACCGGAACGGATATCGCGATTGAAAGTGCGGATGTGGTGCTGATGTCGGGTGATCTGCGCGGCGTGGTCAATGCCATTGCGATCTCCAAGGCGACGATCCGCAATATTGGAGAAAACCTGTTCTGGGCCTTCGCCTATAACGTGGCGCTTATCCCGGTCGCGGCGGGTGTTCTCTATCCCTTCACCGGAACCCTGCTGTCGCCGGTTCTGGCGGCGGGCGCCATGGCTTTCTCAAGCATCTTCGTGCTGAGCAACGCCTTGCGGCTCAAGGCCTTCAAAAGCCCGATGGAATCATGAACATGGAAAAAGGCGCGGTTCCGACCGCGCCTTTCGGTTTCAGTGCGTGCCGACGGCCTTGCCGTAGGTGCGCACAACATTGCGGACGGCTTCCACCATCAGCGCATGCGGTGTGGCTTCCACCCGTCCCGATGCGACAGCCGGATAGAGCGTGCCGAGATACTGGCTGATCAGTGTTTCCGGTATCTTGCGGCCTTCCAGACGCTTCAAAAGCGCATCCACGGCAGCCGTCGCCACCGGATGCGGCCAGTAATAGCGAATGCGGTCGCTATAGGAGAAATGGCGCTGCAGACGCAGTTCCTCGCCATCGCCGTGATAGTATTTTTCCCAGTTCTTCGGCTCGGCCAGAAGCAGCGCTTCCATCTTGCCGCGCAGGGTTTCCTCTTCCGGCAGCTTGTCGAGGAAGGCCGCAATCTGGTCAAGGCCATAGAGCGCCTCGCGCAGCGCGAAAGTCAGGCCGGGACCGACTTTCAAAATGGCGAAACCGTCGTGAACCAGATCGGAAAGCGCCTCCACCGGCTGATAGTCGGTCGAATGGGCTTCGAACACGAATTGCGGCATTTCGCCGAGAACGCCGCTCAGCGCCGTCGCCTTCTCGCTATCGTAGAACACGACATTCTCGTTGCCGAATTCGACGCCCGGCTGCACCACGACGCCGATGGCGCGGGCAAAGGCATCGTCCAGTCCGAGCGCTGCGAAAGCCTTGCGGTGAATGGCGACGGTTTCGACCGCCGCGTCCGGCCTGGTCAGTTCCAGCTCTTCGATTTCTTCCATTGCGCCGCCGGGGATCGGCACTTCGGTGCCGATGATGTAGACCGGCAGATCGTAGCCGGCTTCACGGGCGGCAGTTTCCGAAACTTTTGCAAGCCGCGCCGCGCGCTCGGCGGTCACGGCATCGGGCAGGGCGACCGGCTCGCCAGCGCAGCCCATCGACGTGTCGAGATGGATCTTGGTGAAGCCCGCGCGCACGAATGCATCGATCATGACTTCGGATTTCTGCATCGCCTCTTCGGCGGGCAGATGCTTCCACGGATTGGGGCCGAGATGGTCGCCGCCCAGAACGAGCCGCCTGGTGTCGAAGCCGATGCGGGCCGCGATATCCTCCACAAAATGGCGGAAATCGGCGGGCGTCATGCCCGTATAGCCGCCATCCTGATTGACCTGATTGCAGGTGGCCTCGATCAGAACATCCGTTTTGGTGGCAACGCCTTCCAGAAGGGCGGCTTCGATCACGAGCGGATGGGCGGAGCAGATGGAGGTGATGCCGCCGCGTGCACCGCTTGCATAGCGGCTGGGAAGGGCGCCGAGGGTCTTGGTGCTGCTCATGCCTGAACTCCGTGCTTTTCAAGGAAGGATTCGATTTCCGCCATGGTGGAGGTGCCTTCCATCGGTCCCTTGACGCCGACAGCGCGTGCGCCGGTGGCATTGGCGATGGCGATGACGTCCTTCGGCGCCATGCCGCGCAGCCAGCAGGTGACGAAGGCCGCGCCAAAACTGTCGCCTGCGCCGGTCGGGTCGATTTCCTCCACCTTGAAGGCGGGCGCAAAAACTTCGCCGGACTGGTCGAAATAGCTCGCCCCTTCTGCCCCGCGCTTCACCACAATGGCCTTGATGCCGCGCGCCAGAAGTTCTTCCACGGCTGCCTTTTCCTCGGTTGCCCTAGTGAAGAGAAAGATTTCCGTGCCGCTCGGCATGAAGAGATCGGTATTTTCCAGAGCATGGGAAAGTGCCTCACGCATGCCCGGCAGTTCCAGCATTTCCTTGCGGATATTCGGGTCGAAGGACACGGTGCCGCCCTTCGCCTTGATGCGGATCGTTGCCTCATGGATCGCCGAAACAATGCCGTCCGAGAACAGCGCCGAACCCATGATATGCAGGTGATCTGCGGTCTCGATCAGCCTTTCGGCTTCCGGCGTCAGGCCGATGGCGCTGCATGCGCTGTGCCTGATGTTGAAGATGAAATCGCGATTGCCGTCCGGGCGATACCGCACGAAGGCGCTGCCGGTGGCGGCTGTCGGATGCACGCCGATGGCCGAAACGTCCACGCCGTCCTTTTGCAGCCGCTCGACATTGAGCGCGCCGAAATCGTCATTGCCGACCGCGCTGACAAGTCCGCAGGGCTGGCCCATCTTGGCTGCCTGATCGATGAAGATCGCAGGCGCGCCGGAAGCGAAAGGCCCGATCAGCGGGATGGCGGACTTGAAACCGTTGCCGGTTTCCACGGCCATGATCTCGACGACGATTTCGCCGATGGTGATGATTTTCTTCATGGCTTTACCCGATTATGCGCGCATGGATTTGGAGCGCACGTCGAGCCAGACGGCGACGAGGATGACGACGCCCTTGACGATGAGCTGATAGAAATAGGGCACGGACAGCATGTTCATGCCGTTGTTGATGACGCCGATGATGAGCGCGCCCAGAATGGTGCCGACCATGGTGCCGACGCCGCCGGCAAGCGAGGTGCCGCCCAGGACAACGGCTGCGATGGCGTCGAGTTCATAGCCCATGCCCGCATTGGTCTGCGCGGAGGACAGGCGCGAAGATAGCAGGATGCCGCTGATTGCCGCCATGATGCCGGAGATCATGAAAACGATGATCTTGATGCGGTCGACACGGATGCCGGAATAGATCGCCGCCTCCTTGTTGCCGCCGGTCAGATAGATGCGGCGACCGAAAACGGTCTTGGACAGAAGGATATAGTTGAAGATGAACAGGATGCCGACGATCCAGATGATGATCGGCAGGCCGAGCCAGCTTTCCGAACCGATGGCAAGCCAGGTGTCGTTTTCGATGATTTCGGGCGCGCCATTGGTCGGCAGGCTGACCATGCCGCGATAGATGCCCATGGTCGCGACCGTCACGATGAAGGAGGGCAGCATCAGCTTGGCGGAAAGCACGCCGTTCAATCCGCCCATGATGGCGCCCGCCGCAAGGGTAAACACGACGGTCGGCACAAAGCCGAAGCCCATCGCGAAGGCCTGTGCCGCCACCATGCCGGAAACGGCGATGATGGAGCCGATGGAAAGGTCGATCTCGCCGAGCAGGATCACATAGGTCATGCCATAGGCGGCAACGGCGATCACCGCCACCTGCTGCATGATATTCATGAAATTGTTGAAGGCGAGGAAGCGCGGGTTCAGCACCGCGAAAACGACGCACAGCACGGCGAGTGAAATGATGATGCCGCCATATTGACGCACCAGCGGGGAGGAGAAAAGCGAACGGCGGACTTCGGCGTCCACGGCTTTCTTCTGAATATCTGCATTGCTCATTGGTGCATTCCTGCTGCATAGCTCATGACGGTTTCGGGCGTAAGGCCATCGGCATCGACAATGGCGGCGACACGCTTGTCATGCATGACGGCCACCCGGTCGCTGAGGCCCAGCACTTCCGGCAGTTCGGAGGAAACCATCAGGATCGCCGCGCCATTGGCGGCAAGTTCACGGATGATGCGATAGATTTCGAATTTCGCGCCGACATCGACGCCGCGCGTCGGCTCATCGAGAATGAGGATGCGCGGCTGTGTCTGGAGCCATTTGGCCAGCACGATCTTCTGCTGGTTGCCGCCGCTGAGCGACCCGGCAACCGTGTCGAGCGACGCTGTCTTGATGGCAAGTCGCAGCACTTCCGTTTTGGCGGCGGAGCGCTCCGCCGATGAACGCATGAGGCCGAAAGGGCCTGCCAGCTGGCCGAGCGCGACCATGTTGATGTTGCGCTCCACACTGTGCGGCAGAACCAGCCCTTCCTCCTTGCGGTTTTCCGTCACGAAGGCAATGCCGTTGCGAATGGCATCGGTGGGCGAGGCAAGGGTGACGGGCTGGCCGTCAAGCCTGATTTCGCCCGTCGGCTGCGCCATGCCGAACAGGGCCTTCATCACATCCGACCGGCCGGAGCCGACAAGGCCGAAAAGGCCCAGAACCTCGCCTGGCTTTACATCGATCGAAACATCGTGGAACTTGCCCGGAACGGACAGGTTTTTCGTTTCGAGAATTGGCGGAACAGTGTCCGAAGGGCGCGGCGCTTCGCGCGGCGGGTAGATGTCGTTCATCTCGCGGCCAACCATGAGGGCAATCAGCCGCTCGATGCTGGTCTCGCTCTTTTGCGTGGTCGTGACATATTCGCCGTCGCGCACGACCGTAATGTCGTCGGAAAGCCGCATGATTTCTTCCATGCGGTGCGAAATATAGATGATGGCGGTGCCGCGGGCTTTCAGGCGCTCGATGATGGAAAACAGGATTTCCGCCTCACTGTCCGACAGCGATGAGGTCGGCTCATCCAGAATGACCACATCGGCAGGGAGGCTGAGGCCCTTGGCGATTTCGACGAGCTGGCGCTGGGCAATCGAAAGATCGCCGACTTTCGCGCGCGCATCGACCGGCAGGCCGAGATCGGCCACCAGATTCATCGCTTCCGCATTCAGCGTGCGCTCGCGGATGAAACCAAAGCGGCTTGGCTCATGATTGGCGAAGATATTTTCGGCGACCGTGAGATTGCGCGACAGGCTCAGTTCCTGAAAGACAATGGCAATGCCGCTGGCGCGCGCATCGCGCGGGTCTTTCGGCGCATAGGGCGCCCCTTTGAGCAGGATGGTGCCGGAGGTGGGCTTGAACACGCCTGCCAGGATTTTCATCAGCGTGGATTTGCCCGCGCCGTTTTCGCCGAGCAGCGTATGCACGCGGCCGCGACGCACGGTGAGGTTCATGCGCTTCAGCGCAACCACGGGACCGAAGGATTTAGCGACATCGCGAATGTCGAGCACGACATCCGGGGCCGTCGCCGGTTCGGGTCTGATGGCTGTCACGGGATTTGTCACTTTGAGGGCCTCCTGTGGTCTGGAGCATAATCCGACCGGAGTGAAACGAGGATCGAAAAGATTATGCTTGAATCATAGGAAGTTAGGGCGCCGATCTGATCCAGGCAGATCGAAACGCGCTCTAAATGGATGCGACGGCGGCAAGGTGTGTGGTGTTCACCCGCCGCCGCACGCAGAATAGAAACAGCGACTGGGAGGAGTGTCGCTGTTTCGCGCGGTTTTACTTGGTTTCGCCATCCTTGGTGACGACGCCCGGAACGATCGGCTGCTTGGCCGGAACTTCCTCGCCCTTGATGACCTTGGCGGCGGTTTCAACCGCAACCTTGCCCATCTGGTCCGGATACTGGGCGATAACGCCAACCATGACCGGATCGTTCTTCACGGCATTGCGGGCTTCTTCCATGCCATCGAAACCGATCACCTTGACCTGTTTTTCAAGCTTGGCCGACTTGACAGCCGAGGCAGCGGCAAGCGCTGCATCGTCACCGAAGCCGAAAATGCCGACGATATCAGGATTGGCCTGAAGGATGTTCTGCGCAGCCGAAAGCGCTTCCGGACGGGTGATGCCGGGCTGGATCGCCACGATCTTGACGTCCGGATACTTGGCGATGCCCTTCTTGAAACCTTCAACGCGGTCCACGACCGACTGAACCGTCGGGTAGTCGATAATCGCCACATTGCCCTTTTCGCCGATGGACTTTGCCATCAGTTCGGCAGCCTTTTCGCCGCCGGCGAAATTGTCCGTGCCGACAAAGGAGGTCACATCCACATTATTGGCCGGAACATCGACCGTGATGACCTTGATGCCAGCCTTTTCAGCCTTGTTGATGGCCGAGCGGACGCCCTTGCTGTCAACCGGCGAGATGATGATGACATCGACGCCCTTGGTGATGAAATCTTCCACATCGGCGAGCTGCTTGCTCAGGTCCTGATTGGCGATGGAGACTTCCAGCGGCACGCCTTCCGCCTGCGCTTCCTTCTTCATCGCGTCTGCGAGCGAGATATAGAAAGGATGCTGCTGGGTGAGAAGCGATGCGCCGATGCCTTCGGCGGACGCCGCACCCGCCATCAGGGCAAGGGCAACGCCGGAAAAGAGAATGCGGCTGAGCGATTTGCGAAACATGATTTCCTCCGAATGACCGGCGCTCGCCGGGCGTCCTTCTATGGGACATGAACAACGGTTTTCCTGCTGGTTCATCGGTCGTCGCCAACGTCAAACCTCCCGAAGGGCAGGGGCCTTCAGCTCATGAGTGAGCTTCCCCTAGACATGCTGGAGCGCGTTCATCGTGTCAATATAAAATTTTTCACGTGTAAAAATTTTAACGATTGAATCCGCCCTTGCGCTACCAAAACGCATTGAGAGAATAATCGCAAATCCACATCGTTTGCCGGAATGGCGTGAAAGTGGGTTGCTTCTGCATGGAAATAAATTTACGCATGAAAAGAAAAGTGGGTGGCGTCGAAAAAATCGCCCGATACCCGCAACGGGAAAAGCAAGGCATGACCGAACACAAGATCAGGACGATGGAAGAATTCGCATCCGCGAGCGGATTGTCCCGTCCGACGGTCTCGAAATATTTCGACAATCCCGAAAGCGTAAAGCCTTCCACGCGCGCCCGGATCGAAAAGGCGCTGAAGGACCACAATTACCAGCCGAATATTTTTGCGGTCAGCCTCAATCGCAAGAAACCGAAGAATATCGGCGTCATCGTTCCGCATATTTCCGATCCATTCTATGCGGAGATCATCCGCCAGATCGAAATGCGCTGTCTGGCGGAGGGCTACTGGACCATCGTGCTTTCCTCCCATGGCGAGAGAAAACTTGAGGCGCGGGCAATGCGGACCCTGATGTCCCTCAAGATCGCCGGCGTCCTGATGGCCCCGCTCGGTTTCGACACGGATGCAAAACTGCTTTCCAGCCTGTCGGCTTCGATACCCGCCGTATTTCTGGACAGCCGCATCGGCGACGACCAGCCTTTTGTCGGCACCGACAACCGCCAGAGCATCGGCAACATCACGGAATATCTTTACAGAACAGGGGAACACCCCTGCTTCCTCGAAATGCCTCTTGTCAACCAGAACGCGGTGGAACGGCGCGCCGCCTATATCGAAACCATGGAAAGGCTCGGCGTCGAGCCGATCGTCCTTCCAATCACCGCAAAGAACTGGAATTTCGAGGAACTGGGCTATCAGGAAGCGGGCCGGATTTTCGATCGCGGCGGATTTCCGACGCGCACCGTTCTATGCGCCAATGATCGGCTTGCCTTCGGCGTGATTTCGGCCGCCTTCGAGCGCAAGCTGCGGGTCGGGCGCGAGGAAGGCTGCGATCTGCGCGTTGCAGGCCATGACGACCATCCCTTGAGCCGCTTCACCTGTCCGGCTCTGACCACCGTTGCGCAGGATTATCGGCAGATTGCCGAGCTTGGTCTCGACATGCTTTTTTCCCGCATCAATGGCCGCGAAAACACCCTGTCCGGGCAGTCGGAAATTCGCCATCTGGGCAGCCAGCTTTTCATGCGAAGCTCGGCCTGATGGGGCCGAAAGCCACAATATACACAATTTTGCCATGCGCTCGCCGCAATTGACGGGCGAAAATAGGCCGGTTCGCGCATCGTTTGACGGCATTCAAGCGCCAAAACCCTCTTGCCTTCGTTCTGCCTCAATTAAGGACGGGCATTTCCCTTCCGATTTCTCCGGCGCAAGAGCTGCCGAAAAGCCGATCATATCTTGCCGTGCAGCAATTCGCCTTTGCGGGGGTGGGGAGGCTTGCGCGCCTCCTGTCCCTGCTCGGCAAGCTGATGGATGATGGGGCAATCGGGGCGGTTGTCTCCGTGGCAGTTTCTGGCCAGATGGCGCAATGTGTCGGCCATTTCCTGAAGCTGGCGCATCTTTGCTTCCAGTTCCTCGACATGGCCGAGCGCCACTTTCTTCACATCGGCGGAAGCACGGTTGCGGTCGCGCCAGAGCGCCAGCAGTTCCTTGATCTGGTCCACCGGAAAGCCGAGGTCGCGGCTGCGGCGAATGAAGCGCAGCGTCTCGACATCCTTCTGCGTATAGACGCGATAGCCGGAACTGGTCCTGCCGGCAGCTTCGATGAGCCCGATGGTTTCATAATGGCGGATCATCTTTGCCGATATGCCCGATGCGGCGGCGGCCTGGCCGATATTCATCTCGTGCCTCGCTGGTTTGCTGTTTGACAGCATATAGGAAGGCGCCAAATCTATTCAAAGAGGCATGTCAGGCCGTTCGCCTCATCAGATAGCGCTCGATAGCCTGAAACGCATCGAAGATGAGGATGGCGAGTGCCGCAACGACCAGGCCCCCTTGCAGCACGAAGGCGAGATTGTTGGAGATAAGCCCGGCAATGATGACCTCGCCCAGCGTCTTTGCCGCAACCGTGGAGCCGATGGTGGCGGTGGCGAGGCCAATGACGGCGGAAAGCCGGATGCCGGCAAGGATCACCGGCATGGCAAGCGGCATCTCCACCTTGAAAAGCCGTTGCATGCCCGTCATGCCCATGCCGCGCGCGGCCTCCACGATGGGCGGCGGCAGGCTGGTCAATCCGGTGAGCGTGTTCTCGAAGATCGGCAGCAGGCCATAGAGGAACAGCGCGATCAGCGTCGGCTTGTCGCCGAAGCCGAACACCGGCACGGCCAGCGCCAGAACCGCGACGGGCGGGAAAGTCTGGCCGATATTGACCAGGCTGCGCGACAGGGGCAGGAATTCCGCGCCCTGCCTGCGCGTGACGAAGATCGCCATGGCGACGGCTAAAAGCGTCGAGCAGAAGGTGGCGAGCGCCACCAGTCCCAGATGCTGCAAGGTGAGCGTCATCAGGTTCGCACGGTCATAGATGACCGGGGTTCCCGCATCGACGAGCGGGCGGAAAACCGGCTCGAAAAGATGCGGATGCAGGAGAAAGAGCAGCAGCACCGCCAGAAGGGCAAGGCGCGGAAGCAGGGAGAGGAAAAGCTTCATGCCGGGCGCTCTGCCTGATGCACCAGCTTTTCCAGTGTCACGCGGCCAAGCGCCCGGCCATCCTCATCGAGCACCGGCAGCGCCCTTCGGCCCGACCAGAGGAGTTCCGCCAGCGCATCGCGCTGCGAGGCCGTGACGGGCATGGCCGCGCCGCTGGCATCGCCCGGTTGCAGCACGGTTTTCAGGTCGGTGAGCGAGAGAAGACGGAACGGCCTCTCTCCGGTTCCCACCAGCCGTTCGACGAATTCGGTCGCCGGGCGGGCCAGAATTTCGGCGGGCGGGCCGAACTGCAAAAGCTTGCCCTCATCCATCACCGCGATGCGGTCGCCAAGCGAGATCGCTTCCTCCATATCATGCGTGACAAGCAGGATGGTCGTGCCGAAGCGCCGCTGGATGGCCTTGAGGTCTTCCTGTGCCTTGGCGCGGATCACCGGGTCGAGCGCGCCGAATGGCTCGTCCATCAAAAGGATGTTCGGTCCGGCGGCAAGCGCCCGCGCCACGCCGACGCGCTGCTGCTGCCCGCCGGAAAGTTCGTGCGGATAGCGGTCGCGATAGGCGTCCGGTTCAAGCTGGAACAGCTCCAGCAGTTCATCCACGCGCGCCTTGATGCGCTGTTTCGGCCAGCCGAGAAGCACGGGAACGGTCGCGATGTTTTCAGCCACCGTGCGATGCGGAAAAAGCCCGTGCTGCTGGATCACATAGCCGATCCGCCGCCGTAACTGATGGCCGGGCTCATCCAGAATGCTTTGCCCGTCAACGCGGATTTCACCGGCGGTCGGCTCCACCAGCCGGTTGACCATGCGCAAGAGCGTCGTCTTGCCGGAGCCGGATGTGCCCACAATCGCCGCGATGCTGTGCGGTTCGATGGTGAAGCTCACCTCGTCCACCGCCGCCCGGCCATTATACATCCTGGTGATCCGGTCGAACTCGATCATGCGGATTTCCCCCTGTCGGCGATTTCGATTGTCCCATCGAGGATCACGGCGGCGGCAAAGGCCAGAAGCACGGTCGGCAGCGCGCCCAGCAGCACGAGGTCCATTGCCGTCTGGCCGATGCCCTGAAAGACGAAAATGCCAAAACCGCCGCCGCCGATCAGCGCGGCAATGGTGGTGAGGCCGATATTCTGCACCATCACGATGCGTATGCCGGTGAGAATGACCGGAAAGGCCAGCGGAAACTCTGTCCTGAACAGTCTTTGCAGCCGGGTCATTCCCATGCCGCGCGCGGCGTCGGTCACGGGTTCGGGCACCTGCGCCAGCCCCGCCACGGTGTTGGCGACGATGGGCAGGAGCGAATAGACAAACAGCGCGACGAAAGCCGGGGCCGCGCCGATGCCCCTGATTCCGAGGCTTGCCGCCCACGGATATTGCGCCGCAAACCAGCTGAGCGGCGCAATCAACAGGCCGAACAGCGCCATGGATGGAATGGTCTGCACGATGTTGAGGCTGTTGAGGACCAAGGCCCGAAGGCGCGGCAGGCGGTGGCAGACGAGGCCGAGCGGAATGCCCGCAAGGCCGGCGGCCAGAAGCGAGCCGAGCGCAAGCGCGATATGCCGCCGCGCCTCGGTCCAGAAGCTTGCCGCGCGGCTGTGATATTCCTTCATGAAGGAAATATCGTCCCACAGGCCGGAGGACAGCAGCAGCGCGAGCAGGCCCGTCGCGACGACCAGCAGGGCGATGCGCGGGAGCGGGCGCACCGCCAGCCGCACCAGACTGTCAGCCGCATAGAGCGCCAGCGCGAAAAGCAGGAGCCAGAAGCCGGAGGCGGGCGATATGCGCGCATAAGTGTTGCCCTCCGGCGCCAGATGCGCGGCGGCAAGCCCGATCGTCACCAGCAATATGGCGAGGCTGATGAGGCTTGCGCCAAGCCGCAGGAGGCGGTGTCGTGAAAGGAGCGCGATGAGCAGGCTTGCGCCGATGACGAGGACCAGAAGCCCCGCAATCGCGCCGGGCAGGGCATCGAACAGAAAGCGCGGCTCGCCCTGTACGATGCGGTTGGCGCGAAACGTGGCGAAGGGGAGCAGAAGCCCGCCGACCCCGAGAACGGTTATGACGAAGCCGAGCTTGTCGATCCGGCCTGCAAAACCGCCTGTGCTGCCTGTGCTGCCTCCTGGGCCGCCTGGGCCGTCTGGCGGGGCTGCGGGCCTTGGGCGCCTGGCGGCGCGCGGTTCCTGTGCTGCGATGGTTTCCGGCAAGGGGCTGCTGCCTTATCGCGTCTACTTCAGAAAACCGTTCTTCTTCAAAAAGTTCTGCGCCACCGCTTTTGCCGGTTCGCCGCCAAGCTGCACGCGGCCATTCAATTCCTGCAAGGTGGTGAGGTCGAGCTTCTCGAAGACGGGTTTCAGAAGGTCCTCGATCTTCGGGTTCTTTTTCAAAACCGCCTCGCGGATGATCGGCGCGGGCTGATAGACCGGCTGCACATGCTTGTCGTCTTCCAGCACGGTGAGCCCGGATGGCGCGATGCCGCCATCGGTGCCATAGACCATGGCGGCATTGGCGCCGTTGGTCTGGTTGGCCGCGGCTGCAATCGTCGCCGCCGTATCGCCGCCCGAAAGCGTGATGAGCTGGTCTGGTTTCAGGGTGAAGCCATAGGCGGTCTGGAAGGCAGGCAGCGCCGCCGCCGAGTTCACGAATTCCGACGATGCCGCCAGAACCACCTTGCCGCCGCCTGCAACATATTTGCCGAAATCGCTGAGGCTCGCGAGCTTGTTTTGATCGGCCACATCCTTGCGCACCGCGATGCCCCATGTGTTGTTGGCGGGGGACGGCGCCAGCCACACGATCTTGTTGGCGTCGTAATCGAGCTGTTTTGCCGTCTCGAAAGCCTTGGCCGGGTCTTTCCAGAGCGGATCGTCGGCCTTGTTGAAGAAAAAGGCCGCATTGCCGGTATATTCGGGATAGATGTCGATCTCGCCTGCCGTGATCGCCTTGCGCACCACCGGCGTCGCGCCAAGCTGGATGCGGTCGGTTGTTTCGATGCCATTGGCATTGAGGACGGCCAGAATGATATTGCCAAGCACACCGCCTTCGGTGTCGATCTTGGATGAAACGACGACCTGCGCCTCGGCGAGGCTAGAAAACTGGATCGCGCCCGCAAAAAGGGCAAGTGCGACGGCACTTCCCTTCAACAAGTTCCTGTACGACATGCTCTTCATCCCATCACGCTGTTTTTTCCCTTGGGAAGGTAAACTATAGCGCGGGCGGGAAAAGGAAACCGCCGTTCGTCCCCCCTCCTGACAGCGGGCTGGCAGGAGGCACGGCGACCGAACCCGATGGCTTCACGCATCGGGTTCGGGCACATTGGCTTGTTTCGAGCGTTATTTTACTTTTTCAAGCGTGCTCGTATCCACATGCTCGAACGGCTCTCCATAGACTTGCAAGCTCGTCACCTGCGTGTATTGAAGCTGATCGCCGGAAAGATCGATGTCGAAAGAAAACTTCATCGTCTTGTCGTTTTTCGACATATAGTCGGATTCCGCAACCCCGTTTCCCTTTGTTTCGAGAGACATGGTTTCTCCGGCTGGTCCTTCAGCGACAACGCAGACCGCTCGGGGAATACAGAAAGTATTGTATACGGTATTGTTTTTCTTATCGTATGTTAAATACCCTCTCTGGTCATGAAACTTGCCGTTGTCTCTCACACGGAAAACTTCATGCTTGTAATACATGGCCGCCAGATACTGGTCGCTTGCATTGGTGGCGTCTGCCGCCGGTTCAAAGGTCATGACTTCATAATATGGTTCTACAGCCGTGCCGCCCTTGCCGACATCGGACCCGTCCTTGCCGGGAGCAACGTCCGTACCGCCAGGCTCTGCCGTTTTCCATGTGCCGACCAGTTTGGCCAATGGGCCAAAATCCAGGCCGTTTACAATCGTGCTGTTTTCCGGGGTCTTGCTGATTTCCGCATTGGCTGGGAGGGGCAAAGCGGCAGAAATTCCCACGAGAGAAGCAATTATGAAGTTTTTCATCGTTTCAGCCTTCAAAAGGCGCCGCCTAGAATCTCTTTGATTGGTATCAAGACCCATGACAAGTCCTGCGGCGCGCCAGGAATTTAGAATGGCTTTAAAGAGGCCGCTTTGCTTTCAATCAATCGCTAATAAAAAAACGTCTTGAGTATTGCCGGCTGGGGGCGGCAGCGGCTTGAAACGGTAGCGCGGGCGGGAAAACCAAGCCGCCCTTCGCCCCTCCCGACAGCGGACTGGCCGGGAGGGGGGATGTCGAAAGGCCGGGTCAGGCAGCGAAATCGTTCTGCGTGCCGTGTGCCTCGATGGCCTGGGCCAGGCGTTGCAGCGCATGAACATAGGCTGCCGAGCGCACTGTCACATTGTGCTGCTTGGCATGGTTCCAGATGGCGCGGCCCTCGCGCTCCATGATGGTTTTCAGGCGCTCATGGATTTCTTCCAGCGTCCAGTAATAACCCTGGCGGTTCTGCACCCATTCGAAATAGGAAACCGTCACGCCACCGGCATTGGCCAGAATGTCCGGCAGAACCACGACGCCGTTTTCCTGCAGGATGGTGTCGGCTTCCGGCGTGACGGGACCATTGGCCAGTTCGACGATCAGCTTGGCCTTGATGGTGGCCGCATTGCCCGCATGGATCATGTTTTCCATGGCGCTTGGCACCAGCACGTCGCAATCGGCGGCAATCAGCTCATCCGGGGTGATGGCCTCGTGGCCGTTCTTGCCGGCGGTCGAGACAACGGACTTGTTGTGCGCCTTTGCTTCCAGAAGCGCGTCGAGATCAAGCCCGTTTGCGCAGTAAACAGCGCCAGCCGAATCCGATACGGCGACGATCTTGTGGCCGTCGCCTGCCATCAGCTTCGCCATGAACTGGCCCGCATTGCCGAAACCCTGAACGGTGACGCGAAGCTGCGAGGCAAGGCCCAGATCGTTCGACAGGTGGCGAACGAGATAGAAGCCGCCGCGCGCGGTCGCGTCATTGCGGCCGAGCGAGCCGCCGAGCGCCAGAGGCTTGCCGGTGATGACGGCGGGCGAGGACTGGCCGACGATCTGGGAATATTCGTCGGCCATCCAGCCCATGATCATGGAATTGGTGTAGACGTCCGGCGCCGGAATATCGCGGTCCGGGCCGATGATGCCGGAAAATGCCTGGATATAGGCGCGCGAAAGGCGCTCCAGTTCCGCCTTGGAAAGCTGGCGCGGATCGACCTGGATCGCGCCCTTGCCGCCGCCATAGGGCAGGTTCATCACGGCGCATTTGAAGGTCATCCAGAAGGCGAGCGTCTCGACCTCTTCGGCGGTCGTATCCGGATGGTAGCGGATGCCGCCCTTGGTCGGTCCGCGGGTGTCGTCATAGCGGCAGCGCCACGCAAGAAAGGACTTGCGCGAACCGTCGTCCATGCGGATCATCAGCCGCACTTTCATGGTTTCACGCGCAAATTTCAGCTTTTCGATGACATCCGCATCGATGTTGATGTGGCTTGCCGCTTCGTCCAGCCGGACGAGTGCGCTTTCGAGCAGATTCTCGTTGGTCACGAAATCACCTTTCTTGCGTTTGGGAATTTAAAAATGCGATTTTGCGTATGTCTGCCTACGCCTTCGCGCAATAAAAGAAAAGAGAAAAGGACAACAATATTGTCCTATTTTATATGGGCAAATTCGCGCACCCCCCGCATGGGCGCAAACCCCGCCGACAGCGCCGCAAAGACCCCTGGACGGTATGTCGCGAAATGGTGGGCATGTCGTATTTGTGGCGTCTTTTGACGCAAGCCTGCTGTCGGGCCTGAAGGGGAGGCAATACAACTACCGTCAAAGGCTTCGTGCGTGCCGCGACGGTGCGCGGGGCCGGTGAAAATGGTGGTTGTTCATGTCCCGCTTTTCTTTAGCTTCAGTCGTCAAGAATGCGCTTTCCGGCAACAGGAACTGGGAGCCGCAATGGCCCGACGCCCAACCCAAGGCCGAATATAATGTCATCATCGTCGGCGCGGGCGGGCATGGGCTTGGCGCCGCCTATTATCTGGCCAAGGAACACGGCATCACCAATGTCGCGGTCATCGAGAAGGGGTGGCTCGGCGGCGGCAATACCGGGCGCAACACGACCATCATTCGCTCCAACTATCTTTATGACGAGAGCGCGCATCTCTACGAACATGCGATGAAACTGTGGGAGGGGCTGAGCCAGGACCTCAATTATAATGTCATGTTCTCGCAGCGCGGCGTGATGATGCTGGCGCATACGGTGCATGACGTGCAGAGCTTCAAGCGCCATATCCATGCCAACCGCCTCAACGGCATCGACAATGAATGGCTGACGAAGGAACAGGCGAAGGACTATTGCCCGCCGCTCGATATCTCCCCCAATGCCCGTTATCCGGTCGTGGGTGCGACCTTGCAGCGGCGCGGCGGCGTGGCCCGCCATGATGCGGTTGCCTGGGGCTATGCGCGCGGCGCGTCGCAGCGCGGCGTCGACATCATCCAGAACTGCCCGGTTCTGGCGATCCGCCGCGATGCCTCGGGCCGCGTGACCGGCGTTGAAACGGCGCGGGGTTTCATCAAGGCGAAGAAGGTGGCGGTATCGGCTGCGGGCAATACCTCCGTCGTGATGGATACGGCAGGCGTGCGCATGCCGCTGGAAAGCTTCCCGCTGCAGGCGCTGGTGTCGGAGCCGGTCAAGCCGATCTTCCCCTGCGTGGTCATGTCGAACACGGTGCATGCCTATATCAGCCAGTCCGACAAGGGCGAACTGGTGATCGGTTCGGGCACCGACCAATATGTGTCCTACAGCCAGCGCGGCGGCCTGCCGCTGATCGAGCACACGCTGGCCGCGATCTGCGAGGTCTTCCCGATCTTCACCCGCATGCGCATGTTGCGCAAATGGGGCGGCATCGTCGACGTCACGCCGGATCGCTCGCCGATCATCGGCAAGACGCCGGTGCCGGGGCTTTATGTCAATTGCGGCTGGGGCACGGGCGGTTTCAAGGCGACGCCGGGGTCGGCCCATGTCTTTGCCCATACGATTGCCCGCGACGAGCCGCACTGGATCAACGCGCCTTTCACGCTGGAACGCTTCACCACCGGCCGCCTGATCGACGAAGCGGCTGCCGCCGCCGTCGCGCACTAAGGGAGGTATGATATGCTTTTAATCCGTTGCCCTTATTGCGAGATGGAGCGCCCGGAACTCGAATTCGCCTATGCGGGCGAAGCGCATATTGCGCGCCCGGCCGATCCCTCGACGCTTTCCGATGATGAATGGCGCGATTTCCTGTTCACCCGCTCCAACCCGCGCGGCACGCATTTTGAACGCTGGCGGCACATCCATGGCTGCGGCCGTTTCTTCAATGCCGTGCGCGACACGGTGAGCGACAAGTTTGTCACCACCTACAAGGCCGGTGAACCCCGTCCTGCTTTGGCAGAAACTCCGGCTGCGGAGACGAAATGATGACTGACATGCGCATTCAGAACAAGGGCCGCGTGAACAAGGCGAAGTCCGTTCGCTTCACCTTCAACGGCAAGACCTATTCCGGCTTTGAAGGCGACACGCTGGCCTCGGCCCTTTTGGCCAATGGCGAGCATCTGACGGGCCGTTCGTTCAAATATCACCGCCCGCGCGGCATTCTGTCGGCGGGTTCGGAAGAGCCGAACGCGCTGATGGGCGTCTCGCGCGGGCCGGGCCGGTTCGAGCCGAACACGCGCGCCACCGCGCTGGAGCTTTATGACGGCCTGAAGGCTGAGAGCCAGAACCATTGGCCGTCGCTGAAGCATGATGTGGGGGCGATCAACGATGTGCTCTACATGTTCTTTTCGGCGGGCTTCTACTACAAGACCTTCATGTGGCCGAAGAGCTTCTGGAACAAGGTTTACGAGCCTTTCATCCGGGGCGCGGCCGGTCTTGGCAAATCGCCGTCCGAACCCGATCCCGACACCTATGCCAGCCGCTATGCCTATTGCGATGTGCTTGTCGTAGGCGGCGGGCCAGCCGGGCTTGCGGCAGCGCTGGAAGCGGCCAAAAGCGGCGCGAAGGTCATGGTCTGCGATGAGCAGGCGGAACTGGGCGGCTCGCTTCTGTCGGAGCCGGAGCCGGTCATCAATGGCCGCGCAAGCTGGGACTGGCTGGGTGAAACGCTGGGCGCGCTTGCCGCCATGCCCAATGTCACGCTTTTGCCGCGCACCACGGCGATTGGCTATTATCACCAGAACATGCTGGGTCTTTGCCAGCGCCTGACCGATCACCTGCCGAACCCGCCATCCAACGCGCCGCGTGAACGCATGTGGCGCGTGCGCGCAAAGCAGGTCGTGCTGGCGCAGGGTGCGATTGAAAAGCCGCTGGTCTTTGCCGGCAACGACCGTCCGGGCGTGATGCTGGCGGGAGCCGCGCGCACCTATCTCAACCGCTATGGCGTCAAGGTCGGCAACAGGGCCGCGGTCGTCACCTCGCATGACAGCGCATGGCTTGCGGCTTTCGACCTCGCTGTCGCAGGCGTCAAGGTTCCGGCCATCGTCGATGTGCGCGATAAGGTTGCCGACAGCCTCGTCAACCGCGCAAAAATGCTGGGCATCGAAACGCTGACCGGCTGGACCGTGACCGATACGGGCGGGCGTCACCGGGTTTCCTCCGTGCGGGCCAATCCGGTGCGGGGCGGTTCTGTCGGTGCGCCGCGCGTCATCGCCTGCGATGTGGTGCTGATGTCCGGCGGCTGGACGCCGAGCGTCCATCTCTTCTCGCACACCAAGGGCCAGCTTGTCTGGGATGAGGAGCGCCAGATCTACCTGCCGGGCGCACGCACGGAAGAAAGCCGCTGCGCTGGCGCGGGCAACGGCCATTTCGACCTGGAAGCGGCGCTGCGTGAAGGCGCGCAATGCGGCGCCGATGCGGCGGGCGATGCCGGTTACGATGCCGGTTACAAGGAAAGCGCGCGGGAATATGCGGTTGCGGGCGATTTCGTCTGCGATGGCGTCAGCTGCCGCGAATTGCCGACGGATCGCGATCCGGGCAAGGCCAAGGCCTTCATCGATTTCCAGAATGATGTGACCGCCAAGGATATTCGCCTTGCCGTGCGCGAGGGCTTCCGCTCCATCGAGCATGTCAAGCGCTACACCACCAACGGCATGGCGACCGATCAGGGCAAGACCTCCAACATCAACGGTCTTGCGGTTGCGTCCGATGCCTTGAAGCGGCCCGCGCCGCAGGTGGGGCTCACCACCTTCCGCCCGCCCTATACGCCGACCACTTTCGGTGCTTTCTGCGGCTATAATCGCGGAAAACTGTTCGATGTGACGCGCAAGACGCCGATCGACGCCTGGGCCGAACAGCATGGCGCGGCTTTTGAGCCGGTGTCGCTGTGGCGGCGCGCCTGGTATTTCCCGAAGCCCGGCGAAGACATGCATCAGGCCGTGGCGCGGGAATGCAGGGCGACCCGCCAGTCGCTCGGCATGTTCGATGCCTCCACACTGGGCAAGATCGAGGTGGTCGGGCCGGACGCGGCGGAATTCATGAACCGCATGTACACCAACCCATGGACCAAGCTTGGCATCGGGCGCTGCCGCTATGGCCTGCTGCTCGGCGAGGACGGCTTCATCCGCGATGACGGTGTGGTCGGCCGCCTGACGCAGGACCGTTTCCATGTGACGACCACGACCGGCGGTGCGGCGCGTGTTCTCAACATGATGGAGGATTATCTCCAGACCGAATGGCCGGAGCTGCAAGTCGCGCTCACCTCCACCACCGAGCAATGGGCGGTGGTGGCGATCAATGGCCCGAATGCGCGCAGGCTCATCGAGCCGATGGTCGAGGGCTTGGACATTTCCGATGAAGCCTTCCCGCATATGTCGGTTGCGGAATGCACCTTCCTTGGCGTGCCTGCGCGTCTGTTCCGTATGAGTTTTACGGGCGAGCTGGGCTTCGAGATCAACGTGCCTGCCCGTTACGGCCTGTCGCTGTGGAAGGCGCTTTATGAGGCCGGTCGGCAATATGACATCACGCCTTACGGCACCGAAACCATGCACGTTCTGCGCGCCGAAAAGGGCTATATCATTGTCGGGCAGGACACGGATGGCACCGTGACGCCGGATGATGCCAGCCTTGGCTGGGCCATCGGCAAGCAGAAGCCGGATTTCGTCGGCAAGCGTTCGCTGTCGCGCCCCGACATGCTGAAAAAGGACCGCAAGCATCTGGTCGGGCTTCTGACCAGGGACCCGAAGCTGGTGCTGGAGGAGGGCGCGCAGATCGTCGCCGATCCGAAACAGCCGCTGCCCATGACCATGCTCGGCCATGTCACCTCGTCTTATTGGAGCGAGACGCTTGGCCGGTCCATCGCCATGGCGCTGGTGTCGGGCGGCAAGGACCGCATGGGCGAAACGCTTTATATGCCGATGCCGGATGGCAGCGTGCATGAGGCCATTGTGTCGGGCATGGTCTTTTACGACCCCGAAGGAAGCAAGTTGAATGGCAACGGATAAGGATCGAACCATGCTCGTTGAAACAAAACCTTATTCAAGCCGCAAGGTCGTCATTTCCGGCCGTCTGGAAATCCACGCAGCCGATGACGCGGCTCGCTTCATCCTGCGCATTGCCCCGGCAAAACTGCCGCTGGCTGAAAAGGCGCTGGGTGCAGAAATTCCCGCCCGCATCGGCGGTCTTGCGCGCACCGGCGATATTGCGGTTGCCTGCATCGGACCGGATGAATGGTATATCTGGGCGGATGAAAGCAAGGGGACGGCCATTGTTGCGGCTTTCGCCAAGCTTTATGAAACCGAGCCGCACAGCCTGACGGAAGTGAGCCACCGCGAGACGGGCATCGATATTTCCGGCCCTGAGGCGGAATGGCTGCTCAATGCGGCTTCGCCTTTGAACCTTGCCGAAATGCCAGCACCGGGCGCGGCGCGCACGGTCTTCGACCATGCCCAGATCATTCTGCTCAAATGGGATGCGAACCATTACCGGATCGAAGTGTGGAACTCGTTTGCCGATCATGTCTGGACCTTGCTGGAACTGGCAAGCAACGAGGTCCAGCTTTCTATCTGAGTGGTTGCTTGTTTCTCTTGAAAACGCCGCCTTCACCGGGCGGCGTTTTGCATTTTAAAGCGCGTCGCATTTTATCGTAGTCATACGACACGCTTTAAGTTTTGTTTTCCTGCATGTCTTTATCCCATCGTAGCGGGATCAGAAATCAGTCCAGTGGACTGATTTCCCCGCGAAGGCGGTTCCCACTTTTGGGAGACATGCATTAGAGCCTGGAGCGCCGACTTCTCCTCCCCTCATCCTGAGCCGGTGCGAAGCGCCGTGTCGAAGGACGAGGGGAGCGTTCGAAACCTGTTCCGGCCCCAATTTCGGCCTTGCCTTCCGTAAATCCATATGTGAAGACTATATTCACATAAGAAATTCATGAGGAGGGAATTTCCCGATGCCGGAAAGCGAACTGCCGCTGAGCGGGCTTGTTGTCGTCGATATGAGCCAGTTTCTGTCGGGGCCATATTGCTCATTGCGCCTGATGGACCTCGGTGCGCGCGTCATCAAGATCGAGCGGCCCGATGGCGGGGATCTCTCGCGCAGGCTTTATCTGAGCGACACGGAAATCGGCGGCGATTCCACCATTTTCCATGCCATCAATCGCGGCAAGGACAGCCTTGCCATTGACCTTAAAAATCCCGACGATCTGGCCGCGTTGAAGAAACTCCTCACACAGGCTGATGTGCTGATCCAGAATTTCCGTCCCGGTGTCATAAAGCGTCTCGGCCTCGATTATGCGGCGGCTAAGGAGATCAATCCGCGCCTCGTCTATGCGTCGATCAGCGGCTATGGCGAGGAGGGGCCGTGGGTCGGGCGTCCGGGGCAGGATCTGCTGGCGCAGGCGCGCTCCGGCCTGATGTGGCTCAATGGCGATGAGGGCCAGGGGCCGGTGCCGTTTGGCCTCGCCGTTGCCGACATGCTGGCTGGCGCGGCGGCAGCGCAGGGGATTCTCGCGGCACTGGTTCGCCGCGGCATAACCAACAAGGGCGCGCATGTCGAAACCAGCCTGCTCGAAGCGCTGGTCGATTTCCAGTTCGAGGTGCTGACGACCCATCTGAACGATGGTCGCCGCCTGCCCAGACGTTCCGAATTCCGCAGCGCCCATGCCTATCTTGCAGCGCCTTATGGCGTCTATCCGGCTGCGGACGGTTATCTCGCAATCGCGATGATGCCCATTCCAAAACTGGCGGCATTGCTTGAAACCGACACGCTGGCACCCTTTGCCGATGATCCGAAAATCGCCTTCAACAAGCGCGATGAGATCAAGCGCCTGATTGCCGACCGCATTGCCGAGAAGACCGTCGATGAATGGCTGGACATTCTGGAGCCCGCCGATATCTGGTGCGCCCGCGTTCTCAACTGGGAAGAGCTGCTTGCAAGCGAAGGTTTTGGCGTTCTCGACATGCTCCAGACGGTGACGCGCGAGGATGATGTGTCCATCACCACCACGCGCTCCCCGCTGCGCATTAACGGGCAGCGCCCGAAGGTGGCGCGCGCCGCACCGCGCATTGGCGAAAACAGCCGGCAGATACGCGAGGAGTTCGGCCTATGAGCACGATCAGGCTGAAGGGCATGACGTGGAGCCATCCGCGCGGCTATGATCCGATGGTCGCCTGTTCCGGGCGCTGGTTGCGGGGCAAGGGCGTCGAGATCGAATGGGAAAAGCGGTCGCTGCAGGATTTCGAGACTTTTCCGGTCGAGGAACTGGCGCGCAATTTCGATATGATCGTGATCGACCATCCGCATGTCGGCCAGATCACCAAGGAAGGCTGCCTACTGCCGCTCGACGTGGCGGGCCGCGAGGCGGAATTGAAGGCGCTTGCCGATGGTTCCGTGGGCCAGTCCTTCCCGAGCTATAACTGGCAGGGGCGGCAATGGGCCTTTCCGCTCGATGCCGCAACGCAGGTTCAGGCGTGGCGTCCCGATCGGATGGAAAAGCCCGCAACCGCGTGGAGCGAGGTGCTGCGCCTTGCCCGCGCCGGGAAAGTGCTGCTGCCGCTGCGCCCGCCGCATTCGCTGATGAGTTTCTATACGCTGGCCGCCAATAACGGTACGCCCTGCGCGACCGGGGACGCGCTGATCTCCGTTCAGCACGGCGCGCAGGCTTTCGAGCAATTGCGGGAAATCGCTTCGCTGGTGAAGCCGCAATGCTTTGGCATGGACCCGATTGCCGTGTTCGAGGACATGGCGGAGCCGGAATCCGAAATCGCCTGTTCGCCGCTGATCTATGGCTATGTGAACTATGCCATGCCCGGATTTCGCGGACGCCTGATCCGCTTTGCCGATATTCCAGCGGGCGCGGCAGGTGTCGCGGGCTCGGCACTGGGCGGCACGGGCATCGCGGTTTCGGCCTTCAGCAAGCATCCTGAAGCGGCTATCGATTTTGCCTATTGGGTGGCAAGCGGTGACGTGCAGAAGGGACTTTATGCGGCCTCCAACGGTCAGCCGGGCCATGCGGCTGCCTGGGAAGACGATACGGTAAACGAGGCGACGTCCGGCTTCTATCGCGACACGCGCGCGACGCTGGAAGGCGCATGGGTGCGCCCGCGCCATGACGGCTATATGCCGTTTCAGGACGCGGCTTCAGAGCGCATCAACCGGGGCTTGCTGGAAAACGACAGGGCGGAAGATGTCGTCGCCGATCTCAACCGGCTTTTCCGCGAAAGCTTTTCATAGCTTCCACAGACGGCGCGCATTTTCGGACAGGAGGCGCGCCTTTTCGTCTGTGCTGCATCCCGCCAACAGGGCATGGGTGGTCGCCACCCATGTCGAAAGCCCGGCATCGACATTGCTGGCTAATGTGCAGACCGGCCAGTCGCTGCCCCACACAATGCGTTCCCAGCCGAAAGCCTGAATGACATGCTCCACATAGGGGCGCAAGGTTTCGACAGTCCAGCTTTCAGCATTGGCATAGGCGACCACACCGGAGATTTTGGCGACGACATTCGGCCTGCGGGCAATCTCGGTGATCCCCTTTTGCCAGACTTCCAGCGCACCCGATTTGATATCCGGCACGCCGCAGTGATCGAGCACGAATTGCACGTCGGGGCCAAGATCGGCAAGGGCCGTCACCTTGTCGACCTGATGCGGCAGCGTGCAGAGATCAAAGGTCAGGCCGGTGCCGCCGAGCCGCTTGATATTTTCGCGAAACAACGGGCTTTCAGAAACAGTGTCCGGCACGACATGCAGCACGCGGCGAAAGCCCTTGACGAAAGGATTGCCAAGCTGCAAGTCGAGATATTCCGCGAATCCCGGCTCCTCCGGGCGGCACGAGGCAATGGCGCCTTTTATGAAACCACCATTCGCGATTGAAATCTCCTGAATATGATCAGTCTCGGCCTGAATGCTGTCAGCCGCGACATCCACTTCCATATGCAGCGCCGCGCCGATGCCGCAGCGTTCGGCCTGTTTCCGATAGGTCTCGAACAGAAAGTCGCGGTCAAGCGCCGGAACATCGCCAAGCCACGGATAATTGAGCGCGCTTTTGTCGATCAGGTGCAGATGGGTATCGATCATCATGAAAACTCTCCTCCGGCGCCATACTTTCAAAAAAGAAGAGAGTTTTCAAATAAGAATTACCACGATGTTCAATCCGTTGCGCCGATATCGGACCCCACCAGTTTCGAGAGATCCTTGACGGTCTTTTGCAGCAGGCTGATGGTCTGCGTGATATCGGGGGCGGAGGCCGAGTTGACCAGCGTTACGTAAGGGCAGGTCAGCGAGGCGATGCATGTCCCGTCCGGCCCCAGAATCGGAGCCGAGAGATTGTAGACGCCCGCGACCTGGGCGCTCGGCATCATCTCATAGCCGCGTTCGCGAATCTGGTCGAGCCGCTGATAAAAACTCTGGTCGAGCTTCACGCTTTCGCTGTCTTTCACATATTCGGCAATCATCATCTTGCGTTCTTCCGGCGAACGGAAGGCGAGAAGCACATGGCCGGAGCCGGTGTCGAACAGGCTGATATGCGAGCCGACGCGGATCGAAATCCCCCAGTAATCCGGCGCTTCCTGCTGCGCGATGACCACGACGGAGCCGCGGTCGAACACGGCAAGCTGGTTGGCCTGTTTCGAGCGGTCGGCAAGCTCGCGCATGAAGGGCGTGGCGAAGGAGGCAAGCCTGCGGACAGGCGCATGAAGATGCGCAAGGCCGAACAGCTTCAGCGTCAGCGAATAGCGGTCGCCTTCGAGCTTGGTCACATAACCGCGCTTCACCAGACGGTCGAGCATCCGGTAGAATTCGTTGGGGCTGCGGTCGAGATGTTTGGCGATTTCCGCCTGCGTCAGCCCGCCATCCACGCTGGCGAGCAGTTCCAGAATATCCAGCCCCTTGTCCAGCGCGGGCGCGCGATAGCGATCGTCGGTTTCCAATGTGGCTCCCCTTATGAATAGCAATCTTCATATACGAACAGCCGGCATTGCGAAAGTCGTAAATGCGCGGAAACCCGCCTTGACCAGTGCTGAATAATATGTTTGCATATAAATACCAAATTCACAATTGGGGACGGGCCGGGGAAGGGTTCGTCGTGAGGAGGAGAAGCATCATGAATTTCAAAGCGTCCTGCCTGGCGGGAACTGCTCTTTTGGCAATGGCCATCGGGTCCGCCGGTGCGGCCGATCTGCCGGGTAAATTCGAAGGCGTGACCATCAACGCCAAGCTGATCGGCGGTCAGCAATATGAAGCGCTCTATTCGCGCATTGCCGAATGGGAAAAGGCGACCGGCGCCAAGGTCAATATCCTGTCCAAGAAGAACCATTTCGAACTGGACAAGGAGATCAAGTCGGACATCGCTTCGGGATCGATCAACTGGTGCGTCGGCTCCAACCATTCGTCCTTTGCGCCGCAATATACCGATCTTTATACCGATCTGAACGCCCTGTTGCCATCGGGTGAAATCGAAGGTTTCGTGCCATCGGTCATCAAGGCTTCCACGCTGAACGGCAAGCTGGTCATGCTGCCGCGCGCGCAATATGACGTATCGGCGCTCTACTATCAGAAGAACCTTTACGAAGACGCCGCCAAGAAGACCGCTTTCAAGGAAAAATACGGTTACGATCTGGCGCCGCCGAAGACCTGGAAGGAAGTGTCCGATCAGGCTGTGTTCTTTGCCGATCCGCCGAATTTCTACGGCACGCAGTTTGCCGGCAAGGAAGAGGCCATCAATGGCCGCTTCTATGAAATGCTGGTCGCGGAAGGCGGCGAATATCTCGACAAGGACGGCAAGCCCGCCTTCAATTCGCAAGCCGGTGTGCGTGCGCTCGACTGGTTCGTCAATCTCTACAAGGCCAAGGCCGTTCCCGCAGGCACGACCAACTATCTCTGGGATGAACTGGGCGCGGGCTTTGCCTCGGGCACCATTGCGCTCAATCTGGATTGGCCGGGCTGGGCGACCTATTTCAACGATCCGAAATCGTCGAAGGTTGCGGGCAATGTCGGCATCGTTCCGGCGCCGACCGGCTCTTCCGGCAAGCGCACCGGCTGGTCGGGTCATCACGGCTTCTCGGTAACGGAAGCCTGCCCGACGAAGGAAGCGGCTGCCTCGCTCGTCTGGTTCCTGACCAACGAGGATTCGCAGAAGCAGGAATCGGCCGCCGGCACGCTGCCGACGCGAACCGCCGTCTGGGATTACGTCATCGAGCAGGCTGCGTCGGATCCGTACAAGAAGGAAGTGCTCTCGGTCTTCCAGGAAACGGCAAAGACCGCTTTCCCGGTTCCGCAGACCCCGTCCTGGATCGAGATTTCCAACGCTGTCTATCCTGAACTTCAGGCGGCGATCCTTGGCGACAAGACCTCGCAGCAAGCGCTTGACGATGCGGCCAAGAAGGCAACGCAGATACTTGAGGATGCTGGCGAACTCTAACACTACATTTGCATTCCTCGTGATGCCGGGCTGCAAAGAGCAATTTGTCTGCGCTCCGGTGCTCGAAAATCACTCTTTTCGCCACGGCCTGACGAATTTGCAATTGTAGTGTCGGGCCTCTTCGCCTGATTTAAACTGTGACTTCATGGCCCGTTCAGAACGGGCGGGCCATTCAAGCGCATCCCGAAAAGTGCGTGGCGATTTTTGGACGAGATGCGCGCCTTGATGCTGGTTTCACCGCTTCGGAAGAACAATGTTTAAACGAATCTCCCCGCCGGTCCTGCTTCTGCTCCCGGCCATCATCATCCTCGCAGCGGTGGTTCTGTTTCCTCTCGCGCTTTCGCTTTATTCAAGCTTCACGCCATTCCGGTTGACGCGCCCCGACAGCCTGTTCAAGTTCATCGGCCTGCGCAACTATCAGCGCATCATGACCGACTGGGTGTTCTGGGCCGCATTCATCCGCACGGTGATCTTCCTCACCATTGCGCTCAATCTGGAAATGCTGCTCGGGCTTGGTCTGGCGCTGCTCGTCAACAAGGCCACCCGCGGCCAGCGCACCCTGCGCACGCTGATGATGTTTCCGATGATGTTTTCGCCGGTTCTGGTCGGCTTTCAGTTCAAGTTCATGTTCAACGACAATATCGGTCTGGTGAACAATGCGCTGCAATCGCTTGGCATCACCGAGACGGCCATTCCGTGGCTGATCGACGGCAATCTGGCGCTGTTTGCGATTTTGCTGGCGGAGGTGTGGATGTCGACCTCGGTATTCGCGATCCTCATCCTGGGCGGCCTTCTGTCCATGCCGCAGGACCCGGTGGAGGCGGCGCGCGTCGATGGCTGCACGCCATGGCAGACCTTCCGCTATGTCATCTGGCCCTATCTGATGCCCTTTGCCTTCATCGCCATGACCATCCGTTCGCTCGACGTGGCGCGCGCCTATGACATCGTGAAGATCATGACCGATGGCGGACCGGCGCGCCGCACCGAGCTGATCTGGACGCTGGTGGGGCGCACCGCCTATTCGGATGCGCAGATGGGACTGGCCAATGCCATGGCCTATGTCGCGATCCTGCTTTCGATCCTCTTCACCGTAATGTTCTTCCACAAGCTTGCAGCCGCACGCGCGCAAATTGGAGCGGAGTGGTAATCATGGCAACAACAACGCTCTCCAACAGCCAGCATCGCTGGCTGCGCCGCATCAAAAAGGTCGCCTATCTCGTCGGCCTGTTTCTGGCGATGGCGATCATCTGCCTTCCGGGCCTGTGGATCGTGCTGTCCTCGCTGCGCCCGCCGGTCGAGATCATGGCCAAGCCGCCGGTCTGGATCCCGCAGGAAATCACGCTCGATGCCTATTATGCGATGTTTTCTGGCGCAGGCGGCGGCGGCATTCCGGTCTGGGATTATTTCCGCAATTCGCTCATCATCTCGGTCACGTCCACCGTGGTTGCGCTCATCGTCGGGGTTTCGGGCGGCTATGCCTTTGCGCGCTTCCGGTTCCGGGGCAAGTCGACAAGCTTTCTCGGCCTCATGCTGACGCGCTCGGTGCCGGGCATCGCGCTTTCGCTGCCGCTCTTCATGGTCTATTCGCGCATCGGCATCATCGACACCCATTTTGGGCTGATCCTCACCTATGTGGCGCTGAATGTGCCGTTCACGATCTGGCTGATCGACGGTTTCTTCCGTCAGGTGCCGAAGGATCTGGCGGAAGCCGCCCAGATTGACGGCTGCACGCGCTGGCAGGCCTTCTGGCAGGTGGAATTTCCGCTGGCCGGTCCCGGCATTGCGACCGCTGGCATCTTCGCCTTTCTCACTTCATGGAACGAATATGCGCTGGCATCCCAGCTCACCCGTTCCGTCAATTCCAAGACCCTTCCTGTCGGTCTTCTCGATTACACGGCTGAATTCACCATCGACTGGCGCGGCATGTGCGCGCTGGCGGTCGTGATGATTATTCCGGCGCTGACCCTCACATTCATCGTCCAGAAGCACCTTGTTGCTGGTCTGACGTTCGGCGCGGTTAAAGGTTGATAGAACAATGGCCAAGCTTTCCATCAAAAATCTCGTCAAGCGTTACGGCACTGTCGAAGTGGTGCATGGCATCAATCTCGAAATCGCCGACAAGGAGTTTGTCGCACTTGTCGGCCCCTCCGGCTGCGGCAAGTCCACGACGCTGCGCATGATCGCAGGGCTTGAAAGCATTTCAGACGGCGCGCTGGAAATCGGCGGCAAGCAAGTCAACGACCTGCCGCCGCGCGACCGCAACATCTCGATGGTGTTCCAGTCCTATGCGCTTTATCCGCATATGTCGGTGCGCGAGAATATGGGCTTTTCGCTGAAAATCGCCAAACAGCCGCAGGCGGAAATCGACCGCCGCGTCAACGAGGCTTCGGCGATCCTCGGTCTGGAAGCGCTGATGGAGCGCCGCCCGGCACAGCTTTCGGGCGGCCAGCGCCAGCGCGTCGCCATGGGGCGCGCCATCGTGCGCAATCCGGAAGTGTTCCTGTTCGACGAGCCGCTGTCCAATCTCGATGCGAAATTGCGCACCCAGATGCGCACCGAAATCAAGAAGCTTCATGCCAAGGTGCAGTCCACCGTCGTTTATGTGACACATGACCAGGTCGAGGCCATGACGCTCGCCGACCGCATCGTCATCATGCGCGACGGCCATATCGAACAGGTCGGAACGCCGGATGAAGTGTTCAAGCGCCCGGCAACGCAGTTTGTCGCGGGCTTTATCGGTTCGCCGCCCATGAATATGGCCGAGGCAACGGTGCAGGGCGCGGAGCTGGTCTTCGCCAATGGCGACCGCCTGCCGGTGCCCCGGCAGTTCAAGGACAGGGTCACGGACGGCGCGAAGGTGACATTCGGTCTGCGCCCGGACGATATTTTCCCGAAAGGGCACGGCCTTTCCACCGGCGAGGCCGTGCATGAAAAGGACATGCGCGTTTCGATCACCGAGCCGCTCGGCAATGAAACGCTGGTCTTTGTCGAATTCGCGGGCAGGGAATGGGTGGCGCGCATGCTCAATCCGCGCACGCTCAATGCCGGTGAAGCCATCTCCATGCATTTCGATCTGTCGCAGGCGCATCTGTTCGATGCGGCCAGCGGCAAGAGTCTGGCGGTCTAGTCATGGCGCGCATTGAAAAAGTCGAACTGCGCATGGTCGACCTTCCGCCGAAGGTCAGGCGTACCGATGCGATCCAGAGCTTTGTCAGCCAGGAAACGCCCATCGTCACCATCACCGACAGCGATGGCGCGGTGGGTACGGGCTACAGCTATACGATCGGCACCGGCGGCTCGTCCGTCATGCGGCTGTTGAGCGATCATCTGGTGCCGCTGATCATCGGTGAGGATGCCGATTGCATCGAGGCGATCTGGCGCAAGCTCGAATTTGCAACCCATGCCACCACCATCGGCGCGATCACCGCGCTGGCGCTCGCGGCCATCGATACGGCCCTTTGGGATCTGCGTGCCAAGAAGCAGAACCTGCCGCTGTGGAAACTTGCAGGCGGCGCCAAGGATCGGTGTCCGCTTTACACGACCGAGGGCGGCTGGCTGCATATCGAAAAGGAAGCGCTGGTCGAGGATGCCATGGAAGCCAAGGCCAGGGGCTTTTCCGGCTCCAAGGTCAAGATCGGCAAGCCGCATGGCGCGGAAGACCATGCGCGTCTTTCGGCAGTGCGCGCAGCCGTGGGGGACGGTTTCGAGATCATGACCGACTGCAATCAGGGCTTTACGGTCGATGAAGCGATCCGTCGCGCCGAGCGCCTGAAGGAGCTTGATCTCGCATGGATCGAGGAGCCGCTTCCCGCCGACGATCTCGACGGCCATATCCGCCTCACGCGCTCCACCGCGACGCCCATCGCGGTCGGTGAATCGATCTATTCGATCCGCCATTTCCGCGAATATATGCAGAAAGGCGCCTGCTCCATCGTGCAGGTGGATGTGGCGCGCATCGGCGGCATCACGCCATGGCTGAAAGTGGCGCACGCTGCGGAAGCCTTCGACATTCCGGTCTGCCCGCACTTCCTGATGGAACTGCATGTCAGCCTCACTTGTGCCGTGCAGAACGGGCGCTATGTCGAATATATCCCGCAGCTTGATGATCTGACCACCAAAGGCATGGAAATCCGTGACGGCCATGCCATCGCTCCATCGGAGCCGGGCATCGGCATCGCGTGGGATTGGGATGCGGTGCGTTCGCGGTCGATTTCCGAATTCACCCGCGAGATCGCGAGGTCGTGATGGTTCAAAGCCGGAAACAAAGAATGGGCATGGTGATCGGGCTCAGGCCCGAGAAGATCGCGGAATATAAAAAGCTGCACGCTGCCGTGTGGCCGGAAATTCTGGCGCTCATTTCCCAGTGCAACATCACCAATTATACGATCTTTCTCAAAGAGCCGGAGAACCTGTTGTTCGGCACATGGGACTATGTCGGCACCGATTTTGAGGCCGATATGAAGAAGATGGCCGATAACCCGAAGAATCAGGAATGGTGGTCGGTCTGCATGCCATGCCAGAAGCCGCTCGAGACCCGGAAAGAAGGTGAGTGGTGGGCGATGATGGAGGAGGTTTTTCATCATGACTGACGCTTTCGACCCAAAGCAGCTGCGCCAATGGTGGGCAAGGCCGTCCAAACCGAAACCCATCGTGATTTTCGGCGCGGGCAGCATTGTCGGCGACGCGCATCTGCCCGCCTATCAAAAGGGCGGCTTTCCGGTTGCAGGCATTTTCGATCCCAATCTGGACAAGGCATCGGCGCTGGTCGGCCAATGGGGCGTGAAGGCTTTTGCAAGCCTGGAGGAAGCGATAGCCGTTAAGGGCGCGATCTTCGATCTGGCGACGCCGCCCTCGGCCCATGCATCGATCCTCGCTCAATTGCCCGAAGGGGCGGCATGTCTGATCCAGAAGCCGATGGGCGGCGATCTGGCAGCGGCAACGGAAATCCTGAAGGTCTGCCGTGCGCGCAATCTGAAAGCGGCGGTGAATTTCCAGCTGCGTTTTGCGCCGATGATGCTCGCCCTTTACGACGCCGTCGACAAGGGCTGGCTGGGCGAAGTGGTGGATTTCGACGCATGGCTGGCGCTTGCGACCCCATGGGGCCTGTGGCCTTTCCTCAAAGGCCTGCCGCGCATCGAAATCGCCATGCACTCGATCCATTATCTGGATTTCGTGCGCGGGCTTTTGGGCGATCCCTTGGGTGTTCACGCCAAGACTATCGGCCATCCGAACCACGATGTGGCGCAGACGCGCACGGCGGCAATCCTCGATTACGGCGACCGCGTGCGCTGCGCGCTGTCGATCAATCACGATCATGATTTCGGCCGCAAGTTTCAGGCTTGCGAGTTCCGCATCTGCGGGACAGAGGGTGCGGCCTATGTGAAACTCGGCGTCAATCTCGACTATCCGCGCGGCGAGCCGGATGAATTGTGGATCAGGCCCAAGGGCGGCGATGACTGGGTTTGCGTGCCGCTGGAAGGCGCATGGTTCCCCGACGCATTCCTGAACCGCATGGCGCAGTTGCAGCGCTTCGCGACAGGCGAGGATGCCGAACTGGTCGGCTCGGTCGAGGATGCCTGGCACACCATGGCGCTGGTCGAGGCGGCCTATCGGTCAAGCGCCGCACCCGCCACGCCGCTTGCCGCAAAGCCGGAGTTTTGACCATGGCCGAACAGATAATCTATTTTGAAGATTATGAACTGGGGTCCGGGCGCATGACCTATGGCCGCACGATCACCGAAACGGATTTCGTGGTTCACGCCGGTCATACGGGCGATTTCTTCCCGCACCACATGGATGCGGAATTTGCGAAGACCTTGCCGGGCGGCCAGCGCATCGCCCACGGCACGATGATCTTTGCCATCGGCGTCGGGCTGACCGCGACGCTGATCAACCCTGTCGCATTTTCCTATGGTTATGACCGGCTTCGTTTCGTGCGTCCGGTGCATATCGGCGATACGATCCGCACGCGCGTGACGATCAGTGCAAAAGAAGACGACCCCAAGCGCGCCGCCATGGGCCGCGTGACGGAACGCTGCGAAGTGCTTAACCAGCGGGACGAAGTGGTGCTGGCTTGCGACCACATCCTGCTTGTCGAACGGAAGGCTTGAAGAATGACGATACGTTTTGATGGAAAAACCGCGCTGGTGACGGCAGCAGCTCAAGGCATTGGCCGCGCAAGCGCGCTGGCCTTTGCGGAAGCCGGCGCCAGGGTCTATGCGACCGACATCAACATGGATGTGCTCAGCGAAATCGAAGGTGTCAACGGCATCATCACCCGCAAGCTCAACGTGCTTGACGACGCGGAAGTGAAGGCGCTTGTCGCCGAAATCGGGCAGGTGGACATCCTGTTCAACTGTGCCGGTGTCGTCCATGGCGGTTCCATCCTTGAAATGAAGGACGAAGACCTCGATTTCGCGGTCAATCTCAACATCCGTTCGATGATCCGCACCATCCGCGCCGTGCTGCCGGGCATGCTGGAACGCAAGGACGGTTCTATCGTCAACATGGCTTCCGTCGCATCGAGCGTGAAGGGTGTGCCGAACCGCTTTGCCTATGGCGTCACCAAGGCTGCCGTCATCGGCCTTACCAAAGCCGTTGCTGCCGATTATGTCACCAAGGGCATCCGCTGCAATGCCATCTGCCCCGGCACGGTTGAAAGCCCGTCCTTGCAGGACCGTCTGCGTGCGCAGGGCGATTATGAAGAACAGCGCGCCGCCTTCATCGCCCGCCAGCCGATTGGCCGTATCGGCCAGCCGGAAGAGATTGCGGAACTTGCCGTTTACCTCGCCGGTGCAACTTATACCACCGGCCAAGCCTACAACATTGATGGCGGCTGGACGATTTAGTCTCAGCGCCCTCTCTTTCATCCTCTCAAAGGAGCAAACTCATGAAATTTCTTCGTTACGGTGAAGCCGGTCAGGAAAAGCCGGGCCTTCTCGATGCCGACGGCGCGATCCGCGATCTTTCCGCCCATATAGGCGATCTTTCCGGCGCGGCTCTGGCCCCGGATGCCCTGGCCAAGCTTGGCGCGGTCGACGTCAATGCGCTGCCGAAGGTTGAAGGCAATCCGCGCCTTGGCCCGTGCGTTGCGGGCACCGGCAAGTTCATCTGCATCGGGCTCAACTATGCCGACCACGCTGCCGAATCCGGCATGGCCGTGCCGCCGGAGCCGGTCATCTTCATGAAGGCCACCTCGGCCATCGTCGGCCCCAACGACGACCTGCTGATCCCGCGCGGCTCTGAAAAGACCGACTGGGAAGTCGAGCTTGGCATCGTCATCGGCAAAACCGCGAAATATGTCTCGGAAGAAGACGCGCTCGATTATGTCGCGGGCTATTGCACGCTGCACGACGTTTCCGAACGCGCTTTCCAGATCGAGCGCGCCGGTCAGTGGACCAAGGGTAAGTCCTGCGACACATTTGGCCCGACCGGCCCGTGGCTCGTCACCAAGGACGAAGTTGCCGACCCGCAGGATCTCAAGATGTGGCTCACCGTCAATGGTGAAACCATGCAGGACGGCTCGACGAAGACCATGGTTTATGGCGTGCGCTATCTCGTATCCTATCTCTCGCAGTTCATGTCCTTGCAGCCGGGCGACATCATCTCCACCGGCACGCCTCCCGGCGTCGGCATGGGCATGAAGCCGCCGCGCTATCTCAAGGCTGGCGATGTCGTGGAACTCGGCATTGAGGGCCTCGGCACGCAGAAGCAGAACGTGCGCGCCGACATCTAGGCTTTTTGGCATGGTCCCAAAACCGCCTGCCGCCTTTTGGGATCATGCTCCGATCACGGAAACAATCATGACGAAAATCACTGACCTGCGCGTCTTCGATCTCCGCTTTCCGACTTCGCAAAGTCTGGATGGCTCGGACGCCATGAACCCGGACCCGGATTATTCGGCGGCCTATGTCATTCTCGACACGGATGACGCGGCGCTGAAAGGCCATGGTCTCACCTTCACCATCGGTCGCGGCAACGATATCTGCTGTCAGGCCATTCTTGCCATGCGCCATCTGGTCGTGGGCGCTTCGCTGGAAGATTTTCGCGCCGCGCCCGGCAAGTTCTGGCGCTATCTGACGGGCGACAGCCAGCTGCGCTGGATCGGCCCGGACAAGGGCGCGATGCATCTGGCCACCGGCGCCGTCGTCAACGCCTTCTGGGACCTGGCTGCCAAGCAGGCGGGCAAGCCGGTATGGCGGCTTGTCGCCGACATGTCGCCGGAAGAGATCGCCGATATCGTCGATTATCGCTATCTGACCGACGCGCTGACGCGCGATGAAGCCGTCGCGATCCTGCGCAAGGCGGAAGCCGGCAAGGCTGAGCGCATCGCCACGCTCGAGGCGGAAGGCTATGCCTGCTACACGACGTCCGCTGGCTGGCTTGGCTATAACGACGACAAGCTGCGCCGTCTCTGCCAGGAAGCCATTGACGAGGGCTTCGACCACGTCAAGATGAAGGTTGGCCGCGATCTGGAAGACGATATCCGTCGTCTCACCATCGCGCGTGAAGTGATCGGCCCGGACCGCTATCTGATGATCGACGCCAATCAGGTCTGGGAGGTCGGTCAGGCCATCGAATGGGTCAACAAGCTGGCCTTCTGCAAGCCCTTCTTCATCGAGGAGCCGACCAGCCCTGACGATGTGGCGGGCCATCGCAAGATCCGCGAGGCCATCGGCCAGATAAAGGTCGCGACCGGCGAAATGTGCCAGAACCGCATCATGTTCAAGCAGTTCATCGCGGAAGGCGCCATCGACATCGTGCAGATCGATTCGTGCCGCATGGGCGGCCTGAACGAAGTTCTGGCCGTGCTGCTGATGGCGGCCAAGTTCGGCAAGCCGGTCTGGCCGCATGCAGGCGGTGTGGGCCTGTGCGAATATGTGCAGCATCTGTCGATGATCGATTATGTGGCCGTTTCCGGAACCAAGGAAGGCCGCGTGATCGAATATGTCGATCATCTGCACGAACACTTCATCGATCCATGCGTGATCAAGGATGCGGCCTATATGCCGCCGTCACTGCCGGGCTTCTCGATTGAAATGAAGCCGCAATCGATTGCGGAATACACGTTCAAGGGCTGAACGCCATCGTTTTTGAATGCTGAAAAGCCGCGCCGGGAAGCGCGGCTTTTTCGCTTATAGAAAGTGGATCATCAGCGCGTCGCCCACAACGAACAGTCAGCCTGCCGGAACGTCGAAGGCGGGCAGGGTGCCTGTCGTGCGCGAGGCTGGTAACTGGCAATCAGCCCATGAGAGCCGCTCTGACAGTTTTAATAGGGATGAAAAGCCGAAGCGGATTGGAAGGCAAAGGCGTGAAGCCAAACCTTTCTGTATAAAGCCGCAGCCTGCGCGCAGTGTTCTTCTCGTCGCCGCAATCCAGCACATCAAGCATGATAACGCTTATGCCTATCTGGTCGGCAACCATGACAATCCGCTCCATGGCATCAATGAGCAGGGTTTCCCCTAACCCTTGCCCTTGAAAGCGGCTGTCCACGCCTATCATTGAAATATATGCAGCAGGAATGTTGCCGTGGCCTGGTCGGTTTTTGGCATATTGCGCCGGGAGGTCCTGGTAATCGACGGAATGAACATTGAGGGCATAAAAGCCCATAAGCTCATATGTGGCGCTGGTCAGGACAAAGACGCGGATTGCATCGGCCCTGGATAGCTTGTTCGCCGTCAGCTTGAGGAAGTTATCAACTTGCGGCACACCACAAGAAAAAGCCGCTCGATCATGTTTGGCTGGATCGAACGGCTCGATGATATGCAGACCGGAAGTTTCCTGCGTCACTTGGAAATGACCGTCTTTCTGTGGCGGGCAAATGCTGCCTTCAAATGGGCGGTCGGCTCAGGAGGATTATCGAGAAGCGTAAAGAATGCTTCATGGTCCACCGGCTGCAACAGCGTGCGCTCATGCGCAGCAATGGTTTCCATCGCAGCCTTGTATGCCGCGCTCATGGTGAAGACTGAGTCATCCACGCCAGAAAGAGCGGCTGCGCGCTGTATGGTCCTCTTGATCCGAGGCTTGGTGCGAAAGTTCATCCTTTCGCTGCTCTTTTCGTCAATGTCGCTAACTTCATCATGGAAAGCCAACATGTCAGCCTCCTTAAGCTAGTTGTTGTTGGCTTTATGTACGTCAATCAGGCGTACAAGTCAATATCAGCCTGTATCATGCTATATTGCTGATATCGGCAATCCGCGTTCAGAAGGGGGGTAATCGTTTCGGATACGGAATTATATTGGTTGGCATGATGCTTCCACCAAAAGCATGAAAGGGGGGGGCTTTAGGTGGAGTGAGACTCTCAAGCCTAAGCAATCGAATTACTTGATGTTTTAAATGAAAAGTGGTGCCCGGAGGCGGATTCGAACCACCGACACGCGGATTTTCAATCCGCTGCTCTACCAACTGAGCTATCCGGGCATCCGTAACAAGCTGTTCGCTCGTTCGAGGCGGTGTTGGTTCCCGCCGGAAGTGGGTGGGTTATAGCATTAAATTCCGCGCTGTCCAGCACCGTATCGCAATTTTTATCAGCTTTTCGCACAGTTTCGATAAATAGCTGATTTCATTGCAGGAAGATGCTTTGAAACCGTCTAGTTTCCCTCTTCTTCCTCTTCATCAAGCGGCTTTCCCGGCAAGACATAACTGCCCGACAGCCAGCGATTGAGGTCGATGCTTTTGCAGCGCGGCGAACAGAACGGATAGGATTCGCGCGCCGAGGGCTTTCCGCATTCCGGGCAGGGGCGCGTCGGGCGCAAGGGCGTCACGCGGGCGCCCGCTGCTGCTGATATGTCCTTCTTGTCGCTCATGGCAGTTTTTCAGACTTTTCCGCTGTTCCAGTTGGCGTAAACCGGATAGCCGACATCGCGCAGCAGGCCTATCGTCTCCTGCAACGGCAATCCCACCACATTGGTATAGGAGCCAACCAGCTTGACGACAAAGCTGCCCGCCAGGCCCTGTATGGCATAGCCGCCCGCCTTGCCCCGCCATTCGCCGGAGGAGAGATAGGCATCCATCTCTTGTCGGGACAGCCGCTCGAAACGCAGCCTTGTTTCAACCAGTGTCTGGCGCAGGTTTCCATTCGGCAGGACGAGGCTCACCCCGGTGAAGACCTTGTGCGTGCGCCCCGAAAGCAGGCGCAGGCATTCCCGCGCTTCGTCGGCAATCTCCGCCTTGGGGAGGATGCGGCGGCCAACGGCCACAACCGTGTCGGCTGCAAGAATGAAGGCATGTGCGAAATTCGCATCGTCCTTCAGCTGCTCCTCGGCCCGGCGCGCCTTTTCCCGCGACAGACGCTTCGCCAGCGAGCGCGGATGTTCGCCACGCTGCGGCGTCTCATCTATATCGGCCGGACAGATATGGTCCGGTTCGATGCCTGCCTGCCCCAGAAGCTCGATCCTGCGTGGAGAACCGGAGGCAAGAACCAGCTTGTGTTGCGCGCTCATCGAATAGACATTTCCTGGAACGGATTGCTTACTTGAAGCGGTAGGTGATGCGGCCCTTGGTCAGGTCGTAAGGGGTCATTTCAACCAGCACCTTGTCACCGGCCAGAACGCGGATGCGATTCTTGCGCATGCGGCCGGCCGTATGGGCGATGATCTCATGTTCGTTCTCGAGCTTCACGCGGAACATGGCATTCGGCAACAGTTCCGTAACAACACCCGGAAATTCTAGGACTTCTTCTTTCGCCATGCGATACCTGTTTCTTTCTTCGATAAAATGCCGCTCTCGAGCGGTCTTTAGGTCTGAATTTGCGCGGAACCTATATGATTAGGCGGCATTTGTGAACAACGGAATTCCGCGAACTTATTGCTTATCGAAACGCTGCGTGATTTGCCGCTTCAGGCGGTCACGCACATCGCGATAGGCCGCCATGATCTGGTCCCTGCTGCCTGTAACAAGGGTCGGGTCGGGCGTCGGCCAATATTCGACATCGACCGAGAACCCGCGCATCCGCTCCAGCACGGTGTGATGGGCAAGCGGCGTCAGCGTTACGATCAGGTCGAAATAACCGTCCGCAAGTTCTTCAAGGCCGCGCGGCTGCCGGTTGTCGAGCGAGAGACCCTCTTCCTGAAGAACCGCATCGACAAACGGATCGCGCTCGCCCCGCTTCACGCCTGCCGACGCCACATAAATATTGGGCGGCAGGGCCTTTCTTGCAAGCAATTCCGCCATGGGCGAACGAATTGCATTCTTGCCGCAGACGAAAAGCAGCGATTTCGGCAAGCGCGGTTTATGATCCTCCTTGTCGTCGGCACGCACATTGGCAGGGGAGGCATCGGTGACGGTCATCGATGGTCAGCCTCTCCAGTGCAGGACGCAGACAAGTGTGAAAAGCCGCCGGGCCGTGTTGAAATCAACCTCGATCTTGCCCTTCAACCGCGCTTGCAGGGTTTGCGATCCTTCATTGTGCAGGCCGCGCCGCCCCATGTCGATTGCCTCGATCTTGCTCGGGGTCGCGGACCGGATCGCCTGATAATAGCTTTCGCAAATCATGAAATAATCCCGAACGACACGCCGCAGCGGCGTGAGCGAGAGAATATGGGTTGCGACATCCTCCCCGCTTTCCCGCGTGATCGCGAAGATCAGCCGTGATTCCATCAGCGAAAGCTTCAGCCGGTAAGGCCCGCCCTTATCGTCTCCGATCGGGTGGAAGGAGTTTTCTTCGATAAGGTCAAAAATGGCCACCGCGCGTTCATGCTCGACATCAGGCGTCGAACGCCCGATGGATTCATCGAGCTCGACGTCAACAAGGCGGGCATCTGGAACACCGGCAGTCATGTCACCTCATAGATTCAACCGGATGGCGACAGACTGCGCATGGGCATCAAGGCCTTCAGCGCGGGCAATCTCGATTGCAGCCGGCCCCAGCACACGCAGCTGATCGGGGCCGAGCTTGAGGAGCGACGTGCGCTTCATGTAATCGAGAACGGACAGGCCCGATGAGAAACGCGCCGAGCGCGCCGTCGGCAGAACATGGTTGCAGCCGCCGACATAATCGCCGATCACTTCGGGCGTATAGCCGCCGATGAAGATCGATCCCGCATTGCGAATTTTTGGCAGCAGGGCTTCCGGATCGGCGGTGGCGATTTCCAGATGCTCGGCTGCGATGCGATTGGCAAGCGGAATGGCTGCCTCGAAATCCTCGACCAGAATAACGGCCCCGAAATCGCGCCAGCTTGCGGCAGCCGTCTGCGCGCGCGGCAGGGTGCGAAGCTGCCTTTCAACAGCCTCCTCCACTGCCGTCGCCAGAGCCTCGTCATCGGTCATCAGGATGGATTGCGCGGCGGCATCGTGCTCGGCCTGCGCAAGAAGATCGGCGGCGATCCAGTCAGGATTGTTGTCCTTGTCGGCGATGATCAGCACTTCCGACGGGCCTGCGATCATGTCGATGCCGACCGTGCCGAAAACGATGCGCTTGGCGGCGGCCACATAGGCATTGCCGGGGCCCACGATCTTGGCAACGGGGCGAATGGTTTCGGTGCCGTAGGCAAGCGCCGCGACGGCCTGCGCGCCGCCGACACGATAAATCTCGGAAACGCCCGCCAGACGGGCAGCCACCAGAACCAGCGGATTGAGAATGCCGTCGGGGGCCGGAACCACCATGACGATGCGCTCCACGCCCGCCACCTTGGCGGGAACGGCGTTCATCAGGACGGAACTGGGATAGCTTGCCGTGCCGCCTGGGACATAAAGCCCCACAGCCTCGATGGCCGTCCAGCGCGAGCCAAGCTCCACGCCAAGCGCATCGGTATAGCGGTCATCCTTCGGCAACTGCCGCGCATGATGTTTTTCGATGCGCTCACGGGCAAGCTTCAGCGCTTCGACCGTCGATGCCGGGGCCGCATCGAAAGCCGCGTCGATTTCGGCCTCTGTGACCGCGATGCCGGTTTTTTCGAGATCGATCCGGTCGAAGCGGCGCGAATAGTCGATGAGCGCGCTGTCGCCTTCCCGGCGCACGCGGTCGACGATTTCGCGGGCCGCGCGATCGACATCCTCGGACGCCTCGCGCTTGCCTGCCAGAAATATCTCGAAATTATTCTCGAAATCGGGATCGGTTTGTCTGAGCGTCTTGACCACGCTTCTGTTCCTTCAAATATGCTTGCCGGACCTGTGCCCGGCGGACGAAAGACGGTTGTGCGGAACCTTCTCTCAGACGTTATGGCGGGGAAGCGATTCTGTTTCCCATGCCGCGCCGAGGTCCGTCATTTGCGCCTCGATGCATTCGACTTCAAGACGGATAGCCGCATTTGCCGAAAAAGTCAGTTCTATTGTTCCGGCCGGTGTGTCGCCGGCGGTGAACCGGATGGCCATCAGGGAAAGCACATCATCGGGTTTCTGGCGATTGATGCCGGTTGCCTTCGCCGCAATCACACGGTTGAAATGCAGGGCGGTGCGTCGGCGCTGGTATTGCGGCTTGCGCAGGAATCTCGGCTTGCTTTCTTCCCAGACAAAACGGTTTGCCGTCAGGATGAAACGCTTTTCGTTCCCGATATACTGGAGATCGGATACTTTCAAAACTGCGTCCTGAAGATGAGCGGAGAGAACCTGCAAATCCTCCTCATCCAGCGCCACAAGCTTCAACATATCCATCGTCCAGCACCACTTTTCCATTGTCGGTCAATAAAAGCGCCCGGCGGGCGGAAGATCAATTACCCACTTGGCTGATTACCAACTTGGCCGATTACCAACTTGGCATGTCGAAACCAAAAAATCGACAGGCTTTTCAAGCCTGTCGCTGTCCGATTGGTTTCCCGAAGATTGGGCGGGCAACAGCCGGAGCAATGAAGGTCACTCCGGCCAGGCCCTGTCAACCGCTGATGCGTTCGACGATCGCGCCGCACCGCGACAGCTTTTCCTCAAGCCGTTCGAAGCCGCGATCCAGATGATAGACGCGGTTGACCATGGTTTCGCCCTCGGCGGCAAGACCGGCGATCACAAGCGAAACGGAGGCGCGCAGATCCGTTGCCATCACCTGTGCGCCCTTCAGGCGTTCCACGCCCTCGACGGTTGCCGTCTGGCCGGACAGGGAAATTTTTGCGCCAAGACGCGCCAGCTCCTGCACATGCATGAAGCGATTTTCAAAAATCGTTTCCGTGATGTGCGAGGTGCCCTTTGCCTTGGTCATCAGGCCCATGAACTGGGCCTGCAAATCGGTCGGGAAACCGGGGAAGGGGTCGGTCGTGACGTCGACGGGGTGGATGCCGTGACCGTTGCGCACGACGCGCAGACCGCTATTGGTCTCGGTGATTTCTGCGCCAGCCTGACGCAATGTTTCAAGTGCGGCGGAAAGCTGGCATTCCTGCGCGCCTTCCAGAAGCACATCGCCGCCCGTCATGGCGACAGCCATGGCATAGGTTCCGGTTTCAATACGATCGGGAATGACACGCACGCGCGCGCCCGAAAGGCTGGTAACGCCTTCGATATGGATCGTGCTGGTGCCCGCACCGGTGATCCGGGCGCCCATCGCATTGAGGCAGTCGGCAAGGTTGACGACTTCCGGTTCGCGGGCGGCATTTTCGATGATGGTTTCGCCCTTGGCGAGCGTTGCCGCCATCAGCATGACATGGGTTGCGCCGACAGACACTTTCGGAAAGCTGTAGCGTGCGCCGACAAGGCCGCCCTTCGGCGCGCGGGCCTTGGCATAGCCGTTCTCAATATCGATTTCCGCTCCCAGCGCCTGGAGGGATTCCAGCAGCAGGTCCACGGGACGGGTGCCGATGGCGCAGCCGCCCGGCAGCGACACGGTTGCCTCGCCGGTGCGCGCCAGAAGCGGGCCGATCACCCAGAAGCTCGCGCGCATCTTGGACACGAGTTCATAAGGCGCGGTGGTGGTGACGATGTTGCGGGCGGTGAAATGGATGGTGCGCGAATAGGCTCCATTCTGATGCTCGCGACGGCCATTGACCGAATAATCGACGCCGTGATTGCTGAGGATGCGGATCAGCTGCTCGACGTCGGCCAGATGCGGCACATTTTCCAGCGTCAGCGTATCGTCGGTCAGAAGCGAGGCGATCATCAACGGTAGGGCGGCATTCTTGGCACCGGAAATGGGAATAACGCCGTTGAGCTTGTTGCCGCCGACGATTTTAATGCGATCCATGCTGTGTCACCTTCTGGGCCGATGCCTTGCCCGATAAATTGCACCAGATCCGGCAGCCCTTGCGGCGCGGCGGCGTTGGGTCATGAAATTACGAGTCTTGCGGCCAAAATACGTCAAACACGAATCACGATGGGACGATATCGCTGCGAAGAACAGAAATGAGCTTTTATCGCAGAGCCCCCCTATCTTCAAGGAAGGCTTTTTGCTGTGATTCTCAGTCTGTATCGCTGCTGGCGGCGGTGATGCCGTCGTTGCGTTCATCGGCTTCACCGGCACGACGCGATCTGGATTGTGCTTTGCGGCGCATCAGATTCGCCCGCAATTCCTCGGCCCGGCGTTTTTTGCGCTGGTCCGATTGGGTCTGTTTCTCTTTATTGGTCGTATTTTCGCTCATGGCGGTCTTTTACTACGGGAAAAAGAGCCGGAAAAGCGGGTTTCAAATGCGTGCCCGGCAGATTTCCACATTATGTGAAAAGAAATGCAATTGCTTGCTTGCGATTTGCGTAATGATGTGGCAGAAGTCCGCCGCACTCAAGAGATTGCTGCGGTAGCTCAGTGGTAGAGCACTCCCTTGGTAAGGGAGAGGTCGAGAGTTCAATCCTCTCTCGCAGCACCATTCTATCTTCTTGATTTCCCATAAGTATAAGGGTTTGCTAAGTTTTTTGAGGTCGCTTGTGCTACACACAGGTGACACACATGGTTCTTTTTATGCCCCGCCCTTATAAGCATCCCCGTACAGGCGTCTATTGGTACAGGCAGCGTGTTCCAGCTCCCTTACGGAGTGTGGCGAAAGGGAAACGCGTGACCGTAACCATCGACGGTCAAGTTTTCACACCTCTAATCGGCAACGATCTTACGGTTTCCCTGCAAACGAAAGACGTTGCGGAAGCCAAACGTAGGGGTAATGAGGCACAAACCGAGTTTGACCGCATCTGGCTTTCCTTCGCTGAACAGCCAATATCTTTGACGCTACGGCAGTGCGTGGCGCTCGCTGGTCGGTATTACCTCACCATGCGTCAGGCTTTGGAAGATGAACCCGGCGAGGCGGCGCTATGGGCGAAACGTGCCCGTGACTGGGATGCAATAGAAGCACGGCAGCAGGCCAGCGCCTACGGTTCTCTTATGATCGGTCAAAGGAGCTTGGATGAGCGGTTAGGGTCTTGGGTTGATGGCGTTCTATCTGAACATCACCTATCCGTGGATACGGCCTCCCGTGAAAAACTTCTGGAACAATTCGACAAAGCTGCTCGTGAGCTTGCCCTATTGTTGGAGCGCCGTGGCAGTGGGGATTATGGTCCTGACCTGAACGCAGAACGCTTTCCAGCCTTTGAGGCTCCAGAGGAATCACAGGCAACTGCGGTAGCTCGACCGGCGCTAACGTTAACCCAACTGTTCGAACGATGGGAGAAAGACCACCTTGCGGACGGGAAATCAGCCCGAACGGTTGGAGATTATCGCCAGAAGCTGAGCGCACTTATAAGCTTCCTTGAACATGAAGACGCCCACGCCATCACACCGAAAGACATTGGCCGGTGGGCGGACCATCTACGCCATCAGAAAGGCCTAAGCGCCAAAACGGTTGCAGATAAGTATTGAATAGCCCCTAGATTTGTGGACGCTTTCTTCCCTATTTTTGAGGCAAGGAGGCCATGATGGGGTCTGGCAATTTCAGTGACGAGTTCAAGCGCGATGCTGTCGCGCAGATTACCGAGCGCGGCTA
>NZ_LQBD01000035.1:0-230519 GCF_046630315.1 Brucella anthropi | reverse complement strand
GGATGTGTATAAGGGACAACTTTTTCGATAACTCGCCTGTTTGACCCCAGACCGACAAGCCATTCGATAACTATATTAGGTTCTTGGAATGACTGGGGTATTTCGAGTTATCTAACGTTTTTCAATTTTGGCGTTGAGGGGTAGTAGCGGGGGGTGGGTGTATCTACGATACCCCACACCCCCTAACTACCCCTCAAAAATTTCGCTGGTTCACCGGGCTGCGGCCCGATGGCGTGTTGTGCAGTGTCTGGTCGTGTCTTGCGCTGCGGCGAGTTCCGGTGTAGACATTCCGGCATCCAGTCTGTGCGGAGACGGTGGCGAAGACAACGAGGGCCACGAAGCCGACGCAGGAAACACCACAAGACAAGGGTGTCTCTGCATGGCCGCTCCAACCAAGATCACTTACGACTATTCCTTTCTTGACCACACGGTGAACGAGCCGGACGTGCCTCAACCGGGCGACCAGCTCGATGAAGCCTTTGCGGAAGTGAAGCGCGCCAGCGACGAGACGATTGACCGCCTCAACCTTATCCAGCGTGATGACGGCGATCTGGCTAATCAGTCAGTAGGTTTCGACCAGCTACGCCCCGAATTGGCGGTTGGTTTTAAGCCGCCGGAACCATGGGAGCCGAACCACGCTTATGTCGTCCGTGACACGGTTTTTGCGAACAACAGCTTTTACACGTGTCTAGTCTCCCACACGTCCGGCGCAGACTTCGACGCTGATCTGGCTTCAGGTAAATGGTCGGTCGTTGCGGATTTCACCGAAGCCACCACAGAAGCGCAGGCTGCGCGGGACAAGGCGAAGCAGTGGGCTGAAAATCCTGTAGACGTTCCGGTAGAGCCTGGACAATTTTCTGCGAAACACCACGCTGCGAAAGCCGCAGCGAGCGCAACTTCTTCCGCAAACAGCGCTACGGCTTCAGCAACCAGCGCTGCGGACGCCTTGGCGGGCGCGAACGCTGCGGCTACTTCTGCGACCAATTCCGCAAATAGTGCAACTGCGAGTGCGAACAGCGCTTCTGATGCTCTTGGGAGCAAAAACAACGCTGCCGCAAGCGCAACCACCGCAGCGAACAGCGCAAACGCGAGCGCTACCAGCGCCGCAGAAAGCCTCGCGAGCAAAAATGCAGCGGCTCTGTCCGCGACGAACGCACTCGCAAGCGAAACTAACGCTGAAACCGCAGCGGATCGCGCGGAAGCTGCTGCTATCTCTGTTGAAAGTCCTGTTTCGTATGAGCCGCAACCACTTACGCCTGCGCAACAAGGCCAAGCCCAGGCTAACATAGGAGCTGCTGTTCTTGCTGGCTGGCGTAATAAACTCATCAACGGCAACTTTGATGTCTGGCAGCGCGGAATTGCGTTTGAAATCCCCGCAGGTGGCGCTGCTTACGTCGCTGATAGGTGGTTGGTGGCGAACGCGACGGATAAGCCTGTCACCGTTGTGCGTACTGCTTTCGGTGTCGGGAACTACAACGGCGTGCCGGGTTCTCCGAAGGCCGCACTTGGTTTGGTTTTTGCTTCCGCGCCGACTACAGGTTCGGTGAATATCATTCAGCGAATTGAGGGTGCAAGAACCTTGGAGGGCAAGCTGTGCACGGCTCGCTCATACGTAACACGTGTCGGCGGCAATACGACAGGGGAGGTGTTAGGGGTTGATCTGACGCAAAGTTTCGGCACCGGCGGCACCCCATCCCCGAATGTCATAACGAACCCGTCAAGTCTCGATATTCCTGTGATTTTTGACGCTGTTACGCGCGAAAGGAATGCTCTTTTCACGCTTCCGTCTATTGCGGGCAAGACAATCGGAACAAGTGAGAACGACAGCCTTCAATTGCGTTGGCTTCTGTATGCGAGACAGGCAGCGACCTACGTATTCGCAAGAGGTTCCCTTGTTGAAGGTGATGCGACAACAGAAGACGACCCGTTTGCTCCCCGCCACATCGGTCAGGAGTTCTCTCTGTGTGAGCGTTACTACAAGGTGCAGAGGGTGAACAATATCGTATTGGCACACACTGCGGGTCAGATTTACTCCGCAAGTGCGGCAATCAATCCGATCATGCGCGCAACCCCAACAGGGACCGTGACCGTTGTTTACTCAGGGAACGCCTACAATGTTGTCGCTCTCCAAACAACGGGAAAATTTATTTCAGTTGCAGCGCAGGCTACCGCTCCGGGGAACTCGGAGTTTCTAGCTGATGTTCGTTTGGACGCGGAGCTTTAAGCTATGATCGAAAGCGCAAGATACTCCGAACAGGGTTCGATCCTTGCCATCATTGACGGCGAGGAAATGACAGTGCCCGACGACATGGCAAATCGTCACCGCGCTATGCTTGCTGAGTGGGAAGCTGAAGGCAATATTATATCCCCTTATGTTGAGCCTGCCCTGACACCGGAAGAAAAACGTGAGCGCATGCCGAACTTGACGGCAAGACAGCTCCGCCTTGGCCTTTTGCATCTGGGCAAACTCGACGGTGTTTCCATTGCAATCAGCGCCTTGCCAGAGCCGGAAAAGTCACAAGCACAGATCGAATGGGATTTTGCGAGCGAATTTCGCCGCCTTCACCCCCTCATCGTCCAGCTTATTCCCATTCTTGGGTTGACCGACGAACAGGTTGACCCGGTTTGGGAGCAATTCGCGCAGGTGTGACATGAAGTCGAATTATTCCGCCTGTCTCGCATTCACGCTCAAGTATGAGGGCGGCTATTCGAGCAATCGCAAAGACCCCGGCAACTGGACCGGGGGCAAGGTCGGCGTTGGTGTCCTGAAAGGCACAAAGTACGGCGTGTCTGCGGCTGCGTATCCCACGCTCGATATTAAAAATCTCACGCTTGATGACGTGAAGCCCATTTACGAGAAAAACTACTGGAAACCCGTGAAAGGCGATGACCTTCCGGCGGGTGTAGATCTGGCTGTCTTCGATGCAGGTGTGATGTCCGGCCCATCGCGTGGTGCGAAGTGGCTTCAGGCCGCGCTTGGTGTGTCTCAGGATGGCATCATTGGACCGAACACACTCGCAAAGCTGCGTGTCTCCGATGGCGTGCAGATCATCAAGAAAGTTTGCGCCAAGCGTCAGGGTTTTGTCCAGGCGCTGAAGACTTTTGTCACTTTCGGCAAGGGCTGGACAACGCGCATCGCTGCAAACGAAGCGGAGTCGGTGCGCATGTATGTGTCGTCTAATGGCAAAAGCACAACAGACGTGAAAGAAACACTCGCGACTGAAGCCAATAGCGCGGCCAAGAAGGCAAGCAAGCAGAATTCAGGTGCTGTTGCTGCCGGTGGCGGCGGTGGCACGACCTTTGCGTTGTCTGACCAGCTCGCACACTGGCTGACGTTCGGGATCATCGTCGCAGCGGTTGCATTCGTTGGTTATCTGCTCTGGCGCGCTCACATCAACAAGAAACGGGCCGAAGCCTACAACGCGGAGGCTGCGGCATGAGCAATCCAGTTCTGGACACCATTCTGTCTTCTGCGGTTCGCACCGGATCGAGCATCGTCAAGGACATCGTGTCTTCGCAGCTTGGCCCAACCATTGGCGGTTTGGCCGGTACTGTCGTGGACACGATTGCCGAGAATCTTGGCGTGAAGCCTGAAGACATTCCAACTCAGAGTCCTGCCAACGTTGACGCTGCGGTGCTTGCTGCTGACGAAAACCCTGAAATTCTGAAGCTCTACGTGGAGCAACAGAAGCTCACGAACGATCTTCTTAAAACGGAAATGGACAAGTCGGAGAGCCTTTGGACGTGGGCGTGGCGTCCGGCCTGGATGTGGTTTCTGATGCTTGTCTGGTTTTACGCGCTTATTGCGGCACCGCTTGCAAGCGGCGTCACCGGCATTTCTCTCGAAATCCCGGATTTGGGCGTTCTTGTCAGCCTGACCATCACTTTTCTTGCCCTCTACATGGGCGGTCACACAGCAAAAGACATTTGGGGGCGGAAGTGAGCGAGGAACGCACTATGCAACTACCGCCAAAAGGTAAAATCGAGTGGAACCTGAACACGCTTTTGCAATTGGCGCAGATCGCGTTCGTTGTGATCGGTGGGGTAACGCTTTGGGTGAACCAGACCCGCGACATCACTGATCTTCAGGCGTGGCGCACCGAAGCCGTCGCAGACATCAAAAACCTGAAGGAAGATGTTCGCAAAGTCGATACCAAAGTTGAAGGGCTTCAGTATCGCACCACGTCCACGGAACAGCAGGTCGCGAATATGAATGCGGCACTGAAGGAAATTCAGGCTGCGGTCAATCAGCAGACCGGCGATGTTCGCTTGGTGCGTGAAATCCTTCAGCGTCTCGAAGCCGGACAGAAGCGGGGAGGCTGATTTTCATGCCCATGCAGACGCGCTTTGAGCGCGATGTCCAGAAAGTCGTAGACGAAAAGATGAACCTCGACCCGGAGGGTATCGCCGCTCGCCTCGACACCATGGAAGGACAGATTGCGGGAAAGGCGAACATCAATCACACCCACAGCATTGCGCAGGTCAACGGGCTTTCTGAAGCCTTGAACGACAAGGCGAATGCTTCCAGCGTGGCCACGCTCACGACACGGGTCAACACAGCCGAAAACGACATTGATGCGTTGTCTTCAGACGTTGGCGATCTCTCGACTGAAGTTGCGGCCTTGTCGGCTAATGTGGACGACAAGGCAAACATTGTCGGCGGCGCTGCCCAGCTCACTGTCTACGCAAGCACGGCTTTGCCGGGCGTGTCTCCGGCGGGCCGTCTCGTTTTTGTCTCGGACCTGAAGGTTCTGGCTGTGTCTGACGGCACGAGTTGGCTCAACACCCAGACGGGAGCGGCAATCTGATGGCGTTCCGTTCTGACGAAGATAAGCTTCTGTCTCTGCTTCTTCGCAAGAAGAAGATCAGTGCTGCGCGTGACGGGCTTATCGAGTTCACGAAATACATGCTGCCGTCGCCGGATCACCCCGACGATGTGACACATTCGCTCTATCAGGATGAGCGTCATCACCATGCAATCGCCCGCGCGCTGGAAGCTGTTGAGGCCGGGCTGATTTCCCGCCTGATAATTTCCGTTCCGCCGCGCCACGGGAAAAGCGAACTCGCATCCCGTAATTTCCCTGCGTGGTATCTGGGTCGCAACCCGGAAAAACACATCATTTTCGGCACATATAACGAAAAGCTGTCTTGGGATTTCGGGCGCAACGTTCGCGATATTCTTCAGAAGCCGCAATATCGTCAGGTTTTCCCCGATGCACAGCTTAAAGCTGGCGCTGCGGCTGTTGATCGTCTTGAGCTGACCGAAGGTGGAGTGATGTTCTTCACGGGTCGCGGCGGTTCCGCGACGGGCCGTGGCGGTCACTTGCTCCTGATCGATGACCCGATCAAGGATCGCAAGGAGGCAGACAGCAAAACGATCCGCGAAAGCCTTTGGTCTTGGTATAACCAGGTCATCAAATCCCGCATGATGACGAAGGCGGGCGCGATCATCATTATTCAGACCCGTTGGCATGAAGATGATCTTATTGGCCGTCTGACCGATCCGGCGAACCCCTGTTTCAGCGCCGCCGAAGCCCGGAAGTGGCATATTATTGACCTTCCTGCCTTGGCTTACGACAACGATATTCTGGGACGCAAGCCCGGCGAGGCTCTTTGGCCGTCGCGGTTTGACGAACAGTATCTGCGCGACTTTCAGCAGTCTGACCCGCGCGGTTTTCAGGCTCTTTATCAGGGTCGGCCAGCGCCAGACGATGGTGTGTTCTTCAAGGCCGAAAACCTCCGCACGTATAGTTCGCAGAAAGAGCTTCCGCCGCGCGACCAGCTTACCTTTTACACGGCTTCTGACCACGCCGTTTCGACAGCACAGGGTAGTGACCTGACCTGTCTCCTGACTGTCGGCGTGGACAGGGAAGACAACATCTGGATTATGCCGGACATCTTCTGGAAGCGCGCGCCCACGGATGAAGTGGTGGAAGGCATGCTTCACATCATGAAGCACTACCGGCCTGTCTTCTGGTGGGCTGAAAAAGGCCATATCTCGAAGTCTATCGGGCCGTTCCTGCGCAAGCGCATGATCGAAACGCGCACTTACAGCTCGCTGATCGAAGTAACCCCTGCCGCAGACAAGCAGGCCCGTGCGCAGGCAATTGCGGCGCGCATGGCAATGGGGAAAGTCTATTTCCCTTCGTTTGCGAAGTGGTGGGGGGATGCTCGCAACGAAATGTTGAAATTCCCGCAAGGGCTTCACGACGACTTCGTGGATGCGCTCGCCTACATCGGCATGGGCCTGACACTTCAGCGCCGCGCGCCCGCACCGAAACCCATCGAAACCAACGACCGCATGACTTTCGGCTGGCTCAAGGAGCAGTCGAACCGCCAACGCGCGCTTGAGAAAGCCCGCGCAGACACAAGGGGCTGGTAATGGAACAAGAAACTGACCTGATGGACATCGACAGCCTCGAACAAGCCGTTTTGCCTGCCGCAGACAGCGCACCGAACGGTATCAAGCGGGAGCCTGACAAGGAAGCAAGCGAAGCACGCAAGCGCCTTGTTACCGAATGGCAGGGAAAGGTTGAGCGGGCGAAGAAGCATTGGGCTTCGGATTTTGCGCGTATGCGCGAAGATCAGAAGTTCGCTTTCGGTTTGCAGTGGGACGGACAGAAGCAGTTGAACGGCTCTGCGGATGGTGACGAAGCATCGGATCGCTATGTTGCGAACATCGTGCATCGTCATATTCAGCAGCGCGTTGCTGCGCTTTATGCGAAGAACCCCCGCGCGGTTGCCCGCCGCCGCGAACAGATTTTGAATACTGTCTGGGATGGCACAAATCAGGGGCTTCAAATCGCGCAAGCCCAAATGCAAGCCATGCAGACGATGATGCCGCAGCTCATGATGAGCGCGCAGAGCGGCGACATGGCCGGAGTCATGAACACCGTCATGGCTGGAATGCAGGCAATGCCGCAGATGATGGAAGCGCAGAGCATTCTTCAGGATGCGGAAAACGTTCGCCAGCAGATGCAGCAACTGGACACCATCGCCAAGACGCTTGAGCTTGTTCAGGAATACACCATTCAGGAACAGGCCCACGACTTTAAGCTTATGATGAAAATGGTTGTGCGTCGTTCGATCACGACCGGCGTTGGCTACGTAAAAGTTGGCTGGCAACGCATCATGGAGCGCGATCCAGACAAGGAAGCGCAGATCAGCGACCTGTCAGAACAATTGTCTGTCATCAAGCGTCGTTCGGCTGACCTGGCTGATGGCAAAATTGACGAAGACAACCCGGACGTTGCTGCACTTGAAAGCCAGATCAAGGCTTTGGAGGGCGATGCTGATGTGTTGGTTCGTGAGGGGGTGGTTTACGATTATCCCGCCAGCACTTCGATTATCCCGGACCCGAAGACAGTTAACCTGCGTGAATTCCTGGGTGCGGACTGGGTTGCGCAAGAATATTGTCTGTCTACAGACGAGATCAAAGAAATCTACGAAGTGGATGTGTCTGCGCATTTCAACTCGCGTGAAGACAGCAACCCATACGCAAACCGCACCGAGTTTGAACAGCTCTTTGGCAAGGATTACAGCGACCGCTATTCGGACGAAGACAAACCTAATTCAGTTCACGTCTGGGAAATTTACTCTCGCAAGGAGGGGCTGGTTTTCCATATTTGCGAGGGATACCCGGATTTTCTGCGGGAGCCATCGAAGCCGGAAGTCTACATCGAACGTTTCTGGCCTTGGTTTGCATACGTTCCGAACGAATGTGACGCGGAAGGTCGGATTTTCCCACCGTCTGACGTTCGTTTGATGCGCGACATGCAGAACGAATTGAACCGTTCTCGCCAGATGCTTCGCGAACATCGTCTTGCAGCGCGCCCCAAGACTGCGGTTGCTTCCGGTGTTCTATCCAAGGACGATAAGCTGAAGCTGCAAAGCCACCCGGCCAACGCAATTCTCGAACTTGAGGGTCTGACTCCCGGCCAGAAGGTCGGTGATTTGCTTCAGCCTTTCACCGGGCCGAACATCGATCCGAACCTGTATGAGACAAACGGCGTCTTTCAGGACAGCTTGCGTGTCACGGGTTCGCAGGAGGCCAACCTTGGGGGTGTTTCCGGCGGAACCGCGACCGAAAGCCAGATTGCTGAAAGCTCGCGTATGACAAGCGTTGGCTCGAACGTTGATGATTTGGACGATCTTCTGACGCAGCTTTTCCGCGCTTCTGGTCAAATCCTCTTGCTCGAAATGAGCGAAGACACCGTGAAGAAGATCGTCGGTCCCGGTGCGATTTGGCCGCAGATGTCGAAGGCTGACGTTGCGCAGGAAATCTTTCTTGAGGTTGAAGCTGGCTCGACAGGTCGCCCCAACAAAGCGCAGGAAATCCAAAACGCGGAACGTCTGATGCCACTTCTGATGCAGGTTCCGGGCGTCAATCCCGAATTCCTCGTCCGCGAGCTTATCAAGCGTCTTGATGATCGTTTGGATGTCACGCAAGCGATGGCGGCGAACATGCCTTCCATCACAGCAATGAACTCCATGCGCGCTCTTACTTCGGGAATGCCCGCCAATCCTGCACAGGCACCGGAGGCACAAGGCCCGCAAGGTGCGCAGAACGGCACGAAACCCCAGACACCGCCCGGTGCGAACGGTCCTGATCTTGTGACTACGCCGCAGACACCCGGACAGGCTCCGCTTGCATAGGTGTCTGCTTATATGTTAGACAAACACAACACCATACAACACCAAGTAGGAGCGCCGAATGCCTGCGGAAGTTGAAACACACGAAGACACGCTTGATCTAACGTCAACAGAAACTGACGTGTCTACGTCTGCGACAACCGAAGCACCTACTTCGGATACGAATTCTACCTCGGTAGAGGGCGACAGTGAACCGACTACGCTAATGGACTTCGTGACCAAAGCGGTGCCGGATTTGGAGCTTTCGGAAGAAGGCGACGACGAACTGCTTCCCGAAACAGGGGCTGAAGAAACCGCGAAAGCGGGAACCGACAAACAGGAAACCGACCAGACGGGAACCGTCTCAAAGGAAGGAAAGCCTGCCGCGTCGGTGGATGGGACGGAAGAAGACACAGACAAGGAAGACGGCACTGACGCCTCGCTGGAAATTACCTCAAAGGAATTCCAGCACATGAACTCCAAGACTCGCCGGAAGGTGCGCGCTCTCCAAGAGCAAGCAGCGATGGCGCAACAGCTTGAAGTTCCTGCACGGGCGGCAGAAAGTCTGAATTCTTATCTGCGTCAGAACAACATCGACAACGAAAGTTTCAACACCCTTCTTAGTGTTGGTGCTGCGTTGCAGCGTGGCGATTTCAAGACGTTCTTGGAGTCTATCACGCCGTTTGTTCAACTCGCACAAGAGCAGTTGGGGATTATCCTCCCCCACGATCTTCAGGCGCAGGTTCTTTCCGGCCAGATCACCGATGAAGGCGCTCGCCAAGTGCAGCGCCAGCGTCTCGAAATGTTGCAGCGCAACGAGGCCCTGTCTCGTCAGGTGCAGCTTGAGACACAGCAGCGGCAGGAAAGTGAACGTTCTTTCCATGAGCAGAACGCGAACACCATCGCGGCCACGGTATCGTCTTGGGAGAACTCCGTTAAGGCTGCGGACCCCGACTACGCACGCAAAGAAGCTGCCATGAAGGACATCACCCGCGCGATCATTGCAGAGCGCGGTGCGCCACGCACACCACAAGAGGCTGTTGCAATGGCGCAGGAGGCTTACGACCGCGTGAATGGGTTTGCGAAGCAATTCGCCCCGCGCCCGAAGCCTACCGCAGTTGTTCCGAGTGGCGTCAGGGCCAATAGCGGACGTGCGCCGGAACCAACCACGCTTGAAGAAGCGATTTTCCAGGGCTTGCGCGCCGCACAATAATGCGGAGCTACTTCCATGGCTTTTACACCAGCCGAACTGAATTCTATCGCCAATTCGGCGCTGGATTTCTACTTCAACAAGGGTGAAGCTTTCAAACTCGCAATCCAGAAAAAGCCCCTGCTTAACTGGCTTGAGAACTCGAAGAAGACTTTTCCCGGTGGCAAGGGCAACATTTCTATTGGTGTCATCGGTACTTATGGTGCTGGCGGCGTCAATGACGGCGTGAAAGGCTACAGCCACAACGATAAGGTTGTCTTCTACACCCCGGCCAACAACCAGCGCCTTAACTACCCTTGGCGCGAACACCACATCGGTATCACTCTCACCCACACCGAGCTGAAGATTGACGGTATTTCCGTCATGTCTACGAACGGAGACAGCCTGCGGCGTCATTCCCGCCGTGAAATGACCGTTCTCATCGGCCTTCTGGACAGCAAGCTGTTCGATATGGGCGAGCGTTACGCCACGACCATGAACAACCTGTTCTGGGGCGATGGTACGGGTGATGCCAAGGCACTTGCCGGTATCCGCTTCCTGATTTCCGACGATCCGTCTGTCGGCGTCGTGGGCGGTCTGGATCGTGCGACCTACGCTTTCATGCGTAACCGTGCGCGCACTGCGGCTTTCGGTGCCAAGGTGGCTGCGGATGACACGTTGGCGGCACACGGTGGCGATGCTGTGACTTCCAACACCGCAGACGGTGGTGCTCTCCTGACCACGCTTGACACGGAATACCGTCAGCTTATCCGCTACGGCGGCAAGCCGACCAAGTTCCTTGCCGGTTCTGATTTCATCGGTGCGATGGAAAAGGAAATGCGTGCGAATGGTCTTTATTCGCAGAACGGTTTTTCGTCCGGCGGTGACGTGTCCATGGGCGCGCTCAACTACAAGGGAACCGTGATCGAATATGATCCGACCCTGGACACGCTCGGCCTGTCTAAGCGTGCATACTGGCTGGATGGACGTGCTATCGCCCTTCAGGCGATGGAAAACGAATGGCGTCGTTCGCATTCGCCGGAACGCGCGCCTGATGAATTCGTCATGTACCGTTCGCTGACCTGCACCGGCCAGCTCACCGGCCAGCAGTTCGACAGCTCGCTTGTGATCGACATCAAGTAATGTCTGCTTATGCAGCCGACAGATTAAAACACTGTCGGCTGCAAACCATCGAAGCAACGCAAAGAGGATACCCCGATGGCTACCATGCACATTCTCACTGCCCAGATCGCGCTTGCCGGAGACATTACGAATGTCGCCCATCGCACCACGTCTGACCCTGTTACCTATCCCGAACTGATGGTTCTTGAAGAAATTCACGGTGAAGGCAGCATTCGCGAATGCGCTGTCATCGGTGAAAAGGAAACCACGGCTGCGGCTGAAAAGTCCCGGCTACTTCAGCGTTATGGCGCAATAGTCGAGCATGTCTATCCGGGCCGTAGTCCTCAGATGGAATTGACCGACCCGACATTTAAGCCCGCGAAAGCCGGGAAGGGAAAAGGCAAGTCTGAAGACAAGACGGACGACAAGTCCGGCGACACTGAAGGCGATGCCGATCCGTTTGCGAACGCCAGCTAAGAGGGCGTTTCGATGGCTCGCGGTGTTCAACTCTCACAGCTTGTTTCCGATGTTCGCGCGGAATGCGGACACTCTTTGAACGCGGCTCAAAGTGTGAGCACTCGCGAGAAAATCCAATATCTGTTGCGGCGCACCCAGACAGAACTTCATGAAGCTCATGAGTGGCCGCAGCTCGAAGTCTATCGTGATGTCCTACTCCATGCCGGAGACAAGACATATGATTTTCCCACAGACATCAGTTTTGAGCATACCGCTCGCCTCCATTATCTGGACGGCTCCGAATGGGTTGCTGTGCCTTACGGTATTGGCGATGCTGAATATTCGCTGCACTCGACAGAATATGCGGACCCGGCTCGCGTCTATCCGGTCGAACGCTGGCGTTTTGATCCCGATACCGCCCAGTTTGAAGTCTGGCCGGTGCCGCCGACAGACGGCAAGGTGCGCATCTGGGGAACAAAAGCCCTCGCGCCGCTCGTCAAGGAAAGCGACCGCTGCACTCTAGACGGCACAATGCTGGTCTTGTTCGTGTCTGCGGAATTGCTGGCACGCTCGAAGTCGGAAGATGCGCAGATCAAGCTTCAGAAAGCCCAAGACCTGCTTCGGCGTCTGAAGACACGTTCCATCACTCAAAAGAGTGACATGATGGTGCTCGGCGGCGACGATCCATATTCGGCCCGCACTCCGCGTCGTCCGTATCTCGATTACATCCCGCGCGGAGGCTGATCCGTGCCATATTTTCTCATTCATGATTTTTCGGCAGGGTTGGACCTTCGCAAGTCGCAGGTGACAGCGCCTGCCGGTACGCTGCGGCGCATCACCAATGCGCATGTGACCCCCGGCGGCGAAATCGAGAAGCGCAAGGCTTTCGTCAAAAAGGCAACTGTCCCGGCTGGTTGTTTCGGTCTGGCAGCTTTGGGTAGTGATCTCTACACCTTCAGCAACGCTGCGGCTGCGGGAACCGCTGAATACAAGGTGATGCAGCTTGCGACAGGTACGGCCTACCAGCTTAACAAGTTGCTCGACTTCGACATATTTGATGGAAAGCTATATGTCGTCGCCCAAGACACAAACGGCAACATCCAACATTTCTACAATGGTGTTCGAGTGCCTGGCGGAAAGGGCCGTAGTATCCGCACATACCGCGAAAAAATTCACGGTGTCTTGGGGCGCGAGCTGTATTTCTCGGCAATTGGAAATCCGGCTGACTGGGCGGGTACTGGATCAGGTTTCATTAACTTGTCCACGCAAGACGCTGAAAGCGAAGAACTCATCGGACTTGAGATTTATTATGACACGCTTGCTGTTATGTCTCGCCGGACAACCCAGATTTGGAACGTTGACCCTGACCCGTTGAAATACCAGCAGATGCAGGTTTTGCGCTCCGCTGGCTCGCGTGCAGCACTGTCTATCAAGCAGTTCGGCAATGGCGATGTGCTCTATCTGGGCGACAGCGGAATTCGTTCACTCAAGGCCCGCGACAGCTCGAACGCTGCCGCTGTCTCGGACATCGGTTCGCCCATTGACGCGCTTTACGACGAGCTACGCCGCACAAAAAGCGAGGATTTTCTTAGCTTTGCTACCGGCGTCACGGAACCTTTGACTGGCCGCTTCTGGATGGTTTTCCCGGACAGGATTTTGGTTCTGTCTCTTTTCCCAAGTCCGCGCGTCACCGCTTGGTCAACTTACGTTCCGGGCTTCACGATTGCGGCGGTGGCCGTTGTGGACAACGACATCGCAATCTTGGACTCGGACGGGAACCTGTATCGGTATGGCCCGGATGTTTACGACGACACCGAAGCGGAAATCCTGACCCCGTATATGAATGCCGACAAGCCCGCTTCCTATAAGAAGTTCACGGCCATTGATGTTGCGTGCGAGGGAACTTGGAAGCTCTATGCGCGGATGAATTTCAAGAACACCAACGCAGAGGATTATCTTGGTGCCGCCATAGGTTCGACTTTCCTTGACGGGAAATTCGAGTTTGAGCATGAAAGCACGCACATTGCTATTCGTGCCACCACAAAGAGCAAGTCTGCCGCTGTTTTGGGACACATCGCAATTCATTATGAGGACGCGGGGAATGATTAAGCTCGCGCCCGTCACCGAAGACAATATTTGGTTTGTGCTTCACAATCTCCGCGAAGAAGACCGCAAGGAATTCCTGGCAATCTTGCCCGTATATAACCTTGCATTTGTAGCCGCCAGCACGCTGCATCACAGTGTCATGTCTTGGGCGGCTGTAGACGCAGAGACAGGCGAACCCGTCGCGATTTTTGGCGCTGCGAACGGCGGGCAGTATCCCGGCGTGTGCACTGTTTTTGCGTTCGGAACCGAACGTTGGGGTGAAGCGCTACACTTGATTACGAAGCACATTTTGGGGTATATGATACCTCATCTGAAAGCCGCAGGCTTTCACAGGGCGGAGTGCATGGCACTCTCGAACCGGACAGACATCCATCGCTGGATGAAGCTGCTCGGAGGCCGTCCAGAAGCGGTGTTGAGCGAACGCTCTACCACCCGCGAAGACATCACTGTCTACGTCTGGAAGGCCAACGAGAATGAAGCGAATTGATCCCAGGCAACTTAAAGAGTCAGACTTCAAGCTTCGCGCTTTGGAGTTGGACGAACTCGACTTCATCTTTCCGGCTGTTGAGACTTTCTTCAAAGAAACCCAAGACTGGACTTATTTGACGTTCGACCGTGAGAAAGCTTCGCGGCGACTGCGCGATACTGTCCAGTTTGGATACGGTAGGGTGTTGGCAGGGCTTGGACCCGGCGGTCTGATCGTCGGCTATGTCATTCTCACCTATGATGACAATTTTACCGTCGAGAAGACGGCTCATGTCTATTCGATTTACGTCTTGCCCGATTTTAGGGGAACGGCGCTCCCGCGAATGCTTATCGACGCTGCGGCCACCGTGGCGAAATTTGACGGCGCGGTAAACCTGCACGCGCAGGCACTCAACCACCTTCCGCGCGGCGGAAAATCCTTTCTAAACTTGCTGTCCAAACGCGGCTTCGAGCCTTATGCGGGCGGCGCTTGCAAGAGGCTGTAGTCATGGGCGGCGGTAGTTCAAACAACGCAGCGATCAAGGAACAGCAAAAAGCGGCTGCGGAAGCACGGTATAAAGACGATCTTCGCGCTTGGCGTATGGAGAAGGGCGTCAACGAGATTAACAACCTGTTCGATGGCACGCCATTGCCGGGTTTGCGCGATATGCCGACCTATCAGCAGGGCAGCACCAGCTATGTGCCGACATCCGGGAATGCTGGCGCATCGTTGAACGATTTCATCAAGGGTGCGAGTTCCAACCCCACGTCCAACGCCATGAATATGTACTTTGGCGGTGGGGGTGGAGGCTCGGATAACAGCGGCGGTTCGCGCCGCTATGGCTTTGGGGATGCCAATTCCGGCAACGGAAGTTGGGTGATGAAACGCGGCCCCGGCGGGGGTGAAATGGTTTGGGTGCCTTCTTCCGGTGCCGGTGGTGGTGGTGGTGGCGGTAGTGGCGGGAGGAACTACGACCTCAACAGGATGTTGCAATCTGGGATCATTTCGCAGGACGAATTCAACAAGCTCAATACAAGCGGCAACGGCCTGCTTGCTGTGGGAAATTCGACCTATGACCAGCTCATCAATGATCGCTTCAACGCCTTTAATCAGAATGCGGGCAAGGGCCAGTACGGGATTTCCGAGAACACCACGCCTTGGGTGGACAACCTCGCAGACACCTATCTGAAGGCTTACAACGACTATTACATGCCGCAGCTCAACCAGCAGTACGCAGATGCGAACAAGAACCTGACCTACGATCTTGCTCGCGCAGGACTGTTGCGTTCCTCCGCTGCCGCAGACACACAATCCGACCTTGCCCGCCAGAACGCTGAAAACACCGCAATGGTGAAATCGCAGGGCGATCAGGGTGTTGCTGCCTTAAAGCAGAAAATCAATTCCGCGAAGCAGGATGCCATCAATCAGCTCTATTCGACTGAAAATCCTGAAGTTGCGGCTAATCAGGCACTGTCTTCAATTCGCACGATCCAGAATGAGCAGCCGAACTATTCGCCTCTTGGCGATATGTTCAAGACAGCAGTCGTTGGTCTTGGTGGCTATCAGTCGGGTGCGTCTGACAGGAATTACTACAACACGATCACGGGCGCGAACCGCAAGGCCGCGTCTACGATCAGTTAAGGGGAGGGATCGCTATGTGTCTTCCCATGGGCGTTCTTGCAGCCGTTGCCGGTATTGCCGGAACCGCTGTTCAAGTCGCCAGCCAAATGAGTGTTGCTCGCAAGAACGAGCAGGCAATGAACGACTGGACGGCATACCAGAGCCGCATGCGCATGGATGAAAGCAGGCGTCAGGAAGACATGCGCGGTCGCGCCGACAAGGCACGTCAGGAAGGTCTTCAGGAGATTGCGCCCGAAGCGATGGTGCAGACGCAGGCTAATGAAGCCGACCGTCTCAATGAGGATTTGGGGCAGGCCGCTGACAAGATCAATGTTTCAGACGCATTGCTGTCTGGTCAGCAAAGCGGTTCGCAGGTCTTTCAGGACACGCTTTCATCCAAGTTGGCGAACGCTGCGACAGAAGCACGCCAGCGCATCAAAGCCCTCGCAAGTCTTCAGGCGTTCGGCGGTTCGTCGGGCGGTCTGGACTACACTACACAAAAATCGCTTCAGGATACCGGCAACCGCATCGATCTCGAAAACAACAAGCGCGGCAGTTCGCTTGGTGCCTACGGTGCGGAAAAGGCGGTCAATCCGAAGCAGTATTTCGGAAATCCGGCGGTCGCGTCTCTCGGCAGCTTGCCGATGAATATGTTCGGCTACGGCATGCAACAAATCGGTCAGGGAACCGCAGGTTCTTCGTTCTGGGGCTAACAGGAGGCACCAATGCCGCAATTTTATATTCAGGACGGCGGTCTGGGGAGCCTCTTTGCAAAGGCTGTCAGCGGTGGCGGCAGTCTTCGCGACAAGGCCGATGCCTATCGTATTCGTCAGGCCATGGACCTTGCGGAAGCCGAAAGCCAGCGTGAGGCTATCAAGAACAAGGCCGAAGTCGCGAAACTTCAGGCAGAAGCGCAGGGTTTGACCAGCAAGAATGCACTGCTGACATCGCAGATGGGTGCGGCTGATACCCTCGGCGGTGCTTATGGCGACTTTTTCAAAGACGCATATGTGAAAAACCATATGACGCCGGGCAATACGACTTACGGCCCGCAACAGCCGGACATGGTGCGCCGCGAGGCGATCCCAGACAGCACGGCTGCGCTTCTTGCTGCGCAGGGGCGCACGGCGGCTCTTGCGATGCCAGGAGCCGACCCGGAAAAGGTCGCGCAGGCGCAGCGGATGATGCTCGGCAACAACGAAATGCTGTTTGGCACCGATCCCGAACGCATTCGTATTGGTGCGTCTGCGGCGCTAGGCACTCTCCCGGACAGCGACACGGTACTGTCTACGTCTGACCGGGATGCTGTCTTGCAGAACAAGATCGCGATTGAGCAGGCGAAAGAGGCTGCGAAAGCTAAGGCTGAAGGTTCTGACGGTGCTGGAAGCCCGTTCGGAGGAAACTCCGAATACGCAACGAGCGCACGCATCATTTCCAATACCCTTGCAAAACATCGCCGTGGCGAGCCGATTACGCCGGACGAAGTTACGAACTACCAGATTGCCTATAACAAGATTTATGGGCCGGAAACTCGCGTTCAAATCGATCCGCAGGATCAGCGGCAGTACATCATCCAGACGACACCGCAGGTTCCGCAGTCCATTCAGGGATTTGATCCGAATGTGGGTATCGCGCCTTCACCTGATGCGCTTCTGTCTCCGCGTCCAGCTCCTGTCACACCGGCTCCTGTCTCCGCTCCCAGTGTGACATCGCCCGTTCCTGCAACTGGCGAAGGTCAGACGACGATGGTTCCCGGCACGAATGCGACAGTGACAAGCATTGGGGGAACTCCAAAACCGCTCACTGAAGCGCAGGGCCGTGATATTTCCTTCGCCTCGACAATGAACATGGCGAACGACCAGATCAACAATCTGATCGATCAGAACGGCGGCTTGCCGCCCCTCAGTCCTATGCAAATGGAGCTGATGCGCGGTTCTATCGGTAGTTCTGAAAATCGCGGGTACTTCGATACGATGCTGCAAACTGCGGCGAACGCAGGTGCGAGCGCTGAAACACAGAAGTATGTCGCGGCGGTTGAGAACTTCATCAATCCGGTTCTGCGCAAAGACTCCGGTGCGGCTGTTCCTGCGTCTGAATATCCGAAATACTTCGCTCGCTTCATTCCTGTCTATGGAGACAGGCCCGAAGTGATTGCGGAAAAGAAGCTCTATCGTGAAGCTTATCTTGGTGCACTCAACCAGAGCATCCAGAACATTATGCAGGCGAAGGGTATCACGAACGCAAATGAGCTGGCAGCGCAGGCAAACACCGATCCTGCGCTGGCTTCACAGTTGCGTGCAGCACAAGAGAATGCTTTTTCTTCGGCGGTTCCGGGTAATGCTGCACCGACTTCGGTTGCTGAACCTTCCGACGAAGAACTGCTTCGCAAGTATGGTGGGTGACACATGGCCGACTATCAGACGATCATGCGGGCGCTGCGCAATGCTGATGCTGCGGGTGACGTGGCTGCGGCTCGTCGTCTTGCGGCGATGGCCCGCGAAGCGCAAAGCCAAACAGCGCCGGTCATCCAGCCCGAAGACGTTCGCGATCCCGTAACCGGAATTCCGGGCGGGGTTTCCGAAGCGCCTGCGCGCGACAAGGCGGCTGAAGTGGAACAATTCGGACAGCCGGGAGTGGCACGCGGCACAAGCGCTTTCCTGTCTGGGGCCAATCGCGGCCTTGCGGGGATTTTGGACAGCCCCGTGCACATCGCGAACAAAGCGGCTTCGGCTTTGGGCGCGGAAGGGAATTTCTTCGGAGAAGGTATCTTCGGGCCAACGCTTGAGGCGGCAGGTTCCATTCGCCAACCGGACCCGGAATATCCGACCATTGAAAAGATCGGCGCTAATACCGGCGCGGGTGTTGGCGCTGTCTCCGGCGCTGGATTGCTGTCTACGCTTCTACGCGGTGGCTCACTGACCAACGTTCTTGGCAGCTCTGCGCCAGTACAAGCGGTTGACAGTGCTCTTGCAACCGCTGGCAACGCTTCTGCGCAAGCACTGTCTCGGCCTGGCGCTCTCATCGCGAGCGAGGCTGCGGCAGGTGCGGGGTCGGTGGCGGGTGAAGCGGCAGGCGGAAGTGTTGGCGAGCGTGTCGGCGGCGAGCGTGGGCGGCAGGTTGGTGAAAGCCTCGGCTCTATCCTTGGCGGCATGGCTCCATCTGCTATCGCTTCCGGTGTCTCGGCAGGAACGCAAAAACTCATGGGCCGTGGGGCTGATGAAGGTGTTTCCAGCTCTGAAGTTTACGATGCGCTGCGCGACAGCGGCATTGATACTTCCGGCGGTCTTGTTGGCAACCGGAACACCGCGCGCATCGAAAACACTATGGCGAACGTGCCAATTGTGGGCGGTTCGGTCGCGAACAAGCAGAGCCGTCAGGTTCGGCAGTTTGGTGATGCGGTCCAGAACGTGACTGGACGTATTCGCGGCTATTCTTCCGACTTGCCCCCAGACAGCCACACTATCGGCACCAAAATCCAAGACAGCGTGAAAGAAGGCACTTCCGAGCTGACCAGCCGGGTCAACGCGCTTGAGGGTAATTTGGGCCAGCGCGCCGCGAAGGCGAAGACAGCGGTTAACGTGCAAAGCGTCAAAGACGAGATTGCACAACTGTCTGCCAAGTCTACGCCAAGCCAAAAGGCAGTGCTTGAAGGTGCTATTCGCGATCTCGACGCAATGCGCGACGTGCCTATTGATGGGAAACTTCATTCGCAGCTCACGCAACAGCAGAAAATCTTGAAGCGCAATCTGTCCTCAGCGCAGAAGGCTGCGACTGCCGACCCGTTGGACAAGGCTGCAAAAGCCAAGGTGTCTACGCTCAAGAAAAATCTGGCTGACGTAGATGCGAAGATCGATGCAAATCTGGGTATCGACTATACCCGCATGCGCGCCTGGCGCACAGAAATCGGCACCAAGACACAGCAGGGTGGCATCCCTGGCGGCGCGATGAAGAAGACATATTCAGCGGCGACCGACGCGGTGCAGGATTTCGCGAGCCGCGCAGGTATGCGCAAGGACTTTGACGATCTCATGGGTGCCGAAGCCGAACTTTATCAGCGCAAGGGCAACATTTCAGAGGGCGGCGACATTCCGTTTGGCAAGAAGATCGCAGACATGCCGACCGGAAGCGATGTCTACAACGCAACGATCCGGGCCGGTGTGCAGGCTCCCGAAAAGCTCGACATCGTTCGGCGCAACATGGCTCCCGAACAATGGAATGAAGTCGCTGCGGACACGCTCGAATATATGGGCCGTGCGAAACCGGGTTCGCAGACAACTGCATCTGAATTTTCGCCGGAAACCTTCCTGACGAACTGGAACAAGCTTTCCACGAAGTCGAAGCAAATCCTTGCCGGTGACGAGTTGGAAGCGCTGGAAAAACTGGCGACCGCTGCAACGGCATTCCGGGGCAGGTCTGCCGCAGGCAATCCTTCCGGCACCGCATATAGCGGCATGGCCGGTGCTATGGGCGTTGGAGCATTGACCGCGCCTTTGGCGACGGCTGGTGCTCTTGGCAGCGGGCTTGCGACTGGCAAGCTTGTTTCCAGCGAGTGGTTCGCACGGCAGCTCGCCGGTACGGCTCCGAAACTGGCAGAACGGTTGATCCCGCGTATTGTCGGCCAGACAGGACGCGAGACGCAGGACGAACGGGGATGAGCCATGGCTTTGAAATTCTACAATAGCGGCCAAGAGGGTATCGCTGACGACATCCGCCGGGCGTTGCTGGCGGCTGGCGAGCAGATGGGAGGGCGTGACTTCGGCATCACGTCCGGCTATCGCTCGCCAGAACATAATAAGCGTGTTGGGGGCGCGAAAAGCTCCTACCACACGCGCGGGGAAGCTGTAGACATCGACATGAAAGGCATGTCTGAAGCGCAGCGCGCGCAGCTCGTTCAGCTTCTCGCCCAACAAGGCGTTGGTGGTTTCATCACCTATTCCAATTCCCCGGACATGCTGCATATCGACATGCGCAAGACAGGAACGGGAAAGCCTCATTTCATGCATGATCGTTCGGCGCAGTTTCTCAACCGCGCGCCGGGATGGTTTCAGCAGCTTGCGACTGGGAAAATCGAGACACCATCGGCAGCGCCTGCCGCTCCAACCTCAACGGGGCTTGGCGAACTGTTGGCCGGTAAAACCCCCGGCGAATATCTGATGGACAAACAAAAGGCGTCGGCGCTTCCGGTGCAGCCTGTGGAAAGTCAGGTTGTCACTCCAACTGCGCGGCCTGCCATGATGAATGCTTCGCCTGTTGCAAAACAGGCATTCGATTTCACGCCGCCGCCCGCCGCTGACAAAATGAGTCCTGCGACTGCCGCAGCCATGTTCGCGGTCGATCCTTCGCCGGGGGCTACGCCGTTCGCTCCTACGGGTGGCGGTGAAAATATGATGCTTGCTGGTTTGCTTTCGGGGCTGACCGATGGCCTGACGCAAAAAATCGAAAACACCACGATGGAAGCGCCGGAACAAAAGCCTGTAGACGTTTCCACAATGATGCCGGAATTTCGTCAGGTCACACCGTCCATCGAAGCACCACAACTTGCTGCACCTGCCGACACTGCGGGTTCACTGGCTGAAGTTTTCCAGAAGCTTCAGAGCCAGCCACGCCCGACTGGAAGCATGTTTCGCCCCTCAAGACTCGCGTAAGCTTGTCGGCCAGCACGCCTAGACAGAATAGAACACAAGCCTAGACACAAGAGGGGCTTGTGCAGGGATTAGTGCAGAGGCTCGGCACTAGGACACCGTGTTGGGTGGTGTCTTCAAAGCGAAATGTGTTGGATTTTCAAGTAGTTAACTGGTGCCGCTTGCGTGACTCGAACACGCGACCCCATCATTACGAATGATGTGCTCTACCAACTGAGCTAAAGCGGCCCGGAACATTGCGTTCCATCTTCCCGGAGGAAGCCAACCGTTTCCGGCTGGACGGTGCGCTGATAACCAAAAGCATGGAGGAAAGCAAGGCCCAAATCAAACAATCTGTATGTTTGTTCAAAAGGTTTTATAATATGCGCGTCATGGGCGCCTGACAGGGCCGCCCGCGCCGGTTTGCACACAGTCGAAGCGATGATGTTCGTTCGAAATGCAAGCGCCGGAACCGCGCCAACTCAATGGCTGGCGCGGAGGAGTAGAGGTCAGAGAATCATGTGCCCGCACAAAGACGCTGGCGCGCTTCTCTATATTCGCGTTCCAGCCGGTCGATCAGTTGCCCGGCGGGTGCTACTTCGTGGATAACGCCGATGCCCTGGCCGCAGCCCCAGATATCCTTCCAGGCTTTTGCGCCTTCCTGCTGGGCTTTCTCGAAATCCATCTTGGAAGGATCGGCTTCCGGAAGATTGTCGGGGTCGAGCCCCGCCTTGGCAATGGACGGCTTCAAATAATTGCCTGCGATGCCCGTGAAGTAATTGGAGTAGACGATGTCTGAGGAGTTCGAGTCCACGATCATCTGCTTATAGGCATCGGTCGCGCGGGCTTCGGTCGTGGCGATGAAGGGCGAGCCGATGTAAGCGAGATCGGCGCCCATGGCCTGCGCCGCGAGGATCGAGCCGCCATTGGCGATAGCGCCGGAAAGGAGCAGCGGCCCGTCGAACCAGGAGCGGATTTCCTGGATGAGCGCGAAGGGCGAAAGTGCGCCGGCATGGCCGCCCGCGCCGGCAGCCACCGCGATAAGACCGTCCGCGCCCTTGCGGATTGCAGAATTGGCGTGGCGATTGTTGATGACGTCATGAAGGACGATGCCGCCATAGGAGTGGATTGCAGCATTCACTTCCGGCACGGCGCCGAGCGAGGAAATGACGATCGGCACCTTATATTTCACGCAAAGTCCAAGATCGTGCTCAAGGCGTTTGTTGGAACGATGGACGATCTGGTTGACCGCAAAGGGTGCGGATGGCCGGTCCGGATTGGCCTTGTCGTAGGCGGAAAGCCCTTCCGTGATCTCCGCAAGCCATTCGTCCAGCTGCGCCTCGGGACGGGCATTGAGTGCCGGAAAGGAACCGACGACGCCTGCCTTGCACTGCGCCATAACCAGGGCCGGGTGCGAAATGATGAACAGTGGGGCACCAACCACCGGGATGCGCAGTCTGCTTTTCAGTATATCCGGCAAGGCCATCTTCAATCGTCCTCCGTGATTGACGTTTCCGTAAACGTAATAGTTCTAGCATCTCCCCGCTTAACGGCAATATCAAAAACGCGCGAGCATATCGGCCATTGCCGGCCTTTCACCTGCTGCTTCCCGACAAAATCCGTCCGCGCTTGCCGGAAACCAGCGGTCTGAACCGCCAGATGCGTGGATGCTGGTGGCCGGAACGCTGTCACCGATGGGAATCGCCGATAGGTTTCCGGTATTTTTTGCAACCGCAAGGGGCAAAATATGGCACTGTAAAACTATACGGATGGGGGAAAACCGTGTTCCAGGTTAATAATTGGTGTCTCCAACAGGCTTAACGGCTAGTCAAAGCGGGTCATGAACAGGTAAATGCCTTGATTCAGACGTTAATTTCGCTGAGGCTTATGAAATCGTCTGTTTCGGAGACCGCCTGCTCCTGTTGAGGGCGTGACAGGGGGCGGGAAGAACGAGCAAGGGAAGAGCAGCCTTTGGAAAGTATTGAGCGCGCGATCAGGAATGCATTTGCCAAGGCGGATGCGCACAATCCGGCGACCCGCCAGAGAATCTATGAATCTGCCTGGGGCGCGCATGAGCGCGCGCTTGCGACGAACACCGCGCTTAGCGATGGGCATAAGGAACAGCGCCGCCAGAAACTGAAGGACGCGATCTCCAGTATCGAGCAGGAATTCAAAAACGGCGGTGGCGCAAACGACCGTCGCGAACCGACGGTTGACGCTCCACACAGGGAGGACCCGCTTCTGGCGGGGAGGGCAGAAGAAGCATCGCCTGCACTCGATGCCGGCGATATCCGGGCGAACGCAAGCCGGAAAAAGCGCAGCAATGCCGATCTCGGCTATGAGGGCGGCGTCTCGCGCAAGGATCGCGGCAAGAAGAAGCGCCATTCGCGGTTCTACAGCTTTGGCATTCCGGCGCTCGTCCTCGTGGTTGCCGGTTTTATCGGCTATTCGCTTTATAACAGCTTCATTGATCTGAGCCGCGGTCCCGCAAACAACCCCTTGTATGGCGATGGCAATGTTGCACCCCTGAAAGAGGGCGAGGAGCCGGGCGGGCTCAAATGGATCACCATCTTCCAGCCCTCGGAGGCGACACGCATGTCCGTCAAGGGGCGCGCAACGGCTGAAATCAGGCAGGAAGGCACGCGCAGTTTTGCCCGCGTCCAGTCTTCGGGTGCTGAAGACACGGTGACATTCGATGTCGGCGAAGGCATTCTGGACCAGCTGGAAGGCAAGAAGGCAACCTTCGACATTGTGGCGCGCGCCGATGATGGGAAAATGACGCAGATGTCGGTCAATTGCGATTTTGGCAGCCTTGGCGATTGCGGCCGCCGGCGCTACGACGTGCGCGATTCCGTCAGCGACTTTCTTTTCGATATGGATATTCCAGCCGGGCAGAAAGCAGGGCGCCCAGGCACGATAACGGTCAACTCGGATCTGAGCGGTTCCGGCAAGCCCGTCAATATTTATCAGATCCGCGTATCGACGGCCGCTGAATAATCAGGTCAACAGCTTTTCCAGTGTTTCAAGCCGGTCCGCTTCGCGGGGCGGCTTGTCCCACCGCAGCCGCGAGAAGCGCGGAAACCGCATGGCAACGCCGGATTTATGGCGTGTGGAGCGGTTGAGACCCTCAAAAGTCACTTCCACCACAAGGCCGTGATCCGGCTCGGCGCGCACGGAACGCACCGGGCCGAAACGCTCGACCGTGTTTTCCCGCACGAATTTGTCCAGCAGTTTCAGTTCTTCATCCGTAAAGCCGAAATAGGCCTTGCCCACGGGGACAAGCATGGGGTCATCCTCAGGTCCCGCCCATACGGCAAAGGTAAAGTCTGAATAATAGCTGGAGCGCTTGCCGTGGCCGCGCTGCGCATAGACGATCACCGCATCGACGGTGAAGGGATCGCGCTTCCATTTGAACCACGGTCCTTTCGGGCGCCCGGGCAGATAGGCGCTGTCGTGGCGCTTCAGCATCACGCCCTCAATGACCGGATGCGGCGGATTGGCGCGAAACCGCGCCAGTTCCGCAAAGTCGGTAAAAGGCAGCACCGGTGAAAGATCGAACCGGCGAGGATCGAGCCTGCTGACAAAATTCTGCAACCGGGCGCGGCGCTCGGAAAAGGGCAGAGCGCGCAGGTCCCGGCCGGTCTGCTGGTCGCCTTCCTGCAACAGATCATAGGCGCGCACGAAAGCGGGATAATCGCGCAATTGTTTTGCGCTCACCGTCTTGCGGTTCAGCCTCTGTTGCAGATCGGAAAAGGTGGCGGTGTCGAGCCCGGTTTCGCCGTGATGGCCGACGAGAAGCTCGCCATCAATGGCGCCTTCATAATCCATGGCTTCCAGAATATCGGGAAAAGCGCCGGAAATATCGTCGCCGGTGCGGGAATAAAGCCGCCGCACGCCGCCTTCGCAAACCGCCTGCACGCGAATGCCGTCCCATTTCCATTCCGCGCTATAGGCTGATGCGTCGAGCGAGGGAATATCGGCCTCATCGAGCGCGGTCGCCAGCATGACAGGGCGAAAGGGAGCGGCGGCGGTGGCGGCAGGCTTGGGGCCATGCCCTTCCAGCCAGGCAAAAAGCGCCTCATATGGTGGGGCCTGTCCGTGCCAGAGTTCTTCTATTTCCACCACATCCATGCCGCCGAAATCCGCAAGCGCCTGTTTGGCAAGCCGGGCGGAAACCCCGACGCGCAAGCCACCGGTGACGAGCTTCAGCAGCGCGTAGCGTTCCGAAATCCCCAGAAGATCGAGCCAGCTTGCCACGAGAAGCGGGCCTTCGCGGCGTGAAGCGTTCTGCAATTCGTGCACCACGATGCCGAGCGGCAGGTTTGCCCCCGCAGAGGTTTCGCTGGGGCCGGGCCAGATCAGCGAAATGGTTTCGGCAAGATCGCCCACATAGTCATAGGAATAGGCAAAGAGCGTGGGGTCGGTGCGCTCCGCTATCAGGGCGCGCAGCATGGCGGGCTTCACGCTTTGCAGTTCGAGATCGCGGGTGATCGCCGCCAGGGCAAGGCCGCGATCCGGGTCGGGCGTGGTGCGGAAATAATCTGTGAGCAGGCGCAGCTTGCCGTTGCGCTGTGGTGTCAGCACCAGCCGGTCGAGAAGTTCGGCAAAAGCACGCATCAATCGCCCTCGTCTTCATAACCGACAAGATGGAGCGGCTTTGCGGCAAGGTTGTGCAATTCGCACCAGCGCACCAGCGCTTCCTCGCGCCCATGCGTCACCCACACTTCCGCAGGGGCGATTTCGGTAATGGTGTCCGTCAGTTCGTCCCAGTCGCAATGGTCGGAAATGATAAGCGGCAGTTCCACGCCCTGTTGTCTGGCGCGCTGGCGAATGCGCATCCAGCCGGAGGCGAATGCCGAAATCGGGTCGGGAAAGCGCCGTGCCCAGCGATCCGAAAAGGCGGTCGGCGGGCCGACAATGATCTTGCCCGCAAAATCCGGCTGTGCATCGTCGCGTTCCGGCGTGGCGGGTTCCAACGGGCCGAGATCGATGCCGCGCGACTGGTAATAGGCGCAGATTTTTTCCAATGCTCCATGAATATAGATCGGGTCGCCATAGCCTGCTTCGCGGATGAGCTTGATGACGCGCTGCGCCTTACCGAGCGAATAGGCCCCCACCATATGCGCGCGCTCCGGAAAAAGCTGGAGCGATTTCAAAAGCGTGGCGATTTCATGCGAAGCCTGCGGATGGCGGAAAACCGGCAGCGCGAAGGTGGCTTCGGTGATGAAGACATCGCAGGCAACCGGCTCGAAGGGCGCGCATGTCGGGTCGGCGGCACGCTTGTAGTCGCCGGAGGCGACAATGCGCGTGCCGTCTTTCTCCACCGCGATCTGTGCGGAACCGAGCACATGGCCCGCGCCGTGGAAACGCACGCGCACGCCATTGATCGTCAGACTGTCGCCGAGTTTTATCGGTTGGGTGGTTCCGGCGAAATTTGCGCCGTAGCGAAGCGCCATGATGTCGAGCGTTTCCGGCGTCGCCAGCACATGGGTGTGGCCGGAGCGCGCATGGTCGGAATGGCCATGGGTGATGAGTGCGCGCTCCACCGGGCGCACCGGGTCGATGTAGAAATCGCCGGGCGGGCAATAAAGGCCTTTGGGAGAGGTGCAGAGAAGCTGGTTGAAGCGCATGGTTCCAAGATAGGTCACGGCGTTTGCGCCGAAAAGGGAGGGAGCCCCTCGCTGCTGACAAAATGAGAACAAAAGTGAACAAACACCTTGGCGGCCCGCTCTGCTGCGATTAGATTGACGTCGTGACCCTGAACCAGAAGCCCGCCGCAGCATCCGCCGCCTTTCCCCTGCCGGACCGTTTCGTCAAATGGTTTGCGGCCAAGGGATGGTCGCCGCGCGCGCACCAGTTGGAGCTTCTGGCGCGCGCCGAACAGGGACAGTCCACGCTTTTGATCGCTCCCACCGGCGCGGGCAAGACGCTGGCCGGGTTTCTGCCCGCGCTGGTCGATCTTGATCGTCAAGGTCGCAAGAAGCCGGGAATGGCAAGACGCGGTGTTCACACGCTTTATATCTCGCCGTTGAAGGCTCTGGCCGTCGATATTCATCGCAATCTCACCGTGCCGGTGGAGGAAATGGGCCTTGATATTTCGATCGAGACCCGCACCGGCGACACGCCCGCCCACAAGCGCCAGCGGCAGAAGCTGGCGCCGCCGGATATTCTGCTGACCACGCCGGAGCAGCTTGCATTGCTGATCGCTTCCAGGGGCGCGGAGCAATTTTTCAAAGGCCTGCGCTACGTGGTGCTGGACGAACTGCACTCGCTGGTGATTTCCAAGCGCGGGCATTTGCTGGCGCTGGGACTGGCGCGGCTGCGCCGCCTGCAACCGCAATTGCAGACCATCGGCCTTTCCGCCACCGTGGCGGAGCCGGATGAACTGCGCCGCTGGCTGGTGGAGCAGGACGGAACCGGGCCGATGGCCGGCCTTGTCACCGTCGATGGCGGGGCGAAGCCGGAAATCACCATTCTCGATTCCGAGGAGCGGGTGCCATGGGCCGGGCACTCCTCGCGCTATGCCGTTCCCGATATTTACGAGGCGATCCGCCGGCACCGCACGACGCTTCTGTTCGTCAATACGCGCAGTCAGGCGGAGATGCTGTTTCAGGAGCTCTGGCGGGTCAATGAGGACACGCTGCCGATTGCGCTGCATCACGGCTCGCTCGATGCCGGCCAGCGCCGCAAGGTCGAGCAGGCCATGGCCGCCAATATGTTGCGGGCGGTGGTCGCGACCTCGACGCTCGATCTCGGCATAGACTGGGGCGATGTCGATCTGGTCATCCATGTCGGCGCGCCGAAGGGCGCAAGCCGCCTTGCGCAGCGCATCGGGCGCGCCAATCACCGCATGGACGAGCCGAGCCGCGCCATTCTGGTGCCCGCCAATCGCTTCGAGGTGATGGAGTGCCGTGCCGCGCTCGACGCCAATTATCTGGGCGCGCAGGATACGCCGCCCCTGATCGACGGGGCGCTGGATGTGCTGGCGCAGCATGTGCTGGGCATGGCCTGCGCCGAGCCGTTCAACGCCGATCGGCTTTATCGTGAGGTGCAAAGTGCGGCCCCTTATGCGAACCTTCCGCGAGACACCTTCGACCGCATTCTCGATTTCGTGGCAACTGGCGGCTATGCGCTCAAGACCTATGAGCGGTTTGCGAAAATCCGCAAGACCGCGGACGGCACGTGGCGGGTGTCCAATCCGCGCATCGCGCAGCAATATCGCCTCAACATCGGCACCATTGTCGAAGCGCCGGAGCTGAATGTGCGGCTCACGCGCGGCGGTAAGGGCGCAAATGCGCGGGGCGGGCGCGTGCTGGGCCGCATCGAGGAATATTTTCTGGAGACGCTGACGGCTGGCGATACGTTCCTCTTTGCCGGAAAGGTGCTGCGGTTCGAGGGCATTCGGGAGAATGAATGCATCGCCTCCAATGCCGCCGGACAGGACGCGAAAATTCCCGTCTATGCGGGCGGAAAATTTCCGCTTTCCACCTATCTCGCCGCGCAGGTGCGCGCCATGCTTGCCGACCGCGCGCGCTGGCAGTTTTTGCCGGAACAGGTGCGGGAATGGCTGGAAGTGCAGCAATGGAAATCCGTGCTGCCCGGCACGGATGAGCTCCTGATCGAAACCTTTCCGCGCGGCAATCGCTTCTACATGGTGGCCTATCCGTTCGAGGGCAGGCTGGCGCACCAGACGCTCGGCATGTTGCTGACGCGCCGTCTGGAGCGCATGGGCGCGCATCCGCTGGGCTTCGTCGCCACCGATTATTCGCTGGGTCTCTGGGGGCTCAAGGACATGGCGTCCATGATCCGCATGGGCAAGCTCGACCTTTCGCGCCTGTTCGATGAAGACATGCTGGGCGACGATCTCGAAGCATGGCTGGATGAAAGCTATCTTCTCAAGCGCACCTTCCGCAATTGCGCCGTGATTTCCGGTCTTATCGAGCGTCGTCATCCGGGGCAGGAAAAGACCGGGCGTCAGGTGACGGTTTCGACAGACCTTATCTACGACGTTCTGCGCAGCCATGAGCCGGATCATATTCTCTTGCAGGCGACGCGCGCGGATGCGGCGACCGGGCTTTTGGACATCAGGCGGCTTGGCGACATGCTGGCACGTGTGAAAGGGCATATACTGCACAAGCCGCTCGACCGGATTTCGCCGCTGGCGCTGCCGGTGATGCTCGAAATCGGGCGCGAGCGCGTGGCGGGCGAGGGCGATGAAATGCTGCTTGAAGAAGCGGCCGACGATCTTATCAGGGACGCAATGCAATGAAGACTGCGCAATGAAGACTGCCGCGTGGGGAAATGGCGAAGCCTATAGTCTGGCACATGCCGAAGTGCGTGGCGTTGCCGCCGTTTGCGATCCGTCCGGCGCGCTGTTTCTGCCTGACCTGCATATGCTGGTCGTCTCCGACCTGCATCTGGAAAAAGGCTCGTCCTTTGCCCGGCGCGGCCAGCTTATCCCGCCTTATGACACGGCAGCGACGCTCGACATGCTGGCGCAGGCAATCGCGCGCTATCAGCCGCGCGCGATCATCAGCCTTGGCGACAGTTTTCACGATGCCAAGGCCAGCGAACGCCTGCCATCGCTCTATGTCATCCGGCTGAAATCCCTGATGGAGCATCGCGACTGGTTCTGGATCACCGGCAATCACGATCCCGAACGCCCGGTCGATCTGCCGGGCGATTGCGTGGAGGAACTGGCGGTGGGGCCGCTCACTTTCCGGCACGAACCGTCGCGCAAGGCCGGACAGGGCGAGATTGCGGGCCATCTGCACCCGGCGGCGCGCATCGTGCGGCGCGGGCGCTCGGTGCGCCGCCCCTGTTTTGTGAGCGACGGGGAAAGGCTCATCATGCCCGCTTTCGGCGCCTATACGGGTGCGCTCAACATTCTCGATCGCGCCTTTCGCGGCCTGTTCGCCGACGAGACGCTGCGGGCCTATATGCTGGGGCAGGGCAAGGTGTACCCGATTGCGCGCGGCGCGCTTTACGGGGGTTAATCCTTGCGGAACAGGATACGCCCGAACCAGCCGGTGAAGACGGCGAGGAAAACAGCGAAAAGACCGTAAAGCAGGCTGTTCTGGTGGGCGGCGTTATAGACGCTTTGTTCAAGGCCGGCCTTGACGATTTCCAGGCTTGCATTGGCTTCACGCAGGAAAACGCCGTTGCGGAACAGGAGCGCGCGCGCCTTGTGGCGGCCCACCGGCACATTGGCGGGCAGGTTGAGCGTGGCGCGGAACAGCGTGCGTGAAATGAACTCCACGCCGCCGATGCGCTGGCTATAGAGCCCCTGCCGTATTTTCATCTCGCGCAGTTCATTGCCGAATTTCAGGATATTGCCGGACAGGCTGGCGGGGTCTTCCGGCACCAGATAGAAATTGCGCACCCCCACCGAAAGCTGGCGATAGGTTTTCTCGTCCGTAATGTCTTGCAGATTGCGGGTGGAGGCCAGCGAATAGGAAAGCGGAACGCCCAAAAAGGTTTCGGAAGCCGCGTTCACCCAGACGCCGAGATAGCGTTCCTTCTTGCGCACCACCAGATCGCGCGAGGGGCCTTGCAGCACGACGATGATGTCGTAGCGCCCCTGCCGGTGGATCATCGGATCGGCATTGTCGAGCGCGCCGAAGATGGTGAGATCGGTCCCGCCGAAATTCGAAGTGATGGCGATGGTTTCGGTGGAAAGGCCGATTTCGATGGTTTCGTCGGCGGGGTTCTGCAACTGCGGAACGGTGTTGCCGTTGCCGCTGGAATCCACCTGCGCCGCCGCGCTTCCTGCCATGAGGGCCATGAACAATGCGCAGAAAAGCTGGAGCCTGCCCATCTCACATATCCACAATCGAGGTGGAGAACAGATTGTCGGGTCGCACGAAAAGTCCGAAGGCAAGGCGCAGGCCGACGGCCAGCACCAGGAGCGCCAGAAGCAGGCGCAATTGCTCGCCGCGCAATTTCTGCCCGGCGCGCGCGCCATATTGCGCGCCGATCACGCCGCCCACCATCAGCAGGAAGGCCAGCACGATATCGATCGACTGGTTGGTCGTCGCCTGCATGACGGTGGTGAATGCGGTGACGAAGGTGATCTGGAACAGCGATGTACCCACCACCACATTGGTCGGCACATGCAGGAGATAGATGAGCGCGGGCACCATGATGAAGCCGCCGCCGACGCCCATCACCGAGGACAGGAGGCCGATGAAGAAGCCGATGCCCAGAACCGGAATGATGCTGACATAGATGGTGGAGGCGCGAAAGCGCATCTTGAAGGGCAGGCGGTGTATCCATGTGTGCTGGCCGGAGCGCCGCACCGCGCCAGCCTGTCCCTTCTTCACGCGCCGCAGCGCCCGCGCGCTTTCGACCAGCATCAGCCCGCCGATGGTGCCGAGAAAGAAGACATAGAGGATCGAGACGATCAGATCGAGCTGGCCGAGTTCCCGCAGCCACGAGAAGACGAAGATACCGATCAGCGAGCCCAATATGCCGCCCGCGACGAGAAACAGGCCGAGCTTGATATCGAGCGTGCGCCGCTTGAAATGCGCAAGCGCGCCCGAAACAGACGATGCGATGACCTGATTGGCGCCGGTGGCGACGGCGATTGCGGGCGGAATATTATAGAAAATCAGAAGCGGTGTGATGAGAAACCCGCCGCCGACGCCGAACAATCCGGACAGGAAACCCACGGCGGCGCCCATGCCGAGAAGAACCAGCATGTTGACCGATAATTCCGCAATGGGAAGGTAAATACCCAATTCCGAACCCGGCTTTCACGAACGCATGACACACAGCTGCTTGCGGGCGCGCATTTCCGCAAGTTGTTTCACCCTATTCAAACATCTCCGGCAGAATTATGAAACTGTTCTGCGTGCGCAAATGCATGAAAACAAGCAGTTAGGCTTAACCCGGAGGGCGGGTTTCAACCGTGCCGCTTCTCATGATGTCTTGCTCTGTCGTTGACATGAAGTCAAACGCCGATTGGCTTTAAACCGGGCTTGCGCCATTCCAGCCGAGGAAAATTCAGCGGTGTTGTTCAACAACAACAAAAAGGGTGCTGAAAATGGCTGTTCATGACATAATCCTATATAATATATAGGAAATACACTGATGATCTGGCAGCAATGCACAGTCGATCAGTCGGTTGTGTTCTGGCGATTGCTGATGACGATATTGATGTCGTCTTTGGGCGTGATGACGGAATGGCCGGATGAGGGATAGAATTGCGCGCGGATCGAAATGTTGTCCGACATTTTACTGTCGGTCAGGCTGCCGTTCTTGATGATATAGAGATAGGGATTGGTCAGGTTCACGCTGAAGTTTCCGGCAAAACGGCTGCTGGACTTGAAGCCGAAGCAGTTCATGCTTTCGGCATAATAGCTGCCATTCATCACATTCCATTCCTCCATGGGGCTGGAACGGGTGAGGCAGGTCTTCTTGCCGTCGGGCGTGGTGAAGTTTGCGTTGAACGATACGGCTATAAAGATGTTCTTCAGTTCCAGACTGCCGGAAAGAACCTTGAAAATGGACTTGTAGGGATGGATGTCGTCCGCCGGGATAAGCTGCCTGTCGCCGGAGGAGATTTCAAAGTCGATCGCATCCCCCTGGAAGCTCTTGATATCCTTGTCGAGCGCGAGGGGAATCTTCGCGATGATACCGTTTTCCATATCGTTGTTCACGTGCAAGAGCATTGTCTGTCCCCTCGTTGATACGAGGTAGATAATAAGCACCGCCGGTTCTATTCAACCTGTCACTTTTCTCAGACGCCAGTGGCCGAAACGCAAAAAGGGCAGCCCATGCTGCCCTTGCAAATTATACGTTAAATCAATGTGTTACTTGTTCTTTTCAAGCAGAAGCTGAACCAGCTTCTGGTCGACATCGCCGGTGGGCGCCTGACCGTTCGCCTTCTGGAATGCGGCAATCGCCGCGCGGGTCTTGCCGCCCATCATGCCATCGGCTGTGCCGACATCGTAACCGTTCTTCTGGAGAATGAGCTGGATGTTGCGCACGGCCTTCTTCATGTCCACCGAGCCGGTGGTGATCGGCTTGTTCTCCATCCACGCATCGGGCACATCGATGGAATTGGCCGCCTGGTCGAGCGGCTTCGCCTTCCAGAGTTTCACCGTATTTTGGGCGCGCTCAAGCTGTTCCGGCTTCAGTGCCCTGGCAATCTGGTCGCGCTTGTCGGCAGCATCCTTGTCGCCTGCATTGGCGGCAAGCGAGAACCATTTGTAGCTTTCTTCCAGATTGACCGGCATGCCCAGTCCCTTGGCGGCGAGAATGCCGAGATTGAACTGGCTGTCCTTCACGCCGAGTTCGGCGGCATCGGTAAACCAGCGCACGGCGGAGGCATTGTCGGGCGTGCCATTGGCGCCGGTCGCAAAAAGGACGGCAAGATTATGCATCGCGCTTGCATTGCCCTGCTGGGCGGCAAGCTGATACCAGGTCTTGGCCTTGTCGAGATCGCGGGGCATGCCAAGGCCCTTCTCGTTGAAATTGCCGAGGCGATATTGCGCCGGGGCAAAACCCTGACCGGCGGAAATTTCGTACCATTTCGCCGCCTTGGCAAAGTCGGCGGCGACGCCGCGGCCTTCCATGTAGCGGTTGCCGATTTCAAAGAGCGCGCGGGCGTCGCCCCTGGCGGCAGCTTCGCGAAGCGCTGCCGGACCGGCTTCGTCCGGTACGGGCGGAACGACAGTCTGGGACGGCGGGGCGGCGGGTTCCGTCGATGCCGCTGCTGGCGCGGGTGCTGCCTGCGATTCAATCTGCGTGGGAATTTCCACCGCGGCCTGCTGGTCCTGTGCTTCTTCCTGCGCGACTTTTTCCGCGCGCGGTTCCGTAATCGGGGCAGCGGATTGCTGCGGCGCGGGCGTCGTATCCGAAGCGATCCTGGCCGCGATTTCGTCGGCGGGCGCGGCTGTATCGATCGCCGTTTCTGCCGCTTCGTCGCGGTTGAGGAAGGCAGAGCCGATTTGCAGGCCGGCCATCGCGATCATCACCGCACCGATCGCCATCAGGATCGGCTTGCGCTGGCGCTGGATCATGTCGCCGACAGAAGATTTCTTCTTGCCGGTGCGCTTGGCCGCGCCCTTTTGAAGCTGTTCGGATTCAGCGGCGGCAAGCTGGGCCGCGCGGCGGGCAGCCGTTATGAAATCCACCTTGCCGTTGGCGGCAAGCGCGGCATCGGCGGCATCTTCGCGCTGGCGGCGTTCTTCCCGCACCCGCTTCATGATCGAATTGAGGTCCGGCATGCCTTCGCCATGAGGGCGGGGAGACGGCGCGCTTTCCAGTTCTGGTTCTTCCTGCGTGATGGGCTCGATCGCGGCCAGATCGCTTTCGAAGGCAGGCGCGTCGAGCGTCGCATCAAAGGCGCCGGACCTGAGCGTCGTGCCATCCTTGCCGGCGGATTTGTTGGCGCGGCGGCCGCGCACGGCCTTGGCGAGGCCGCCGAACAGCGATGACTTTCCAGCCGCATCACCGGATTGCCGGTCGGCAGGACCGGCTTCGCTTTGCACGGTCGCAAGGGCGGCTTCCGCTGCCGCTGCCGCCGGTGAACGGGGTGCGGACGGGCGGGACGAGCCGGCGTTCGGGCTTGTGAAGACCGGCTTTTCCATATCCGGTCCGTCCGATCTGCCCGCTACATCCTGCTCAAGCCGTGCCAGACGGTCCACAATCTTGACCAGCGTGTCGTGAACGGTCTCGAATGTCTTGCCGTTGCGCTCGTCGAAATTGCGCGCCAGTGCCTCCAGCGATTTCATGTCTTCGGCCAGTTGCCGGGCGATCACGCTGTCGCCATGCGAGCCGTGTTGCAGCACGCGCGCGACCGCGCTTTCGGCGGCTTCACGCGCGGCATCCAGTACCGTTTCGCGGTTGGAGGCGATGGAGCGCTCGATGGAATCGAGACGCGGCTTCAGTTCCGCGATTTCGGCGACCGGTTGCGCAAGATGATGGGCGATATTCGCAATCTGGTCTTCAAGGCTGCGGATCGCCTTCATGTCCAGGCCGGGGCCATCATGGTCGGGGGCTTGCAGAAGGCCGAGCGAAATCTGCTGCGAAAGATCGTCGATGCGGCCTTCCAGCGTATGGATCGTGCTGCTGTCCACGTGCCGCGCGGCATATTGCGTGTCGAGGCGCTCCGTCAATTCTGCAAAGCGGCGGTCGATCTTGTCCAGAACGGAGGGGTGGGGTTCATCGGCCCGGCGTTCGGCGGCTTCCAGCTTTTCGCCAATGGCTTCGAGGCGCGCCTCGACGGCGTGATAGTCGGACTGGCTCAGATTTTCCATCACCTTGCCAACCTGATTGGCAAGCAGGTTGATCTGCTGCGTAAGCTGGTCGATGACGCCGTCGGGCAGGGCCGAGCCGTTTGCCAGCCCGTCGATGCGCGCGGAGAGTTCGCCGAGCTTGCGATAGAGCGTGTCGGAATTCTGCTGTGTCGCGGAAGCGGCAAGCTGTTCGGCAAGTTCCGCCAGGCGGCTTTCGATGCGCTCCAGCCGCCGCCCGCCGTCCTGATCCGGGCGCTGGACACGGCTGGTGGCGATGATGGCGCGGCTGATTTCATCGAGCCTTTCATCGATCTGCTGCAAGCGGCCTTCCTCGAAGGAGGAGGCATGCTGGGGGGTAAGCGCGTCTTCGATGGAATTGGCAAGCTGGCCGATGCGGTCTTCGATCGCGCTCAGGCGGTTCGATTGCGGCAGGGTGCCGATGGCGTCGCGCACCTGTTCAAGCCGGGAGCCGATGGCGTCCAGCGCCGGATCGACGGCGTTGTGGCGCTGTTCGAAGGCTTCGAAACGGGCGTCGAAGCGATCCCAGCGATTGTTGAGGCGATGCAGGGTTTCTTCGCGGGCAAGGCTTTGGACGGTGCGGTTCAGCGTATCGAGCTGGCGGCGGAGCGCCTGCGCATTGGCTTCGCTGCTGCGTTCCGCGAGAAGGCGGACATTGTCGCTGATGCGCTCGAAATCGTCGCTCATCTCCTGGGAAAAGCCTTCCTCACGCGCCGCGCGCTGAAGCCGGGTCATCTCGCGGCTGGCCCGGCTGACTTCGGCGCTGGAAGCATAGGACGGCTGCGGCTCCTCATGGCCGCCACGCATGCGGCGCAGATTTTCGGCGATTTCGGCAAGGCCGCTGACTGTCTCGTCAGGGTGGCGCACCGGCTGATGGGCGGGACGCAGGATATCGCGCATCTGGGGGGTATCGTCCTGTTCCAGGTCCATCAGGCGTTTTTCAAGGCTGGCCAGGGTGCGGTTGAGTTCTTCCATGGCAGGCGAAGGCGCCCGGCGCTCGCGATGGGCGTTCAGTTCGTCAATGATGGATCGTGAACCTGACGCCAGATCTGGGTTTGCCATGAGAAATTCACTTTTTCCAATGATAGAGACCGCCGGGCGCAAATTTTTGCCGACGCAACCGGCAAGAATTTGCTCTGCTTACATTTGTACAAACGTGGTAAATAACTCGTTAATATAAGCGGGTAAGTGCGTGCTTTCGTGGGTATGGAAAAACATCCCACGGTTGAGCGGGCTGGTTTCAGGATATCGAACGCAGCCCGGCGTGGAAAGTGAGTGTTTTGCGGCGGCGGATCTGGATCAAAGCCGCGGCACTGACGGCAATGCCAATGTAAGCCGTTATCAACAGGGTTCATCGCGCGAGCGTGCGATGACCGGGCGTTTCCGGGGGCGGAAACAGGGTAGAATATGATCAAGGAAACCAATGCGCCGGGACAGGCGGCAGATGTTGCAATTGCGGATTTGCTGACCGGCGCAGGCGGGCATGTGCGAAGGGAAAGTCCGTGGGACGACAGGCTATACCGGATTGGCGATCTTGCCGAAGAATTCGACCTGACGTTGCGCGCCTTGCGCTTTTATGAAGACAAGGGCCTGCTTCATCCGCGCCGCGCGGGCGTGACACGGCTTTATGACGAAGATGACCACACACGATTGCGCCTCGTCCTGTTTGGACGTCGCATCGGCTTCACCTTGAGCGAGATGGGTCATCTCATTCGCGTGTGGGAAAACGGACCCGGCGACGCGGCTGACGTCGAAATTCTGCGCAGGCGCTTCACGGAAAAGCTGGCCAGGCTTGAAAAGAAAAAGGATGAGATCGACCGGTCCGTCGAAGAGCTTCGGGCTGTCCTGGCGCGGATGGACAAGGGGGCTGCCTGAATTCCGGCACCTTGATCTTGTAAAAAAGTGGCTGCCCTTCTCTTCCCTGACCGTGAAGACAAGGGCAGCCCCGATGGCTCGTTATCTCCAAACCGAGTAACGAAACCATCTGTTCATTCGTAATAAAAATATAAAGTTGAAAATTTTCGACACCAGAATGCGACACCGGCCTGGCTAACAATATGAGCGGCAGCAAAACCGTTGCCGTGTCATATCGAACCGCTGTTGCATCCTGTCTTGCTGCATCAAAGGCTTTGCTCTGGAGAGGTTGTCAGCATAGCATATGTTGCCCGCAAGACAGCGGGGGTAAGTGCCGAATGAATATAATGCATGTGGTAAAAAAGCTCCTTGGTCATTGAAACGAGATGACCTTAACTGTTTTTAGAATTATTCTAAATAGCAAGTTGGTGGGTAGTTTGTGAACGTCAGAAATCGCTAATATTTATTGGTCCATAGCATTGCGGGTGGTCAATCTGGACAGCTTTTAGAATCATATAAAATCAATAAGTTAAATCGAATTAAGTCAGGGTATTTGCATCGCGTTGCCGGAGCTGATGTTTCAGCCTGTTGCATGAAGTGTCCCGTTTGGCCGGAACTTCGCCACCTCTGCCCGGTTATGTCAGCCTTGCGACTTGGAGCGCATCCCCAAAAGCGTGAAACCGTTTCGGAAAGGATGCGCGGTTCAAAGCAAATGATCGGAGCACCGATCTGATCCAATCGGATCGAAACGCGCTCCGATGCGAAAGTGAGGCTGAAAATGAAGAAAGCTCTTGTTTTGACCGCAGCGGTGATTTTCGCCAGCTCCGGTTTTGCGCTCGCGCAGGATCGAGTGCTTGTCGAGGTGCCTCAGGCAGCACGCGATTATGTCATCGCCAATCCTTCCGACCCGGTGGTCATCGAGGACGACATCAGCGACGGCTATGTTCTTCCCGATGCAATCGCGGTTCATCCGATCCCCGACAATCCGGATTTCGGCTATATCTATGTCAATGGCGAGCCGGTGATTGTTTCCATGCAGAACCGTCAGGTGGTCTATTATGCCGAGGGGCCGGATGCAGGACCGTTGGTGCCGAATGAGGTCGTCACCTATATCGAAACCAATCCGGTCGATCCGGTGGTGATCGAGGGGGAGATTGCCGAAGGCATGGTTCTGCCGGAGGATGTGCCGCTCGTCGCGGTTCCCGACCAGCCGACCTATTCCTATGTCTATGTGGAAGACCGCCCGGCGCTGATCGATACGCAGACCCGCCGTGTGGTGTGGGTCAAATAGGATTGCGGTCGATGATTGAAGGAAAGGCGGCACAACTTGCTGCCTTTCTCATGGGGCCGGTATCAGGCCCGGCTTGTCACCGTCCCTGATGACGGCCTTCACTTGCCGGATTGCGTGGATGCGCCATTGCTTCCGTAATGTATGACCCGAACCTTTTCCGTCGTGATGAGGCAACTCCGGGTCATCTTCATCACCTCCGGAATGAACCGCTCGATGTTCTCAGGCGCATCGACGATTTCCACGACGATCGGCAGATCCTGCGACAGGCGCAGTATTTTTGCCGTATGCAGAACGCTGGATTGGCCAAAGCCGAGCGGTCCGCGCAAGACGGTGGCGCCGGCCATCTGCATCTCGCGCGCTTTGATGACGATGGCCTCATAGAGAGGCTTTCCGTCCTCGGCCTCGTCTTCCTCACCGAAGAAGATGCGCAACAATGTGGATTCCTGCGGTAATTCCATCATCATTCCTCCCGTTACCGGTTGATCCGCCGCGCGATCAGGAAACCGAGCGCAGCAGCGGCAAGAGAACAGAAAACAAGGGCACATAAATAGAATGCGGCCAGCAGCACATTGCCTTTCAACAGAAGCAGGAACGTGTCGAGGCTCATGGAGGAAAAGGTTGTGAAACCGCCGCAAATCCCGCCCATGACGAACTGGCGCCTTGCGGGACCAACGAGCCATCGCCCTTCGGGTCCGGTCAGGGTCGCAAAGAACATGATGATGAACGATCCGACGACATTGACGAAGGATGTGCCCCACAAGGGGTTGGCATCAAGGACGGCAATGATGATCCATCCGGAGAAATACCGAAGGAATGCCCCGATTGCCGCGCCTGAGCCCACAGCGAGATAAAGCCTGATATCCTCCGCCTGCCGCCAGTTTTTCATCACAGCCGCCCCGCCATCCAGAGAACGCCGCTATATCCGGCAGCGACCGCAAGCACACAGAGAAGAGCGGACGCAACAATGTTGAACAGGGCTTGCCGCCGCTCGCCATCCAGCATGAGATTGAGGCTTTGCAGGCAGAATGAAGAGACGGTCGTATAGCCGCCCAGAATGCCGACCATGATAAAATTGCGAAACGTGTCGGTGGCAAACATGCCGCCAAGCCCAATGCCGAGACCCGCCATGCTTCCGATAATGAAGGCGCCGCTCACATTGACGACGAAAGTACCCCAGGGAAACGTCTCGCCGACCCGGCGGCCCACATAGCCGGACAGGAAGAAACGCAGAATGCCGCCGATAAAGCCGCCAATCAGAACCAGAAGTGAAGCTTCAACGCTCATGCGGTTGGATTTCTTCGAACAGGGAAACAGGGGCGGATGGACAGGGATTGCGGACCTGAAAATAGAACATAAATCAGCGCTTTAGAAGATGCCTAATGCCGTGCTTCCTTCACGTTCTGCGGAGCGCGGCGGCTTTTCGGGCGCCATCGTGCCGTTTTGTTATTGTTGTGGCGGGGAACAGCCGGAAAGCCGCATCCCGGCCATACCGAAAGCGATCGAGAAAGCCCCGCTGCGGGCGGCAACGGCAGAGAAAGGCGGCGCGACCGATGTAAATGCTGCCTTGGTTTGTCTTATTCGCTCTTATTAGCGTTGATTTTGTTGGTCTTTTTGGCATGCTGTCAGAAAGGTATGGTCATTTCGCTTCGTTTGATTTGTCCGTTTCGGTTGTACGATACAAAAAAAGCCCGCTAAGCGGGCTTTGGGCGGTTTTAGAATGCGGATGCTTAATACGACTGGATCATGGCTGTCTGAATCTTGCTGATATCGATCCGAGAATAATAACTGGCCACTCGATTGCTCTTGTCAAACAGCGGCTTCACATTGAGGTCCGCAAGGCGTTTTTTCATTCCGGCCCGATTTGCCCCGATTTCATCGCAAAAATCGACAAGAGAGATGAACCGTGTCTTGAAATCCATAATGGAATTTTCGCTGATCAAGCGGGCTCTTTTTGCCGAGCGTTCGTACTTCGTCTCGGTAATGTATCCCTGTTTGATTAGCTCAATCAGGGTTGGATCAGAGGTTCCGAGTAATCCAAGAGCGTCCTGGAACGTGATGAATTTTTCGTCGCTATCCACTTGCTGCTGAAGAGCGATCAGACGCACTTCATCTTTATTGATACGCAACCGCTCGACCAGCCCTTCATTGCCCGCAATAACTCGCGAGGCGATAGTCGCATCGAGTAGCAATTTCAAGATATCATTCAGCGGAAAGGAATATCCTTGCGCGAAATCCTGCGGGGAGATCCATGCCTCGTCGCTCTCCTCCATCCGCTCGGCATGGGAAACCAATCTGGCCTGCAGATCATTCAGGTCCATCCGTTGGATACGAATATAATCCCGGCGCTCTTCTCGTCCTTCAACCTGCGGAAGAAGCCCGGACTTTACAAGCAGACGAAGCTTTTCTTCGCTGATGCCGAGAATCTGCGCGGCCTCCTTGCTGGTGATGGTTTCGAGTGCGTTCTCGAAAATTGGGCGAGCTCTCTCAGCATCAAAATAGGTCGCCGAGTCATGCAGATTGACGCGGTCGGTTAGTCCATGCGACGCAAGCAGGGTCTTGATGCGCTTTTTATGAATGCCGAAGTCTGTGTGCGCAGAGTTCACGCAATAGACATAGCGGTGCTCCACGGGATTGATAAAGGTCATGCCCGGGCCAAATGGCATATTCTTTTCGGCAATCTCCTGGAACAAAGACACAAGAGGCTGGTATGCTGGCTTCAGCTTGTTGCGGCGAAGCCAATCGACAACCTGACCGAAGAACTGCTCGACGAAACGAACCATCGGCCTTTTCTGCTCGATGGTTTCAATAATAATGCGCTCCAGTTCTGCCTCCCCTTTGCAGAGTAGCCTAAATCCCCATTCACGCTGGTCCGTCGCCTCGTCCTAAAAGTGGGTGAGCTTATGAATCGCAATGAACTTTCCCATATAACCAGAAAGCTCAGCAACGATATGTGCATCCAATGTGTCGATCAGATCGTCGGATTCGGCGCGTTTGAAAATACGGTCACGCAGAAACCTGTCCAGCATTGGAGCCGAGCTCCGCACATCATCATGCGCCTGATCGCGGATTGTCTGGACATTTTGCTCGACGAACGTAGCAAAGTCGTCGCGCTGGTCAAAAGAGGTTACTAGGTGCTCGACCAACTTACGCCCATGCTCTGGACAACCTTCGATACCGCGACAGCTCCACCACGAGCGTGCATAGGGCTTGGCGATGGAGCGACCTGGTTGCCGATCAATGTCGTAAAGAACGCAATGCGGACAGTATCGGAGCATCTTTCCCGGACGCATCTCTTTATTGAAAATAGCGCGGCCAAGCTTCCAGTTGGAACCTGGATGCTGATGGACGATGCTTGCGTTCGATAGGCGTTCAATGGAAATCCCTGAAAGCTCCGAGATTTCCGCAAGCGCGTCATGATCTCCACGAACAATAGCTTCTCGGCTCGTGTGTGTGAAACCGAGCAATGATTGCAAGGAATCATAGCTATTCGCGCGCGCCAGACGAGACACGAGGCTGATCGGACTTTCGTCTTCATGGAAGGGCAGGGTAACCGGCAATGTCATTTCTTGGTCCTTCCTTTTTTCTTGGGTTCGTTAGATGCAGACAGATCGGCGAGCACATGTTCCGGCGAGATTTCTGACCAACGTGGGGCTGAGAAGATATTGTGTTCGGGCAGGCAACCGCTCGATTCTTGATAGACGAATGCGAACGCACGATTTTCGAGCACAGTCCTGTCGTTTTTAACGGTCAGGATGCAAGCGGCACGGATAGTTTCAACAATCTTGCCTAGCCCGCCTTGAGCCGAGTGACACAGTCGCCCCACAAAGTCTGCTTCTCGCAGTTCATCCGCGATCTTCAGACCACAGATCTGTTCGGCAATGTTGGTCATGGCATCGTTGATGAATTGCTGATCATCAGTAGGGCTTTGCTCAACATAGCGGATGACCTTGCTACGGTTCGCGAGCTGGAGATCATTTGTCAGCAATTTGGCAAGATCCGGCACACCCGAAAAGATCGTATGCAAAGGCCAGTCAGGAATCTGCATAAGGCTCTTCAGCCCGTCCTGGACTTCGGTGATCACTTTCTGACTATCGTGACGAATGAGGTGTTGAGCCTCATCGACGTGCAGATAGAGAATACCTCTCGCTTTCAACTGAGTTTTTACAGCCGAAAACAGCTGGGTCTCAGTCTGCTTGGAGTTTGCTGGAAGCCCCATCGCAGACAACAGCGTGATCGCAAACCCCTTCATGGTTGATGAGCTTGATGCCTCGATACTGAGAAAAGGCGTGATGGTTTCGCCAAACTCATTTTCTCGCGGCTGAAACTCTGCGATGCGACCACAGTGGTGTTTCAATGAATGGGATTTGCCGCTCCCGGATTCACCAATTACAAATAATGCAGTCTGCCGAGAACCGCCGCCACCGTTCAGGTGATCATCAACGTTATCAACCATTCCTTGCAGCATATTGCGCAATTTTCTGTCGCGCGGACTTTCAAGATATGTGCCGTAGATATGTCTTTTGAGTTCTTTCAATTCGTCAGTGTTCATTGGTCCCGCCCTTCTTAAAATTCGTCGTAATAGCCGCTCCTTGAAACAGAGGTTTCTGTTTGAAGGTCGGAATCTGTATTGTTCGCTCTGGTTTCCAGCCGCTCGCTTTTCGCAGCCCGTTTTGCAGCTGCGATCTCCTTCTTCTGGACCGTTTGGTACTCCACGAACGCCGATTCATCCGCGAGCTTCAGATCCCCCGGAAGAGAAGCGAGCGCTTCAAGTCCCTGCATCTGGTCATCCGGCTTTGCGATCCAACTGCCGCACAGTTCGGCTTCGAGCCTTGCCAGTGCATTGCTATCCAATGACCGTGCACCCAGCTTCGCCCTGATCATCGCGGCGTCACCGGAGGTCCGCAATTTATTGATCGCCCGGTACATAGCGGCGAGACCAGACTCGCTTTCCTTGGCATTAGCCAGACGAAGCTGCTGCCGTGCTACGATCCATTCCTCAAGCGAAACGTTATCGTCCAGTCCGATTTGGTTTTCGACTGAGAACCAGCCCTTATCCTTGCCTGCATAGACGGCAATGGAACGCAGATTCGCTGGATCGTACTTGATCTCAAAATCCGTCTGACCATGTTTCAGGCGAAGGCGCGTTAGCTCATCGTTCGAATAAGGAATGCCCATGAAAGACACGCCATAGGACGAAATCCGTCGCGAAACCTTCTCCCCGAAGATGTGAAGCATTTCTTCTTCGTCGGGCGCAACGTCGATTGGATATTGGGATGCCGCCTTCACCCAAGCATTGTGCGGAGTTCCTCCCGCGAGTCCTGCATGCTTCGTGTTGTGGTAGATATCGCAGATCGCGTAGAGGAAGAATTTGATCAGCTCGTCACTCTGCAGGCTTAGGCGTTCCTCCGGATTGTAGTCTCCTTTCTCCTGAATAGAACCGAAGGTTCGGCCATCAAAATGGTGGGCCACCATCGGACCAATGGTCTTGAAAAGTCGTTCGATAGATGGTCTGGCTTGTGGTTCACCCGCTGGTGGACGGGTGAACGCAATGCGTGCATTTCTCAGAACTTCTTGTGTCCGCTGGCTGACGAACTCCTTGCCGTTATCGCAATAGATCTGGCGAGGACGCAGGCGTCCAATCCAGGGCGTTTCGCAACCCAACGCAGTGGAAATATGCGTTTTGTCGGACATGATCATTCTGATTGCTTCGACGGCATTGGCCGCATTCGGATTGGTGCTCGCCTTAAAAGCCAACACATAGCGAGTGGACATGTCGATGGCGGCAGCGAACCAAATGCGAGTGCTTCCGATCTGATTACGGTAGCTTTCCGGTAACAGGGACCACATCCCCGTTTCCACGAACAAGGACATCAATTCCACATTCCAGAAATCCATCTCGATCCGGTCACCCGGCACCTCGAAGTGGAAGCTCCGCTTTACGGAAGAAAGCCGTCTCTTGGCGTAAGCCTCCCCGTGTCGTCCAGCGACCTTTGCGTACTCATCAAAACCATCAATGATGCTCTCGAATTTTGTGCGCGAAACCTTTTTGAGTTGAGAATCCCGTGACGAATTCATCTCAAAAAGCTTGGCCAGATAATCCTGATAAACCTGTGCCTTCGATTTCTTCCTGTTATCCATGTACCGAAGAGCTTCGCTGTGAGCGAAAGCAATCGATTCCGGGTCAGCGGAACGATAATAGATTCCAGGACCATGGTGACGTTGAACCAATCCGAGGGCGTCGCCTCCGCATCCGTGATACTTGGTGTAATCCCTCCAAAAGGTCTTGACCGATGGGGCGCGATAGAACGTGAGTTCCATCGGCCTGTCTGCGCGCCTGGCGCTTGGGAGAAGGCTTGACTGGATCTCGGCGTGCCAAGTATTCAGCAGATGCTGGAGCTTCTCATTGTTCCAACGTTTCCGCCCATATTCCGGGAATTCCGCGTCATAACGGTTGATCAGCTTTTCACGAACGAGAGCCAGTTTCTGAACTTTCTCAGGGAAATCAGAAAACTTTTTATCGCCGAAGATAATGCGTAGCTTCTGTTGCTCTGGTTCCTGATATCCATACCGAACCGAGGCGCGACCGGCAGAAATTTCATTATAGAGCTCCTGATGGCCGACAACGACTTCGTGGCTGTCGTCTTCTCTCTTGATGTGCCATCCCTCGTTGCCTCTGCAAACTGGAATCCAATGGGCGTTCTTATAGCTAAGCCTGTCGACCTTGCGCATGTTCACCAAAGAGCGCTGGAATGTGGCTGGCTGTGCAAAATAGCTGTTCATGTTAACCTCCTTTTTGAACGTAGCTGTATTGGTCGTCGTCTAGCGAACCACAGTCATCCAACTGAGTTCGTTGATCTGTCCCGGATTCACGGGCCTGATAATTTCGTGGTCGATAAGCGACCAAGCCGCAGTCCAGCGGCTTGAACGGCTCGTGCAGTTCTTGAACAATTGCCCAAACCGGAAGTGGCCTGGGCAGTCTTTGATCTCGTTGGCCAGCGCCAGATACTCGCTTTCATTGTAATGAGAGCGGGCGCGTAGAATGTTCATGGCGTTCAGAAATGCATCGATGTTAGCCTCGACCTCGGTGAGAAGTCTGAGCTTGATGTCGGGGTGTCGAGCATCAATCTCACCCAGTGTCCCGACGCATTCCATGCCTGCCTGTTGAATGCGGTCCAGCACATCTTGCATAGCCGCCTTTTTCTTGAACGGCTTAACTGCAATGGCCAGTTGCACTCCGCTTTTCAGCACCACGTAATAGTCAAAGGTATGCTTTCGTCGAACGCCATCGGCGTCGACGTAGCCCATTACAGGGTACTGTGAATGAAGTTCCTGAACGTCTCGCCGCGCCTGAATTAATGTCGAAACCCGATGCTCAAGTTCACTTTCATGGAAGACAACTGTAACTTCATGAACGGTGGAACCACGAGCGGTTTTGGCATTTTTCTGATGCGGTTGACGGGTTGCAAATCCAGGGCAGGGTTCTTTCCAAAACTTGATGGAAGAGCCGCCACTTTCGGATGAGGCTGCCTTATATTTCTAAGCGCTCGACCTTGGTCAGGCCGTGACAATCTTGGTCAATGAGCTGCAGCAGATCACGTGAAGCGTTAGCTTCGGCGATGAATCCGAGACCGGCACGTTGAAGACTGATGTTTCGAGATACTTGACGAGAATAATTCATAGCTGTCCCCTGAAGCTTTCGGTGGCCACGATGGCCGAAGGCGGTCAAATGGGGAACACAAGGATAAGCCGATGCAATCGCGCAACGGGTATTAAACCGACGCCAATACTAGGCCTTGCTTGTGCTCCACTGGGTAGTCGGTTTGCGTATCATGGTGATGTTATCCTTTTGCTTGAGCGTTTAAGCTCAGGGCGCTGCATATGGCAGCGTTTCGATTTGATTGCAACAACTAAATTTGAGTTAACCATAAAAATTTGGTGGCGTTATTATGCTCAGGATTCACAACGGAAGTTGCAACCGGCATAAGGAGCAGTCTTAGCTCTCGTGCGCGCTGAACGTTAACTTTCAGGAGTTGGGTATGAAGATCACGCTGTATGGCATCGCCTTGATGGCAACACTGGGTGTCGGTATTTCGTTCGCCAATGAGCCGCCGAGCCGTGAGGAGGCTTTCCGTCTCGCAAATCAGGTTCGCAAATGTTTTAGGATGCCTCTCAACCAGTCTGGAGACGCTGTTATAGAATTCCGCCTTCACAAAAACGGAAAAGTTACTGACGTCGAAACGGTGAAATCTGGAGGCTTCACCAACTATGTTGTCGGATTGGCAGCTGAGGAAGCCGTGAGGAAATGCCAGCCATATCAGACCGCGATTGTCGGTAAGGTGAGAGTGCCGTTTATTTTCAAAGCCACCTCACCGATGACCGACGAGCCAAAGTCTCAATAAGCGATATGGATATGATCAAGCAGAACTGATATTTGCACGCCATGATTAGAAGCGTTTGCATGTTGATTGTCGGTTTCGGAGCACTCATCCAAGGCATTCTTCGTCTTGGAAAACCAGCTCAGACGGTTGAAAAATCTGGATGGCTTTATCAGCAGTTCGGAGCCCAGGGGACAGCCGTTGGCATGATCGCGTTGGGCGCAGTGGCGCTGCTCATCGGAGCTGTTATGTTCAATAACACGTGGGTTCGCGCTATCAGGGCACGCAAGCAGGGCTAGCAATTTTCATGACTGCTGTTTGCCGAGCCCGAGCTGGAACACTGCCTGCATAAGGCTGGGACGGTTTCACAAAGCAGTTATAGAATACGTACGATTGACGGATTTTGGACGAGGTAAACCTAAGGGGGCCAGTCTGAAGCTCGGCTTCCTTGCTGGACAATTCAGTTGGCGTACATAAAATATGCGTATGGCTCTCTACACACTGACGCTGATTGAAAACGCTGAAGATTTCTCTGCCTACCATCAGATACGGCATCACGTCTTATTCGGCGGGAGCCAACAGTATATTTGTAATGGTCCGGAGGAGGTCAAAGACGAAAATCTGTCGCTTCTGCTGAAGCTCGATGGAGTTCCTATAGGTACCGCACGCCTCGATCAGAAAAGCGCCCAAACGGCGATTGTCCGGCTGGTTGCAGTTGTTTCTGATTTGCAGAGAGCCGGGCACGGCACTGCACTCATGGATCACGTTGAACAGCTCGCAAAGTCGTTGGGTATCAGAGAGCTTCTGGTCCACGCCTTCCCCGCCGCAACGGGGTTTTATCTGAGGTTGGGATATACCCGTTTCACTTTCGATGCCGACAATCATGAGAGTATTCAGCTTCACAAGATGATCCAATAAAGCGGACGTTTATGACGTGAAATCGCTACGTCTTTATTCGCCAGCTATTGGGTAAGTGGAAGCCAGACTGCAACGTGCGCAATTTTAGCATCGGAGCTGGGCGCAAAAACTTTCTGAAACCTGTCACGTCTCTTACGCAGGTTGCGGTGTGGTTTGTAGTGGAAGCGGACCATGGGTGTTGGCTTCGACAAAATCTGACCTATAGCGGTCATTGCGACTGCGTCATTACATGACTAATCTTAATTGGGAGATTTTTCCACGAAGAGGAAGCGAAGTGGAACCGGGAGAACTAGATATGCCAGGTCAGGTGGAGATTGTGGAGACAACTGCCGAGCATGTTGAGGGCCTCCATACGGCATTGGACACGGTCGCCAGGGAGAGAAAATTCCTGACGATGCTGGAAGCATTTCCTTTACTGGAGACAAGAGAGCACCTACTCAACATGATTGGTCAAGGCAATCCCCATGTGGTTGCCGTTGTAGATGATACGGTGGTTGGCTGGTGCGATATCTCGCGTCACTTTTTCCCGACCCACGCTCATCGTGGAACGTTAGCAATGGGAATTATCCCAAACTACAGGGGGTGTGGTATCGGTTGTCGGCTGGTGGTAGCGGCGCTGGAACAAGCGAGGAAAGTTGATCTTGTCCGTGTCGAATTATCGGTTCACGCGGATAACCCGCAGGCGATTGGCCTTTATGAGAAAGCTGGCTTCGTTAGGGAGGGTGTACAACGACGAAGCGTGCTAATCGATGGGCGGTTCATGGATACCGTCAACATGGCCCTCATACTTGACGGTAGTTGACCACTCGTGAATGCGAACCAGCCAGATCTAAGTTTGCTCTGTCCGAGGCGGCCTTTTGGGTGAGAATGATATAGTTTACTTTCCCAACGGGATAGGTAATCGTTTCGGTGCGAAGCTCGTTTTCCGAAAGGAAACCTTGATGAAGTGTCTGCGCATCTACGCCACTCCAGATGGTGAATCTCATTTTGATGAAATCGAATTGCCGACAACAAAGCGCTCGGTACATCCCGACGCTGTTCCCTTTGATGTCACCGGCAGTTACCCAGCTTCTCGCGTACGCATCTCCCATATACCCGCAGGGATGCGGGAAGTCGCTTGGCATAGGGTGCCGGAACCCGTTCTAACAGTGCGACTTGACGGTTCAGTGGAATACGAGACGAGTGATGGGGAAGTGCGCCACGTTTCTGCTGGCAGTTTCGTCCTGGTTATGGACACGCATGGCAAAGGTCATCTTTCTCGACATTCACCAGAGGAGCAGACGGTAATCTGGATTTCTTTGCCCAACGGACTTGAACTGTCACCACAACAATGACGGTACGATTGAGTAAGTCTGCCAGTACCTTGACGGCATTTCAGGGGAGAAGGCAGTGTTGCTGTCGCCCCCATTGTGAAGCGACAGCAAATCCCATTGATGAATTACGCCTTTTCTGCCGCAATCGCCCAATTATGCAGGCAGCGATCAAGGCCGATGGCGATTTCAAGAACGAGGACACCGTGTTAGCGTGTCGCCCCGCCCTTGGAACGGGAAAAGAATTTGCGGGGGAAGTCTGTTCTCTTCGAGATCGAACACGCTTCCATCCACTTGAAGCCGTTGTCTAATTCGATATCCATAGTCACCTGACTATAGCTGGGCAGGCGATCAGATTGCACAATTCTGGTGGGCAGGCCGATCACTGACGCGATCATCTTTCTGACCGGTTCAAGGCATGCCGTGTGATAGTCCATTCCGGTGTCGGCAGTGAAGGCCGCCTGGAATTCTAATTGCCAGAACTCCTTCAGACGCATGTGCGCCGTTGTTTGTTCCTGCTCGCGACGATAGGAACGGCCTGCCTGCCATACGCATAGTGGCAGTTTCGTGCCAGAGTGATTGTCGAGCAGGTGGGCCATGTAGGCGTACGTTGACGGAGTTGTCTCCGGGCGGAGGACCAATTCCGTCTCGGTCGCAGTCATGCGCTCCTGTACCCAGACGTCAGCATTTTCATAAGCGTCGGAGATCATGTTTCTGGGAATGAGCGTGGGAGCCTCGACACGTCGCATGTCCCATGCTGGATTGACTGAGCGGAGGAAGAATTTAACTTCCTCGGAAAAATGGCGGATGAGCTCTTCACGACGGAGGATTTCGCGTTCCTCCCAATGCACGAGCGAGTTTACATTCAGAATGCTGAGCATGGCCTGTTCTCCATGATGGCCATTTGAGGGATAAGGTTATTTTTACGTCCAATCGGTCGCGCATGAACGCGCGGCATCACGACTGGACGCGAAGACCTCGCCCGCCGAACACGCACAGGAAGATAGCCCGCTCATTGCGGCCCTTCTTCATCAATCGTGCGGTTTCGTTGCTCATGGATCAATCTAATGCCCGATGGTGACCGAATGGTCAACCTGACATACCTGCTGTTCGGCGCAAATCAGTCAAATGTCTGAACGAGGCCCCGGACGGGACGGTTGACTTGGGTTTTCAGACGCCCATTCTTTTTATTTCAAAGTACGTGCATAGTTCTTCTCTGTCGCGAGCTGGGGCATAAACAAGTCGCTCTCCGATATTTTGCATTCCCAACTTCTTTAGAAGGTTTAGAGAAACGTGATTTGTCGTCTGGGCTCCTGCTTGGATCAGCGCAACTCCTATCTGTTCGAAACAAACTTTAATCAGAGCGCTCGAAGCTTCATAAGCGAACCCATTGCCCTGTGCATTCTCAGACAACCAATAACCGATTTCTCCAAATTTTTGGCTATCTCGCTCTTCAAAAAACACCTTTATCCAACCGATAATCTGTCCGTCTGAATGATCGATTATAACGAGCGGAAGCGCGCGCTGATGGTAATATTGCTCAAGCGCTCTACCGATAATTTGTTCGGTCACAGTTTGAGAAAGAGGATAGGGCCATGTCGCTAGCCACCGGCTAATCTCGGACGTCATCAACTGTTGTAGCGCGAAAGCGTCTGACTTTGCTACCAAGCGCAATTCCAAGCGCTTAGTGCTTATGTGAAAGAATTCCGGCCATTTTGTATCGTCTGACAAGCGTAACAATGATTATCTCCGTTTGGCCTGCTGCCGATTGTTCGAACACCGAGCTCAGCTAGATTATCGCTTCGACTTTATCGCAATGAGGGTCGAAGGCGAAATGGCCGATTGTGAAGACCAGCCTTCGAAATGGGGCATTGATCAGTCAATGGCAACCTCTGGCTTGGCGGAGTTTTTATCGCACTAATTAGTCAAGGCGCTCGACCAAACCGGGTTCCGTTAGAAGGAATGCGGCATTTTGCGGGACGTCCAATTCAAGCATTTCATCTTTGCTGAGATCGCAATGGATTCCTCTGAGCAAGCGACTTGTCACACCATGACAAACGACGATTTTCGGTACGCATTGATCAACTAGCAGATCGTCCAGGGCAGCGCGAACCCGATCCAACATATCTGTGTATCGTTCACCGTCGGAAGAATGGAAAAACCATTCATTGCTCCCCAATCCATCTCGGACGTTGGGCGACTTGATCTCAATTTCGGCGTCAGTCAATCCATCCCATGACCCCATACCGACTTCTTTCAATCGCTCATCGAGCATCACCGGCTCAACCACTTCCAGCGAATTGGCAATAATCTCTGCAGTCTGGATCGCTCGACCGAGAGGGCTCGATACAATTTTGGTGTACTCATCTAGCCCTCGTTGCCTGAGAATCCCCGCGACGGCAGAGGCTTGGGCTCGTCCAAGTTCAGTTAACGGAGAGTCGCACTGGCCTTGCCATCGACCAGCGGCGTTGAATTCAGTTTGTCCGTGCCTCACTAAAAATAACATCCAAACCCAGCCTCTATACTATCGCGCACATCGGGTAATTTACTAAATATCGCCTTGGCTCGTAGCAAGAGCCATTCCCGGCGGGGCCGTTAGAAACCGACAATGAACGATTCAGCTAAAGACTTATACTGATGCAAATTTGAATGCAGCTAATGCTCCTCCTATGCCTTGATGGGGCGACATCGGTCTGGCAACTGTGGGGTGGGAAGTCGACTAGCAGCTTTTTGGCTTGGCGTTGGCGGATAGTCGCGGTCCCATTGTTATCGCTTCTGAAACACGACAAAGCTCCAACTCACGTCGGTTCGGCCAAGCATGTCCTCGCGATCAACGCTATCTACCAGTTGAAGGTCGAATGATGAGGCAAGTTTGGTCGTCTGATCGCTCGAAACATCAAACATCCGCCGTCCATGGGGAACTGGACCATGTCGCAAGGACATACTGATCCGCCCGCCTTCCGTAAGGAGGCCTGCCAGTGACGCCATTCCTAAGTATTGTTCGGCCTCATCTAGGTGCATCCAAACGGCGGTGAGCAAGATCAAATCGAAGCGCTCGTCCCGTGTTCGTAGATGGTCAAGCGAAGGTAGATGGTCGTCAATCCATTCGATTGCCTTGTCGTTATGCAATCGCATTCCTTCATTGCGCAGTGCCTCGGTAGGCTCGACCGCGACGACCCTATGTCCCTGAGCTGCCAGAGCAGCAGCGTCGCGCCCGGAGCCAGCGCCAATATCGCAAATGCTAGAAGGTTTTGATGGAAATAGGTGCAAGACATCCCTGTGCACGTCCGCAAAGGTGATGCTTTCGTACTGCGTGGCTAGCCTTTCAGCGTTTTCCGCATAACCCTGTATTCCCTGCATCGTCCTCGACCCAAATTTTTGACACCTGATCAACGTTAATTACCAAAGCCAGCGATGGCAATGCGAGATATAAGGACATCTTTATATCTCAACACTCCGCAGAAATCAGCGGTGGCTTACAGGAAGCTTCCGAGAACCTTGGAATGGCAGAAATTAAGGTCGAGAGTGGAATTCATGAATACCTAGAAGATGACCACGCTTGCTGACATGGTCATAGCGGTTTGCTAAATCGAAAATCCAACCTCGATTTCAACGTCCATCAGGCGTGCGAATGCCGATCCATTTATCCTTGACGGCATTGTAGTGTTCTTTGGGATCGTATTTCGCGACTTTCAAGCCCAGTCTTTCAGGTGAAAGACGTCCGACAGATTGCACAATGGCATATGTGGACAGAACATAATCACGTTCTGCGGCGACAAGATTGAGCTTTGCGTTGATGAGGTCCTGCTGGGCTTCAAGTACGTTCAGAGTGGTCCGCTGTCCAACGTTTCGTTCTTCAATCACCCCGCTTAATGCGAGCTGAGCTGCTGAAACATTTGTTTTCATAGCCTGAACGTTAGCCCGAGAACTCTCATATGAAGCCCAAGCATCGGCGACTGCCTTCCGAACCTGGTCGCTGCTGACATCTACGTCTATTCTGGTCTGGCTCAGGCTTTCTTTCGATTGGCGTACCTGAGCTGACAGACGTCCACCCTGATAAATTGGAATGTTGACACCAACCCCGACATTCGCGGAGGTTCCAAACCCGTTCTGCGTCGACGCTCCTGATGGTGCTCCTTCAGTATTGCTGTACTCGCGTGCGATGCTGGCACTTGCCGAAACCTGAGGCAACAATGCACCCTCGGATGCTTTCACCGTATGCCCTGCCGCGTCGACAAGATAATTTGCGGCAATAATTGCCGGGTGTTCCTTATACGCAATCGAAAATGCTGCGTTGAGGTTACGCGGGAGTAATTGTGTGATCGGTGTAGCCGTCTGCAAACGGCCAGGCTCAACACCTATTGTCCTCCTGTAGATCGCCTCGCTTGTTTTCACCTGAGCATCGGCTGCACTGACAGCCGCAACCGCGTTAGCGCGAAAAGCTTCAGTTTGAGCGACGTCCGTCCGCGTGCCTTCTCCCACGTCCAGGCGGGCTCTCGACGAGCGAACCTGTTCATTACCGAAACCAAGGTTTTGGCGAGTAAGTTCTGCGGCTAGCCGATCATGATACACATTCATGTATGCTTGGGCGGCGCTGAACAAGGTTAGTTCTTCGGTGCTACGTAGTTGTTCGAAAGAGGCGGCAGACCGGGCCTTTGCAGCCAAGACATTGTTCTTTGTCTGAAATCCATCGAACAGAATCTGGTCGATCTGCACCCCGAATGATCCAGTTGTCAGTCGCAGGCTATAATTGGCCCTCTTGTTATTCGCGTAGGTTAAACCGGCGCTTCCGGTGATCGTCGGCCTGTAATTGGATTTCGCTATTGCAACATTTTCGTCCGTTACGCGAACGCCAGCGCGACCGGAGTTAAGTTCTGCATTGAACTGATATGCTTTTGTCAGTGCACCGCCGATGCTGTCTGCCCGCCCGACAGTCATCGCCATCATGGAAGTACTCATCACAAGGGCCGACAGTATAATGTGTTTTCTCAACATTGTATTTCGTCCAATCGTAAGCGAGGCGCACATAAAATCGATGCCAGTTCGCAGTTATCGGTAACCTAACTGCGTTCTTGCCATTGAAGCAAGGCGTTCAATTCCACAATTGCGTGATAGATGGCGATTGCCAGTTGTACTGATATTTATATTATTCCTATGATCTCAGGTCTGATCCCAACAATAATATTATAAGCTCAGGGATAGAAATAAGATTATTCTTTTGGCGCAGTCGGAGGAGCTGTCATGTACGGACGTTTTGCGCAAGCTTACGCGCGTGAGGACATTCAGTCGATGTATAACCTGGTTTCGACCTCGCGACCTTTGCAAACTTCTCAACCTGTTCGTCCAAAACAAAATGTCGGTGTAGTGATAAAACAAGACGGTCAGGTCGCCTATCGACCGATGCGCTGGGGACTGATCCCAGGCTGGTGGAGAGATAATTCAAATACAGCTCCATTGGCGTTATATGCCGATACTGAAACCATCGATACCAAACGAATGTTTCGCAACGCATTCTTGCGAAAGCGATGCATCATACCGGCGAGCTGTTTTTTCGGCTGGTCAACTGGCAGTAGAGACGGAAATAAGCGGCAAATTTTTGGAACAGATGGAAGGCCACTTAACTTTGCAGGTGTTTACGAGATCTGGCTCGATAAAGAGTGCGGTAAAAGTGTCTGGAGTTGCGCCGTGATTACGAGTAACGCAAATAGATATCTGCAGAAATTTCAGGAACGTATGCCTGCAATTCTTGGTGCAGACGATTGGAGGACCTGGCTATTTGAGCCGAACAAAGAGCTATTGATGCCCAATGAAAAGGTTGGATTGACGATTTCCTGTGCCACTGGAAAATCATCGCCCAATGGCGTTTGGTAATCGTTTCTTCACTGTCGGTTTGGCTGAGAGTTTATCCCTGTGGGAACCCGCCGCGTAACGACTGTTAAAAATTGTCTGGTGACTGCCAATCAACATTGTAGATACCACGCGCCGCGAGAATACGGTCGGTTGTTTGTATTGGGCGCACACTGATGAGTTCCCATGCCAGCCATCCATCTTCAAAATAAGAAGCGCAAGCCGCTTCCATATCTGAAAGCGTGAACGGACGAACAGCTTTCACCTTAACAACTGCAACAGGAATGCCGTCGTAATCTTCATCATGTTCCTGATGAAGAAAGCGCCCGTTCTCGACGATCAGCAAATCTTCGAATGGCGTTAAATTCGGACTCCAGCGGCGAACTTCGAGTGTTTTCTCACCTGATGCAATACGCTGTCCGCTAGGGCGGACAATAGACAGGGCTTTTATCGCTTCCTCCTCTGGGCTGGTCAAACTGATCGTAGCGCAATCAAAGTAAAGAATTGTTCGTATCTATTTGAGTTGTATTGGGCTTCCTTTCACGGTGATGCGAGCATAAAATCGAATAATGTACAAGCTCAAGCCCGGCATAAAACGTGATCCCCAGCGCAGATGGGCGTTACCCGACCGCGTATTCTTCGGTAATGGTGCATGTCATATCCTCGCAGGCGTTTATCTTCTCCGTCCCCCGCTTTCAGGCTTTTATGCCGAGCGGTTAATTCCCGGCGAAGGGTTCGCTGGAAACCATGTCTTTGTGACGAACGGAAGGATAGCATTTGATTATCATGGCTATTCCGACCGAATTCGCCTTCTACAGTACCTTACACGCGCTTGGTCGAAGCGATATTCAGATGGATGGAACGGCTGTCTTGAAAAGGTGGATTTCGACCTTCTTGATACGGACGACTTGAACGAACGTAAGATGCTTGGTCCCGGTCAGTATTTGGGAGATCCTATTGCTCGGGCTTATCGATTTATAGAGCGTATTGATCACCGAGTTGCGGCTCAAAAAGCAGGCAGTACCATTCAGAAGAGTTAGCAGAAGTTCTGAAGTTGTCGCTTGATCACGCCCTGTTTTCCCGGCCAGAACATTACTATTGTCCCGATGAAGGGTGCAACGAATAGAGGACATCTGGTTCGCGCTCTTCATTGTCCGACCCGTCAGTTTCTTTGACTACGACAAATCCATGCTTTTCATAGAAGCGTCGTGCCGCGTCATTACGTTGAAAAGTCCAAAGAGATAGTTCGACAGCTTCTGACTTTGCAATCTGAAGCAGGGCGGTTCCAATGCCTTTTCCTTGCGCCGTTGGCAGGATATAAAGCTGGTCGATCCAGCCATCGCGGAAAGCGATAATACCCACCAGTTCATCATTCTCGAACGCTCCCCACACCGAGCAGGCGTTAAAAACACGCTCCCGGTAAAACCACTGATCTTCAGCTGGAGTATGCAGTCCAGCCAACCAGGGCAACCGGTCATCAAACGCAGCACGGTGAACGATAGCGGCGCAATCCATATCGCTCAATTCAAGTCGACGAAGTAAAAATTTCTGCATACTGATTCCTGGGTTATGAGCTGGGAAATGATTGATTATAGCCAGCATCAGGCGTCTTTGTGTGTGGTAACAGTGTTTCGATGAATAGGCTTGGAAGCATATTCAGAATAACTATTGGAGCAGAATGAACTTTGTTGCGATCTCTGTATTCATCTTAACAGATAAGAGCTATTAGTGGTTTCATGCTGGTTTGACCATAGAAGGCCATTGGGAATGCTACCACTTTTATTGGATTCGGAGTTCGCATTGAAAAGCAAACGATGGGATGAATATGGTTTGAAGGAAGCACAACTGTCAGCGACGATGTCGAAGGATACTGATAGGCAAGTAGGCGCATGCATATTACGTCCGGACGGTACTATCGCATCAAAAGGTTGGAATGGTTTTCCAAGACGCTGTGACGACGATCCAGAAATATACAAAGATCGTCGTCGAAAGCTATTGAGAGTTGTGCATGCTGAGGCCAATGCAATTATATCTGCGGCTCAATCATTAACGGGCTGCACCCTTTATGTAAGTCCTCTGCATCCTTGCGCTACCTGTGCCGGGTTAATTATACAAAGCGGAATTATTCGCGTCGTGACTGACCATATCTCTGATTCACCGAGATGGAAGGAAGCCTTTGACGAAGCTCGTCTAATGTTCGGAGAAGCCGGGGTAATTGTCGATATAATTGGATCTTAGCTGTTCAGGCTGAAGGTCTGTGCCGGAACCAGACAAAACCGTCAAAAGCTCATCCTCTTTGATTTCACCGTTTCTTTCCAGAATAGCTGAGACAGATAACAAGAAGTCTTGTTTAGCTTCGATGATCTCGCATGCCTTGGCAAAACAGGATTGAAGAGTCTTATCGACAAGGGCCTGCAGTCGCGGATTGCATTTTACAAAGTCGGGCTTGCACTCGTCATGGCTGGCCCAGAATGTTAGATTTTCCCCCAGACCGAACGAAACTTCCATCCTGATGGCAATCTCGGTCGCTTTCGAAATATCTGACCCAGCTACTCCTCCACCGCCATCGGAATGAGCTCCAAGAATAACCTGTTCGGCCGCCAGGCCACCTAGATAGCTGCAAATCTCGGCGTCGTAATTTTCTCGTAATTTGACAATCTTAGGCTCTGTATTACGCATTTTGACGCCGCCCAGACGAGCGGTTCCGCTTTGGACTCCGCGATTGATCATTACCGAAACCGGCACCATGTCGAGGCTTTCCGAAAGGGCGTGAGCGACGACGACATGTCCAGCTTCGTGAACAGCAATACGGTGAATGTCGTCAGGCTGAAGGGGTGTAGTAGCTGGTTTTAATCTCAGCAAATCGGACAGCGCCAAAGGCCGTTTTTCCAAACGCGCGATATGTCGAGCTTGACGCACAAACTTTGCGATATCTGCTCCAGATGCCTCGGTCAAACTCTCCGCAATGTCCGAGATATCATCTCCTTCGAGATCACGACCGAGGTGAAATCGAAGAATCCCTTCACGTTCAACGGGTTCGGGTAGTGTGATCGACACATGATGTTCGATGCGCCCGGAACGCGTGATTGCAGGGTCAATTAAGTCTGGCATGTTTGTTGCCGCAATAACGAAAACACCTTCTCTGTTACTGACTCCATCAAGGTGTTCGAGCAGTCCATTGATGACTTGCCGCCCATAATTCGCGTTATGTCCCGATAGATTAGCTCGATTACCGAAGCTATCGATCTCGTCTAGAAAGAGAATTGCCGGAGCGTTTTTTCTGGCTTCTTCGAAAGCCGACTGCATAGCTTGCAGCAGATCATTCAGACTGCCTTGCGATTGCCAGCGAGCAAGTGAATGCGCGTACAGTGGAATGTTGCATGTGTTGGCCAGCGCACGAGCAAAGAGGGTCTTTCCCACACCTGGCGGACCGCTGAGAAGGATTCCCCGATCAATATCTGACCAAGGTAAATGACCGGCACGGTAAAGACTAAGATCGCTGGCTAGAAGCTTACCCCAGATAGCAGCCTGGCCGTATCCAACTAGATTGTCTAAATTGATATCTGTGACATGGCATTCTTGAGAAATCTTTGTGGCGGAAGCGAATTGATGAAGCTTCTTTTTGATTTCCGCCTCAGTCCAATTTTGCGTGATAAACGTCACGATGCGGCTCAGGGAAACGTCACGAAGCTCATCGATTTTCGAAAGTTCAATTTTAGTGTACTGAAAATCCCGAGCAACGGCTTCGCAAAGTGATACGTCGGTTTTAATGGGAACAACGTATTCTGCTGTTGCCGATACGTGTTCAGGCAATGATAACTCATTGTGCGTCAAGAAGACGGTTTGCCTTGCCCACGAAAATTCCTCGGTTGGTCGCTTTAACCGCTTTTGGCGTTGCGCCTGCTTTTCGTCGATTGTGATGATCCTTTGGGAGCGCGGGCCTGCACAGTAGTGTTTGATCTCAGTAAGCGCGCGTTCGTAGAATTCCAGATCTTCTTGGTGATCAATAATGATAGCAAGAGTGCACACTCGTCCTGCTAGAAATTGATGAAGGTCGTGTTTTCGAATTTGCCTAGTGACGTGTGCCCGAGCCAGCTCCAGGGCCAAGCTGTCTTGTGTTCGTTGGAAATACTTCATTCTGTTTACTCGCACTGGGTGGAAGTAGGAGAAGGGAAGACCGGCAGTAGCGATTTGATATTCGGATCAGTTTCATTGATGTTGCCCTCATCGATTTAATGTTGGTTTCTGAACCTGGCTGGATTGCCAAGCCGATAGAATCTGGAAAGTGTGCGTGCGAACCGCATTTCAGGGTCGAGATAGTAGAGATCGCTCGTGATGATGAGCCTGTTGCGACCAAGCAAAGGATGTTCCTGAACCAGTCCTTCTAGACATGCCGCAGGTCGAGTAGTCTGGTTCCAGTCATATAGCGTGGGACTGTCATCGAGAATTTCATGATCTGGCTTTTTGCTATCTCGGAGCATCTTCAGATCATCGATCAATTGGTGGAGTTTGCTGATCATGTCGTTCAGATAATTTTGGCTATTCATCGTAAGACTCCTCATCATCGGGCGCGTAAACGCCGATTTGCATCATTTAGGATTGTGGAGGTGAATTAGGTTCTGGAAACGCGTGTTTCCGGAGCTATCCTCTTGGTTAAATCGAATACGATTTCACCAGAGAAATAGAGCGCGGCGATTGTCGCCATTGGTTCGCCTGTATTTCGGAGGAGTTGAACACAATGCTTAAGTGGAAGAGGGCCATCGTCGTCAAGAACGGTCAGCAGGCGCAGGCGGTCAGAAAGCGAAACAGTCGAGGTTCGCGCATAAGGTAGCAAATCAATGGCGTTTGCGATGAGCACAGCATTGTCGTCGTGCTTGTAACTGACGCAGTCGTAGTGCCAGCCATCAGTTTCGGCGGCTTCGATTGCCCATTCTGGTGTTCGTGCCGCATCAACTAGATAATCGCCGTCGTTTCGTTGGACTGCAAAATCCGGAATATGAAAACCGTCTCCAAACCTAAGTAGTACCGGCAAACAAGTCCAGGAAACTACGTTAGGAGACAGGTCAAAAAGGCATGCCAGATTGCGTGCTTGTTGCGAACGGAAAAGTGGTTCGCCATGGCACTTCAGAACCTGCGACGGTGGGAATTTATAAGCAGACGCGTTCAGTCGGACGTCCGCGAGAAGACGGTCGGTAATGGATTGGAACATTGAAAAGAGTTCCTCTGAGTATGGCGGATGAACTTACGCCGCCTATGAACTGCGGGGTTCAAAAACTCAGAAGCTACGTATTCGACGCACACGGGCGACAAGCTCAACAGAGAGCATAGTCAGCAATGGGGAATGGGCGAGCGCGTGTTTCATGATGTGAACATAGAGTGAACAAACTTCAGGAGTCAACTGGAAATTTTCGGCGACCTGAATGAATTTGCATTCTGGATCTGACAGGGACTTTCAAGCTTTACGGATGCTTTCTTCGCGAAGACGGCTGATACAGAAAAGTATGATGACGGAAGGAAGGATTATTCATTTCGCGAGGTGTGCAGACACTGTGTTCTGCGGAACATCCAACATCCGAGCGAGTTCTCCGACAGGAAGACCATCGGGCTCATGTTTCACCAACGATAGAAAGGTGTCGAGCCGTGGCGATTGGGCGAGTGCTGTGAGTGCAGCTATGCTTCTACTGTTTCCATATATCCTGAGTAAGGGAAACCTTAGTTACGTCAGGCCATAAATTGGTCGTCAGATGACGATGGAACAGGGCTTTGCTGTGACACATGCCAGACGGAGGTGCTTGGATCAATTAATCCGGGTAAACGGAAGTGCTCGTGAATGGCTTCAAAATCTTTGATATTCATCGTTGCAATTGGAAGGTTGTGACAGATGCTGGTGGCCGCGATGAGCAGATCCTGTCCATATTTTGGCGATTTTGCATTTGGGTCTGGAACCCAAAGATTCTTCAGGGCGGGTACAGAAACCATTTTACCTTGAAGTCTTGCCACTTTCGTACACTGCGGAATGCAGTTGATGTCTGTGGTCAAAAGTTCATCAAGCCAGGTCTCAAATGCTTGAACGCGAGGTGAATTAGCAGCCCTTAAATTCTCTATGCCTTTTTGAATTTCTGCGACGGTTGCCACTGAAATCGCTAAAGAATCTTCCGGAAATGTCCTGAGCCACGTGATAAGGTGCTCAGAAGGATTCTTGTACGTGAACTGGGAAATCACGCAGGTGTCCAATAGAATGCGTGGCGATTGGGTCATTGGACACTCTGAATTCCCACGGGATCACCAGAATTTAAGGCCAATTCGAAGTGATTTCGTAAATAATTAATTGGGTGAATATTAGCAGCTCGCGAAATAAGTGGGCTGTATTCCGCATGGAGATTAGTTAATGGCGAACGAAAAGCTACTCGACGTTAAGCCTAGTGAGCGTTTGACCGAATTACTCGCCATCGTGGAAAAAGAAGGCCCTCAAACATTTCGCGTCGGCAACAGGAGATTCGAGATAAAATTTCTTGGCGACGTAAAAGCGGGCAATCCGACAGAGTTTTTGTCGAGGGGCGGCCCTTTGGAAGAAAATGATTGATTGATTTGGCAGTTTTCCCAAAGCGCAAATCAGCATCCGATGGGCTGGCATTAGGTACTATCGAGCTTAAAGAACTCACACGAACGCGCGGTTTGCAGGTCGTATGACCTGCGCGAAATCTTTTGAACCTACAGCACTCTTTGGACTGTTCGCACTACGCAACGAGATACCAAGCCAGCCCAGCTAACGAACTGAGCAAGAGCAGCGGGATCATTTTCATCCGAAGCACGAATGCCGCGATGAGGCTGGCGATTGTCAATACGAGAGCTGGCACATTCAACGTATCCCAAACCGGACTCCATAAGCCGATCCAGTCATACTGGTGCTTCACGACCTCTTGAAACAGCACATGCATGGCGAACCAGATAGCAAGGTTCATTATTACGCCGACGACAGATGCGGTTATGGCCGTGAGCGCCGCCGAAACTGCCTTGTTCCCGCGTAATGTTTCGATGAATGGGGCACCGAGGAATATCCAGAGAAAGCAGGGCAGAAACGTCACCCATGTGGTCAGAACAGCTGCCAATGTTGCTGCTACGTACGGATTCAGGTCGCCCGGAGAACGATAAGCGCCGAGAAATCCGACGAATTGAACGACTTGGATCAACGGTCCAGGCGTCGTTTCCGCCATGCCGAGACCGTCGAGCATTTCGCCTGCTGTGACCCAGCCAAAACGTTGGACGGCTTCCTGAGCAACGTAAGAGAGAACAGCATAGGCTCCTCCGAACGTGACCATCGCCATTTTGCTGAAGAAAATTGCGATCTGGGAAAAGACGTTTTGCGGGCCCAGACCGATATAAAAGGCGAGCACCGGGCCGAGCCACAAAGACAAAAACACCAGAGAAATGCTGATCGACCATCGCAGATTGGGTGTCGCGTGGTCCGGAGTGTTTTCTCCGATGACCGAATCCTTGTCTGCAAGAGCGTTGACCGCACGCTTATGGCCACCACCTGTTTGAAAGCTCGTCGATCCAAAATGTGCCGTGATCAAGCCGATTGTTCCCGCCATAGCTACGATCAACGGGAAAGGAAAACTGAACAGAAATATCGCTAGAAACGCAGAGACCGCAATGGCAATCAGCGCATTATTTCTGAGGGTTCTTTGTCCTATACGCAGGACAGCCTGGATCACGACTGTCAGCACGGCTGCTTTCAATCCAAAAAGGAAACCTGCAATCGCTGTCACATGGCCGAACGCCACATAGGTCAGACTCAAAATCAGGATGGACAGGAATCCTGGCAGGACAAAGAGAATTCCAGCGACCAGCCCACCTCTGGTTTTATGCAGAAGCCAGCCAATATAAATGGCAAGCTGATGCGCTTCCGGACCTGGCAAAAGCATGCAGTAGTTGAGGGCATGCAGAAATCGGTCCTCCCCGATCCATCGCTTTTCCTCGACGATAATTCGGTGCATCACCGCGATCTGGCCTGCGGGTCCTCCGAAGCTCAGTGCCGCCACTCGCGCCCATACACGCAATGCCTCTCCTAACGGAATTCCATGATCAGGAGCAGATGGTGACGTTTGGATACGGGATTGGTTCACAGACGCGTTCATTATTGACCTCCCGGCTTGCCAGATGGCCAATTATGGGTTTCGTCAACAGCATCACGCGCCCATCGATAAAATGCGTCATAGAGCAACAATCCCGCGTTCAATTGCTCCAGATCATCCTTGAACATTCGAGACAGACCGAGTGAGGCCGCAAGCAGACCTGAACACTGTGGAGCCAGATCAAGTCGCGCTGTGTCCGCACCTCGTACAATGGTTGCCAGTCTGTCCAACGAAGGCGTTTTCAGCCCGAATTCTTCGATCATGACGTCGAAAGTGCACAAATCCCCGCGATGGCTCCAGAAGACCCCTTCGACATCAAAAGGGGTCGCGTTAAATTTGTCTGCTACCTCAAGAACTTCCTGGGCACCAACAAACAGGAATACCGCGTCGGGATCGATGAAGCGCTTTATCAGCCATGGACAGGCAATACGGTCAATCTTTGGGCGTGCGCGTGTTACCCATACGGTCCTGTTCTGATGATCGCGGTTTGGTAACCGTTCAAGGTTGACCACAGAAGCATTTGAAGCGATCCAAGCCTCATAGCCGCCTTCGAGCGTCTCTGCTTCGATTGCCTTGTGTCTGAGCCAGGAAGCTGATCCCTGACAGAGCTTTTGGCCTTTCTGACAATATATGATGACTTGTTTGCCTTGGAACTCATCAGCCCAGGTTTCGACCGCAAGAGCGTCTCGATTGACTGCGCCTGGAATGACACGCGGGTCTCGCCCCAGATCGTCGGCACTGCGAACGTCGATTATCCTCGGTGCGTCAGGCATTCCGATCAGGCGGACTAATTGAGATGTGGTGATTTCTGTGTTCGACGGCATAGACGTCCACTCCCTCAAAAGGGTCAGAGGACGCGATATTTGGGCTGCCGCCTCACGGGGTAACCGCGATCAACCCCTTGGATGAAATTTTAGCACCAATCCAGATCGACTGGCAATAGGATGCAGAAATTGCAATGTTCTCAACTGGAAACTTCCCTGATGGCGACAGCAATCAATATCAAACCGAACAGCACTTCGATGGCACGTGACTACCGCTCCCAGCAGATGGGATCTGTTCTTCACGAGATGGGAGACGCTTTGTCTGAATAGCACCGTCATCAAGGCGAGTAATGATAGCACGACGCAAATTCCGATCATCATGGCGAACGCGAAAGCTATTCCGGCCTCGGGAACGCCACGCGTAATCGAATAGGTCATTATGAAGAGCGTCAGGGGACAGGGAGTCAGGCCTGCGAAAAATCCAAATGCTTCTGGCCGCTCAAATCCATTCGGAAAACAAAAATCTAGTTTTCATTAAGACGCGAGCAGGAAGTCAATGCGCTCAGGAACGTTATCGGTGATTATCGCCGCCGCAGTTAGAACCCCCGTAGCATATGCTCCAGTGTCTATGGCTATTCGGTTGGAGTAAATCTCGGGTCTATGTGAAGCGGTAATTGTATGGCCATGGACAATAATTTTCTCATGCGCTGCGGTATGGTTGAGGAAATCACCCCTTATCCAGCGTGAGATAACTTCATCTTGCTCGGCCAATGGGACACCTGGTTTGATACCCGCGTGAACGAATGCGTAATTACCGTCTATGATAATAGAATCAGCTTTTCGCATCATTTCCAAATGCTGAGCAAAGCGTCTGCCGAATTCCTCGGCCAAATGCTGGATACTCCGGCAATCCACCAGACCATAAGAATCCAATGTCTGGTAACCACCGTGTTTTATCCAGTTGTGCGCCGTTTCCTGACTTTCCTCACTGCAATCCAATACTCGTAACAAGTATTCCTCGTGGTTGCCTAATATCAAGCGGCTATCCGGGGAAGCGTTAAGCGTTGCATGTACCAAGTCCATCGCCCTCCTGCTATCAGGACCGCGATCAATGATGTCTCCTAAAAAGATAATGCGATACTCGGCCGCTCGCTGATCAGCATCAGTCTGAATTTGATCCAGCATCCTTTCCAGCAAATCTGCACGCCCATGCACATCGCCGATGGCGTAGGTAATCCTGCTCGATTTCATTGAGTTTCCATGGCTCATCGACGCTGTGCTTTCGGTAGTTTTCGCCATTCCCATGGCACAATGAAGTCACCTTGCCAAAGGCCTGAAGAGGTTCGCATAGCAACGTCTTGCACGTGTTCGTATGCTCCCTTGGAATAAACTGGCCAATCCAATGCGAGACCGTTCTCGACCAACCATGCGGCGATGTCTTGGCCTTGGCTTGTTTGGCATGTCGCAACGGTTCGGCCGTACCGATCTCGATTCACTGGGAAACAAGTGGCAGGCTGTGATTCCTGAATGAATGCATCCAGTTTTAAGGCTGCCTGCTGTCCGCAACGATATAACTTGCCTTCCGCATTCTTACAGGTTTGCGTGCTTTCTGGGGCGTCAATGCCGCTCAGTCGAATGCGCGCACCATGTATTTCTAGTGTGTCACCGTCGATCACCGAGGCTCTACCAGTGATATCAGCGGCATGAGCTGCTACAGCGCTTACACAGAGAAGCGCGGCCATTATCGTTCGAACCATACGACTGCTACTTTCTAGTGCACAGTCGCTTGGATTTACTGATTGAGCCGTCCTGACAGAGAAACTTGCCATCGGCGGTACAACGCGCAACGCCGCCTTTCTTTCCAGAACATGGTGTATTGCGTGCATCCGCGAAATTGGAAAACGACATAGCCGCAATCAGGATCGCGACGAAAGCTACATAATTTTTCATTCTGCCCCCACGTAAAAACCGCCTCTCTAAAACAGGTCGGCGCTTAGAAACTTAAACATTTCAGAACTGACGCCCTAAAACATTGCCAAGCGATAGCCTTCAAAGCGATCCAGAAACCAAATAATTGATGCGACGTTAAGAGCGCCTGCTTCTGCCGCAATCGGGGCAGAAGCAGGCGCGGAGTTTTTTCGGTTTTAAGCTGTCTTGAGTGTGAGAAGTCCATCTCGTTCCTCAAGTATATTGGCTTTTTTCAAGTAGCCAATTCTCGCTTGGATCTGCTCCCTCAATTGACCACTTGTTGATTTGAACCCAAGCGCTCTGGAAATCGCATTGATCGCTTCATCTGGCGTTGCACCGAAGCTCGCCTCGACCAATTGTCGAAGTCCCTGATCGATCTCCATTGGAGGTAGCATATCGAGACGACGCAAACTGAGCGAGGCAACTTCACTTCGATCACGGAGCTTTATTTCTCCATTTGGCCATAGCAGGAATTGGCCTTCAATGTTGATGTGCTTGTTTCGGGCCGCCGCCAAGATTGCCACGGTTACGTGGCTGTTGATGCGCTGGCCTGCTCTTTGTAATCCCCACGCGCTTCTGAGCCGAGTGACGAGTTCGTCTTGATGAAGGGGACCTTCGACCTCCACAATTTCCTTAATGTGTTCAACCAGAATGCCAAGAGGCGTTTCATGAAGTTCAACATGGATCGCTGGCCTGATTGACGCCTCCTTATAAAGGGGCGTTGCGTTTTCGATCACATTCTTCGGCAATAGCCCGATTTCAGTCACGTCCTCACGATCAATGGTGATGATCTCTACATTGACTGCTTTGCGCTTCTTCTCTGTGTCACCTTCGAGTTCAAGTGTATTGGCCTTTGCGCGTTCTATCGCGGCGATCAGCTTTTCGAGCTCAGCATTTGGGCGTTGAAACCAATCGGTGCTCCATATGCGATTAATATTCCAGCCATGCGCTTCGAGTACAGCTTGTCGCAAACGATCTCGGTCGCGAGCTGAACGAGAGTCATGATATGCCGCACCGTCGCATTCAATCCCGAGCAAATACCGCCCAGGAACGGCGTCATCGGCGACCGCAAGATCAATAAAGAACCCCGCGATACCCACTTGCGGATGGACCTGATAGCCGCGCTCGGTCAATGCCGCAGCGACCTGTTCTTCAAAGACGCTGTCCATCTCGCGTTCAGTACGCTTGGAAAGCGATAGCCGTCCGGTTCTTGCAAAATGAAGGAAGAGCTTGAATGCAGCTACGCCTTTGCCTCGTGCGCGCTCCAAATCGATGTCCTCATCGGTTATGGACGCGTAGACTTCACAGCGTTGCTTGGCGCGACTAATCAAAACATTCAAACGTCGTTCACCACCCTCTGCTCCAAGTGGGCCGAACCTCATCCCCATATACCCTTGGGCATTGCGGGCGTAGGCCACTGAAATGAAGATGACATCACGTTCGTCACCCTGGACGTTTTCGAGGTTCTTGATGAAGAACGGTTCTGTTGGATGCGAATGAAAGAAGGCTTCGGTTTCAGGGTTAAGCCGACGCAGGATTTCAAGTTGGTCCTGAATTTCCCTACGTTGCTTGATCGAAAAAGCAGCAACACCCAATGACTGGTTAGGGTTCTCAAGAGCATGTTTGATAATAGCCTTGGCCACGGCCTTGGCTTCATTTTTATTTACGCCTTCTTCAAAGGTTCCGCCTGCAACTTGATGGAATCGGAGTCCCATTCCGGCTTCGTGCGTATACGGACTAGGAACGATAAACAGCTTATTCTCGTAAAACTCGCTGTTTGAAACTGCAATGAGTGACTGGTGACGGCTACGATAATGCCATCTCAACATTTTCTCGGGCAGACCACGCGCAGAAAACAGGCCTAGAATGCTCTCGATATCGGAAACCTGTGCGCCTTCAAGTTCGTCGTCGTCCTCCGAGCTACTTGAAGTCATCTTCGAGAAGAAGCGCGTTGGCGGCAACTGTCTTTCGTCGCCTACAACAACCACCTGCCGCGCTCTGGCAACAGCGCCAATGGCGTCAACAGGTTGTATCTGACTGGCTTCGTCCATAACGAGCAAATCGAAGGTGAGTTGTGCAGGTGGCAGAAACTGTGCAATGGACAGCGGGCTCATCATAAAGACCGGCTTCAGCGCTTGAATTGCTGGAGCCGCCCTCGTCATCAGCTGACGAATTGGCATATGACCACGGCGACGCGCCATTTCAGATCTGAGGACACCTACGGGGCCAACACCGCTCTTGCCCGGAATACGTTTATGGTGTGAACGAACGACCTCCAGTCGCGACAGTCCCATCCTGTCCATGTCAAGGCGCGCGAATTCATTTACCAGCCTTCCATGGACCTCGCCGTCGAAACGAGCTAACTCCGGATCGTGTCTATGTTGATCACGTAGGATGGCTTCGTAAAATGCCATCTCAAAATATGACATTACGCCGTCTGGAGTGACTCGACCATCTTCCAGACGTTCAACAATTAGTTCTGCGCCTGCATCATTTGCGGCATTGGCGCGATTACGGTAGGCGGTCCATTTGGACAGCTGTTCCCGTGAGGTCAACCAAACTTGCAACCGCTCCTGCAATTCGGAGCAGGGAACTTCCTCAACCCTGTTGGCTCCAAAAAGTGTTTCCGGATCGGTCTGTAGGTAATCAAGGATCGCTGAGAATTCGCCGACCCAGGCACCGGCATCGTCAAGCGTCCTTCCTGTTTTTCTGGCCAGGTCTCCCCGATCAGCTATTGTCGCAGCTAAAGGACGTATGTCTGCATTTTGCTGAACCCAATCGACCAGAAGAGAGAGTGCATCCCAATCGGATCCAATGCCCTCCCAACGTTGACCAAATGCTGAAGCTAAAAGCGTTCCCTGACCGTCTACCTTTGCTTTCAGATCAAGGGCGAGGCCTAACACTTGGAAAATTTTTGAACGTTCGCCTGCTGTCGCCAGATCGCGCTTAAGGAGCGTCTTGGCTTCCTGCTCAGCTTGGCCGAGCTCATCCACCAATCTAAGGACTTGCGATAAATGCGCGTCTTCTGCTCCGGTAGCGTCAGGGAAGAGAATCTGCGTCCTATCAGACAGTTCCAGCCATAGAGCATGAGTCAGTCTGCGGGCTTCTTCCAAGATGCCTTGTACTTGTTCTGCGCTAGTGCCAACTGCGGCTTTGTTCGAAAGACGGCTTGCGATCTGCCGCGCCTCAGTGCTGACACCCCGCAGGCTACGCATCCAAAGCACCAGATCTTCAAGTGGCTTGGGGTCTGTCTTCTCACCGCGCCAGTCCGCTCCAAAGGCGGAACGTCCAAGAGCATCTCCGTCTCGTATAGTCGATCTGGCCTGCTTGCCCTTCTGAAGCAAGTCGAGAATACGCAACGTTTCGTCGACGGAAGGCTCACCAACCAATACCGTTTTGAGCAATGATCGGGCAGAACGCCAATCCCCGCTCAGGAATTTGAGCATTCTCTTTCCGTGAACCGCCAAAGCGGTTCTCGCCGCAACGAGATCGACTTCCCAGGCGTGATCGGTAACCTTTCCTGTGAGTTCTGATCGCGCATCTTGTTGTGTGGCTACGGCTTCAGCAAGATCACCTGCCTGATCGAGTCCTCGTTCCCAAATAGCTGCAACAAACGCGTCTGGGCTTGCATCCGGGGCATTCGCCACACGTTGGCCGATTACCACCATCCGCTCAATCGAAGCCAACGAGCCTATGTCGTCTATCCCGAGCAGCGCTTGCAATGATCGCACCGCTGTCAGCAATCGCGGCAGAAGGGTTCTTAATTGTTCAACGGTCGTAAAAGCTGCATCGGAGAAATTTGCAGGTACTCGCGAGAACTGCGAAACGAGTCCTGCAGGTTCAGATCCCCAAGCTCCCGATCTTAGGATTTCATTAATTCTTTCAGCAACATTCGCTAACTTCTTGCCATCTTGAACTAAGGAAGCGATGTCATTGATCGAACGCGCCCATACATCATTTGAAAGCGCGTCATTCGAAATGGTATCGGGACAGCTAGCGAGTCGGTCTGCAAGCTTCCTGCAGTTCTGATAATCCTGAAGATCGATGACATCCGCACGCTGAAGCGTCGTCGTCGTTTCTTGCATCCTTTCGAGCAATTCCGCGAATGCTGTGCTTGAGTTCTGGATGCGTACGGCTAGTCGTTCAAGATCGAGAGGTGAGATACCCGTTATGCCGACACCACGCCAAGGATGTTGAGAAGGCAGTCCAATGTCGCGAATGCGTTCGGCGAGCTCCATAAGCAAATTCGACACTTCGTCACGATGACCAGGTGTCCACTCTATCGCGTTATGAAGCTCGATATCTGACGGTGCCATCCCCTCCCTACGAAGCCGAGACAGATGGCCGATGACCGTATATGCTGAAAGTCGATATGGTTCATACAGGCGGTGTAGCCTCTTGGGATGATCGTTGAGCCTGTCACGAAGATCGAGCAGGATAGTATCTATCGCGCCATCGAAATTTCCTCGTGGCGAACCTAAATCCCAAGTTTTTTGAAGATCGTGCAGAACGGCTTTCTTGTTCGCCTTATTGCTGTGCAATTCAAGGCAGGCTTCGCCGACACCAGCGGCGTCCAAGCGGCGTTTCACCACCTCCAGCGCCGCCATCTTTTCAGCTACGAACAGTACCGTTTTTCCATCAGCAACTGCCGAAGCAATTATATTGGCAATTGTCTGCGATTTCCCTGTTCCGGGAGGCCCCTGAATCACAAGGTTCTTGCCTCGTTTAACCTCATGAATGGCTGCAGACTGAGAACTATCTGCATCGACGATATGGGTCATCTCAGATGGTTGGATGACGGAATCAATATTAGCCTCGTCAGAAATCAGGTCGTCATCGCGTTCAAACCCATCAGAGACGAGAGATCTAATAAGAGGGGTATCTGTGAACTTGGCGTGTGCGGGCCAAAGAGCAGGATCGAGATCCCTGTACATCAGAAATTTGGCGAATGAAAAGAAGCCAAGAACGATGTCGTCAGGCTGTACTGACCAATCCGGCTTAACCGCGATACAAGAGGCAATTCTCTGCGCGTAATCTTCAAACGAAAAATCGTCTGTTGCCTCGAACTCGGGCATTTTGATCGAATGGACACGATCAAGTAGCGCTTCCAAGGACAGATTGGACGAGAAATCTTCTTGCCGTGCCCGGAGCTTAAAGCGTTCACCGGCGGTTCCGCGTTCCAATATGACCGGCACCAATATCAAAGGAGCATATCGTATGTTCTCTTTATTGTTGGGATCGATCCATTTCAGCGTTCCGAGGCCAAGAAATAGAATATTGACGCCTTGCTCTTCTTCGAGCGTGCGCGCGTCGAAATAGAGGTCCAACAGACGCTTCTGCAAAGCGTTCGGCGTCATCTTGGTCTGTAGCTTGGTATCTCCATGTCGAACAAGCTTGCCTTGCTCATCGCGCTCGTCATCATCCGGCAGTGCGAGCTCTATAAGCTCCTCGCCATCAGCGTCTTCCCCGGTCTTCTCGCGTCCTTTCGCGCCTGCAAGGAAGGTCATTGCTTTCCCTTCAGTCACAAGAATACGAAATACTTCTGCCGCTTTTTCATCGATGATATCGACAGTCTTCGCGCTCTTTGAAAAACGCGGCACGTTCAATAAGCGATTTCGAGCTGAAAGATCTAAAAGCTCTGTTCGAGCTCGTTCGATCTTGTCTTCGACCGATAAACTACCTGAAAAAGCGGAATTTTCGACCGAATTGGTCGATTCCGAACGCTGCTTATCCATGATTTAACCCACCCAATTATCAGCAATAGATGGAACAATCATGAGCAGGAGTCTAGCTGGATTTTCTATTCCAGGGGGGCGGCTAACTCCACGCCAAAAGTCAGCTATTCCCTTCGGCTACTTGTAAGCGCGGTATATCTCCGAGATTGCTATAAATTTTTATGCATACCGATGATATTAAAAAGACTATGCCACAGCGGACATATCGAATGAGTATAGAATAATGTCGTTCGCTTTGTAAAAAAATCAAGCGGCGTTATAACAGCACCTTTTATATTTCTTGCCGCTTCCGCAACTGCATTTCTCGTTGCGGCCCAATTTTGCCTGAGTGGGATTAGCTTGGCGCGATTTACTGGCTAAGGTCTTCAAAATTTCTGCTTCGAGGGATAAATCTTCTTCCCATTTTCCTGAAAGAGTTGTTGCCAATTTAATCGATCCATCATTAGTAAGAACTACTCCATGCCAGACTTCGGCTCTCTCAATGTACTTACGGCGCTTGCAATGCTCGTATAGGCGTTTCTCCGCATCAATGATGCCTCCGCCCGTGTGAAACGTGATGCCGCTGACAGGATTGTCGGTACCGAGGCTAAAATCGTGGAGCTTCCCATCGTTAACAGCGCGTCTTGAGATTACTTCAAGATTTCGATTTATCTCGTTTATTGAAGCTTCCCCTAGCTCCATGAGCGCGAAGCCGAGCGCAATCGCCGGGGCGGCCGCTTCCTTTTCAATCTGCGTTACAATTTTTTCAAATCGCGTGCCGCAGAACTTGGTTAGTAATCCCTCGGGCGTCTTGCGACCGGGAATACCCTCCCGACGAGCCGCCATAGCCACGTCAAGGGGAAGCGAGATACTGTCGTCCAACATTAGTAGATTAGTCTGCGGCTCGACCCACAGGTTATTTTGAAGATGGTACGAGAGCGTTACCAGTTCATGGTTCACGAATACCGTTTTAGAGGCCTTCGCTCTTAGCCAAATATAGCTCAGAAAGCGAAGTGGTGTAGAAAGCAATTCGCTTATCGCGTCTAGAGTAAAGACATCAGTGACGAGCGGTGAGACGATTGTCTCGGTACAACGGATATTCAAAAACTGTTTTGCTTGAAAAGCCAATGCCGGATAGTGATCTGAAACGACTGTCAATGGAAAAATAGTTTTTGGTACTGAGGGCAACTGCGGTGTTACGCCATCTCTACAGCGCAACGTCACCGTTTGATCAATCAGTAAGGAGGCGCAAAGATATGCCTGATCGACAGCGTCCTGAACTGCGGATTTGAAGTCTCCTTTCAACTGAAGGTCATTACCATTTCGAGCTGAAAGTGTTAACTTTTTGGATTTTGCTTGCAAAACAATGATACGGTCTCCAAAAACAACCAGTACGTCAATTTCGGCAAGTGTTTCTGCCTTTCCACGCAAAATTTCCACATTCTTGAAAACACGAGAAGATCCAAAAATTTTGACTAATCTATCGTAAGTAAAATTTTCCGCGAAATCCCCACGGTGTCTCATCGCCGTTGAACAATATTCTTTATCAGCGCCCATCCAATAGAATGGCGCGTCATATATTGCTTCGCTGTAACCGTAGGCTGGTTGCAGAATGACGAATTCGTCCTCGCCCTTTCTGATAATAGGGAGCGCATATGCCTTATTAAACGCATGTAATGAGGTGAATTCCGCATTGGCTGGTGCAGTGGGAACGCAGAAAGGTTCTATGCATTTCAGTATGACATCCTGCGAAAGGCCAGTGATCATTGCCAATTCCGCACATGAAAACGAGAAACCGGGTAGTACTGTCCATGTTTCTTTGGGTTGCCCTTTCAGGGCAAACAACGTTGAAAAAAGGCGCTGGTTCAACAAATCCAGTATTGCTTTGCAGACTAATTGGGCGGCTTCGATGTCGAACGCTCTTTTTTCCAACAACCATTGGGTGTCTTTTTGGTATTTATAATGAGCTAGATCTCGATATTGAAACGGATACGCGGATTCCGCAGCGTAAAATATTGGTTCGCGCATAACTGCCGCCGAAGCAAACGGGTTAAAGCTGGAATCCAGAATGTTCTCTGCTTTAAAAAGCGTCGCTGCGGACGCAGATATAGCGTTATGCAATTCTTCTAGTAGTTGGCAGCTTTTCTCAACATATCTCGACAGTTGTTCTTGTGTCGGCAATGCGAAGTCGATTGCGCCGTTGATCATCAACCCATAAAGGGTATTTAGCTCGGTACGTATTAAGGTGGATGGATCTGCAAGTCGAGCCAAATCGTGAGGTTTCAGCTCTTCAGAAATTCCAACGGCCGTATTGCGAAAACAAAGTATAGCCAAGGCGTGTATGTACCCAGGTGACTGACATAGTTCGGAAAGGTCCTTAAATATTTGGTCTTCTGCGCGCATGCTCAATAATTCCTGGCCATCTCAGGTTTTTGCTATTCTGTAGACAAAATCTATTCGGCGTTTTGGCTCACCCATAGATTACTTAAGGAGTATGCGAACCAATTTATTTGCAAAGTTTTGTAAGGGCCGCCAGATGCGACTTATCTACATGATCCATCATGACAATCAACGCGTTTGCGGCATCGCGTGTTTCTTCGATTGTCATCGAAGAAAAAGATATAAGATCATCGAGGCTATCTGAATGGGATTCAACTTGCGTCAGTCGTTCTAATGCTACGATGCGATCCCGGTCCAATTCAGGATGTGCCTTGCACAGCTGGTCGATTTTTCCTGTAAGGCCCGAGTTCCCAGGGCATCTGAACGCGAGGAAAACATCTAGAACCCGACGCAGCACGTTCGGCATCATGTAACCGTGTTCAAAATGTTCTTCGCCTGCATTGCGGAAACGAAGTACCTGCCCAAAAAGAAAGTGATACTCGGAATCGTATTCGCGTAGGAGCGTTGGTAGCGGTATTATCTTTGAAGAACGCTTCGAACTATCTTGCGCGATCTTGACATCAAGAAAATGTAAAGAAGTAGTCGGTTGTTTACCATCTCGCAGTTCAGCTCCCTTCTTCCACGCTTTTCTGAACTCATTCATACATTGCTGATTGTGTGTAAGCACGAAAAGCTGAGAGACGCCGGATAGCCGTGTGCGAATTAATGAACACGCAAAATTCAGGGCTTTCGTATCCAAACTGGACACCGGATCGTCGACTACGACGATGGCATCTTTAAAAGCCTTGCCGTCTGCTTCAATGGTTGAGAGAAAGTATGCTATCGAGATCGCAGTTTTCTCCCCCTCGCTAGGTAATCCTTCTATCACCGCTCCGTGACGGCGAACCTCATAACCTTCTTCAATAGGGTGGATCGTAAGCTCCCCATGACCAAGGTATGACTTCACGAGTTTATTGATAGCTTCTGCCGCTGGACCATGAGTACGAATGGCCTGTCGGAGATTCTCGGCTTTGGTTTGAGCCTCAGCAAGCGTGCGTTCTATCGTTTCCCGAGACTTGATCGCCTCGCTGACTGCATTAACATTTATGTCGAAATCAGCTCTACAAGCACCGATAAAATGCTTGCGAATTGTAATTTCAGCTTCTTCTTTGGCTTGCTTAAACCCGTTTACCGTTTTGTTGTGTTCAGCAATCATCACGTTCAACGAGGATACCGAAGCTGACAATTGATCGTTGATGGTTTCAATTTCATTCGCTTCGGGCAGATGCGATATATCTACAGGGCTCGCTGGGGCGGCAATTTTTTGATCGAGAATTTCTCTAAGAAGTCGCAAGACTCTCAATGTTTCTTTTAGTTTTTCATCAAAGTCCGCTCTCTGCGATTTGTATTGGTCGATTTGGTTTGAATATAAGGAGTCAGCGCGAGGGGAATGGTCGCGAAGTTCAGATAGAATATCGATTACGAAATTCAATTTTGACGAGGTTTTGGAGAGACGATCTATAAATTGATCGATAGTTGTGTCCAACGCGATGCGCAGAACGTCACGACGTTCGGGTGTTAACTGGTTCCCGCATAAAAGACATACCGAGAGGTCGTGCTTCGTGTGTAGTTCATGTCCCTGTTTTATCCAAAGCAATGCATCCGGATAATTCTCGACTTCCTTAAGTGCGACGGTACCGAGGGATTGTACGCACATGTCTCGAATGAAGCGGAATGCAGCTGGCACTGTCGTGCTATCGAACTGAATCTCTGGAATTGGAGCCATTGGCTCGGATGCTCGTCTCAGATCTTCGGCTGTTCTGAGGGCGTCTACCGAGATTACAGGCGTATCTGCCGCTGGCCATTGCTCATAATCTTTTGTGAGCTGGGGCGCTTCATATTTGCGGCCACCGAGATTCAGACGATCCGCTGTTAGCTTCGCCCGGTCACGCTTGAATGCAGTTAGGGCTTTGAGAGCATGCTGTTCAGATGTTTTGGCGGTTGCAAATCGGCCCTGTAGTTCGAGAATATGATTCTCTATATTTCCCAATTCTTTATGAGCATCAGCCTGGTCTTTGCCGATGAGAAAAATCGGTCGCGCCTTTCCGTGAACCCACTGGAAATTGTTTTCGGCGAAGTCACTATTGAAGACTGTCACCCGTCGTTCCAGCCCTTTCGGATTGACGGGGATGCCACATGTAGTGCCGTCGCTCAAGCTCATCTCAAAGGCACAGTCCTTAGGCAGTTTAGCGTGCCTTTCTCCGATTTCTAAAGATGAGAACAACCTGGACAAGGTACTCTTACCCGCACCATTGAAGCCGTAAATGAGATTGTATTTTCGGAAGCTAAGGCTTTCCGAACGGCTATTTCTTTCTTCGAGAATTCCTGCGTTTCTACAGACGCTAATATTCGAAATAATATCCGCCATATTTGCCCCGACAGTTGCCCCTATCAACCGTCACTATATCGATATGAATTTTGCTCCGCTAGGGTGACTGCCGCCTGCTTCGTCATCGCAGACACAAGACAGCAATCCAGTTCACTGATTCGTATAGCCAGCGATGTATAATTCTGGAGCCAAGTTTTGCGGGTTTTTCTTATCTGGACAAATCAAACGCAACGAAATGACCATACCAAAGCGTAGGGGGACAAACCAAGGCGGCGTTTACAACCGAGCATATTTCCCCAGCCCGCACGAACTTGTGTAATTTTTGACGTTTACGGAAACGTCAAATTGAGCTAGCTTCGGCACCGAATTGAGTGGTCGGATACGGAATCCGTGATACGGTCAGTCAAAAAAGCGGCAAAAATGGCTGTTTTTCGCAGAAAATCATCCATTTGCTGCAACATGCGCGCTGTCACAGCGTTTCGTTACAATGTGGCATGCAGGCATGAAACGCGGTTACGGGCTCGTTCCAGCCATCGCGGAACGGCTCAGGTGGTGAATTTGGAGGATTTCTATGCCGAGCTATCGCGCGCCAGTTGAGGATACGAATTTCGTTCTCAACGACGTTCTGAATTATCAGCGCTACAACAACCTGCCGGGCTTTGCCGATGCGTCGCCCGACGTCGTCGAGGCAATCCTGTCGGAAGGCGCGAAGCTGGCCGAAGGCACGCTCTTCCCCGTCAACCAGACGGCGGACCGCGAGGGCTGCACCCGCCATGCGGATGGTTCCGTCACCACGCCCAAGGGCTACAAGGAAGCCTATAATCTCTACCGCGAAGGCGGCTGGCTCGGCCTTGCCGTGCCGGAGCAATATGGCGGGCAGGGGCTTCCCTATCTGCTGCACACCGCCGTCGGCGAATATATGTCGTCGGCCAATATGGCGCTCACCATGTATCCGGGCCTGACGCAGGGCGCGATCGCCGCGATCCTCACCCACGGCACCGACGAGCAGAAGGACACCTATCTGCCGAAGATGGTGGAAGGCACCTGGACCGGCACGATGAACCTGACCGAGCCGCATTGCGGCACCGATCTGGGGCTTCTGCGCACCAGCGCCAGCCCACAGGCGGACGGCACCTACAAGATCTCCGGCCAGAAGATTTTCATCTCGGCCGGCGAACACGACATGTCGGAAAACATCATCCATCTGGTGCTGGCCCGTATCGACGGCGCGCCGGAAGGCGTGAAGGGCATTTCGCTGTTCATCGTGCCGAAGTTCATTCTGGATGAAAACGGCAATCCGGGCGCCCGCAATGGCGTGTCCTGCGGCTCCATCGAGGAAAAGATGGGCATCCATGGCAATGCCACCTGCGTCATGAATTATGACGAGGCGACCGGCTATCTGATCGGCGAGGCCAACAAGGGCCTGCGCGCCATGTTCACCATGATGAATGAAGCGCGCCTGGGCGTGGCCTTGCAGGGCCTTTCCATCGCCGAAACCGCTTATCAGAATGCCGTGATCTATGCCCGCGAACGCATTCAGGGCCGCGCGCTGTCCGGTGCTGTAGCGCCGGAAAAGAAGGCCGATCCGATCATCGTCCACCCGGATATCCGCCGCAACCTCATGAATATCCGCGCTTTCAACGAGGCCGGTCGTGCGCTCATCCTCTGGATCGCGCTTCATTCCGATATCGCTCACCGCGCAGGCGATGAAGCGGAACGTCAGGCCGCTGACGATCTGGTCGGGCTTCTGACGCCGGTTCTGAAGGGCGTTCTGACCGACAAGGGTTTTGAACATGCCGTCATGGCGCAGCAGGTCTTCGGCGGTCATGGCTATATTGAAGAACAGGGCATGAGCCAGTATGTGCGCGATGCGCGCATCGCCATGATCTATGAAGGCGCAAACGGCATTCAGGCGCTCGACCTCGTCGGCCGCAAGCTGGCGTTGAACGGTGGCCGCGCCATCACCGCCTTCTTCAAGGAAGTGGGCGAATTCTGCGAAGCCAATCGCGAGAACGAAAAGCTCTCCTTCTTCACCAAATATCTGAAGAAGGGCGTTAACGACCTTCAGTCCGCAACCATGTGGCTGATGCAGAATGCGATGGCCAAGCCCGATAATGCGGGTGCCGCCTCCAATGATTACATGCATCTCTTCGGTCTGGTGGCGCTGGGCTATATGTGGGCGCGCATGGCCAAGGTCGCGGAGGAAAAGCTGGCCGCAGGCGAAGGCAACAAGGCGTTTTTCGAAGCAAAGCTCGTCACCGCGCGCTATTATTTCGAGCGGATCATGCCGGAAAGCGTGGCGCATCTGGCGCGCATCCAGTCGGGTGCGGACAGCATGATGGCGCTCAACGCGGACACATTCTGAGGCTTTTTGATTTGAGCCGGTGCCGGGGGCACCGGCGGGCCAAATTTGGCTGGAAGGAGCAAACATGGCTGAGGCTTATATTTACGATCACGTGCGCACGCCGCGCGGGCGCGGCAAGAAGGACGGCTCCCTGCACGAAGTGCCTGCCGTTCGTCTGGGCGCGAAGGTTCTGGAATCCCTGCGCGACCGCAACGGCATCGACACCGCAAAGGTCGATGACATTATTTTCGGCTGCGTCGATCCCGTCGGCGAAGCAGGCGCGGTCATTCCGCGTTCGGCGGCTTTCGAGGCCGGTTATGATTTCAAGGCGCCGGGCATCCAGATTTCGCGCTTCTGCGCTTCGGGACTCGACGCCATCAATCTGGCCGCTGCCAAGGTGGCGTTCGGTTCGGACGATCTGGTGATCGCGGGCGGCGTGGAAAGCATGTCGCGCGTCGGCATGGGCATGTCGGGCGGCGCCTGGTACATGGACCCATCGGTCGGCTTCCCCGGCTATTTCATGCCGCAGGGCGTTTCCGCCGACCTGATCGCCACCAAATACGGTTTCAGCCGCGATGACGTCGATGCCTATGCGGTCGAAAGCCAGAAGCGCGCCGCCCATTCGTGGGAAAAGGGCTATTTCAAGAATTCGGTCATCACGATCAAGGACCAGAACGGCCTCACCATCCTCGACCGTGACGAGCATATGCGCCCCGGCACAGACATGCAGGCGCTGGGCCAGCTCAATCCGTCCTTTGTGATGCCGGGCGAAATGGGCGGCTTCAATGCCGTCGGCATTCAGGCGCATCCGGAAATCGAAACCGTCAACCACGTCCACCATGCGGGCAATTCGTCGGGCATCGTGGATGGCGCGGCGGGCGTTCTGGTCGGCTCCCGGAAGGCTGGCAAGGCCTTCGATATCAAGCCGCGTGCGCGCATCCGTGCTTTTTCCAATATCGGCTCCGAACCGGCGCTCATGCTGACCGGCCCGGTCGACGTGACGGAAAAGCTTCTGAAACAGGCCAAGATGAAGATTTCGGACATCGACCTGTTCGAGCTGAACGAAGCCTTCGCCGCCGTGGTCCTGCGCTATATGCAGGCCTTCGACATTGCGCACGACAAGATCAACGTCAATGGCGGCGCCATCGCCATGGGCCATCCGCTCGGGGCAACCGGCGCGATGATCCTCGGCACGGTGCTGGATGAACTGGAACGCCGCGATCTCAATACCGCTCTGGTGACCTTGTGCATCGGTGCCGGCATGGGCACGGCCACGATCATCGAGCGCGTGTAAGGGGAGGTTTAGACAATGGCTTATGTAAATTTCAAAGTTGAGACCGACGCCGACGGCATTGCCCTCGTCACCTGGGACATGCCTGAAAAGTCGATGAATGTGTTCACCGTCGAGGTGATGCAGGAACTGAACGCCATCATCGATGCGGTTGCTGCCGACGACAAGATCAAGGGTGTCGTCATCACCTCCGGCAAGGAAAGCTTCTCCGGCGGCGCGGACCTGACCATGCTGGAAGGCATGTTCAAGGAATTCCAGAAGCAGAAGGCCAAGGACCACGAAGGCGCGGTCAAGACACTTTTCGACAATGTCGGCAAGATGAGCGGCCTGTTCCGCAAGCTTGAAACCTGCGGCAAGCCGTGGGTTTCGGCGATCAACGGCACATGCATGGGCGGCGCGTTTGAAATGTCGCTCGCCTGCCATGCCCGCGTGGCATCCGATGCGCCGGGCGTGAAGATGGCCCTGCCGGAAGTGAAGGTCGGCCTGTTCCCCGGTGCTGGCGGCACGCAGCGCGTTCCGCGCCTTGCCAACCAGCAGGATGCGCTCCAGATGATGACGACGGGTTCGAGCCTGACCGCGCAGCGCGCCAAGGCGATGGGCCTCGTCACCGAGATCGCCCCGGCGAAGAAGCTGGTCGAAACCGCCAAGAAGCTCATCAAGGGCGGCCTCAAGCCGGTTCAGCCGTGGGATGAAAAGGGCTTCAAGCTGCCGGGTGGCGCGATCTATTCGGCGGCCGGTGCCAATCTCTGGCCTGCCGCGACCGCCATCCTGCGCCGTGAAACGTCGGGCAATTATCCGGCGGCGCTCGCCATCCTGAAATCGGTCTATGAGGGCCTGCTGGTGCCCTTCGACACCGGCCTCAGAATCGAGCAGCGCTATTTCACCGAAATCCTCCAGACGACCGAAGCGGGCATGATGATCCGCTCGCTCTTCGTGTCGTTGCAGGAGCTGAACAAGGGTGCGCGCCGCCCGGCGGACGAAAAGCCGACCAGGCTCAAGAAGATCGGCGTCATCGGCGCGGGCTTCATGGGTGCGGGCATTGCCTATGTGACGGCGAAGGCCGGTATTCCGGTCGTTCTGATCGACCGCGATCAGGAATCCGCCGACAAGGGCAAGGCGCATACGGCAGACCTCATCGCCAAGGAAATGCAGAAGGGCCGCGCTACGGAAGCCGACAAGGAAAAGCTCCTGTCGCTCATCACCGCGACGCCGGATTATGCGCTTCTCGAAGGCGCTGATCTGGTGATCGAAGCCGTGTTCGAGGACCGCGAAGTCAAGCGCATTGCGACCGAGAAGGCCGAGGACGTGCTGAAATCTTCGGCGATCTTCGCGTCCAACACCTCGACCCTGCCGATCACCGGCCTTGCAAAGGTGTCGAAGCGTCCGAAAAACTTCATCGGCATCCATTTCTTCTCGCCTGTCGACAAGATGATGCTGGTGGAAGTGATCCTCGGCAAGAAGACCTCGGACAAGGCATTGGCCGTCGCACTCGACTATGTTCGTGCGATCAAGAAGACGCCGATCGTCGTCAACGACACGCGCGGCTTCTACGTCAATCGCTGCGTGCTGCGCTATATGTCGGAAGCCTACAACATGCTGGTTGAAGGTGTGCCTGCTGCCATGATCGAAAATGCCGCCCGCATGGCCGGCATGCCGGTCGGTCCGCTGGCGCTCAACGACGAAACGGCCATCGACCTGTCGCAGAAGATCCTGAAGGCAACGCTTGCCGATCTTGGCCCGAAGGCCGTCGATCCGCGCCATGTGGAGCTGGTGGACCGTCTCGTCAACGAGTTCGACCGCAAGGGCCGCAAGAATGGCAAGGGCTTCTACGACTATCCGGCAAAGCCTGCCAAGAAGCATCTGTGGCCGGGCCTGAAGGACCTCTATCCGCAGCAGAACCCGGACAAGATCGATGTGAAGGAGCTTAAAGAGCGCTTCCTCGTCACCATCGCCCTGGAAGCTGCCCGCGTGATGGAAGAAGGCATCGTGACCGACCCGCGTGAAGCCGATGTCGGCTCCATCCTCGCCTTCGGTTTCGCGCCTTATACGGGCGGCACGCTGTCCTATATCGACGGCATGGGCGCGAAGAAATTCGTCAAGCTTGCCAAGGATTTGCAGAAGAAATACGGCCAGCAGTTCAAGGCGCCGAAGCTTCTCGTCGACATGGCGGAAAACGGCGAAACCTTCTATCAGCGTTTCAACCCCTACAAGGCCGAAACGAAGAAAGCAGCATAAGCCCGATCCTTCGCAAGATCATCTGGCGCGGCGTGTTTCACGCCGCGCTTTTGTTTGTGCCTGGCGGCTGCTTGGGACGCATTTGTGCATTACCAGTCCTTAAATAAGAAAATTTTCCCTGTCATTTCACCCATCTTGCGTAATTCCGGCTTTTTCGGTAGGTTGAAGCCAAAGATGGGATGGAGAATTAGGTTTAAAATCCTCTAAAGCATATCTCTCTGATGGATGGTTCCGCAGGGGATGTGCCGAAACCTACGTGGCGGATCATGACTATGTTTTCTCACGAGAGCGTGTGGGCGGCAATCGATGCCCTGGCTGAACGTCATTCCCTCAGCGCGTCGGGGCTGGCGCGCCGCGCGGGGCTGGACCCGACGACCTTCAACAAGTCCAAGCGCTATGCTTCAGACGGGCGCGCGCGCTGGCCGTCGACGGAATCGCTCGCCAAGGTGATGGAAGCCACCGGCTCGACCTTCGATGAGTTCACACGGCTCATCCAGGGTGAAAGCAACACGCCGCAATTTGGCGACTATACGCAGGACATGCAGTCGATCCCGCTTCTCGGCATGGCCGAAGCGGGCGCGGGCGGCTATTTCGACGATGCCGGTTTTCCCGCCGGGCAGGGCTGGGACATTGTGGAGTTTCCCGCCCGCACGGGCGAAGGTGTGTATGCGCTGGAGGTTTCGGGCGACTCGATGTTGCCCCTTTATCGTGATGGCGATACGCTGATCGTCGCGCCCAATACCGCCATTCGCCGGGGCGATCGCGTGGTGGTGCGAACGAAAGACGGAGAAGTGATGGCCAAGATCCTGCATCGCCAGACACCGCGAACCATTGAATTGCATTCGCTCAACCCCGAACATCCAAACCGCACCTTCGAGTCCAGGGATATCGAATGGATCGCCCGTATTCTGTGGGCAAGCCAGTAATGGTTCGATCGCAGGATAAAAGCCACGCGCGCGCCGTCTTCGGCGGCCTGGCGGGCATAACCGGCGCGGTTCTGGTTGCGGCCTTTGTGGCGCCGTTCTATGGCGCGCTGGATCGCCCGGTTGTCGTCATCGATTCCGGCACGGCGCAAAAGGGCGGTCAGGGCGCGAATGACGGCATCGTCGTCGAGCAGTTCGACTATGACGAACCAGGGACAGGGCCGGAACCGGACACCGCCAAGCAAGCTGCTCCGCAGCCGGGCCAGTCCGCGCCTGCGGAAAGCCAGCCGCCGGCGTGGAAGGAGAACGGCAAGGCAAACGATCAGGTCAATGATGCTGGCATGGAGCGCGAGGCGCCGCGTCCGCCGCTGAGCGACCTTGGCCTTGCATCGACGCCCAAGCCGCCCGAACCGCCGCCACCGGCCACGGCTGTGGATGCGGGCGAACAGATGCAGCTTTTGCAGCGGCCTGTCGCCGTTGCCGCCGGACGGCTGGAAAGCCAGGGCCGCACGATCGAATTGCAGGGGATCGAGATCGTTCCGGTCGAGCAGACCTGTGAGACCGCTTCCGGCGAAAGCTGGCCATGCGGCATGCAGGCGCGCACCGCCTTCCGGCAATGGCTGCGCTCGCGTGCCGTCATGTGCCGCCTGCCGGAAAACGACAGCGGCGCTGCGGTCGCCACCGAATGCATGCTGGGTAACGAGGATGCCGCCGCATGGCTGGTCGCCAATGGCTGGGCGAAGGCTGTTCCCGGCGGCGCCTATGATGAAGCGGGCCGCAAGGCGGTGGAAGCGCATCTTGGCATTTTCGGCGACAAGCCCGATACGTCGCTGCCCAATCCGGAGCCGGATGACGGCGACATGCTGGACAATCCTTCGCCGCTGGCCCCGGAACCGGAGCCGCAACCGTCGTCACCATCGCCGCAACAGGGCGATTTTCCGCCGGCACCCGCCGCACAATGACGAAGGAGGCTGTGCCCCTTTCAGTCCGTTCCGCCCGTATAACGGAAAAAGCCCCGCATGATGCGGAGCTTTTTGATTTGCTGTTCTGATGGTTACGCCAGTTCGCCAGCCAGCGCCTTTTTGATGAGCGCGCGGGTTTCGTCGATACCGTAAAGCGCGACGAAAGAGCCGAAACGCGGTCCGCGTTCCTGACCGATCAGCACTTCATAGAGCATCTGGAAGAAGGAAACCGAAACGCCGGGGCCGCCTTCCGGGCTCTTCTTGCTGTGGTCCTGATAGCGCTCGATGGCGCGGGCGACATCGAGAATGGCGTTCTGGATGTCGTTGCCATCGGTTCCCGCAGGCAGGCTGCCAAGCTTCTCATCCAGCGCTTCGAGTGCGCCGCGTTCCACATCGTCCGGCGCACGGAACTGCTTGGTCGGCTTCACGAAATCGTTGAAGTAACGGATCGCATAGCCGACGAGCGCGTCGAGTTCCGGATTGTTTTCCGGCGTGACGCCCGGCACGTGGCGCGAGATGAAGCCCCACAGCACGGCCGGATTTTCGGCATTCGATGCGCTGACCAGATTGAGCATCAGCGCGAATGTAACCGGCAGGTTCACCTTCGGCGGGTTGCCGTAATGAATGTGCCAGACCGGATTGTTCAGCCGGTCCTTCCATTCCTGGCGTTCATAGGCTGCAAGATAGGTGAAATATTCGTCCACCGCCTTCGGAATGACATCGAAATAGAGCCGCTTGGCGGTCTTCGGCTTCTGGAAATTGTAGAGCGCAAGGCTTTCGGTCGGCGCATAGGCCAGCCATTCATCGATGGAAATGCCGTTGCCCTTGGACTTGGAAATCTTCTGGCCAAGCTGGTCGAGGAACAGTTCATAGACGAAATGTTCCGGCGCGCGTCCGCCGAGGATTTCGCAGATGCGGTCATAAACGCCAGCATTGGTCTGGTGGTCCTTGCCGAACATTTCGAAATCGACGCCGAGCGCTGCCCAGCGCATGCCGAAATCCGGCTTCCATTGCAGCTTCACCTTGCCGCCCGTGACCGGCAGCGTGGTTTCCACGCCGTCCTCATCGTCGAATGTGATGGTGCCGGCCTTGGCATCCACGCTCTTCATCGGCACGTAAAGCACGCGGCCGGACTTGGGCGAAATCGGCAGGAACGGGCTGTAGGTCGCCTGACGCTCTTCGCCCAGCGTCGGCAGCATCACCTTCATGATGTCGTCATAGCGCTCAACGGCCTTGAGCAGCACCGCATCGAACCTGCCGGACTTGTAATAGTCGGTGGCGCTTGCAAATTCATAGTCGAAGCCGAACGTGTCGAGGAAGCGGCACAGCATGGCGTTGTTGTGATCGGCAAAGCTCTTGTAATCGCCGCCGAACGGGTTCGGGACGGAAGAAAGCGGCATTTGCAGATAGGGCTCAAGGGCGGCCTTGTCCGGCACATTGTCGGGAATCTTGCGCATGCCGTCAAGATCGTCGGAAAAGCAGATGAGGCGCGTCTTGACCTTGTCTTCGGTCAGGATGCGGAAGGCATGGCGAACCATCGAGGTGCGCGCCACTTCGCCGAATGTGCCGATATGCGGCAGGCCGGAAGGGCCATAGCCGGTTTCGAAGATCACCGTCTCCGGCAGGCCGGTCTTTGCATAGCGCTTGAGGATTTTCTTCGCCTCTTCAAAAGGCCATGCTTTCGCTTCCGCCGCCGCCGCGGTCAGTTCCGGGGTCAGCGTGATGTCGGGAAGGCGGTGCGAGGTCATGGTTTGATCCTGTGAAGAGGTTTATTCATTGAAAACATGCGCGCAGGCGAGGCGCTATTGCTCTATGGCGCGGCAACCACTGTCCGTCAACGGTTACAACCGAATTTCCTTGCGCAACGGGATGCGGCTTCCTAACTTTCAATCCAATTTGGCCGATGGAGTTGATTCCGGCCAGTGTTGCGCAGGAGTACGCGATGAAAAAGATCACCCCGCAGGATGCACTCGTCTACATCATGGTCACGACGTCTGCCGCCGATACCACCATGACCGATGCCGAGCTGGAATCCATCGGCAATGTGGTGACGCGCCTGCCGGTTTTCCGCGGTTTCGATACGGGCCGTCTGCCGCAGCTGGCCAATGATTGCTATGCGTTGCTGGCATATGAGGACGGTCTGGAAAAAATTCTCGACCTCGCCCATGAAGCCTTGCCGGAACGTCTGTACGATACGGCCTATGCGCTGGCTGTCGAAGTTGCCGCCGCCGATCTGCATGTGGAACAGGAGGAACTGGAGTTCCTCCAGATGCTGCGTGACCGCTGGACGCTCGATGAACTGACCGTCGCCGCCATCGAACGCAGCGCTCGGGTGCGGTTCCGCAAGCTTGATCCTGTCGTTTAAAGCGTGTCGCATTTTATCGTAGTCATATGACACGCTTTAAGTTTTTGTTTTCCTGCATGTCTTTATCCCATCGTAGCGGGATCAGAAATCAGTCCAGTGAACTGATTTCCCCGCGTAGGCGGTTCCCACTTTTGGGAGACATGCATTAGGGCGCTGGCGGCACCGGCACGACATCCCTCATCCTGAGCCTGTCGAAGGATCGAAGGAGCCATGCAAAACGGGCGGAAAATCCGCCCGTTTCATTGTCGGCTTCAGGAAAACTCAACTGACGACCGGGAGCAGCCGCGCCTTGCGCCGTTCCAGAGCAGCACGCATGATGCGGGCGGCTTCTGCAAATGTCGGCGTTTCCTTCCAGTGTTCAGCATGAATGATGCCTGTCGGGACGATATCCTTCAGCGCTTCCAGCGTGTGGCGCGGCACCATGTCGGTGCAGTTCCACAGGCGGCGGAAGACGACGCTGATCCGTGTGACCTTGCCGTTGACCTGAACGGACGGCTCGGTCGTTTCCGGCGTCCAATCCTCATAGGCATCGACTGCATCGTGAAATGCGTGATGCAGATAGATCGGTGCGTGACCGTCATGAAGCGGGGGCAGCAAACTGGACATTTCTGTTTCCTCTCTTCCAATGTGGTTCAGTTTTGGAACGCATCCCGAAAGGTGTGAAGCGGTTTTCGAAACAGGATGCGCACGTGATCAGGAGGCATTTGCCGCCGGATGAAATGATGATGGGGCGTACAAATGCATGCAAACGAGAGCCATGTATTGCTCTCGACCGCTCTATGCGTGCCGCGCTAAACACAAGCTCACGAAATGCGACAACACATAATTAACCATGATCTACGGAAAGAGGCCTGTTTGGCAAGGGGATATTTTCTTTAAATCGGCCTTTGCAGGAAAATTAGTTCAAGCGTACAGGTTGAAATACTTAAATGATAAGCTAGTGGTCTGATTCCAACATTTGCATCCCTCGGTTCAAGCGCTGAGCAAATGTTGGAATCAAAAAGACCACTAGCAAACATATGTATCTAGTGGATTTTTCGAATTTGACGTTTGAAACAGCGTATGTGTCAGCCGGGATTCAAACGTCAAATTCAATCCACTAGCAAATAATTGAAATATCATTTTTACTTGAGGGCTGAATATGCTCGAAAAGGAAGCGTTTCCCGATATTTATTGTCCCCGTTACAGGTTTTGATCCTGTCATTTCCGGGCGACTGGTATAGAAAGTCAGAGCCTGTTCCAAAAATCGCCATTTGCAGCCGCACAGGGCGACTTTTGGAACAGGCTTGTAGTGAATGAAAATGTGATTGCGGGGCACCGATATGGCTCAACTGGTTCTGTCGCGTAGGGCTTTTCTGGCGGGGACGACCGCTTTGGCCGCTCTCGCCGTCTGGCCGCAACGGTCCAATGCGGCTGGCGAAGTGAAAGGCGGGCGGCTGGTCGTGGCCGCCGATTCAGAGCCGCGCAATCTCAATCCGGCCATCGTTGCGTCCAATGGCGTTTTCTTCGTCGCAAGCAAGATAGTCGAGCCTCTCGCGGAAGCGTCTTTCGAGGGCGACAATGGCCTTGCGCCACGCCTTGCCACGGGTTGGGAAGGTTCCGCCGACGGGCTGACGGCGACGTTCCACTTGCGCGATGGCGTCAAATGGCACGACGGCGAGCCGTTCACATCGGCGGATGTGGCGTTTTCGGCGATGGAAGTCTGGAAACCATTGCAGAACCTTGGCCGTGTCGTGTTCAAGACGCTGGAGAAGGTGGAAACGCCGGACGATCATACCGCCATCTTCCATTTTTCCGAGCCGACGCCCTTCCAGCTTATCCGCAATGCCCTGCCGGCCTTGACCGCCGTGCTGCCGAAGCATGTCTTTGCCGGAACCGACATCATGGCCAATCCGGCCAATGAAAAGCTCGTCGGCACCGGCCCGTTCAAATATGCCGAGCACAAGACCGGCGAATATTACCGGCTGGCGCGCAACGACGATTATTGGGGCGAGGGCGAGCCTTATCTGGACGAGATCGTCTATCGCGTGCTGCCGGATCGCGCCGCCGCTGCCGGCGCGCTGGAGGCCGAAGAAATCGATCTTGCCGCCTTTTCCGCCGTGCCGCTCGCCGATCTGGACCGTATCTCGAAGGTGCCGGGCCTGAGCGTGATTTCGAAAGGTTATGAGGCGCTGACCTATCAGCTCGTGGTGGAGATCAACCATCGCCGCAAGGAACTGGCGGACCTGAAGGTTCGGCAGGCAATCGCGCACGCCATCGACCGCGATTTCGTGGTGAAGACGATTTTCCTTGGATATGCCAAGCCCTCGACCGGCCCGGTGCCGCACTATGACAGCCAGTTTTATACCGCTGACGTGCCGTCCTATCCGTTCGATGTGGCGAAGGCCAATGCGCTTCTGGATGAGGCCGGTTACAAACGGGGCAAGGACGGCATGCGCTTCACGCTCAGGCTGCTTCCCGCACCCTATTTCAACGAAACGAAACAGTTTGGCGATTATCTGCGGCAGGCGCTTGGCGCCATCGGCATCGATGCGCGCATCGTCAACAATGATTCCGCCGCGCATCAGAAAGCCGTCTACACCGATCATGATTTCGATCTGGCCGTCGCGCCCACGGTCTATCGCGGCGATCCGGCCATATCGACCACCATTCTGGTGCAAAGCGGCATCCCGGCAGGCGTGCCGTTCTCCAATCAGGGCGGCTATGCCAATGCCGAACTCGACGCGCTGATTGCCAAAGCCGCTCGCGAAATCGATGAGGAAAAGCGCACGGCGCTTTATCGGCAGTTCCAGCAGATGGTGGAGGCGGATCTGCCGCTCATCAATGTCGCGGAATGGGGTTTCATCACGGTTGCCAGCGACCGTGTGAAGAATGTTTCCAACAATCCGCGCTGGGCTGTTTCCAACTGGGCGGATACGTGGCTGGAACAGTGACGAAACCGTCAGATTGATTGTATCCTGCCGCCGTGAAACAGATTCTGTCCCTTTTCCGCAAACGACTGGCCGGCAGCATCATCGTGCTGCTGATTGTCATTGTCGGCTGCTTTTTCATGTTGGAAAGCGCGCCGGGCGATGCTGTTGACGCCTATGCCGTGACATTCGGCGGCGATGCGGCCACGATTGCCGACATGCGGGCGCGCTGGGGGCTGGACCAGTCGGTCTGGCATCGGCTCGGGGCCTATCTGGCAGCGCTTGCACAGGGCAATCTCGGCTGGTCCGTCAGTTTCAACCGGCCCATTCTCGACGTCATTCTGGAACGCCTGCCCAACACGCTTCTTTTGATGGGCGCGGCGACTGCCCTGTCTTTTGCCGTGGGTTCTCTCCTCGGCATTGTTGCCGGTGCCAGACCGGGAAGCTTTCGCGACCGGTTTTTGTCCATTGCATCGCTTGTCCTTTATGCGATCCCCGGTTTCTGGCTGGCGCTTGTGCTGGTCATCCTGTTTTCGATCCGGCTGCGCTGGCTGCCGTCGAGCGGCATCGAAACGATTGCCTCCGGCAAGCACGGGCTGGCGCGGGCGGGCGATATCGCGCTCCATCTGGTGCTGCCGGTCGTCTCGCTGGCGGTGATCTATCTGGCGCTTTACCTGCGGGTGATGCGTGCCGCCATGGCCGACATATGGCGCATGGATTTCGTGCGCGCCTTGCGGGCGAGGGGTATTTCGCATCTGCGCATTGTCCTGCGTCACGTGGCGCGCAATGCGCTTCTGCCGCTCGTGACCGTGCTGGGCTTGCAGGCGGCATCCATGCTCGGCGGCAGCGTGGTGATTGAAACTGTCTTCGCCGTGCCGGGTCTGGGGCGGCTGGCGCAGGAGGCCGTCGCAAGCCGTGACACGCCGCTTCTGCTCGGCGTCATTCTGGTCAGCGCCGTCATGGTGATCGTGGTCAATTTCCTTGTCGACCTGATCTATTTCTGGCTCGACCCACGCATCGCGACCGGAGGCGGCAGGGCATGAGCCGCTCCAAACGTTATTTCAGAACGGGTGAAGGTATAACAGGCACAATCCTGCTGGTGCTGCTGGTGCTGGCCGCATTGTCCGCGCCTCTCCTCTTTCCCGCCGATCCTTTGAGCATTGTCTCAACGCCCTTGCTGCAACCTTTTGAGAACGCGCATTTTCCTCTCGGAACCGACCGGCTGGGGCGCGATGTTCTGGCCGGGCTTTTCCATGGTGCGCGCACCTCGCTTATGGTTGGGCTGGCTGCCGCCTGCGCCGCGATTATCCTCGGCAGCATCGTCGGAACCCTGGCCGGCTTTGCGGGCGGTATCATCGATGAAGTCCTGATGCGGATCACGGAGGCTTTCCAGACCGTGCCGGGTTTTCTGCTGGCGCTGGCTCTGGTCAGCATTGCCGGGCCGTCGCTGCCGGTGCTGATTGTCGCGATTGCGCTTTCCAGCTGGACGCAGGCCGCCCGCCTCACGCGCGGGCAAGTGCTTTCCATCCGCGAAAGCGACTATGTGGCCTCGGCCCGCGTCATCGGCATGCATCCGATGGAAATCGCCTTCCGCCAGATTTTGCCCAACGCGCTGCCGCCGGTTCTGGCGCTGGTGCCGGTGATCGTCGCTTCCGCCATATTGATCGAAGCGGCGCTGTCCTTTCTGGGCCTAAGCGATCCCAACCGCGTGACCTGGGGCGGCATGATTGCCGAAGGGCGCACGGTTTTGCGGTCCGCGCCCTGGCTTTCGATCCTGCCGGGCCTGGCGCTGGCATTGACTGTCGTTGGCGTTTATCTGACGGGCGAAGGGCTGACCAATGCCCTGTCCCGGCGCGCGGTGCAGCCATGACGGTGATGGTCCGGCTGGAACAGCTTTCCGTGCACTATGGCCGCGAAACGGCGCTGGAGAATATCGATCTCGATGTCATGCATGGCGAAACGCTGGCGATCATCGGCGAAAGCGGCTCGGGCAAAAGCACGCTGGCGCTGGCCCTGGCCTCGCTCCTGCCGGGCAATGCACGTCTGTCGGGCGGCTTCCACTGGGCGGATGGAAAGCCGCGACCGGGGCGCGACATAGGCTTCGTGTTTCAGGACCCCGCATCGAGCTTCGACCCGCTGATGACGGTCGGCGCGCAGCTTGTCGAGACGATCCGCGCTTATGCGAACATCGACAGGGGGGCGGCGAAAGCCAAAGCCGTCGGCCTTTTGCAGCGGGTCCATATTCCGCAAGCGGAAAAGCGTTTCTCGCTTTATCCGCATCAGTTTTCGGGCGGGCAGAAACAGCGCATTGCGATTGCGCTTGCCATTGCCGCCGGTCCACGCCTGCTGATTGCCGACGAGCCGACAAGCGCGCTCGATACCATCGTGCAGAAGGAGATTGTCTCTCTCCTGTGCGACCTGGTGCGCGAAGACGGCATGACGCTGATCTTCATCACGCATGACATTGCGCTGGCGTCGGGACTGGCCGACCGCATCGCGGTCTTCCGTCAGGGAAGACTGGTGGAACTTGGCCCGGCTCGAAATATCGTATCTGACCCACAAACAGAGTATACGAAGGCGCTGATCGCCGCCGTGCCGGTGCTGGAGGCGGCCCATGGCTGAACCGCTTCTGAAAGCCGACAATCTCATCCTGCGCTATGGTGACACCCGCGCGCTTGATGGCGTCAGCCTCGCGATTAAGCGAGGCGAGACGCTGGCGCTGGTCGGGCCATCCGGCAGCGGCAAGTCCACGCTGGCGCGGGGACTGCTGCGGCTTCACCCGCTTGAAAGCGGCGCAATCCGCTTTGAGGGCAAGGACTGGCTGGAGCTCAAGGGAGCCGATCTCCGCAAAGAGCGCGCGCGCATGCAGATGGTGTTTCAGGACCCGCTCTCGGCCTTCAATCCGCGCGCAAGCGTTGATGATCTTCTGCGCGAGCCGCTGCGCATCCACGGGCTGAAACGCGACAGTGCAGAGCTTCTGCAAATGGTCGGCCTTGACCCGGCGCTGGCGCGGCGCGGTGTCCACGAGATTTCCGGCGGGCAGCGTCAGCGTGTGGCGCTTGCGCGGGCGCTTGCAACCAAGCCGTCGCTGATCGTGCTGGATGAGGCGGTTTCGGCGCTCGATCTCACCGTGCGCGGCGCCATTCTCGCCCTGTTGCGCGCCATACAGAAAGCCGAGCGGACGGCCTATCTCTTCATCACGCATGATCTGGCGGTCGCAGCCCGGATGGTAGACCGTATCGCGGTGATGGAGCGCGGGCGGATTGTGGAATGCCGCCCGACGCGGGAGCTGATAACGGCACCGCAAGCGCCTGTGACCAAGGCGCTGATCGAAGCGGTGCCGCGTCTTTCGATTTAGCTTTTGCCTAGTTCCACCGAACGCTTGCGGGCAGCTTCCACGGCTTCCGCCACCAGCTTTCTGAGGCGGTCGCCGCCCATCAGCACGTCGAGCGCGGCAGCGGTGGTGCCGTTCGGGCTCGTCACCTGTTCGCGCAGTTTTGACGGTGTGTCCGTGCTGGCATCGGCCAGGGCGCCTGCACCCATCACGGTCTGCATGGCCAGAAGTGCCGCCGTTTCCTGCGGCAGGCCGGCGGTCACACCGGCTTCGGTCAGCGCTTCGATGAAATGAAACACATAGGCAGGCCCGGAGCCGGAAACGGCGGTCACGGCGTCCATCAGCGCTTCGTCATTCACACTTGCGACCTTGCCGGATGTTGCAAGCAGGCGGGCGACGAAGGCTTCATTGTCGTCGGTCACATTGGCGTTCTTATAGGTGACCAGCATGCCCTTGCCGATGGCGGCAGGCGTATTGGGCATGCAGCGCAGCACGGCTGCGTCGCGGCCAAGCTTGCTTTCGAACAGGGCAACCGGAATGCCGGCTGCAACGCTGACGAAGGTGGCAGCCGGGGCGAAGCGCTCATAGGCTGGCAGGACCTGCGCCATGACCTGCGGCTTGACGGCCACCAGAACCATGCGCGGCTTCAGGTCGCCCGGCAGGGCGTCGGCATCGGCAAAGGCATGGACGCCAGCACCCGCAGCCCGATCGCGAAGCGCTTCCGTCGGCTCCACGACATAAACGTCCCTGGCCTTGAGGGCGCCGCTGTCCAGCCAGCCTTTCAGCATGGCGAAGCCCATATTGCCGCAACCGACCAGAATTACCGTGTCATGCATAGTGATCGTTCCACCCTTGGAGTTCGTTTGGGGCATGGTATAGAGCATTTCCAGCAAAAGTGCGAAGCGTCTACGCAGGGAAATCAGTTCACTGGACTGATTTCTGATCCTGCTTCGATGCGTAGGATAATGCGTGGAAACAAATAGATAGAGCGGTTCCGACGATTCCATTTAAACCGGAACCGCTCTAGCCTCGCCGCGCTCTGCAAGCATATGCGGCGTATCCACGTCTTTCCGCAGTTAAATCATTGATCCCCCAGATCATATCGACCAATATGAGCCAAAGTGGAGTGAATCTTCGGAGGGGAAGAATGGACCCGGCTTTGACGACAGGCGTTCCGCCATCGGAAGCTTTCGGGCACGTCCGTATTATTATCGGCATGATCCTCGGCCTGTGCGTTTCACGCCTTTTGACAGGATTGGCGCGTTTCATCCAGCATCCCGGCAAGCAGAAAATCTATCCCGTCCATCTGGCATGGGTGGGTTTCATCCTGCTGTCCGTCATCCATTTCTGGTGGTTTGAATTCAGCCTGCGCATCATTCCGCTCTGGACCTTCGAGAAGTATCTGTTCGTGATCTTCTATGCCGGGCTGTATTTTTTGCTCAGCACGCTGCTTTTCCCCGACACTATGGAGCAATATACCGGCTATCGTGATTATTTCATCTCCCGGCGCAGATGGTTCTTCGGCATTCTGGCACTGGTCTATGTGGCCGATTTCATCGATACGCTCATGAAAGGCGCCGACCATTACCAGGTCTATGGGGTAGAATATCCCGCTCAGGTCGCAGGCTTCATCTTCTTCAGCCTGGTCGCGGTGTTCTGGGGCAACTGGCGCTATCATGCGCTGTTTGCTGCGGGCGCGCTGGTCTATCAGTCCACTTTCATTCTGCGTCACTTCGCAACGTTGAATTGACTAGTGGATTGAATTTGACGTTTGAATCCCGGCTGACACATACGCTGTTTCAAACGTCAAATTCGAAAAATCCACTAGATACATATGTTTGCTAGTGGTCTTTTTGATTCCAACATTTGCTCAGCGCTTGAACCGAGGGATGCAAATGTTGGAATCAGACCACTAGGATTGTTTTTCCGCATTGCGCCGGGTTTGTGCATCCACGATGCCGCGAAACTGGCGCAACAGCGGGTGGCGGGCCGTCTGCTTGACGCCATAGCCGAGATTGAACGCATAATCGAAATCCGGCGGGTTCTGCCCGATATTGTGCTGCATCATGGTTTCAAGCTTGTCGAACCCCTTGGCAAGGATCGCTTCCGGCGAGCTGCCTTGGCTGTAATCGGTCCAAAGCGCCATGATTTCTGCGGCAAGATCATCGGGCAGGGGGGCGCACAGTGCCATGAGATCGGCTTTTTCGCGCGCGGCGCGGCCATCATCGGCACATTGATGGATGGCGGGCACATCGCCGGAAATCGCCTCGCCCAGATCGTGGATGATGCACATCTTGATGAGTTTCAGCCGGTCGCAATCGCCCAGTTCCCGGTCGAACAGCATCGCCAGCAGGCATAAGCGCCAGCTATGTTCGGCCGTGCTTTCCGGTCGGCCCTGGGAGGTGTGGCCGGAGCGCAATGTGCTCTTCAGCCGTTCCGCACCCTGGATAAACCGGATGATGCCGTTCAGCCGGTCTGGATCGATCGCATGTTCCGTTTCGGCAGTCATGGCGGTCTCCTGATTTATCTTTATGAATCAATATCTATAATTGCAATTTTAACGGTTTGTTTGCCATGATGAATATTAATCTGGATCAATAGTAAAAAGCGGGACGGAGCAATGGTGGAACGGCACGGAGAGAGGCGACGGGCGGCTGCGCGCCCGCTTCTGGCCTATGCGCCGGAATTTCTCGCGCCTGCCCGCATGACCGCCAAAGACGACGAAGACCGTGAACATCAAAGGCGTCGCGAGGAACTGCTGCGCCGCAAGCAGGACCTGTTGGAAGCGGAGGCAAGCGGGCAGGCCGATCCGAAAGCGGAGATGCAAAGCCGGATGAATGCCGTCCGCGAGGCATTGCAGGCCAATCTCGAAGGTTTCCCGGTCCCGGCCCGGCCCGCGCCGGAACCGGCGGCATCCGTCCGTTTTCCGCAGCCTGAAAACCAGCAGGTTTTGGTGCCGCGCCGCAGGCGGCGCTTCGGGCTTCTGGCCGGTTTCACGCTCTTGGGCGGGATTGTCGGCACCACATATGCTTTTCTGGTACCGCCTCACTATGGCGCGGCGGCATCCTTGCAGGTTTTCCCGCCGGAGCGGCGCAGCGAAATCGCCTCGACTGCCGTTCTGGAACGCGCCGCCCGCATCGCGCACATCGAAAGTCCGGCTGACCTCGGCGCCCCGTCCTTTCTGGAGGAATTGCGCATCCGCCTGACCCGGCTGCTGCCCGAAGACCAGCAGCCCCCGGCGACAGGCCTGTCGGGTGCCGAATTGCTGCGCCAGCGTCTTCATTTCACGCAGGCACTGGACAGCGGCACGGTGACTGTGGAGGCAGCGGCCGACAGGCCGGAAACGGCGGCCCTTCTGGCCAATGCGGTTGCACAGGCATTTCGCGATCATCTGCAAGGCGGCGTGGAAGTAAACGGCTCTGCGGGCGATTTGCCGACGCGCCTGCACAATCTGGAAGCGGATGCTGAAGCGGCAAGGCAGGCGGCAGCGGCTTTTCGCGTCAGCCGGGATTTCGGCGATGACGGCAACAAGGCCGCACTTCAACGTGAATTCGCCGACAGCAAGGCAGAGACGGCGCGCATCGCAGCCGAGGCCAACAGGCTGAACGGCGCAACCGCCGACAGCCTTGCTGGAAAGGGCGTGCCGGAAACCATGCGGTCCGGCGCGCTGGGCGCGCTGGTGGAGCGCTATCGCGCTGCCGGGCAGGGGGCAGAAGCAAAGCGGATCGAAGCTGAAATCGACAAGGAGATCGCAAGCAAGCGCAGCGCCTTGCAGGCCGATCTCAGGAATGCGGTCGAACGCGAGCAGAAAGCGGCGGCGGCCATGGCCGGCTTCGGCTCGGCGCCCGCGACCGATGAAGACAGGGCCCGCCTGCAACTGCTGGAGCGCGATGCCGCGGCCAGGCAGGCGCTGTTTGAAGAATTGCAGATGCGGGCGGCGCGGGGCGAAACTTCCGCGGCGGGTTCCGCCGCAATGGTGCGGATGGTTGCGCCAGCCATGGCGGAGCCGACCCCGCGCGATCTTTCCCCGCAGGGGATTATCGGGCTTGGATTGCTGGCGGGGTTTTTGCTTGGCCTTGTTTCGATGGCGCTGGCCGGCCGCGAGCCGTCATCGCCGGTCAGGAGGGAAGCCGAGCCGGAAGAGGTGCTGGAAACCTATGGCGAAACCCGCCTTGCTGCCGCAATCCGCGAAGCCAATGCGCGCTGGGAAGCCGAGAATGCAGGCTCGAACCGGCCGAAGGAAAATGCCGCGCTTGGCCGCGCCAAACCATAAGTTCATTCGTCACTACAGCCTAGCATTACAGTTGCATTCTTCGTGATGCCGGGCTGCAAAGAGCTATTTGTCTGCGCTCCGGTGCTCACGTACCTTTAAGTACGCTCCGCTCCGGTACTCGAAAATCACTCTTTTCGCCACGGCCTGACGAATTTGCAACTGTAATGCTAGAGCGGTTCCGGTTTAAATGGAATCGCCGGAACCGCTCTATCTATTTGTTTTCACGCATTATCCTACGCATCGAAGCGGGATCAGAAATCAGTCCAGTGGACTGATTTCCCCGCGTAGGCGCTTCGCACTTTTGGCTCGAAAATGCTCTAAAACCCCATAAAATCCTGCATTGTCACGCATTCGCCAATTGTCATCGGGCGCCATGACGCTTATGGGCATGTGTACGGAAAAGATGTCGCGTATCTCCCAGACAATCACGAAAGAACGGAGCGCTCGCTATGGCTCAATTGATAGATGGCAAGAAGCTCGCCGAGGATGTGGTTTCCACGGTGAAGACGGAGACCGAAAAGCTGGTGGCCGCCACCGGCATCGTGCCCGGCATTGCGGTGGTGATTGTCGGCGAAGACCCGGCAAGCCAGGTTTATGTGGCTTCCAAGAGCCGGAAGGCCAAGGAATGCGGCTTTCACTCCGTTCAGCACGACCTGCCGGAAACGGCGTCGGAACAGGAGCTTCTCGACCTGATCGAGAGCCTCAACAATGATCCCGCGATCCATGGCATTCTGGTGCAGTTGCCGCTGCCGAAGCACATCGATTCAGGCCGGGTGATCCAGACGATTTCTCCCGACAAGGATGTCGACGGTTTCCATTTCATCAATGTCGGCAAGCTTGGCACCGGCGAGGTTGAAACGGCTTTCGTTCCCTGCACGCCAGCAGGCGCAATGATCATGATCGAGCGCGTCCATCGCCGCGATCTTTCGGGGCTCAATGCCGTGGTGATCGGGCGTTCCAACATCGTCGGCAAGCCGATGTTCAATCTTCTGCTCGCCGCCAATGCCACCGTTACGGTCGCGCACAGCCGCACGAAGGACCTGCCCGCGATTGCGCGCACGGCGGACATTCTGGTGGCTGCGGTCGGGCGTTCGCAAATGGTCAAGGGCGATTGGGTCAAGCCCGGCGCAACGGTGATCGATGTCGGCATCAACCGCATTCCGGCGCCGGAACGGGGCGAGGGCAAGACGCGGCTGGTTGGCGATGTCGATTTTGCGGAAGCTGAAAAGGTCGCCGGAGCGATCACGCCGGTCCCAGGCGGCGTCGGTCCGATGACCATCGCCATGCTGATGGCAAACACGCTCACCTCGGCCTGCCGCACGGCTGGCGTGAAAAAGCCGGTTTTTTGACACAATTGAACGGCGCTTTTTGCGCAGTTTCATTCCATTTTTGATGGTTTGAAGGGCAAAACAGTGTGAATCACTGTTTCGCCTTAATTTCATTTGGGCTTTTCAGAACACCGAAGCGCCCTCGTCGGCCCGCCCGGCGATCTGGCGGAAAGCGCGGAACAATTCGCGTCCCATGCCATGTTCATTGCCGGAAAGATCGGGTCGGTCCTCGCCGCGATCGTTCAGCAGGGCGATATTGGCCAAAACTTCCAGCGTACCATTGACGGCATCGAGGCGGATAACATCGCCGTCGCGGATTTTTCCGATGAGGCCGCCATCGAGCGCTTCCGGCGTGACATGGATGGCGGACGGAACCTTGCCCGACGCGCCGGACAGGCGGCCATCGGTGACAAGCGCGACGCGCTGGCCGCGATCCTGCAGGATGCCCAGAACTGTCATCAGCTTGTGGAGCTCCGGCATGCCATTGGCTTTCGGACCCTGATAGCGGACCACGGCGATAAAATCGCCGGTCAGCTCGCCAGCCTTGAACGCGGCCTGCATTTCGGCCTGATCGTTGAAGACTTTGGCGGGTGCTTCAATGACCTGACGCTCCGGCTTTACGGCGGAAACCTTGATGATCGCATTGCCGATATTGCCAGTCAGGACCTTGAGGCCGCCGGTCGGCTGGAAGGGCACCTGGATTTTGGCCAGAACCTTGTCGTCGCCGCTTTTTTCCGGCACCGGCTCGCGCACGACATTGCCGTCGGGACCGAGCTTCGGTTCGATGGCGTAGGGCCGCAGCCCTTCGCCCCAGACGGTGCGCACATCCTCATGCAAAATGCCGCCATCGAGAAGCTCGCGGATCAGGAAGCCCATGCCGCCAGCGGCATGGAAATGGTTCACATCAGCAAGGCCGTTCGGATAGACGCGGGCCAGAAGCGGCACCACATCCGAAATCTCCGAAATATCGTGCCATGTCAGCTTGATGCCGGCGGCTGCCGCCATGGCGATCAGGTGGATGGTGTGGTTGGTCGAGCCGCCGGTCGCATTGAGGCCGATGACGCCATTGACGAAGGAGCGCTCGTCCAGCATTTCGCCGACCGGCGTATATTCATTGCCAAGGGCGGTGATCGCCAGCGCGCGCCGGGCGGCTTCGCGGGTCAGGGCGTCGCGCAGCCGCGTGCCCGGATTGATGAAGGATGCGCCCGGCAGATGCAGGCCCATGATTTCCATCAGCATCTGGTTGGAATTGGCCGTGCCGTAGAAAGTGCAGGTGCCGGGGCCGTGATAGGACTTCGATTCCGATTCCAGAAGCTCGGCACGCCCGACCTTGCCTTCCGCATAAAGCTGGCGGGTTTTGGCCTTTTCGTCATTGGGCAGGCCGCTGGTCATCGGCCCGGCAGGCACAAAGACGGCCGGCAGATGGCCGAAGGTCAGGGCACCGATGATGAGGCCGGGCACGATCTTGTCGCAGACGCCGAGATAGACGGCGGCATCGAACATGTCATGCGACAGGCCGACGGCGGTTGCCATCGCGATCACCTCGCGGGAGAACAGCGACAGTTCCATGCCCGCAAACCCTTGCGTGACGCCATCGCACATGGCGGGCACGCCGCCCGCAACCTGCGCCACGCCGCCCGCTTCACGCGCGGCCTGCTTGATGAGTTGCGGAAAGGTTTCAAACGGCTGATGCGCCGAAAGCATGTCGTTATAGGCGGTGATGATGCCGAGGTTCGGTATCTCGTCGCCGGTCAGCGCCGCCTTGTCGTGCGGGCCGCAGGCGGCAAAGCCGTGGGCGAGATTGGCGCAGGCCAGAACGGCGCGCTTCGGCTTGCCGGATGCAGCCTCGCGCACACGGGCAAGATAGGCTTCGCGCGTCGGCCTGGACCGTTCGCGAATGCGCGCGGTGATTTCCTGAATGCGTTTATGTGCGGACTGCGTGGGCATGGGTATCACCTGTGCCAAACTGGCCTGTTGAAATGCTCTATCTCTTTGTTTTCAAACGCATCTTGTTCGAAAGCCGTTTCACACTTTTCGGGATGCGCTTTAGCTCGTCCAGTAAAGCTGGATCGGTGTGCGGGCATGGTGGAAGACAGCGCGCACGGGCATTTCATTCTCGTCATCGCCGGAAAGCGCTTTCTCCAGCGTTGCCTGCTTGGCAGCGCCTTCAATATGCAGAACCAGCATTTCGGCTTCAGCGATGATGGGAAGGGTGAGCGTGAGGCGCTTTTCGCCGGCTCCCTCGGCGTAGATCGGCAGCACGAGCGCCCGCGTTGCCGGATCGATCGCCTGATCGAGCCGGTCGGCATTGGGGAAGAAGGAGGCGGTATGACCGTCATTGCCCATGCCAAGCACCACCACGTCGAACGGACGGCGCAACGCATCGATACGGCTTGCGGCGGCCAGTGCAGCCGTTTCGACCGTTGCCGCCGGATTGTACAGGCCGACGAACCGGGCCACGCCCGCATGATCGCGCAAAAGATGCGCGCGCACCAGCTTTTCGTTGGAGCGGTCGCTTTCAACGGCTACAAAACGCTCGTCCACCAGGGTGATCGTGACGAGGTTCCAGTCGATCATCTTGCGGGAGAGCACCTCGAACAGCTTGAGCGGCGTGGTGCCGCCGGAGACGGCAAGCGTGGCCTGTCCCCGGTCTGCAATGGCGGCATTCAGCTTGTTCGCAATGGCTTCCGACAGTGCCTGCGCCAGTTCCGTTCCGCTGGTAAAATCATGCCGTTCGATGCTCATTCCATTCCTTTCCAAAGCAGAATTACAGGCTTTCGTGCCATGTGCGCCCGTCACGCTCGATGAGCGCGATGGACGATGACGGGCCCCATGTTCCTGCTGTGTAGCCCTGCACGGGCTGGCTGTTCAACTCCCACCCCTGGAGGATCGGATCGACCCAGCGCCATGCCGCCTCGACCTCGTCGCGGCGCATGAAGAGCGTCTGGTTGCCGCGCACCACATCCATGATCAGGCGTTCATAGGCATCCGGATTGCGCTCGCTGAAAGACTGGGCAAAGCTCATATCCAGCGGCATGTGGCGCAGGCGCATGCCGCCGGGGCCCGGGTCCTTGATCATCAGCCACTGCTTCACGCCTTCATCCGGCTGGAGACGGATGACAAGCTGGTTGGCCACCACCTTGCCGGCACTTTCCCCGAAGATGGAATGCGGGATCGGCTTGAAGGTAACGACGATTTCCGAAACGCGCGTGGCAAGCCGCTTGCCGGTGCGCAGATAGAACGGCACGCCCGCCCAGCGCCAGTTGGCGATTTCCGCCTTCAGCGCCACAAAGGTTTCGGTGTTGCTGGTTTCGCTTTCGAGGTCTTCCAGATAGCCGCGCACCGGACCGCCTGCCGAGGCACCGGCGCGATACTGGCCGCGCACCGTCACATCTTCCACATTGAGGCTGGTGATCGGCTGCAAGGACCGCAGAACCTTGACCTTCTCGTCATGGACAGCATCGGCTTCGATCGATGAAGGCGGCTCCATCGCAACAAGGCAGAGAAGCTGGAGAATATGGTTCTGCACCATGTCGCGCAATGCGCCCGCCTTGTCGTAATAGCCAGCGCGCCCTTCCAGGCCGACGGCTTCGGCGACGGTGATCTGCACATGGTCGATATGGGCCGAATTCCACAGCGGCTCATAAAGCGCATTGGCAAAGCGCAGCGCCATCAGGTTCTGCACGGTTTCCTTGCCGAGATAATGGTCGATGCGGAAAATCTGGTCCTCGCGGAAAACGCTGCCCAGCGTATCGTTGAGCGCCATGGCGGATTCCAGATCACGGCCGATCGGCTTTTCCACGATGATGCGCGTGTCGCGGGTAATCAGGCCATGCGCCTTCAGGCGCGTGGCGATATCGCCAAAGAGCGTGGGGCTGACGGCGAGGTAAAAGGCGCGGATCTTTTCCGGCTTCTTGCCGATCAGGGTCTTGAGCGCATCCCAGCCCTCCTCGGACTTGGCGTCGACGGCCACATAGCTGAGGCGGGCGAGAAACGTGTCGACTTCCTTCTCGTCGACTTCCTCGGCCTTCACATGCTCGTGGATGGCATTGCGTGCGAACTGGCGATATTCGTCATCGCTTATGGCGCTGCGCGATGCGCCGATGATGCGCGTCGGGTCGGAAATCTGGCCTGCGCGCTGGCGATGATAGAGTGCAGGGATAAGCTTGCGCTCGGCGAGGTCGCCCGTGCCGCCAAAAACGATGCAGTCGAAGGGATCTACCGGAATTGTCTGGCTGGTCATCTATCGCTCTCTTCTCTTCTTGCGCAAATCAGTCCGTATGTGGGCAGCATGCGATTTTCGCGCCGCCCTTGTCTATTATCTAATCGATTTAAATTCAACAGCCGCGATGCGTATTCCCGTGAAAGTGAAAGCGAACTGCCAGAATTGACGGATTAATCGGTTGTGCATACATGACATGTTCATTCTGGCTCAGGCTCTTAACGCCATATTGAAACAAATAATCTGGATTCAAGTGATTGCACTTTACGGGAAATGCTCAAAAGGAGAATGACATGAAAAGGTTGCAGGACAAGGTCGCAATCATCACCGGCGCCGGTTCGGGCTTCGGTTCGGGCATGGCGCGCCGGTTTGCAGCCGAAGGCGCAAAAGTCATTCTCGCCGACGTGAATGTAAAGCGTGTCGAGGACGAGCTTGCCGATATCGGCAGCGACAGTCTTTCCGTGCAGGCGGATGTGTCGCGCAAGGACGATATGGAGCGCGTGGCGCGCACGGCTTTCGAAGCGTTCGGGCGCATCGACATCATGGCCAACAATGCCGGTTTTACGCATCGCAACATGCCGCTGACGGACGTGACGGAGGACAGTTTCGACCTGATTGCCGCCGTCAATATGAAGGCGCTTTATTATTCCACGCAGATCATTGTGCCGATCATGGAGCATCAGGGCGGCGGCGTCATCATCAACACGGCTTCGGCAACCGCGCTGCGCCCACGCAAGGGGCTTGTCTGGTACAGCGCGTCGAAGGGCTGGATTATCAGCGCGACCAAGGCAATGGCACTGGAGCTGGCGGAGAAGAATATCCGCGTCAACTGTATCTGCCCCGCCGAAAGCGACGGCGAGGGGCTGAAGCTGTTTCTGGACGAAGATACGCCGGAGGCGCGCGCGGCGCTGAAGCGCACCATTCCTCTCAATCGGTTTTCGACGCCGGAGGATGTGGCGGAAGCCGCGCTCTGGCTGGCCTCGGACGCCGCCTCCATGGTGACGGGCACCGCGCTTAATATCGACGGCGGGTATTCCATTTAAAGAATTTCCAGCAAAAGCGTAAAACGCTTTTGCTGGAAATCATTTCATGAAAGTGCAGTCGTCATCAATCAATAGCATTGCTGCAATGTGCCGCCATTTGCAATGCATGCTTTGACGCAGTTCCAGTCCGGTTCATCCTCACCTGCCGGGATGCACACGATGGAATTGCTTGTTTTTACGGCCGAAGCTGCGGTCGCGGCAGAAACATAGGATGTCATGACAAGTACAGGTAGTGAAAGTGCAAAAATAAACTTTTTCATAATTCATTTCTCCTGATGTTTATTCACGGATATATTTTTATAATAGAGATTTAAATTATAAAATAACAATGTTGAGCCGGAAATTATTTACATATCGAAACTTGCGGGCGATCTGTTAGGCCGGATTTAGAACATAATCCGACCGGCGTGAAACGAGGATCGATAAGATTATGTTTGAATGATAGGAAGTTAGAGCGCCGATCTGATCCAATCAGATCGAAACGCGCTCTATCGGCGTGAGGCGCGCCGCAGGACGGCCCAGTTGTACATCGCGCCGGCCGCCATCATCAGGCATGTGCCGAGAAAGACCGCCCGCATGCCGAAGTGACCGCCGACGAAACCGCCAGCGACGGGGCCGGCAACTTGGCCCACATATTGCGCCGAGACGGAATAGCCCAGAATGCCGCCCGCCACACGGTCGGGGACATTGTGCCTTATGACGCTGGTGATGCAGGGCAGGAGACCGCCCAGCGCCAGCCCCATCAGAAAACGCAGGCCGATCAGCTGCCAGGCTTGCGTCACGAATGCCTGCGGGATCAAAAGCAGCGCGGAAACCGACAGCGCCCCGATGATGACGCGCGTGTGGCCGATGCGGTCGGCAAGGCGCCCCAACCGCGAGGACGACAGGATGCTGCCCAGCGCCGCCGCAGCCATCACCACGCCGGAGATGAGTGTCACTTTCGTCTGGTCGTCCATCAGCTGCATCACATAGACGGTGATGATCGGCTCGATCGACATATTGGCGAAAAGCAGCAGCATGCCCGTCACCAGCATGGCGATGACCGGTTTTCTGTCGGGGATCGCGGCCCAGATGGATTGCGCCTTCTGTTCGCTGGTTGGCTTTGGCGGCTTGCGTTCCTCGCGGATCAGAAAGGTCGTGGCCAGGAATGTGAGGAAGATCACGCCGCCCGCCAGCCAGAAGGTGGCGCGGATGCCGATCAGCGGCGGCAGTGCGCCGCCGAGCAGCGGACCGGCCAGATTGCCGGCCATGATGCCCGCCGAAAGCGCGCCCAGCGCCCAGCCGGTCTTTTCCTTTGGCGTCTGCGTGGCGACGAGGATCATCGAACCCGACGAATAGCCGCCCGCAATGCCCACGAAAAGCCGCAGCGCCACCAGTTGCCACACGCTTGTCACCATGCCGATCAGCGACATGGCGATGGCCATGCCGAGGCTGGCGCGGATCAGCATCAGCTTGCGCCCATAGCGGTCGCCGAGCCTGCCCCAGAGCGGCGCAACGAAGGCTGCGGCCAGAAAGGTCGCGCCATAGGCGATGCCAGACCATTGCACGATGGCCGCGTGATCGGCGACGCCCAATTGCTCCACATAAAGCGGCAGGAAGGGCAGGAGAAGCGACATGGCAATGAGCGTCGTGAAGGAACCGATGAGGCAGATCAACAGGTTCTGCTTCCAGTAGCGTTCGTGGTTTTCGTCGGCAGTTTCGTCCCTGGCGGCGGCTTGGGCGGTGCTCATGTCATGTCTCGCGATTGCAATGTATTCCAATTTGGGATACCAAAACGGCATGCATGAATGCGCCTGTTGAACCGGCTTGTCAATCGTGGCGCGGATACAGGATGGAGAATGGTCGCCAATGTCACAGATGAGGCAGGTTGAGACGCAGCTTCGCGACATGATCCTCGGGCTGGAACTGGGGCCGGGCGAACGGCTGACCGAGCGCTGGATCGAGGCGCGGTTTTCCGCTTCGCGCACGCCGATCCGGGCCGCACTCCTGCGGCTGGAGGCGGAGGGGCTCATCTGCCGCGAAGGGCGCGGCTGGACGGTCTCGCCGATCAATCTTGGCGAAATCGAGCAGATCGGCGTCTATCGCGAAGCGCTGGAAATTGCCGCGTTGAAACTCACCTGCGCGCTTGAGGATCGCAGCCACGTGGAACCGATTGCAGCCATGCTGGATAGCTGCGATGCCGAAACCTCACGCGAGGAATGGCACCGTATCGGCATGGATTTTCATATCGAACTGGCGCGATTGTCCGGCAATGAGTTTCTCAGCCGCGGCGTGCGCGATGCCATGCAGCGCCTTTCACGGGCGCGCTGGCTGGAGGTGCGCGACGCGGCGGCGCTCGCCCGCGCATGGGCCGAGCACCGCGCTATTCTGGACGCGGTGCGCGAAGGCGATGCCGACAGGGCGGCGGCCTTGATGCGCGCCCATCTGGAGGGAAGCCGCAGCCGCCTCGTCAGCAATCTGCACGAGGACCGGCGCGGCCTCAAGGCGCGGGGCTTTGCCGTCATCAGCGGCTGACACAGTTACCGCCATTCGGGCAGCTTATGGCCGTCCCGCGAATAATATTGCGTGCGTCCGTCAGCGATGCCGATATCCCGCAGGAGATATTCCGGCGAATGTTCGGTGATGACGACATGGGCCCGTTTGCGGGAAAACAGGCGTGAAAACAGGACGCTCCAGCCGTTGCCAGCCTCGGGGCAGGTGGGGGACATTGTGGCGGTTGCGCAGGCAGAATCGAGGTTTTTCATGATCTCACCTATCGAATGAAGCAGCGGTGGGAGACCGTTGCCCGTTAAACTCTGCCTATAGGTATGCGCCGGAAAATCTTTGTTTTCCAATTGAACCTCGATTATCATGCATAAGGAGGACTTATGTATCATGACGGCAGCGCTTCCCCCCTTATCGGCCATTCGCGTTTTTGAATCCGCCGCCCGCCATGCCAGTTTCACCCGCGCCGCGGAGGAACTGGGCATGACGCAGGCCGCGGTCAGCTATCAGATCAAGATATTGGAGGAGCGCGTCGGCGCGCCGCTGTTTCTGCGCCGTCCCCGGCAGGTGGAGCTGACCGATATCGGGCGGCGTCTCGCCCCGGCCCTGACGGAAGCCTTTGAAACGATGCGCGGCGCCTTTGCGAGCCTGCGCGCGGATATGGAGGGCGTGCTGACGATCAGCGTCCTGGCGACCTTCGCCGCCAACTGGCTGGTGCATCGGCTGGGCTCGTTCCAGATGCGCTTTCCATCGCTTGCCGTGCGGCTGGAGACGAGCGACCAGTTGATCGACTTCGCGACAGTGAATGTGGATGTGGCGATACGCAGCGGCAAGGGACACTGGCCGGGGCTTGAGGCGCATGAGCTGATAAAGGCCGAATTCACGCCGATGCTCAATCCGGCACTGGCCGAAAGCGTGGGCGGGATTCATGAGCCTGCCGACCTTTTGAAACTGAAGGCCATCGATGCGAGCGATCCGTGGTGGAAAATCTGGTATGCGGCTGCGGGTATCGACAATCCGCAAATCCAGGGCAACACGCAAAACCGCTTCGGCGCGCAGCATCTGGAAGGGCGCGCCGCCGCAGCCGGGCAGGGCGTGGGCATATTGACGCCAGCCTTCCATCGGCTTGAAATCGCTTCCGGCCAGCTTATCCAGCCTTTCGATCTCGTCTGCGACAATGGCCTTGCCTATTGGCTGGCCTATCCGAAAAGCCGCCGCAACGCGCCCAAGATCCGCGCATTCCGGGAATGGATATTGAGCGAACTCGACTGCGGTTGACGGGCAGCACCGGCGGCGTCGGCGACGAAATCGAAAAAAATATCGGTCCAATGTCACATCCGGCATTGCTGTCTCGTCATGTCTGTCGAACCCCTTGAACCGAAAGGAACGATACCATGACCCCTCTGCTCAATCCGTTCGATGTTGCGCCCGCCACGATGAAATCCTGGATGAATGCCTCGCTGACCATCGCATCCAGCCTGGAAGCGAGCCTGATCGAGCTTGTCAAAATCCGCTCCTCGCAGATCAATGCCTGCGCCAATTGCATCAACATGCACACGCTTGAGGCACGCTCCCTGGGCGAGACCGAGCAGCGCATCTATTTGTTGTCGGCATGGCGCGAAGCACCGTGCTATTCTGAGCGCGAGCGTGCGGCGCTGGGATGGGTGGATGCGCTGACACGCCTGTCGCAAGGCCATGATCTGGAGGATGCCCGCACCGCCATGCAGGCACAGTTCACCGAGGAGGAGCAAGTGAACCTGACGCTGATGATCAACATCATCAATGGGTGGAACCGCATGGCGGTCGGCTTTGGCCTCTGGTTTGAACCGGAAGCCAGGAAGCCCGCAGTCAGGGCAGCCGTATAATGGCCGACATATCCTCGCAAGGCGATGCCGCCGAAAGCTTCGATCCGCTGCGCCCGAAACTGATCCGCGTTGCCTATCGCATGTTGGGCTCGGTCGCCGATGCGGAGGATATGGTGCAGGAGGCGTTCATCCGCTGGATGAACGCCGACCGCAGCGCGGTGCGCGAGCCGGAAGCCTTTTTGCGCCGCACCGTGACCCGCCTGTGCCTCGATTTTCTGAAATCCGGGCGCAACCAGCGCGAAACCTATTTCGGCCCGTGGATTCCCGACCCGCTTGTCGAAGAGGAGGCGGATGACGATGTCACCCTGCCGCTCATGCTGGCGCTGGAGCGTCTTTCGCCCTTGGAACGCGCCGCCTTCCTGCTGCACGATGTGTTTGGGCTGGATTTCGACGAGATCGCCAGAACCATCCAGCGCGATGCCGCCGCCTGCCGCCAGCTTGCGGCGCGCGCCCGCAAGCATGTGCGCGAGGAGCGCCCGCGCTTTCAGGTCGACAAGAAGCGCGGGCTTGAACTGGCGGAGGCCTTCTTTGCGGCATCGCGCAGCGGCGACATGAATGCGCTGGGTGCGATGCTGGCAGCGGATGTGCACATGCACGCCGATGGCGGCGGCAAGCGCCCGGCCTTCCCGAAGCCTGTTTTCGGTTTCGACGAGGTGATGAAGACCCACGAGAAGCTGGCGGGCTATTTCCACGGCAACCAGTCCACGCTTTTGCGCATCGTTTTCATCAATGGCCTGCCGGGCTTCATCACGCGCGAGGCAGATGGGGAAATCCAGACGACGGCGCTCGATATCGAAGACGGCAGGATTGTCGGCATCTATGTCGTGCGCAATCCCGACAAGCTCAGGCATCTGCACTGAACTCCGTCGCGGTTTTTTCGGGAGACATGCTTGTTTGTTTCAAGCATGTCTTTATCCCGAAACCGGTCTCCACTTTCGGGAGACATGCTTATTTGTTTCAAGCATGTCTTTGTCCAAAAACCGGTCCCCACTGTTTGGAGACATGCTTATTTGTTTCAAGCATGTCTTTATCCAAAAACCGGTTCCCACTTTTTGGAGACATGCTTTATCCGATCAGGTAGCGGCAGAGGCCTGCAGCACCGATGCCGATCAGCACGGTCGGCAGCATGGAAAAGCGTGTCGCGGCGAAGATCGTGATTGCAAGCGCAATCAGGTCGGCAGGCTTGTCGGCCACGAAATCGGGCGCGATGACCGAGATCAGAACGCAGCCCGGCGCTGCTTCCATCACCGCCGTTGCGCGCTTGCCGAGCGTGCGGTTGCGCAGCAGCACATAGCCGCCGATCCGCGTGAGATAGGTGACGCTTGCCATCAAAACGATGGTCAGAACGGCGAGTGGGTCGATCATTCTTCACCTGCCAGCAGATAGGCTGCAACAAGACCGGACACGGCACCGGCGGCGACATACCAGGCGCCGGGAATGGTGAGATAGGTGAGCGCCGCCACCACAAGGCTGACCAGCCATGGGCGCGCGGCGGCAAAACCTTTCCACATGCCCGCCAGCAGAACCAGAAACACCGCCGGGAAGGCCATGTCGAAACCATAGGGGCGCAGGTCGCCCATCATCGGGCCGAAGGCCGCGCCAAGCGTCGTGAAGACCACCCATGCGAGATAGAACGGAATGGCCACCCCGGCATAGAAGGTGAGGCTCAACGCCGGATTGACGCCTTTCGACTGGCGGCGTTTGGCATCCGCAAGGCCGAGCGCCCAGCTTTCATCGCACATCAGAAACAGGCTCGCGAAAGCCTTGCGCTTGGGCAGATGGCGGATGAAGGGCGCCAGAGCCGCCCCCATCAGCAGGTGGCGGCTGTTGACCAGAAAGGTGATCGCAACGATCAGCAGGACATGCGGCGGCGAGGTCCAGAGCTGGATGGCCGCGAATTCCGATCCGCCTGCAAAGTTCAGCCCCGTCATCATCGGCACTTCGACGATGCTCAGGCCCTTTTGCGCGGCCTGCGCGCCCAGAACCAGCGCATAGGGAATGATGCCAAGCAGCACCGGCAGGCCGGCAGCGGCCCCGCGACGGAATTCCGAGCCGCGCCCGGATCTGCTTTTTTGAGGCGCATAGGCCTGTGAAATATCCATAAAATTCCCGTTGGCTGGTCGTTGGTTCGCAACCGCCCCTTGCTCAGTCTCTTGCCTGTTTGCTTGAGAAGTTTTGCAACTATAACCAATCCCGCGAGCAATTTGGTTGCGAATTATCTCTCCTTGCATCAAAGTTTGGCAGGAAATGCCAGTAATGACGACAAAAATGGAATTGAAAGCCAATGAAGCTGGATGAGATCGACAAACGGATTCTGCGCGTGCTGCAACGCGACGGCCGCATCGCCAATAATGATCTCGCGCGCGAGGTCGGCCTTTCGCCTTCGCCCTGCCTGCGGCGGGTGAAGCTTCTGGAAGAGGCGGGCGTGATCGACCGTTATGTCGCCGTGCTGAACCCGGCCAAGGTCGGCAAGGGGCTGACCTTCTTCACCCGCATCCGGCTGGACCAGCAGGACGAGGAAACGCTGCAAACCTTCGCCAAGGAGATATTGAAGCTGCCGCAAGTGCTGGAATGCTATTTCATGCTTGGCGATTATGATGCCATGATCCGGGTGGTGGCGGCGGATATCGAGGATTACCGCCGCTTCCAGTCGGAATATCTAAGCCGCATCAAGGGCGTTCAGAACCTGAAGACCGACGTGCCGAGCCAGACGGTCAAGCAGACTTCCGAAATGCCGCTGTAGCCTCCTCTGCGGCCCGGTTTTGCGTAATGGCCGGATCGGGCCGCGCCAGTTCAGCGTTGACATGATCGGCCAGTTCGAAGAAGCGCCTTCGTACCAGCGGCGCATAGGGATTGGCATGTTCGATGGCTTGAAACACCTCCGGCGCATCGTGGCGAACCATGCCGACCGCCTGCATCAGAAGGTCGAAGCTTTTTGTCGTCATGCGGGCGGGCAGCGGTTCCATCTGCACCAGAACCCTGGCGATCAGATGCGTCAGCCCCTGCACCATTGCCGCCTCGCGGTCATGGTCTTCCGGTGTCGTCACGATGACATCAAGCGCAAGATGCCTTTTCAGAAAGGCTGCAACGCGGTGGTATCGTGTGCCGCGCACGGGACAAAGGGCGATTTTCAGACCGGCAATGCCCTCGCGCGCGCTCTGGGGCCCGAAAAGCGGATGGGTGGCGACTATATCGACATAAGCGGGCAGGCCGCGCCGCATGATATCGGCAGGCCCGACCTTGACCGACCCCACATCGAGAACAAGTGCGCCGGGGCGCAAATGCGGCGCGATCGCCTCCACCACGCGGTCAAGCGTTGCAACCGGCGTTGCGAGGATGACGATATCGCACCGGGCGGCCTGTTCCAGAGAGGTCAGCGTGACGCCATGGATATGCGCCGTCTGTTCAAGACCTGCGGCAGAATCATAAGCATGGAACTGGAAATACGGGCCGAGGCAACGGGCGATAAGCTGCCCGAATGCACCAAAGCCGATAATGCCAATTTTCATATGCCGATTGTTGTCGCGAGACATGGACTGGACCTCTTTATGGCCGCATGGCCAGAGGCGCTGTCCTTGAAACTCAACCGCTGGCAATGCAGCGGTTGAACTATGACAAAGCAAACCCGCCGCTATGTGAGCGGGGCGTAATAAGACCGGGTGCTGATGTGTGCTTTGTTCATGCCGTCTAGCTATGTCTGCTTTTGGGCGATGTCAATATGCTGCCTATTTCAGATAGGCGCGAACCACATCGACAAGTTCGCCTGCGCCTTCGTCACGCTCCTTTTGCGGAAGATCGCCATCGGCCACATGCATCAGAATGTGATCTTCGATCACTTCCGCCATCAGCCCGTTGACCGCGCCGCGAACGCCCGCGATCACCTGCATGACTTCGGCGCAGCCCTTCTCGTCTTCGAGCATCCGTTCCACGCCCTCAAGCTGGCCGCGAATGCGGCGCACCCGGTTGATGAGCTTCTGCTTTTCGCGGATGGTGTGGTTCATGGATGCTCCTGAAATCTGAACGGTCAGGCGGCGCGCGGTTCCACCTCTACCGTCACATGCGACAAATCATGGATGGCTGCAAGCTTGTTCCGGTAATAGGATGGCGCTTGCGGCTGTTCCACGATGATCGAAACAATGGCGCCATGATGGCCAGGCCCCAGTTGCCAGACATGCAGATCGGCGATTTCCCCGCCCTCGCGGCTGATGATTTCGGCGATCTCTTCCGGCAGGTCTTCGTCCGCCGGCAGGTAGTCGAGAAGGGTGGAGCCGGTGTCCTTCATCAATCCCCATGACCAGCGCGCGATCACCAATGCGCCGACAATGCCGATTGCCGGGTCGAGCCAGAGCCAGCCATAGAGGCTTCCCATCAACAGCGCTGCAATGGCAAGCACCGATGTCAGCGCATCGGCGAGCACATGCATATAGGCCGCGCGCAGGTTCTGGTCATGATCGCCCGCATGGTCGTGGTGATGATGGCCGTGATGGCCATGGTGGTGAGCGTGATCGTCTCTCAAAAGCCAGGCACAGACCAGATTGACGACAAGCCCGATGACCGCGACCAGAATGGCTTCGTGAAAATTGATGCTGACCGGGGCCGTGAAACGCAGAAAGCTTTCCCAGCCGATAAGCAGGGCGATCAGCGCCAGAACGATCGCACTGGCAAACCCCGCCAGGTCGCCGAGCTTGCCGGTGCCGAACGTGAACCGCGAATTGCGCGCGTGCTTGCGCGCATAGAGATAGGCAAGCGCCGCAATCAGCATTGCCGCCGCATGGGTGGACATATGCCAGCCGTCGGCGGTCAGCGCCATGGAGCCAAAAAGGTTTCCGGCGACGATCTCGATTATCATCATCGTGGCCGTAATCGCGATCACGATCCAAGTCCGCTTTTCGTTGCGCTGGTGGTTCTCACCCAGAAAAACATGCTCGTGTCTGGAACCGCGATGGTGTCCGGGATGTTCAGGATGATGATGCAGGCTCATTGGCATAACCTCTCTATTAGCATAGGGGGGTATACTATTCTTGGAAGGCTGACAATTCACGTTTTGGTATGGGGAAAAATCCTCAGCTTCAGGAGCGAAACCGAAGGTGGGGTGGTTCCCCCCAATCCCTTGGCAAGGTTTCGCGACGCCAGGATGGAGGTTTTTGCCATATCCCACGCGGGCGAAGCCCCCGAACGGCTGAAAAACTCACCTTTCGAGGTAGGGCTTACGCCTATTCGAGAAGGCTTTTGGCCTGATTGCCGGAATCTTTTCGGGGACGGGATCGGTTAAGATCAGCATCGTTGACTTGGGGCAAGGCATTGAAGCGTCGCAGACCCGCGCAATGGGCGACGACGCTTCATATTTTGAAGCTGCGCATCGTGCCTTGCCGGAAATCCAGGCTGATTTTCGGGCCGGTGCCGTAACAGGAAGAGCGGAGGGATTCATGTCTTCAGAAGAGAACGGCCATTCGCCGCGCAGCCGAGCGCGACGGCATTTTCTGGGCCTCACAGCCGCCACCGCCGCCAAGGTTGCGGCGCTGGGTGCCCTGGCTTCAACCATGTCGCGGCCATCGCAGGCCCTGGGCACGAAATGGTGGGAAAGCGGCGGCGGTTCCGGTTCCAACTGCCTTCTGAAAGGCACGCTCATCGAAACGCCGGACGGGCCGGTGGCGGTGGAGGCATTGTCGGTCGGCGATCTCGTGACGACGGCCCGCGGTGAAGCGCGCCCGGTCAAGTGGATCGGCTGGCAGAGCTACCGAAAGGGCGGCGCGGCATGGAATGAGAACGTGATGCCGATCTGCGTCAAGCGCTATGCCATCGACGGAAAGACCCCGCATCGCGACCTTTATCTTTCGCCTAACCATGCGTTGCTGATCGATGGCGTGCTGATCCGGGCAAAGGATCTGGTCAACGGCCGGAGCATAGCCCGTATGCCGACGGATAGGACTATCGACTATTACAATATCGTTCTCGACAGCCATGAAGCCGTGCTGGCGGAAGGCGCTGCGGTGGAAACCTATCTGATGCGCGGCGACAGCTACAAGAGCTTCACCAATTTTGCCGAATATCGGGAACTCTATCCTGACGAGGCCCATATCGCCATGCAGCCCTTTGCGCCGATCATGGGCTATGAGGGCGCGCGCCAGCACATGCATGCACTGTTATGCATGAGCGGTGTTCTTCCGCTGCGCGACGTGGTGGAGGAAACCTATCGGCGTCTGGCGGCAAGGGCAGGGGAAAGCGTGGCGTAAGATAGTGCGTTCGATGGGGAGGAGGCAGGAAAGGCGGGATGCCAGTGGCACTCCGCCTTTCTTCGCAAAACCGGTTCCCACTTTTGGGAGACATGCATTAAATCCTGTCCATCAGCGCATACCATGACAGGGCGAGGAACAAGAGCGGCGAGCGGAAGGTGCGCCCGCCGGGGAAGGCTGGAATGCGCAGTTCCTCGAAGAGTTTCAGCCGGTCGCGATTGCCTGCAAGCGTCTCTGCATAGAGCTTGCCCATATAATTGGCCAGCATGACGCCATGGCCGGAATAGCCGCCTGCGGAAATGACACCGGGCATCACTTCGCGCACGAAGGGCTGGCGCGGCATGGTGATCCCGACCGAACCGCCCCAGGCATGGGTGATTTCGACCTTGTTCAGCGCCGGGTAAATTTCGGCGATCTGGCGGCGGATATGCGTGCTGATGTCGCGCGGATTGTCGGCTGTATAGGCTTCGCGCCCGCCGAACAGCAAGCGACCGTCCTTCGAACGGCGGAAATAACGCACAACGAAACGGGAATCGTCGATGGATTCACCGCCCGGAATGACCGTACTGTCGTCGCCGAGCGATACTGTCGCGCCGATGAAGGAGCGGATCGGCATGACATGCGAAGCGCTGACCGGCTCCAGCAATCCGCCATAGGCATTGACCGCGATGAAGGCGTTTTTCGCCACGATGGTTCCGCGATTGGTTTCAACCTCGACCCGCCCGCTTGCCGTGCTGATCCCGGTCGCCTTTGTGTCTTCAAACAGCTTGGCGCCTGCCGCATGTGCCGCTTTTGCGGTCCCGACAAGCAGTTTCAGCGGATGGATATGGCCGGTGCCTGCATCATAGACGCTGCCATGATAGCGTTCGGAACCGAGCAGGCGCGCCGTTTCTCCCCGATCGAGCAAGCGCAGATGCGGATAGTTGAAGCGGCTTGCCATCAGTTCGACATGGCGCTCATACGACTTCAGATAGCGCGGTTTGTGCACGACAGAAATATGGCCGGGCACATATTCCATGTCGATCCCGTGTTCGTCGGCAAAGGCGAGGAGATAGGCTTTGGCTTCTTCGGCCACGTCGAACAGGGCTTTGGCGCGCTCGAAGCCATATTCGGCTTCAAGGTCCTCGGCCCATGTGCGCTGGCCGGTGCCGAACTGGCCGCCATTGCGCCCCGACGCGCCGTCACCGAAGCGCGCGCCGTCGATCAGAACCACATCCGCGCCCTGCTTTGCCAGATGATAGGCTGCCGAAAGCCCCGTATATCCGCCGCCAATGACAACGACATCCGCCTGTCGCGATCCATCCATCTCGGAATATTGCGGACGGTCGGGAACGGTCGCCTCGTACCAGGAATAGCCGGGCGAGATTGGGGATTGGTATGGCATTGGCGATTCCGTGTTAGGAAATTAGGGGAGTAAGGGAGTAGGGGAATAAGGGAATAAGGGAGTAGGTCAGGTTTCCGATAGTTTGCGGATAAGAAGCCGTAGCAGTTTTCCGACACTTGCGCTCATGGCCATTATGGGTTCCATTTTCTCGTTTCTGATGAAACCCAACCTTTCGGCGATGAGCAAGTGGGTTTCCATTTCTTTCAAGGAGCCTTGGGCAATACGGAGAAATTGCTGATATGCACCGCGCGTATCGCGGCCATATCCTTCCGCGATATTGGCGGGGATCGACACCGCCGCTCGGCGGACCTGGCTTGTCAGGCCATAGAGTTCCTCTTTGGGCCAGGCTTCCGTCGATTTATAAATGGCAGTCACGAGTTCCATTGCTTGCTGCCAAACAAGAATATCGCGATAGGATTTGATTGACACAACTATGCCCCCGCATATTTTTTACTCCCTTACTCCCTTACTCCCTTACTCCCTTACTCCCTTACTCCCTTACTCCCTTACTCCCTTACTCCCTTACTCCCTTACTCCCTTACTCCCTTACTCCCTTAAACATTCAACAACAAAAACTCGCGTTCCCACGGGCTGATGACTTCCATGAAGGTTTCGAATTCGGCGCGTTTGATGGCGGCATAGGTGGTCATGAAGGAACTGCCGAACAGGTTGCGCAGTTCGGTGTCCTGCTCGAAAAGCTCCACCGCGTCGATCAGGCCGCGGGGCAGCTCGATTTCCTTGGTGTTGACGCTGGTGGTCGCAGGCTGTTCAGCTTCAATCTTGTTCACGAGGCCGATCAGGCCGCAGGCAAGCGAGGCAGCAAGGGCAAGATAGGGGTTGGCATCGGAGGAGGGGATGCGGTTCTCCACGCGGCGCCCATTGGGGTCCGAACGCGGCACGCGGAAGGCAGTCGTGCGGTTGTCATAGCCCCATTTGACGTTGACAGGCGCGGAAGCATCCGGCGTCAAACGGCGGTAGGAGTTCACATAGGGCGCGAACATGACAAGCGCATTCGGCACATGGCGCTGCATGCCGCCGATGAAATTGCGGAAGGCTTCGCTTTCGCTGCCATCCTCATTGGTGAAGATGTTGCGCCCGGTCTTCTTGTCGACGATAGACTGGTGGATATGCATCGCCGATCCCGGCTGGCCCTGAATGGGCTTGGCCATGAAGGTGGCGTACATATCGTGTTTCAGCGCCGCCTCGCGGATCGTGCGCTTGAACATGAAAACCTGATCGGCAAGTTCCACCGGGTCGCCATGGCGCAGGTTGATTTCAAGCTGGCCCGCGCCTTCCTCGTGGATCAGCGTGTCGATCTCCAGCCCCTGACCTTCGGAGAAGTGATAGATGTCGTCGATCAGTTCGTCGAATTCGTTGACACCGGCAATCGAATAGCCCTGACCGCCGCCAATGGCCCGGCCCGACCGGCCGACGGGCGGTGTCAGCGGATAATCGGGGTCGGGGTTCTTGCGCACCAGATAGAATTCGATTTCCGGCGCCACGACCGGCTTTAGACCGCGCTTGTTGTAGGCGGCAACCACATTGCGCAGCACATTGCGCGGGGTGAACTCCACCGCGCGCCCGTCCTGATAGACGAGGTCGCAGATGACCTGCGCGGTCGGATCGGATTCCCACGGCACCGCCGAAAGCGTCGAGAGGTCCGGCACCAGCTTGAGGTCGCCGTCATCTTCCGGATAATGGAAGCCGTAGCCGTCCTCCGGGTAAGCCCCGGAAATCGTCGTCATGAAAACGGCGGAAGGCAATGCCAGCGAGGTATTGGAGGTGAATTTCTTCGACGGCATCATCTTGCCGCGGGCAACCCCCGCCTGATCGGGGGTGATGCATTCGATGTCTTCGATGTCGCGCCAGGCAAGCCATTCGGTCGCCTGTTTCCAGTTTTTCACCCCGCGAAGAGATTTGACATAGGCAGGCGTACGGCGACGCGGCGCACGCGCAACCTTCTTTTCCGTCGTATCAGCAGACATCCATCACCAGAAAATGATTTCGATAGCAGCATGATAGCTGTGCCGGCCCTTAATGACAAATGGGTTGGCCAAGCTTTTGTGTGCGCCATTGCGCAAAGCGCACACAATTGAAGACGGCGTGTCAGAGGCCGAAATGGCCCTTCAGCGCGGGCACGTTCGTCACCAGCTGGTCGATCAGCTGCGGGTCGTGGTCGCGCACGTAAGTGATGACCTGTCCGCCCGCCTCGGTGATCTGTTCGCTCGACAGGCCGCTGGCGCGAAGCGTGGCGGCGGCTTTCAGAAGCGCGCTCATCTTTTCGCCCGCTACATTGTCCATCAGGCCGGATAGCGCGCCCATGATGCCGCCGGCGTTGTTGGCAAGCACGTCATGGGCGTTTGCCAGTTGCAGCGCATCCGGCAGGAGCGCGAAAATCTTGCTGCCGATCTCCGGCGCGCTGTGCTGCAATACGGAAAATACCGAACCGGCAAGCTTTTCCGCAAGCTGCGGGTCGATGTTGATCCTTGTGGCGATATTGTCGATGAGCGATTGCACTGACATGAAAGTTCCTGTGTTCCTTGCCCCCGCAAGGGGATGTTTTCATAAGCACCCGGAGGCACAGTTGCCCGGCGGGTATGCTGTGCTGATGCACGAAGCAGGTTCTGACAGGATTGAGTGAATTTTCGATCAATGTCGCGCGGTGGCAGTCTTCGCGCGAAGCAGGGTCTACAGGTGCTTCATGTCCGCACCTGAAAAAAACCCCGACTGGCAGCGCCAGCCGGGGAGGTCAGTTGAGGAAATCCGAACATAAAGCGAGAGGCAGATCAACCCCGTTTCATCGAATTTTGCGAACAATCGCCGGTTTGGACATTCTGTCGCTGCCAAAAGCAAGGTGCATGAACATGGCGGCGACGGCGATTGTTGAGAGCATCGTCATTTTTCGTGGGTGACGATGACCGGGATCAAAAGATCGCCCCAGTTGCCGTCGCCGCCATGATGACGGGCGGAGCGGACCAGTTCCACCGAAACGCCTGCCTCGACCGCCTTCATGACGGTATAGTTGAGGCGATGCAGATCGTTGGCGAGCATACGGATGATGGTCTGCTGATCCGTGTTCATGCTCGAAGATTGTTCTTCTGCTCTTTCCTTGACGCGTGCTGGCGAATTCATGGAACTGTTCCTCCTGGTTTGGTGGTCCGGCTGCTACTCGGCAGCCGGTCTGAACTGTGCGGTTTCGGTCGATTCCTTCATGGCGGTGGTCGAAGACTGGCCGCCGGTGATTGCAAGCGACACGGCATCGAAATAGCCGGTGCCGACTTCGCGCTGGTGCTTGGTTGCCGTGTAGCCATCGGCTTCGGCTGCAAATTCCGCCTGCTGCAACTCCGAATAAGCCGCCATCTGACGGTCCTTGTAGCCGCGCGCCAGTTCGAACATGCCGTAGTTGAGCTGGTGGAAACCGGCCAGCGTGATGAACTGGAACTTGTAGCCCATCGCGCCCAGCTCGCGCTGGAACTTGGCAATCGTGGCGTCGTCGAGGTTCTTCTTCCAGTTGAACGACGGCGAGCAGTTATAGGCGAGCAGCTTGCCCGGATGCGCCTTGTGCACGGCTTCCGCGAAGCGGCGGGCCTGTTCGAGATCGGGCTTGGATGTTTCCATCCAGATCAGATCGCAATAAGGCGCATAGGCAATCGCACGGGCGATGCATGGCTCGATGCCGTTCTTCACTTGATAGAAGCCTTCCGCCGTGCGGCCTGCCTCGTAATCGACGAAAGGCTGGTCGCGCTCGTCGATATCCGAAGTCAGAAGCTTGGCGGCTTCCGCATCCGTGCGCGCCACGATGAGGGTCGGCGTGCCCATGATGTCGGCTGCAAGGCGTGCCGCGTTGAGGTTGCGGATATGCGCCGCCGTCGGGATCAGAACCTTGCCGCCCAGATGGCCGCACTTCTTTTCCGAAGCAAGCTGGTCTTCAAAGTGAACGCCAGCGGCGCCTGCCTCGATATAGGCCTTCATGATCTCGAAGGCGTTGAGCGGGCCGCCAAAGCCTGCCTCGGCATCCGCCACGATGGGCGCAAACCATGTGTCGACCGAAAGTCCCTTGCCTTCGGCGGTTTCGATCTGGTCGGCGCGCTGCAGCGTGCGGTTGATGCGCTTTGCAAGCTCCGGCCCGGCATTGGCCGGATAGAGCGACTGGTCGGGATACATGGCCGATGCCGTGTTGGCGTCGGCGGCAACCTGCCAGCCGGAAAGGTAGATCGCCTTCAACCCGGCGCGAACCATCTGCATGGCCTGGTTGCCGGAAAGCGCGCCGAGCGCATTGACGAAATCTTCCTCATGGATCAGCTTCCAGAGGCGGTTTGCACCCATTTCGGCCAGCGAATACTTGATGTCCACCGAACCGCGCAGCCTTTTCACATCTTCGGCCGAATGCGCACGTTCAATACCGTCGAAACGGTTCTTGGGTGCCGAAGGGATGAGGCTGTAAAAATCTGTCATTTCGGTGTCTCCTCGTGGTGGTATCCGGTTTTTGAAGACCGCTCGGTCGGCGTTCTTTCTGTGACCAGATTTACAATCGGCTGGCCGGATGCGCCAGAAAAAGCGTAATTTCCGGCATAAAATTGAGGTAATGCTGTCGGGATATTGACTGCGGCGGGCTGTAAATTTGTAAATCTTGTCAAAAGGCTGTTTTGGCGATATCTTGTCACGAGTTGTAAATATGAAAGGTCGCGGGGGAGGGTGAGGCTTTGAGCGAGCGCAAGATTTTTGCAGGGCCGCGCATCCGGCGCATTCGCAACGAACGCGCCCTGACCCAGACGGCGATGGCCGAAGCGCTCGGCATTTCGCCGTCCTATCTCAATCTGATCGAGCGCAACCAGAGGCCGCTCACGGTGCAGCTTCTGCTGAAGCTTGCGAGCGTCTACAAGCTCGATCTCGACAGCTTGCAGGCCGAAAGCGGCTCCACGATCACGGGGCTGAAGGAAGTGTTTTCCGATCCGCTTCTGACCGGCGAATTGCCCGGCGATCAGGAGCTGGTGGAAATCGGCGAGGCCGCGCCCAATGCAGCCGTCGGCATCATGAAGCTTTACCGTGCCTATCGCGAGCAGCAGCAGCGCCTGTCCGATCTGTCAAAATTGCTTTCGCATGAGGGCAGCGACGCGCAGCTTGCCGCCACCCGCCTGCCGCTGGATGAGGTGCGCGATGTCATGGCGCGGCGCGCCAACCATTATCCGCGCATCGAGGAAGAGGCGGAAAGCTTTTACGCCCTGCTCAGGCCGGATGGCGATTTGTCGAGCGCGTTGAAGGACTGGCTGCGTCGCGAACACGGCATCACGGTTCGCGCGCTGCCTGTCGCCACCATGCCGAACTGGCGCAGGCGGTATGACCGGCATTCGCAGCGGCTTTTCATTTCCGAGCGTCTGTCGCCTTTCGATCAGTTGCAGGAAATCGCCATGGAAGCGGCGTTGATCCGCATGCAGGTGATGATCGGCGCGGAAACGGAAGGGCTGAAACTGTCGTCGGGCGAGGCGAGGCGCATCGCCCGGTTCGAGCTGGCGCGCTATGCCGCGCAGGCCTTGATGATGCCGTATCGCCAGTTTCGCGATGCCGCCGTGCGGGCGCGTTACGATGTCGATGTGCTGCGCACGCGCTTCGGGGTTTCGTTCCAGCAGGCGGCAAATCGGCTCACCACCTTGCAGCGGCAGGGATCAAGCGGGCTGCCCTTTTTCGTGATGGAAATCGATCATGCGGGCAACCGGCTGCGCGTGGCTGGCGCGGAAGGTTTTCCGGCCCGCTTTGGCGGGCAATGCCCGAAACTGCCCGTCTATGCGGCCTTCGCGCAAGCCGGCCAGGTGCTGGTCGAGCCGGTGGAATTGCCGGACGGTTCCGCTTTTCTGACCATTGCCCGCACGCTTGAAGGGCCGCAGGGCGCGTTCAGCGAGCGTCCGCGCCGCACGGCGCTGCTGCTTGGCTGCGCGCTGGAGGCGGGCGTTGAAACCGTCTATGGCGCCTCGCTTTCAAAGGCGGGCAATACGGAAACCGGCCCCGCCTGTCGCCTGTGCGAACGGCAGGGCTGCATCACCCGCGCCGAACCGCCGCTGACGCGCCCACTTGGTCTGGACGAGATGGTGGCGGGGCTTTCCGCCTTCGACTTCCAGTAGGGGCGCGATATTTCGGTTGTGTTGGCCTGCAAATGGCACGGTTTTGCGCTTGCCGCGGCTCACCTACCCAAAAGTACGCTCCGCTCCGGTTCTCAAACCCCACCATTTTCGGCTCAGCACAACCAAAATCTCATCGCCCCTTGGTGGGCCTTTTGGTGGCCCCCTTGGCGGGCGCCTCGGGCGGAGAGACGGATGGGGCGGGTGGAGCCTGTGATGCAATTTTTATGTTCGTCCCGTCATGAGCCTGTTGACGAACGCTGTGCAATCTAAAAAAGTGCGATAAAGAAACATTATATCCACCTTGAGCCTGCACTGGAATTTATCGTGCAGATTGGAGCAAATGATGGGGATCAAATCCTTCCTTCTGGCAACGACCGTTGCGACGGGTTTTGTAGCGGCTGCCACATTTTCCGCAGGCGCGCAGGAGCGGGTGGTCAATATCTACAACTGGTCGGATTATATCGACGATTCCATCCTCAAGGACTTCACCAAGGAGACCGGGATCAAGGTCGTCTACGACGTCTATGACTCCAACGAAATTCTGGAAACCAAGCTTCTGGCTGGCGGCAGCGGCTATGATCTCGTGGTGCCGTCGGGCGAATTCCTTGGCCGTCAGATTCCGGCGGGCGTGTTCCTGAAGCTCGACAAGGACAAGCTGCCGAACCTCAAGAATATGTGGGATGAAATCTCCACCCGTGCGGCAACCTACGATCCGGGCAACGAATATTCCGTCAACTATATGTGGGGCACGACCGGCATCGGCTATAACAAGGCCAAGATCAAGGAAGCGCTCGGCACCGACACGATCGACTCCTGGGACGTGCTTTTCGACCCCGAAAAATCGGCGAAGCTGAAAGATTGCGGCATTTACCTGCTTGATTCCGCGAGCGAAATGCTGCGCCCGGCGCTGAACTATCTGGGTCTCGACCCGAATTCCCCGTCGCCCGACGATTTGCAGAAGGCGCAGGATCTCTATCTCAACATCCGCCCGAACATCCGCAAGTTCCACTCGTCAGAATATATCAATGCGCTGGCCAATGGCGATATCTGCATGGCTGTCGGCTATTCCGGCGATATTTTCCAGGCCCGCGACCGCGCCGAAAAGGCCAAGCAGGGCGTGGAAATCGGCTATTCGATCCCGAAGGAAGGCGCGCTGATCTGGTTCGACCAGATGGCGATCCCGGCAGACGCCAAGCATGTGCCGGAAGCGCTGGAATTCATGAATTACATGATGCGTCCGGAAGTGGCGGCAAAGGCGTCGAACTATGTGTTCTATGCCAATGGCAACAAGGCCTCGCAGGCGTTCATCGACAAGGAAATCCTTGACGATCCTGAAATCTACCCCTCCGAAGAGGTGATGAAGAAGCTGTTCGTGCCGACGCCATACGACACCAAGACCCAGCGCGTGGTCACGCGCGCCTGGACCAAGATCGTCACGGGTCAATAACGCCCGCTGGGGTAGGCCCAGTGAAATCGTGAAGAGCGGCTCACTGTTCATCAGGGAGCCGCTTTCTATCTTGTGACAGCATATTCAAGCAGATTCCGGCAGGCTTATAGGGGAACGGAATGGAATCTTTTGGCAGTTTTCGCCGCAAGTTTGCGCCTTGGAACGATCCGGCGGCCAAGCCCTTCATTTCTTTCGAGAATGTGACGAAGATTTTCGGCGATTTCACCGCCGTGGACAATCTCTCGGTCAATGTTTTCAATCGGGAATTCTTTGCACTCCTGGGGGCGTCGGGCTGCGGCAAGACCACGCTGATGCGTATGCTGGCGGGCTTCGAGGAGCCGACGTCGGGCCGCATCATGCTTGACGGTCAGGATATGCGCGGCATTCCGCCCTATAAGCGCCCCGTCAACATGATGTTCCAGTCCTACGCGCTGTTTCCGCATATGACGGTGGAGAAGAACATCGCCTTCGGCCTCAAGCAGGACGGCATGGCGAAATCGGAGATCGATGCCCGCGTCGCCGAAATGCTGAAGCTCGTGAAGCTGGAGCAATATGGCAAGCGCAAGCCGCACCAGCTTTCCGGCGGCCAGCGCCAGCGCGTGGCGCTGGCCCGTTCCGTCGCCAAGCGCCCCAAGGTGCTGTTGCTGGATGAGCCGCTCGGCGCGCTCGACAAGAAGCTGCGCGAGGAAACCCAGTTTGAACTGATGGATTTGCAGGTCAAGCTCGGCATGACCTTCATGGTCGTCACCCATGATCAGGAAGAGGCCATGACCATGGCCGACCGCATCGCGGTCATGGACAAGGGCCGCATCATGCAGGTGGCGACGCCTGCGGAAGTCTATGAAGCGCCGCGCTCCAAATTCGTGGCCGATTTCATCGGCAATGTGAATATCATCGAGGGCGAGGTGGTGAAGGCCGCCAATGGCGAGGCGGAGATCGCCACCGAGAAATTCGGCTTCCACATCCACACCGAAACCCGCGAACAGCTCAATCCCGGCCAGAAGGTCTGGTTTGCGGTGCGCCCGGAAAAGACCCGCATCTCGCGCGAGAAACCGGATGAGGCCGCCGTCAATGCGGTGGAAGGCGAGCTTTGGGATATCGCCTATTTCGGCGACATGACGGTGTTCCATGTGCGGCTCGACAATGGCCGCACCATCAAGGCCGCAAGCCTCAATGCCGTGCGCAAGACCGAAAACCCGCTCACCTATGATGAGCGTGTCTGGGTTTCATTCGATACCGATGCCGGTCTGGTGCTGACAGCCTGAGGAAGGGGCAAGCTTATGCAGAGGGTGATCGCTTCCATAGCCAGCCGCCTTGTCATCGCAGTGCCATATCTGTGGCTGCTGGTGTTCTTCCTTGTGCCGTTCTTCATCGTCTTCAAGATATCGCTGTCGGAAGTGGCGATGGCGATCCCGGCCTATACGCCGACCTTCGATCTGGCACAGGGATTTGCCGGCATATGGGAGAAAATCAAACAGCTCTCCTTTGATAATTATCTGTGGCTGCTCGACGATCCGCTCTATTACAAGGCCTATCTGTCGAGCGTCCGCATTGCCGCCATTTCCACCGTTCTGACGCTGCTTGTGGCCTATCCGATGGCCTATGGCATTGCGCGCGCGCCGACCACCATCCGCCCGACGCTTCTGATGATGGTGATCCTGCCGTTCTGGACCTCGTTCCTCATCCGCGTCTATGCATGGATCGGCATCCTGAAGCCGGAAGGGCTGCTCAACCAGTTCCTGATGGCGCTGAACGTCATCGACACGCCGCTCAACATCCTGAACACCGACACGGCGGTTTTCATCGGCATCGTCTATTCCTACCTGCCATTCATGGTGCTGCCGATCTATTCGTCGCTGGAAAAGATGGATTATTCGCTGATCGAGGCGGCGCAGGATTTGGGCTGCACACCCTTTGCCGCCTTCTGGAAGATCACCTTTCCGTTGTCGCTGGCGGGTGTTTTGGCCGGCTGCTTCCTGGTCTTCATTCCGGCGGTGGGCGAATTCGTCATCCCGGACCTTCTGGGCGGTTCGCAGACACTCATGATCGGCAAGACGATCTGGAGCGAGTTCTTCTCCAACCGCGACTGGCCGGTCTCCTCGGCGGTGGCGGTCGTGCTGCTTATCCTGCTGATCGTGCCGATCGTGATCTTCCAGCAGGTGCAGGCGCGGGCACAGGAAAAGGGGAAATAGGATGCAGAACAACTGGTCCCGCTTCAATATCGCATCGGTGGCGCTGGGCTTCGCCTTCCTCTACCTGCCCATCGTCCTGCTGGTCATCTATTCATTCAACGAATCCCGGCTGGTCACGGTCTGGGCGGGGTTCTCGACCAAATGGTATGGGGAGCTGTTCCGCAATCAGGCCCTGATGGATGCGGCCTGGGTGACGATCCGCGTCGGCCTCCTGTCTGCAACGATTGCGACGGTTCTGGGCACGCTCGCAGCCCTTGCGCTCACGCGCTATACCCGCTTTCGCGGGCGCATCCTGTTTTCCGGCATGGTCTATGCGCCGCTGGTCATGCCGGATGTCATCACCGGCCTGTCGCTGCTGCTGCTCTTCGTGGCGATGAATTTCGACCGCGGCTTCTGGACGGTGACGCTCGCCCACATCACCTTTTCCATGTGTTTCGTGGCGGTCGTGGTACAGTCGCGCCTCGTCAGCTTTGACCGCTCGCTGGAAGAAGCGGCGATGGATCTCGGCGCGCCGCCGGTCACGACCTTCATGAAGGTGACGCTGCCGGTGATCCTGCCTGCCGTGGTTTCCGGCTGGATGCTCGCTTTCACCCTGTCGCTCGACGATCTGGTGATTGCAAGTTTCACCTCCGGTCCGGGTGCAACCACGCTGCCGATGAAAATCTACAGCCAGGTGCGCCTTGGCGTGACGCCGGAAATCAACGCGGTCTGCACCATTCTCATCGCGCTGGTGACAACGGGCGTGATCATCGCCTCCATCATCAACAAGCGCCGCGAGGTGCAGCGCCGCCGCGACGAGCAGGCCGCATTCCGTCTGGGATAAAGGGGAAGGGGTTTACTGCCCCGTTCCCATGGATGATGGCGAGATAAAGGGCCGGTCCCACGAGCCGCCGACAAAGAAATGAAGCGGCGGCTTGGCAGGCGGTGTTTCGGCGGGCTGTTGGCCGTCCGCGCTGTTTTCCTGCGGCTGTTGCGGCTGGCTGTTCGGAAAAACCACCTCGCCGCTCAGCGCCAGGCTGCGATCCACGAAAGGCACGATGCCAGCAAGCGTCAGCGTGCCGTCGGACGTATCGAGCTTCGCATTTTCAAGCGTCGCCACGCCGTCGGACAGATTGGCCTTCACATCCAGACGGTTGAAGGCGAGCGCGATATTGTCCTTCCGCTCCAGCGCGAAGAAGCGTTGGGTCTGCGCCTTGGCCAGAAAATCCTGCACGGCAAAACCCTGCATCTGGCCATTGGTGAGCTCTATGGAGATATTGCCCTGCGCATTGGTCAGAAGGCCGGACCAGCGATTGGCCGGGCCCTTCATGAACAGGGAAACATTGCCCTTGCCGCTGATGAAGGGCTTGTCGAAGCCCAGAGCCGCAAAAAACTGCGAACTGTCGATATCGCTGGCATTGAAGCGCAATTCGCCGCTGGCGCTCTTCAAGTCGCGCACGATCTGCACATTGGCTTGCAGGATACCGTTGAAGGCCTTGGCGTCGCCAATGTCGAAAATGGCGCGGCCGCCGCGAATCTGGACCGCGGCCGCCACACCCGTCATCGTCACCGGCCCGGCGGTGGCGCTTTGCGCGGAAAGGCGCAGATCCACTTCCGCCCGGTCGATGAAACTCGTGTCGACGACATCGCGGTCAGGGTTGTTGCGCTCGTTTGGCGAACGCGCGCCGCTGTCGGGCAACGGTATGAAAGCCGAAAACAGGCGGCGAAGGTCGAGCTTGTCGAAGGCCAGCGTGCCGGTGACGGCAGGCTGTTCATGCTCCAGTCCGATTTCGATCACGCCTTTGGCGGGGCTGTCATTGGCGGTCATTGCCACATCGGCGAATTTCAGCCGTTTCGGCGTCGCGGTGAGGGCGGATTCCAGCGAGAAAGCACCAATTTCGGCGCTGCCCGCAATGGGCGGGAGGTTAAGCCAGCGCACCGCGCCGCTCAGCGACGGGGTCTTGGCCGTCAGGTCGCCTTCAAAAAAGCGGTCCTTGGAAATATTGGCCTTGCCCTGAAAAGTGATGCTCAGTGGTTTGGCGGTCAGGCTCGCGGTCACATCCGATGTGCCGCCTGCCAGAAGCGTCAGGGCTTGCGCCGCCGTCAGCCCGAACTGGAACGGCTCGTCGCGCCATTTGGCGCTGCCTTTCAGCGTTGCGGCGCTCGACGTGCGCGGCCATTCCAGCGTGGCGTTGACATTGGTGATCTGTTCGTCGCTGGTGATTTCCGGCTCGCTGCCCGGACGGTTGAAGGCAATCGTTCCATCGCGCACCACGACACGGCCAAAGGGCTGCGATGCCTGCTGGGCGGCCTGCGCATTGTCGCCGGAACCGCTTTGCTGCAAGGCGCGCTGCGCGCGGATGGCGGTGCCGAGCCGCCCGTTGGAATTGGCGATGGCGTCAAGAAGCTGCGAAAAATTTGAAACCGGCCCGTCGAGATTGACATGCGGGCGCACGATCTGCGTTTCGGAAAAGGCGATATGCCCCATAATGGCATCGAGCGGCGAAAGCTCCACATCGATGCGGTCTGCGCTCATGAGCGGTTTCTGGCCCTGATCGGTCAGCTTGCTGAGCGTGACCCCGTTCAGGGATGCGCGCAGAACGGGGAAGACTTTCAGGCGCGGGGCTTGCCGCAGTTCAACGCTATAGCCGGTCCAGGCGCTGATTTCCTGCGCGACGCGGATGCGGATCGCATCGGTGGAGACGATGAAGGGCACCACGGCCAGCAAGGTTGCTGCAGCCGCGGCGCAGAGAATGACGAGCGCAATTATGAGGCGCATAAATCGGGGCCAGCGCATCAACCATCCAATCCGGAGCTTCAAATATTTCGTTTCCACATGCCGTTATCGCAAAACCGCTACACACTTTAGCGCAACATGTTTCAAGCTTTAAACCAGCAATGGGCCAAAGCAAAGACGCCGGATGCACGACCCGTCATCTGCCGCAGCAGAAGACGGAATCAAATCACCGGTGCTGCTTCTATCCCATGGTTAATCAATTGCTGCACGGAAATTAACCCTGATTTTACAGTCGCTACCAATGCGTAAATTCCGAACGAAGATTTTAAGGCATCGTTAACCGGCTTCACGCAATAAGGGATGCAACACCTGAGTGATGATCGAGCCGCCGTTTCCGGCGCTCCTCTGCGAATTGCTTTTGTGTCCTTTGTCTCTGAGATTCCGATAGCGCCGGTTCGTCCGGCGCTTTTTTTTGGGTTTGCGCAAGGCCATGAAAAAACCTCCCGCAAAGGGGAGGTTTATCAGCTTTTTGAAAGTGCCGGTCAGTCGGCCAGAACGCGGGTCGGCGGGAAGGCAATCTCCACCACCGTTCCCTGTCCCGGAGTGGAATCGATTGCAAATTGCGCGCGGTTGGCCTCCACCATGGCTTTGGTCAGCGGCAGGCCGAGCCCGGTGCCTTCGCTGCGCCAGTCCTTGGCGGTCTCGGCCTTGCGGCGTTCCAGCGCGTTGACCTGCCGGAAGGGCTTCAGCGCCTGCTCGACCTCGGATTTGGTCATGCCGATGCCGGTGTCGCGCACCCGCATCACGACATCGCCGTTCAACTCATAGCTTGTCGAAACGATCACCTGACCGCCCGGCGCGGTAAAGCGCACGGCATTGGACAAAAGGTTCAGCGCCACCTGCTTGATCGAGCGCGTATCGGCAACGATATCCGGCAGGTTGGACTGGAAGCTCGACCGGATGATGACGCGCTCGCGATTGGCCTGCGGCTGCATCAGCGCGATGGCTTCGGCAATGGCATCGTTGAGCGAGACCGCCTCGAACTGCATGTCGAGGGCGCCGGCCTCGATCTTCGAAATGTCGAGCAGATCATTGACGAGCGCCAGAACATGATTGCCGGAACGGTTGATGTCGCGCAGGTAATCCCGGTAGCGCTCATTGCCGATGGGGCCGAATTTCTCGTCGGCCATCAGCTCGGAAAAGCCGATGATGGCATTGAGCGGCGTTCGGATTTCGTGGCTGATGCGCGCCAGAAATTCGGTCTTCTGGCTCGATGCGCGTTCGGCTTCCTTGCGCGCATTGGTCAGCTCCTCCTCGGTGCGCTTCCACTGCGTGATGTCGCGCAGGACGGCGCAGAAACCGCGCGTATGCGGCAGTTTGCCGATGGTCATGAACAGCGGAATGAACCCGCCCTTGGCTTCGCGGCCAATCACTTCGCGCCCGTCATTGAGGACACTCAGCACCCCGTTGCCGGAAAGGCCGTGCAGATAATCCATCGCGGCGCGCTGGCTTTCGATGGCGAACAGCATCGAGAAGAACTTGCCTTCCGTCTCGTCGCGCTCATAGCCGAACAGAGCCGAGGCCGAATGGTTCATCGAGCGGATGCGCCCCTCCGGGTCGATCAGGACAACACCGTCGGTTGCCGTGTCGAGAATGGTCTTCAGTTCCTCGACATGGTCCGCGAGCGCCTGTTTTTCGTCGTCCCTGGCAATAGCAGTGGGGGCCGTGGGGGCGGCGGGTGTTTCAGCCGGTGTCGGTGCCGCGGCGACCGGCATCAGGCTCAGCATCAATGCGCGGCCATCGCGCCAGGCAATGGCATTGAGGTGCGCATCGACGGGTTCTTCGCTGCCATTGGCGTGGCGCAGCACCATGCCCTGCCGTGTTTCACCATCGTCGCTTTCGCTGTTGAACAGCACATCGACACCGCCAGCACCGCGAATATCGTCGAGCGATTCATAGCCGGTGAGATCGAGCAGAGCCTGGTTGACGTAATGGATATCATCGCCCGAATGAATGATGACCGGCACAGGCAGATTGGCCAGCAGGGCGGTTTCATCCGCGTGGGCGGTTTCGGCAGGCGCAAATGATGTATCTTCACCGAAATCCGCACCGATGAGCGGCGCTTTCGCGTCAGTCTTTTCAACGGCTGCCTGCGATATTGCCTCCGCCTCGCTTTCCGCGCGCGAACTGGCAAGACCCTGCTTGCGCAGACGGTCGGCGATTTCGCGGAATGCGTTGCGCTCGGTCCTGGTCAGCCCGCCTTCGGGGCGCTCTTCGCGCTCCTGTGCCTTCAGCATTCTTGCCTGATCCGCAGCCACCTTCTCCTGCGCGCAGGCGTTCAAAAGGCTGATGACCTGATCGGATTCGCGGCGGCCCGGTGTCGGTGCGATTTCCAGCGGCGGCTTGGGGAGCGTTGCGACAGGGCTGTCGTCGTTTGCAACTTCTTCCGAAAGCGCCAGAACATCGTCGTCTTCGACCGGCGCTGCCGTTTCAGCCGGCTCGCTGACGGGCTTGCGTGGCCGCGGAATGCCGCCTGCCAGCACCAGCCCGATTTCTTCCGGGTCTTTTTCGGCTTCCGCCGGGCGAACGACGCCGAAGCCGCGGAACCCGGTGAATTCCCGGTCGCGGGAATAAACGGGCAGGGCGGCAAGCTCGACCGGCACGCGCAGATCCGTGCCTTCGACCGGCCACATCAAGCGTTTTCCCGACCATGTGTCGCGCTTGTCGAGCAGGGCCGCAATGCTGCCATCCGGGTCGAAGCCGAAGACATTCGCGACATCGGCGAACCGCCGTCCGACCACATCGGCGGCATTCGGCCCGATTGTCGCGGCAAGGTCCGGCGAGACTTCGCTGAATGCGCCATCCGGTCCCACCTTCCAGATGAAGCGTGCGGGCGGCGCATCCTGATCGAACACGAAACTGCGGGGCTTCGGCTGTTCGGCCGAAACCTCTTCCATATTTGCGGTTGCCACAGGCTCCGGAAGCATCTCTTCCAGGACCTCCTCGGCCTCGCCCGGCAGGGCATGCGGTGCTGGAGGGGCTGCGGCGGGCGCATCGCCGATAATGCAGAGAAGATGCATCGGCGGCGTGTCGGTCAGCCGTGCAATGGCTCCGGGTACGGAATGCTTGCCGGCGCGGATGCGGCGCTTGACGATGCGGTCGGACGCATCGGCGGCCTCGATGATGAGGTCTTCCAGCGTGGCGGGGGAAATGTCGAGCGCGGCAAAGCGCGGACTTGCCGCGATCACCCTGCTGTCCGCATCGATCAGCGCAACATGCGTGCTGTCGTCGCTGAGGCCGGAAATAACGGTTTCGGCCTTTGTGTCCTTGCCATCGGCGGTCAACAGCAGCCCGGATACGCCATCGGGCAGGGTGATGCGTGACACGCTGAAGCGGGTGAGATCGGAACGCAGGCCGCCCCCGAGACGAACGGAAACAGTGCGGGCTTGGCCGTCGGCATCGGCATTTGACGATGCGATCTGGCGACGGGTGGCCACGGGCAGATCAAGACCGCCGCCGATCATGTCTTCCACACGGTCGAAGCCGAAAAGCCTCGCGCCGGGGCCGTTGACCCAAAGCACCGTCGAAAGGTCGTGCGTCAGCACGAGCTGCGCATCGCCCTTTGCAAAGCCTTCGCGGATTGAATCCAGCGCGGCAATATCGATGAAGGGGTATGATCCTGACATACCAGTCCTTACCTGTTCTTTCGACCGCCCGCAGTGCTTGTTAACGCCCTGTTAATAAGCCTCTTGCGGGCGCGGGTCCACATTGCCATTGGGTATGGGCTGCATTTTCTGTTTCATTAGTTAATGCGGGAAAGGCAATTTTACAGGCTTGAACCAATATGGGGGTTATGCACAGCCGGTCGTCTTTGATGGTTACTGGGTCGTGACCTTTATGAGCGGTATTTGATATTGAATCCCGCAATTGGGAATTTCTGAAAAAAGAGCGCTATAATCACTTGCAATATGGATCGATTCTCCGTATGTGACCCCCTGTCGGCGGCGCCAGAGCGTCACAGAGCCGACACAAAGGTACGCGGTCGTAGCTCAGTTGGTTAGAGCGCAGGATTGTGGCTCCTGAGGTCGTTGGTTCAACTCCAACCGACCGTACCATTGAATTGAAGCCATCAGCCAAGAATTATTCAGTAATATCAGCCGCTTGGGCAGGATTGAGTCTCGCCGGGTTTGCCGGATGCCGTCAGTCTTGAGGTCGTTTTGGGCACGTCTTCAGTGGGCTCAGGCACTTGCGCCACGCCGTCACGAAGTTTCGTCAAGTGGTTTCAACGCATCGGAAATCTTTCCCGCAATTTCAATCAAAAGACCCATATATCCCTCGATGGCGTCCTTGATCGACAATGCGGAGCGAATCCAGATGATCGAGACGCAGGCAATCACGCTACTGTCGAGCATCACCGGCAGGGCGATTGACGATGTATTCGGTCGGAACTCGCCCGCTTCGCGCGTCGCATAGCCTTTTGTGCGGATATCCCTGAAAAACACGTCCAGGTCCGTGCTTTCCAGAAAGGCCAGGTCTTCCGGCTGTCCGAGCCGTATGACGTGCTCAATGATCAGCCGCCGTTCCTCATCGGGTATGAAGGCAAGATAAGCGCGCCCGGCAGAGGTGCGAAGCATTGGCGTACGATAACCGATCATGCCCTTGTCGACCGACAATGGGCTGCGCCCGTGTGTAGTCTCCTGGATCACCATCGCCGCGCTTTCATAGACGCTGAGGTCGAGCGGCCAGACGATTTTAGGCAGATATTCGGAAAATAGCGGGCCCGCTGCCTGACAGAGAACTGACGTCTTTGACGAACAATCGCCAAGGCTGGCGGCCAGCCTCGTGACCCGTACGCGATTATTGGTCGAGGAAAAGACGACATACCCCTCTTCCTCAAGCGTCTGCAGCAAACGATAGACCGTCGGACGCGGAAGGCCGAGCGCTGCCGCTATTTCTCCCGGACGCGCCTCTCCAAGCAGATTGATCTGACGAAGAACGGCAAGCCCTCGCACCAGCGCACGAACGCAGCCCTCCCTCGCATGATCCGCGGGCTTCAACATGAGACCGTTTCCATATTCTCTTCTTGCCAAATACGGCCGATATCGAGTTCCGTACATCCTGGCTGCGAACGACGATTGGCGGCTTTTGCTGCGCCAATCGTTCGCCGAACATAAACCGTTCTATATCAATCGTCGCAAACTGTAACATATCAAATGGTTGAAAACGAAGGTTTGCGGCTCCCGCTCGCTGGCCTGGCGGCTTTCGTATCAGGCGCTTTTGCGCAACTGCTTTTCGGCCGTATTCAACCCAACCGGGATCTGCTCCAGAGCAGGGTCCAGTTCCTCCATGGAACCGATCTTCGCCAGAAGATAACGGTCGGGACGGATGAACGCGGCTTTGGCTCCGGCGAGGTGTTTTGCCCCATCCCTCGTTTGCGATACGCGCACGATCTTTCCTTCAAGCTGGATTTTTTCGACCAGCTTCGTGTCCAGTCCCGCCAGAAAGGCATCGTCGAACAGGAAGGAGAATTCATATCCGACGGCTTCGTCGAAACCTGTCCCGTCCTGCATGACCGGCTGTCCGAAGAGGGGGGCGGGAGCATCGACAAGTCCGGGGCCGATGGGAGGGTAAAGCGATTCCATCTTCGCGCCGCCTTCCGGTCGCGGAAAAGCATTGCTGAGTGCCGCTCGCGGGTCTTTGGTATTGATCAGCCCGCCCAGCCTGACTGCGGTTGCGATGAAGGTCCGGGCATTTTCCCTGCGCTCCGTCGTGTAGGTTTCCAGAAGCGCGCGATCATGCCCGTAACGCAGGCAATGGATCAGCTTCCAGCCGAGATTGGCAACGTCACGTATTCCCGCGCACATGCCCTGCCCCATGAAAGGCGGCGTCTGATGAGCCGCATCCCCGGCAATGCACAGGCGGCCTCGCACCCATTCGTCAGCAACCAGCGAGTGAAACCAGTAAACTGCGGTGCGCTCGATATCCGCCTCATCCGGTGTCAGCCATTTGGAAAGCAGCGGCCAGACATTCTCGGGACGCGCAATTTCCGTGCTGTCCTCGGACGGCAGGACGGTCAGTTCCCAGCGTCGACGATTGTTGGGACCACGAACATAGGTGGCCGGACGGGCGGGATCGCAATGTTGCAGGGACCAGTCGCCGAGCTCCGGTTTTTCATGCTTCAGCAGCAGGTCGACCACCAGCCACCGCTCATGGAATCCGAGATCCTCCATACCTGTCTCGATAAAGCGGCGCACGAATGAACGCGCACCGTCGCAGCCGATCACATAAGGGGCGCGGACCCGCCGAATACGGCCGCAACTCATATCCTCATAGCGCAGATCGACACCATCTTCATCCTGCTCGATGAAAAACGCCTCGCATCTCGTATGCACCGTTACGCCTGGATAAGCCTTGAGCCGGTCCCGCAGAATATTTTCGAGGTCTGGCTGGTGGACACGGTAGCTGGAATGCCAGCCAAGAGCGGTGATTTCTTCAGGCCGAGGCCAGTCCAGCAGGATGCTGCCGTCAGGATCGACGAAACGCATGCCGACATTCAACCGGCATACGGCTTCGAGTTCGCGGGCGATCCCGATCTGCTGAAAGGTGCGCATGACCTCATCGTCAAAATGCACGGCGCGGGGAAGATGATAGGCTGTGCTTTCCCGATCAAGCACAAGTACCTTGATATCGGCTTGCCCCAGGATATGCGCCAGTGTTGCACCCACGGGTCCGCAGCCAACGATGACAACATCGTAGTGCGTGCTTTGGTTATTCATGATCGTCCCTTGGTCGTTTTGTGCAGGCCATCAATTGCCAGTATGGGGGCAAGTGCGGGCAAGTTCGGCGAAGAGCCAGGGGCAGTCGGCAACCGGTGGGGCCTGTATCCCGCGCGCCGCCGCATCCAAACGCATATCGCGCAAGCGCTTCCTGCCGCCTTCTTCGGTCAGATAAAGACGCTCGTGCCCCCAGAATGATGGCCCATCAGTGGTTTGATGAGGCTCCCACGTCGCCGGATCGATGATCCGCCCGCCCCAGCCATTCTCGACGAAAAAACCCGAAGGTGAGTTCGCGTAGAATGAGGTCATGTAATCATTGGTATGTCTGCCAAGCGTATAGGCAACGCAGTCCTCGCGCTGCATGGCGATGTCGTAACCCTGTCCGACATCATCCAGATTGCGGAACTCTATCATGAAATGATGAAAGCCCTGTCCGCCGGAGCCGACCATCGCAAAGCTATGGTGACGGTTGTTGACGTGGAAGAAATAGAGCCCATAGGGCTCAAGTCCGTAGTCGGTGACATGAAAATCGAGATTGTCCCGATAAAACGGCATCATGATCTCGATATTCCGGACATGAAGCACGGCATGCCCCATGCCGTAGGGGCCGGTCATGAAGCCCGAGACCGGCCGGCCCGGAACGAAGGGATCGGAAGCAATCATCGGTTTCCAGATGAGTTCCACCCGATTGCCCATGGGGTCATCGAAAATAACCATGGCGGCACAGAACCTTCGGTCGCATTCGGCCCTGGTTCCGTGCCGCACCCTTGTTCCGGCAGTTTGCAACCGCGCGGCATAGAGATCGAGGTCGCTTTCAAACTCGACCTCCCAGCCCATGCAGGACAAGGTTTCACCCGGCTCGTTCATCACGAAGAGCCGCTGCATCCGGTCATCCATACGGAACGCCAGCTCGTTCGACGCCCGCTCGATGCACTGCATGCCGAGCAGACCGCTGGCAAAGTCATTCCAGTCCGACAGCTTGTCCGAACGGATTCCGATATATCCCAATGCGTTGATTGCCATCCTATCCTCCCGATGCATGCATATGCGGTTGCGAAAGCGGCAGCTGGCGATTATTTCGCGTTCGCGACAGGATTCGTCAGGGTGCCGATGCCGCTGATCTCGACCTCGATCCGATCCCCTTCAAACATGTAAAGCGGCGGCGTGCGGAAGCGTCCAACGCCCCCTGGTGTGCCCGTCGCGATAATGTCGCCGGGGAGAAGCTTCGTCACCTTGGAGACATATTCGATGATTTCCCCGATGGAGAAAGCGAGGTCCGAAATCGGCGTGGTCTGAACTTCCTGACCGTTGAGAATGGTCCGCAGATGCTGGTCTTCCGGGTTGGGCAGTTCATCCGCGGTCACGATCCATGGTCCCATAGAACCGGAATCGTCAAAGCTTTTGCCGGACCAGAATTGGGTCGTGTGGCGCTGGAAATCGCGGATCGAGCCATCGTTGAAGCAGGAATAGCCCAGAATGTGATCCTTGGCGGCGGCGGCCGGAATGTTACGCCCTTCCTTGCCGATGATGACTGCGAGTTCACCCTCATAGTCGAACTCATCGGAGCAGGCGGGCTTCAGCAAGGGGATGCCGCTGCCGAGCACCGAAGAAGGATAGCGCGTGAAAATCGAGGGATATTTAGGCTTTTCGCGGCCTGTTTCCTTGATGTGATTGGCATAATTCAGGCCGATACAGATGATCTTGTCCGGATTGGGCACGGGTGAAAGCAGTGTCACATCGGCCAGATCTATCCCGTCGGTTTCGGTTTCGATGACGCCAGCCTTTCCTGCGGTCAGCACCGAACGCAGGTCGGCATGGGTGGTACGAAAAGCTGCGGTTGCTTCATGGACCAGATCATTGCGGACCACCCCATAGGATTGGCGGCCGCCGGTTTGGAAGGATATCAGGCGCATTCGGTAGCTCCATTTTCGCGATTGAGTTGGCGATATAAATGTCCGGCGCCGATCCCTGACAATTGGCAATGTCCAGTGCGTCCACCAGGCGGACACATAGGGTTGAAGCAATGTCCGTCAGGCGGACGGTTCTGTATTTGCTGTTTTCAAATGCGTCGGTTTTCACGACCAGTGCAGATGGAGTTTGCCGCCAGGCCCAGCGACAGAGCCAATCATCGCGATAGAACGCCATGTTCTTTCCAAAGATCGACTGCGATTTTTGGGCGATGCCTTAGCGAGAAATCCTGGTCTGCGGCACTTGGAGGGAACCGTGAAGGCTGCTCCAACGCCATCGCTTTCAACGAGATGACGAACCGGCGGGCCTGCGGGCGGTTTTGATATTGTTGCTTGCCCATAGGGAGGATCAGGGCTCAATGACACTCGACGAAACTATCAAGAAGGGGCCGATGCGCCCCGTCCAGATATGGATATGCCTTATCTGCGTGCTGCTTGCCATGATCGACGGCTATGAAGTCGTGGCAATGCCGTTTTCCATGCCGGCGATAGCCAAAGCCTGGGATTTGCCCAATTCTCAGGTGGGCTATCTTCTAAGCTCAGGTATTTTCGGGATGGCGCTTGGCGCGGTGTTCATATCGCCGCTTGCCGACAGGATCGGGCGGCGACGACACATCATTCTTTGTCTTGCAGTCATTACAGTGTTGATGGCGCTTTCGGGCCTGTGCACGTCCTGGTGGCAGCTCGTCGTCGCGCGTGCAATGGCGGGGCTCTTCATCGGCGCGATGATTTCCAGTCTGAATATCATTGTCGCGGAATATTCATCGGATAAACGGCGCGGGCTGGTGATGGGGCTGTTTGGCACGGGCCTGCCGCTCGGGTCCGCTCTTGCGGGCTTTGCGATCTCGCCGCTGCTGAAAACATTTGGCTGGCAGGCGCCTTTCTTTTTTGGAGCCGCACTCTCTGCCATGCTCTTGCTCATCGTGGTTTTCTACCTGCCGGAATCAATCGAATATCTTATCCAGCGTCGACCCCAAAATGCGATCAACACCTACAATCGCATCGCAATGCGCATGGGGCATGCGGCCGTTGATGCCATTCCCGCAGCCCGCAACGCATCCGGGACTGCTGGCCCGAAACAGGGGCTTGGCGCATTTCTGCAACCCCCGCTGCTTGTTCGCTCGATATTTCTCTGGTTGGGCTATGCTCTGCTGATCTCTTCCTTTTATTTCGCCAACACCTGGACCGCCAAGATCATCTCCGACGCCACGGGAGATGCCTATCTCGGGATTCGCATCGCCATGCTGATTCAGTTCGGCGGTGTTCTTGGGGCCGTCCTTTTTGGCGTGCTGACACTCTGGATACAGGGAAGGCTCGCAACCATCCTGCTGCTGGTGCTGGGCAGCATCGCCTTCTGGTTTTACGCGCAGTTCACCGGGGTTCTGTCCTTTGCCATGGTGCTGGCCTTTGCTATCGGCGTTTGTACCAATGGTGCCGTTGCTGCCTTTTACGCGATAAGCCCATCCATCTATCCGACAATGCTGCGGGGGACCGGCGTCGGCCTGATGATCGGCTTCGGGCGGGGTGTCGCTATTCTTGCGCCCCTGCTGACAGGCTACATGCTCACGCATTACTGGGCGCCGGTTGATGCATACCGCTTCTTTGCAATCGTCATCGGACTGGCGGCAGTCGCGACAATCGGACTGCACCTGACTTACCGCGAAGCTGCGACGGCCTCCGTTCAGATGCAAGAATAACAATGTGTCATCTGTTTTCAGCACCATAACCAAGAGAGCAATATGGTGCCCGGTTCGGAGGCGGCGGCCCTGGAAAGCCGGACCATGCCAATTCGCCGCCCCCTGGGTCATCCAGTCAGGCCTGCACGATAGCTCACATAAGGTGCAGGTTCGCTAATCATAAGTGAATGAGCGACCGAGCGTTTGCCCATATTTTGCCGCATGAATATCAGCGAATGCTTACATTGTTATTCAACGGGAGACGAAAATGTCAATTGGTCGAAAAATTGGCGCCATCGGTGTTTCTGCCGGACTGGCGCTTGCAATTGGCTTGTTGCCGGCGCTGACGGGCGCCAATCATATCGATGCTGCTTACGCCAAAGGAGAAGGCGGCGGGAATGGTGGCGGTAATGGCGGAGGCCATGGTGGTGGAAACGGTGGCGGTCATGGCGGGAATAAAGGCGGAAACGCGGACCATTCCGGCAAGGGCGCCTCTCAGCGATCCGGTGCCACCAAATCAAACCATCATAAGGGTGGTTCGGTAACGAAATCGAATGTTGCCAAGGCCAGCGTAACAAAAGACAAGAACACACTTGGTCCGCTGAATGCAGCACATGCTTCCGCAACCGCCCGAGCAAATGCCGCTCCGAACTCAGCCGTCGGAAAAATTGCATCCTACGAACAGGCGAGAGACAGCGCGCTGGCGATCACTGACCCGATGGAGAGGGAGCAGGCGCTGGACGAGGCGAAAGACCAGCTGGAAACGGCGTTCGATCGCACGATTTCCGAGAAGGAATTCTCTAAAATCGACAGCATGCTGGACAAATAGACAAGATATCGGCTTCTGGCCGCATCCTATGATGAAGGAGGGCCCCGCCATCGAGCGGGGTCTTTCATTTCAAAAGGATGGAACGCTGCGTTTATCGATCAAACCTTGGTGAATCCCGGCGGCAATCGTTTCACGAATGCTGATCTGCACGCCTGAAAAACCTTGCAACCAAACCTCGATGAATGAAGCGCATCGAGGTTTGGCGTTACGTCGCCGATCAGGCTGCGGCAAGCGCCTCGGCAATGCTGTCCTTCAGGGCAAGGCGCTGTTTGCGCAGGTTCGTTTCCTCTTCCTGGCTCACCGGCGCAATTTTCGTTTCAGCGCGATGGATGCGGTCGTTGACGGCATCATATTCTTCCAGAATACGGGCAAAATGCGCGTCTTTCGCCTTCAAGGCATGAATGGCATCGAGCTGGCCGGGAAACTCTTCTCCAAGCGTATGGGGGGTATTCGACATTCTGCGGCTCCTTTTTTTGATCGAAACAGGATTCGCAAACCAGCGCGCGAAAAGCATTGATCGCAATCAAGCCGGGTTGAGGTACATGCGTAAATTGCATGGCTGGCATGCAAATGGCGGTCTTCCAGACCGGGCGAGCCATCACCATCTGAAGGGCATGGACCCGATATGGCGTCCATGATGGAGAGAAAAATGTTCACCCGCTTCAATAATCGTTTCGGTCGTGCGTTCGCGCAGTTCGGCAGCGCCGTTCGCGTTTCTGCTGCTGTGCGCGCCGGTCAGAAGCCGATGGCGCAGGATCTTGAGACCCTTGGCATCGACGTCGATCAATTCCGTCGTATTCAGGGTTAGACAATCGAGTAAGCGTATGTGTATCTGAGTAGAAAAGCCCGGCAATGCCGGGCTTTGTCGTTTAGAGCGGTTCCGGTTAAAACGGAATCATCGGAACCGCTATAAATATTTGTTTCGTCGCGTTTGCCTCATGTATCGAAGCGGGCTCGGAAATGATCTAGTCCTCATCCGTCGCCATCTGCCGGAGCAATTCGCCCTTGCCGCGCTGGCGCATGATCATCGGCACGACGACGGCGGCAATCGCCAGCGCGATCAGCACGATCGACACCCAGGAATGCACCAGGGCCATCGGGTTGCCCTGGCTGATCTGCAATGCCTGGCGCAGGCTTTTCTCGGCCATCGGCCCAAGGATGAGGCCAACCACCACCGGCGCGATGGGATATGAGAAGCGCCGCAGCACATAGCCCAGCACACCGAAGGCCAGAAGCAGGCCAAGCTCGAATGACACCGGCAGGCCGAACAGCATCGAGGTCGAGGCGTTCGCGCCGATGGTTCCAAGCGTGGCGAAGACCAGAATGCCCGCATAGAGCCAATGGCGCGGAATGGTGAGCATCTTCACCCACAGGCCGATCAGCGGCAGGTTCAAGACCAGCAGCATCAGATTGGCGACGAGAAGGCTCGCCACCAGACCCCAAACCAGCGTTGCGTTGGTCACAAAGAGAAGCGGGCCGGGCTGCAGGCCGAACTGCTGGAAACCGGCAAGCATGATCGCGGCTGTCGCCGTGGTGGGCAGGCCGAGCGTCAGAAGCGGCACGAGGGTTCCGGCGGCGGAGGCATTGTTCGCGGCTTCCGGTCCCGCCACGCCTTCGATGGCGCCCTTGCCGAATTCTTCCGGATGTTTCGAGAACTGCCGTTCCGCCGAATAGGAAAGGAAGCTCGACACATCGGCACCGCCCGCCGGCATGGCCCCGATCGGAAAGCCGATGGCGGTGCCGCGCAGCCACGGCATCCACGAGCGCTTCCAATCGTTCTTCGTCATCCAGACGGAACCCTTGACGGCGATGACGTCATCTTCCGGACGGAGCTTTTTCGACACCACGGCCAGCGTTTCGCCGATGGCGAACAGCGCGACCGCCAGCGTCGTGACATTGATGCCATCTAGCAGGTTCGGCGTTCCCATCACGAGACGCGCCTGACCGGTCAGCTGGTCGATGCCGATCAGTCCGAGGGCAAGGCCGATGAACAGCGAGGTCAGGCCGCGAAGCGTGGAATCGCCGAATGCGGCCGAGACCGTCATGAAGGCCAGAAGCATGAGCGCGAAATATTCCGACGGTCCGAAGGACAGGGCGAATTTCACGACCCAGGGCGCGACAAAGGCGAGCGCCAGCGTCGCAATGAGGCCCGCAATGAACGAGCCTATGGCCGCTGTTGCAAGTGCTGGCCCGCCGCGTCCGGCGCGGGCCATCTTGTTGCCCTCCAGCGCGGTGACGATGGACGCGCTTTCGCCCGGCGTGTTGAGCAGGATCGATGTGGTCGAGCCGCCATACATGCCGCCGTAATAAATGCCCGCGAACATGATGAGCGAGCCGGAAGGGTCGAGCTTGTAGGTGACGGGCAGAAGGAGCGCGACGGTGAGCGCCGGGCCGATGCCGGGCAGCACGCCGACCGCTGTGCCGAGCGTGACGCCGATCAGCGCATAAAGAAGGTTCGATGGTTCAAGCGCCACCAGAAGTCCGTTGGCGAGAAGTGCGACAGTATCCATGAAAGCGCTCCGTCCCTAGACGAATTGTTCGAGCCAGCCGGACGGCAGCGACAGTTGCAAACCGCGCGCAAAGATGAACCAGATCACGAAGGCGAAGATGATGCCGACGGGAACGCTGATCCAGAATTTGCGATAGCCGAAGCCGCGTGCGGTCGCGGCAAAAAGCAGGCCGGTGGACAGGGAAAAGCCGATGGTCTTCATTGTCAGCATCTGGATGGCCAGGCCGCCGATGATCCATGCCATGGGGGCGATTTCCTGATGCTCCCGCTCGGGAAAATCACCGCGAAGCGCCTCGAACACGGTCCAGACGGCAAGACCGAACAATCCGGCCGCGATGACATAGGGAACGGTTTTGGGACCGACCGGCGAGTAGCTCGTCACATCGTTGCCATAGGCCGTCGACCAGGCGATGGCGATGGCAACGGCTGCAAGGACGAGGGCGATGACAAGAGCGGCGAAATCTGGCGCCGCCCTTTCGGGGCGGCGCGCTTCCTGCTGGTCTGATCCTGTCATTTGACGAGGCCGATTTCCTTGAGGATGGTTTCGGTTGCGGCAACGTCCTTGGCAAGCTGCTCCTTGAACGCCGGACCGGCAAGATAGGTATCCGCCCAGCCCTTGTCCTTGAGGGCTTTCTGCCAGGAGGCCGATTTCACCATTTTCTCGATATCGGCATTGATGGCGGCTTCCTGTTCGGCGGTGATGCCGGGAGCAGCCCCTACCATGCGCCAGTTCTGGATCGAAACGTCCACGCCGCCTTCCTTGAAGGTCGGGGCATCGATGCCTTCCACGCGCTCGTCGCTCGAAATGCCGATGATGCGCAGCGTGCCGGCCTTGATCTGGGCTTCGAATTCGCCATAGCCGGAAATGCCGACAGTCACCTGATTGCCGAGAATGGCCGCAAGCGCTTCGCCTCCGCCGGAGAAAGCGATGTAATTGACCTTGGTCGGGTCGACGCCCGCCGCCTTGGCAAAGAGGCCAGCCGTGATGTGATCGGTGCCGCCGGCGGAACCGCCGCCCCACGAAACGGAGCCCGGATCGGCCTTCAGCTTCGCGGCAAGATCGCCGAGGTTCTGGATGTCGGAAGAAGCCGGCACGACGATGGCTTCATATTCGCCGGTAAGGCGCGCAATCGGCGTGATGGCGTCGAGTGTGACCGGCGATTTGTTGGTCAGGATCGCGCCGACCATGACATAGCCGCCGACGATGAGCTGGCTCGGATCGCCCTTGTTCTGGTTCACGAACTGCGCAAGGCCGATGGTGCCGCCAGCGCCCGGAACATTGACGACCTGCACGCTGCCGGAAATCTTTTCGTCCTGAAGCGCGCTCTGCATCGTGCGGGCCGTCTGGTCCCAGCCGCCGCCCGGAGCAGCGGGCGCCAGTACCTTGTAGTCTTCCGCGAAAGCAGAGCCTGCCATGGCCAGCGTCGCCACCGACGTCAGGGCCAGAATGAATCTACGCATATGTCCTCCCAGATAGTAATGTATGCCGCCTGCTGGCGGACCTCCCCAAAATCCCGCTCCTCTGGCGGGAGCAGTCTACATGGAGATTAACGAAAACAAATTCAATAGGCCAGCATGTGCGACTATAGTTTGGACGCAATTTCAGTAATGCACCTGAAAATCGCCCGCCAAAATAGCCGACGGGATGCGCTTGACGGCGACATCATGCCGACGTAATAGTATAACAACGGCTCCCCGACCGAGAGCGAAGGGGATTAATAGGGAACACGGTGAGGACGACCCGAAAAGGGGCCAAGACCGTGGCTGCCCCCGCAACTGTAAACGGATTGCCGTTCATCCTCGTGACGTTGAAAGCGTCATGCCACTGTGCGGAGAAGCGCGGGAAGGCAGATGAACAGCAGATATTCGTGAGCCAGGAGACCTGCCGTCCAGTGTTGTCCATTGTCACGGGCGGGGATGCCCGGAGCAGGAGCCGGTTATGACAGATTTCCGCGTCGCAGGACGCATTCTTCCATCGTCATCGCATGATTTCGACATGTCCCCGGATATGCCTGTCCGTCTTCCGCGCCGGATTTTTCCTGCCGCCTGACAGGACTTTTTTCTCATCATTTCGGGGATTTCCATGAATATTTTCGATAAAATTCCGTTTCGCGCCGCGCTTTGCGCGACCCTCTTTCTCGCAGGCGGGCTGGCCGTCCAGGCAGCGGAGACACAATATCCGCTGACACTGAAGAATTGCGGCCGCGACCTTACTTTCAGGCAGGCGCCGGGCCGCGCGGTCGCGGTCGGGCAGAGCAGTGCGGAAATTCTCTACAGCCTTGGTCTGGGCGACAAGGTCGTCGGCACGGCGGTCTGGTTCGGCCCGGTTCTCAAAGGCTTTGAAGAAGTGAATGCCAAGGTCAAGCGGCTTGCGGATAACGATCCGAGCTTCGAAAGCGTTCTGGCGGAAAAGCCGGATATCGTGACGGCGGATTTCCAGTGGCATATCGGCCCTGCGGGCATTGTGGCGAAGCCCGAACAGTTCGAGGAACTGGGCATTCCCGCTTACACATCGCCGTCCGATTGCGTCGGCAAGGACAATTCCGGCGGCGGCGACGGCGTTCGCACCGCAGCTTTCTCGATGGATGTCGTCTATCAGGAAATCACCGAACTGGCGAAAATCTTCAATGTGCAGGACCGTGGCGAGAAGCTCGTCTCCGACCTGAAAGCCCGTGAAGCCGCAGCGCGCAGGAAGATTGCGTCCGCCGACGGAAAACTCTCCGCCGTCGTCTGGTTTTCCAGCGCGCAGATCGATGCCGATCCTTATGTTGCCGGCAAGTTCGGCGCGCCTGCCTATATTCTTTCGGCGCTCGGCATCAGCAATGTCATCGACAGTGAGGAAGAGTGGCCGACGGTCGGATGGGAAACGATTGCGAAATCGAACCCTTCGATGATCGTCGCCGCCAAGCTTGATCGCCGCCGTTATCCGGCTGACGACGTTGCCGTCAAGCACCAGTTTCTCGAAAAGGATGCGGTCACGAAGCTGATGCCGGCCGTCAAGGACAAGCATGTCTTCGACATGGATGCGCAGTCGATGAGCACCTCGCTTCGCGTGATCGAAGGTATCGAAACGCTTGCCGCCGATATCGCGGCCTCGGATATGAACAAGTGACGGCGCGGGCAGCGACAGCAGGCTTCAACCAGAAGGGGAGGACACGCTCCGGCGTGTTCTTCCTGGCATTTTCGCTTGTCCTGCTTCTCCTTGCCCTTTGGCTGGGAGCCGCAATCGGCGAAACGGCGATACCGCTCGATGTGGTGGCGAAAACCGTGGCCAACCGGTTGTGGCATGCCGGGTATCCGCTCGACGCGATCGATGAGGGGATCGTCTGGAGCTATCGGCTCAGCCGCGCGGTCATCGCTGCATGTTGCGGCGCGTCGCTTGCACTATCCGGCGTCATCCTCCAGTCGCTGCTTCGAAATTCGCTGGCCGATCCGTATATTCTGGGCATTTCGGCAGGCGCTTCCACGGGCGCCGTCAGCGTCGCCATTCTTGGCGTCGGCGCTGGCGTGCTGACGCTTTCGCTGGGCGCGTTCATCGGGGCGATCATTGCTTTCGGCCTTGTGTCGCTGCTGGCGCTGCGGGCCGGACGCGGCAGCGGCGCGATCATTCTCGCCGGTATTGCCGGTTCGCAGCTTTTCAATGCCCTGACGTCGTTTATCGTCACCAAGGCCGCAAATGCGGAACAGGCACGCGGCATCATGTTCTGGCTTTTGGGCAATCTTTCCGGCGTGCGCTGGCCTGATGTCACTCTTGCCCTGCCTGCCTGCGTGATCGGTCTTGCCGCCTGCCTGTGGCATGCGCGGGCGCTCGATGCCTTCACCTTCGGAACGCAATCCGCCGCTTCGCTCGGCATACCGGTGCGCCGCGTCTATGCGGTGCTGATCGGTGTCAGCGCCATGATGACGGCGGTGATGGTTTCCATCGTCGGCTCGGTCGGCTTTATCGGTCTTGTCATTCCCCATGCGGCGCGCATGGTGGTCGGGGTCCGGCACGGTATTCTGTTGCCTGCGGCGGCCCTCATCGGAGCAATCTTCATGATCGTCGCCGACATCCTGTCGCGCATCATCATTCCCGGGCAGGTTCTGCCGATCGGTGTCATCACGGCCTTGATCGGCGCGCCGGCCTTTGCCCTGTTGCTTGGACAAAGGAAGGCTGCGTCATGATCCTCTCGGCTCGTAATGTCGGCTGGTCGGCAGGCAATGCCCGGATTTTGCACAATGTTTCTCTGGATGTGGCGGAGGGCGAGTTTCTCGGCATCATCGGCCCGAACGGTTCCGGAAAGACCAGCTTTCTGTCGCTGCTCTCCGGTGTGCGTCGATGCCGCATGGGCGAAATCAGCCTGTGTGGCGCGCCCATCGACAGTTTCAGCCGTCGCGAGATCGCGCGCCGGATGGCGCTGGTCGAACAGCAGGCGGGTACGACAGACCGCATTACTGCGCGTCAGGCTGTCGAACTGGGCCGGACGCCTTATCTCGGCGCGCTGTCGCCGTGGTCGGCGGAAGATGATGCCATCGTTGACCGGGCGCTGGTCGATGTCGATATGGCTCACTTGGCCGACCGCTGCTGGCACACCCTCTCGGGCGGCGAGCGGCAGCGCCTGCATATAGCGCGCGCTTTGGCGCAGGAGCCGCAAATCCTGCTTCTGGACGAGCCGACCAATCACCTCGATATCGGGCACCAGATCGGGCTGCTCGATCTTGTCAGCCGCCAGAAGCTGACCGTTGTGGCGGCCCTGCACGACCTGAACCATGCCGCGATGTTCTGCGACCGGATCGCCGTCATGGACAAGGGCAATCTCGTTGCGCTTGGCACGCCGCGCGATGTCTTGCAGGCAGAGCGTATCGCTGCGGTCTTCGGCGTCGGCGTGGACGTCGAATATCACGGTATCGATGGCTGCCATATCCGCTACCGCGCGCCGGAGCGGCACGCTCTGCAACTGAAGCATTCGGCATGACCCGACCGGCGACAAGTCATTGTTGCGGTGACATCGGCTCTTCTATTTAACGATAAACAAATAGGAGTATACAGTAGAATAACCTAATATAAATAATGAGGATAATGGTATAACATCATGAAAACTTGTTATTTTTTCTCTTATTACTCACGGTAAATTGAGCGGTTTTGTTGACAATCTGTTTCCATTCCGTTGACGATTGCGCTATATAGCCTGTGCATATCGGGGCGGGCACCCATGTGTGAGGCTTGCGCCTTTCACGCCGGGTGCCTGGCTGAACGACAGAAGAAATCATTCCTTTGATTTGTTCCGTCATTCACGGTTCCGATATGTGGGTCGTTTCGGTCTGGGGCTGATGGGATCCGTTTTGAATGAAGAAAGATTTGTTGGCAGGCCCGTTTTACGGCGGTTGTTAATCGGCGGGCATGCGGCGAATATGATTTAACAATGAATTATTATACTTATAGAGAGCGGCGGCTTTTCGTTTTGGAAAGCCGCCGTTGTTTCTTGGAACGTGTTTCGAGCTGATTGCATCAGATCGGCGTTCTGACAATTTGTTTGGACGCGCAGCCCGTTCTGAAGCCGCCCCTCAGCGCGCCGATACAATCGTCCCCGAGCTCAACGACTGGCTCAGCCGACAGCTGCCTTCAAACGGCTCTGTGCGAGATCGAGGCCGAGTTCCGCCGCGCGGGCGATGACCGGCGCAAAGCGTCGCCGCTTCTTTTCTTCATGGTTGGAGGCAATGTCTGCAATGCGATGCTTGAGATACGGATTGAGAAACCGTTCCCGCACCGAAGCCACATAGGCTTGCGCCTGCTCGCCAAGGCCATCCGCAGCAAATACCGGCAGGACCTCCTCACGCCAGACCGCTTCCAGTTCACTGCGGACCGTCTCGTCCTGCATGGCTTCCAGCACGATCTCGTCTTCCGGGCGGTTGCCCTTCAGCCATTGTTCCGCGATGAATGTATGGCCGAGGTTGAGCAGATAGAGCTTCAGACGCTCGTAGCGCGCAAGATCGTCGGTGACGACGATATCGTCGTGTTCGCAGGGGTGCGTCAGGCCGTCGGCCTTCTCGATGGCCCAGAGCGCATAGGGTTCGGCGATGGCGCCGATCGGATCGATGGGTTCGGAAACGATGCGGTCAACAAGGCTGTTGGCAAAGACGCACCGCGTTTCCAGCCATTGCACGAAGCCGTCCGGCATTTTCCAGCCCCGCGCCAGATTCACGAGGATCGAGCGCAGCTTGTCGCCATTGCGCGAGATCAGCTCGCAGGGAAATATGGATAAGGGCGCATCGGGATTGTGCTGCCAGCGATGGTGCAGAAGCACCAGAAGCTTGGCCGGAAAGCTCTTCGGCAAGGCGTCCGGACTGGCAAGAAGCGAGCTGTCATCGCTTCTTTCGAGTTCGTAGCCCTTGTCGCCGGTGTTGGAGAGGATCACATCGACGCTGGCGCCGAGGTCGAGAATCGCAGCCCAGTCCTGATGCGCGGAATAGGCGGCCGTGACGGCTTTTGCCTGATGTGCCGTCTCCGACGGCTTGCCGTCGACAAGTCCACGGATCATGACGGGATAGCTGCGGCTTTCGTTCAAAGCCGCGATGCGCTGGCCGCTCTGCGGGTTCGAAGTCGTCTGCACGACGGCAATCGTTCCGATGGCCTTGCCTTTCGAAAGGGCTTCCGAAACGAAAAAATCGACATGCGCCAACAGAAAACGGCTGGTGCCGAACTGCAGGATCGCTGGCTTCTCGTGCATGATCTTCTCCCATTCATCGCTCAGTTTAACTAAGCGATGCGTTACAAATTGGTCAAGCCAGTAAGAATCATTATCGAGATATTGGTTCGGTTTCGGGTGGGGGAATAGGCTGTTTTCCGCAAAGTATCGCGCTTTTAAGCATATTGCGCTTCTTTCCGGTTGGAAATATGGTAAGGCCAATTCAGGGAGAGGTGAATTTGGGAGCCCCATGAGCGACTTTACGGCAACCGCGGAACCGCGCAGGCTTTATCAGCAGATTGCAGACCGGGTGCGAAATCTCATCCAGGATGGTCAGTTTCCTGCTGGCAGCAGGCTGCCAGCCGAGCGCGAACTGGCGCAGCAGCTCGGCGTGTCGCGCCCATCGCTGCGCGAGGCGCTGATTGCGCTCGAAATAGCCGGTAATGTCGAAATTCGCATGGGTTCCGGCATTTACGTTTCGGCAGAGCCGGAAAAGCGTCCGTTTTCACATGGTGCCTCCATCGGCGAAAGTCCGCTTGAAATCATGCAGGCGCGTGAAATGGTCGAAGGCAGCGTGGTCGTCACGGCCTGTGCGCGCATGACACCGGAAAGACTGGCCGAATTGCGCGCAACGATCGACGCGATGAAGCTGAATGTCGATGCCGGACGCAAGGCGATGGAGCTCGACAGGCAGTTTCATCTGCTCATTGCCGAGCAATCGGGCAATTCCGTTCTGGTGCGCATCGTGCGCGACCTGTTTGACGAGCGGCACAGTCCGCTGACGTCGCATATCAGGACACGCTTCGAAACCAACGATACCTGGGCTCTGGCGCTGGCCGAGCATGAGGCTATCTATGCGGCGCTGGAGGCCAGGGACCCGCTTCAGGCGCAGGCGGCCATGCGAACCCATCTGGACCGGTCCAAACAGCGTTGGATGGATAACGAACCGCGCGATTGAATAAGCAGATGATGATTTGGGAGTGAGGTCAGACACATGAATGAATCCGTTGCCAAAACGGTTGCGCCGGTCATCCTGCTGCATCCGTCGGATGACGTTGCGGTTGCGCGCGTTTCGGTGCGCGCCGGTGATCCAATCGGCCTTGACGGGATCACGGCAAGCGAACTGATCGGACGCGGGCACAAGGTTGCCATTCGGCCTATTCCTGAAGGCAAGGAAGTTCTGAAATACGGTCAGGTGATCGGCGTCGCAACGAGGGATATCGCGCAGGGTGCGCATGTGCATCTGCAAAACCTTGCCATGCTGCCCTCCGAACACGAACATCAATTTTCCATCGACATAGAAGAGCGCGGCATGCTGCCGGAGGCAGAACGCCGTCATTTCATGGGCTATGACCGGGGCGCGGGCGGTGTCGGCACGCGCAATTTCATCGGCGTGATTTCGTCGGTCAATTGTTCGGCCACGGTGTCACGCTACATCGCCGATTATTTCAACCGCATGGGCGGTCTCGATGGTTTCGACAATGTCGATGGCGTCGTGGCGCTGACGCATGGCAGCGGTTGTGCGCTCAACACCAAGTCGGAAGGCTATCGCCTTTTGACCCGCACCATTCAGGGCTATGCCAAGCATCCGAATTTCGGCGGCATATTGCTGATCGGGCTTGGCTGCGAAACCAACCAGATTGCGCCGATCCTCGAGCATTATCGCATGGAGGAAAGTTCGCGCCTGCGCACCATGACGATCCAGCAGCATGGCGGCACGCGCAAGACCATCGATCATGCGATTGCCGAGATCAAGGACATGTTGCCGCTGGTCAATGCGGCGGTGCGCACCAGACAGCCCTTGTCGAAGCTGAAAGTGGCGCTGGAATGCGGCGGCTCGGATGGCTATTCCGGCATTTCCGCCAATCCGGCATTGGGCTATGCATCCGACCTTATCGTGCGCAATGGCGGCACCACGGTTCTGTCGGAAACGCCGGAAATCTATGGCGCCGAACATCTTCTGACGCGCCGCGCCGTAACGCCTGCGGTGGCGGAAAAGCTGCTGCGGCGCATCGACTGGTGGCGCGACTACACGGCGCGCAATGGCGACGAACTCAACAACAATCCCTCGCATGGCAACAAGCTTGGCGGGCTCACCACCATTCTGGAAAAGTCGCTCGGCGCGGTTGCCAAGGGGGGCTCCATGCCGCTCAAGGCGGTCTATGAATTCGCTGAAACGGTGACCGAACCGGGCTTCGTCTTCATGGATACGCCGGGCTACGATCCGGTCGCCGTGACGGGACAGGTGGCGGGCGGCTGCAATGTGATCTGCTTTACCACCGGCCGCGGTTCTGTATCCGGTTTCAAGCCTTCGCCCTGCATCAAGATCGCCACGAATTCCGAAATGTACGAGCACATGAAGGAAGACATGGACATCAATTGCGGCGGCATCGTCACCGGTGATGAGACCATCGAGCAGTCCGGCACCCGCATCTTCGAACATATCATCGCGGTCGCATCGGGCGAGAAGACGCTGAGCGAAATCTATGACTACGGCGACAACGAATTCGTGCCTTGGCAGGTCGGCGCCGTAACTTGACCCCTTTCTCCAATAATGACTGACAGGAATAATTCGATGGTCAAAGCCCTGCGTATCGAGAGCGAAAACGTCACCCGTTTTGCTGAAATCGACGAGGCACCTCTGCTCGCGGGTCATGTTCGCGTGCGGGTTCGCCATGTGGGACTCTGCGGCAGCGACCTGAACACCTTCAAGGGGCTTAATCCGCTGGTGCTGCTGCCGCGCATTCCGGGGCACGAGATCGGCGGCGAGATCATGGAAGCAGGAGAGGGTGTCGGCGCTGCTTACGCCAGGGGCAAGCGGGTCATCGTGCTGCCCTATACGAATTGTGGTGAATGTTCGTCCTGCCGCAAGGGGCGGCTCAATGCGTGCCGTTATAACAAGACGCTCGGCGTGCAGCAGAATGGCGGCCTGGCCGAACAGATCGTGCTGCCCGCCGAAAAGCTGATCCTCAACGAGACGCTGGAGCCGCGCCATCTGGCGCTGGTCGAGCCGCTTTCGGTGGGCTTCCATGCGGTTGAGCGCGGGCGCGTTCAGGCCGGCGATACGGTCGCTGTTCTGGGCTGCGGCATGATCGGCATGGGTGTTCTCATTGGCGCGCTTGCGCGCGGCGCCAAAGTCATCGCCATCGATCCAAGCGCAGAAAAGCGCGAACTGGCGCTGCAATTCGGCGCAACGCACGCTTTGCCAGGTGGGGAGGATGTCGTCGCCAAGGTGCAGGAACTGACCAATGATGACGGGGTGGATGCAGCTTTCGAGGCGGTGGGCCTGCCGATCACCTTCACGCAGGCCGTCGATCTGGCGGGCTTTGCGGGCAGGGTGGTTTATGTCGGCTATTCCAAGGCGCCCGTCACCTATCAGACGCAGTTCTTCAACCTGAAGGAACTCGACATCATGGGATCGCGCAACGCGACGCTTGACGATTTCGAGGCTGTCATCGCGCATCTGGAAAAGCTTGGGGCCGATGCGGACAAGCTGATCTCGAAGATATTTCCGTTCGATGAGGCTGAGGCCGCACTCCCCCTTTGGGACGGCGACCGCAACGTTTTGAAGATCATCATCGAACGGGCCTGATGCCCATTGGAGCGGTTTTCATTTTAACAGATCGCCGAAACCGCTCCAATTATTTGTTTTATTGCATTATCCTGCGCAGCGAAGCGGGAGCAGAAATCAGTCCAGTGAACTGATTTGCCCGCGCTTTTTCATTCTCTCACCACGGGTTCTCGACGCGCGGCCAGATGGCGCGGCTGAGCTTGCGATAATTGGTCGTGCGCGGGTTGCTCGGATAGGAGCTTGGCGCATCGACATAGACGATTTCAGCGGCGATCGGCGCAAAGCCCGCATGGAAATGATTGGTGGATTTGACCACCAGAACATCCTTCTTCATCGGGTCTATGCCGAGATTGGAAAAGATATCCGGCTCGAAGGTCTGGGTGCGGTTGGTGTTGAGAATGATGTCGATCCCGGTGCCTTCGATGCGCACCACCGCCGAAGGGCCGAGCGTCACGCGGCTGGGGCCGAAACTCTGCCAGCCCTCATTTGCCACTTTAAGCACCGTCACGCGGGCATCGATAGGCTCACCGCCAAGCGGGCCGGACTTGCCGCCGAAGCGCAGGTCGATCACCGCGCCTTCGCCCGCCGCATGGCAGAAGGTGACGGCAATGGGATCCCATATGGTGGCGATGCCGACATTGTTGACGCCGCGCTCGATCAGGCGGCGCAGGATATAGGTGCCGTCGCCCGCGACGCCACCGCCCGGATTGTCCCACACATCGGCGATGACGGTGGGTTTTGAGGAATTGGCGGCATGGGCTGCAAGCGCGCGGTCAATGCCCTGATCGGTGTCGAGCATGGCCATCGACGTCTGCTCGCGCATGGCGATCAGTTCGCGCCCGAGCCTTTCGGCCAAAGCCGCGCCCTTTTGCGGATCGTTGTCGGTGACGACCAGAATGCGCGTTCCCATTTCCGGCACATCCGCCGCCATGAAGCCGTGAATAACGGAAATGGAGAGGATGCCGTCCTTGCCCTGCATCGCCTTGATACGGTCCACAAAGGAGCGCATCGGCTCTTTGCTGGTGGGCAAGACCGCGATCATCCGGCAGTCGAACGTGGAGATGACCGGCCTGGTGCGCCCCTTGAGGGCATCGAGCGTTAGCTCCACCACATGCTCGCCGCGCTCATAGAAATCCGTATGAGGAAATTCGAGGAAGGATGCAAAAATATTGAGGTTTTCCACCCGTTTCGGGGTCAGGTGGCTATGCGGGTCGAACTCGCTCGCAACCAGAATATCCGGTCCGACAATGGCGCGCACGCGCTCCAGCAGATCGCCCTCGCAATCGTCATAGCCCTGCGCGACCATCGCGCCGTGGAGGCCCAGCACCACCGCATCGACCGGCATGGCGGCCTTGAGCTGTTCAAGGATTTCGTCGCGCAGTTCCTCGAAAGCCTGGCGCTGCAACAGCCCGCCAGGCTCCGCCCAGGTGGCGGTGCCTTCGATGACGGTGAGGCCTTCCGCCGCCGCCCGCCTGCGCAATGCCACGATGGGCGAGGAGCAGAGCGTCGGTGTTTCCGGATGCTTGCCCGGCCCGGCATAGAAAGCCATTTCGAACGAGGCACGGTCGGTTGGAACCGGCGAGAAAGTGTTGGTTTCGGTCGCAAGCGACGCGGTGAAGATGCGCATGGAAACAACTCTGTGCGGGGAAAAGGGGTGGCGGAGCCTATTTCTGCGGCGCGTAGGCGATGGCCTCGACTTCGATCTTGATGTCGATCATCAGGCGGGATTCGACCGTGGTGCGCGCTGGCGGTTCTTTCGGGAAATAGGTGGCGTAGACGGCGTTCATGCGGCCAAAATCGCGGGCATCTTCCAGCCAGACCGTGGTTTTGACGACGTCTTCCATCGCAGCACCCGCAAGCGCCAGGGCAGCCTTGATGTTTTCAAGCACCTGCCGCGTCTGCGCTTCGATGCCGCCTTCGACGATCTGGCCATTCGGTCCGACCGGCACCTGGCCCGACACATAGACCATGTCGCCTGCGCGGACTGCGGGGGAAAGAGGCACATGCGATGCGCCGAAGACCTGTTTTCTGGACATGATTTTCTCCGGTTATTTGACCGCTCCGAGCGCAAGCCCCTTGATGAGATAGCGCTGAAGCCAGATGAAAAGGACGGCGACGGGCAGGGTGGCGAGCAAGGTTGCGGCCATGACATATTGCCATTCGACCGTGTAGCGCCCGGCCACCAGCGAGAAGACCTGAATGGGCAGCGTGTAGCTTTCCTGTCGGCGCAGCATGGTCAGCGCCACCACGAATTCGTTCCACGCATTGATGAAGGTGAAGATCGCCGTCACCGCGATGGCGGGCAGGCAGAGCGGCAGGAAAACTTTCACCAGCGTCTTGCCGCGGCCGGCCCCTTCCATCCACGCGGCTTCTTCAAGATCGCGCGGGATGGTGTCGAAATAGCTTTGCAGCATCCAGACGGTGAAGGCGATGTTGAAGGCCATATAGACCGCGCCGACCGCCGACACGCTTTCGATCAGCCCGTAAGCGGCCAGCAGGCGGAACAGGCCCAGCACCAGAACGATGGGCGAAATCATCTGCGAGACGAGCAGGAACTGCCGGAATGCGCCATGACCCGCAAAGCGGAAGCGCGACATGGCATAGGCCGCCGGAATGGAGATGATGATCGCGCCGATGGAGGCGATGACCGAAACATAGATCGAGTTGATGAGCGCATTGCCGAAATTGGTGGCGACCCACATTTCGGAAAAATTCTGCCAGCGGAAGGTGGATGGCCACCAGCTTGGCGACAGCACTTCCTGCGCCGGTTTCACCGCCGTCAAGAACATGACGGCGAAGGGGAAGAGGGTGAGCACGATGAGCGGCGAGAGAACCGCCCATGCGACCACGGTGCGCTTGAGCTTCGGAGACGTCATGATTGTTCGCTCCGTGTGGAAATCCGGATGTAGATGGCGGTGAAGACCAGCAATATGGCGAGCATGATGAGCGACACCGCCGAGGCTTCGCCAAGTTTGCCGAGGCGGAAGGCGAGCTTGTAGAGATGCGTCACCAGAATATCGGTGGAATTGGCCGGGCCGCCCTGCGTCATCACCCAGATGATCGGGAAGGAATTGAAGACATAGATCGTGTTGAGCACGATGGCGATGTTCACGAAGGGCTTCAAAAGCGGAAAGGTGATCTCGCGGAACTGCTGCCAGAGGCTGGCGCCTTCAAGCGATGAAGCTTCGTAGAGATCGTCGGGAATGGAGGACAACCCGCCCAGGAAAATGGTGGTGGTGAAGGGAACCGTCACCAGAATGCCGACCAGGATCTGCATCGGAAAGGCTGTTACGGCGCTCGCAAGCCACTGGATATTCGTGTCGATGAGGCCGAGACTGCGCAGGGCGGAATTGAGCATTCCGCTTTCGCCGTTCAGCGCCCAGCGCCAGACAATGGCCGTCATGGTGAGCGAGACCGCCCATGGCAGCATGATGATGACGCGGGCGACCGAGCGTCCGTAGAAATCCATGTTGAGAATGATGGCGACCGGGATGGACAGGACCAGCGCGCCGCCCACCACGGCAACAGTCCAGACGGCGGTGCGCCACAGCGCGTTCATGAATTCCGGCGTTGCGAAAAGGGCCGTGAAATTGGCGCCATCGTTGAAATCGCGCAACTGGCCGAAGCGGTTCACATCATGCGTGGCGATTTCGAACAAATGCACCACGGGCCAGAATATAACCACCGCAGCCAGAAGCAGGCTGGGCAGGATCAGAAGATAGGGCAAGCTGCGGCTTTGCATCGGCTGTCACTGTCCCGGAGAAGAAAAAAGCCCGGCAGGGCGAGGGACCTGCCGGGCAGGCGGGGGAGAAATTATTTTTTCAGGATGGCATCCGCCTTGGCGGCGGCATCCTTCAGAACGGCATCCGGTTCACCCTTGCCAAGATAGATGCTCTGCATGGCGTTGGAGGTGATGTCGGCGACTTCTTCCCAGCCCGGAATGACCGGTGCGAAACGCGCATCCGGCAGAAGAGCGGTAAAGGCGGCAAGATCGGCATTATTGACGTAATAATCCATCTTGGCCTCTTCCTTGTTGACCGGAAGGAAGCCTTCACCCTGTGTGAATTTCGCGCGCCAGTCCTTCTGGAACAGGAAGTCCAGCACTTTCCAGGCTTCCTCCTTGTTCTTGGAGTTCTGGAACATGATGACGGAATCGGTCACGCCATAGGTGCCGCGCGCACCCGTCGGCCCGGCTGGAATGGCTGCGACGCCATATTTGAGATTGGGCGCTTCTTCCTTGATCTGGTTCGACAGGAAGGGCGCGGTAATCATCATGCCGACCTTGCCCTGCTTGAAGAGGTTCTGCACGTCCTCGCGGGCATAGGAGGTAACGCCGGGCTGCGTCAGCCCGTCATCGATCATGGATTTGTAGAGCTTGGCCGCTTCCAGCGCGCCCGGCGTGCTGAGGCCGGAAGTGCCGTCCTTGTTCAGGATTTCCGTGCCATAGGACCACATGGCGTAATAATAATAGACGTCTGTTTCGATTTCCTTGCCTTGCAGGCCGAAACCGTACTTCTCGCCGCCGAGCGCCTTGATCTTGGCTGCGTCGGCTTTCAGCTCGTCCCAGTTGGCAGGCGGGTTCTTGATGCCGGCTTTCTCGAAGAGATCCTTGTTGTAATACATGGCGCGGGCGGAAGCCGCGATCGGCAGGCCGTAGGTCTTGCCGTCAAGCACGGAAGGCGACAGGAAAGTTTCGATGAAACGGCCCTTGAATTCGTCGTTCATATAGCCGTCGAGCGGCTCGGCAATGCCCTGCTGCACGAAGTCGATCAGCCAGCGCGTGCCGATGATCGAAAGATCGGCATTGGTGCCTGCGGAAATATCCGTCGTCAGCTTCTGCAGGAGCACGTCCCACGGCACGACCTCGAAATTGAGCGTGATGCCGGGATTTTCGGCCTCGAAAGCCTTCTTGACCTCTTCGAAATAGGGGCCGGTCTTGGAGCTGTACTCCGCAACCGTCATACGCACTTCGCCTGCATTTGCGCCAGATGCCAGCGCCAGAATGCTCAATCCGGCCAGAAGGCCGGCCTTCCATTTGCTGATAGACATTTTCCAGTTCCCTTGTGTTTCTCTCAATGTGCAAGAGCTGTGTATTTTTTGTTATTTTCTTACATTATCCAGTTTATCAGCGCTTTCAAGCAAAAAGTTTTGTTGCAAACTTACATTTTTATATCTAGGTTGACGCAAACAAGCGGTTCTGAAAATGACCATAAAAGGGGAATGCCGTGGATCATTCGGGTGAATTTGCCGGAAAATCGGTTTTGATAACCGGTGCCGGCGGCGGCGTGGGGGCGGCTCTGGCGGCGCTGTTTGCGGTGCGCGGCGCGCGCGTCATCGGCTGCGACATGTCGGTGGAGCGGATGGCCGCTTCGGATTTCGACAGCCGCCATGCATTCGACCTTGTCGACCGCGCGGCGCTTGAAACCGCTGCCAACAGGATCATCCTTTCGGACGGTGTGCCGGATATCGTCATCAACAATGCGGGCTGGACCCGCGCCGAAACTTTCGAGGGGCTGGACCAGCGCCGGATCGAGACGGAAATCGACCTCAACCTGACCGGTGTTGCAGGTTTTTCCAATGTGATGGCGCAGGCAATGGCCATGCGCGGGCATGGCGCCTTCGTCTTTGTCTCGTCCGTCAATGCGCTCCTGCATTTCGGCAATCCGGCCTATGCGGCGGCGAAGGCGGGTATCAATGCCTTTGCGCGCGGCATCGCGGTTGAGTTTGGCCAGCAGGGCGTGCGCGCCAATGTGGTCTGTCCGGGGTCCATCCGCACGCCCGCATGGGACCATCGCATCGCGCAGGACCCATCTGTGCTGGACCGTTTGCAGCGGCTTTATCCGCTGGGACGCATCGTCAATGTTGCCGAGGTGGCCGAGGCGGTGGCGTTTCTGGCGTCTGACCGGGCATCGGGCATCACAGGCGCGATTTTGCCGGTGGATGCCGGGCTGACGGCGGGCTGCCGCCCGTTCATCGAAGATATTCTGGGAGGAAATTGAGCCGATGAAAGAGGTTTCGCTGCGCGGAATTACCAAGACCTTCGGGCAATTGACCGTTCTGGACCGGGTTGATCTGGAGATACAGAGCGGGGAATTTCTCGTGCTTGTCGGTCCATCCGGTTGCGGAAAATCCACGCTTTTGCGCATGGTGGCGGGGCTGGAGCCGATTTCCGGCGGCGATCTCGTCATTGGCGGCGAGCGTGCCAACGAACTGCCGCCGCAAAAGCGCAACATCGCGATGGTGTTTCAGTCTTATGCGCTGTTTCCGCATATGACGGCGCGAGAGAATATCGGTTTTGGCCCGCGCATCCGTGGTGAAAAGGCGGAGGAAACCGCAACCAAGGTGGATCGCGCGGCCTCCATTCTCAACCTCCATTCCTATCTCGACCGCTATCCGCGCCAGCTTTCGGGCGGGCAGCGCCAGCGCGTCGCCATGGGCCGCGCCATCGTGCGCGAACCGTCGGTGTTTCTCTTCGACGAGCCGCTTTCCAATCTGGATGCGCAATTGCGCGTGCAGATGCGCACCGAGATCAAGGCGCTGCATCAGCGCCTGAAATCGACCGTGATCTATGTGACCCATGACCAGATCGAGGCCATGACCATGGCCGACCGCATCGTGGTGATGAACCAGGGCAAGATCCAGCAGATCGGCGCGCCGCTCGATCTTTACGACCGCCCGGCCAACAAGTTTGTGGCGGGCTTCATCGGTTCGCCGTCGATGAGTTTCATTCCCGGCGTGGTGGCTGACGGTCATTTCCGCACCGGTGAGGGCGAAAAGATTGCTGTCGCGGCGGTTTCGACCGGCGAGCGCCCGACGGAAGCGGGCATCCGCCCGGAAAATTTCGTGATCGCGCGCGACGGTGAGGGGCTGACGCTCGTGGTGGAAGTGATCGAGCCCACCGGCCCGGAAACCCATGTCTATGGCCGCATTGCGGGAGAACCTGTCCGCGCGGTTTTCCGCGAGCGGATACATCTTGCGCCGGGCGAGCGAGTTCCTGTAACGGCTAAGAGCGAACATATTCATCTGTTTGATAAGGAAAGCGGCCTGCCGCTTTGAGCTTTTCATGAGCAAGGTTGCCGACATCATCACGCGGCTGCATGTCGTGGCGCAGGACGGATCGAAATCCGACCGGCGGCTGGCCGGGCTGGTTCTGGCCGATCCCGACTATGCGTCCAAGGCGGCGATTTCGGAGATTGCCGCGCGGGCAGGCGTCAGCGAACCGACGGTGACGCGCTTCTGCCGCGCGCTCGGCTGCGACGGTGTGCGGGATTTCAAGTTCTTCCTGGCGCAGGCTTTGGCCATTGGCGGGCAATATCTCACCGCTGAAATTCCAGCCCGCGACGTGCGCGAAAGCCGGATTGCAACAGCCGTGACCGATGCGGCCATCGCCGCCATCCAGCGCGCGAGCGACGGTCTGGATATGGCTGTGCTGATGAAGGTTGCCGAAAAGCTTGCTGCCGGCGGTCCCGTGCTTTGTCTTGGTTCGGGCGGCATGTCGTCCATGCTGGCGACAGAAATGGAAAACCGCCTGTTCCGCCTCGGTATTCCGGTCAATGCTCAGGTGGACGGGCAGTTGCAGCGCATGTATGCCGCCGTCACCACGCCCGAGACGACCGTGCTTGCCTTTTCCGTTTCGGGCTTTGCGCGCTCCGTGGTGGAGGCGGTGCTGGTCGCCCGGCAATACGGGGCCGAGACGGTAGCGATCACCGCCGCCGGGTCCGATCTTGCCAGGGCCGCGGATGTGCTTATCCCGTTTCAGGCCAATGAAGACGGCAATATCTACAAGCCCACATCTGCGCGCTATGGGCTTCTTGCCATTCTCGACATGATCGCGACCGCCGTTGCCGAAGCCCGCGGGCCGAAGGTGCTGGAAAGCCTGCGCCGCATCAAGCACAGCCTCAACACACTCACCATAGACGATCCGCGCCTGCCGCTGGGAGACTGACCTCATGCCCATCAGACCGAAAACCATCCGTGCGGTGGATACCCCCGCTGTTCTGGTCGATGTCGACCGTGTCAAAGCCAATATCGCAAAGGCGCAGGCCCATGCCGATGCCGTGGGGGTGAGATTGCGCCCGCATATCAAGACCCACAAGCTGCCCATATTTGCCAAAATGCAGGTGGAGGCGGGTGCCGTCGGCATTACCTGCCAGAAACTCGGCGAGGCGGAGGTTATGGCCGATGCCGGGCTGACGGATATTTTCCTGCCCTACAATATTCTGGGGCAGGAAAAGCTCGACCGTCTATATGCGCTGCATCGGCGCATCACGATTTCGGTCACGGTGGACAACAGGACGTCGCTTGCAGGGCTTGCGGCGCGTTTTACCGATGAAAACCACCCGCTGACAGTCCTTGTCGAATGCGATACCGGCATGGGGCGTTGTGGCGTGCAGACGCCAGCCGAAGCGCTGGAACTGGCGCGCATCATCGATGAGAGCGCCGGGCTGCGTTTCGGTGGCCTGATGACCTATCCCGCCGCGGGAAAGCCGGAAGAGGCCGAGCAATGGCTTTATTCGGCGCGCGCGCTGCTGGAGGCGAACGGCCTTCACTGCGAGACGATTTCAAGCGGCGGCACGCCCGATATGTGGCGCAATCCCGGTGACGGCGTCGTCACGGAATATCGTCCCGGCACTTATATCTATTTCGACCGCTATCAGGTTGCGAAAGGGGCCGCGACAGTGGACGACTGCGCCCTGACGGTGCTTTCGACGGTGGTGAGTCACCCGACATCCGACCGGGCGATCGTCGATGCCGGTTCCAAGGCGCTGTCCAGCGACACGCTGGGACTGAGCGATTTTGGCGAGTTGGTCGGGCGCCCGGACGCCCGTGTAGTCGGATTGAGTGAGGAACACGGCAAGCTGGCCGGCGATGTTGCCGATCTGAATGTCGGCGAGCAGGTGCGGATCATTCCGGATCATGTCTGCGTGGTTTCCAATCTCTTTGACGAGGTTTACCTCGTTTCCGGCGAAGAGGTCATCGATATCCTGCCGGTCGCCGCGCGTGGAAAGTTGAGATAATCAGGAGGATAAGATGAAAGGTGCGGTTAATCCGTTCGCAGGGGACAAGGACCGCGAACAGATTTGGGACATGCTTGTGCGGCGCGATATCGAGGCCTTCGTATCGCAGGACTGGTCCATGGTGGCTGACGATTTCGATGAGGCGCGTTTCCTCGGCATTCATGCGCATAATGATCGCGATCCCGACAAATGGGATGCGGGATTTCCGACGCTCGCAAGCTATCGCGATGAATGGCTGCGGCAGGCGGCGGAAAGTGCGGCGGTCGAATATGCCGAACCCTTGGCCGATGGCATCTTCCGCGCGACGAATCTGGGCGTGATCGATATTACCGGCGACGTGGCCGTCGCCCGGAAAAAATTTGACGGAACGATTGCAAGGAAAGATGGAGCGGAAGACCGTCTCAACTGGCAGACACTTTATTTCTGCCGTCGGGACGGCGCGCGCTGGAAGATCACCGGTTTTGTCGGATATCTGGCTTATCGCTGAAAAGCGGGAGCTTCAGATCGGCGCTCAAGCCCTTTATATGACGGCGCGGATTGCTCAATTCGCGCCGTTTTATGTATAGACTAGATAATACAGGTATATAGTATAATCACACTATTTTTCTATAATTATATCCGTTTTCATCCTGAATTATACTAGTTCAGATGATGTCGCAGCTGATTGCATATTTGTCGCAGGCCGTTCCGATAATTGACTGGAACAGGACTACTATTGCTCCCAGACTGGTCGATTGTTTCCTGCTTTGAGCGGTGGCGGGCAGTCCCCGAAATTCGTTGCGCAACCCTTCAAAAAATCAATCAAGGGGACGGTTGCCGGACGGATCATTTAGATGAATTCACGGCTGTGGGTGGACATGTCGGGAAATGACCTATATAGAATCAGGCAATCTATCGATAATCATTCCATGCGGACCGTTCGCGGAACGCAGATCGCGTGTGAGCAATTTGCGTTGGAATGAAGTTCTATCATTGTTAAAAAGGAGATTAAGTCCGCCAGCACAGCGGGGTTAAACTTAATGCATGGTATTTTATACAAGGAAGAAAGTATGAAGTCGCCGGCTGAGACGAAAATAAGCTTGAAGAGCGTTTTTAAAGTCTTCGGCGATGATCCGGAGCGTGCAATGCAGGAATTGCGCGCAGGTAAATCAAAAACCCAGATTCACAGCGAACTCGGCGCAACGATCGGCGTCGATAATGCCACCTTCGATATCCGTGAAGGTGAAGTATTCGTTATTATGGGCCTCTCCGGCTCGGGCAAATCCACGCTTCTGCGCCTCCTCAATCGCCTGATCGAACCGACTGCCGGTTCCATCGAGGTGGATGGCCGCGATATCGTCAAAATGACTAGGCGCGAGCTGATCGATCTTCGTCGTCGCGACATGAGCATGGTGTTCCAGTCCTTCGCGCTCCTGCCCAATCGTTCGGTTCTGAACAATGCCGCCTTCGGCCTTGAAGTGGCCGGCATGGGTGAGGCGGAACGTCACCAGAAAGCACTGAAGGCTCTCGCGGCCGTCGGGCTGGAGCCCTATGCGCACAGCATGCCGGACCAGCTTTCCGGCGGCATGAAGCAGCGCGTCGGCCTGGCGCGGGCGCTTGCCAGCGAGCCGACCATTCTTCTGATGGACGAGGCTTTCTCCGCACTCGATCCGCTGATCCGCACCGAAATGCAGGATGAATTGAAGCGGCTTCAGGCGGAACATAGTCGCACCATCATTTTCGTGAGCCATGATCTGGACGAAGCCATGCGCATCGGTGATCGCATCTGCATCATGCAGCACGGCAAGGTCGTGCAGGTGGGGACGCCGAATGAGATCGTGTCCGCACCGGCCAATGATTATGTCCGTTCCTTCTTCCGCAATGTCGATGTATCCCGCGTCTTCAAGGCTGCGGACGTGGCGCGCGAGGACGAGTTGATCGTCTTTGAACCGGAACAGCTGGCAACAGCGCTCGAACGCTTCGACGCAAGCGGCAAGACATTCGGTGTGTTGATCGATGCCGACCGCACATATCGCGGCCTGGTCAGTCGAGACGCTCTGGCAAAGGGTATCGCAGTGCAAGGCGGCGAGAGACTGGATCGCGTCTCTGCCATCGAAGCCGAAGCGCCGCTTTCCGGTTTGCTGACGCAGGTGGCGGAAAGCCCCTGGCCAGTTCCGGTCACGGATCGCCAGAACCGCTATGTCGGTGCCATCAGCAAATCGGCATTGCTCGAAACGCTTGGCCGCGCGGGCTGAAACTGCGCGCCAACGGACTTTTGCCTGATCGGGGCAGAATGGGTCCAATCCAGAAGAAATACGGAAATGGACGGTAAAACATGGATTTGAATTTCAGCGTCGGCGGCTGGGCGGATGTTGTGGTCAACTACATTCTCGACCACTTCACGCCCGCGCTCGATATGATCGCAGCCGTCATCGGTTTTGTGACCGACGGCATTCAAAACGCGCTTCTCATTGTCCCGCCGCTTGGTGGGGTTGCCATTCTCACGCTGCTCGCTCTGTGGCGCGTCGGGTGGAAGTTTGCGATTTTCACGGCTCTCGCATTGGGCCTCATCATCCACATGGAGTTGTGGACCGGCACGATGGAAAGCCTTTCCCTGGTGCTGGCATCCACCGTCATCGCGGTGGTGATCGGCATTCCGCTCGGCATTGCCATGGCGCGCAGCGACACGGTGGCTTCGATCGTGCGCCCGGTGCTCGATCTCATGCAGACGATGCCCGCTTTCGTCTATCTCATTCCGGCAGCTATGTTTTTTGGCCTCGGTGCCGTGCCCGGAACGATTGCGACGGTAATCTTCGCCATGCCGCCGGTCGTGCGTCTGACCAATCTCGGTATCCGGCAGGTGCATGCCGAATTCGTTGAAGCCGGGCTCGCCTTCGGCTGCACGTCGCGACAGCTTCTGTTCAAGGTGCAGCTTCCAAACGCCATGCCCTCGATCATGGCCGGTATCAACCAGACGATCATGCTGTCGCTGTCGATGGTGGTCATCGCATCGATGATCGGTGCGGGCGGCCTCGGCAATACGGTGTTGACCGGCATTCAGCGCCTCAATGTGGGCCTCGGTTTCGAAGGCGGCCTGGCAGTCGTCATTCTGGCGGTCATTCTCGACCGTATCACCCAGAGCTTCGGCAAGGGCGGGGCCGGGTTTTTCAAGCGGCTCGCATCTTTGAGAAAGGCGGCGGACACCCGGTCCGCCTCATCCTTTCGCAAACAGGAAGCCTGAACAGCAAAATAACCAAGAATAACAACGGGAACTGATACCAATCGAAAAGGAGAAGCTATGTTGGGCAAACTAACCAAATTCGGTCTGGCGGCAGTTGTGGCGGGAACGATAACCATGGGCGCAGCCTTTGCGCAGGATGGCAAGCCGGTGAAAATCGGGTGGGCACCCTGGTCTGATGCTGAATTCGTCACCAAACTGGCCAAGAAGCTGATTGAAGACAATCTCGGCCAGAAGGTCGAACTGGTTCAGACAGACGTGGCTCCACTCTATCAGGGCGTAAGCCGCGGCGATATCGATGCCATGATGATGGCCTGGCTGCCGGAAACCCATGCCGATTATTATGCGCGCGTGAAGGACAAGGTTGAAGACCTCGGCCCGCTCTACGAAGGGGCGAAGCTCGGCTGGATCGTTCCGGCTTACATTCCGGAAAGCGAAATCAGCTCCATCGAAGACCTGAAGAAGCCGGAAGTGCGCGAGAAGCTGAAGGGCGAAATTCAGGGCATCGATCCGGGCGCCGGTCTGACCCGCCTGTCGCAGGAAGCGATCAAGAAATACGGGCTGGACTACAAGCTCAATATTTCAAGCGAAGCGGCCATGCTCACGACGGTCGACCGCGCCATGCGTTCCGACGGCTGGTTTGTCGCGACCTCATGGAGCCCGCACTGGATGTTCGGCAAGTACAAGCTGCGTTACATTGCCGATCCTGAAGGTGCGCTGGGCGGTGCGGAACATATCGATGCCATCGCGCGCAAGGGCTTCAAGGAGGATAATCCGAAAGTTGCGAACTTCCTGACCAAGATGAGCATTCCGATCAACGAGCTTGAAGCTGCGATGTTCGATGCACAGGAAACATCCTATGAGAAGGCCGTCGATAAATATATCGCGGACCATCCGGATCGCATCAAGGAATGGCTGGCTGAATAATCAGCCGCTCCAAAAAGCGCCGGAAAACCGGCGCTTTTTCATATCCTATCCTCTTCGCGCAATCAGAATCCCCGATATCACGATGATGCCGCCCACAGCCTGCAACATGCCGAGGGGTTCCGACAGGATCGTCCATGCAAGAAATGCTGCGACAACTGGTTGCAGAAGCAGGGTGAGGGACGAGAACGACGCCGGAAGATAGGCAAGGGCATAAGCGATCATGCTTTGGCCCGCGGCATGCGTCACCCAGGCGAGGCCCGCAAGGACCAGCCAGCCATAGAGCGTGGCAGGCAATATATGGCCTTCCATGAAATAGGCGACCGGCAGCGAAACCACTGCGGCAATTGCGCTGCTCCACAGCATGATGCGCATGGTGGAAAAGCGGCTGCGCAGGCGGCCAACCGAAAGAATGTAGCCCGCATAGAAGACTGCGGCCAGAAGCGCCATCGCATCGCCGGAGGATTGGGACTGGAGAAGCTCGCCCGGTCCGCCTTTCAGCACCACGACGCCGATGACCGCGACGGCAAGTCCGATCATGAAGGAATTGCTCACGCGCGACTTGAAAAGCAGCCAGGCGCCGAGTGTGACGAAAATCGGCGCCATATTGGCAAGCAGCGTTGCATTGGCAACGGATGTCATATGCAGCGACAAATGCCACGCGCCGAGGTCGAAAGCGATGAACAGGCCGGGCAGGGCAAGACGCAGACAATCGGACAGGGTGAGCGGGGCTGCATCCTTTTCCTCGCGCCGCTCGCGGCCATCCATGAGCAAAAGCGGCAAAACCGCCAGCGCGAGGCGCCAGAATCCGGTCGCGAGCGGCCCCACCTCGGAAAGCCGCACAAAGATCGGCGAAGTGCCGATGGCGATGCCGCCGGTGATCAGGGCAGTCATCGCCCAGCGTTGGGTGTTGGAGGGTGCGGGGCTTGCGGCGGCGATATGCGACATTTTCAAACTCAAGATTGCGCCGAAATCGTTCTTCTGCCCGTGAAATACACGAGGCTGAATGGCGGTCTTCGGTTTCGGACTGAACCTGCCCTGGAGAAAGTCAGCACATTTCTTCCGGGAACCTGTTCTGAATGTTATTTTTCATGTCTCGGAAGGGGGAGAATTCGGAAAATTTTGCCCGCGACATTGATATGACGCGGGCCTGCTTATTCCTGTTTGACGAAGGCGTCCAGATGTCCCTTGAAGCAGAAACCTGAAAATCCATCACGTTTCTGTTCACCACGTTGCAAATGACATGAAAAAGCGCCCTTCAAGGACGCTTTTGCAATGATCAGCGATAATAGGGCGAATAGCACTGTTTGCGCGGCCCATTATAGGGCTGGAATGTATTGTCCGAGGAACGATAGGACTTATAGCGGTTATAGCACCACTGCACATGCGCATTGGATAGACCCGGTGCGCGATAAACAGGGCGCGGCTGGCTTATGGCGCCGCCAATGATGGCGCCTGCGCCGAATGCTGCCAGCGGATACCACCACCCATCGCTGTGGCGGCGATAGCCGTGACGGTAATGCCGATAGCCGCGATGGCCGTTCCAGTGTCCCGGCCGGTTGGGCCGGTGGCCCCGATAATGACGCGGCGGACGGCGATGATCGCGCACCTGCTCTATCGTGTGATTGATGACTGGGCGTTCCAGATTCATGGGTGCCGCCATGGTTGGTATGATCGACGTCGCCCCGAAGATCACGGCCAAGGCCCCGGCACAAGTCTGCTTGAAGATATTCACGTGCAACCCTCCGTCTCGGATGATGGAGGTAAACGACTGAAATATAGAATAGTTCCCAATTTTATGGGGTGCGGGATTTCAAACTTATCAGGCCCGCAGTAAAATGAAGAGGAGCGGGCTCCTCCCCAAGAACCCGCTCCTCAATGCATCGCCCCCCGCCATGGTGGTGCGATGCTTACCCCTTGTGGCCTTTGCCACGCCTGAATTCAGCGTTTCAGACCTTACCTTCGAATGCGGCATTTAGCAACTTCAACGCGCGTTCTTTCGTCAGTTCAATCGGGTTTCCGCCAGCCGTCGGATCAACGATGGCCATCTCGGCAATCAGGTCTTTCCGCGTATCGTCCATTTCAAGACCCTTGATGAATTCGGGCAGCGTATTGGGGACGCCAAGGTCGCTGCGCAATTTCACGACGGCTGCCAGAAATCCGTCAAAGCCGCCCTTGATGCCGAGATAATCGGCAAGCCTTTCGATGCGCTTTTCGATGGCGGATCGGTTCTGAAGCAGGACATAGGGCATGAAAACAGCGTTCGTCATGCCGTGATGTGAGTCATAGAGCGCGCCGATAGGGTGAGACAGCGAATGGATCGCGCCGAGCCCTTTCTGGAAGGCCGTTGCGCCCATGGCGGCAGCGGCCATCATGTTGGCACGCGCGTCAATATCGTTCCCATCGGCATAGGCCTTGGGCAGGTTCTCAAAAACCAGACGGATACCTTCCACGGCAATACCATCGGCTATGGGATGGAAGCCCGGCGCGCAATAAGCTTCGAGACAGTGCGCCAGCGCATCCATGCCTGTACCCGCCGTGATGAAAGGCGGCATTCCTGTCGAAAGTTCCGGGTCGGCGATCACTGTCACGGGCAGCATTTTCGGGTGGAAAATCACCTTCTTGGTGTGGGTGGTTTCATTGGTGAGAACGCCTGCGCGGCCAACTTCCGAGCCGGTGCCTGCCGTCGTCGGCACCGCAATGATCGGCGCGATGGCGTCGCTGTCAGCGCGGGTCCACCAGTCGCCAATGTCTTCAAAATCCCAGACGGGTCGGGTCTGCCCGGCCTGAAAGGCGATGAGCTTGCCAAGGTCCAGCGCCGAACCGCCGCCAAAGGCGATGACACCGTCATGCTGGCCGCTTTTGAAGACCTCGACGCCCGCATAAAGATTGCTTTCGACCGGGTTCGGCTTCACGTCGGAGAAAACCCCGTATGCCACACCGGCTTCATCCAGGACAGCGAGCGTGGACGCCACCACGGGAAGCTTCGCCAGGCCGGGATCGGTCACGAAAAGCGGGCGTTTAATGCCTGCGGCTTTCAGGACGGCTGGAAGTTCCTTGATGCGTCCCGGCCCGAAAAGCACGGTGGTCGGGAAGTTCCATTTCGCGGTCAGAGTGGTCATGTCTATTGCTTTCCGAATAATGATGAGCGGTCAGATTTTTTCACGCAGGTGGAAGGATTTTGGTCGCGTGAGATTGCCGTAGCCGATCGCCGAAAGGGCAGCACCCTTGCCGGTGTCCTTCACGCCGGTCCAGACAAGTGCGGGATCGAGATAGTCGCAGCGGTTCATGAAAACCGTGCCTGTTTCTATGCGGTCGCCAAGAGCAGCGGCATGATCGGTGTCCGCCGTCCAGAGCGAGGCTGTCAGGCCGTAGATGCTGTCATTCATCAGCGCGAGAGCTTCCTCGTCGTTGCGCACCTTCATGATGCCGACGATAGGGCCGAAGCTTTCCTCGCGCATGACGCTCATCTGGTGGTCGACATTGGTGAGCACTTCCGGGGCGACATAGGGAGAACCTGCGCGGTCATTCGCGACGCTCATATTCACATGCGCCTTTGCACCCTTGCGCAGGGCTTCCGCTTTCTGTTCACGGATGAGATCGGCGAAACGCGCCTGCGCCATCGGGCCAAGCGTGGTGCCTGCATCCAGCGGATTGCCGACGACATATTGCTTGGTCAGGTCGATGAAACCGTCGACAAAACGGTCATAGACGCCTTCATGCACATAAATGCGCTCGATCCCGCAGCAGCACTGGCCCGAATTGAAGAATGCGCCATCCACCAGATTGGCGATGGCGTGGTCCAGATCGGCATCGGGCAGAACATAGGCCGGGTCCTTGCCGCCAAGCTCCAGCCCCAGCGTCATGAAAGTGCCTGCGGCAGCCTTTTCGATGGCGCGGCCACCGCCGACCGACCCGGTGAAATTCACGTGGTCGATTGTGCCGGAGGCGAGCAGTTTTTCCGTCGATGCATGGTCAAGCACCACATTCTGGAAGACGCCTTTCGGCAGCCCGGCCTTCTCGAAGGCCTGCGCGAAACGTTCGCCGGCCAGAAGTGTCTGCATGGCATGTTTGAGGATCACGCTATTGCCGGCCATCAGTGCGGGAATGATGGTGTTGACGGCGGTGAGGTAGGGATAATTCCACGGCGCGATCACCATCACCACGCCCAGCGGCACATGCTTCACAGAGCGGCGAAAGCCATCCTTCTGAGTGGGAACATAAGGCTTCAGCGCTTCTTCGGCGATATCGATCATATATTGGCCGCGCTCCTGAACGCCGCCATTTTCGCCGCCATAACGTACCGGGCGCCCCATCTGCCACGCGATTTCGGGTACGATTTCGTCCTGCATTCCGGCAAGAGCGTCGAGTGCGGCCCGGCAATAACGTGCGCGTTCAGCGATGCTCAGTTGAGCCCATCCAGCCTGCGCATCGCGGGCAGCGGCGACGACCGAGGCGATTGCGGCCTCGTTCAAAAAGGGACGCTCGGCATAGACCGAGCCGTCGATGGGGGAGATGATCTTGGCTGTGCCGCTCATCAGTAATTTCCTTTGAAGTCTGGCATTGTCTCAGGGTCAATAGCGCTCGAAACCGCGGTGCAGTTCCCAATCGGTCACGCGCCGGTCGTACTCGATCTGCTCCCAATGCGCGGTGTGGACATAGTGATTGACCACAGCTTCCCCGAAGGCTTCCTTGAGAAAGGCGGAGTTCTTGAGCGCCTGTGCTGCTTCACGCAACGTATAGGGAATTTCCTTGAGCTTCACCGCGCTATAGGCATCCCCCACAAAGGGCTCTTCGAGTTCCAGTTGCTCATCTATCCCTTTCAGGCCTGCTGCGATAAGCGCGGCAAAGGCCAGATAGGGATTGAGGTCGGCACCGCCAATGCGGCATTCGATGCGTATGCCCTTGGTGCCTTCGCCGCACAGGCGGAAGCCCGCGGTGCGGTTATCCTGACTCCACATGATTTTCGTCGGCGCAAAGGTGCCTGCCTGAAAACGCTTGTAGGAATTGATGTAAGGCGCCAGGAAATAGGTATAGTCGGTGGCATATTTGAGCTGTCCCGCCACCCACGAGCGCATCAGCGGCGTCATCGTATAAGGCGCTTTCGGATCGAAGAAGAGCGGTTCCTTTCCGTCCGCGCTCCAGATGGAATTGTGCACATGGCTGGAACTTCCAGCCTTGCCGTAATCATGCTTGGCCATGAAGGTGATGCACTTGCCGTGCGCTTCGGCGATTTCCTTCATCGCGTTCTTCATGATGACATGGCGGTCGGCCATTTCGAGCGCTTCGGCATAGCGGACATTCAGTTCTTCCTGGCCGGGTCCCCATTCACCCTTGGAGTTTTCGACCGGAATGCCTGCCGCCGCAAGCTGGTTGCGCATTGCCCGCAGGACCGGCTCTTCCTTGGTGGTCAGGTGGATCACATAGTCCTGCACATAAGGAGAGGCGGTTTCCATGTCCTGCCAGTGCTTGGCGCGGGCTGTCTTGTAGGTCTCATCGAAAAGATAAAACTCAAGCTCCGACGCAAAATAGGCGCGGTAGCCACGCTCATGCAGGCGGGCGAGCTGTTTTTTGAGGATTGCGCGCGGAGAATGCGCGAGATCCTCATGATCGTGATGGTCAAGCACGTCACAAAGCACGATGGCCGTCTTTTCCAGCCAGGCGGCGACGCGCAAGGTCGAAAGGTCCGGCTTGATGACAAAATCACCATAGCCCTTGTCCCATCCGGCAGCCTCATAGCCCGGCACCGGCTCCATATCGATATCGTCGGCAAGGAGATAGTTGCAGCCATGGGTCTCGTCATAGCCGGATTCCACGAAAAACTGTCCGTAGAAGCGTTTGCCGATCAGGCGCCCCTGCATGTCCACAAAACATGCGAGAACGGTGTCGATTTCGTCATTTGCAACGGCTTTTTTCAATGCATCGAAAGTCAATTGTCCGGCCATTTATGCTCGCTCCAGAACGGAAAAAGTGATGGACGCGGCACTGTGCGCCGCGTCCAAAATCATCAGGCATAACGATAGGGCGCGCCCGCGCCGCGCATGGTTTCCTGATATTTCTTCAGGATCGCCACCACCTTGGCATTGCGTTCGCTCTGTTTGGCGATATCGTCCCAGAATTCCTGCGCGGCATCTTCGATCTGCTTCCACTCGGCTTCCGGGATCGTGGTCAGTTCCAGCTTGCCGCCGGTGGTGCGATAGTGCGCTTCGCCCCACCAGTACCAGTGCTGGCGGTAATAATGCGATGAATCCATCGCTAGCTTGAACAATGTCTTCAGATGATCCGGCACGGCGTCCCATTTTTCCGTATTGGCGAAGTAGGAACCGGCCCAGGCACCGTTGATATTGTTGGTGAGATAATATTTGTTGATGTCGGCCCAGCCGACCGTATAAGCCTCGGTCGCGCCGCACCAGGCGACGCCATCGAGTTCGCCGGTCTGGATTGCGACTTCGATGTCCTCCCATGGCAGGGTGACGGGCACCACGCCGAATTTGGTCAGGAAGCGCCCGCCGGTCGGGAAGGTGAAGACGCGAAGCCCTTGCAGGTCAGCCACGCTGCGGATCGGCTTGGTGGTCACGAAATTGCATGGGTCCCATGAACCGGCGCTGAGCCAGGTGACACCTGGAATTTCCTTATAGGCTTCTTCCCAGATTTCGTTGAGCCCATACCAGTTGAACAAGGCCGGCACATCCAGGCTGTAGCGCGATGCAAACGGAAAGTAAGCCCCGAACACGGCGACATCGACCGGTGACGCCATGGAATCGTCGTCGCTCTGCGCGGCGTCGATTGTGCCGGATTGAACGGCGCGGAACAGCTCGCCCTGCGGCACAAGCTGGTCGGCGGTGTAAAGCTCGATCACCATCTCGCCGTTCGCCGCCTTGTTGAAGGCGTCGATGGAAGGCTTGATGACATGTTCGGCCAGCGCCGGACCGGCATAGGTCTGGAGCCGCCATTTGATCGGGCTTTGCGCGCGCACATAAGGCGTCGCAAGCGTGCCTGCACCCAGTGCGCCAACGGTTGTCAGCCCGGCTTTCTTGAGAAAATCGCGTTTGTTAAGCTTGTTATTCTCGCTCATGCCCATTCTCCCACTCTTGTTTGAGTTCACCCTTTGATTGTTCCGGTCTGGCCCTTCGGGCTCTTGTCACCGGCCTATGCGCATTCTTCTGTGCGTATCGTCACCGTCCGCTGTACCAGTTCGGCAGCCACATCGCGATCTGCGGAAAGATCATCAGGATGATGATGGTCAGCACCATGAGGAAGAAAAACGGCACGATTGAACGATAAATGTCTATCAGCGTGACTTCCTTTGGCGCCAAGGCCCGCATCATGAACAGATTGTACCCGAAAGGCGGCGTGATATATGCGATCTGGCAGGTGATGGTGTAGAGGACGCCGAACCAGATGGCGTTGAAGCCGAGGCTCTTGACCAGCGGTATATAGAGCGGCGCCACGATGACCAGCATGGCTGTATCGTCAAGGAACATGCCCAATATGATGAACGAAAACAGCATCAACACCAGGATTGTCCATGGCGACAGATCGAAAGTGTTGAGCAATATGTTCTCGATGGCTTTCACCGCGCCCAGACCGTCATAAACCGACGAGAAGCAGAGTGCCGCCAGAATGATCCAGAGGAACATGCAGGTGACGGTGAGGCTGTTTCGCGTCGTGGTTTCCCAGACGGCCTTGTTGAGGCGCCCCGTGAAAAGCGCGGCCAAGGTTGCAAGCAAAGCACCGACCGCCGAGCTTTCAACGAGGCTGGTAACGCCGGAGAGGAACAGGCCCATCATCGCGCCGAAAACCACGAGCGGCAGAATGCCCGCGCGCAAGGTGACGAAACGATCCCGCCAGGTGATTTTATCCAGTTCTTCCTGCGGTAATGTCGGGCCGAGTTCGGGCTGGATACGGCAGCGAATATAGATATAGATCGCAAAAAGCGCGGCCATGAGAAGGCCGGGGCCGATACCGGCCAGCCAAAGCTGCAAAACGGGTTGCCGCGCAATCATCGCATAAAGCACCAGCACGACGCTGGGCGGGATCAGGATGCCGAGCGAACTGCCCGCCTGGATGACGCCCGTGACCATGACCTTGTTGTAGCGGCGCTTGAGAAGCTCCGGCATCGCCACGGTTGCGCCGATGGCCATGCCTGCGACGCTGAGGCCGTTCATGCAGGAAATGATGACCATCAGGCCGATCGTGCCGAGCGCGAGGCCGCCGCGAATGCCGCCGAACCAGACATGAAACATGCGATAAAGATTGCTGGCGATCCCCGATTCCGAAAGCATGTAGCCCATGAACACGAAGAAGGGCACGGTGATGAGCGGATACCAGTTCAACACCGCGAAGGTGGCGTTATACGGCATCTCGAATGAGCCCTTGCCCCAAAGCAGGAGCGCGGCAAGGGAACCCACAAAACCGATCACGCCGAAGACGCGCTGCCCCGTCATCAGCAGCACCATCATGGTTGCGAACATGAAGAGCGTAATGAATTCCGAGCTCATATGTGATGTCCTTCCTCAATGGCAGGACCCGCAAGGGTGCTGATCGGCTTTCCACGCAGGGAGGCCCAGTCCTTGAAGAAATTGGAGATGCATTGCAGCAGCAGCAGGAAGATGCCGACCGTCATGATGAGCTTGATCGGCCAGAGCAGCGGCGCCCAGGCGGTATAATTCTTCTGGTTGTAGGCAATGGCGTAATTGGTCGATGAAATCCCGCCTGCGACCATCACACCGAGATAGAAGATAATGAACAGGATGGTAATCATGTCCGTGATCATCTTCCGGCGTGGCGAAAGACGGTCGAAGAACAGGTCCATGCGCACATGCGCGCCCTGCTGCATGGCATAGGCCCCGCCGAGCAGGTAATAGGCGGAGAGCAGAAACTGGGACATTTCCAGGACCCAGTTCACCGGAATGCCCAGCACCACGCGCGAAAAGGTGGAATAGAGAAGGCAGCCGCCCAGCACGAAGAAAAGATACATCGCGAAGCGCCCGACATAATAGTTCAGCGCATCGACATATTTGACGAACAGTCTGATCGGCTTCGGCATTTCCGGCTCCTTCAGGCTTTCGGTTCGGTGTTGTGAGGGTCGATTGCTTTCGCAATCTCCTTCAATATCGCGGCCAGCCTTTTGGCCCAGATTGCCTGTGTCCGACTGTCGGTGATTTCATTGTTGCGGATTTCGATCATCACGCAGGGCGTATTGCGCGGACGGGCGTGCCGCTCCAGCGTGTAATAGACACGATCCGCTGGCGAATAAGGTTCGTTCACACCCACATCGAGGCCTTTATCCTGCCGGAGTGCGGCGATCAGCGGGCGGGCAATGCGGTCATCCTCGTCATGGATGATGCCGATCTGCCATGGCCGCGAAATACCGCGATAGACCGGCGTGAAGGAATGGATCGTCACGATCCAGGATGGCAGGCCGCGCGCTGTGCGCATCGCGATCATCTGCTCGACGGCGGTGTGGAATGGACGATGCGACAGATCGATGCGCGCCATGCGTTCGACCGTGTTAAGCCCGTGATTTCCGGGAACTGCGGTTGTTTCGCTGATTTCCGGGATGAGGTCGGGTGCGTCGAGCGGGCGGTTGCAATCGATCAAAAGGCGCGACAGCCCGGCTTCCACAAGGGGGGCATCCATCGCGGCACTCAATCCCCGCGCCACCTCGACAGCGCCGGGGTCCCAGGCAATATGCGCCTTCAGCGCTTCAGCATCGAGCCCAAGCCCGGCGAAGCTTTCCGGCATGTGATTGGAGGCATGTTCGCAAACGAGGAGATAGGGGCTTTCCCCTCCCTCGTTGACGATAAAAACCGGCTCGCACGAAGCCGTGCGATCTTCTCGCTCGTCCGCCATTCCCTCGGTTCCCCGCGCTGTAACTTATGTTACGTTTTTTCAGTTTATGCGCTATTGCGGATTATTTGATACGTCCTATGATGTTTTGTCAAACACAATTTCGCCAAAATTGGAAAAGAGCCGCCGGGATGGAAACTGCCGCATCGATGAGCGCGAGCGTCGCGGAACTGATCAATGAACGCATTGATGCCATGCCGCCGGGCGAGCGCAGCGCAGCCCAGACGCTGATTGCCAATTATCCGATGCTGGGCCTGAAGACGGTGGCGGAATTTTCCATGCAGGCGGGCGTCAGTTCGCCGACGATCCTGCGTTTCGTGAACCGTCTCGGTTTCCAGAACTATCCGGATTTTCAGGCCCGTTTACAGGATGAGCTGGCCGCGCAGCTTCAATCGCCGCATCATCGCAACGAGCAGCCGGACAAACGGCCCGACGCTGCCTATCCGGGCGTCGAACACACGTTGGAAAATATCTGCGAAACCTTCCGGCATCTGGGCGAAAGGCAGCTTCGGCAGGTGGTGACCGCACTGTCGCAGGCAAAGGGCAATGTCTATCTGATCGGCGGGCGTTTCACCGATCCGATCGCGCAATATATGACGGCGCATATGAGCATCGTGCGTCCGCGTGTGTTTCACCTCGGCGGGCAGGAAAGCATGTGGCGCGACCGCCTGCTCGACATGGGAAAACGCGACATTCTCGTGGTTTTCGACATCCGGCGCTATCAGGACAGCCTGTTGGCGCTGGCGGAAAAGGCGAGGGGCCGGGGCGTCGAGGTGGTGCTGGTGACGGACCAGTGGCTTTCGCCCATTGCGCGGGTGGCGCGCCATGTGCTGGCCGGCCGTATTGCGGTGCCTTCGGCCTGGGATTCCTCGGCTGCTCTCTTCGTGCTGGCCGAAACCATCATCCGCGAGATGACCCTTATGCTGGAAAAGGACAGCGCCGCACGCATCGCGGAACTGGAAGCCTTGCGATAGATCGTTGATTGCTTGCTTCCAGATATGTCTATTCGAGACCGCAGGCGCGCAAGAACAGCGTCGCGACTTCCCTTTCGATGCGCTCGATATCGAGCGGCTCCTCGGGGCCGACATCCATCATGCTGCGAACCTGCGCTTCAAAGTCGGCATAATGCTGTGTGACCGCCCAGATATGCATCTGGAAGAGCAGGGGATCGACGGGTTTGATGCGACCGTCATCCACCCATGACTGGATGAGCTTCACCGCATTATGCGTCGCCGAGACGTGTTTTTTCCAATGGCGGCTGAGATATGGCGCGCCATTGGCGATTTCCGTGGTGAAAAGACGCGAAGCCTTCGGGTTTTTCTGGCTATAGTCCAGCTTCGCCCGGATATAGTGCCGGATCACCCTGGCTGGATCGTCCTCGGTGTTCGCATCGAGGAAAATCTTTTCCCATTCGTCGAGAATGAAGACGATGATGTCCTCGTAAAGCTCTTCCTTGCTTGAAATATAATAGTGAAGCTGCGGCTTGGTGAGGCCCGCGCGCTGCGCAATGCCTTGCGTGGACGCACCCGCAAGGCCCTTTTCAGCAAATTCATCGATCGCGGCAGCGCGGATTGCGCCGAGAATGCGCCGCCTTCGGTCGAGAACCTTGTCCCGTCCGGTCGGCTCCGTATTGTCATTCTCGTCGTTTTTCATCCATACCTGCCGCGATTGAGGTGGCTTACTGGCCAAGCTTCTTCTTGATGTCGAGGCCCACGCCCTTGTTCACGAAGGTATCGGTCGCGACCTTGCTCATGTCCAGTTCGTCACCGCTGACGATGCCGGAGTTGCGCGCCAGATCGTAGAACGCCTTCACGCGGTTCATATCGATGGCGCCGATGCCCTTTTCGGCCGCGTCGCCGCTGTCGATGAGCTGCAACTGCTTGATGCGGGCAAGCTCGGCATCCAGCGTTTCCTTGCTCATATCCGGGTTGTCTTTGAGGATGAGGTCATAAGCCTTGGCATGGTCGCCATAGAGGAAATTCGTCCAGCCCTCAATAGAGGCGCTGACGAAGCGCTGCACCAGATCGGGGTTTTTCTCGATCAGATCCTGGCGCGTTTCGATGGTATTGCCGTAAGTGCTGTAGCCATAATCGGCCAGAAGATAGGTCGTAACCTTGGCGCCTTCCTTTTCGGCATAGAGCGGCTCTGCGGTGGCATAGGCCTGCTGCACCACCTTCTTGTCGTTCAGGAATTGCGCCAGGCTGTAGCCATAGGGGCGAAGCTGCTCTTCCTTGAAGCCGAACTCCTTCACCAGCCATGGCCAGAACGAAAACTGCGCGTCCTTGGAAAGCAGGATCGTTTCGGCATTGGTCAGATCCTTGAAGTCCTTGTATTCACCTTCATGGACCATCAGCGCCTGCGGATCTTTCTGATAGAAAGCGGCGACAACCGTGGTCGGCACGCCATTGGCCACATTGTTGAAGGAAAGAAGGAGATTGCCGGCCAGCAGGAAGTCGAGGCGGCCGGCCGCCAGCATGGGACGGTTATTGACTTGCGGACCGCCCATCTCGATTGCGACGTCGAGGCCGTATTTTTCATAGGTGCCGTCGGCCACCGCCTGATAGAAGCCGCCATGACCGGCTTGCGCCAGCCAATTGGTGCCAAGCGTCACCTTGTCGAGCGCATGGGCCATTTGCGCGGAAAGGCTGAGAGAAAGAACGGCAAGCGTTGCGGTCAGTGTCTTTTTCATGTTTTTGTTCCCCTTGGTTTTAATCGGTCAAAGCCATATCGGCGGTCCAGCCGCGCGTCTTGCCCGGATTGAGCAGGCCGTATGGGTCGGCCAGTTTCTTGAACGCGATCTGCACGCTGTCGATCTCCTTCATGCCGCCATCCTCGATGGTGTAGGCATGGGGATCATAGATGTCGCAGCCGTCAACCGTCTCCAGCTCCTCGATCAGCCGGTACATTGCCTCCCTGTCCGTGAAACGGACAAGGGGAAGCGCGAAAATCTGCACTTCGCCTTCAAGGCGGGCCATTTCGTGGTGCATATATTGCGTATCGCCATAGCGTTGCATCTGCCGGGCAACGAGTGCCGGATCGAAGGGGCGGGGATAGGCAACCTGTAGATAGGTCCAGCCTTCTTCCGCCTTCAGCGCCTGCAAGGTGGTGTGGTTCCAGCCGCATTCATAGGCGGGCTGGAGGCCGTTCTTGTGCAGTTCCTCCATCGTCATCGCGAAGGAGACACGGCCTGAAAATTCGGCTGCCAGTGCCGCGAACCGCTCCTGTTCCTCCGGCGCGATCATGGCGAAAACCGCATCCTTGTCGGACGGGAACAGATCGCCGAACTTGGTGTAGAAGCGCGCGAAGCGACGGTCCACCGTGGTCAGCAGATAGCAGTCGAGATTTTCTTCCAGCGCCTTGAGGCAGAAGTTGAGCGTTGCCTCGTAACTATCGAACAAGGCTGCGGTATGTATCCAGTCGGTCGCTCTGGTCAGCCCGATTTCCAGCTCCAGGATGATGCCGTTGGTGCCATAGGCATGCTGAACCTTGTGGATGTCGCGGCCCGTCAGTTCGATGATTTTCGGTTCCGGTTCGACCGTCAGAACCTTGACCGAATAGACATTGCCATCATCGCGCAGCATGCCGTGGCGCAGCGAGCCAATGCCGCCCGAACCGCCGGAGAAAAACCCGCCAATCGTGGCTATGCGGCGGGTGGACGGATACATGAGCAGTTCCTGTCCGGTCTCGCGCACCGCATCGTCCAGACGCGAAATGCGCGCGCCGCCTTCCACGCGAACCTTGCCCGGTTCGATGGAAATGATGCGGTCGAGCTTGGTCATGTCGAGGATGATGCCGCCCTCAAGCGGCACACACTGGCCGTAATTGCCGGTGCCGCCGCCGCGCACGGTGATGGGGATGCGCAGCTTCGCGGCGGCAGCGGCCACACGGCGCACTTCGTCCTGATCCTTGGGAATGACGACGAGATCGCCGACATAATGGCCGATATCTTGGGTGAGGATCGGGCTGTACCAGAAATAATCGCGCGAGCGCAGCTCGACCTGTTTGGGGTCGTCATAGATGCGGATGCCGTCGATTTCGGCGCGGAACGCGGCCCAGTCATGGATGCGCTGCGGAGCGGCAGAATTCATGGGTTTCTCCCGTTGTCTTGGGGCAAGGCGACACCGTCGCGCCAGATGGTGCGTGGGGCCTGCGGACGGCTGATGAGGTCGTTGAGGTCTTCGGCGTCATGCCAGATGAAATTTGCGGCACCGCCCGCCGACGGCACCTGCACACGCTCGCTTTTGATGAGGCGGGCGGGCAGGGTGGTGATGCTGTCCAGCCATTCCTGCGGCTCGAGATGGCAGACAGGTGCCGCAAGGCGCAGGATCGCGAACGGATCATAGTCGCCATAGGGGTAAAAGGCATCGCGCACATTGTCGGAGCCGAGCATGACATTCATGCCCGCGGCGCGCGCCTCTTTCAGCGGCGCGATGCCGCGCAGGCGCGGTGATTTTCCGCCAAGCCGGTCTTGCAGATAGAGGTTTGTCGTGGGCAGCGCGACGAGCGCGACATCCGCTGCGGCTGCGGCATCGAGAATGCGTGCGAGCTCATCAGGCCCGCGCAAGGATAGCGAACAGGCGTGGCCGCACAGCACTTTGCCGCCCATGGAATGGCGGCGGGTCGCATCCACGATCAAGGAGAAACCATCGGCTTCGACATCCAGACCTTCATCGACGTGAAAGTCGAGGTCGAGCCCGTGTGAAGCTGCAAGCCGGACGGTTTCCTCGATCTTCGCCGCAATGTCCACATTGCGATAGAAGAATGCGCCCAATACGCCGCCATCCCGCGCCACGCGGGCCGCAATCGGCTGGCCCGCTTCGGGTACCAGGTCGCCACGAACAAGGGCTGCAAGCTGAAGATCGATCCGGCCCTCCCATTCCTCGCGCAGTTCGTTCAGAACAGGCCACGCCGTCGGCACTTTCGGCGTTATCCAGTCCACATGGCTGCGCATCGCGCCGACCCCTTGTGCAAATGCTGCCGCAAGGCCGCGTGTGGCGCGGGCGCGAATATCATCCGCGGTCCAGTTTCGCCGGTCGGTATTCATCAGGTCGATGGCATCGAACAGGCATTCGACCTTTGCCGGACCGTTTTGCGCAATGCGCGGTATGGTGAACGTCTTGTCGAGATGCACATGCACATCGGCGAAAAGCGGTGTCACCAACCCGCCGCCGGTGGCACGGGACGGTGTGATCGAGGCGATGCGGTTTGCCTCGATGCGCATGTCGTGGTGGCCGGGAAGCCCGGTTACGGCGACGCCGTTCAGCATGTCAGCGCTCCCGGCGGATTTCGCTTTCGTGCCAGCGCCCGAGGACAAGGCGCGACAGCCAGCTTGTGATGAGAAAGATCACGATGCCGAGCAGCGAGACGAGAAAAAGTGCCGCGAACATGCGCGGAATTTCGTTGCGGAAGCTCGATTCCAGAATGCGCGAGGCAAGGCCGGTGCTTTGGCCGGCCGTGCCGGCGACAAACTCCGCCACCACCGCGCCGATGAGCGACAGGCCGCCCGCGATTTTCAGCGCCGCCATGAAATAGGGCAATGCACTTGGCGCCAGCAGATAGCGCAGCCGCTGCCATGGCGAGGCACGGTAGAGCTTGAATAGGTCGCGCAGATTGTGATCGGCGCTGCGAAGCCCGATCACCGTATTGGAAAGGATCGGGAAGAAGGCGACGATCCACGCGCAGATCAGAAGGGCCGAGAAGGTATCGCGCACATAGATCAGGATCAGCGGTGCGATGGCGATCACCGGCGTCACCTGAAGGATGACGGCAAAGGGGAAGAAAGCCATTTCAACCGGCCGCGACAGGGCAAACACCATGCCGAGCAGCACGCCGCCGACAATGGCGCAGGCAAGCGAGATCAGCGTCAGCTTTACCGTGAACCACATGGAGGCCATCAGGGAAGGGCCGTCCTTGACCAGCGTTTCCGCAACCAGCGAGGGGGCGGGGATCAGGTAATGCGGCACCTGATAATAGCGCACCAGACCTTCCCATATGCCAAGTGCGATGACGATCGCGAGTGTCGGCATGAGGATGCGCAAAGTGCGTTCACGCCGGGCAAGGCGCATCTGTTCGACATTCAGGACCGGCAACTCGTTTTGAACCTGGTTCATTGGCATGTCCTCAGTGATCTATATCTTCAGAGGAAAGCGTCGCGGTCAGCGCGTCGGAAACCTTGGCGCAATATTTCGCGTAAGACTCCGTCGTTCTGTAATTTTGCGCGCGCGGATAAGGTCCGATGATGGGAATATCGCCCACCACGCGACCGGGCCGTGCGGCCATCACGATCACGCGGTTGGAGAGATAAACGGACTCATAGACGCTATGGGTGACGAAGATCACCGTCAGCCCATGTTCCTGCCACAGCCGCAACACGTCATTATTGAGCTTGAAGCGCGTCATCTCGTCGAGCGCGGCAAAGGGTTCATCCATCAGCAGGAGACGCGGGCGTGTGACCAAGGCGCGGGCGATGGAAACACGCATCTTCATGCCGCCGGACAATTCACGCGGGAATGCCCTGGCGAAACGCGAAAGACCGACCTGCGCCAGCACTTCCTCGACGCGCGGTGTCGCTTGCCCGCGCGACAGGCCGGAAAGGCGCAGCGGCAGATAGACATTGTCGAAGACGCTCGCCCAGGGCATCAGCGTCGGTTCCTGAAACACGAAACCGATATCCTGCGCGCCGACAGGGCCTTTGCCGGGAGCATGACCGTTGACGCGGATTTCTCCGGCGGAAATGGATTCAAGCCCCGCGATCATGCGCAGCGCCGTGCTTTTGCCGCATCCCGAAGGGCCGAGAAAGCTGACGAACTGGCCTTGCTCAATTCTGAGCGACATGTCGCTCACGGCCATGACGCCGGTGCCGTACTGTTTGTAGACACGGTCTATTTCGATGAGGGAGGAAGGGGAAGAGTGCGAGTTGGGGGCCACGCTCATTGTCCTTTCCTACCAGCCCGGCCTGTTGTCGAGCCAGGCGAGCGGCGCTCGCTCGATTTCCGCCAGCACCTCGACCAGCCGGTCTGCGGCAAAGTCGATGGTCTTGCGGCCCTTTTCGGCGGTCGCAAGCGTTGCATTGCCTGCCGCGCCGTGCGGGTTGATATCCTGTATCTGCCAGGCGGGCTTGGCACCGCCGCTCAGCGAAAGATGTTTGAAATCGCTTGCGAAAGTTTCCGTAAGGGTGCGGAAATCCTGCGCTTTCGACATGTCCACCAGATCGGGATGCATTTCCAGCATCACGGAGGTTTCCATATCGCCCGCGTGGATGCCGTGCTTCAGGTCGTGCGCGCTGTAAACGCCTTCCGGCATTCCAAGGCCGAACCAGTTGATGCTGACCACCATCATATTGTGGCGGATGCGCAATTCGCGCGCCACGATATCCATGACGCTGATCTGTCCGCCATGGCTGTTGAGCAGCGCCATCTTGCGGACGCCGCTTGCTGCCACGCAAGCGCCGATTTCGCACCACATGCGGATTATGGTTTCCGCCGAAAAGGTCAGTGTGCCGGGGTAGAGGCTGTGTTCATTGCTCTTGCCGATGGCCTGCGTCGGGAGAAAAAGCGCATGGCTGGTTTCCGGCAGGCGGGCGATGGTTTCCTTTACCATCCCTTCGACAATGGCGGCATCGACCGCAAGCGGCAGGTGGGGTCCGTGCTGCTCGATCGCACCGACCGGCAGAACCGCCACGATCTTCTCGCGATCGAGGCGTGAAAACGCTTCGCTCGTATAATCGGACCAATATCGTTTCAAGATTGCAACTCCTACACGCTCGGGCCAAGGGCGTTGGGGCCATCCTACTAAACAATCTGACCGATCGGTCAAACTAAATGTTTAAAATATGCCGATTGCGTGCAATTAAGATGTGAATCCGTGACCGATAGGCCACGCGATGGGCCGCGACGCGTCTATGATGCGCGGAAATTTCGGAGGTCCTATGGACGACAGATGCATTATCATTGGGGCCGGCCATGCCGGTTCGCAGGCCGCGATCAGCCTTCGCCAGGAAGGTTATGCAGGCGACATCATTCTCATCAATGACGAAACGGATATTCCCTACCACAAGCCGCCGCTTTCCAAATCCTATCTGAAAGCACCGGAAGGGGGCGGCCTGGTCCTGCGGCCGGAAGCGACCTATCGCGACAATAATATCGAGATGCTTTTTGGCGCGCATGTCGATGCGGTGTCCATTGCGGAGCGGACGGTAACGCTTGCCGATGGCCGTGTGCTGCCCTGGTCCGAACTTGTCTTCGCAACGGGTGCGCGGGCGCGCATTCCCGATGTGCCCGGCATCGGGCTTGAAGGCGTCGTGACACTGCGGCGCATGGCGGATGCGCGCCGGATCGCGGCCATGATGCCGGACGTGCGCAACATCGTGATTATCGGCGGCGGCTTCATCGGGCTCGAAATGGCGCATAGCGCCATAGCGCTCGGCAAGAAGACGGTGTTGATCGAGGCCGCTCCCCGCGTCCTTGGCCGTTCGGTCGCGATGCCGGTTTCTGCCCATATGGAAGCGCGAAGCCGCGCCGCGGATATCACCCTTTTGACGGGGCTCGGCGTTGCCGCCATCGAAGGCGAGAACGGGCGTGCAACGGGCGTGACGGCTTCCGACGGCACATTTTTCCCGGCTGATCTCGTGGTGATCGGCACCGGCGCGGTTCCGAATGTCGAGCTGGCGGCGGAAGCTGGTCTTGGTATTGATAACGGGATTGTGGTGGACGAACATATGCGCACCTCCGCGCCCCACGTCTATGCGATCGGCGATTGCGCGAGCTACGATCATTTTCATGCGGGGCGTCGGGTGCGCCTGGAATCGGTGCAGAACGCCACCGATCAGGCAAAACATGTGGCGCGCACTATTGTCGGACGGGAAGCGCCCTATCGCGAGATTGCCTGGTTCTGGTCCGATCAGGGCGACATGAAGCTCCAGACCGCTGGTCTTTCCTTCGATGCCGACCGGCATATCCTGTCCGGCAAGCCGGAAGAAAACGCCTTCTCGGTGTTTCATTTCAAGGGCGACAGGCTGGTCGCGGTCGATTCCATCAACCGCCCGGCGGATCATATGATTGCGCGACGCCTGCTTGCGGCGGGGATCAATCCGGGCGAGGCCGATATTGCGGCCGGTGCGGCGCGCCTGAAAGAATTGCTGGCTGCTGCGCCGAAACCATGAGGATTCACGATGAACACTTTGAAACATCTTCTGCCACAGGACATGGCGGCTCCCTTCGCCGCCTATAGTCATGGCGTGAAAGTGAAGGCCGGGGCGGAAATGATCTTTTGCTCGGGCCAGTTGGGCATGGCGCCGGATACCAGTGTTCCGCAGGATGCGGGGGCACAGGCCGAGCTTTGCTTCGAGAATATCCGGCGCATCCTGCGTGATGGCGGCATGGACTTGGGTGACGTGGTGCGCATCAACGCCTATGTGACGGACCGCGCCCACATGCGGCCTTATATGGACGTGCGCGACAGGCTGTTTCCGCAGCCGGCACCGGCCTCGACGCTGATGATCGTTTCCGGTTTCACGCGGGAGGAGTTCAAGGTCGAGATCGAGGTGGTCGCGGCGCGGTAGGGCGCTTTCAAGGGGCGCGTGCGGCGGGTTTGCATGGCCTAAAAACAAAACACCTGTCGCGGGAGGAGGGCGACGGGTGTTTTATGGGAAAGACCGGATTGGGAGGAGGATATCCGGTCTTTGATCGCCGAGGGAACGGGAGGAGGAGAAAACCCCACGGCGATATTCTGGAAACTGTAGGATCGCGCGGTTGATGGGGTCGCGATCCTGAAAGAAGGCTGGAGGGCCTTCTTTAGGGTCTTAGGGGGCAGCGCTATTAGCGAGCAGCGGCCTTGCGTGCGACGAACGGGATTTCCGAAGGCAGGATGCCGAGGTCGTTCAGTTCACGTGGGCTCAGGCGGCTCAGTTCGTTTACGGTGTTGCGGTAACGGCGCCAATTGTTGTACGAGCGGATCAGGTTCATTTCTCTCACCAAGTCAAAATCTTATCTCTTTGTTGCAAACAGCATATAGGCTCGAAGCATTTCGAATTGGAGAGACAGATTTGCATAGCTGCAATGCGTTAAAGCTTGTCGATTGCACGGCTTTTGCGCCAGTCCGTCATCGTAAAATCACAATCATCTGTCCAAGTGGGGAAATCGCCGCAATTTAGTTGCTTGGGCGGCTGACTGGTTAAAACTTCTTTAAAAATTTGCTTGCCGAAAAACATCTCCACAAAAAATGGCGAATACATATGCATATAGGGGCTATGCGGGGGGAATTGCGTGGTCTCGCCCGCGCCGCAATATGCATATATGATCAGGTATGAATCTGAACCTCCCATCCGCTTTCAATCTTGTCGCAAAAGTCCGGGAAATCGTCGGTTAAAGACAACAATTCCACATGACTTGTGAGCCGGATTGGGTTAAGGGAGTTCCGTCGGGTGCCGGGACGTCATATCGTATGGTGTTCTTGCACTGTCTGTCTGCGGGAGAGAGCCGTCAAGGCCGCCGAAGGGGAAATCGCCCGAAATCTCTCAGGTACAAGGAACCGCAGACGGGTAAGACAACTCTGGAAAGTCGGGGGAAACCCCGCGCCGAAGGTGTAAGTGTGGCTTTATATAGCCATGCGAGTCTCTCAGGCCTGAGACAGAGGGGCACGAAGCAACCGCATTTTGCGGAGGCACACGTGCGACTCTGGAGTTGTTATGGGCGATACCGCACATCTGAATACCCTGCCTTTGCAGGACCTGCATGAAAAGGCTGGCGCGCGCTTCGGCGGCTTTGCCGGCTGGAACATGCCAATCACCTATCCCCTGGGCGTGATGAAGGAACATCTTCATACGCGCGACCATGCGGGCCTCTTCGATATTTCCCACATGAAGCTGGTGGAAGTTTCCGGCGCGGATGCCGCAGCACTCCTGGCCGAGACCTGCCCGCTCGATCCGACGATCCTGAAGACGGGCCAGTCGAAATATACGTTCTTCCTCAATGATAAGGGCGGCGTGCTGGACGATCTCATCGTCACGCGCCTTGGCGAAGATCGCTTCATGGTCGTCGCCAATGCAGGCAACGCCGATGCCGATATCGAGCACCTCAACGAAGCCGCGTCGGGCAAGGACGTAAAGGTCGATCCGCTCGACCGTGTTTTCCTTGCGTTGCAGGGACCGGAAGCCGAAGCCGTCATCACCGCAGCCGGTCTGCCGGGCGCCGATCTTGCCTTCATGAGCGGTTTTGAGCCGAAGCAGGGCTGGTTCATGACCCGCTCGGGCTATACAGGCGAAGACGGTTTCGAGATCGGCCTGCCTGCCGATGAAGCCCGTACGCTGGCCGAAAAGCTTCTTGCCGACGAGCGTGTCGAATGGATCGGCCTTGCTGCCCGCGATTCCTTGCGCCTTGAAGCGGGCCTCTGCCTGCACGGCCAGGACATCACGCCGGAAACCGATCCGGTTTCGGCGGGCCTCACCTGGGCGATCACCAAGGCCGTGCGCGAAAAGGCCGCCTTCAACGGCGCGAAAGCCGTTCTCGACGCCATTGCCAGGGGCGCCAGCGCCAAGCGCGTCGGCCTCAAGCCGGAAGGCCGCCAGCCGGTACGCGCCGGTGCCGACCTTTTCGACGAAAGCGGCCGCCAGATCGGCACCGTCACCTCGGGCGGCTTTGGTCCTTCCGCCGGTTTCCCGGTCGCCATGGGCTATGTCGAGGCAAGCCTCGCCGCCCCCGGCACCCGTGTTTTTGCAGATGTTCGCGGCAACAAGGTTCCCGTTGACGTCCACGCACTTCCCTTCACACCGCATCGCTATCGCAAAGGATGATTTCCATGGCCAATATCCTGTTCACCGAAGATCACGAGTGGATCAACGTCGATAACGGCGTCGCCACTGTCGGCATCACGATCCACGCACAGGAACAACTGGGCGACCTCGTTTTCGTCGAACTGCCGGAAGTGGGCCGCACCGTTTCCAAGGGCGATGGCGTGGTGGTCGTGGAGTCGGTCAAGGCCGCTTCCGATGTCTATGCGCCGGTCGATGGCGAAGTGGTGGAAGTCAACGACGCCGTCGCAAGCGATCCTTCCCTTATCAATCAGGCTGCCGAAGGCGAAGGCTGGCTGTTCAAGCTGAAGCTTGCCGATGAAGGCCAGCTCACGGGCCTGCTCGACAAGGCCGGTTATGAAAAGCTGATCGGGTGATCGAATGACTGAGCTTCTTCCCTTTGTGGCCCGCCATATCGGGCCGAGACATGAAGACGAGCGCGCCATGCTGGCGGCGCTCGGCCTTCCTTCCATGGAAACCCTCATCACGCAGGCTGTTCCGGCTTCCATTCGCCTGAACCGCGCGCTGGACCTGCCTGCTCCGCTCAGCGAAGCGGATGCGCTTGCGGAGCTTGGCGCAATCATGGGCCGCAACGTGGTGAAGAAGAGCTTCATCGGCGCGGGCTATCACGGCGTTCACACGCCGCCGGTCATCCAGCGCAACCTGTTTGAAAACCCGGCCTGGTACACGGCTTACACGCCCTACCAGTCGGAAATCAGCCAGGGCCGTCTTGAGCTTCTGTTCCATTTCCAGACGCTGGTTGCGGAACTGACCGGTCTGCCGGTTGCCTGCGCCTCGCTGCTCGATGAAGCGACTGCCGTTGCCGAAGCCATCGGCGTTGCCTGCCGCCATCACCGCGACAAGCGCAGCCGCATCCTGCTTGCGGGCGAATTGCATCCGCAGACGGTCGACGTGGTGAATACCCGCGCCGAACCGCTCGGCTGGGAGATCGCCACCGGCAGCGTTGTTGACGACAACACCGCCGCAATCGTGGTTCCGTGGCCGGATACATGCGGCGTCTATGGCGATTTCGCCAAGGTCATCGCCGATGCCAAGGCCAAGGGGGCGCTGGTCATTGCCGTTGCCGATCCGCTGGCGCTCACCATCATGGAAGCACCTGCCAAGTGGGGCGCGGACATGGCCGTCGGTTCCATGCAGCGCTATGGCGTGCCGATGGGCTTTGGCGGTCCGCATGCTGCTTATCTCGCAGTGTCCGAGCCGCTTACCCGCATCATTCCGGGCCGCATCGTCGGCCAGTCGGTCGATGCGCATGGCCGTCCGGCCTATCGTCTGGCGCTCCAGACCCGTGAGCAGCACATCCGCCGCGACAAGGCGACCTCCAATATCTGCACCGCGCAGGCGCTTCTGGCCAATATGGCCGCAGCCTTCGCGATCTGGCATGGTCCGTCCGGCTTGCAGACGATTGCAACGCGCGTGGCCGCTTTGGCCGCCCGTTTCGCTGCCGCGCTCAAGGCGGCGGGTGTTGAAATCGCCGGTGAAAGCCTGTTTGACACCGTAACCGCCAAGGTGCCGGGCAAGGCTGCGGCAATCGCTGCCGAAGCCGACAAGGATGGCCGCCTGCTTCGCGTCATCGATGCGGGCACGCTCGGCGTCACCTTCGACGAAACCTCGACCGAGGACGATCTGGCGGCGCTGGCATCGCTCTTCGGTGCGAAGGCAGGCGCGGGCGACACGGTTCTCGTTCCGGGCAAGGGACGTGGTGAAGGCTTTCTCACGCAGGAAGTGTTCCATTCGCACCGTTCCGAAACGGAGATGATGCGCTTCCTGCGTCGTCTGGCCGACAAGGATCTGGCGCTCGACCGCGCGATGATCCCGCTCGGTTCCTGCACGATGAAGCTCAATGCGGCGGCAGAAATGATGCCGGTGAGCTGGAACACTGTCGCCAATCTGCATCCTTTCGCGCCTGCGGAACAGGTGCAGGGTTATGCGAAGATGACGTCCGATGTCGAAGACTGGCTTTGCGAAGTGACCGGCTTTGCGGGCGTTTCATTGCAGCCGAATGCCGGTAGCCAGGGTGAATATGCCGGCCTTCTGGCCATTCGTCACTATCATCAGGCGCGTGGCGAAGGTCATCGCAATATCTGCCTGATCCCGTCCTCGGCGCATGGCACCAATCCGGCCAGCGCCTCCATGGCGGGCATGAGCGTCGTCGTCGTTAATTGCCGTCCGGATGGCGATATCGATATTGACGACCTCAAGGCCAAGGCGGAAAAGCATCGCGATAATCTCGCCGCCTTCATGATTACCTATCCGTCCACTTATGGCGTGTTCGAGGAAGGCATCAAGGCTTTCTGCGAGATCGTGCATGAAAATGGCGGTCAGGTCTATTTCGACGGTGCGAACCTCAATGCGCTGGTCGGCCTTGCCCGTCCTTGCGATATTGGCGCCGACGTCTGCCACATGAACCTGCACAAGACCTTCTGCATCCCGCATGGCGGCGGTGGTCCGGGTGTTGGACCGATTGGCGTTGCCAAGCATCTGGTGCCTTACCTGCCGGGTCATGTGGATATCGGCTCCAAGCACGCGGTTTCGGCCGCACCGTTTGGCAGCGCATCCATTTTGGTCATCACGTGGATGTATATCCGCATGATGGGCGGAGCCGGCCTGAAGAAGGCGACGGAAGCTGCAATCCTCAATGCCAACTACATTGCGCATCGCCTGAAAGATGTTTACCCGATCCTTTATACCGGCGCGCATGATCGCGTGGCGCATGAGTGCATCGTGGATACCCGCGTGCTCAAGGACAAGGCAGGCATTACCGTTGAAGACGTGGCCAAGCGCCTGATCGACTATGGCTTCCATGCGCCGACCATGTCATGGCCGGTTGCCGGAACGCTGATGATCGAGCCGACCGAATCCGAGCCGAAGTCGGAAATCGATCGTCTTTGCGATGCAATGATTGCCATTGCGGGCGAGGCGAGGAAGGTTGCCGATGGCGTCTGGCCTGCGGACGACAATCCGCTTGCCAATGCACCGCATACGGCAGGCGATACGCTGGCAACGGAATGGACGCATCCTTACTCTCGTGAGGAAGCGGTATTCCCCGGCGGTGATTTCGATCCGACCGCGAAATATTGGCCGCCGGTCAGCCGCGTCGACAATGTCGGCGGCGACAGGAACCTCATCTGCTCCTGCCCGCCCGTCGCGGCCTATGGCTGACACAAGGGGCCGTTGAAGTGAATGGAAGCGCCGCGGAAACGCGGCGCTTTTTCGTTAACTGCAATTCAGTTAATTATTCGACGATGACGTAACTTATTACGAAAGACATGCCATTCGTTTTTTAAACAGCAGCTTATGATGCGTAACGCTTTTCAGCGAAAAGAACTAAAACCAGAAATCCGGACAAAAAAAGAGCCGGACTGGGAAGTCCGGCTTAGTTATGAAGGTGCCACATCGGGCAAACCTCCAGAGGGGAACACTTACCGCGCGCAATGGGAGGAGGCACAGCGGTAAGTGACCGTGATATGGATCAGCTGGCCCCAATCTTCAACCCCTAAACTGCAAAATTTTTGACCATTTCGGAAAATATTGAAATTTCGCACAATTCTGTGTGAAATCCGCGTCAGAAACGCGATTGTTTCGCTCCGTTCCGGGACGTGGGCGACCAGAAAAATCCCAAGTTATTTCCAATAGATAAGGCGCATAATTGAATTCTGTGGACCGGTGGTTTGCCGCCGGTACCGGGCGGTTGCGATCTAAACATATGAAATCATTAGAACAATTCTAAAACATTCCAATCAATGTCAAGTTCATTTGTCTTGCAGCGGTGGCTGTGCAGATATAAAAGGTGAGCAAATGACGAAGGCTTCGCGTCGGCGTTGAAGAGAAATGACTGGAGCCAGGCCGATTTTCCGGTCTGTTGGATGTTGGAATGCTTGTACCATTTCTAATCATGTTTCGCGAAGGCGTGGAAGCCGCGCTGATCGTCGGAATCATCGCCAGCTATCTTCATCAGACCGGCCGCAGCGCCTGGATGCCCGTCGTCTGGATCGGCATATTGCTGGCGCTGGCCATGTCGCTGGCGGTTGGTGCCATCCTGCAACTTTTGAGCGCGGAATTTCCGCAGAAGGCGCAGGAACTGTTCGAAGCCATTATCGGCCTGATTGCGGTCTTTGTTCTGACATCCATGGTGTTCTGGATGCGCAAGGCGGCCCGTTCCATCAAGGCGGAACTGCACCACTCTATCGATGCGGCCTTTCAGACGCCGACGCATAAAGGTTTTGGCCTCATTCTGATGGTCTTCTTCGCGGTTGCACGCGAGGGGCTGGAATCGGTCTTTTTCCTGCTTGCCGCATTCCAGCAGAGCGAGGGAGCGGCCGCGCCGCTCGGCGCGCTTTTGGGTGTCCTGCTCGCAGCTGCGGTCGGCTATGGCATCTACAAGGGTGGTTTGAAACTCAACCTGCGCCGCTTCTTCCGCTGGACCGGCGTTTTCATTCTCGTCATCGCGGCGGGCATTCTGGCCAATTCGGTCATGGCGCTGCATGAAGCGGGCTTGTGGAACCACTTCCAGGCAGTCGTTTTCGATACGAGCGACATTCTTCCACTCGACAGCACGCTCGGTTCGGTGCTTGCCGGTATCTTCGGTTATATCGCCACGCCGACTGTCAGCGAGGTTGTGGCCTATGTCGGCTTCCTCGTGCCTGCGCTCATTCTGTTCCTGATGCCTGCGGCAACGCCGCAAAACAGCCGGATCAAGCAAAGTGCGCAGTAAAAAAAGAGATTTTTCATGACGAGCCAAAAATCCGCAGAACCCTTTTCGCACAATCTGGTCCGCATCGGGCTGTTCTTCGCCGTGCTGTTGCTCGTCGGGGCAGGTGCGGCTTTCTATTATGCCTCGCGCGTTTCGGACAAGGCACGCCACGCGGAAGCCGGCAACAAGATACAGGTCGCAATCAACGGTAAAAGCTGTGAGCCGAACGAACTGACTGTCCCGGCGGGGCGCGCGGTTTTCGAGATCGTCAATCAATCCGATCGGACCGTGGAATGGGAAATTCTGGATGGCGTGATGGTGCTGGAGGAGCGCGAGAACATCGCTCCCGGCTTCAAGCAGACGCTTGCCGCCAGGCTTGCGCCCGGTGAATACCAGATCACCTGCGGCCTACTGTCCAATCCGCGGGGCAAGCTGATCGTTACGCCAACTGCAGCCAGCGAAGCGGAAAAGGGCAAGCTGCCGCTCACCGCCTTCATCGGCGCTCTGGCGGAATATCAGATTTATCTCGGCACCGAGGTAGCGGAGTTCCAGAAGGCGGCTTCCATCCTTTCAGACGCGATTGCAGGTGGCAATCTGGAAGCGGCCCAGGCTGCCTACGGTCCGGCGCGCAGTGCTTATGCGCGTATTGCGCCGGTTTCGGAATCGTTCTCCGATCTCGATACGGCAATCAATGCGCGGGCCGATTATTTCGAAAAGCGTGAGCAGGATCCGGATTTCGGCGGTCTGCATCGCATTGAGTACGGTCTTTTCGAACAAAAATCGGTCGATGGCCTTGCGCCAGTCGCGGCAAAACTGGTGCAGGATGCGGGCACGTTGAAGGAGCGTATTCGCAGCCTTCGCATTTCGCCCGATCGTATGATGGCCGGTACGGCCTCGGCGCTGAACCGCTTCGCCGCGACTGCTGCCGATGCGGGTGACGACCGTTATGCCCACACCGATTTGCAGGCTTTTGCCGGACTTCTGGACGGTTCGGGCAAGACCGCCGATGTGCTGCGCCCCATCGTTGCCAAGGTTGATCCAAAGGCCTTCGAGGGCATCGACAAGGATGCGGCTTCATTGAAGGCGCTTCTGGATGGCGCTGTCGCAGACGGTTCCTTCAAGGCATATGATGCCCTGTCATCCGGTGAAAAGGCGAAGATCAAGGACGGGGCTGCCGCACTTGCCGCGCAATTTACAAAACTCCGCGATCAGTTGGGGGGGGAATGATGACCAGAAAATTTTTGAAAACCGATAAGTCCATTTCGGACGAACCCCTTTCGCAGACCCGCCGTGCACTTCTGCTTGGCGCGGGCGCGACCGGCGTTGCAGGCGCTGTCGCAGGGCTGATGACGCCGCAGCCCGCCCATGCGCTTTCATCCGAAAGCGTGACCAATGCGCCCGAAAGCGACAAGATTCATGAAAGCCAGCCTTTCTATGGCAAACATCAGCCCGGTATCGTCACGCCGCGCCCTGCTGCCGGTCTGGTCGTTGCCTTCGACGTTCTGGCGAGCGATCGTGCCGGGCTTGAACGCCTGTTCAGGCTTCTGACCGAGCGCACCGCTTTCCTGATGAAGGGCGGCGAGCCGCCGCAGCTCGATCCGAAATTTCCGCCGTCGGATTCCGGCATTCTGGGGCCGGTCGTGACGCCAGACAATCTCACCATCACAGTCGGTGTTGGCCCCTCGCTTTTCGACGACCGCTTCGGCCTGAAACCGCTGAAGCCCAGACAGCTCCAGCGCATGACGGCCTTTCCGAACGACGCCTTGCAGAAGGATTTCTGCCATGGCGATCTGGTCATCCAGTTCTGCTCCAATACGCCGGACACCAATATCCACGCGCTGCGCGACATCATGAAAAACATGCCGGACCTTCTGTTCGTGCGCTGGAAGCAGGAGGGCTCGGTGCCGGTGCAGCCGCCGCATTCGCCAAAGGCGAAGGAAAGCGCGCGCAATTTCCTTGGTTTCCGCGATGGCTCGGCCAACCCGGATGCCTCCGACGCGGCGCTGATGGACCGCGTGGTCTGGGTGCAGAAGGAAAGCGACGAACCGGACTGGGCCGCGAATGGCAGCTACATGGCCGTGCGCATCATCCGCAATTTTGTGGAACGCTGGGACCGCACGCCCTTGCAGGAGCAGGAAGCGATTTTCGGACGCGTCAAGGATAGCGGCGCGCCCTTTGACGGCAAGACGGAAACCGATGTGCCGGATTATTCCAGGGACCCAGACGGCAAGGTGACGCCGCTGGATTCCCATATCCGCCTCGCCAATCCCCGCGATGCGAATGCGGAGCAGCATCTGATCCTGCGCCGCCCGTTCAACTATTCCAACGGTGTTACGAAATCCGGCCAGCTCGACATGGGATTGCTGTTTATCGCGTTCCAGGCCGATCTCGAAAAGGGGTTCATCACCGTTCAGAACCGGCTCAACGGTGAGCCTCTGGAAGAATATCTGAAGCCCATCGGCGGGGGCTATTTCTTCGCTCTGCCCGGCGTTCAGGACCAAAAGGACTATTACGCGCGTGCGCTTCTGGACGAGACAGGCCCCCAGAATGCACGTGGGTGAAAAGGCATTATCACCACGGAGAGGCTACACATGAAATATCGTCTGCCATTGTTTGCATCGGCTTGCGCCGTCGCGCTTTCGCTCAGCTTCGGTGCCGCCAAGGCTGAAGTTTCGCCGCTGGACCTCGTTCAGCCAATCGCTGACTACAAGGTCTATGTGCAGGAGAACCTCGATATTCTGGTGAAGGACACAAAGGCTTTCACCGACGCGATCAAGGCAGGCGAACTTGAAAAAGCCAAGGAATTGTATCCGTCTTCGCGCGTCGCTTATGAAAAGATCGAGCCGATTGCCGAGCTTTTTGCCGATCTGGATGCTTCCATCGACAGCCGTGCCGACGATCATGAAAATGGTGAGAAGTCGGAAGATTTCACTGGCTTCCACCGGCTCGAATATGGCCTGTTTGCGCAGAACACGACCGAAGGCCTGGCTCCCTATGCCGACAAACTCTATACGGATGTGCTGGAACTGCAAAAGCGCGTGAAAGACCTCACCGTTCCGCCAGAAAAGGTTGTCGGCGGTGCGGCAGCCCTGCTTGAAGAAGTGGCGGCAACCAAGATTTCGGGCGAGGAAGATCGTTACAGCCACACCGACCTCTGGGATTTCAAGGCCAATGTCGATGGCGCGCAGAAGATCGTCGAACTGTTCAAGCCATTGCTTGAAAAGGAAAACCCGGACCTCGTGAAGAAGGTGGAAGCCAACTTCAAGACGGTCGACGACATTCTTACCAAATACAAGAAGGGCGACGGCTACGAATCTTACGATAAGCTTTCCGAAGCCGATCGCAAGGCGCTTGCGGGTCCGGTGACGACGCTCGCCGAAGATCTTTCCACGCTGCGCGGCACGCTCGGCCTGAACTGACGAATGGAAATGAAAATGGCGGGGCAACCCGCCATTTTCATGCGCTCATGCGCAGCTTGATTTCCGCATTCAGCAAAATGCGCTGGGTCTCCGGCAGCGGGCATGTGACGGAAGATGCCGCGTGGCGGCTATGGAGGATATTTTTTGGATCGCTACCTTGCGAGCGAACCGTTATAGGAACGATCACAGCGCGCCGGGATAGACCCTGACCGGGCGGTTGTCCTTCACGGATTCCATCACCACGAAAGTCGACGTGCTTGCCACATTGGGCAGGCTCGAAATCTTCTCACCCAGCACCTCGCGGTACCTCCGGATATTGGGCGTGCGTACTTTCAGGAGATAGTCGAAGGAGCTGGCGATCATGTGGCACTCCTCGACTTCGCGTATTTTGCGCACAGCCGTATTGAATGCTTCAAGTGCCGCTTCGCGCGTGTCGGATAATTTGACCGTCGTAAAGGCGATGTGGTCGAGGCCGAGCTTTTCCGGGTCAATAGCTGCACGAAAGCCGACAATATAGCCTTCATCGACCAGCCTTTTCAGCCTCGCCTGACACGGTGTCTTGGAAAGGCCGACTTTTTTCGAAAGCTCCGTGACGGGAATGCGCCCATCTTCACTCAAGACTTCCAGTATGCGCCGGTCGAACTGATCCAGATCGTCTACAGAGTCTATCTTTCGCATTCATTAAGCCTTCATTGGAGCCTATAATAAGATCGATATTCCTTCATATGAAGCAAATGAAGGCAGAATGCAATTTGCACAAATGATAGTGTGCGCCCACATAAAGCAGAGCTAAACTGGGCACAGACGCTCTGGGCTGTTTTCATTTGCGAGCATTGCACCATGACCGACACCATACCCGCTCCCACCCATCCGGTTTTCCAGAATTTTGCGCCGCCGATCCGCGAGCAGAGCGTGCTGCGTCAGGCGATCACCGCCGCCTATCGCCGCCCCGAAGCCGAGTGCGTTTCGGCGCTTGCCGAACAGGCCAGCTTGCCGGAAGAGATGCGCAAGCAGATACGCTCAACCGCCCGCAAGCTGATCGAGGCGCTGCGCGCCAAGCACAAGGGCACCGGCGTTGAAGGTCTGGTGCACGAATATTCGCTGTCGAGCCAGGAGGGCGTGGCGCTGATGTGCCTCGCTGAAGCGTTGCTGCGCATTCCCGATATGGCCACGCGCGATGCGCTGATCCGCGACAAGATTTCGAATGGCGACTGGAAATCCCACATTGGCGGCGGGCGTTCGCTTTTCGTCAATGCTGCGACATGGGGCCTGGTCGTTACCGGCAAGCTCACCAACACCGTCAATGATCGCGGCCTTTCCGCCGCTCTCACTCGGCTCATCGCCCGCTGCGGCGAGCCGGTCATCCGTCGCGGCGTGGACATGGCCATGCGCATGATGGGCGAGCAGTTCGTCACCGGCGAAACCATCGACGAAGCGTTGAAGCGCGCCAAGGCGCTGGAAGAGCGCGGTTTCCGCTATTCCTACGACATGCTGGGCGAGGCCGCGACAACCGCCGCCGATGCGGAGCGCTACTACAAGGATTATGAAACCGCGATCCACGCTATCGGGCGCGCGTCCGCGGGGCGTGGCATTTATGATGGTCCCGGTATTTCCATCAAGCTTTCAGCGCTTCACCCGCGTTATACCCGCGCGCAGAGCGAACGTGTCATGGGCGAGCTTCTGCCGAAGGTGAAAGCGCTCGCGGCCATCGCCAAGTCCTATAATATCGGCCTCAATATCGACGCCGAGGAAGCCGACCGTCTGGAGCTGTCGCTCGATCTGTTGCAAAGCCTTTGCGAAGACCCTGATCTGGCTGGCTGGGACGGCATCGGTTTTGTGGTGCAGGCTTATGGCAAGCGCTGCCCCTTCGTGCTTGATTTCATCATCGATCTGGCCCGCCGCACCAACCGCCGTGTCATGGTGCGTCTGGTGAAGGGGGCCTATTGGGATGCGGAGATCAAGCGCGCGCAGGTGGATGGACTGGAAGATTTCCCGGTCTATACCCGCAAGGTGCACACCGACGTTTCCTATATTGCTTGCGCGCGCAAGCTTCTCGCCGCGACGGATGTGATCTTTCCGCAATTTGCGACCCACAACGCGCAGACGCTCGCCACCATTTATCATCTGGCCGGGCCGGATTTCAAAACCGGTAAGTTCGAGTTCCAATGCCTGCACGGCATGGGCGAGCCGCTTTACGATGAAGTCGTAGGCCCCGAAAAGCTCGGTCGCCCGGCTCGCATCTATGCGCCGGTCGGCACGCATGAAACGCTGCTCGCTTATCTCGTCCGCCGCCTTCTTGAAAACGGTGCGAACTCCTCCTTCGTCAATCGCATTGGCGACAAAAGCGTCTCTGTCGATGAGCTGATCGCCGATCCGGTGGAAGTCGTCCGATCGATGGCTGTTGTCGGCGCACGTCACGACCAGATTGCGCTGCCGGAAAATCTCTATGGCGCGCGCCGCAACTCCGCGGGCTTCGACCTTTCCAATGAAGTGACGCTTGCGGAACTGAGCAAGACCTTGAAGGAAACCGCAGGCCGCGCATGGACCGCCGAACCGCAGGTGGCGGGCGCAAAGGTGAAGGGTGTCGGCCGTCCGGTCCTCAATCCCGGCGACCGCAACGATATTGTCGGCACCGTCACGGAAATCGCGGAGGCCGATGTGGCGAAGGCGATGAAGACGGCACAGAAGGCGACTGCAAGCTGGTCGGCGGTTGCGCCCGGCGAGCGCGCCGCCTGTCTGGAGCGTGCAGCCGATATCATGCAGCGTGATATGCCGGTTCTGCTGGGCCTCGTCATGCGCGAGGCTGGCAAGTCCATGCCGAACGCCATTGCCGAAGTGCGCGAAGCTATCGATTTCCTGCGCTATTATGCCGAACAGACCCGCCGCACGCTCGGCGTCGGTCACAAGGCGCTCGGCCCCATAGTCTGCATCAGCCCGTGGAACTTTCCGCTGGCGATCTTCACCGGCCAGATCGCGGCTGCACTTGTCGCGGGCAATCCCGTTCTGGCGAAGCCCGCCGAGGAAACCCCGCTGATCGCCGCTGAGGGCGTGCGCATTCTGCACGAGGCAGGCATTCCGGCAGATGCGCTCCAGCTTCTGCCCGGCGATGGCCGCATTGGTGCCGCGCTGGTTGCCGCGCCTGAAACCTGCGGCGTGATGTTCACCGGCTCGACCGAGGTGGCGCGCCTCATCCAGGCACAGCTTGCCGTGCGCCTGCTGCCGAACGGCAAACCGATCCCGCTTATCGCGGAAACCGGCGGCCAGAATGCCATGATCGTGGATTCTTCCGCGCTTGCCGAACAGGTGGTGTTCGATGTCATCGCTTCGGCTTTCGATAGTGCCGGCCAGCGCTGCTCGGCGCTGCGCGTACTCTGTTTGCAGGAAGATGTGGCCGACCGCATCCTCACCATGCTCAAGGGTGCCTTGCGCGAGCTTTCCATCGGTCGAACGGACCAGCTGAAGGTTGATATCGGTCCGGTCATCACCGATGAAGCGAAGAACATCATTGAGAAGCATATTGAGGCCATGCGCGATCTTGGTCGCAAGGTGGAACAGCTTCCCCTTGGCCCGGAAACGCAGAACGGCACTTTCGTCGCGCCAACCATCATCGAGATTGAATCGCTCCGCGATCTCAAGCGCGAAGTGTTTGGCCCGGTCCTGCATGTGGTCCGCTACAGGCGCGACGACATGGAACGCCTGATCGACGATATCAACTCCACCGGCTATGGGCTTACTTTTGGTTTGCATACGCGCCTTGACGAGACAATCGCCAATGTCGCGGACCGCATCCGCGTCGGCAATATCTATATCAACCGCAACATTATCGGCGCCGTGGTGGGCGTGCAGCCATTCGGCGGTCGTGGCCTTTCCGGCACCGGCCCGAAGGCGGGCGGTCCGCTCTATCTTGGCCGTCTGGTCGAAACCGCGCCGATCCCGCCGCGCCACGCTTCAGTCCATACCGATGCGGCGCTGAAGGATTTTGCCCGCTGGCTCGGCAATCGTGGCATGAACGATCTGGCGCAGGCCGCGCGCGATACGGGTAGCGCTTCTGCGCTGGGTTTGGATCTCGAACTGCCGGGCCCGGTCGGCGAGCGCAATCTCTATGCCCTCCATCCGCGCGGGCGCGTGCTTCTGGTCCCCCAGACTGAAATCGGCCTCTATCGTCAGTTGACGGCGGTGTTGGCGACAGGCAACACGGCGGTTATTGATGAGGCTTGTGGTCTGCGCGCCGTATTGAAGGATTTACCCGAAACGGTTGCCGCCCGCGCCATCTGGACGGGCGACTGGCAGGCCGATGCGCCTTTTGCCGGGGCGCTCATCGAGGGCGACAGCGCGCGCATCAAGAAGGTGAATGCCAAGATCGCCGCGCTGCCGGGGCCAATCGTACTCACACAGGCGGCATCGCCGGAAGAACTTGCAGCCAATCAGGATGCTTATTGCCTCGACTGGCTGCTTGAGGAAGTCTCGACCTCCATCAACACCACGGCAGCAGGCGGCAATGCCAGCCTGATGGCGATCGGGTAATTTCTTCGCAAATGTGAGGCAGAGAAGGCGGCTTTCGGGCCGCCTTTTCTTTATGCCACGCAGGGTTTGCCTGGCTGTGCAGAAAAGCTGACAACAGAATGATTAGATTATTTTCTGCAAAATCGGAATAAAATTTACAACGTGATTGACAGCCCGGTTTAAAAGGCGAAGACTATACACGCGCTTGCAAAAGCGCCGGCGTGGAGGCGCTGCATAAAGGGAGGAAAACAATGCGTTCAGCATTCATGGTTGCGGCGCTGGCCGCTGGGGTATCGTCATTCGCATTCTCGGCCGAGGCCGCAGGCAATCTCAATCTCATCTGTTCGGCGGATGTCGTCATTTGCGAGCAGATGAAGAATATGTTCGAGAAAGACACCGGGATCAAGGTCAATATGGTGCGCCTTTCTTCCGGTGAAACCTATGCGAAGGTGCGCGCCGAAGCGCGCAATCCGAAGACCGATATCTGGTGGGCGGGTACGGGCGATCCCCATTTGCAGGCTGCCGCCGAAGGGCTGACGCTTGAATATAAATCGCCGATGCTCGACCAGTTGAATGACTGGGCCAAGAAACAGGCCGAAAGTTCCGGCTTCCGCACAGTCGGGGTTTATGCAGGCGCGCTCGGCTGGGGGTACAACACCGACATTCTCGCCAAGAAGAACCTGAAGGAACCGAAGTGCTGGGCCGACCTTCTGGACCCGTCCTATAAGGGCGAAATCCAGATGGCCAATCCGAACTCCTCCGGCACGGCCTATACGGCGCTTGCCACGCTGGTCCAGATCATGGGCGAAGACAAGGCCTATGATTATCTGAAGAAGCTCAACGCGAATGTCTCGCAATATACCAAGTCCGGTTCCGCGCCGGTAAAGTCGGCGGCCCGCGGCGAAACGGGCATCGGGATCGTCTTCATGCATGATGCGGTTGCGATGACGGCGGAAGGTTTCCCGATCAAGTCAGTCGCGCCATGCGAGGGCACCGGCTATGAAATCGGCTCCATGTCCATCATCAAGGGCGCGAAGAACCTTGAGAATGCCAAGAAATGGTATGACTGGGCGCTGACCGCCGAAGTGCAGTCGCATATGAAGGACGCCAAATCCTTCCAGCTTCCATCCAACAAGTCTGCCGAGGTTCCAAAGGAATCGCCGCGCTTCGAGGATATCAAGCTCATCGATTACGATTTCAAGACCTATGGCGAACCTGCCAAGCGCAAGGAATTGCTGGAGCGCTGGGACAAGGAAATCGGCGCAGCCGCCAACTGATCGATCCATTGTGAAGGCTCGCCGCACATGTGTCGTGGCGGGCTGTCCCGGATGGCGGAACGCCCGGCTTGACCGGGCGCACGCTATCCTTTTCCCGGAAATCGGCCCGGTAGAGAGGGGAAGCGGACGCACCCATGAAACAGCATAACCGCAGACTGGATGCCATTCTGGCAATCGCGCTGATCGCCTTCGCCCTGCTGCCCTGGTATCGCATCGAAGATGGTTTCCTGCATTTTGGCTGGATCGAAGGGCTGTTCAGCGAAAGCGCCGAGGCACCCGGCATCCTGCAAATCTTCGTCTTCGGACGCCCGTGGATCGGCGCGATTGCGCTTTTGATGCTGATCTGCGCCTTTGCGCGCTTTGTCCTGCCTGTCGGAAAGCGCAGTGGCGTTCTCATCGCCGCAAGCCTGATCGGGTTCGTTTTTCTGGCTTTGCAAGGCTTGGCAATTGGTTTTTCCGGCTGGAACTGGACAATCAGCGAAACGCTTTTCGGGCCGCTTTCCGATGGCCAGCCATCCTTCGGCGCAGGCGCGATCCTGACCGGCCTCTGCTTTCTCCTGATCTTTTCTTTCGGGCTTGCCGAACGCGGCGTGATGAAGGGCGACGCTTTCGTTGTTTCCTCGATCACGTTACTCGTGGCGCTCGTCGGTGTCTTTGTCTTCTATCCGGTGCTCAGCATGTTTGTTGGCTCGGTGCAGGATTTTGACGGTTCGTTCAACCCGGACGGGTTCATCGGTAATATTCAGGATTCCTCCATCTGGAGCCTAGCATGCGTGGTGGACGAGGGCCGCTGCGGTGTGGCATGGCGCACGCTTTGGCTGGCGCTGATGACGGCGACCGGCTCCACGGTTCTGGGCCTCGCTTTTGCCCTCGTCGCCACTCGCACCGGCTTTCCCTTCAAGAAGGGGCTGCGGCTTCTCACCATTCTTCCGATCATCACGCCGCCCTTCGTGGTGGGCCTTGCGCTGACGCTTCTCTTCGGGCGCGCGGGCGTGGTAACGGAACAGATTTCGAGCATTTTCGGCGTCGAGCCAGGCCGCTGGCTCTATGGCCTTACCGGCATCTGGATTGCGCAGGTTCTCTCCTTCACGCCCATCTCTTTCCTCGTGCTGATCGGGGTTGTCGAAGGCGTCTCTCCCTCGATGGAGGAGGCATCGCAAACGCTTCGCGCCGACCGCTGGCGCACTTTCAAACGCGTTTCGCTGCCATTGATGGCACCGGGCCTTGCCAATGCCTTTCTGATCGCCTTCATCGAGAGCATGGCCGATTTCGGCAATCCCATGGTGCTGGGCGGAAGCCATGGCGTTCTCTCGACCGAGATTTTCTTCGCTGTCGTCGGCGCGCAGAACGACCCATCGCGCGCGGCTGTTCTCGCCATTGTGCTGCTCTGCTTCACCCTGTCGGCCTTCCTCGTCCAGCGGATTTGGCTTTCGGGCAAGAACTTCGCCACTGTCACTGGCAAAGGCGATTCCGGCATTCATGCCGGCCTGCCGCGCGGGTTGAAGATCGGCGTCTATGCGCTTGTCATTCCGTGGATGTTCTTCACCGTGGTCGTTTATGTGATGATTCTTGTCGGCGGTTTCGTGCGCCAGTGGGGTCTCGATAATACGCTGACGCTGGAACATTATACGCGCGCCTTCTCTGTCTCATGGACCGATGGCGGGCTGGCCTGGACCGGTGTTGCGTGGAACTCGTTCTGGACGACGATGGAAATCTCGCTCATGTCCGCGCCGCTCACCGCCGCCGTTGGCCTGCTTACGGCCTATCTGATCGTGCGGCAGCGTTTCGTCGGGCGCAACGTGTTCGAATTTGCGCTGATGCTGAGCTTTGCCATTCCCGGTACTGTTATCGGCGTCAGCTACATCATGGCCTTCAATCTGCCGCCGCTGGAAATGACCGGCACGGCGCTGATCCTCATCGCCTGTTTCGTGTTCCGCAATATGCCTGTCGGCGTGCGTGGCGGCATCGCGGCGATGAGCCAGCTCGACCGAAGCCTCGATGAAGCCTCGCTCACGCTGCGCGCAGGCAGTTTTCGCACCATCCGCAAGGTGATCCTGCCTTTGCTGCGTCCTGCTATCACGGCGGCGCTGGTCTATTCCTTCGTGCGCGCCATCACATCCATCAGCGCCGTGATCTTCCTTGTTTCGGCCCAGTACAATATGGCGACCGCTTATATTGTCGGACTGGTGGAGAACGGTGAATTCGGCGTGGCGATTGCCTATTCCTCTATGCTGATCGTGGTGATGGTCATCGTCATAACCGGCTTCCAGCTTCTTGTGGGTGAACGCAGGCTGCGGCGCGAAAACCGCGTTGCGGCGGCTGCGCCCGTCAAATCCGTCCATCAGGAGAAAACCGCATGACTGCGATCCGTCCCGGCTCCGTAACCTTTGAAAATGTCACCAAGAAATTCGGCAATTTCACTGCCTTGCCCGGCCTGTCGCTGACGGTGGAACCCGGCACGCTGGTCACGCTGCTGGGACCTTCCGGCTGCGGCAAGACCACGACGCTGCGCCTGCTTGCCGGTCTGGAACACCCGACTGCGGGCCGCATCCTCATCGGCGGCAAGGATGTCACCAATCTGCCTGCCAATGAACGTGATGTGTCGATGGTCTTCCAGTCCTATGCGCTCTTTCCACACATGACCTCGGTTGGAAATGTCGCCTATGGGCTTGAATCCTCCGGCTTCAAGAAGAATGAGGCGCGCGAGCGTGCCGAAGAAGGGCTGAAGCTCGTGGGCCTCGGAGGGATGGGGCATCGCCTGCCGGCCGAGTTGTCCGGCGGGCAGCAGCAGCGCGTTGCCGTTGCCCGTGCACTCGTGCTGGAGCCGCAGGTTCTGCTTCTGGATGAGCCGCTTTCCAATCTCGATGCACGCCTTCGCCGCCGCGTGCGCACGGAAATCCGCGAATTGCAGCAACGGCTTGGCTTTACCGCCGTCTATGTAACGCACGATCAGGACGAAGCGCTTGCCGTTTCGGATACGATCATCGTCATGAAGGAGGGCGAAATTGCCCAGAAGGGCAGCCCGCGTGATCTTTACGAGGCTCCGGCTTCCGCCTTCATCGCCGATTTCATGGGGGAAGCCAATGTCGTGCCCTGCGAGGTGATGAGCGCGGAAGGTGGCGAGGCCGTCATCCGCGTTGCTGGCCTTACCCATCGCGTGCCAACGCGCAATGCACGGCCCGGACCGGCGCAGCTTGCCATCCGGCCCAATGCCGTCACCTTGCAGCCGCAGGCGGGTGGCGGGTTTTCCGGCCGCGTTGCGCATTCGGCTTATCTCGGCGATCACATCGAATATGAAATCGAGACCGAACACGGCAAGCTCTTCATCGTCGATCCGGCGGTGGAGCAGGCCTTGCCGCCGCAAACGGATGTTTCTATCGAGTTCAAGACACGCGGCCTTGCCATCATCAACCAATAAGCACAGCGGAAGCCATCATGACAGCCCATTCCCGACAGGACCTCGAAACACGGCTGGCGCTGGCCGAAAGGATCGCGCGAGAGGCGGGTGCCAAGGCGCTCGACTATTTCAATCGCCGTGAAACACTGGTCATCGAAACCAAGCGCGATCCGCAGGACGTGGTATCGATTGCCGACCGGGAGGTGGAACAACTCATCCGCGCCCGTGTGTCGGAAAGCTTTCCGCAGGATGGTTTTCTGGGCGAGGAATATGGGCTGAATGCCGGTTCGTCCGGCTATACCTGGGTGGTCGATCCCATCGATGGCACCAGTCCCTTTGTCAACGGCATGCCCAACTGGTGTGTTTCTATCGCCGTGCTGAAAGATGGCGAGCCGGTCGTGGGCGTCATTCAGGCGCCGTGCTTCGATGAGCTTTATGCCTCCGCCAAGGAGCAGGGCGCGACGCTCAACGGCAGAAAGCTTGCGCTCGATCCGTCGCGCAATATTCGCAACGCGGTGACGGGCATCGGCGCGAACAATTACGTTACGCCGCAACTGGTGGCCAAGATTGTCGAAAACCTGCTGGAGGCGGGCGGCACTTTCATCCGCAACGGTTCCGGTGCGCTGATGATCGCCTATGTCGCGGCGGGGAGGCTGGTCGGCTACTACGAACCCTATATGCACGCCTGGGACTGCATGGCGGGCTTCTGTCTCGTGCGCGAGGCCGGTGGCTATATCCATCCATTCCCGACAGATGGCGAAAATCTCACCAAGGGCAACAGGGTTTTCGCCGCCGCGCCCGGTGCGGTGGACGACCTGAAGAAAGTCGCTGGTCTGTGAGAAAGGCCCCGGTTTTCGGGGGCTTATTTTGTCCAGCCGAATTCGGAATAGGTCTCGCCGCGTGCGGCGCAAAGAAGCGCCTGCCGGACATAGAGGATGGTATTCTCAGGCAGGGCTGCGAGACTGCACCACCGGAGATCCGCGTGCTTGTCCGGCTCGCATATGGTGGGCGTGCCGCTCCATTCGTCAGCGCGGAAGAAATGGCCAAGCCATGTATTGCCGCCCGTCAAGCTGTGAAGCGTGTGAACAGGCACCAGCTTTTCCGGCAGAATGCGCACCCCCGTCTCCTCGTAGGCTTCGCGTGCGGCGGCCGCGCGGATCGTTTCACCCGCGTCGAGGCCGCCTGCGGGGATGCTGAATGAGCCATCCATCCAGCCGGTGCCTTTCCGCTGCAATATGCAGATTTCCTCGCCGCGTGTCAGAATAACAAACACCGCAGATGATAATTGGAAACGCACGCGTTCGTTCACCAGCCCCTCCCAAGCAAACAGGCAAGCCCATTTTGGACTTGCCGAGAGCTTACATGAGTCGGCTTTCCCGGCGAGACTAATCAAGGATTATCGCGCTTGAAAATCCAGTCATGATCGGGATGATTCTTGAACCGCCATTTGCGCAACGGCCCGGCCATGACGTTGAGATAATACATCTCGTAGCCATAGGGCGCGCCGCATGGATGGTGGCCTTTGGGCACCAGAACCACGTCGCCATCGGCAACGGCCATTGTCTCGTCAAGGCTGCCGTCTTCAGTGAAGACGCGTTGGAAGCCAAAACCCTGCGCCGGGTTGAGCCGGTGGTAATAGGTTTCTTCCAGATAGGTCATATCCGGGAAATTGTCCTCATCATGCCGGTGCGGCGGATAGGACGACCAATTGCCTTGTGGCGTGAACACCTCCGTCACCAGAAGGCTTTCGGCAACATCGCGGCCTTCCATCGCGATATTGTGGATGAAACGGGTATTGGCGCCCTTGCCGCGCTGTTCGAGCGTCAGGCCTTCCGGGCCGAGCTTCTGCGCCTTGCGGCCGGGTTTACCCGGCGCGGTGCAGACGGCCAGCACGCAATCGGTGGTGGCCGTCGCGCTCCATTCGCTTTCAGCGGGAACATAAAGGCAGTGCGGCGGCAGCTTTTCGAACACGCTCATGCGTTCGCCCATTTCGCCGAAGGTTTCGCCGGAGGCGGAAATCTCCGCCTTGCCTTCCACCAGAACGAGGATCACTTCCGTCGCGCCGGTTTTTTCCGCAGCACTTTCACCGGCCTTCAGGCGGTAGAGGCCAAAACCGACATAGCCCCAACCGGCGTTTTCTGGCGTGATGTCGTGAACCTTGCCATTCGTACCCTTCGGTTTGCGCAGAAGATCGGCCATGTCCTAAACTCCCTTGTCGAGTCCTGCCTCACGCGCGAATGCCTTCAGGGATTTCAGCCCAAGCGACTGATATTCAAAAGGATTGCGCACATCAGGGTCCTGTTCGGCTTCGATAACGAGCCAGCCCAGATAGCCATGCTCGGCGGCAATTTTCAGCACGGGCACGAAATCTACTGAGCCTTCCGTATCGCCCGGCACGGTGAAGACGCCGCGCCGCACACCTTCCAGGAACGAAAGGCTCTGGTCACGCACGTCATGCGCTATATCCCGGCGGATATTCTTGGCATGGATATGGCCGACGCGCGCCATGTGCTTTTTCGCAACCCGTTCAGGATTGCCTCGTCCGAACAGGCAATGGCCGGTATCGAGCAGCAGCCTGGTGTACGGCCCGGTGAAACGCATCAGACGGTCGATTTCGTCTTCCGTTTCGACGATTGTACCCATGTGGTGATGATAGACAAGCGTGATGCCCTGTGCGGCAGCGTATTCGGCGAGCGCTTCTACGCCGAGGCCGAACGTCTCCCAGCGGGCATCTTCCAGAATAGGGCGCTCTTCCAACGGCTTGTCATTGTCGCCGTGAATGGCGTTTGACGTTTCGCAGACGATGATAACCTTCGAGCCCATAGCCTTCAGAAGATCAAGTGCTGGCTGCATGGCAGCCTTTTCTTCCTCGACGGAATTGACCAGCAGGTTGAGCGAATGCCAGCCGGAGACATAGCGCAGGCCGCGCGGTTCCAGCACTGCTTTAAGAGCGGCAGCTTCCTGCGGGAATTTATGACCTTTTTCGATCCCGTCGAAGCCGATTTTCGCCGCTTCGTCGAGGCATTGATCGAGCGTGATATGCGCGCCGAGGGTCCGGTCGTCGTCGTTCGACCAGGCAATGGGATTGGTGCCATAGAGGATCATCGATCAGTTTCTTTCTTTGATCTGGGCTTCATAGTTTTTGCGTGCGGCGCGCACCTCGTCGCGTTCCGAGACTTCCGGTACGGCGACGTCCCACCACCAGCCGCCGGTTTCCGGCGTGGCGTAAGGGTCAGTGTCAATGACAATGACGGTTGTGCTGAGGCTGTTGCGTGCTTCGGCCAGTGCGTCTTCCAGTTCGCGGATGGAGCCGACTTTCTTTGCGTCCGCGCCCATGGCGGCAGCGTGCGCGGCAAAATCGATTTGCGACGGGTTCACATGGGCTGCATGGTCGAGCAGATTGTTGAATTCTGCGCCGCCGGTCGCCATTTGCAGCCGGTTGATACAGCCGAAACCGCGATTGTCGGTCAGAACGACGGTGATTTTCTGCCCCATCATGATGCTGGTGGCCAGTTCGGAATTGGCCATCATATAGGAGCCGTCGCCAACCATCACGATCACGTCGCGTTCGGGTTCGGCCATCTTGATGCCAAGGCCGCCGGCAATCTCATAGCCCATGCAGGAGAAGCCATATTCCATGTGATAGGACATGGGGCGCCCGGCCTTCCAGAGCTGGTGCAGCTCGCCCGGCATGGTGCCTGCCGCGCACATGACGACAGAATTTTCGCGGGCCTGACGCTGAACCGCGCCGATAACCTGCATGTCGGTCGGCAGCGCGTTGCCGTCACTGGGCGCGGCGGTGAAACGGTCCGCTGCCGCAAACCATTTTGTTTTGAGACTGGTATCGACGGGTTGACGCTTGTAGACGCCGACGGCCCTGGAAAGCGCTTCAAGCCCGATCTTCGCATCCGCCACGAGCGGCAGCGAATTATGCTTGGACCCGTCATAAGGCTGTACATTGAGCGAAAGAAGTCGGCGTCCGGGATGTTTGAACAGGGCCCATGAGCCGGTGGTGAAATCCTGAAAGCGCGTGCCGACGCCAATCACGAGATCGGCTTCCGCCGCCACCGCATTGGCGCTGTCAGCGCCGGTCACACCGACAGGGCCGAAATTCAGCGGATGATCCCATGGCAGTGCGGATTTGCCAGCCTGCGTTTCAATGACGGGAATGCCATGCGTTTCGGCAAAGGTCCGCAGCGCCTCATGCGCGCCGGAATAATGCACGCCGCCGCCCGCCACGATGGCGGGTTTCAGCGCGCTTTTGATGGCGGCGGCAGCGGTTTCCAGTTCGTGCTCGTCCGGCGGCGGCCTGCGCCAATGCCAGACCTTCGGCGCGAAGAATTCTTCCGGCCAGTCATAGGCTTCCGCCTGCACATCCTGACAGAAGGCGAGCGTCACCGGGCCGCAATCAGCGGGGTCGGTCATGGTGCGAAAGGCGCGGGGAAGGGCGGTGAGAAGTTGTTCCGGCCGGGTGATGCGGTCGAAATAGCGGCTCACCGGGCGGAAACAGTCGTTGACGGTCATGGTGCCATCGTTGAAATCCTCGATCTGCTGGAGAACCGGATCGGGACCGCGATTGGCGAAGACATCGCCTGGAATGAACAGCACGGGCAGGCGGTTCACATGGGCGAGCGCTGCTGCCGTTACCATATTGGTTGCGCCGGGGCCGATGGAGGATGTGACGGCGCAGGCGCGCTTGCGGCCAAGCTGCTTGGTATAGGCGATGGCCGCATGAGCCATGGTCTGCTCGTTATGGCCACGCCAGGTCGGCATATGCTCGCGAGCGCCGTAGAGCGCCTCGCCAAGCCCCGCCACATTGCCATGCCCGAAAATGGCCCAGACGCCCGCGATGAAGGTGTCACCCTCCGGGGTCATCTGGTTGGCCAGATAGCGCACCAGTGCCTGCGCGGCGGTCAGTCGAACGGTTTTCATGTCTCCTCCATCCCTCCCGACGGAAAGTGTTCAGTATGAGCGCGCCTTGTCCCAGATGTCGCAAAGACTTTGGTAGCGCGCGGCCATTTCGGCGACGGCTTCCGCATCATCGATCGCACCGCCCAGCCATTTGCGCGCGGATTCTCCGAAAATCGTGCGGCCCACGGCAAAACCTTTCACAAGATCGAAACCCGCCGCAACCCCAAGGCTTTCCTCAAGCTCCTCCGCCGGGGCGTCGAGACCCAAAACCACGATGCCGCGTGTGTTCGGGTCGTTGCGGGTTATGGCGTCGCAGGCATTGGCCCATGCGGCCTTTGTCTTCAGTGGTTCCAGCTTCCACCAGTCGGGATAAACGCCGATGTCATAGAAGCGTTCGATCACGCGCGCAGTCGTCATGTCATCGACGGGGCCGGCCTTGGATGGAATGATTTCCAGAAGGAATTCCAGCCGGTTACGCCGCGCGGCTGTGAAAAGACGTTGAACCGTCTCTTCCTGTCCAGTCCGCACTTCCACCGGATCGTCCGGGTGGTAGAAGCACAGGAGCTTCACCACATGTTCCACCGGCCATTCCACAAGGCCACCGCAATCGGGGCCGAGTTCTGGTTCAAGCTTCAACGGACGCGAACCCGGCCATTCGGTGGGACGTCCGATCCAGAGGCCCGTGCCCGCCGCGCGATAAAGGGCGTCGCGGCCAAGCCGTCCGTCGCACAGGATACCATAGCCTTCCGCGCCACCTGCAACCTTCAGGGCCGCATCAAGGCAGAGTTGCTTGAATTCGCTGATCTTTTCCGTCGGGACACCTGCTTCCGCCGCCATTTCCTCCAGCTGGATGCGATGATCGAAGGCAAAAACGCGCATATGCGGCCAGTTGCCATTGCGGTTGGTGGACCAGTGCACCTGTTCCAGCTCCGCATCCTTGCGCAGCGCCTTGTTGCGAATGCCGCGCCGCAGGAAGAATTGCAGTTCCTCCCAGCTTGGATAGGCAGGCGTGCAGCCATGACGCGACACCGCGAAAGCGCCGCAGGCATTGGCGAATTTCAGGCTGGTCGGCCAGTCTTCGCCCTTGAGCCAGCCGCGAAGCAGGCCGGACATGAAACCATCGCCCGCGCCCAGCACGTTGAAAACTTCGATAGGAAAGCCCTGTCCGCTCTGCCCTTTGTCCAGGTCGTCCGGAATATCGCCCTCGAAAACCACTGCGCCCATCGGCCCGCGCTTGCAGACCAGCGCCGCCTTCGTGACCTTGCGCACGGCCTTGAGCGCGTCCAGCGTGTCGGTCGAGCCGCCAGCTATGTGAAACTCTTCTTCCGTACCGACGATCAGATCGAAAAGGTGCAGTGTCGATTGCAGCTTTTCGGTGACGGACGCACTTTCGATGAAGCGGTTTTCGCCATCGCCATGGCCGGAAAGCCCCCAGAGGTTGGGGCGGTAATCAATATCGAGCGCCGTGCGGCTGCCATTCTTGCGGGCAAGCCGCAGCGCCTTCAAAACGGCGGCTTCCGTGCGCGGATGCGACAGGTGCGTACCGGTGGCCAGAACGCAGCCAGCCTCCGCGATGAAACCCGGGTCGATATCGTCTTCACATAGCGCCATGTCGGCGCAATTTTCGCGATAGAAGATGAGCGGAAAATGCTGCTGATCGCGGATGCCGAGAATGACGAGCGCCGTAAGCCGTTCAGTGTCGGTTACGATGCCGCGCGTGTCGACACCTTCGCGTTCCAGTTCACGCAGCAGGAAGCGCCCCATATGTTCGTCGCCGACACGGGTGATGAGCGCCGATTTGAGACCCAGCCGCGCCGTTCCGGTCGCGATATTGGTGGGGGAGCCGCCGACATATTTGTTGAACGAAGCCATATCTTCGAGGAGGCCGCCAATCTGTGCGCCGTAGAGATCCACCGAAGATCGGCCAATCGTTATCAGGTCCAGCCGCTTCACTCCTGTCCTCCCTCAATATTTTCTTATTGCTGCCGATCGATGCGTGCGATTCAGTGCATATAGCAGTTATTCCATTTTCGATTAAAATGGATTTATTATTCTATTTCAACTGAAAAATGGAACGGGACAGAAAGAATGATTATTCGACCTGACGTGCCGTCCCCACCGCGACGGCCAGCGCGATAGCCAGACATAGTGTGGCCGAGAGCGAACGGAACGCACCGAAATCCACTTCAGAAACGAGCAATGTCTGTTTGGCGGGTTTACTCATGGGGCTGACGAACGTGTCGGTGATGCCGACGACATCGATACCCCGCGCGGCAACGGTTTCTGCCATTGCGATTGTTTCGGGCGAATAGGGCGAGAAACTGATTGCCAGCAGCACATCGCCTTCGCGGATGGCATGCAGGTTTTCCAGTTTGCCGACCGCGCTGTGGAGCATGGCGGGAACCTGCATCTTCTCCAGCGCATAAGCCAGATAGCTTGCGACGGGAAAAGCACGTCGGATTCCGATAATGTGGATTGTTTTTGCGCTGGCGAGAAGCTGAACGGCTTTTTCGAGCGCTTCCGGATCAATGGTTTTGAGCAAACCTTCAAGGGACGTGCGGCCTGCTTCGGCAAATTCGGCGAGGAGGGCGGGAGCGCTGCCTGTTGCCGTTTCTCGCAAATGCTGCAATCTGGTTGAGTAGTCAGGCCAGCCGCCCGCATAGGATTCCCGGAAAAGCTTCTGCATTTCCGAAAAGCCGGAAAAGCCCATGATCTGGCAAAAGCGCATGAAGGCTGAGCTTTGTACACCTGCGCCCTCGGCCATCTCGGCCACGGTCGATACGGCGATGCGATCCTGATTGGCCGCAACGAAATCCGCGCACTGTTTGAGCCGCTTCGGCAGACGATCGGAAACCTCAAGCAGCTTTGCTTCGAATTCCTTGATATTCGCCGGGACACTGATTGATGACGGGGCAGGGGAATCCATCAGGGGCCTTTCAATATGGTCTCTTGACAATCTTTATGCCACATTCTAGCAAAATAGAATAAATATTCCACATCGTAATCTCCATTCATTGAAAATGGCCGTTTCCTGGGAGGATGAGGCAATGGTGACACGTCTGGCACTGCTCGGCGCGGGCCGTATCGGCAAGGTTCATGCAGGCGCAATCGCTGCGGACAAGAGGGCCCGGCTGATTGCTGTCGCGGACGCCAACGAGGAAGCGGCGCGGGCAATTGCTGATTCTGCGGGTGCGGAGGTTCGCACCATCGACGCTATCGAAAAATCCGACGACATAGATGCGGTGTTGATTTGTACGCCGACGAACACCCATGCCGATCTTATTGAACGGTTTTCGCGCGCGGGCAAGGCTGTTTTCTGTGAGAAACCCATTGATCTCGATATTGCGCGCGTTCGGGCCTGCCTTGATGTCATCCGCGAAACGGGTGCGAAGGTGATGCTGGGTTTCAACCGCCGTTTCGATCCGCATTTTGCGGCGGTTCGTCAAGCCATCGACGACGGGCGCATCGGGAAGGTTGAAATGGTAACGATCACCAGCCGCGATCCGGGCGCGCCGCCCGCGGAATATATCAAGGTTTCAGGCGGCATTTTCCGCGATATGACCATCCATGATTTCGACATGGCGCGCTTTCTTCTGGGCGAGGAGATTGACAGCGTTGCGGCTTCCGCTTCGGTTCTGGTCGATCCGAAGATCGGCGAGCTTGGCGATTATGATAGCGCAAGCGTCATTTTGACGACTCCCTCCGGGCGTCAGTGCGTGATTTCCAATTCGCGCCGTGCTTCCTACGGTTACGACCAACGTATCGAAGTGCATGGTTCGCTTGGGGCCGTTTCGGCTGAAAACCAGCGGCCCGTTTCCATCGAGATCGCTTCAAAGGATGGTTATAACCGTCCGCCATTGCACGACTTTTTCATGACACGTTATACGGCTGCCTACGCCGCCGAAATCGCGTCGTTCATCGATGCACTCGATACAGGCAAGGCGCCGCACCCCTCGGCCGAGGACGGTTTGCAAGCTCTGGCGCTCGCTGAAGCTGCGCTTCGTTCGGTCAAGGAGGGACGCGTGGTCAAAGTTGCGGAAGTTCTTGGATAGACGGTAAATTCGTTTGCCTTTTCCCGCGATCGGCTGCGATATGCGGGATATGGCCTACAAGATTGATGATTTGCCGTTGGAAGCGTTTTTCGTCCCCGTAAGCAAGGCGACGGCGGCTTTGGTGCGGCTTGACGAGAGGCTCTCACGATCGCCCATTCGCGAAGGCATGATCGAGCGGATGCACATGCATGATGCCGTCGCTTCGATGTGGCTTGAGGGCGAACTGGTGCATATGGAAGATCTGGTCCTGCACGATGCCCTGATGGACAGTCGGATGCCAAGCCACGCACTGACTATCGCGCATGCGACATTGCGCATGCGTCGGCAGATTGCCGGAAGGCATGCGGATTGGGCCCTTGGTCCGGCAGGTTTGCGGCGGTTGCTGGGGGGCGCAGCCGATACAACGCCATCTGCAATAGAAGCGTCTGAAGCCGTTGAGGACGGGGGCGATCCGCTGCTCGATGACATCGATAACCTGCTTGCGCGAACGGATGCGCTTTTGAAGGGAGCCGCTGCTGACAAGTCCAGGCGGCAGACCGCCGCACGCGACGCGCTGCTTTATGACGACGATTGGGATGAGGATGCGCGTTTGCAGGAATGGCAGGATTGCCTTGCTGCGACACGGCATCTGCCGCCACTTATGCGGGCGGCATTGATCCATGATGCCTGGTTTTCTCTGGATGTTGTGCAGCGCTCATCCTGGATCGGGCGGTTGCTGACTGCGGCCTTCCTGCGACAGAGCGGCTTGGCAACCGGTCATTTACCGGTAATCAGTCTTGGTCTTCGCGCAAAGAGGCCGGATGAACGGCGTTCGCCCGACCGTCTGATCCGTCTCAAGGTGTTTTTCGAAAGCGTTGAAGATGCCGTCGACACAATCTTGAAGGAACATGACCGGCTGCTTCTGGCGCGTGAACAGATGCAGCGCAAACTTAAAGGGCGAAGATCCAATTCGCGATTGCCGCAACTGATGGAGATGGTTTTGCGCAGCCCCGTTATTTCCAGCCTGATGGTGGAAAAGGAGCTGCACGTCACGCAACAGGGCGCGCTGACGCTGATTTCGGAGCTGAACCTTAGAGAAATTACCGGACGCGGACGGTTTCGTGCCTGGGGAATTTTTTAGGCGATTTTCATGCATTTGCCACGAAGATGGTCGGCAAAAAGCTGAAACTCGTTGCGGCGGGCGGCGTTCGAGCGCCAGACAAGGACCAGGGACCGGTAATTGTTCTTGCCCTCATAAGGGACGATACTCAGTTGCGTTCCGCGCGTAACCCCGGCCTTGACGGCCACTTCGGGTAAAAGTGTAACGCCCATGCCGAAATCGACCAGTTGCACCAATGTCATGATGGATGTCGCATGCACGTCGCCGCCCGCCTGTGCCGGAGTGGAGCCTATGGCGGCCATGACGTGCTCTCGAAGGCAATGCCCGGTTTCCAGCAGAAGAAACGGCTGTTCCTGCAAGTCATCTGCTTCGACTTGATCGCGATTGGCCAGCGCGTGATCGCGCCGCACGGCCAGATAAAATGGATCCTGGCCAAGCTCGGCCACTTCGAATTCATCCAGATCATAGGGATGGGCGACAAGCGCGACATCAAGCGACCCTGAACGCAGGCTGTCGAGCAGGGAGCGCGTGAGACCTTCGCGAATAGTCAATTGCAATTCGGGAAAAGCCTTGGCGGTGGTCGGCAGCACCTTAGGCAGCAAAAAAGGTGCTATCGACGGGATGACGCCCATGCGCAATCTGGTCGTAAGCGGGCGCTCTGCCTGCCGTGCATGTTCCGGCAATTCTTCAATGAGGGCGACGATGGTTCGGGCACGGGCCAAAAAATCCTCACCCGCAGGCAGTAGCTGCATTCTGCGGCCCGAACGATCGATCAGCGTTACGCCAAGTTCCGACTCCAGTGCCTGTATCGCCGCACTCAGCGTCGATTGGGTAACACCCACGACTTCAGCTGCTCGGGAAAAAGAGCCAGCCTTGACGAGGGCCATAAAATAATGGAGCTGGCGGACGCTGATATTGAGCATGGGTCTTCTGAATCTGTTTCATCGTTAAAATCGATGGATTTGATCGTTATAATCGCTTTGACCGATTTAACAAGAATCTCTATAGATGGATTGCAGGCGGAAATTTCTGAAAATTCAGAAATTCTCGCATAACAATTGAATTTACAGGCAGGTATGAAATGCTCGGTATTGGCGACAAGCTCCCCTCCTTCAAAGTCACCGGCGTAAAGCCCGGCTTCAACCATCACGAAGAGAACGGCGTTTCGGCGTTTGAAGACATTACCGAAGCAAGCTTTGCGGGCAAGTGGAAGGTTATCTTCTTCTACCCGAAGGATTTCACCTTCGTTTGCCCGACGGAAATCGCCGAATTTGCGCGTCTTGCTTCCGATTTCGAAGACCGTGACGCAGTCGTTCTGGGCGGTTCGACCGACAACGAATTCGTGAAGCTCGCATGGCGTCGCGATCACAAGGATCTCGACAAGCTGCCGATCTGGTCGTTCGCCGATACCAACGGCTCGCTGGTCGATGGACTTGGCGTTCGTTCGCCCGATGGCGTGGCATACCGCTACACCTTTGTTGTCGATCCCGACAACACGATCCAGCACGTTTACGCAACCAATCTCAACGTTGGTCGCGCTCCGAAGGATACGCTGCGCGTTCTCGATGCATTGCAGACCGACGAACTGTGCCCATGCAACCGCGAAGTCGGTGGCGAGACGCTCAAGGCTGCCTGATTGGCCCTGATTATCGACGAAAAGGCGGGTTCAGGCCCGCCTTTCTTGTATTGAGTATCCAAAATGACAGATAAAGAGGGTTTCCATGTCCATTGATGATCTGAAATCAAAGATCCCGGATTTCGCCAAGGATGTTCGTCTCAATCTTTCGTCCATGGCAAGCGACGAAACACTGACGCCGCAACAGAAATACGGCCTGTTCGTCGCCTGCGGCATTGCCTCCCGCAATGCCGATGTGCGCAAGGCACTTGTTGCTGAAGCCGCCGCCAAGGTGGACGCCTCCGTCATTCAGGCGGCAAAGTCGGCAGCATCGATCATGGGCATGAACAATGTCTATTACCGCTTCGTACATCTTGCGACCAACAAGGATTATCGCACCATGCCGGCGAAGCTGCGCATGAATGTGATCGGCAATCCGGGCGTCGACAAGGTTGACTTTGAACTCTGGTCGCTGGCCGTGTCCGCGATCAATGGTTGCGGCATGTGCATCGATGCGCATGAGGATGTCCTGCGCAAGGCCAATGTGACGTCGGAAAAGATCCAGACGGCTGTGCGTTTTGCATCGATTATCCAGTCTGTGGCTATCGCCCTGGAAGCTGCGGACGCCGATTAAGAGCGGCAAGTTCTCTAAAAGAAAAACCCGCGCGGATCGCTCCGCGCGGTTTTTTTGATTTGGGCCGGTTATTATTCGCCGCGCTTGAACGAAATGAAGACAAAGCCGATCAGCGAGACGACTGCGGCAACAGACATGTAATATCCGACATAGTCGAAGCTGTAGTGCGTGGCGAGCCAGGTCGCGATGTAAGGTGCAACCGAAGCACCGAGAATGCCCGCCAGATTGAACGTCAGTGAAGCGCCGGTGTAGCGAACCGAAGTCGGGAATGGCTCGGCGAGCGCTGCACCGATCGGGCCATAGGTCAGCCCCATCAAGCCGAAACCGATGATGAGAAAGGCGAGAACGCCAGCCGTGCCAGCCATGAACAAGGGCGCCATGATGAAGCCGTAGAGACCGATCAGGACGGTGACGATGATCATGACCGGGCGCATGCCGAAACGGTCGGACAGCAGTGCTGCCACTGGAATCATGAGGCCGAAGAAGATCACGCCGACCATCTGGAGGATAAGGAATTCCTCGCGGGTGTAACCAAGGGCCCGCGTACCCCAACCCAGCGAAAAGACCGTCATGAGATAGAACAGCACGAAGGTTGCGACGGCACCGATGGTGCCGAGGAAAAGGCTGGTCTTGTGCTGCTTGAACAGCGTCGCGACCGGCACTTCCACACGTTCTGCCTTATCGATTGCTTTCTGGAATTCCGGTGTTTCGGCAATTTTCAGGCGAATGAAAAGGCCAACGCCGACCAGAAGGGCGCTCGCGATGAATGGAATACGCCAGCCAAAAGCGAAAAACTGTTCTTCGGTGAGAGCTTCAGCCAGACCAAGAAAGATACCGGTTGCCAGAATGAAGCCGACCGGTGCGCCGAGCTGCGGGAACATTCCATACCATGTACGCTTGCCTTCCGGAGCATTTTCAGTTGCGAGCAATACAGCCCCACCCCATTCGCCCCCAAGGCCAAGCCCCTGACCCAGGCGGCAGAGGGCCAGCAGGAGCGCCGCCCAGACACCGATCGAGTCATAGGTTGGCAGGAAGCCGATGGCGACCGTGGAAATGCCCATGGTCATGAGGGCCGCGACCAGTGTCGCCTTGCGGCCGACCTTATCGCCGAAGTGGCCGAAGAGTGCGCCGCCGATGGGACGGGCAAAGAAGGCAATCGCGAAAGTCGCGAGAGACTGGAGCAGCGCGGAATTGCCGTCGCTCTCGGGGAAGAAGAGATGCGGAAATACGATCACCGCAGCGGTGGCGTAAATATAGAAATCGAAGAATTCGATCGTGGTGCCGATCATGCTGGCGGCCAGAACACGGCGCGCGGAATTTTTCTGCGGGGAAACCGCTACAGCGACAGTCATTGTTTCAAATCCACTATTTGCGGGCCGTCTAAATTAGGGGGAGGAGCCCGAGATATGATTTCTTTAAAACCGCGGGATATGGAATCGCAAGCGGAAAACGGCTTTTGAGCAACTTTATGATTTCGAACAGGCTGTTTTCGAAAGAAAAGTGAAAGTGAATAAAATTCCCATCATCGCTCCGCTTGGCCTTTCAATTGTCGTAGCGGACGACTAGATTTTCCATGTCGTCGTTTGGAAACAAATATGTATCGAGCAAGGTACGATATCGGGGTGAGGCATAGAGCACGAGGCCATGCGGTCTTGCGCCTGCCTTCCCGTGTGCTGGTGACGGCGCTCTCGTTCCTGTTTCTCGTTTCCACTCAGCTCTGTTACGCGATGGCGCATGACACGCCGTCGGTGCCGACGGTTTCCGAATGTCATGTGAATATGCCGCATCCTATGGACGGCGCGTCCATATCGAAGGGCAAGGCCGCGCCCATGGATCACGGTGCAAAAACACCAAACGCCTGCGTCATGATGACATGTGGCTGTGTTGTGCAGTTGGCGGCGGATTTGCGCGCTTCTGTTCCTGCACAGGATTTTGGTTTGCCGCCGTGTGTTGCAGCGCTGAATGGCAAGTCTCCAAATGGGGATCTGCGGCCTCCCATATCGCTTCAGGCTTGATCTCAAAATCGCCGTCGCCGTTGTGACGGCCATCATGATTATTGTCTGGAGACTTACCATGTCTGGAATTACACGCCGCCGCCTGCTTGTCCTTGGGGCAGGGACAGCCTTTATGGCTGTCATTCACCCTTTCGACAGCAGGGCCCAAAACGCACATCAGCATATGGACCACGGTGCATCGGCCCCATCAACGGCTCAATCCGGTCGCCCGCTGCCTTTGCCACCGCTCCTCGAACCCGATGCATCAGGTGTCGTCAAACTCAAGGTCCAGACGGGGCGGCATAGTTTTGAAGAGGGAAGCGAAGCAGCCTCGGCTGGCATCAATGGTGCCTATCTTGGCCCGCTGGTGCGCTTGAAGAATGGTGAAACAGTCACTCTCGCCGTCGAAAACGGCATGGATGAAGAGACGACGCTTCATTGGCACGGACTTTTCGTTCCGTCCGTGCTTGATGGCGGGCCACATAATCTGATTGCTGCGGGCGCAGCGTGGAAGCCGAAAGTCACGGTTAATCAGCCGGCTTCGTTCAACTGGTTCCATCCGCATCTGCACGGAAACACGGCCCGCCAGGCGCATATGGGTATTGCGGGTTTGATGGTGGTGACTGACGGCAAGGACGCCGAACGTGGCCTGCCGGAGGATTACGGTGTGGACGATATTCCGCTGGTGCTTCAGGACCGGCGGGTAATTGAGGGCGATAAGGTCTACCAGCCCGATATCATGGATCTGATGCACGGTTTCCGTGGCGACAGGCTTATCGTGAACGGTGTCGTTTCACCGCAGGCACGTGTTCCGGCATCCATTGTCCGTCTGCGCATCCTGAACGGTGCCAATGCGCGGAACTTCCATATCCGTCTAAGCGACAATAGGCCCTTGCTTGTTATTGCATCGGACGGCGGTTTCATTGGAAAACCGGAACCGGTTGAAAGGCTGACCATCAGCCCCGGCGAGCGCTACGAAGTTCTGGTTGATTTTTCCAGGGGCGAAGCGGCTGATTTGCTGACCTACGGTGGTGATAGCGGCGGTGACGATCTGCCTTTGATGCGGTTTGTCGTGGACGCTGCATTGCAAGGAAAGATCACGACCCTTCCAGATCGTCTCGATGGTCCCGACGCGCCGGATGAAAAACTTTCCGCAAGGCGCCGTTCATTCTTCTTCGACGAGCGGACGGCGGAAAACATGAAGCTGATGATGGCAAAACCGTCAGCCGATCCCCATGCCGGGCATAATATGGGCAATATGGACATGGGTTCGATGCCGGCGGGCGCGATGGATCATGATATGCATGGCGCCAGAAGTTCCGCCGATGCCGGGCCTGCGCTTGAAGCTTTGACCTCGGGCGTGGAAATGGCAATTGCGGGCAAGCCGTTCGATATGGAGCGCATTGATGTCGAGGCCAAGCTTGGGTCCTGGGAAATATGGGAGCTCGCGACGAAAGAGATGGCGCATCCATTTCATATCCATGGCGCGTCATTTCGCATTCTTTCGTTGAACGGCAAGGCCCCGCCCGCGCACCAATCCGGATGGAAGGATACCGCTTTGATCGATGGTCGGGCCGAAATATTGGTCCATTTCGACCGTGAAGCGGCGAAAAGCCATCCATTCATGTTTCATTGCCACGTTCTGGAACATGAAGATGTGGGCATGATGGCGCAGTTCGTAACGGTATAGGCTTACGGGCCGCGTCATTATAGCCAGGCGCTTTTTTACGCGGCCCTTCCTTCATCAAAATTATTTTTCGAACAATTTTACGCGTTGTGCGTTGTCTCTTCGTCGCGAATTGTCGCGACTAGAGTGATTCCGGTTAAAACGGAATCGCTGGAACGGCTCTAACTATTTGTTTCGTCGCATTTGCCTCACGCAAAACCGCTTCGCACTTTTGCTGGAAATGCTCTAGGAGAAAAATATGCAGCAGCTATTGATTGCTTCCACGATGATGCTTCTGACAGTGCCCGCTTTCGCAGCCGATACGAGTGTCAAACTCTACGAAGCCTTGCCGACGGGACAGGGGAAGGAAATCGGCACCGTCACGATCTCCCAAACTGCCGATGGATTACAGTTCAAGGCTGATTTGCATGGCCTTCCTGCCGGTGAGCATGGTTTTCATGTTCACGAGAATGGAAGTTGTGCACCCGGTGAACAGGACGGAAAAATTGTTCCGGCCTTGGCTGCCGGTGGACATTTCGACCCCTCGCATTCCAAGCATCATATGGGGCCGGAAGGCGAGGGGCATCTTGGTGACTTGCCTTTTCTCAAGGCCGATGCTGACGGCAATGTAAGGGAAACCGTCACGGCTCCGCGCCTCAAGACATTGGATGAAATCAAGGGCAGGGCTTTGATGGTCCATGTTGGCGGCGACAATTATTCCGACGAGCCCAAACCGCTTGGCGGTGGTGGGGCACGCTTGGCCTGTGGTGTGATCGAATAATCCGGAACGAAAACCTATCCCCAGTTTTCGATGCGGATTTTGGAGCCATCTGAAAAACGCGATATGTGAAACGCCGCAGGATCAACAACCGGCGTTTCACCCGTCACCATATCCGCGACAAGCTTGCCGGCGCCGGGACCAATACCGAAGCCATGGCCTGAAAAGCCTGTGGCGACAATCAGTCCTTCGACGCCCGGAATGGGGGAAATAACCGGGATGACATCCGGCATCGTGTCGATGAGTCCAGCCCATTCCTGCGCTATTGCAGCCGATGCGAAAGACGGGATTGCCTGCTTCAGCTTCGCGAGTACTTGAGCATTGGCCGCCTTATGTGGGGCAGGGTCAAGTGTGCGGATTTTCTCGAAGATGGAGACCTGATCGGCCGGGCGAAGCTTCCATTGGAAAGCCTCCTCGAAGAAGCGCTCGCCAAACCTGAAGCGCAATGATCGCCATTCGGTCGAAAGCGATGGTAGAAAATCACGGAAGAACCGGAAGCTGTCAGGCACGATATCGGCGATGGAGCCTCCAAGGCTTGCAACCGTATAGCCGCCATCCAATCTTTTGCGCAGCGCAAAGTCTGAAAACGCAATTGCAGGCTCAACACCGGCATCGATGGGTGCGGTCCGGAATACGGAAGAACGCACTTTCAATTGCGGCAGATGGGTGTCGAAGGCAGAGACAATCAGTCTGGACCAGGCACCGCCAGCAACGACCACCGCCTCACAGCGCAGTCGCCCTTTTTCAGTGAGGACCGCCGTGACGCGGCCATTGGTCGTTTCGATGCCGCGTACGGCACAGTTTTGCAGAATGACGGCACCACTCTCTTGCGCTTTTGCAGCAAATGCCGGGACAGCCTTTTGCGGTTCCGCGCGGCCGTCGAGCGGAGTAATCATGCCGCCTGCAAGACGGCGATTGATACCCGGTGCAAGTGCGCCAGCCTGCCTGGCATTGAGAAGTTCTGTTTTAATACCATGCTCGCGCGCTATGTTGATCCATTCGGCATAGAGCGCCATTTGTTCTTCTTTTTCAGCCGTATAGGCAATTCCGGTAATGCGGAAACCGGTTTCGCGACCTGTGCGCTCATTCATGCCTTCCCACAGTCGCATGCTCTCGACGATAAGCGGCATTTCGCGGCTGTCACGCCCGGTGCGCCGACACCAGCCCCAGTTGCGGCTGGACTGTTCGCCAGCGATCTCCCCCTTCTCAAGGAGTGTGACGGGAATACCGCGTTCCGCCAGAAACAGGGCGGTGGAAACACCAATCACGCCGCCGCCGATAATCGCGATTTTAGTTTCCTGCGGCAAGCTGTCGGCTGTCGCCACCTTATCCGTGACCGGCCCCATTTCGGTATTCTCCTGCGGTGTGATTGGGTGATTTGGGCATGTGGAAGCGCTGCGAACATGGCGCGCTTTTCGTCGGCAATCAACCAGTTAACGCATTCAAGAAATACTTAATCGCGATATTCATGAGATAATTCATCCTGTTTAGGTAGCTTTCTGGAGAATGTGTCTCTATATCCGCTAAAACAGCAATCTGGACACGCGATCTTGCTTATGGATGCACGCAACCCGCACGATGAAAGACAGGTTTCCGGCCATTCCGGTCCGGCGCTCGTTTTGTCCGGTATCGGCCGTCAGTTTGGTGCGGTGCATGCGCTTGATGGCGTTTCGCTCGATGTGCATGCGGGCGAGATTATTTGCCTTGTTGGCCACTCCGGCTGCGGCAAGACTTCCCTGTTGCGTATCATCGCGGGCATCGATGCTCCAGACCGTGGCACACTCACGATGGGGGGCAAGATGCTTGTTGGCCCTTCTGTTTTTATTGAGCCGGAAAAGCGGAACGTGGGAGTTGTCTTTCAGGATTATGCCCTGTTTCCGCATCTGACAGTCAGGGAAAACATTCTGTTCGGTTTGCGGAAAATGCCGCGCGACGAAGCAAATGCACGGGCCGAAGAACTTCTCAAACTGGTTTCCCTTTCACACATGGCGGATCGCTATCCGCACATGCTGTCAGGCGGCGAACAGCAACGTGTTGCCCTTATCCGCGCCCTCGCTCCAAAACCGCATCTTCTTTTGATGGACGAGCCTTTTTCGAACCTTGATAGAGGTCTGCGGGCCAGGGTTCGTCGCGAGACGGTGGCTTTGCTAAGAGACGTCGGGACGACGGCGATTATCGTGACGCACGAAGCTGAAGAAGCGCTCTCCACAGGGGACCGCGTGGTGTTGATGCGATCGGGCGCGATCGTCCAGAGCGGGCCCGCACGTGAACTCCATGACCAGCCGGTGAACCGCTACGCGGCAGATTTCTTCTGTGACTTCAATACAATACCGGGAAAGGTCGAAGGCGGGCAGTTGGTCACTCCCTTTGGAGCCTTTGCAATAGCCGAACAGCTTGAACCCAATGCCGAAGCGTTTGTTTACCTGCGCCCGCGTGATTTCACCATTCTGCCCGACGCTGCGTCCAGCGATGCTTTACTGCATGGCCGTATCGAAACGCGCACCTTCCTCGGTGATATTGAGGAACTGGTTGTGCGGGTGGGGGATGCGGCTCCGCCCTTGCGCGTGCGCGCAGATTTGCGACTTCCACCGGTTGCCACTGATATCTTTCTCCGCCCGCACTGGGAAAAGGCGCTCATCTTCCCAAAGGATGGCAAATATGACGCGTCAACCTTACCCGAACGATTGACCGTCTGCGATCCGCCTCGTATAACTTGATTAGTGCACTCATAATTCGGAATGAAATAGGTCCATCTGGAGGTAAAATGTCGAAATTCGCGCGTTCTGGTCTTGCTCTCGTTGCCGCCACGCTTCTAGCAGGCGCTGCCCACGCAAATGAGGTGAACATTTACACGACGCGCGAGCCGGGCCTCATTCAGCCCCTGCTTGATGCTTTCAAATCGTCCACGGGGATCACCGTCAATACGGTCTTTCTGAAGGATGGTCTGGCAGAGCGAGTGGCCTCCGAAGGCGCGAATTCTCCTGCCGATATTCTCATGACGGTCGATGCCGGCAATCTGGTCGATCTGGTTGACAAGGGCCTTACCCAGCCGATCGATTCCAAAATATTGAAGGATGCTGTCCCTGAGCAGCTTCGCGATGCGAAGGATAATTGGTTTGCACTCTCCATGCGCGCACGGGTGGTTTATGCGGATAAGGATCTCGAACTCGACGAGATTACTTATGAGGATCTTTCCGATCCGAAGTGGAAGGGGAAGATTTGCATCCGCGCTGGCCAGCATCCCTATAATACGGCCCTTTTCGCCGATTATATCGCGCATCATGGTGTCGAAAAGACTGAGGAATGGCTGACAGGTCTCAAGGGCAATCTTGCGCGCAAGGCCGCAGGCGGCGACCGTGACGGTGCCAAGGACATCGTAGGCGGTATCTGCGATATCGCCGTGGCAAATTCCTACTATGTCGGTCTGATGCGTTCGGGCAAGGGTGGCGACGAACAGAAGGCCTGGGGCGAGGGCATCAAGGTTTTGCTGCCGACCTTCAAGGATGGCGGCACGCAGGTCAATATCAGCGGTGCCGCTGTTGCTAAGCACGCGCCGCATAAGGAGGAAGCGGTCAAGCTGCTGGAATATCTGGTCTCCGATGAGGCGCAGCAGATTTACGCAAAGGCCAATTACGAATATCCGGTCAAGCCCGGTGCGCCGCTTGATCCGATCGTGAAATCCTTCGGGGAGCTGAAGATCGACAGCGTCCCGCTGTCCGAAATCGTCAGCCATCGCAAGCAGGCGAGCGAACTGGTCGACAAAGTTGGCTTCGATAATTAAAAGCCGAATGAACTGAGAAAAATAGCGCCGGTGCATTTGATGCGCCGGCGTCGCACTATAGAGAGGCCAATGGAAATTCTTCCAGCCATGCGGAAACAGATTTTGCAGCCGGCAAGGGCGGGACGCAACTGGCTATGGCTCTCGGCCTTTGTCGCAACTCTGGTTTTGCTGCCGGTTCTTGCACTGGCATGGGAGGCCACCCGAGGATCGGCGGGCTTGTGGGCGCATTTGTTTGCCACCAGCCTGCCCACCGCATTTCTCGAAACGGTCATTTTGCTCACCGGGGTCGGTCTCATCGCTGCCGTCGTGGGAACGTCGACAGCGTGGCTGGTAACGGCATTCGATTTCCGTGGGCGGGGCGTGCTGGAATGGGCGCTTCTGCTGCCATTGGCCGTGCCGACCTATATTATTGCCTATGCCTATCTTGATATCCTGCATCCCGTCGGCCCAGTCCAGGGGGCGGTTCGTTTCGTGCTGGGATATGATAGTCCGCGTCAGTTCCGCCTGCCCGACATTCGTTCGATGGCCGGATGCATCATTCTTCTGGGCTTTGTTCTCTACCCCTATGTCTATATCCCGACAAGGGCGATGTTTCTCACCCAGTCCGCCAGCCTCATTGAGGCAGCCAGGACGCTGGGCGTCAGTCGCAAAGGCATTTTCTGGCGCGTTGCATTGCCGCTTGCCCGGCCCGCAGTGGCGGTTGGTGTCAGCCTGGCCTTGATGGAAACGCTGAACGATGTGGGCGCTGCCGAGTTTCTGGGCGTTCGCACATTGACCGTTTCGATCTATACGACATGGATAACGCGTTCGGATTTGCCGGGAGCGGCACAATTGGCGCTCGCTCTGCTGTTTCTGGTCGTCGGCCTCGTTTCAATGGAGCGCTGGGCGCGGCGCAAACAGCGCTTTGCGTCCAATATTCGTCATTCGCGCGGTTTTGAGCCGCTGAAAGTCAGGAGAGGACGCGCCGCCTGGCTGTTCTGTCTCTGCTCGCTGCCGATTATTATCGGATTTATTGTGCCTGCAATCTATCTGGTCGTGGAGGCCATGAAACGCATTCGCTTTGCCGGAATTTCCCCCCGGCTGGTCGGTGAAGCTTTCAACACGGTCACCCTGGCTTCGGTGGCGACAGTTCTGGTGCTGTTTTGCGGTGTGCTTGTTGCCTATGCAGTCCGGCTTTTTCCGGGGGCGATTGCCCGCTGGTCTTATCGCCTGTCGACAATGGGTTATGCGGCGCCCGGAACGGTGATCGCTATCGGCATTCTGGTTGTCGCTGGCGGTTTTGACCGTCTCCTCAATCAGTTTACGTCACATTTCCTTGGATTTTCAGCAGGATTGGTGCTGATCGGAACAGGTACGGCTGTTATCTATGCCTATGTCGTGCGTTTCCTAGCAATCTCCGCTGGTGGCATGGATTCAGGGCTGCAGCGCATACCCCCGTCTCTGGATCACGCGTCGCGCACGTTGGGGCGAGGGGTGACACAAACATTCTTGGCGGTTCACCTACCGTTATCCAGAACAGCCATCGTGGCGGCTGGCCTGCTCGTATTCGTTGACTGCGTGAAAGAACTGCCAGCGACGCTTTTGCTGCGCCCACTCAATGTCGAAACTTTCGCGACGCATCTTTATGGAGAAGCCGCGCGCGGAACCTATGAGGAAGCGTCCATTGCAGCGCTCGCCATCGTGGTGGTCGGGATTCTGCCCGTGATATTGCTTGCCCGGATCGGAAGGCGCTTCGGAAAGTAGCCGAGCGTGCGGTTCTATAGATGTACTGGAGATCGTGCGTAATTCAGAATTGCTTAAATACCTACTGATAACTTTATCCAGGGAACAAAACATAGTCCGGGTGATGCTTCTGCTTGTGATTTTATAAGAAGTACACCCCGGGCAGGCGCAGGGGGGCGGCATGTTCCAGGTTCTGGAGTGCGTAACGGTCCAGCACGATCAACCTTTCGTGGTCTTGGCCGCATCGATTTCATTCGCGAGCATGTTCGCCTTTTTCCTGCTGTTTGCCCGCGCACGGGAATGCACGGAAAGTCGGCGTAACAATTGGCTGGCGACGAGCGCCTTTGCAGGCGGGTTGGGCGTGTGGGCCACTCATTTTGTGGCCATGCTTGCCTATCGCGGGACCGTGGCGATCGAGTTTGATTTCACAACGACCGTACTCTCGGCGGCGATAGCCGTATTGGGCTTCTGGCTAAGCCTCCACTTTCTCAAGGGGCCTGCATTCAAATATGTTCTGACCGCTGCCATTTCTGCGACGCTATCAATCGTGGCGATGCACTTTACCGGTATGAGCGCAATCAAGGCGGCAGCCAATATCGAGTATGAAACTCTACCCATTATAATAGGCGGTGCGGTAACGGTTGTGTTTCTGCTGGTTGCATTCTGGTTTGTCATGAATGCTTCGGGCTGGAGGCGGGTTCTGCCTCCGACTGTGGGGGGAATTCTGGCTGTCTGCACGCTCCATTTCACCGCGGTTGCGTCAACCAGGTTGGTTGCGAACCCGACCCTTCCAGCGGCCGATCCTCTGGGGAGCAGTCGTCTCTGGTTGATCGGCGCGATAGCCGCCGTTGTTTGTGTCGTGGCGCTGACGACGATTGTTGCTGTATTTGTCGACCGTTACATGACAGACCTCAAAGGATTTGCGAATGCCACACTGGATGGTTTGGCCGTGATCCGGGATGGGAAAATCGTTGAGGTGAATGCTCGTTTTTCCGATCTCATGCGCTGTAGTGAAAAGGCGCTGGCCGGTGTTGCACCGGATAGCCTGTTGCTCGCGGCTGATGGGCTTTCCGTTTGTTCTCCCCGTTCGGAAGCGATTGAAGCGGCTCCCCGGTTCCCGAATGATGAGCGCATTTTTGAGCTTGCTGTCCACACGATCGAATATCAGGGGCGTCCGTGCGAGGTTCTGGCGGTCCGGGATCTTACTGAAAAGCGGGCGGCTCAGCGCCAGATTGAACATATGGCGCGGCATGATGCACTGACGGATTTGCCCAATCGCATGTTCTTTGAGGAGCGCCTAGCAAATGCTGTTGCGCGGCGCAGCCGCGAGCCTTTTGCGGTGTTGGCGCTTGATCTGGATCGGTTCAAGGCTGTGAACGACATTTTTGGCCACGCCGAAGGCGATCGGGTGTTGAAAACCGTTTCCAGCATCTTGAAGCGTTCCATCAACGGTATCGACACGGCGGCACGTATCGGCGGCGATGAGTTCCTTGTTTTACAGGCAGGGGTGCCGCAACCCAAAGGCGCAAGAACACTGTCCGATAAAATTCTGGATATTTTCCGGTCGGAAATGAACACGGTGCTCGATCCTACCGCGGTCGGCGTCAGCATCGGCGTGGCCATATATCCGAATGACGGCAAGGACGCCGAAACAATTCGCCACGCGGCGGATATCGCCCTTTACCGGGCGAAGACGGAAGGGCGTGGCAGGGTCGCGTTCTATTCACCGGAAATGGATCGCGAGATCAGGGAGCGCCGTCAGATGGAGGCAGATCTGCGCCACGCGATGGTTCGAGGACAGATCGCCGTTGCCTATCAACCATTGTTTGCGACTGCCGATGGCAGTTGCACCGGCTATGAGGCGCTGGTTCGCTGGAACCATCCTGAACGCGGCCAGATACCACCGGAGGTATTCGTCCCTATCGCTGAGGAAACAGGCGCAATCGTAGCATTGGGCGAGTGGGTTTTGCGCGAGGCTTGCCGCGCGGCCGCCGGGTGGGAAAAGCATCTGACTATTGCAGTCAACCTGTCACCGGTACAGTTCCGGCTCGTTAATCTGCCCGATATAGTCCATTCGGTTCTGGCGGAGACAGGCCTCGATCCGACGAGGCTGGAGTTGGAGGTAACGGAATCTGCTCTGATGAAGGATCGTTCGACGACGCTTGAACTGCTGCGTCGCATGAAGAAATTGGGTGTCCGTATTGTCATGGACGATTTCGGCACCGGTTATTCGTCACTCAGCAATCTGCAGAGCTTCCCCTTCGACAAGATCAAGATCGACCGCAGTTTTATAACCAGCATGGAAACAGATGTCAGCGCGCGGGCCATTGTGCGCGCCATTGTCGGATTGGGCCGCAGCCTGGATCTGCCGGTGGTGGCTGAGGGCATAGAAACCTTTGATCAGCATCGCATGGTGATCGAAGAAGGCTGTGAGCAGGTTCAGGGTTTCCTGTTCGGGCGGCCTGCCAATGTGCCAGCTTTTGTAGGCCCATCTTCGACGTCTCACAGCAAAATGGATGGCGCGCAAGTAAAAGCCGGTTAATAAGCTCCAAGCTTGTGAATAACGGCGTAGTTCTGGCCTTTCCGGGCCTCTATTTTCTATGCCGAATTGTTACAGAGCTGTTACCCAGCGCAGCCGTGAACAAAATTTGCAGCCGGCTGCTCGGGTCTTGCAACCGCAAATTCCCTAGACTCTGGAAGGGGTTGCATTGCGTACCGGGGTGCTTGCCACCACGAATAGAGTAATGTTTTCAACACGATATTTCGCGTGAACGCAATAATAAGTGAATTTATCCCAAGGAGCTTTCCGTGCTTCTAACACGTTGCGGCCACAAAGCGAAAGCTGAATGGGACGAACAGTAACAATAGTTGGGATCGTAAAGATAAACCGAATAATGGGTTTTCTCGATACGGATCTTGGTTAAGTGGATGATGGAAACGATGCTCACTTCGCAACAATGGCTTCCGGTCGAGTTGCTCAATATCGGGTTGGCCGCGGCCCTGTTTTTCGCATGTCTTGTTCACTCATTGTGGAAGGCCGTCTTCGACGAGCTCAATCCGGTATTCTGGCGCCGTACTGCGGCCCTGTTATGGGCCGGTATCTTTATTGTGGCGCTGAGCGGCGGGATTGAAAGTTTCAATTGGCCACAGGCCATTGGCTGGCTTTTCGTTCTGGGCGGTGTGGCCGCCACGGTCACTCGTACCGGCATGAGCTACTATCGCCAATACTGCGCTCATACCGCGCGTGGTATGCATTCGGGTCGGACCCGACTTTCAGGACGGTGAGCACCATGTTTGCAAAGACTGTCGAAATGCCTTTGCGGCTTCACCGCCCCCATAGCCTGCGCTCATTCTTTATCCGCGCTTTTGCTGCTGCACGATTCCGTAAATATTCGTAGAGCGGGCACCTGACCGGCAGTAACCAAGAACAGGGCCTTCGGCTTCGTCGAGGGCTGCTGCCATGGCATCGACATCGTCCTGCGTCATCTGCCCGCCAACGACCGGGATATAATAGGCTGCAAGTCCGGCTTTTTCAGCGACCCGTGCAATTTCGCTGAATGCGGGCTGTTCAGGTCCGCCTTCTCCATCGGGCCGATTGCAGATGATCGTTCGAAATCCCTCCGCAGCAATATCGCGCAGGTCATCTGGCTCAATCTGGCCCGAGACCGAAAAATTGTCGTCTATCTGGCGAATATCCATCTTTTCCTCGCTTGCCGTCCAAATTGCGATGGCTTTTCCGGTGGCACCTTACATAAAAGTTTCAGGCGTTTTGTAAGATACTGTTTCTGTTGTGTTATTTTTGACGCTTCCCTAACCTTGTTTATTGGTTAGGGAATAGCTTGTTCGCGGCACGTTCCGCAAGCCGGTTTTTATCCGCCTTCCTGGTGTAGACTTCCGCCATCTGTGTCGATGCCCATCCATACATTGCCGCAAGCTCATGCGATGTTGTCCCATTTTCTGCCCTGAATAGCCCCTAGATTTGTGGACGCTTTCTTCCCTATTTTTGAGGCAAGGAGGCCATGATGGGGTCTGGCAATTTCAGTGACGAGTTCAAGCGCGATGCTGTCGCGCAGATTACCGAGCGCGGCTA
>NZ_LQBD01000034.1:0-661 GCF_046630315.1 Brucella anthropi | reverse complement strand
CAAGCGGTCCCCATGCTTCCGGTTTGGATAATACCGTTTTGAGGGACGTATCCGACTGTACGGCCTTGCCAGTTGGAACCTGCGGCACCTGGGAAGGAACTGGAGCACTGTCACGAGAGAAAGCCAGAGCGCGAGAACGAACCCGCGAAACACGCGAGGTCCAGCCATTGCCGAATTTCTTGAAAGTGCTGAGCGTCTTCAGCCATGCAGCCCGATCATCGCACAGGGCATTGATGATCTTATCGGCAGCCATCTTCCGAACCGCCGCCAATGTCTTTGCGCCCATCACGCCGTCTTCTGCTGTCCCGACGATACGTTGCAGGAACTTCACAGCACGAGCCGGGCCGGAATTGATGGCGAAGTCCATCACGGCATAGTCAACGCCTGCGGGCAGATCGTCACCGAATATCTTGTTCCAATAGTTCTCGTGATAGATATCCGTCGCCTTGGCTTTGGTTAGCGCTTTCACCTCAGCTTTTGATACACGACGCCCTTCCCAGGCCGACAGTGTGGCAATGGTGATGCCTATATTCGTTGCGCCGCCCGGATCGTCAACATCATCCACATACCCGCCCTCTTCCGAGAAGACATGCGGCGTCGTTTTGGCAAAGGTTCCCTTGGCCATTGGTGATTTCCTTTCGGGCAAAGAAAAAGCCGCCTC
>NZ_LQBD01000033.1:0-234160 GCF_046630315.1 Brucella anthropi | reverse complement strand
TCCATATATTGGCCTGCGAATTCGGCATATTGTGATTAAGCCCCCCCCAAAAAAATGCAGCGGCTCTTGAAAAGAACCCGATTTCCTGGCTGCCTCGCATGAAGAGTCAATCCGCTTGACTCTTGCCTCGCTCGATTCAATACTAGAACAAATAGTGAACATTTTGACGGAAATCGAACGTGAGCGGCATCGACATCGCGGCGCTGCGGCGCATGGTCATCGCCATTGCAGGCAATGATCCGCAAGGCAGTTTTGCCAAGGGAAAAGACAAGGAGCCAGGAAGCGAGGACAGGAGCGGTTTTGCGCGCGCGCGCAGTTTCACGCTGGGCTTTGCGCCTGCCGATGCAGCCTTTCCGCATGGTCTGGCAGGCGATGCGCTGCATGAGGTCTTTGCCGAAAACCCCGGCGCGCATATGGCCGCCACCGGCTTTGCGCTTGCCTTTGCGGCGCGTACGGCAGAAGGCGCCGCAGCCCCCCGGCGCCCGATCATCTGGATCGAGGAAGAAACCGCCTCAAGCGAGTATGGCGGGCTTTATCCGCCGGGGCTTCATGCCTTCGGGATCGATCCCGCACGGCTTTTGATCGTGCGCTGCCCCACGGCGCAGGATGTGCTGAAGGCGGCCAATGATGCGCTGGAAACCGGCAGCGGCGGCAAGGCCTCGCATCTGGTTTCCGGCATTGTCGCCTCGGTGACAGGCCAGCCGAAATGCCTCGATCTCACCGCCTCGCGCCGCCTGCTGCTGGCAACCGAAGCCGCGCAATTGCCGGTCATCCTGCTGAGGAGCCACCGGACGGCCGTGCAGAGCGCCGCCGTCAGCCGCTGGCGGGTAGCGCCCGCGCCATCCCGCTCCAGCGGAGCAAACGCGCCGGGAAAGCCCGCTTTTTCCGCCGTGCTGGAGCGCAACCGCCACGGTACATGCGGGCAATGGATCATGGAATGGAACAATGAAACCCTTGAATTCGGTGCAAGAGAAAGAGCAGACAGAGCGTTCATTCCTCGCCCTCTGGTTTCCGTTTCTGCCGACCGACCGGCTTCGCCGCGCCGTTCAGCCTGACGGCAAGGAGCGGCTTCCTCTGGTCGTGACCGAACGCACGGCCAATGCGCTGCACCTGACGGCGGTGGATGGTGAAGCGGCAAGGCGCGGCCTTTTTCCCGGCATGGCGCTGACCGATGCGCGCGCCCGCGTGGAAAGGCTCGATGTGGCAGCGGCAGCGCCGGACCATGATGCAGCGCTTCTCAAGCGCCTTGCCCATTGGTGCGAGCGCTACACGCCGCTTGTCGCCTTCGATCTGCCGCATGGGCTGATGCTGGACATAACCGGCTGCGCGCATCTGTTCGGCGGGCTTGCCACCATGCGTGCCGACGCCCTTCGCCGCTTTGAACGCGCCGGGCTGCACGTGCAGGCGGCGATTGCCGATAACAGTTTTGCCGCGCGGCTTCTGGCACGCGGAACGAAGGGCGGTGTTTTCAGCCAGGCGGAGGCCGACCGGCAGCTTCCCCGCCTGCCGCTCTCCGCGCTTGAACTGACGCAAGCCGCCGAAACCGGCCTCAAGCGCGCCGGGCTGAAACGGATCGGCGATGTGATGGCGCTGCCCCGCTCTGCCCTCACCGCCCGTTTCGGCACCGATCTTGCCACAAAGCTCGACCGGCTGGCGCGGCGGGAGCGCGCGCCGATTTCTCCCTTGCGCATCCTGCCGCTCATGCTTGCCGAACGCCGCCTGTCAGAGCCGGTGACGGCAATGGAACTGGTGGAACACATATTGCGGGAACTGGCGCAGGAACTGTTCGCGCAGCTTGAAATGGAAGACAAGGGTGCGCTTCTGATCGAGGCGTCCTTCTTCCGGGTCGATGGCGAGATGCGCCATATCCATATCGAAACCGGCCAGCCCTTGCGCAACGACACGGTTTTCCTGCGCCTTGCGCGCGAAAGGCTTGATGCGCTCACCGATCCGCTCGATGCCGGTTTCGGCTTCGACATGATCCGGCTGGCAGCGCTGCGCAGCAGCGCGGTGGCCCAGCGCCAGACCGGGCTCGACCAGCATGAAGAGGATGAAGCAGGGTTCAGCCAGCTTATCGACCGGCTTTCGGCGCGGCTTGGACAGGACCGCGTTCTCGTCTCCTTTCCGCGCGACACCCATATGCCGGAGCGCGCTTTCGGCCTCGTCCCTGCCTTGCATGGATCGCGAAAAACCAAAGCCGATTATCGCAGTATAGCCGAACTGCCGGGCGATCCGCCCGCCCGCCCCATAAAACTGTTCCGCCCGCCGCAATTGATCGAAACCGTCGCCGAAGTGCCCGACAGCCCGCCCTCCTTCTTCCTGTGGCGGCGGGTGCGCCATCAGGTGCGCCTTGCCGAAGGACCGGAGCGGATCGAGCCGGAATGGTGGCTTGCAATCGGTCAGAAAGTGCCGGAACTGCGCGATTATTACCGGGTGGAGGATGAGACCGGCCAGCGTTTCTGGATTTTTCGCGAGGGGCTTTATGACGGCGCCAATCATCCGCGCTGGTTTCTGCATGGGCTGTTTGCGTGATGGTTTCTTATTTTGAAATGGCCGCTGCCAGCAATTTTTCCTTCCTTTGCGGTGCATCGCATCCGCAGGAACTGGTGGAGCGCGCGCATGCGCTTGGCCTGTCCGGCATCGGCATTGCCGACCGCAACACGCTGGCCGGTGTGGTGCGGGCCCATGCGGCATGGAAGGAGATTCGCAAGGAAAGCCGTTTCCGCCTCTTCATCGGCAGCCGCCTGTCCTTTATCGACGGCACGCCGGAAATGGTCGTCTATCCGCGCGATCGCGCCGCCTATGGCCAATTGTGCCGCCTGCTGACGGAAGGAAAGCACCGCGCCGCCATCAAGGGCGAATGCCATCTCGAATGGGCCGACCTCCTGTTTCGCGCGCGGCAATTCCAGATCGCGGTCTTTCCGCCTGACGAAGACCAGCCGGATTTTGCCGCACGCCTGACGGAGATCGCACAGGCCGCCCCCGGCTCGGTCTGGCTGGCGCTTACCATGCCGCATCAGGGGCAGGACGGACGCCACGCGGAACGCACCGCCCGGTTTGCCGCGCAGGCAGGCGTGCCGCTCATCGCCACCAATGATGTGCTTTATCATCACCCCGACCGCCGCCCGCTTCAGGACGTGCTGACGGCCACGCGCCATCACACAAGCGTTTTTGCAGCCGGGCGGCTTCTGGAAAAGAATGCCGAGCGCCACCTGAAGCCGCCGCATGAGATGGCACGCCTGTTCCGCGATTATCCTGAAGCCATCGCGGCGACCGCCGATTTCGTCGCGCCCATCACCTTCCGGCTCGATGAGCTGAAATATGCCTATCCCGATGAACCCATCCCGCCCGGCAAGACAGCACGGCAGCATCTCCATGATCTCACCTGGGAAGGTGCCGCCCGCCATTACGGCGCGGACACGATCCCGCCAAAGGTGCGGGGCCTCATCAACAAGGAACTGGCGCTGATCGCCCAGCTTGAATACGAGCCTTATTTTCTCACCGTCTATGACATTGTGAACCATGCCCGCGAGAAAGGCATTCTGTGTCAGGGGCGCGGTTCGGCGGCCAATTCCGTTGTCTGTTTCTGCCTCGGCATTACCGGGGTCAACCCGACGCAAGTGGATCTCCTGTTCGAGCGCTTCATCTCCGCCGAGCGTCAGGAACCGCCGGATATCGACGTCGATTTCGAACATGAGCGCCGCGAAGAGGTGATGCAATATGTCTATGATCGCTACAGCAGGGACCGCGCGGCCATTGTCGCGACCGTCATCAGCTATCGGTCGCGCAGCGCGATCCGCGATGTCGGCAAGGCGCTGGGCCTGACCGAAGACGTGACGGCGGCGCTTGCCAATACGGTGTGGGGCATATCGGGCGGCGGCATCGACAGGCAGCATATCAGGCAGGCGGGGCTCGATCCCGACAATCCGATCATCCGGCGCGCGGTGGAACTCGCCATCACGCTGATCGGCTTTCCGCGCCACCTGTCGCAGCATGTCGGCGGCTTCGTGCTCACCCGCGACCGGCTGGACGAAACCGTGCCCATCGGCCCGGCGGCGATGGAAGACCGCTCCTTCATCGAATGGGACAAGGACGATATCGATGAGGTGGGGCTGATGAAGGTGGATGTGCTGTCGCTCGGCATGCTCACCTGCATCCGCAAGGCTTTCGACCTCATTCACCGACACAAGCCCCAGCTTTATGGCGGCGAAAAGCTGACACTGGCCAGCCTGCCGCGCGAGGACAGCCGCGTCTACGACATGCTGTGCAAGGGGGATTCGCTCGGTGTCTTTCAGGTGGAAAGCCGGGCGCAGATGAACATGCTGCCGCGTTTGCAACCGCGTGAGTTCTACGATCTCGTCATCGAGGTCGCCATTGTGCGCCCCGGCCCCATTCAGGGCGACATGGTGCATCCTTATCTCAGGCGGCGAAACGGACAGGAGCCCGGCACCCTGCCGTCGCCTTCGCCGGAGCATGGACCGGCTGACGAATTGCAGCAGATACTCGGCAAGACCAGGGGCGTGCCGCTGTTTCAGGAACAGGCGATGCGCATTGCCATGGAGGCCGCAAAATTCACGCCCGAGGAAGCCAACCAGTTGCGCCGCGCCATGGCCACTTTCCGCAAGATGGGCACCATCCATACGATGGAGAAGAAGATGATCGACGGCATGGTCAATCGTGGCTACGACCGGACCTTTGCCGAAAACTGCTTCAACCAGATCAAGGGGTTCGGCGAATATGGCTTTCCCGAAAGCCATGCGGCAAGCTTCGCGCATCTGGTCTATATTTCCGCGTGGATCAAGTGCCATCACCCGGAAGTGTTTGCAGCAGCCCTTCTCAATTCCCAGCCCATGGGTTTTTACGCGCCCGCCCAGATCGTGCGCGATGCCCGCGACCATGGCGTGACGGTGCTGCCCGTCGATGTGAACTGCAGCCACTGGGATAATATTCTGGAGGATACGCTCGATATCCGACCAGCGCTGCGGCTCGGTTTCCGCCAGATCGACGGCTTTTCCAAACGGGACGCCGAGCTTCTGATTGCCGACCGGCAGGAGCCCTACCGCACCATCGAGGACATGCACCGGCGGCTGCGGCTCGACCGGCGCGCCTTCACGCTTCTGGCCGATGCCGATGCTTTCGGCTCGCTCGATATCGACCGCCGCGCCGCATTATGGGCGGTGCGCCGCCTGCCCAATGACGAAACGCTGCCGCTTTTCCGCGCCGCCGCAACCAGCGAACTGGCGGAAGAGCCGCGCACGAAACTGCCTGAAATGGCCGCATCCGAGCATGTGATTGCCGATTACGAGACGACGCGGCTTTCGCTGAAAGGGCATCCGCTGCAATATCTGCGCGAGGGGTTGGCGGCGGAAGGCGTTTCCACCTGCCGCGCCGTGCAGGAAGGTGCGGACGGACGCCGCATGAAAGTGGCGGGCGTCGTCACCGTGCGCCAGCGCCCCGGCAGCGCCAAGGGCGTGGTGTTTCTCACCATCGAGGATGAGACCGGCATCGCCAATATTGTCGTCTGGCCGAAGATCATGAAGGTGTTTCGCCGCGAAGTGATGGGCGCACGGCTGATCCATATCGAAGGCCGCATCCAGCGCAGCCCGGAAGGGGTGGTGCATCTGGTGGCGTCAAAATTGCAGGACCGTTCGGCGGCCTTGATCGAAATGAGCGGACGCGAAGCACAGCGCCTCGTCGCTCCATCCCAGATGGCGCATCATCCGCGAAATGTAAAAATCATGCCGAACTCACGCGACTTTCATTAGGATTCAGTTTCTGACGGCCTGCAAATGGCGTTTTGCAGGCCGTCAGAGCCGAAATAGACCGGGCTTCAGCTCCAGGCGCCGACAAAAAACACCGCACAATAATGCAGCGCCGCGCCCACCACGACAAAGCCGTGCCAGATGGCGTTCTGAAACCGCAGCCGCTCCCAGACATGGAAGATCACGCCCAGCGAATAGACCATGCCGCCAGCCGCAATCAGCCAGAAGACGGCGGGCGGCAGTGATTGCACCATCGTGTCATAGACCATGACGCCGCTCCAGCCGAGCGCCAGATAAAGCAGGATCGACAGCCGGTCGAAACGCCCCGGCATGAACAGTTTGAGCATGATGCCGACGAAAGCCACGCTCCAGACGAAGAGAAGCAGCGGCAGAGCGCGGTCGCCCATATGCATGGCGAAGGGCGTGTAGGTTCCGGCGATCAGAAGATAGATCGCCGAATGGTCGAACCGGCGCAAAAACCATTTGGTCGGGGAAACCGGCCAGATATTGTAAACCGCCGAAATGCCGAGCGCCGCCAGAAGGCTCGCGAGATAGACGCCGGATGAGATCAAGGTCGCTGCCGGCATGTTCGGCAGGAAATAGAACAGCATGGCAATCGCGCCGGCAAGCGCCAGCCCGACACCCAGCACATGGATGACGCCATCGGCCCACAATTCGGCCCGGTCATATTTCCATTTGACCGGGTAAGGCAGCCTTGCATTCATGAAATTTCCCTGTCGTCGGTTCCAGAGCGCCGCTCTGGTCCTTTGTTTTAACGCGCATCTTTTCCGAAAACCGTTTCACACTTTTCGGGATGCGCTCTCAACAGGAAACTGCCATCGCTTTGCAGCGTCAAGATGGCAGTTGGTCGATAGGAAATTTACTGCCCTGCCGGGGCGTAGGAAGCCTGGATCGGCGCAACGCCGGGGAGCGGCACGGAAGAGCCGGTCGGCAAGGATGCCTGCTCGATTGACGCAGCCGCCGCATCACGGGTCGGGCCGCTGCGCTTCCAGCTTCCGTCGAGGCCGGTTTCCTGCAACAGCCCCTTGCGCTTGGCATCGTAATAATAGCCGCGCGCATAATAGCGGACGGCCTGGCTCTCATCGCCGCCTGCGACCTTATAGGCGCCGGACAGATAACGAACCGCATATTTCAGATTGGTTTCCGCATCGAGCAGGCCCTTGGCCGAGCCCGTATAGCCCATGCCGCGCGCGGTCGGATGGCTGATCTGCATCAGGCCCCAATAGGGTCCGTTACGCGCACCCGGATTGAACCGGCTTTCGCGATGCACGACCCGGCGCACCAGGCGCTCCGGCACGTCATAGGCGACGGAATATTTGGTAATCAGCGCATCGAGATCTTCCGGCGCGTGATCCGGCGTCTCGAAGGCCATGTTGGCGGCAACGGAAGCAGGCGATGCGGCAGCCTGCGCACCGGCATAGGCCATCATCGGTTCGGACTGGCCGCGAATGCCGGGAATGGGAACGTTTGCCGGCAGGACCGGATCGGACGGATCGGTCACGGCGGCAATGGCCTGCGTTCCGGCAACTGCGCCCGCATCGGCGGTTGCGGTGCCTGCGGCCCCTGCCGTTGCGCCGGCGGCATTGCCTGTGGCGGCTGCGGCCTGGCCGGATGTATCGGCCTGCGTGATCAGCGCCGTCTTCACGGTCTTGCCGTCATTGGTGGTGTTGCAGGCGCTCAGCGCCACGGCGCAGCCAAGAAGCAGAAGGCCCTTGCGGGCAAAAGCGGCGGATGAAGAAGAAAGCGCGTAACGCATGACCGGACCCGTTCTCAGGAATCGAAATCTTGTTCGATGCGTTTTTCAAGCTCGACCAGATCATCCGGCAGCGGCAAACCACTGGCCCGCAGCGCATTGAGCTTTTCGCGAACCGTTTCGCGGATTTCATGAGCGTCTTGCGGCTGATTCACCATTTGCTCGAAAAGCAGCGCAATTTCCGCCTTGATGTCCTCGAATGCCATCCAGATCCTCTTGGCTTACACGGGCCTTGGCGGCCCGGCTCAGTCAGTCTTCTTTCGGTCGATGACAATCGTGTACCATGCAAAAGACGGCAAACGGAAGCGCTAAACGTCAGGCTGCCGCCAAAATGAATATTTCAAATGGTAACAAAAAGATTAACATGCTCACGAAGCACGCGGCAGCAGCATATCCATCGCATTGAAATCAAAAGCGAAAATCCCAAGATCGTCGAAGTCCAGACCGCCATTGGGATCGAAGAGATAAATGCTCATCCAGACGAGCGCGATCACAAGCAGGATTGCCACAATCATCAGAATCAAAAGGCGTCGCCCGAGCGCGGTCTTGCGACCCGCCCCTTCCGGCGGCTGTTTGGCCATAGTCAATTGCTGCCTTGTTCAATCGTCATTGGTCGCGTTCAGTTCTTCCGGCGGCGTGCCGTGTTCGGGTTCCGCCGACAGATAGCCCTCATGCACCAGCCATTTGCGCAGGATCAGCGTCATCGCCTCGGTCTGGTTGAGACCGGGATATTTTTCGGCGACAAAGCGCTCCAGAGCGTCGTGTACATCATCGGGAAGATAGGTGCTCATCGGGTCTCCTCCGCTTGTTTCAAACCACGGTTACGGACAGTTCCCCCACGCCCTCCACCTTGCCCTCCAGGCGGTCGCCGCGCTTCACCGGGCCGACGCCCGCAGGCGTACCCGTAAAGATAAGATCGCCGGGGCGCAGCTCAAAGAGCGACGACAGGTATGAAATGGTTTCCGCCACCTTCCAGATCATCTGGTTGAGGTCGCCCGACTGGCGCGTCTCGCCATTGACGGCAAGCGAGATCGCAGCCTTTTCCGGGTGGCCGATTTCCGACACCGGCACGATGGCCGAACAGGGCGCGGAATGGTCGAACGCCTTTGCGACTTCCCACGGGCGTCCGGCCTTCTTGGCCACCGCCTGCAAATCGCGGCGCGTCATGTCGATGCCGACCGCATAGCCATAGACATGGTCCAGCGCCGTTTCGACGGCAATGTCGCTGCCGCCGGTCTTCAGCGCCACCACAAGCTCGATCTCGTGATGCACGTCCTCGGTCTTCGGCGGATAGGGAAAATCGCCGCCTTCGATGACAAGGCAGTCCGGGTTTTTCTGGAAGAAAAACGGCGGATTGCGGGTCGGGTCGCCGCCCATTTCGATGGCGTGATCGGCATAATTCTGGCCGACGCAATAGATGCGGTGCACGGGAAAGCGCGCATCCGTTCCCTTCACAGGCAGAAAAGGCTGCGGGGGCGGCGCGAAAACATAAGTCGTCATGGGGAACTATTCCGGTCGGAAACTGATGAAGCGATTTTTGCCATCATGCAGACGCAGGCGCATCGCCGCAACCCTTGAAAGGCGCAATTCCCTATCTAACGACAAAATCCGCCTTGCGCGACCGCGCCTCCACGAGTTCGGCATTGGGAATATCGTTGGAAAGGGCGCGGTTCCGGGCCGTTTCCGCATCGAAGCCGAAGCTGAGCCAGCGATCGGTCAGGCGGCGCTCCAGTTCGGCAAAAGGCACGTCCAGATAGAGCGTCATGTCGAAGAAAGGAGCAAGCCGCGCCCATGGCTCCCCATCGAGCAGCAGGTAATTGCCCTCGACCAGAAGCACGCGATGTTCAAGGCCAACCACCGATGCGGCAGCGCGCGAAAGCTCCAGCGAGCGGTCGAAGACCGGGATGAAGACTTCGTCCTCGGCCTGTTTCAGACGCTGAAGCAAGGCCGCAAATCCGGCGCAGTCAAAGGTGGGGGGCGACCCCTTGCGGCTCCGCAATCCGCGCTTGTCGAGAATGGCATCGTCGAGGTGAAACCCGTCCATGGGCACGATGATGGAGGGCGTTTCGCCGCCCTTGTTGATGGCGCGGCGCAGATCGTCGGACAGGGTGGATTTGCCCGCGCCCGGCGGGCCGGCAATGGCCACGATCAGGCGTCCGCCGGTTTGCGCCAGCCGCGCAAGAATTTCCGAAGGCAGGGCTTCGCGCTCGATGGGCGTCATGTCCGGTTTCCGTGATTCGTCCTGTCAGCTTACCAGAAGCTCAAGCCGCTTCCTTCGGCCGCATCGCGCCGGTCATCAGGGCGACCGCATCCGACATGGAATATTCCTTCGGGTCGATGACCGTCAGGCGACGTCCGAGCCGGTGAATGTGGATGCGGTCGGCAACCTCGAACACATGCGGCATGTTGTGTGAAATCAGCACAATCGGCATGCCCCGCCGCTTCACGTCCTGGATGAGCTCCAGCACGCGGCGCGATTCCTTCACGCCCAGCGCCGCCGTCGGCTCGTCCATGATGACCACCTTGGAGCCGAAGGCGGCGGCGCGCGCCACCGCGACGCCCTGGCGCTGGCCGCCCGAAAGGGTTTCCACCGCCTGACCGATGTTCTGGATGGTCATCAGGCCCAGTTCGGACAGTTTTTCGCGGGCGATCTTTTCCATCGCGCCGCGATCCAGCATGCGGAAAAGCGAGCCGAGCGGTCCCTTGCGGCGGATTTCGCGGCCCAGAAACAGATTGTCGGCAATGGAAAGCGCAGGCGACAAAGCAAGGTTCTGATAGACCGTCTCGATGCCCGCCTGCCGCGCCTCCATCGGCGAATGGAAGCTGACGGGCTGGCCGTCGAGCAGGATTTCGCCCTCGTCGGGCCTGATCGCGCCGGAGAGCGCCTTGATGAGCGAGGATTTGCCCGCGCCATTGTCGCCGATGACCGCGAGGATTTCGCCCGGATAAAGGTCGAAATCGGCATGGTCGAGCGCGGTAACGCGACCATAGCGCTTGACCAGCCCCTTGGCCGACAGAACAGGCGTGGTGTTCGTTTTCATGCGGCAGCCTTTCTGATCCACTGGTCGATGGCGACGGCGGCGATGATGAGAACGCCGATCAGGAGATAGGTCCATTGCGGGTCGGTGCCCCACAGGCGCAGGCCCAGCGAAAACACGCCGACGATCAGCGCGCCGAACATGGTGCCCAGAATGGAACCGCGCCCGCCGAAGAGCGATATGCCGCCAATCACCACGGCAGTAATCGATTCGATATTGGCGAACTGGCCAGCGGTCGGCGACACGGAGCCAAGACGGCCAATCATCGCCCAGCCCGCAAGCGCGCAGATGATGCCGGCCAGCACATAGACCGACATGAGGATCGGCTTGACCGATACGCCGGAAAGCTGCGCCGCCTCCGGGTCGTCGCCGATGGCATATACATGCCGCCCCCAGGCGGTGTGGTTCAGCACATACCAGAGCAGCAGGACCAGAAGCACCATGGCGATGACGCCATAGGTGAAGACCGCGCCGCCGATGCGGATGCTCTCGCCGAAGAATTGCAGGATCGGCGCTTCCGCCGTGATTTCCTGCGCGCGGATCGTCTCATTGGCCGAATAGAGGAAGTTGGTGGCGAGGATCACCTGCCACATGCCAAGCGTCACGATGAAGGGCGGCAGGCGCACATAGGCCACCAGAAAGCCGTTGATGAAGCCGCAGAGCGCGCCGGTGGCAAAGCCGCAGAGAACGGAAAGTTCGGCGGGAAGCCCATAGCGGAAGGTGAACTGGCCCATCACCACCGATGACAGGACCATGATGGCGCCGACCGAAAGATCGATACCGGCGGTGAGGATCACCAGCGTCTGCGCCACGGCGATGATGCCGGTAATGGCGACCTGTTGCAGAATGAGCGTCAGCGCAAAGGCGGAAAAGAACTTGCCGCCAAGCGTGATGCCGAACACCAAAAGCGACAGGACGAGCACGATCAGCGGCACGGCGGCGGGATTGTGATGCAGGAAAGTCCGCATCCGGTAAAGCAGCGACCGGTCGCCTGCATCGAAGGAGGCGACATCGGCAGCGCTTTGCGACAACGTCTTTTCATAGTCCTGCATGGACTGTTTTTGTGCAGCGGAAGCCGCCTGTGGCTCACTCATCTCTGTCTCCTGCCCGCAGAAAGGGTCGGCAAATCATCCAATCTGCCGAGCCCGGATTTTGGAAAGGGGATCAGCCCCAGCACTTGTCGAGCGCGGTCTTGGTGTCGATGGACGGAACGCCTTCCACCGGCTTGTCGGTGACAAGCGACACGCCCGTATCGACAAAATCCTTGCCTTCGGTCGGCTTCGGCTTTTCACCCGTATCGGCAAATTTCTTGATCGCCTCGATGCCGAGTGCGGCCATCTGGAGCGGATATTGCTGCGATGTCGCGCCGATAATGCCTTCCTGCACGTTCTTGACGCCGGGGCAGCCGCCATCGATGGAAACGATCAGCACGTCCTTTTCGCGCCCCACGGCCTTCAGCGCCTCATAGGCACCGGCGGCGGCAGGTTCGTTGATGGTGTGGACGACATTGATGTTCGGGTCCTTCTGGAGAAGGTTTTCCATCGCGCGGCGTCCGCCTTCCTCATTGCCGTCGGTCAGGTCGCGGCCGGCAATGCGCGGATCGTCCTCGTCGCCCAGCCTGGTCTTGTCCTTCGGATCGATGCCGAAACCAGTGGCAAAGCCCTGGTCGCGCAGAACATCGACGCTCGGCTGCGATGCGGTGAGGTTGAGGAAGGCCACATGCGCGTCCTTGGCCTTGTCGCCAAGCGTTGCCGCCGCCCATTTGCCGACCAGCTCACCGGCGAGGAAATTGTCGGTGGCAAAGGTTGCGTCCGCCGCGTCGGCAGGCTCCAGCGGCGTGTCGAGCGCGATGATGAGCATGCCCGCATCGCGCGCCTTTTGCAGCGACGGCACAATGCCCTTGGTGTCGGAAGCGGTGATGAGAATGCCCTTCGCCCCATCAGCGATGCAGGTTTCAATCGCCGCGACCTGACTTTCCGAATCGCCGTCGATCTTGCCCGCATAGGTCTTGAGATTGACGCCAAGCTCCTTGGCCTTGGCGATGGCGCCTTCCTTCATCTTGACGAAGAACGGGTTGGTGTCGGTCTTGGTGATGAGGCACGCGCCGACATCGGCGGCATTGGCTGGTAGTGCGGCAGCGCCAAGCGCGAGGGCAGCAAAGGCTGCCGACAGAACTGTCTTCTTCATGAACTCCTCCCAGATTGAGCCGGTCCTCTTCCCCCGGCAGGGGAGAAGCAAAACACGGCTTCTAAACAGAGTCAATTAATAAATCCACTTGATTTATTAATATGCTGTGTCACTCTGGCAGCCAGAGGAGAGAAGCGAAAGAAGCTGGCGACAAGCCGCGAGCTTCATCCGTACCTGTCTTAAGCGATTGTTTTTATTTCATATCCCTGCAATGAGGGCTTTTTCTCCTTCGAGGATTGGTTTAGGAATTCCCGCACGCCATGGCCGCAATCCGATTGCATTCCATGGGCCGGAATCTGGGAGAGGCTATGGTCAGGCATAAAATTGAAGGCGAGCCGGTCAGCGGGTCTGCCGATATGCTTTCCGGAACGCCGGGTCCTGCCATGCTGCAATTTGCCGGGCCGGGCGCGAGCGTCAATCGCGGCTCCAACCAGATCGGCGTGCGCGCCTATAATGAGCGGCTGGTTCTGGCGCTGGTGCGCAGGCACGGCCAGCTTGCCCGCGCCGACATTGCCCGCCTCACCGGACTTTCGGCGCAGACCGTTTCCGTCATCATCCGCGCGCTGGAAAAAGACGGCCTCATCACGCAGGGCGAGCGCGTGCGCGGCCGTGTCGGCCAGCCATCCATGCCGATGCGCCTTGCCGCCGACGGGGTTTTTTCCTTCGGCCTCAAGATCGGGCGGCGCAGCGCGGAAATCATCCTGATGGATTTTCTGGGCACGATCCGCGAGCGGCGGCACATCACCTATCGCTGGCCGGTGCCCGATGACATCCGCAGCTTTACCCTCGACAGCGTCAACGCTTTCACCGCCGCGCTCGAACCGGCCAGGCGCGACCGCATTGCCGGGCTTGGCATTGCCCTCCCCTTCGAACTGTGGAACTGGGTCGAGGAAGTGGGCGCACCGGCTGAGGATCTGGATGCATGGCTCGGCGCCGATCTGGTCAGCGATTTCACCAGGGCGTTTTCGTTTCCGGTCTTCATCCAGAACGATTGCACGGCGGCCTGCGGCGCGGAACTGACCTTTGGCCGCGGACCCGAATTCACCGATTTCGTCTATTTCTTCATCGGATCGTTCATCGGCGGCGGCGTGGTGCTGAACAACACGCTCTATCCCGGCCGCACCGGCAATGCGGGCGCGCTCGGCTCCATGCCGATGCGGATGCGCAGCGCAGACGACAAGCGCGGCACAATGCAGCTTATCGATACGGCTTCGCTTTTCGTGCTGGAACGCATGTTGCAGGAAAAGAACATCTCATCCGACGATCTTTGGCTTTCGCCGGAGAATTGGCACAATTTCGGCGCACCGCTCGACGAATGGGTGGCGCTTGCCGCACGCGGGCTGGCCCATGCGGCGGTGGCGGCTGCTTCCGTGATCGACTTTCCCGCCGCCGTCATCGACGGCTGGCTGCCGGGCAATGTGCGCCACCGCATCGTGGAAGCGACCCGCGTGGAGCTTTCCTGTCTCGATTTGCAGGGCCTGCGCGCGCCGGAGATCATCGAAGGCAAGGTCGGCGTCCATGCCAAGGCGATGGGCGCGGCAAGCCTGCCGCTTTCCAACCGCTATCTGTTCGACCAGAGCGTGCTGTTCAAGGACGCGGGCTAGGCAAATTCGTGATGCCGGGCTGCAAAGAGCAATTTGTCTCACGTTCCGGTGCTCACCAGCATTCTCAGGTGCATAGCCTTATCCGAAAAGTCTGCAACTTTTCGGGGCTATGCTTGGAAGTACGCTGCGCTCCGGTACTCGAAAATCACTCTTTTCGCCACGGCCTGACGAATTTGCAACTGTAGTGCCAGCGCCCCTTCTGCACGACAAACACACAGTTTGTTATTTTCAATCAACAAGTTTGATATAGAACGGTCTCAAAACCGTTCTATCTGTTTATTTCTACGCAGTTTCGCACGGAAAACCGCTTCGCACTTTTCCTGAAACTGCTTATGTTGTCTTGCAATTACCGCAAATGCCAACACATTGACTGCTTCATTCATTGAACCGAACGGGAAGAACATGACCGTCAAGACGATTGCGACCACGCCATACCAGGACCAGCAGCCGGGCACTTCGGGCCTGCGCAAGAAGGTTCCGGTTTTCCAGCAGCCCAATTATGCGGAAAATTTCATCCAGTCGGTTTTCGACGTTCTGGAAGGTTTTGCGGGCAAGACGCTCGTGGTCGGCGGCGACGGACGTTTTTATAACCGCGAAGTGATCCAGAAGCTCATCAAGATCGCCGCCGCCAACGGTTTTGGCCGCATCATGGTGGGTCAGGGCGGCATTCTTTCCACGCCCGCCGCCTCCAACATGATCCGCAAATACAAGGCTTTCGGCGGCATGATCCTCTCGGCAAGCCATAATCCCGGCGGGCCGAAGGAGGATTTCGGCATCAAATACAATATCGGCAATGGCGGACCGGCGCCGGAAAAGATCACCGAGGCGATCTTCGCCCGCTCCAAGGTGATCGACCAATACAGGATTGCCGATGCGGCGGATGTCGATATCGACACGATCGGCACCACCCGGATCGGCGATACCGAGGTCGTGATTTTCGATCCCGTCACCGATTATGCGGAACTGATGGAAAGCCTGTTCGACTTCGACGCCATCCGCGCCATGATAAAAGCCGGTTTCCGCATGAAGTTCGATGCCATGCATGCCGTGACCGGACCTTACGCCAAGGAAATTTTTGAGCGCCGTCTCGGCGCACCGGAAGGCAGCGTGGTCAATTTCGTGCCGCTGCCGGATTTCGGCGGCCATCACCCGGACCCGAATCTCGTCTATGCCAAGGATCTCTATGATCTGCTGATGTCCGATCATGCGCCGGATTTCGGCGCGGCTTCCGATGGCGACGGCGACCGCAACCTCATCATCGGGCGCGGCATCTTCGTCACGCCATCCGATTCGCTTGCGATGCTGGCCGCAAACGCGCATCTGGCGCCGGGCTACAAGGACGGCATCAAGGGCATTGCGCGCTCCATGCCGACCAGTGCCGCCGCCGACCGCGTGGCCGACAAGCTCGGCATCGGCATGTTTGAAACGCCGACGGGCTGGAAGTTCTTCGGCAATCTGCTCGACAACGGCAAGGTGACGATCTGCGGCGAGGAAAGCTCCGGCACCGGCTCGGATCATGTGCGCGAGAAGGACGGCCTTTGGGCCGTGCTGCTGTGGCTTAACATTCTCGCCGTGCGCAAGCAAAGCGTGAAGGATATCGTCGAGGAACATTGGGCGCGTTTCGGGCGCAACTATTACACCCGCCACGACTATGAAGCGGTCGATTCCGACATCGCCAAAAAGCTGGTGGCCGACCTGCGCGCCGCGCTTGCGGGCCTGCCCGGCACGACCGTCAATGGCCTCACGATCGAAAAGGCCGACGACTTCGCCTATCACGATCCGGTCGACGGCTCGATCAGCGAGCATCAGGGCATCCGCATCTATTTCGAAGGCGGCGCGCGCGTCGTGCTGCGCCTGTCCGGCACGGGCACATCCGGCGCAACCATCCGCATCTATATCGAACGCTATGAGGCCGATACCGCCAACCACAATCTCGACACGCAGGAAACGCTGGCCCCGCTCATCGATGCCGCCGAACAGATCACGCAGGTGAAGAAGCGCAGCGGGCGGGCGGAACCGTCGGTGGTGACTTAGGGGAATAGGGGAATAAAAAAGAATCGGATAAGCTAAAGCAAGTTATTTTTAGCTTACTCCCTTACTCCCTTACTCCCTTACTCCCTTAATCAAAAACAATCTCCGGCGCTGCACGAGCGCCCTTGCCGCCCTTCATATTGCCCCAGACTTTCCGGGCGATCTCGCGATAGATTTTCGCGTGTTCGCTGTCGGGGTCCTTGACGGTGATCGGGGTTCCCGCGTCCGAATAGGCGCGCACATCCATATGCAGCGGCACTTCGCCCAGGAACGGCACGTCGAGACGTTCGGCTTCCCGGCGCGCGCCGCCATTGCCGAAAATGTCGTAGCGCGCGCCCGTGTCGGGCGCGATGAAATAGCTCATGTTTTCGACGATGCCGAGAAGCGGCACGTCCACCTTGCGGAACATGTTCAAGCCCTTGCGCGCGTCGATCAGCGCCAGGTCCTGCGGCGTCGAAACGACCACGGCACCCGCCAGCGGCACCTGCTGCGCCATGGTCAGCTGCGCGTCGCCGGTGCCGGGCGGCATGTCCACCACCAGAACGTCGAGTTCGCCCCAGGCCACTTCGCGCAGCATCTGCGTCAGCGCCGACATGACCATCGGCCCGCGCCAGATCATCGGCGTTTCCTCATCGACCATGAAGCCCATGGACATGACCTTGATGCCGTAGTTTTCCATCGGCTTCAGGATGCGGCCCTCAACCGTTTCCGGGCGGCCCGAAAGGCCAAGCAGGCGCGGCATGGACGGCCCGTAAATATCGGCATCCAGAATGCCGACCTTCAGCCCGTTGGCGGCAAGACCAAGCGCCAGATTGACCGCCGTGGTGGACTTGCCCACCCCGCCCTTGCCGGAAGCAACGGCGATGATCGCGCCGACACCCGGAATGCCGGGTTTTGCAGCCGGCCGCGGCGGCGCGGGATGGCGGTGCTGCGCCGGTGCGGCTGTAGGGCGCGGCTGCGGTTTGGGTGGCGGCGGCGCATCGTCGCTGGTGCGGCCGCCCTTCTTTTCCGCCGTGAGTGTCACCAGCGCGCCGGTGACGCCCGGAATTTCCTTCACGGTCTTTTCAGCGGCAAGGCGCATCGGCTCCAGCGCATCGGCGCGTTCCGCCGGAACCGTGATGGAGAAGAAAACCTTACCGTCGGCAATGAAGATATCCGATACCAGTCCGAGCGACACAACGTCGCTTTCGAAGTCCGGCCCGGTCACGGCCTTCAGCCGCTCCAGAACCTGTTCGCGTGTTACGCTTGCCATTTCACAGCGCCAGGAGGGTAAGGAAACGGCGAAACAAGGCCATCCATGGGGAGCAAGACGTCCTTGCCCCACAGCCTTATCGCCCCCTTGCCTTACCGCCCTGCTCCTTCATTGTTGCCTCATATCCAGTCCTGACATAATCAGCTTTCCAACCAAACGCCAAGAGTGCCTGCATATTTATTCCAAAGATTGGAGCAAACCATGGCCAAAGCCATTCACACGATGATCCGCGTTCTCGATGAGGAAAAATCCGTTTCCTTCTATAGCCGGGCTTTCGGCCTCGATATTGCCGAGCGCATCGATTTCGAAACCTTCACGCTGATCTATCTGCGCAATGCGGAAGCCGACTTCGAGGTCGAGCTCACGGTCAACAAGGGCCGCACGGAGCCGTACAATCCGGGCGACGGCTATGGTCATCTTGCGGTTGCGGTCGATGACGTGGATGCCGAACATGCCCGCTTCACGGACCTTGGCTTCAAGGTCGGAAAGCTCGTCGATTTCAAGAACAACGGCGTGCAGCTTGCCCGCTTCTTCTTTGCCGAAGACCCGGACGGCTACAAGATCGAGGTTTTGCAGCGCGGCGGACGCTATGTGTAGGGCGCCATTTCAAGCCCATCCTGAAAAGGGGAAATGCAGGAGGGGAAATCAGTCGGCGAGACTGATTTCCCTGTCAAGATTGCTCCCGCTTCCGCGAGACATGGTTTAGAAAAGCGGTTGCCCGGTCATTTCGTCCGGCCGGTCAATTTTCATAAGGGCCAGAAGAGTGGGAGCGACATCGGCAAGGATGCCATCGCGCAGCGATATACCCTCGGGAGCGCCAGACAGGATCGCCGGAACCGGATTGAGCGTATGCGCCGTATGCGGCGCGCCACTTTCAGGATCGATCATCGTTTCGCAATTGCCATGATCCGCGATCACCAGAAGCATTCCTCCGGCCCGGGCGACACTGGCCTGAACTGCGCCCAATGCCTTGTCAACCGTTTCCACGGCTTCGATAGCGGCCTCCAGATTGCCCGTATGCCCCACCATATCCGGGTTGGCATAATTAACCACCACAAGATCATATTCCCGACTGTCGATCGCCGCCGTCAGCTGTTCGGTGAGTTTTGGCGCAGACATCGAAGGTTGCAAATCATAAGTGGCGACCTTGGGAGACGGCACGATGGAGCGTGTCTCACCTTCAAAGGGGGGCTCACGCCCGCCATTGAGGAAGAAAGTCACATGCGGATATTTCTCTGTCTCGGCAAGGTGGATCTGCGTTTTTCCGGCCCTGGCCACAGTCTCACTCAAGCCGTTTCCCAGCGACTGTTTCGGGAACAGCGTGTGCATCACGACGTCAAGTTCAGCGCTGTAGGGCACCATCCCGATCGCCAGTGCAACGTCCGGCTTACGGGAAGGCTCAAAACCCCGGAAGTCCGGCAGAAGGAGAGCTGCCAGAATTTCCCGTACCCGGTCAGAACGGAAATTGGCACACAGAACAGCATCGCCGTCGCAAACGCCCTGATAATCACCGATAACCGTTGGTGTCACAAATTCGTCGGTTTCTCCGCGCTCCGCAGACTTAGCGATAGCATCTCCAAAGGACGCGGCCTGCTTTCCCTCTCCATCAACAATGGCGTCATAGGCCAGCCTGACACGCTCCCAACGATTGTCCCGGTCCATGGCATAATAACGCCCGCTCACTGTGACGATGGAAACCCCTTCGGGAAGGGCATCGTCGAGCTCTGAAAGAAAGGCTTCGGCCTGACCGGGCTGGGTATCGCGCCCATCGGTGATCGCGTGGATGACGGCTTGGATGCCGAGCCCATGCAGGGTCTTGGCCAATGCGGCAATATGATTCATATGCGCGTGCACGCCGCCAGGCGAGACCAGTCCCAGAATGTGGCAAACACCGCCGGTGCGCGAAAGCGTTTCGGGCAAGCCGCTTTCGGCGAGCAATCGGGACAGCCCTCCATTCGCCACCGCTGCATCGATGCGCGGCAGGTCCTGCATGACGATGCGCCCCGCGCCGATATTGAGATGGCCGACTTCCGAATTGCCGATCTGTCCCTCTGGCAATCCCACCGCAGGACCATGTGTTGTCAGAAATGCATGTGGGCAATTTTTCCACAAACGATCGAAGTTGGGCGTATTGGCTTGCAGCACGGCATTGCCATGCGCTTCTTCACGCCAGCCCCACCCGTCCATGATCATCAAGACCGTCGGTTTCCTGCCATTCACAATGGTCTGCATCAGATTATAACCATATCCCTGGAGCGGTTTTCCAGTATTTCGAGAAAAGCGCGCAGCTTGCGCGGCACGAAGCGGCTGCGCGGATAGAACGCTTTGATGACGCGCCGTGAAACGATTTCTTCCTCAAACAATGAAAGAAGCGCACCGGACTTCAACGCGGGACTGACACTATAAAGCGGCAGCCGCGCAATACCCACGCCCTTCAGCACCGCCATGACGATCGCGCTTTCAAAATTGGAATGCAAAATGCCATCGACCTGTACGGTCACGCTCCTGTCGCCTTCGCGGGCGCTCCATAAACGCGGATCGGGCTTCTGCGTCGTATGAATGAGACAATTATGTTGAACCAGATCCTGCGGCGCAGACGGTCGCGGATGGGTGGCAAAATAAGAGGGAGCCGCACAGATGACGTAGGGCGCAGGCCCGATCTTGCGTTCAAAAAGCCCGGTATGGAAGGATTCATCATCATCGAAATCACGACTGGCAACGACAATATCGACCCCACGCTCCATGGGATTGATCGAATTGGCCGAAATGGTCAGTTCAACCTTCACGGTCGGATATTGCGCATTGAAATCGAGAAGCGCCGAAGTGACGAGCGTCTGGCCGACACCAGGCGTCGAATGGACGCGCAATGTTCCAACCAGTTCGCCAGCCTGTCCGCTTGCATCGGCCTTGGCTGAATCGATTTCGGCCAGAATGCGAACGCAATGTTCAAAGAAAACCCGCCCGGCATCGGTCAGGAATACATGATGCGTCGAACGGTTGAGCAGCGATAGTTTCAACGCATTTTCGAGCTGCGTGACGTGCTTGCTCATATATGAGGGAGATTTGCCAAATAATTTTGCCGCCATCGTGAAGCTGCCATGCTGCACAACACGGGTGAAGATCACAATATCATTGAGATCAAGCCCATCAAAACTTGATCGCGTCGCATCAGAATCGTTAAGCATCTCCTGTCTATTGGCACAACTCTCCATGTCAGGCAATTCAGGAAAACAACAGCGATTTGATGACAACTGGAATGACCCCCGGCGGGGTGATGAACTCGCCCAGATCGACAAAATCAAGATCCTTCAGACGGACGCCGTCAATGGAAATCAGCGGGGCATTCAAGTCGACTTCCTTATCGAGAATCCGGCCGATCGTCTGCCCGACATCACCGTCAATCATCAGGACAAGCGGCTCTTCACGCACCCCATCCGATGCGGCAACCATCTTGATCGCTTTTGCCATTGCCAGCAGACGTGGATAGTCGGGCATACCGCTCCAGGAAAAGGCAAGCGCCAGCGTCCCGGAAAAGTCATGGCCCTGCCGCGCCGCCTTCTCCCTGAAGGCCGCCGCTATCGCCTCCGGGTCTATCTCCTCCGGCAGGGTCCGGCCCAAATGAATGACGGGAATATTATGCCGCGGCAATATGTCGGGGCAGTTCATATAAAGGGTCTTGCCGCTCACCTGAATGGTGAACTGCGAGGCACCGATCACGGTCGCGCGGATACGCTGGCCCGCATCCACAATCGGCACATCGATACGCGGCATCAATTGCGCGATGATTTGCCTGGCGAGAAGATGGGCAATATCGCCGTGATCGTTTTGCTCATACCCGAAAATATACTCCGACACACCGCCGGAGAAAGTGATGTAATCGGGCTGTATGGAACGTTCGAGCGGTTCGGTCAAAAGAAAACGTTCGCCCATTGCATCAAGCGGCGCACCGGTGATCTGGTCAACCACAAGCGATGCGAGGCGCTTCACGATGGCGATCTGGTTCTCGGCGCGGGCCATATTCGCACCCGTTGCCTCAATGCCCAGTTCTTCCGCCACCATACGGGCGGAATCGTCGATCCGCGTCCATGCACCTTCGTCGTCTTTTGCCAGCAGCCTGCCGCCGACCGCAAAGGCGGCGACATTGACGATTTCGCCCTTGTCGATAAGCGCCAGCTTGGTCGTGCCGCCGCCTATATCGACATGCAGCCCGCAACCATTGCGCTGGATGGAAAGTTCCGTCGCACCGGAGCCGTGGGCTGCCAGCATGCTTTCCAGCTTGTGGCCAGCCGTCGCGCAGACGAATCGTCCCGATTCACTGGCGAAGATTTCATCAATGGCCCGGGCATTGTTTTTCTTGATCGCCTCACCCGTCAGAATGACCGCGCCGGTATCGACCTGGTTTCTGGTATAGCCGGCGTCTTCATAGCAATGGCCGAAGAAATGGCGCAATTCACGCGCGTCGATCGTGCCATCCGGCAGGAAGGGCGTAAACAGGATAGGAGAGCGCCAGAGCACTTCCCGGTTGATGACCACGAAACTGCTGGACAGATCGTCCGTCCGGCGACGAAGCGTAATACGCGCAAACAACAGATGCGACGTAGAACTGCCTATGTCGATGCCGACCGTCAGCAATTCAACCGTTTCCTGTTTCCACAGCCAGTCGGAGAAACCCTGCTGGTCTTCTTCCGACCAGCCCGCATGTTCATGTTCAAAATCAAGGTCGTGCACGGGCCGCTCTCATCCTCCAAAACAATATATCGATCTCGAATAGGCGTCCCTGTCGGGATCAGCTTATATCAGCTTGCCGGACCGACCAGTAACGGCGTCCGGATTACGCCCTCCAGGGTTTTCGGATCAAGCGCCATGATTGCCGCCTCATCGAAAATATCGCCCATTGCGGAAGCAATGCCGGTCTTTTGCAGTTCCTCCAGAAATTTACGATGAACGCGCGGATCCTGATCCTCATACTCGATCTGACGGCCGCCATCCTTCACGGATGTCGCCCCTCCGCCTTCCGCGCTCTTCCGGCGCAGCGAGATGAACGGGTAGCGCCGGCTGCCAAGCGAACAGGCGACATAACGCGCCGGCTGATCGCAGGTATTGAAATGCTGATGGTACATCCAGAAGGGGGGCGTATACATATATCCGTGACGCCATGGAATTTCCTTGAATTCGGAATCGCCATCGTACCACATCAATGAATAACCTTCGCCGTCGACCGCATGAACATGGGTGCCGGCAGCGTGACGGTGTGCTTTCTTGTAACGTCCGACCGGCATTTGTGAAACATGCGAATGCATGGTGCCGTCTGCCAGGACGAAATTGACGTTGAGCGATCCCTTGCCGCGCCCTTCAAACTCGTAAAGCTTGAAACTGGTCAGATCGTGGACGAAATTGGTTTCCCAGATATTCTGGACCTTGCGCGCGGATTCAAGCCCATAGGAATAGAGCGCGCCTTCCCCGTCGAAATGCTTCTCGCCGCCGATGCGCTCTGCAAAAACGAAATCATTGGCGAAGACGAAATCGAGATTGTGATACAGATTGATGGTCAGCGGTGCATCGTTGGTGCACGAAAGGCGGACCGTCTCCTGGCCAGAACCGTTGTGGAACTGATACTGGCAATTCAGCGGAATGGCGAACAGAGCCTTGGGACCCCATTCAAAGGTACGTTGCGAACCATCAGGCAGCCAGACGGTCGTGGAACCATAGCCGGACAGAACATATACAAACATTTCATAGAGATGCTTGACCGGGCGGGTCTTCTTGCCGGGCAAGATCTCAATGACATAATTTGCCATGAAATCGCCCATGCCATGCGTATGGGCAAAGCAGCCTCGCGCCTCGTAGCGATCCCAGTCTCCGGTTTCCAGGCCGAGCAGATCATGTCCCAGGTCGAAATGGATGGGGATGCCCTCGCCCTGCGCCCAACTCTTGTAGGGATCGAGAAGGAATTTGGTGTGTCCGGGATCTGGCGTTGCGACCACATCGCCGGTCAGGGGCGAATTATTGGCTGTGCTGTTCATCTGATTCTCCCATTCCAGAACGGTTCCAGTTGAAACGGAAGTCCCGGAACCGCTCCCAATATTTGTTTCGTCGCATTTGCCTCACGCATCGAAGCGGGATCAGAAATCAGTCCACCGGACTGATTTCCCCGCAAGAACGGCTCCCGCTTTCGGGAGGCATGCTCCGGGAAATTATGGAAACTTCCCGTTCGCACTGGTAGTGCAATTCTGGAAAAAGCGTCTTCGCGATCGGTTATGAAGCCGCCTTATTCCACACCAAGCGCTTCCTTTATGACGGCGACGATTTCCGGTTTCTGCTGCAAGGCGGCACGAACGGTATTGCCGACGTCGTCGCCGATCTTCGGCTCGACCGGAAGAGACAGCTTCTCCGCCTTGGCTATGAGTTCCGGATCGTGCACGGCTTTGTCGTAAGCGTCCTGCAAGGCCTTGAGGCGATCCGCGGGGATGCCCGCCGGCCCGGCTGTCAGTCGGGAAATATTGCTCTGAGCCGCCACAAGCGCGATGACATTCTGTGCATTGGGATCGTTCGTCTGTGAAGACAATTGCGGCACATCGGTCTGTGTGCCGCCGATCTGGGCGATGATCTTGCCGTTGCCCTCGTCGAGAAACTGCTGGAAGGACGAGCGCGATCCGACCACGCCCTGAACCTCTCCGCGGAGCATGGCCAACTGGTCGTCGCCGCCATTATAACCGGAGATCACCTCAATCGGGAGATGAAGCGCCTTGACAAGCATGGTCGCCTCAATGTTCGAGGAACTGCTCTTGCCGGCAGTCGAAAACTTTACTGGCTCCTTGCTTTCCATCAACTGTTCAAAGGTGTCGATCCCCGCATCCTTGCTGACGACTATAACCCGCGGATCAGCGGCAGCCTTGCCGATCCACGACATCTTGCCCAGATCGAATTTAACGCCGGGGTCCCCTGCCAGCTGACTATAAATCAGACCCGTATTGAAAGTGCCGATCGTCAGGCCATCCGGCTCGGACCCGTAAACATAATTCGCCCCGATCAGATGGCCCGCCCCCGGCATGTTCTGGATTATGATTGTCGATCCTGGCAAATATTTCTGCATATATTGCGCAATCAGGCGAGCATTGGTGTCGTATCCTCCCCCGGGACCGGTGGCCACGATATAGTTGATCGTCTTTCCTTTGAAAAAATCGGCGCCCTGCCCCTCCTCGGCCAGTGCAGGCGCCAAGGCGATGGTGGCCAATGCCGCAACGCCCAGAAACATCTTGCAGAATTTTTGCATGTTATCTTACTCCTCCATTTCTATTCTCAGGCTATTCCCCTGCTTACGAAGCCGTTTCGAAACAGAACCCCAAGCGGCGCGGGGCGCACAAGCCGGCCGCGTTTCATCAATCGCATATGACGCGCTTCAAGCCCCTGTTTTCACGCATGTCTTTTGCCCATCGCAGCCGGATCGGAAATCGGTCGGGCGAATTGATTTCCCGCGAAGACGGTTCCCGTTCTTGGGGAAACGTTCGCTTGTCGGGCTTACTTCCAGCCAGACAAGGACTGGATTCCGTCGTTGGCGCAATTTTGGGGGAACGGGATTTGGTGTTTATCCGGTCAAACCCCAATATTCCTTCATCGCATCCTGCGGATGCCTTGCCCGTGGGCGAAAATACAGGGAGCGGTCGCCATTCAACGGACCGTTGCGAACCGCTCCCTCCGAAAAATTACTCGTTGGCTTGGGTTTCCTTCAAAATATCGACGGTCTGCGCATCCGCCGACAATGCCGTCTGCACAAGCCTGGCCACATCATCACCGATTAAGGGGGCCACCGGTAGTCCGAGGGTTTTCGCCTTCGCCCGATAGTCCGGATCTTCCGTTGCCGCGCGATAGGCCTCCCGCAACGCGCCAAGCTGATCGGCGGCAATGTCGGCCGGTCCGGCGGTCAGGCTTGTCAGATTGCTCTGCGAACCGATCAGCTTCACAACGGCCTGCCCGGCCGGGTCGCTGATGAGTGAGGACAGTTGCGGAACATCGGTTTGTGTTCCACCAATCTGGGCAATGATCCGCGCCTTGCCTTCATTGACGAGCGGCTGCCATTCCGAGCGCGAACCAAGCACGCCCTGCGTCTCGCCACGAAGCATCGCCAGCTGATCTTCATTGCCGTTATAGCCGGAAACAATTTCGACCGGCAGTTTGAGCGTCTTGACGAGCATCGTTGTTTCCATCATCGATGCCGTGCCCTTGCCGGGCGCTGAAAACTTGATGGGCTGTTTCAACGCCTGAAGCTGATCGAAATTTTCAATCCCGCTTTCCGTCGACACGATAATGACGCGCGGATCGGCTGTTGCCTTGCCGATCCAGGACATTTTGCCCAGATCGAAACGGACGCCCGGATCCTTTATCAACTGTTGATAAATCAGGCCGGTATTGAACGTGCCGAAGATCAGCCCATCCGGTTTCGAAGCGGAAATATAATTGGCGCCGATCAGATGGCCTGCCCCGGGCATGTTCTGGACGATGATGGTCGAGCCCGGCAGATATTTCTGCATATATTGCGCGATCAAACGGCCATTTGTGTCATAAACACCGCCGGGCGATGTTGCGACGATATAGGTGATCGTCTTTCCGTTGAAAAACTCTGCGCCGCCATTCGCCATTGCGGCATTGGGGGCTATGGCACCGGCCAGAGCCGAAATCGCAACGGCGATCCGCATCATGATATGTTTCATCTTCTTGAATTCTCCTCCCTATATTCCCACGGTTCTCCAGGGACGGGACAATATTTCCGCATGGCAAACGCCCGCTCCCCGCGCGTTTGCCATGCCATGATTCACGCGGCCGCGAAGCCGAATTTTGCCATCAGCAAAGGCGTCAGGAAGCCCGGATGCAACTGGATGTGAAGCAGCATGGCAAATGCCAGATAGAGAACGAGCGTCGCTCCAACGGCCAGGGAAATGGCCAGCCGCCAGGAAACCCTGGCCTGCTGCCTGAGGAATATCAAGAGAAGGGCCGGCACGCTGACATAATACCCGAAAAGCAGGATACAGACGATGAAGGCAACGAAGAAAGCCCACATCACCAGTTCCTGACGCACCGTATGCGGCCCGAACTCCGGCAACTCCTCGACTGCCGGCACGGCCACGTCAACCCCGACGGGATGATCGAGGCCGGCACGCGGCGCACCGTGGAACGTGCTCTTTGGCGAGCTGAGAAGATCAACGGCGAGTTGGATGAGACATAAGGCGACACCGGGTATCGCGACAATGAGCGGCATCATGCGCGCCTTGGCGGGATAGCCCATCGCAAGGGTGATCGCGACTGCAAAAAACAGCAGCATCACAACCGTCAGCCAGGTGGAGAAAGTAAATCGCTTCATCATGCGCCTGCTCCTGCATGTGCCGGACGTTTGGCGGCTACGAGATTCTTATAGAAGGCATACGCCATCAGGGCGACGATAATGCCAATGAGGACCAGCGACAGCGGGCGCATGAAGAAGGAGTAACCCCATAATTGCAGCGCCTGATGCAGCGATGCTTCCGCCTTGCTGCCCAGGACAAGCCCGATGACGAAAGGCGAGCGCGGCCAGCCAGCGCGCTGGAAGCCATAGCCCAGTAGACTGAAAAGCCCCAGTATCACCAGATTTTGCCACTGTACGTCGCTCACATAGCAGCCGATGGTGATGAAGATCAGAATGAACGGCACCAGAATCCGGCCATCCACGAAAGTCAGAACTGCAATCCAGCGGCAGGAAAAAAGCAGCAGGAGCACGGCAATGAGATTGCCGACCACCAGCGCCCAGATCAGCGTCCAGACGAGATCGAGATGCTCGGTCACCATCAGGGCACCCGGCTGAATGCCAAGGATGAGGAATGCGCCCAGCAGAACAGCCATGCCGGAGCTGCCGGGAATGCCGAAGAACAGCGTTGGAAGCAGAGAGCCCCCTTCCTTGCCGTTACTCGCCGTTTCAGGCGCGATAACGCCTTCGATCGCGCCCTTGCCGAACCGCTCCGGTGTCTTGGAACTTTGCACCGCATGACCGTAGCAGAGCCATGCCGCCGTCGATCCGCCCAGCCCCGGAATCATTCCGATCACCGCACCGATCACCGAGGTCCGCAGCACAAGCCACCAATGACGCGGCACTTCCATGACGCCGGAAAGCAATTGCCTGTACGAGAAACCGCTGTCCATGGAGACGGCCGAGATCGAGCCCCCCTTGGTTGCAAGCGCAATCATTTCCGGTACGGCAAACATGGCCAGCACAGCCGTCACGAGGCTCACGCCATCCCATAGAAACAGCATATCGCCAGCGTAACGCGCCGTACCCGTGATCGGATCCATACCGATCGTGGAAAGCATCAGGCCATAGCAGCCAACGATCAGTCCTTTCACGATCTTGTTGCCGCTTGCCAGAAATGCGATGAAACTTATGCCCAGCAGCGCGATGAGAAAGAATTCTGCCGGGCTGAACATCAGAATGATTGGCTGCAGCACCGGGATCATGAGGGCGAATACGGCCGCTCCGATAATCCCGCCGACCCCCGATGCGGTGATGCTCGCACCAAGCGCCCGTGCCGCCTGCCCCTGTTTGGCCAGCGGATAGCCGTCGAGCGTGGTTGCCGCGTCGTCGCCATCGCCAGGAATGCCGAACATGATGCTGGAAATCTGTCCGCTGGTGCCGTTGACCGCGTGGAGGGCGAGCAGAAACACGGCACCGCCAACCATATCCATACCATAGACGAACGGTATCGCCATCGCTATCGAGAGCTTGCCGCCGATGCCTGGCGTAATCCCCACAAGCAAGCCGCAAACGACTGCAATCAGCATGAGTCCCATAATATGAGGCGAGCTTACAAGACTGTAGAGCGCCCCAAACATAACCTGGATCATTTAAGGTATTTTCCTCCTCCGACGGGTACGCCAATCTGGCTGTATGGCCGTCAGGCAACTGTCGGTATGCTCCTCATACCGCCGACATTGCCATCTCCTCGTAACAGCTTTCTGCCGTTTGTTTTCAAGTTAGGTGTGGCCCGATAATTTTGTCCAAAGCAAAAAATTATGTGCAGATAAGCTAATTTCGCGTGGCCTCAGAAATCGGATAGAAATCACCGCCCCCGGAAGGGGCAAAGCGGGCGCACTCGCCGCCCAAACGATTCCGGCCCAAATGATTCCGGCCGAAACGAAGCCGGCGCACCATCCCTGCCCGTTTGTTTTCGCGCATATCTTTTGCCCGAACCCGATCACCGCTTTTGGGAGATATGCATCAGATAAAACCCATATTACCCAGACAAAAATACAGCACACCGATCGCGCCCAGCAGCGGGTACGCTCCTATTCTTGTCATCATGAGCAGGAAGGCGGCCAAAGCTATCGTTGCGATCTCAAGCGGAGAGAGACGGGCGGACGAACTGACGGTGTAGATGCCCGCGAAAATAAGTCCAAGCGCCACGGGCGCGAGACCTTTTTCGACGGCAATCCCCCATGGGCGCGTGCGAACGCGCTCCCAATAGCTGCCAACGATGCACAGAAGAACCGATGACGGCAGGAATATCGCACAGGCCGCGAGAAAGGCGGCGAAAAGCCCGCCAATATCCCATCCGATCAGCGCGACGATCAACGTGCCCGGCCCCGGCGCAGAGCGCGAGATTGCGTAAAGATCGGTAAAGCGTTCGCTGGTCAGCATATGCTGGCTATCGACCAATTGATGCTGAAGGCTTGCAACAATGGTCTGCCCCCCTCCGAAAGAGACAAGCGATAGCGGGATGCACAGCAAGATCAAATTAAGGAGCTTGCCGTCATCCACGGGGCTTGTCCTTTTCAAGGCAGTAAATGGCCGCGACACTTGCGGGAATAACACAAACAACCACTGTCACGAGCGGCCATTGGAGAACCCCGACTGCGGTAAAGACGGCCACAGCGATGAGGATCGGCACGATTCGACCGTTCAGGCGCCGGGAAGTCTTCAACCCCATCGTCAGGCTCGATGCGATGCCCATGCAGGCAAGCCCCCGCAGGATTGCCTGGGCCTCCGGGTAAATGCGAAGCCATTGGTAAAGCGCGCCGAGGACGAGAATGACTGCGAAGGCCGGAAAAACCATGCCAACAAGCGCGATGGCTGCGCCAGTAATGCCGCAAAGCTTCAGTCCGATGTAAACAGCAAGGTTTACAGGATTGGCGCCAGGCATGATCTGGGCAACGGTCAGGGTTTGGAGGAATTCGGAATCATTCATCCAGCCACGGCGTTCGACGATCTCCCGATGCGTCCATCCAGACATCCCGCCGCCGAAAGACGACGCGCCAAGGCGCAGAAAAGAAGCGAGCAGGGCCAGCGGGGAGATAGGATCCGGCCGCGCCTCTCGCTTTAACGTGTTAGCTGACTGGTCCATCGCCCCTCCTGTCATGGGATTGGTCTGCCTGGCTGGAGACAGGATATAAAAGTGCGTGGGCGTGGAAAAAGTCCACGCCATTTCCGATTAGTGCCGGAATAAGAAAAACTTAATAACCACCCATATGCCATCATATGCGTGCTATGCCGGAAACAGCCTCAAGCCCGGCATTCAGGCTTTCAAATGTTCAGGTCAATGGTGCCGGGCATATCCTTCAAAAGGCCGAACCGGCTTCAGGAGACGTGCCTGGGACCAGGGGCTGATGCGTTTGCATTCCGGCGCCTTCCCATCGGCGGCAGATGTTTCTCGCTGAAGCATGGCCCGGGCTCCCCTCCAAAGACGCAGCTTCCCGTTCGCGCTGCATCCTTTGCGCGCCCCGGAATGCGAAGCGCGCTGACACCACACATCGATAAACTTGCACAAGGTGATTGACCCGCCGGGGATTTGCAGTATTCTACTTAAAAAAGAACATCGTTCCGTATAAAGGAACAACAAGCAGCAATCAAGCTCCGGAGAATGCTAAAATGGCCGAACCACTGGTGTTGCGGACAGCGATCGGCAAACATGCCCACGCCAAGCCGTTGAAGGATGGACGTGTCCAATCAAATCGGGTTCGCCTTGAATTTGAGGAATTCGATCCGTTGCCGAAAGCTTTCCGCACCATGGTTCGCGGTGATGGGCTTGATCTGTCTGAAATGGCGATCATCACGCATTTGCTGGCTTACCATTACGGCAAGCCGATCACGGGCATCGCCGTACCGCTGTGGAGCCGCCTGCCGGCCACGAATCTGGTTTGCCCCACCGATTCGCCCGTTGCCGATCCACGTGACCTTGAAGGCCATAAGGTCGGGGTGCGCGCCTATGGGCAAACATCGGGGGTCTGGGTGCGAGGCATCCTGCAGCATGAATTTGGTGTCGATCTCAACAAGATCACCTGGGTCACGATGGAAGATTCGCACCTTGCTGAATATGAGGACCCGTCGATCGCGGTTCGCAACACCTCGCCGCTGGCCCTGCGGCCCTTGATGATGGCGGGGGAGCTGGCCGCAATCATGGGCGAGCGCGAAGTCGACCCTTCCGGCATACGCACTGTCATCCCTGATGCTGAAAGCACGGCGCGGACGTGGACTGAACGCACCGGCATTATGCCCATCAATCATGTTCTGACGGTCAAGACCGCGCTTGCGCAAGAATATCCCTGGCTCCTGGGCGAATTGTTCGAACTTTTCGACGAAGCGCGCCGCGTAGCGGAGCAGGAAGACGGCGCCGCCCCGCCTCCCGCCTATGGGCTGGAGGCAAACAGACATTCGCTGCAACTGGCCTTCGACTATTCCGCCGAACAGCTGATCACGCCGCGCGTCTACGATGTGGATGAGCTCTTTCCGAAATTTTGATCCGCCGGACACCGAGCCGGTTCAATACGCCTGCAAGCAGGCCGTATCCGAAGGACGACACTATGATTATCGACATTCACGGCCACTATACGACCGAGCCGCAAGCCCTCCACCAATTCCGCGACAAGCAGCTTGCCGGTCTTGCCGACCGCATGCGCCGGCCCACGAGCACGGATCTTGGCATTACCGATGAAATGCTTATCCAATCCGTGCAGCCGCAATTAAAGCTCCAGCGCGAACGCGGCAGCGACCTGACGATCTTCTCCCCGCGCGCGGCCGGCATGGCGCACCATGTCGGCACCGAAGCGACCGGCATTGAATGGACGAGGATTTCAAACGACCTCATCTATCGGATCTGCACATTGCTGCCTGACAATTTCGTCGCCGTCGGGCAATTGCCGCAGCATCCCGGCGCGGCTCCGAAAAACTGCATCCCGGAACTGGAGCGCATTGTAAACGAGCTGGGCTTCGTAGGCGTGAACCTCAATCCCGATCCTTCGGGAGGCTACTGGACAGGAACGCCGCTGACCGACCGGGAATGGTATCCGCTCTATGAAAAACTCTGCGAACTGGACGTTCCGGCGATGATCCATGTCACGTCGTCGTGCAATGCCTGCTTTCACCATACCGGCGCACACTACATCAACGGCGATACGACCGCCTTCATGCAGCTTCTCCAGGGCGATCTGTTCAAGGATTTCCCCACGCTAAAATTCGTCATCCCGCACGGCGGCGGCGCTGTGCCGTTCCATTGGGGCCGATATCGCGGCCTGGCGCAGGAATTGAAGAAGCCCCTTCTTTCGGAACATCTTCTCAATAACGTCTTCTTCGATACCTGTGTCTATCACTATCCCGGTATCGAACTGATGACCAGGGTCATCCCGATCGGCAATATCCTGTTTGCTTCGGAAATGCTGGGAGCGGTCAAGGGCATCGATCCGGAAACGGGCCATCATTACGATGATACCAAGCGCTATATCGATCAGCTCGAAGGGCTCGACGAGGCAGGCCGCTACAAGATTTTCGAGGGCAATGCGCGGCGGGTCTATCCGCGGCTCGATGCCATTCTCACCAGACGCGGGCATCCGGGACGCGCGGTCTGACGCGCGAGCCGGAAAGGCGGTTGGTCAGCAGCACATTTCGTCGTCATAGGAAAGAATTGCATTCTTCATCCAGTATGGCGGCAAGTCGTCCTCACTGACTTCGACAACGCGCTTGAACAGCTTGAACTGGTGCCGCCGATCCGGAGCGGTCCAAAAGGCAACAACCGTTTCCAGCGGCGGGCATCCGGGCAAACCGCAAGCGATTTCCGAAACCATGACGGCATCCTCCTCCCGCAGCGAAAAACGGTGCCGTGTCCAGCCTTTCAGGCGGCGCACGGCCTGGAGATGTTCAGGAGGAATGGAAGCGGATCGAAGCATGGTCTGACCTGAATTCGCGGGGAATGGCCCTTGGTAAACGATGCGCAGCTTCCGTCAAAGCCAATTCGAACAAAGCGGGCCGGAATATGCCGGCATCCGCAGACAGATGAAAGGAAGAAGATATGACACAACAGGTTCTCGCGGCCGTTCGCACCGGGCCAAGCCAGCTGGAAATGCGGGAGTTTCCGATGCCGGAAATTCCCGAAGACGGCGCGCTGCTGAAGATGGAAGTCGCCGGCATTTGCGGCACGGACGTCAAGCTGTTCAGAAAACCGCCCAGCAATGTGCCAACCATCATGGGCCATGAGAATATCGGCTATATTGCAAAGGCCGGGCGCGAATTCACCCGCCGCAAGGGTTTTAAGGAAGGCGATCTTGTTTTTGTCGAACATTATGTGATGTGCGGCAAGTGCGAATGGTGCCATCGCGGCCAGTACCGCCATTGCGAAAACACCGACTGGCGCAAGAACCCGGAGGGCATCCGTTACGGCTATACCTCAGCCGAACGCGCCCCACATCTTTGGGGCGGCTTTGCCCAATATGTTTATCTGCCATGGAACGCTGTCGTTCACCACGTTCCCAAGGGCGTTTCGCCGGAGCTTGCCGGTCTTGTCACGCCGATGGCCAACGGCATTGAATGGTCGCTGTTTGATTCCGGCGTCGGCTACAATTCGACCGTGTTGATCCAGGGGCCCGGCCAGCAGGGCCTGTCGCAAACCGTAATCTGCAAACAGGCGGGCGCTTCGCTCATCATCGTTACCGGGACGGCCAAGGACGCAGCACGCCTTGAGGTGGCCAGGAAGCTCGGCGCGGACCATGTCATCAATGTGAGCGAAGAAGATCCGCTCGCGCGCATCATGGAGATCACCGGCGGCAAGGGCGTGGACGTTTCGCTCGATTGTACGGCAGGCGCGGGTACAATTCCGATCACGCTCGGCATTGAAGCCCTGAAGCGCAAGGCCGGCACGATCCTGGTGCAAGGTGAACTGAAAGAGTTCCCGAATTTCCCGCTTGAAAAGATGACCGTCAAGGCCATTACCATGAAGAGCGCCCGCGGCCACAGCTACGAAGCGTGCGAGCTTGCCCTGCAGCAGCTCGCCTCGGACCGCTTCCCGCTCGATCTCGTCACCACGCACAAATTCGCACTCAAGGACGCAGCGCTTGCCATCGAGTCGGTCGGCGGCAACGGCGTGCCGAATGTCATTCATGCATCGCTTATGCCTTGGGAATAAGGGGGACCACAACGATGACTTTGGGATTTAGAATTCTCCAGCGCCGCCGACGCGTCGCGACCGCGATCGCCGATCGATTCCGCGACGTGCCGGTTGCATGCGTCAGCGACGTCATGAACCGCATGAATTCCGCGGGCGCGGAGCTTCGCCCGATGCACGCATCGGGCGTGCTTGCGGGAGTGGCTTTCACGGTGCGGGTGCGCCCCGGCGACAATCTGATGATTCACAAGGCCCTGCTGATGGCGGGCCCCGGCGATGTGATCGTGGTCGACGCGGGCGGCGACCTCACCAACGCGCTTATCGGCGAGATGATGCTCACTTATGCGCGCGCCATCGGCGTTACCGGCGTTGTGATCAACGGAGCGGTACGCGATTATGGATGGATCAAGGCCGGCACCTATCCGGTCTTTGCCGCCGGGGTCACGCATCGCGGTCCCTACAAGGACGGTCCGGGCGAAATCAATGTGCCGATTTCGATCGGTGGCATGGTCATTGAGCCCGGCGATCTCATTCTGGGCGACGACGACGGTTTGATCTGCGTGCCTTTCGATCAGGTCGAACAGGTCTACGCAAAGGCAAAAGCGAAAAACGAGGCGGAAATGAAAACCGTCGCCAATACGCTTTCAGGCAAGCTCGACCCCAAATCCTGGGTGGACGAAAGCTTGCGTGAACTCGGCTGCGAGGGGGTATGACGTGACCATAGCCACGACAATCATTGATGGAATAACCACACGTTACGAAGTTTTGGGCGAAGGGCCGCCCTTGCTGATGTATGCGCCGGGCGGCCTGGATGCCACCATTGAAAAATGGCGCACGCAAGGCATTTATGCCGATCTGCAATTTCTGGAGGAATTATCCAGACACTTCACTTGCATCACTTTTGACCGGCGCGAATGCGGCCTTTCCGGCGGCCGTGTCGAACGGGTGGATTGGTCGGATTACGTGCGCCAGGGCAAAGGCCTGCTGGAGCATCTGGGCCATGAGAAAGCCTTTCTCATGGGAGGCTGCATGGGATGCAGCGTCGTTGCAGCCTTTGGCGTTGCCCACCCCGAGATGGTCATGGGGATGGTTCTGTTCTGGCCGGTCGGCGGCGCACGCTATCGCCTGTCGGGGCATCAGCGTTTTGCCGAGCATCTGGCTTTCGTCAACCAGAACGGTCTTCAGGCTGTGGTCGAGCTGGCAAAATCCGGTACGAAGCCTTTCGGCGCCGATCCGCGCAGCGGCCCCTGGGTTTCGGTTCTGCGCCACGATGAGGGATTTGTCAGAAATTACCTCGCGCTGGATGTCGATCGCTACAAGGCCATCGTCGCGGGCATGGCCCGCACACTTTACGATCGCGACACCGTGCCCGGCGCCGAACCCGAGGATCTGCTCTGCCTCGACAGTCCGGCGCTCATCATTCCGGGAGCAGACGCCTCCCACGCAACATCGGCAGCGCGCTACCTGCAGGAATGCATTCCCGGCTCGCAATATTGGGACGTGCCGGTTTCCGCTCAAAGCCGGACCGACACCAATGCGCGGGTGATCGAATTTCTAAAGTCCGGCATCTAGAGCATTTTCGAACCAAAAGTGCAAAGCGCCTACGCGGGGAAATCAGTCCACAGGACTGATTTCCGATCCCGCTTCGATGCGGAGGAAAATGCGACAAAACAAACAGTTAGAGCGGTTCCCCCCTTCGGGAGACAAGCTCTCACAAGCAGGCGTCAGCACATCCGAAATATGCCATGCAGCTTCCCGCTGCATGGCATTTTTGTTTTTCCAATGAAACCGACAAAAAAAGCGCCAATCCGCAGGAGCGGACCGGCGCCTTGCACCACATTGTTCTTTCAGGGAATCAGATCAGTCCCGACAGCAACCCCACGCCGGCGAGCGAAACAACCGCACCGGCGACACGCAGGGCGGCCTGGCCGAAGCGGGTGACAGCCGCGCCGAAGAACAGGCCCGACGCGTGCAGGAATGCCGTCGCAACCATGAAGCCAATTCCGTACTCAAGACCGGAAGCATCCAGCGGCATTTCAGTGCCATGCGCGTGACCGTGGAAAACCGCGAACAGGCCGGTGACGCCCATGGCGACGGCAACCGACGGACGCCAGCCGAGCGCAACAGCCAGACCGAGGACGACAAGGGAAGCTGCAATGCCAGCTTCGACGAATGGCACGGCTATGCCTTGCATACCCAAAAGACCGCCGACAGCCATCATCGCTATAAAGCTGGCCGGCAGCAGCCAGCGCGCGCGTCCACCGAGCATGAAGGCAAAACTGCCGACCGCACCCATCGCCAGGATATGATCCAGACCAGTCAATGGATGTGCAAAGCCCTGCGTGACATCCGCAACATGATTAAGGCTCGGATGAGCAAAAGCGGCACTAGGCAAGAGCGCGGCTGCAATCGCCGCAAGGCCGCGTTTCGTTGATAGTTTCATCTCACATTCCTCTGATTTTCAAGAACCCAGACAGGTTATAATTGCTTCATCCGAAGCCAATATCGCGAAAGATTAGCCAGCCGGAGCACGCTCCCGAAAACTGCGATATTTCTCGGAAAGGAAGCCCAGGCGAGAGCGAGAACGAGACAGCGATATGAAAAATATTCCGCCCTGATTGCGAGGATCGGATATGCCGCAACGAAAGTAAATTTTATTCTCTTTACGCAGCGTTTAAGTTTTTTTAATGTGACTGCACCATGCAGAATATAACTCTTCGACAATTGAAGTCGGTGCTTGCGATTGAAGCCCATGGAAGGATTGTTGCCGCTGCGCAGGCCATCGGCCTGACGGCGCCTGCGGTAACACTGCAACTCAAGCAGATCGAGGAGGTCATGGGAATCTCGCTCTTCGAGCGCACCTCCCACGGCATGCTGCCAACGCAAGCGGGCAGCGCGGTGCTGGCGGCAGCAAAGGAGATTGAACAGCGCCTTGCCGCTCTCGGCCAGGAGATTGATGCGTTCAAGGGCGTCAAGCGCGGTCGTATTTCAGTCGGGGCGGTTTCCACCGTGAAATATTTTGCCGAACCGATGGCCGCAGCCTTTGCGAAAGCCTATCCCGATATTGATCTGGAACTGTTCATCGAACGGCGAACCGATACGGTGGAGCGCCTCAGAAGCCGGACCATCGACGTTGCCCTGTTCGGCAGGCCACCGCGCGATTTTTCGGTGCGCGCAACTGTTTTCGGCGAACATTCATTCGTCGTCGTGAGTGCGCCAAACCATGAACTGGTGGGCCGGCAGGCTATCTCCAAGCAGGAGATTGCCCGTCAGCATTTCTTCCTCAGAAGCCCGGATGCGGGGACGCGCGTTTTCTTTGAAAAATTCATGTGCGACATTCCGGGGCGTTCTGCGGGACCGAATACCGAAATGGAGTCAATCGAGGATATCAAACAGGCCATCATGGCCGATGACAGCGTGGCCTTTCTGGCGACGCACAGTGTCGCGGCCGAAGTGCGGGCCGGCAAGCTTGCCGTATTGGATGTCGAAGGATTGCCACTGCGCAGACAATGGTTTTCCGTCACCCGCGCCGATCGCCTCAAAACACCGGTCATCACCGCGTTTGAAGCTTTTCTGTCCAGTGAAGGACGGAATTTTCTGCCCGACCTGTCAGGGACGGAAGATATGGGAAACTGAGGCGCGTCGCATTTTGATGCATCACGCCTTGCAGATGCCCGACCGCCCTGCGGAGCTGACCAAATCCCGATGGACGAAGCGCATCGGGATTTGGTATCAGATCACGTAGCTTTCCATTGTTTCCGGAGCAAAAATATCTTCCGGCTGCAACAGCCGCTTCGACAGCCCCTGTTCGCAGGAATAGCGCAGGAATGTCTCAAGCACATGCCGATTGGCCTTGAAGCCATAGCTCCAGTAATCCACGCCCATGGTGCGGCGGGCATCTTCAATATGCGCGCTTAACCAGGGCAGCATGACTTTCAGCGCCGCCGTTTCCGTCAAATCGCGATAGGCGCGGTGCTGCGCTTCGACAAATGCCTTGTAAAGCGATTGGGCGATCCAGCGATTGGCCTCGTAGAGTTCCCGCCGGATAACGACCGTGTGCATGATCGGAAAGATGTTCGTCTTGCGAAAATAGGCTCGCTCGATCTCGACAAAATCCTCGAACAAGCGGCGCACATGGCCTTTGGGTCCATTATAGGACGAAGGCTTGCGGGCTGTATAAAGCGCGTCGATCTCGCCATTGCACAACATGGCGGAAAGGGTCTGTCCTGGACCGATACGTTGCAGGCGGATATTTTGCGGCAGATCGAGGGGCAGCTTTTCCGGCCTGTCGGGCTGTTCCTCGCCGCCGCTGTAATAGGTCACATCGTCGACCTTCACGCCATATTCATCGGATAGAATACCCCTGATCCACACCGGCGCGGTCATCTGATATTCCGGATTGCCGATCCGCTTGCCGATCAGATCTCGTGGTTCGTGGATGCCGGCATCGGCATTCACATAGATCGAAGAGTGCCGGAAAAAGCGCGATGGGAAGATCGGGATCGCGACGAAGGGCCGCTCCGGCGCGAAACAGGACATGACATAGGATGACAATGACATTTCAGCAATGTCGAATTCCCGATGTCGAAGCATACGAAAGAACGTTTCCTCGACCGGCATGTTCAGGAACACAAGATCGATACCGTCAGGCGCCACCGTTTTGTCCATCAGTGGACGCACGCGGTCATAATCCCAACAACCGAAGGAAAGGCGAAGCAAAGAACTCAGAGGAAGCTCCCTAGCGGGTTTTTACATGATGAGGCTTCGGTCTCCGGTTCGGAACACGATTCCATGCCGTGTTTCGTTGAGACCGAATGCAGTGTGTCCAAATGGTGTAATGCGCCGGCATAAATGTCCAAGATAAAACCACGCGCTTTCATCAAACGGATTTTGTTGGCTGGCTCCTGATGTCGAAGTCGATGGGCGTCGCATAGGGGCCGAGTTCCGTGATCAGCCTGCCTGCCATGCGATGGACAAGATCAAGGAACACGTGCTCGTCTGCAAAGCTGCGATGGGCCGGATGCGCAAAATAAAGGGTGCGCTTGACGGGCGGACGCGTAATCCGGCGGGCGGCGATCTGCCCGTTCTTCACTTCTTCGGCAACGATCCCATATGGCATGATGCTCTGGGCAAGACCGTGCAGCACAAGTGTCTTCAGGGATTCGTTCGACTGGACCTGATAGGCAATCTTGAGATCGACGGAAAGGCGCGATGCTGTCTCGTCGACGCGCCGCCAGATGATATCCCGGTTGGAAACCAAAGCGAGATCACCGGCCACAGCCTCGCGGAATGTGATGTCTCCGGACTGCGGGCAGGCAGTCGACGCGGAGACATGCAGCAATTCCTCTTCCATCACGGCGATGCGTCGAATGCCCGAACTCGCCTCGATATCATAGGCGAGCACATAATCGAGCTCACCGCGCTCCAGCGCATCGACGAGCAGAAAGCTCAGCTCCTCCACCACTTCGAGCGCAACGCCCGGAAGCTGTTCATTCGCCCCCAGCAGCAGTTCCATGCCGATCAGCTTCAGGATGCTTGGCGTCGCGCCGAAGCGGATCCGTGTGCGTTCGCCACCCAGCGCAATCAAATCGCGCCGGGTCTCCTCGACCTTCTGCAAGATTTCGATCGCGCGTTCATAGAGGAATTTTCCGGCCGCCGTGGCGCTGACCCCGCGCGAATGACGGTCGAGAAGCTGCACTTGCAGGCTATCTTCCAGATTGCGTATCTGTATTCCAAGAGCCGTCTGCGCGAGGTTGAGCTGTTCAGCCGCCCGCGTGATATTGCCCACCTCGACGACTTTGACGAAATAGCCCAGCTGCCGCAGCTTCATGCCATATCCCAGCATTCCCTGTGCCTTATCAATAAAACTGGTCGAAGTGAATCTGGACTGACGGAACATTGTATTCGATCAGCATTTTCTGAATGGCCTGCCCCATCAGCGGCGGACCGGCGAAGTAGATCTCGCTGGAAGCAAGGCGATCCGCAAAAAGCCGCGCGGCCAGATCATGCACGAAGCCGCGCTCGCCCGACCAGCCGGCGTCCTCGCCCGAAACGACCGGATGGTAATGAATGGTCGACCCAAAGCCCGGCAGTTCCGCCAGCATGTCCTCGCCGCAGATGTCGGCGGCGGTGCGTCCGCCGTAAACGAAATCAATACGTCGTCCGGCCATGTTTTTTGCGCTTGCGGCCGCGCGCGCCACGGAAATCATCGGGGACAGGCCGGAGCCGCCGCCAAGGCAGATGATGTCCCGTTCTGCCTCCTCGCGGAAGTAAGCCATGCCGTAAGGTCCGTCGACGCCAATACGATCCCCGACAGTCAGTTTCTCGAACAGCCTGGTCGTCGCGGAGCCATCGGGCACCCGTCGAATTTGAAAATGCCATTCACCCAGACCGTCTTCCACATTGGCCATGGAATAAGCACGCTTGCCTTCCACTCCGGGAATATCCAGAAGCGCATATTGCCCGGCCAGAAAACCAGCCGGACGATCCAGTTTCAGGCGGAACTCGCGTATGTCATGGGTGATGTCGCGAATCCCGACCAGCACGGCAGACTGGTCGACCGGCGGAAAGCGGCTTTCATATTGCGGCATCAACCGGAGCTTGACGACACAATCGCCGATCGGACGCGCCTGACAGCCAAGCCGGCGCCCACGCTCGCGGTCGCGCGCGCTCAGGCCCGGCGCATCTGCTCTCAACTCTTCGATCTCGCCCTCAAGAAGGTCGAAGCGGCAATTGCCGCACGATCCCACATTGCATTCATAAGGAAATCCCAAACCGGCGCGGATGGCCGACCGCATGATGGTGTCGCCATCCGCGCAATTCCATTGAATATCGTTTCCCTTGAGGGCAATCGTCGGCATTTCAAACTTCCTGATCGTGTAGGTCATGATGGGCCGCCGCATAGCCAAGCCGGGAAGAAATGGCCGCGGCGGCTTCCAGCAACGGTATTGAGAAATTTTCCACCGCCTGCATGGACAGGCGTTGCGATGGTCCGGCTATACCGACGGCACCGATAACGGCGCCGCTGGCATTGCGCACCGGCGCGGCGATGGCGCGAACGCCCGGCTCGTTTTCTTCATCTTCAATGGCGAAACCGCGTTGACGCACCAGATCGAATATTTCCCTGATCCGTGCCGGATCGGTCGTGCCTTTCGGCGCGCGTCGGACCAGGGGGGCGGCAAGCATCGCATCGATAGTTGACTGGGGAGCAAACGCATAGATAGCCCTGCCGACCGCGCTGCAATGCGCCGGCTTGCGCGCACCGAGATCGGATTTGATCGCAAGCGCCTGGGGGCTCTCCAGATCGTAAACATGCATGATCATCCCATCCACCGGCACGCCGAGGATGATGGTCTCGCCCGTCAATTTGCGCAGATCGAAAAGATAGGGACGCGCCTCGTTGGACAGGTCCATCCGGCGACGCACCAGGGCACCCAGCGCAAACAGGCCGACACCCAGCCGATAACGCTCCGTTTGCGGATTCTGTTCGAGAAGTCCTTCGGCTACCAGCGTCACGGCGAGGCGATGAACAGTACTTTTTGCAACCTTCAATCGCTTTGCGAGTACGCTGACACCGATCTCCGCTTCATCTTCGGAGAAAATCTTCAGAAGGCGCACCGCCGTCGCCACAGACGACAGACGGTTTCGCTTGGCGACGGCTTTTTGTGATGGGGCAGGCTTCTTTCCGGCTGCATTCATAGAGCGATTATCCTTTTAACAGTTGAGCAGCCTAGGCTTAGGCTGAATCACCGAACCAAGCTAACTCTTTGTTTCCCTGCGTGACCGAAAACAGGATCGGTTCCCGGATCTTGCTGGACGCGCTTCCGGGACACACGCATACCATGAACGCTACTTCGCCCTCACCGGATCAGATCGACGCTCCGATTGTCTGTTCCGAAGCCCGGCTCTGATCCGAAAACTGTTTCACGCCTTTCGGGATGCGCTCCGTCACACGCGAAGCGCGTGCAGCATTTCCTCCACATAATCGGCGCCGCCCGATACAACCAGCATCGGCGCATAAGGGCGCATGGCCGTCAGCGTGGAAGCCGCATCCTCCTCGGAAGCGGCTCCGGGATCGAGCACCAGACCGGTGATCGTCTTGTTGCGAACAAAACAGGCCGTGCCGATCACTTCTGCCGCATGGGCTTTGACGCCGGCCGTTATCAGCATCACGACAATGTCGGCCCCCTCGACTTCGTCGACCAGGCTGGCACGATTGCCATTCAAATCTTCGAGCAGCGCATCGACATGCAGCATTTGCAGGGAATCGCTCACACCCTTTGATTCGACATACCGAAAAAAACGCGCATGCCCCGTGCTTCTGGTGGCAAGACTGCGCAATGTGGCCTCACTGGCCGCATCCAACGCAATGATACGCGACTGGCGAGGCTTCGAATTCGGGTAAGGTATGCGGAAGCGGGCCTCCTCCGCGGTGCTGAAGCGAGCGCTTTCACTTCGTCCGAGTTGCATTGCTTGATCTCCGGAATGGTTGGGCCGGGCCCCCGGCGTCCTGCCGGGGGCCATTCGCACGTCATACGCTCGTATGCGCCTTGCCCTCGATGACCGTCAAAGCCTCTTCGGCCACGTCGAGATAGGATTTGTCGGCGGGCAGCACGATAGCTGCCGAACGCATGCGATGATGAGCCGGATCGACACCGGGCGGAACGGTCCCCTTGTCGCGCAGCGCGCGTGCCGCCTTCATCAGGCGGTGGCGCGCCATGATGATGCCATTGTCCGTCGAAACAAGATTTTCTTTCTCACGATCGACGATCGGCCCCATGCTTTCCTGCAAGGAAGCATCCTGCATGGCAATCCCCGCGACGCCGGAATAAGTGATGCCCTTGCGCTGGGCCTCGCGGTCCATCAGATAGTCGTTGTCCTTGTTGGCAGCGGGACGATAGGTGCCGGGAACATAGGCGACATGGATACCATGGCCGTCGATCATCGCCTGGCGCTCTTCCTTCGTCAGGGCGCGATCCGGGCGATAGTCGAAACTCCAGGCCCAGCAGTTCTCGTCATCGATCGGAATCCAGAAGTGGCCATGAACCGGATGATTGCCGCGCGGCGGCACCATCGTGAAGGACGGCATGACCCACGGCGTCACCCGCCAGTAATAATGACCGGCCTCCGCATTGCGGCGTGCGCCGATATAGAGGCCGCCTGCGTGATCCGTGACCTCGAAGAACGGGCGGGCGTCGGACATATTGTATTTGTTGCCGGCTGCCCCCTTGAACAGCGGATCGCTGTTCAGGCTGCCGCTGTGCAGCCAGGACACGTGGCTCGAATCGATGCCGCCTTCCATAGCCTGCAGCCAGTTGCATTCCTGCCAGCGCTTGGAGGTGAATGTCTGTTCGGCCGGAACCAGCGCAAATTCCCATTCAGGATGCGGCGGTTCCTTCTCCGGCGCGCCCATATAGGTCCACAGAATATCGCCGATCTTGATAAGCGGATAATTCTTCAACTTGACCTTGTTGCAATAGCCGCTCTCCGCCGGTTCGGACGGCACATCCACACATTGGCCGGTGCGGTCATATTTCCAGCCGTGATAAGGGCAGCGGATACCGCCCTCCTCGTTGCGGCCAAACCACAGCGACACCCCGCGATGGGCGCAGAACTCATCAATGAGACCATATTTGCCTTCGCTGTCGCGTATGGCAAGCAGGCGCTCCCCAAGCAGCTTCACCCGCACGGGCGCACAGTCATTCTCCGGCAGCTCCTCCGCCAATAATGCCGGAATCCAGTAAGAGCGAAACATCTCGCCCATCGGGGTTCCGGCATCGGTTTGCGTCAAAAGATCGTTCTGTTCTTTCCTGAGCATTCTATTTCCTCCTGCAATCGGACCTGGCCGCACCCGCCTCCACGGCACGCCTCCATTTGCCCCTGTCCCAAGGCAACGATTTGGAGGTTGACGTTATCGAATGATGCGCTATTTTATATTTCTGTTCCTTTATACGGAACGCTGTTTCTGTTTAAGACAATATCCACATCGAAAGTCCTCGTCAAGCCGCGAGGCACGCACAAGTCCAGGAGGAGATGAAATGGCCGCCGAGTTGACCAAGATCAGATTATGCTCAACGAACGATGTCGATTGGGATAGCGCCATTCGCGTGGATGAAGGCGAGCTTTCACTGGCGGTTTTCAACGTCAACGGCACGTTCTACGTCACGGATGACCTTTGCACGCATGGTCCAGGTTCGCTCTCGGAAGGCTATCTGGACGGCCATACGATCGAATGCGATTTTCACAATGGCGCCTTCGACATCCGCACCGGAGAGGTGGTGGCGCCGCCATGCATGCTTCCGATCAAGACCTACAAGGTCATCATCGAAAACGACGACGTGATGATCGAGATCTGATCCCGAAGCCTGATGCACGATCCCTCGCGGCGGACCAGAAAGACATTCTTTCCGAAAACGCACTACCGCGTGATCATGCCTCTGCTATCGTCCCGGCTACTTTACGACACATAGGAGACCACAATGCACCAGGACCCCCTCGGCGGAGGCACCGGCACCCATTGGCACGAACCGGCAGGCACGAAGAAGGCTGGTTTTGGAGAATTCAAGAAGCAGCCCACCCCTTATGACCGCTTCATGGAATCCGAAGGCATCCCGGTTTTCCGCGATCTTGGCGTTTCCAATGTCAAGAACCTGCCCCTGACGCCCTGGAAGCGCACAGGCGGCCGCGGCACCTATATCCAGCTTTACGGCACCGAAACCAAATGGGGTTGCCATCTGGTGGAAGTTCCGGCAGCAGGCGCCCTGAACCCCGAAAAGCATATGTATGAGGAAATCTACCTCGTTGTGGAAGGGCGCGGCTCAACGGAAGTCTGGCTGGAAGGCGAAGGCAAGAAACACGTTTTCGAGTGGCAGGAAGGTTCGATGTTCTCGATCCCGATGAATGCCATGCACCGCATCGTCAACGCCACCAACAGCCCGGCGCTGCTGCTTGGCGGAACGACGGCCCCAAATGTTCTGAACCAGATTCAGAATGTCGAAGCCGTGTTCAACAATCCCTTCGTCTTCCGTGACCGCTTCTCGGGCGCGGACGATTTCTACAAGTACCGCGAGGAGATCGAGCCGGATCCGGTGCGCGGCCTTGCCATGCGCCGCACCAACTTCCTGCCCGATGCGGTCAATTGCGATCTTCCGCTCGATAACCGCCGTTCGGTCGGCTATCGCCGCGTTGAACCATTCATGACCAACAACGCCTTCTATTACTGGATCGGCCAACACGAAAACGGCCGTTATTCCAAAGCCCATGCCCACACTTCGGCGGCAATCCTGATCTGCCTCAAAGGCGAGGGCTATACCTATACCTGGCCGGAAGAATGCGGCGTCAATCCGTGGGAGACAGGCAATGCGCATCGCGTGCGCCGCCTCGACTACGGCCAGTATGGCATGGTCACGGCGGCCCCCGGCGGCGCGCGCTGGTATCACCAGCATTTCAGCGTTTCGAAGGAGCCGTTCCGCCTCACCGCCTGGTTCGGCCCGCATAATCCAGGCCGCGATCCTGGCGCGCCCGGCGAAAAGCATACAGACTACACCGCGATCAATGTCAATGAAGGCGGCACAGCCATTCCGTACTGGATGGAAGATCCATATATCCGTCAGGAATATGAAGCGCTTCTGAAACAGAATGGCGTTGAAATCCGCATGAAGCCGGAATGGTACGAAAAGCCGGCCGACACGACAGCGAAACTTTCCACCGTCGTCTGATCCATGTCCGACACCGAGGAAGAACAGGGCGGCCGGATATTTTTCTCCAATATCGGCCGCAGCATGGAAGTCGAGGACGAAATCGTGCTTACCAGCGTGGGCATCGATATCGGGTCCTCGACCTCCCATCTCGCTTTTTCGCGTATCGTGCTGGAACGGCTCGATACGCGCTACATGGTGGTCGAACGCACCCTTCTGCATCAGTCCGATGTTCTGTTGACGCCCTATAGCGGCGACAACGAGATCGATGCGGAACGCCTTGGCGCTTTCATCCGCGAACAATATTCCGCGGCCGGGCTGAAGCCTGACGATATCGATACGGGCGCGCTCATCCTGACGGGCGTGGCGGTGCGCCGCAGCAATGCCCGCGCCATCGGTGAAATTTTTTCCGCCGAAACCGGAAAATTCGTTGTCGTCAGCGCCGGCGACGGGCTGGAGACAACCCTTGCCGCCTTCGGTTCCGGCGCGGTGGCGCGATCGGCAAAAGACCAGTCGCTGGTGCTCAACGTCGATATTGGCGGGGGCACGTCAAAGCTGGCCATATGCGAAAAGGGCGCCATCAAGCATATCAGCGCCATTGATATCGGCGCCAGAATCATCGCTTTCGATGAAGCCCGGCGGATCAATCGCATCGAAGAAGCAGGGCTTCATTTTGCCCGAAAAGCCGGCATTGCGTTGGCACCCGGTCAAGTTCTCCGCCAAGAGGATGCAGCCCGGATCGCCGACATCATGATCGATACGCTTTTTGAGGCGATGCAGGGCGGGGAAATGCGGGGCGAAACCGCAGCGCTGCATCGTCTGCCGGTATTGCCGCAAGGCACGTTGCCCGACATCGTCATGTTTTCTGGCGGCGTTTCGGAATTCATCTATGCCGAAGAGGCCCAGAGCTTCAGCGATCTTGGCCCGCTGCTTGCTGCCGGCATCCGCAAAAAGCTCGACGCATGGCCGCCGAAGCTGGAGCGTCCGCAGCAAGGTATCCGTGCAACCGTCGTTGGCGCATCACAATATACGGTGCAGGTCAGCGGCAGCACCATCTATGTCGAACCGCTGGCAATGCTGCCCATGCGCAATATTCCCGTCATCAAGCCGGCATTCGCCTTTGATGAAGAAATCGCGCCCCTGGGCGTTGCAGAGGCCGTGAGGGAAGCACTCAAGCGGCTGGATCTTGAGCATGGCGACAGCCCGGTCGGGGTTTGCTACGAATGGAAGGGATCCGCAAGCTATCGCAGGCTGGATGGTTTCTGCCGCGGCATCATCGACGGCCTTTCATCCGTACTCGGCAGGGGACACCCGCTGGTTCTGGTCGGCGAGGGTGACATTGGCGGCCTTGTCGGCATGCACTGCAAGCAGGATGCAGGGCTTGCCAAGGTGGTGTCTATCGACGGCATCGCGCTCGATGAATTCGATTTCATCGACATTGGCGCCATGCTGGAGACATCAGGTGCCGTTCCGGTCGTCATCAAATCGCTGGTCTTCCCCAATCTGCAACTCGGACAGGAAGGTTTCGACAAGCCGGCCGATCGCAACCGCTAGAGCATTTTCGAGCCAAAAGTGCGGAGCGCCTACGCGGGGAAATCAGTCCACTGGACTGATTTCTGATCCCGCTTCGATGCGTCGGATAATGCGACGAAACAAATAGTTAGAGACGCATCAGCTTCCGACAGGGTTTCCGGCCTTCGGATTGATGCAGTCAATGAATGGTTGGAAATGAGCACTCTTCGTTATTTCGCCTGGCCCCTGGTCTTCACGGTACTAGGCCTTATCGCTGCCCTTTGGCTTGGCTACGCATCCAGCGGCACTTTTGGCGGCATGGTTTCCGCCTTCATCGTCTGCGGGATTCTGGCGGTTCTGGAAATTTCGTTGTCCTTCGACAATGCAATCGTCAATGCGCGCATCCTGCGCGACATGTCGCCCCTGTGGCAACGCCGTTTCCTGACCTGGGGTATCCTCATTGCGGTTTTCGGCATGCGGGTGGTGTTTCCTCTCGCAATCGTCGCCGTCGCGATGTGGACCGATCCGATTTCGGCACTGAAGCTTGCCATCTGGCATGCTGACGACTATGCCCGCATCATCTCGGACGCCCATACGGGCATCGCGGCATTCGGCGGCACTTTCCTCCTGATGGTCGGCATGAAGTATTTCTTCGACGTCGAAAAGGATGTGCACTGGATCAGGGCGATTGAAAGCCGGATGTCGAAGTTTGCTTCGATCCAGGGCATCGAAATCGGCGTGGCGATAGCGCTCATTCTCTTTTTCTCCTACCAACTGGATGGCGAACATTCGCATCAGTTCGTTACCGCCGCGCTCTTCGGTCTTCTGACCTTTCTTGCCGTCGAGGGGCTTGGCGAGGTCCTTGATGCGACGCAGGAGCAGATGAGCATGGTTCATCGTGGCGGCCTGAGCGCCTTCATCTATCTGGAAGTACTGGATGCCAGCTTTTCCTTCGATGGGGTTATCGGCGCTTTTGCACTGACAACCAATCTGTTCATCGTTGCCATCGGCCTCGGTATCGGTGCATTCTACGTGCGTTCCCTCACTGTAATGCTGGTTGAGCGCAAGACGCTCAACCAGTATCGCTATCTCGAACATGGCGCATTTTATGCCATTCTGGTGCTGGCAATCATTATGTATGCACAGACCTTGACCCACATCCCGGAAGTTGTGACCGGTCTTCTTGGCGCCGTGCTGATCGGCCTCTCGCTGGTCTCATCGCTCAATTATAATCGCGCCAACCCGGACTGGCAGGAAGAGACGGCCGCATAGACCATAATCTCAGACATTTCGGATAGGCCGTGACCCGGCGCGTCGCCGCTCCCATTCAAAAATTAGCGTGCAGCCATATTGTTTTCTTGAATGTACATTTAACAGCATAGGCTCTAATACTCTTAGAAGGAACATCGTTCTCCATAAAGGAACGATGAGCGCTGCTTGGAGAGCTGCCAGTTCTCCGTTCTCATGGGAGGGAACATGAAAAAGCTCGTTTGGAGCACAGCCATCGCTGCGTCTGTTGTTTTCAGCTGCCTGACGGCCCGCGCTGAAAATACCGCCACGGTCAATATCGGCCTTGTCAATTCAAACAGCGATGTCGCTTTCTTTATCGCAGACAAGAAGGGCTATTTCCGCGACGAGGGAATTGACGCCAAGTTCATTCCCTTCGATGCCGGAGCGAAGATGGTGGCGCCTCTCGGCGCGGGACAGCTTGATGTGGCGGCGGGTTCTCCGTCAGCCGGTCTTTACAATGCCGTTGCGCGCGGCATCGGAATCAAGATTGTCGCTGATAAGGGTTCGACGCCGCCTGGCTATGGTTATCAGCCGCTTCTTGTCCGCAAGGAGCTGATCGACACCGGCAAATTCAAAAGCCTGGCCGATCTGAAAGGCATGAAGGTCGCCGGCAGCGCCAATGGCAGTGCGTCGACCTCGACCATGAATGCGCTGCTGGAGAAGGGCGGACTGAAATCGTCCGACGTCGAACGTCTCTATCTCTCGTTTCCCCAGCATGTCATAGCGCTGGAAAACGGGGCTGTAGACGCGGCCTTGACGACCGAACCCTCCGCGAGCGAAGCGGTGCGTCGCGGTTCTGCTGTCCGTTTCATCGGAGATGACGAGATCTACCCCGACCACCAGCTGGCGGTCGTACTTTACTCCACCGATTTTGCCGATAATCGCCGCGATGTGGCCGAAGCCTTCATGCGCGCCTATATCCGCGCCGCCCGCGATTATAATGACGCGCTTTCCAACGGCAGGCTGGCAGGGGCGAAAGCCGGTGAGGTCATCTCGATCCTGACGGAATATACCTCGATCAAGGACCCGGAATTCTATCGCTCGATCGTGCCGCAAGGAACCGATCCGGACGGCAAGCTGAATGTCGAAAGCCTGCAAAGGGATCTCGACTATTTCAAATCCGAGAAGCTGATGCAGGGGGACGTCGCGCTCGACAAGATCGTCGACACATCCTTTGCCGAAGCCGCCGTCAAGGTTCTTGGCCCGTACCAACCGCAGAAATAAAGCAGAAACACACAATGACAATACACTCTCCTCTGCCTGACCCCGCAGAGGCGGCAAAGGATATTTCCGTCAAAATTCGCCTGAGCGGACTGACCAAATCCTTTGACACGCCTTCCGGCACGATGACCGTGCTGGACAATGTTTCGCTCGATATTGAAGAGGGCTGCTTCTTCATGATCGTGGGCCCGTCGGGCTGCGGCAAGACCACGCTGCTGCGCATTCTCGCCAATCTTGAGACGGCAACATCGGGCACGGTGGAAGTCAGCGCGCCTGCGCAAAACCGACCGAGCAATTCCATGGTGTTTCAGGGAGATTCGCTGTTCCCGTGGATGACCGTCTGGGACAATGCCGCCTATGGCCTCAATCTGCGCCGTGTTCCGAAGGCCCAGATCAGGGATGTCGTCGGCCATTATCTGGAACGCACTGGAATGACGCGGTTTGCGCAGTCCTACCCGCATCAATTGTCGGGCGGCATGCGCCAGCGCGTTTCAATCGCCCGCGCATTCGCCAACGATCCGGACATTCTGCTGATGGACGAGCCGTTTTCCGCACTCGATGAGCAGAACAAGATATTGCTGCAGGAAGAGTTGCTGCGCTTGTGGGAAGAGACGCACAAGACCGTACTCTTCATTACCCACAGCGTGGACGAAGCAGTAACGCTGGGCGACCGCGTCATGATCATGTCGGCGCAACCGGGCCGGGCCAAGCAGATCATGAAGGTGCCCTTTGACCGCCCGCGCTCCGTTCTGGAAATGCGCGCCCGCCCGGAATATGGCGAGTTCGTCTATTCCATCTGGGATCAGCTCAAGGAAGAAGTGCAACGCGCCCGCACCCTGGCAGGGGAGAAAAAGGCATGACCATCGCAACCGACACGACACGGACGGTGAAAGTCTCAACACATCGCAGCAAGAAGATGTCCGCCACCAGCCGCGACCGGATCATCAGCATCGCCTCCCCGATTGTCCTGCTCATGATCTGGGAACTGGCCGCCAGAGCCGGTCTTGTCGACCAGCGCTTCTTTCCGGCTCCGTCGAAAATCTTCGACAGTTTCCTCAGCCTCGTCAGGGATGGTTCGTTGTGGGAGCATACATCGACGACCGTGATACGCCTCTTTTGGGGGGCCCTTTGCGGCGGCATCCCGGCGCTCATCATCGGCGTCGTCATCGGTCTGTCCCGACCGCTGAAAGCCGTGGTCGATCCGCTCATCGCCGCCACCTACCCGATTCCCAAAAGCGCGATCTATCCGCTGCTTCTCCTCATCTGCGGGCTTGGCGAAGCATCCAAGATCACCATGGTTGCGATTGGCGTCTTTTATCCCGTCCTGATCAACACCGCGACCGGGGTGATGGAGATCAACAAAATATTCCTCGATGTAGGGCGCAATTTCGGCGCCAGTCGCTGGCAGGTCTTCACGACGATCGCATTGCCGGGTGCGGTGCCGCACATCATGAGCGGGATCAAACTCGGAATTGGACTTGGCCTGATGCTCATCGCGATTGCTGAAATGATCGGCTCCAAGAGCGGCCTGGGCTACATGATCTGGAATGCCTGGGAACTGCTATCGGTCGAACAAATGTATGTCGGCCTGCTGGTGATCGCCCTTCTTGGGTATATTCTTTCCGTCGTCCTGACCGAAATCGAGCGCAAGCTCGTGCCGTGGAAACAGGCCGCGCGATAATTTGAGGGTGGATGCGAACAGCCCCGGGATCTGTCGGCGAACCAAATGCAGTTCGAGGCGCTTTTCCCGGGGCAGACCAGCGCAAGGTCAAGGCAGCAGCCGTCGAACACAGCGGAAGCCGAGATGGCCGGCGGTTGTGTCGATGGCCTGGGCATGGCGGGCCGCGGGCCTGTAGCGCTGGCAATAATTGGGCGCACAAAGATAGGAACCGCCCTTGATGACCTTAGCCTTCATCGCGTTCTTCGGCGATTTGCGGCAGCAGCTTTTGGCCGGCACCTGCCCGCCGGTCCTGTATTCATCGGACGTCCATTCCCATACATTCCCGATCATGTCGTAAAGGCCATATCCATTGGCTGGAAAACTGCCGACCGGGGAGGTTCGCGCAAAGCCGTCCTCAAACGTATTCACAAACGGAAATTTGCCCTGCCACGTAATGGCCATGTGTTTACCGTCGGGCATAAGGTGATCGCCCCAGGCGAATTCCTTGCCGTCCAGTCCGCCCCGTGCCGCAAATTCCCACTCCGCTTCGCTGGGAAGCGTTTTTCCGACCCATTCGGCATAGGCCAGCGCATCTTCAAAAGCGATGTGAACGACGGGATGGTCTCCCAGTTCTTCGATGGAGCTGCCCTGCCCCGTCGGATGTTTCCAGCAGGCGCCCGGAACCATCTTCCACCAGCTTTGCGGCCCTTCCACCGCAGTTCCGGGGAAAGGCTGGGTGAACACGGCAGAACATGGCTCGACCATGCGGCCGGCAATGGCGGGGTGAGGATGCGCTCTCTCGGCGAAGGTCGTATAGCCGGTGGCGGCGATGAACTGGGCAAACTGGGCATTGGTGACGGGATAGCGGTCGATGGCGAATGCCGAAACCTCCACCATGCGCAGCGGGCGCTCTTCGGGATAGTACTGTTCCGACCCCATCCGGAAACGGCCACCTGGAATGTGAACCATATCCTCATCCATCCATGCCACCGGGTCCTGTTTCATCATATTTCCTCGAAATAGCCGTTCCGAAAGCCGCGTTTTGGCTCTCGGAACGGTTTTGCCGTCAGTGCGATTGCGCGATATGGGACGGGCGGAAAAGATATTCCCGCTCATTGGTGTAGATCATCTGCGGCGCCAGCCCCTTGTTCCAGTAGATGCCATAGCGCTGGATGCAGGCATCCCAATCGGACTTCAGCTCCTTCAGCTTGTCCGGATTGTCGGCGGCGAGGTTCGTGCGTTCGGATGGATCGGCCTTGATATTGTAGAGTTCGAAATCACCCGTGCCCCATGGTTCGTTGCTGTGCGCGAGCTTCCAGCTGTCTTTCCAGACCGCGGCCCTGCCGAAAAGCTCGGTACACACGGCCGCGTTCTGGGGACGCGCGACCGCATCCTTTCCCGAAAGCCATGGAACCAGCGAATAGCCCGTGGGAGGCGCAAGCGCGATGCCGTCGCGCCGGGCCGGGGCGGACGCACCCGCGATCTCAAGCAGGGTTGGCGCTATATCGGTCACATGCACGAACTGATCCGACCTGCGCGCAGGCTCCCATTTACCATAGGCGATGAATGCCGGGGCGCGCGTTCCGCCCTCATAGGTATAGCCCTTCATCATGCGAAAGGGGGTCTGGCTGACGGAGGCCCAAGCCGGGCCATAGCCGAAATAGGAGCCTTTGCGGCCCAGATTATCAAAGGAATTGTCGAAGTTGCGTTCGATCCATTCGCGGTTCTTTCCGGCGAGGATGCTTTCAGGCAGGCTGCCTTCCGCGCCATTGTCGGAGAAGAAGACAAAGATCGTATTGTCGTAACGCCCGGTGTCCTTCAGATGCTTGACGAGACGACCGACATTCTGGTCGATCTCGTGAATCATCGCGGCATAAACCTCCATCTTGCGCGCCTCGACGGTCTGCTGCTTCCGGTCGAGTTCGGACCAGTGCGGCCACAGATCCGGTGCGGGATTGGCTTCCACATTGTCGCCGATGAGCTTCATCGCGCGCATCCGCTTGAGCCTGGCCGCACGGATGGCTTCATAGCCCGCATCATATTTGCCCTTGAACAGCGCAATCGATCGATCCGGGGCCTGAAGCGGCCAATGCGGGGCCGTGTAAGCCAGATAACCGAAAAACGGACTGCCATTGTCACCGGAATCGATCTGCCTGATCAACTGCGTCGTGAAATAATCGGTCGTGTAGGTGAAATCCGCCGGCAGATCGATGGGCTTGTCATCCATCGTATAATTGGCTTTGGCAAATCTCTCGGCCATGCCTGTCTGGTCGAAATGATGGGCGCCGCCATTGAGCATGGCGAAGGATTTTTCAAATCCCTTGTCATTGGGAAGCTGTCCCGGCCTGGAACCCAGATGCCACTTGCCCGCCATATAGGTGTGATAACCGGCATCGCGCAGAACCTGGGGAAGGCTCATCACGCGGTTGTTCAGGAAGCCCTCATAGCCGGGACGGCCCTTCTGCTCGTCCAGAATTTCTTCAGCCATGCTTCCCAGACCCGCCAGATGATTGTCCGTGCCGGACAACAGCATGGAGCGGGTGGGCGAACAGGTGGGCGCAACGTGAAAATTGGTCAGCTGCACGCCCGACCGGGTGAGCGCATCGAGATTGGGCGTCGCAATCTCGCTGCCAAACGCCCCTATGTCGGAATATCCCATATCGTCGGCAACAATGACGACAATATTGGGCCTGTTCGCCTGCGCGGCTTTTTCCTGAGCCAGGCCTGGCCCGGCCATAGCTGTAGATAGGGCCGCAGATAGGGCCGCAGACAGGGCCGTAGTCGTGAGCCCCAAAGCAGCCCATCTCAATGTCTTCAGTCGGGTGATCTTCAAATGCCTTCCTCCTTCGTTCGGGGGAGCAGCACAATCGGACGCAATCCACCGGGCCGCATTGCCAGACGCAAACGCAATGCGCGTGGAAATGCACGATGGAACCGGAATTGCGGCAAGCGATCCTGTCATATCAGCAATGGCAACAACCGTTACGCACCCTGTCACCATGCGCTGGATTGCTTCGGGTTCTCCTCCCCGAAAGGAACTGTAATCCAGGGACACGCGCGTAGCATGATATATGCCCCGCAATTTATACCATTACGTTATATTAGCAGCGCGATTCATGGGCGGCGGCGCTCAGGCCCGCCACAAATTGTTCTGTTCGTGCTGCATGATGGCCTGCGACAGGTTTCTGAATTCGGTTTCGACATAGCGCCGCAGCCTGCGAACCGCGGGCCGTTCGGCATCGCCCTGCCTGAAAAGAATTCCCAGGCTGCGTTCGGGATGTCCGATGCGTATTGAAAGGGCGGCAAGCGTCTGCTGGCGCCGCGCCATGAAGACCACCGAATAGGGCAGGACGGTCAGCGCATCCGACTGTGCAAGTATCGTCGTGATCGAGGCCAGCGAGCCGCCCGAAAACGATATCTTGAAATCCTTCATGCCGATTTCGGTCAGGATATGCCGCATATCGCGATAAAGCGGGCTGGATACGGGCGGCGCGATCCAGGGATAGCTGCTGAGGTCGGAAAGTTTTACATGGCCTTTCTTGCTGAGAAGCGGATGCATCGCGCCGCAGGCAATGACATTGCGCCCCGGCATGACCGAAATGAACTCGAACCCGCCGGGAAGCGCGTCCGTATTGATGGGGCAGATCGCCAGGTCCAGCGTTCCGGCGCTCAGACCATCCATCAGTTCCGGCGCATAGGCATAGGATTGCTCGATGCGAATTTCCGGGTGGCTCTGCTGGAAACCGGCGAGGATGGACGAGATGACCCCATCCATGAAGATGGGCGTGCCGCCCAGCCGCACAATGCCGCGATGCCCCGCCTTATAGGTCGCCACGATCGCCGACGCGGTCGCGCTGGCGCTCAATATCTTGCGGCCTTCCGCTGCCAGCGCCAGGCACAGTTCAGTCGGCACCAGCGGACGCCGGCTCTTTTCGAACAGGGGCGCGCCTATGCGCGCTTCCAGCATCACGACAGTGCGCGAAACGCTGGGCTGCGTGCGGCCGATGGCGTTTGCCCCCTCGGTCAGCCCGCCGTGGTCGATGATGGATGCGAGGATTTCCAAATGCCTGGGATCGATCTTCATAACATCATGTTATGTTACAAATCATAAAACTGATCAATATGGTATGTTGTTCGCATTATCCTGCAAGCGTCCGATCATTGCAGGAAGGCTAACCGTGTCACCATTCCAGTCACGCTTTACAGCGCAATTCCTTCCAAGCCGCGTCCGCTTCGGCAGCGGTGTCCGTCATCAGGCCGGCGAGGAGATCGCCCGCCTCGGCTGTTCGCGCGCATTGATCCTGTCCACGCCGCAACAGGCCGATCTCGCCATGGAGATCGCGCAGGAAGTCGGCGACAGCGCGGCCGGCATTTTCACCCGCGCGGTCATGCACACGCCGGTTTCCGTCACCGAGGAAGCCGTCGCCCATGCGCGCAGCGTGCGGGCCGATTGCGTGCTTTCGGTCGGCGGCGGCTCCACGACGGGGCTTGGCAAGGCCATCGCCTGGCGCACCGACCTGCCGCAGATCGTGATACCCACCACCTATGCCGGATCGGAAGCGACGCCCATTCTGGGCCAGACCGAAAACGGCATCAAGACGACGGTTTCGGACCCGAAAATCCTGCCGGAAGTCATCCTTTACGATGCCGAACTCGTCAAAACCCTGCCGGTCGGCATGACTGTCACCAGCGCCTTCAACGCGATGGCGCATGCGGCGGAAGGGCTTTACGCCCAGGACCGCAACCCGCTTTCGACGCTGCTTGCCGTTGAAGGGCTCAAAGCTTTCGCCAATGCGCTGGAAACGGTGGCGGAAAGCCCGGCCGACCTGTCCGCGCGCGGCCAGACGCTTTATGGCGCATGGCTGTGCGGAACGGTGCTGGGCCAGGTGGGCATGGCGCTGCATCACAAGCTCTGCCACACGCTGGGCGGTTCGTTCGATCTGCCCCATGCCGAAACCCACACGGTCATCCTGCCGCATGCCATCGCCTTCAATGCGCAGGCCTCGGCGGCGGAACTGGCGCCCATCCGCGAAATTTTCGGCGGCAATAATGCAGGCCGCGCACTTTATGACTTTGCGCGCAAGCTGGGGGCGCCGCTTGCCTTGCGCGATCTCGGCATGAAGCGCGAGGATATTGCGCGCGCAGCCGAACTGGCCACGCAGAAGCCCTATTGGAACCCGCAACCCATCACGCAAGACGACATTGAAACAATGCTCGAAGCTGCCTGGGAAGGTCTTCCGCCGGCCTTTTGACCATTTGGGAGCCGCATCGGTTTTTGGGAGGAAACCATGACGATAACACGCCGCCTGCAGCGCTGAAACGGCCGCCGATGTGTTGGCCGCGTGCGAGCGATCCGACCAGCGCGGATCCGGTTGCGGAAGCCATCCGCGCAACCAGGCTCGATACGATTGTCGGACCGGCATCCAGCTTTTTCCAATTCGCCGCCACCTGACGGGTGGCTCACTTGATAGACATCCAGACGCCGGGGAGGAATAAACCATGGCCGATATCAACACAGACGTTCTCATTGTCGGCACGGGGCCGGCCGGTTCCGCCACTGCCGCATTGCTTTCCACCTATGGCATCAAGAACCTTATCATCAATCGTTATGGCTGGCTGGCCAACACGCCGCGCGCCCACATCACCAATCAGCGCACGATGGAAGTGCTGCGCGATCTGGGCCGCGACGTGGAAAACGAAGCCTATATGCACGCTTCCGGCCAGGACCTGATGGGCGAGAACATTTTCTGCGAAAGCCTTGCGGGAGAAGAGATCGGCCGCATGAAGAGCTGGGGCACCCACCCGCTTTCAAAGGCCGAGCACCAGCTTTCCTCCCCCACGCAGATGAACGACCTGCCGCAAACCTTCATGGAGCCGCTGCTGTTCAAGGCCGCCTGCTCACGCGGATCACAATCGCGCATGTCGACCGAATATCTCAGCCACACGCAGGATGAAACCGGCGTCACCGTGACCTGCCTGGACAAGCTGACGGGCAAGGAATTCACCGTTCGCGCCAAATATCTGGTCGGTGCGGATGGCGGCAATTCCAAGGTTGCAACCGATGCCGGCTTGCCGTTTGAAGGACAGATGGGCGTTGGCGGCTCGATGAACATCCTGTTCCGGGCCGACCTCTCGAAATATGTGGCGCACCGGCCTTCGGTCCTCTACTGGGTGCTGCAGCCGGGCGCCGATGTGGGCGGCATCGGCATGGGGCTTGTCCGCATGGTCAGGCCGTGGAACGAGTGGCTCATCGTCTGGGGCTATGACATCAACAAACCGGCGCCCGTGGTCGACGAAGCCTTTGCGACCGGCGTGGCGCGCCAGCTCGTCGGCGATCCCGATCTGGATATCGAGCTGATCTCCGCCAATACATGGACGGTCAACAATATGTACGCGACCAGGATGCAGAATGGCCGCGTCTTCATCATGGGCGATGCCGCCCACCGCCACCCGCCGTCGAACGGCCTGGGTTCGAACACGTCCATTCAGGACGGCTTCAACCTGGCATGGAAGCTGGCGGCGGTGCTGAAGGGCGAGGCAGGACAGGCTCTGCTGGACACCTATACCGTCGAGCGCGCGCCGATCGCCAAACAGATCGTGACCCGCGCCAACAAGTCGATTGCCGAATACGGCCCGATCTTTGAAGCGCTTGGCATGAAGGAAGGCACGGACCTCGACAAAATCAAGGCTTCGATGAGCGCGCGCTGCGGGGCGAGCGCCACGGCTGAAAAGCAGCGCGAGGCGATCCGTCAGGCCATCGCCTTCAAGAAATATGAATATGATGCGCATGGCGTCGAAATGAACCAGCGCTACAAGTCCTCCGCGATTGTGACGGACAATCAAATGGAACCGGCCTTCGAACTCGATGCGGAACTGCACTACCAGCCGACGACCTGGCCCGGCGCGCGCGTGCCCCATGCCTGGCTCTACGACCAGCACGGCAACAAGCTTTCGACGCTGGACATAACCGGCAAGGGCCGCTTCACGCTCCTCACCGGCATTGCCGGCGAAGCCTGGGCGGAAGCCGCCGCCGAAGCCGGAAAACGGCTTGGCATCGATATCGCGGTGCATGTCATCGGCCCGCGCCGCGCATTGGTGGACTATGAAGGCGCGTGGACGCTGGCGCGCGAAGTGACCGAAAGCGGCGCCGTTCTGGTGCGGCCCGACCATCATGTCGCATGGCGTTGCGACGACCTGATCAGCGAAGCTGCGGACAAGCTCTTTGACGTCCTGTCGTCCATTCTTGGCAGGAAGACCGCCTCTCGCGTCGACGTAGCGGCCTGACCGCCGTTCCGGCGTGTCCCGACAGCCGTTTCGGGGCACGCTCACCGGGGCAGAACGAGCGCGCGCAACCATCTGGAGGAGACCATGGATAAAGCTGCCATCGATTATTTTTCCGAAGAGAATTCCGTCAATGTCGTGAACCGGCGCATGGGGGCCGAGGCCGATCCGCGCCTGGCGCGCATCATGTCGTCCCTGGTGAAGCATCTGCATATGTTCATCAAGGACGTTGAACTGACGGGGGCTGAATGGGATACGGCCATTGCCTTTCTGACGCGCACCGGCCAGATGTGCGATGACAGCCGGCAGGAATTCATCCTGCTCAGCGACGTGCTCGGCGTGTCGATGCTCGTGGATGCGATCAATCATCGCCGGCCTTCGGGCGCGACGGAAAACACGGTGCTCGGCCCTTTTCACGTTGCCGGCGCGCCTGAATATCCGATGGGCGCCAATATCAGCCTCGACGGCAAGGGCGAGAGCTGCCTTTTCACCGGCTCTGTGCGCGATCTTGACGGGAAGCCCGTCGAGGGCGCCCTCATCGATGTGTGGAGCGACAATGCGGATGGCTATTATGACGTCCAGCAGCCCGACATTCAGCCGAAATGGAACAATCGGGGCATCTTCAGAACCGGCGCGGACGGCAAATATGTCTTCCGTGGCGTGCGCCCGGTTTCCTATCCCATCCCCGACGACGGCCCGGTGGGCCAGATGCTCGGCGCGCTTGGCAGGCACCCCAACCGGCCCGGCCACATGCATTTCATCGTCACCGCGCCGGGATATGAAAAAATCATCACCCATACATTTGTCGGCGATGACGAATGGCTGAAATCCGATGCCGTTTTCGGCGTAAAAAGCTCTCTCATTGCCCATATGGAACCAGGCGAACCAGGCGATACCGCGTGGAAATCGGTCTTCGATTTTGTTGTGACAAGGGAGTAAGGGCAGTAGGGCAGTAGGGCAGTAGGGCAGTAGGGCAGTAGGGCAGTAGGGCAGTAGGGCAGTAGGGCAGTAGGGCAGTAGGGCAGTGAAGAATATGGTGGGCGCGGTCATGCGCAACCAAAACATACTCCCCTACTCCCTTATTCCCCTATTCCCTTAACATACTGCCTTATTGCCCTACTGCCCTACTGCCTTATGGACTATTTGTCCTGTGGCAAAGACGGCTCGCATAGGCTAGTTAGATTCGGCTTGAATGGAGAGGCTTTGAGTTGAAGACGAGCATCGGCCACTATCGGATGTCTCTGGCGATACGCATCTTGAGCGTATTCGCCCTGATGTTCATTGCCTTTGCCCACAAGCCCGTCGATCTCGGCGTGCCCGACAGCTATCAGCTTGCCCAATACCAATTGCCGGATGGCAGCTATCCGGTGCTCTGCATCGGCGACCACGGCTCCGACCCGGACAATCAGGGTAACGACAAGCATCTCAGCAATACCAGTTGCGAAGCCTGCCGGATTTCGTCGGCTTTTCTGTGTCCCGCACCCGCCGGGTCCACCGGCGCGGCCCCGCATATCGCCATGGCCGACGGCATCGTGCCGCCACAGCCCATCCTGCGCCGCAACGCCTATCCCCCGTCGGCCCCGCCGCAAGCGCCACCCCTCGCCTGAATAGTCATCGTTTGAGCGAATGCGTTTTCGGATCGCATTCGGCCATGAAACGCGCCCGAACCCGGTTTCCCGCAAGCTTTGTTTCGGCGTGCATGCCAATGATTATTCAGGTTTGAAACAATGAAGACTTATCACCTTTTCGCCTCCGCCATCTCCGTGGCCGCACTGTGCGCTTGCGCCGGCATGGCCAATGCCCATTCCTCCCTCGACCAGAGCGAAGCCAGCGCAGGCGGCTTCTACAAGGCAACCTTGCGCATACCGCATGGCTGCGACGGAAAAGCCACGACCAAAGTGACGGTCGAGCTTCCCGAAGGCTTCATTTCAGCCCAGCCGCAGGTCAAGCCCGGCTGGAAAATCGACACCGTCAAGGGCGATTATGCCAAAAGCTACAAGGTGCACGGCAAGGACGTGACCTCCGGCGTCAAGCAGGTGACGTGGAGCGACGGCAATCTGCCAGGCGACTTCTATGACGAATTCACCGTCGTCGGCCAGATCGCCAAATTCGACAAGGATACCACCCTCTCCTTCCCCGTGACCCAGTTCTGCGGAAGCGATGCATCAGTCGCCTGGACCGAAATTCCCAAGGACGGCCAGAACCCGCACGACCTGAAACACCCCGCACCCCAATTGCATGTGATCGCAGCAGCCGCCGATAATGGGCATGGTGGACATGACGGCCACGGCGGAAATGAAGCGCATGGCAAGATGGGCCAGATGGATCAGGCCTCCATGCAGGCCGCTGCCCCGACGAAGCTCGGCGATCTCGAAATCACCGGCCCGTTTGTGCGCGCCATGGTTCCCGGCGCCAAGGTCGCAGGCGGTTTTCTCACCATCGCCAATGACGGCAAGGATGCCGACAGGCTGGTGGCCGTCACCGCCAATGGCGTCAAGCGCGTCGAAATCCACGAAATGACGATGCAGAACGACGTCATGAAGATGCGTCAGCTTGAAGGCGGCCTGGCCATCCCCGCCGGTAAAAGCGTCGTGCTGAAATCCGGCGGCTATCACCTCATGTTCATCGAACCGGAGAAGCCATACAAGGAAGGCGACACCGTGCCGGTCACGCTGGAATTCGAAAAGGCCGGAAAGGTCACGATCGATTTCCCCGTCACAGCCCAAAGCGGCCAGAAGCGCGGCCAAAAAGGCGGAAATCATTCGGGTCATTAGAGCAGGCCAAGGCATTTCCGGTAAACCGCGCACCATCTGCGCTGTTTCAGGATCTGCATCAAAGCCCGCTCGCAAGGCCCCCCTTTAGAGCGGTTCCTGCTTTAACAGAATCGCCGGAACCGCTCCAACTCTTTGTTTCATCGCATTTTTCGACGCAAAACCGTTTCACGCTTTTGGCTCGAAAATGCTCTAGCAAAGGGGCGAATGATCCGCGCACTCTCTCCTTCGCGCATTATGCGCCCGTTTGCCGCAACCGCTGAACCCCCGCAGCGGTTGCGTTCCCTTCAGAAGGCTGTAAACATGATCATAAAAGTCTAGAATAATTCTAAATGATTGAAATATAATATTATTTTAAAGCGGAGGAATTGACTCCAGATGAATTTTCAGGCTTTCATGCATGGTGCAGATTTTAAAACCTTTGATGTCTGGGCCTTGAACCCTTTCGATTGGAGGACCCTATGATTGGTCTCGGCGAATGCCGGTCCGCAAATGTCGATGGCCTGCCCTGGCAGCTCGGCCTCCTGCCGACCGGATATTGCAATGTGCGGGGGGAAACCGAACGTCCCTCGGCTGACAGGCAGGGCGCTGGCCCCGCATCGGCACGCATGTCTTTCTTCCACCCCTTTTTCGGGAGGCAGACATGAATATGCGCATATCCCAACTGAACGGCGCCAACACCGCAGGCTATTTCGACCGCCTGCCGGAAAAGCTGGTGCTGGAAGGCTATCGCCGCTGGACCGCGGGTTTCGAGACAGGCTCGATCGTCCCGTGGGAAATGGCCTGGGGCCTCTATGCGGAAGCGCTTGGACTGTCCGAGGCAAAACGCGCGGTGGGCGAGCTGTCGCATTTCATCCGCGTCCTGCGCCATTGCGCAAGCTGTCCGCTGCGTGCTTTTCCCTTCGATTCGCACCATGTCTGCCGCGAGGAATGCCTGACGCTGGGGCTGGTTTCCGGCATACAGAATCAGGATGCGCTGCTGCTCGATACGTGCCTTGAAGCGATTGCCTGCCATCGCCGCTGCGACGATGTGGCAGGGGCTGCACGCAATTTTGCCGACACGCTGGCTGATTTCGGCCAGACTTTGTTGCCAATACCTATACATGCCATCGACAGCGCCTTGAATTTTACGCAGCGCGCGACTTTTCACTGACCCGCCACTGGCCGGAAAAATCCCAGCGTTTTGCGAATGAATGTGATTCGAGATTTTAAGCCGCCGTCATAAGGCGCAAGGAGATAGAAATGCAGGCCAGAACCGAACGACGCCTCGGCATTGCCGCCGCCCTCGTCCTGACCGCAGGGGCATTTGTCATGCCGGGCATATCCACCCAGATCGCACAGAACGATGTTGCGCCGCAGAGTCAGATTCATATGGCCGCGGTGGAGAACCTGCACACCGAACCGCGCCATGTCGTCAATATCGGCGAAACCAGTGCGGCTTCAGTTGAAACGGAGACGCCGGAACAGCTCTAACTGTTTGTTTTATCACATTATCCTACGATGATCGGCGCCTTCCCCTGCACCCGGTTGTAGAGATCGATGATGTCCTGGTTCATCAGGCGGATGCAGCCCGATGACATGGACTGGCCGATCGACCACCATTCCGGCGAACCGTGGATGCGATAGCCGGTGTCGCGGCCGTTCTGATAGATATAGAGCGCGCGGGCGCCCAGCGGATTGGTGGGGCCGGGCTCCTGCCCGTTGCGGTATTTTTCCAGTTCCGGCTTGCGCTGGATCATTTCCGGCGGCGGGGTCCAGCGCGGCCATTGCTTCTTGTATTCCACATTGGCGCGGCCCTGCCATTCAAAGCCCGCCTTGCCGATGCCGACGCCATAGCGCAGCGCCTCGCCGCCCGGCAGGACATAATAGAGATAGTGATCCTTCAGGCTGACCACGATGGTCCCCGGCGCCTGCCCGGTCGGGTCCGGCACGATCTGGCGGCGGAATTGCTTCGGCACTTTTTCATAAGGGATCGCCGGAAGATCGTAGGGGCCTTCCTGTACCGAAGCATACATGACATCCGGCGTGGTGATGGCCCTGTCGACGCTGATCTGCGGACGCATCGGCGTGATGCCGCCTGTCGACATCGGATCGACATTCATCTGAAAGGCCGACATATCCATCGTCTGACTGCAGCCGGCCGCACCGGTGAGGAGGATGGCTCCGGTGCCGAAGAGGAAGCGGCGGCGGCTCGGATCGTCAACAAGCTTGGTCATGCAAATTACCCGGACTGAAGGGTTGAAACACAGTCGCCAGGCGACCGCCCTGATCAACTGCAATTTGCGGTCTTATGGTTGAGGAAGGGTTAAACCACTCGCGCAGACCTGTCTGAAAATTTCATCTGAAAGCAGAAATTGCAGCACCCGCGACCGTTAAATCGATTTAAAAATCAAGGCAAATGTGTCGAGCGTGCGATATGCGTGGCAATAGGATGGCAAAATTGTGGCTTTTGCGTAAAATGACAACTGATGATTGTGAACGGAGTATGAAAGCCGGATCACACGATCCGGCTTTGATGGCGGCTCAATAATCTTTTTCGTAGAAGATGCCGCCGCTGGAATCACCTTCCGCGCCGAGCGATCCCTTGGCCTTCAGATTGCGGGTGATGTCCAGATTGACAGTGCCCTTGGTCGTGCCGGCGGACCCCGCCTCCACGCCCAGATAGATATTGTCGCGGATATAGCGGCCGGCCCGAACCGCCGTCTGGCCCTTGTCGTCGGTCACGACATCGAGGTCGTCGAGACCCGTTCCGGCGCGCAGCTTGTTCATCAGCGAGTTGTTGGAACCGCCCGCAAGTTCTGCCGCCGCGGCGGCAAGCTGCGCGATCTGGAAGGCCGACAATTCGCCGATGGAGCGCTTGAAGATCAGTTGCGCCAGCACTTCATCCTGCGGCAGTTCCGGCGTCGAGGAGAACTGGATATCGAGATTGTCGACCGTACCCGTCACCGTCACGATGGCCGTGATCTCGTCGCCTTCCGAGCGCGCCACGAAATTGAGCTGCGGATTGAGGTCGCCCACCAGCGTGACATGGCCTTCGTCGAAGGTGATGCGCTGTCCGAGAATGCCGATGCGGCCGCGGATCATGTCGAACGAACCGACCGGCTTGATATCGGTCACGGGGCCGGTCAGGCGGAGGCGTCCGCCCAGTTCCGTATCAAGGCCGCGACCGCGCACGAAAATCTGGTTCGGCGCATTGATGAGGACATCGAGGCGCGGCACGGAGGGACGCGCCGTCGGCGTCGGCACCCGGTTGCGGCGCGTTTCGACCTTGGCGCGGTCCAGCGTGACCTGAACATTTTTCGGCGTGTTCTTGTGCTGCACCGGAACATAGGCTGCGCCGCCGCCCAGATTTTCCGGCACGGTGATTTCGGCCTTGTCCACATCGATGCGGCCTGAAATCAGCGGATCGCGCATCAGCGGCCCGGTGATCGTGATACCGCCATCGACCGTTGCAACCACCAGCTTGCCGTCGGCATAGCGGGCGCGGTTGAGCTTGATGTCGATATTGGCCGGGAAATTGGCCGCCGCATTGGTGGAGATCGTGCCGCTGGCGGAAACCGAGCCGCCGCTGCTCAAATTCGCATTGACCTGGCGCAGCGTGACGGTTTCTCCCTCCATGCTGCCCATGACATTGATATTGGTGAGGCGCAGATTGCTTTCCGGGTCCACGAAGGTCGCGCCATTGGTGGAGAACATGCCGCGCAATTGCGGTTTCTCAAAACCACCGGATATATTGGCCGTCAGCGTCAGCGTGCCGCTTGCCTGCGCGCCGCGATCCGCCAGAAAACGGTTGGCAAGCGCCAGCGGGATATTGCCGTTCACATTGACGCCGAGCCCCTGGCCCGAAAACGGCACCTTGCCATTGGCGGTGACGTTGAGGCCGCGGGGACCATCGACGGTCAGCGACGAAAAGTCGATGGCCTTTGCCGCATAGCTGCCCGCTGCCTGCAAGGTCAGCGGCGCAAGCCCGTTTTCACGCAGCGGTTTCGCCGCAAGGCCGGTGCCGCGCAGATTGAACGTCGCCGCAGGATTGGTGAGCGGCCCGGTGACCCGCGCCGTCCCCGTCACATTGCCCGCGAGATCCTGTCCCTTGACAGCGCCGTTCAGCGCCGCCAGCGGGAGATTGGCCAGATTGACGTCGAGGGCAAGATCACCCCCATTGCGCCCTTGGCCGAGCGGCACGCCGCCATTGGCGCGGACATCGATGCCGCCGCCCGTCACTTGCGCATCGAGATTGAGCCGATTATTGGCCGAGGTGCCCTTGGCATCGGCATTGAGGGGGGCGATGCCCTGCTTCTTCAGTTCCGCTGCCGTGACACCCCGCGCCGCCATGTCGAAGGCGACATCGGGCGCCTGCCTGGTGCCGGTGATGCGGGCGGTGCCGTTGAGCGTGCCGCCCAGCCCCAGTTCCGGCTTGAACGTATTGGCGAGTGCCAGCGGCAGGTTGGACAGCGCGACCGACAGATCGAGACGGCCATCGACCACGCCATTGACCTTGACCTGACCGGCGCTGGCATCCGCGCCCGTATTGATGACGATATCGCCGAAGGAGATTTCCTCGCCCTTCACGGAGATGGTGGCGGGCGCGGCCAGATTGGCGCTAAGCGTGCCCTGCTTCACATTGGCCGAGGCGAGCCCCAGTTCAAAACCGCCATCCTTCGGCTCCAGCGAACCGGCCGCACTCGCAACCGTGCCGATCTTCAATTTGGTATTGGCCGTGAAATCGGTCTTCGATCCGGTTGCATTGGCCCTCGCGTCAAAGCTGTCGATGCCGAACGTGCCGACCAGAATATCGCGCGCCGCGGCATTGCCGTCCACCACCGGCACCCCGAACAGGTCCCTTGCCGTCAGGGCAATATCCGCCGACGCGATATGATTGCCATTGAGCTTGATGCCGCTCGCATTGGCTGTGACCGTTGCATTCTGGCGGCCGTCATTGGCGTCGAGCGTGATATCGGCATTGGCCGCGCCGGTCGCATCGGCAAGAGCCAGAGCGGCGGCGGTTGAAATATCCGGCGCATCGAGCTTCAGCGCGCCGGTCAAAAGCCCCTTGGCCGTCTGGGTGACATTGCCGGTCAGATGCGCGCCGCCTGCATTGAAGACGAGATCGGTCAGGCGCTTTTCGTCATTGACGATATAGATCAGCGTTCCAAGATCGACACGCTCACCATTGAGCAATGCGCTGCCGGCAAGCTTGCCGGAAAGGGCCGCACCTGTCTTTGCATTGCCGTCGAGCAGGGCGTTGAAGTCGAGCCCACCCCTGGAAAGCTTGCGCCCCGCCAGGGTGCCCTCCGGCGCATCGGCGCGCAGCGCCAGCGCGATCAGCTTGTCGTCGCCGCGCGCACTGCCCTTGAGCGTCATCCGGCCCGATGCCTGATCGGAAAGAAGCTTGAGATCGGACAGCATGACGCCGAAATCGAAGTCCGCCTTGTCGGACGCAAAGGAGCCATTGGCGGTGATTTCGCTCAATTCGTTGCCGATGCGGAAATCACGCGCCGAAAAACCTTCCGCACTGCGGCCAAGCGCGCCGCTCAAGGTGACGGCACCGTCGAGAATGCGGTCCACGGCTTCAGTGCCGGTGCGCATGTTCTGCGCCGTGCCGTCGAGGCCGAGCTGGAATGCGCCGCTGATCGGGCGAACGACGCCGCTGGCATTGATATCGATGCTGCCTGCAAGGTCACGGTCGGCCAGAGCGCCGAACGGCGCAAGGCTTGCCACCCTGGCGGCGATATCGCCATTGAAGGCAAAGTCGTCAATATTGCCCTTGAGGTCGAGGCTGAGGCCGTTGCCGGCAATATTGGCCTTTGCAAGCTCCACCGGCGAACCGGCGCGCCATGCGCCGTCAATGGCAAGCGCAATCCTGCTGCCGAGCGCCTCGGCGATTTCCGCCCGTTCCGCTGAAATGCCATCCATGCCGCCATCGACCTTGAAGGTGATATGGCGATTGGCGGGGTCGTTCAGGTTTTCGGCCAAGCCGCCCATGTCGAGCGCGATGCTGTCGGCGGAAATCGTTGCATTCTTGAGACCGGCAATGGCAAGCGTTCCCGTCCAGTCATTGGTCGGGCGATCGCCATAGGCGACCTGAAATTTCGCATTGTCGATATAGGTTTCGGCGCCCTTGACCGGCAGGAGCACGCGTCCCTTGCTATCATCGGCGATGGAGGCGTCGATGCGCAGCCTGTCCAGAAAATGGTCGTTGCCGGTTTCGGCGGAGGCTTTCAGCTTCAGGGCGGCGCTGTTCAACGAAAGATCGTCGAGGCGGAAACCGCCCGCATCCCCGAGGAAGCCATCGGCGGACAACACGGTTTGCGCGCCGAAGAAATCGCGGAATACCGGCGGCACCAGAACCGCGATCGGGCCGTTGAAACGGGCGGTAAAGGCACGCCCGCCATCGGGCGCCTTGCCCTCGCGGTTGAGCGCGAATTGGCCCGTCAGCGTGCGGGCGCCATTGGTGTCGAGCGCAAGATCGACCTTCAACGCGTCCAGCGGACCGGCCCCGGTCAAAGTCAGATCGACCGGCGGACGGCCATCGATGTTCAACAGGTTGGCGACAATGCCATTGGCGGGTTCGGAGACTTTCAGGTCGAGATCGACCTTCTGGTCGGCATTGGCATAATCGGCACGCAGGGCGAAATTGCCGCCCGGCCCGTCGAGGCGCTTGATGTCGAAATTGGAATTGAGCGATCCACCGGCAAGCGACAGGCTGCCATTGAGCGAGACGTCCGATTCAAGGCCGAAAATCGTCGGCCCGAAATGCATGCGCGCAATGGCAAGCTGCTCCAGATTGATCGAAATCGGCAGGTCCGGCAGGCTGAAACTGGACGATTCCGGCGAGGGCATGCTGTTGTCGGGCAGCGGCTTGCGAATGAAATCGATGCGCTCGGCGGCAAGCGACTGGATGCTGAGGCGGCCAATGAGAAGCGCGGCGCGGCTCCAGTCGAGCTTGGCATTCTCGATGCGCAGCCACACGCCTTCGCGGTCGGCGACGGTGATCAGGCCGACCGAAGCTTCCGAAGACAGGACCCCGCTGATGCCGGAAATGGAAATGCGGCGGTTGGGCGCGGAAAGCTGGCTTTCCACGAAGGACAGGAAATAGGATTTCTCTTCCTCGGGCTCGGGCTGCGGCTCCACACTGCCCGGCTCCTGGGCCTGGGCCGTCGTCTGTGCCGTCGTCTGGGCCGTCGTCTGGGCACGCGAGGCCACCGGGGCCTCCCGCTCCGGCCAGCCGAAGATGACCGCCGTGACGGCGAAAGCGACAAAGGCGATGATTGCAAGAAATCTGGTCAAAACGCCTGTCCTATACCTACGTACAAGCCATAGCTCGGATCGCCCGAGCGGCGGTTGAGCGGAACGGCGACATCAAGGCGGATCGGTCCAAGACCGGTCAGGTAGCGCAAGCCGCCACCGACGCCGACACGCATCTGTTCCGAGAAATCGGGAAACGACTTTTCGCCGACATAACCGGCATCGACAAAGGCCACCGCGCCGATGGAATCGGTGATGCGGGTGCGCACTTCGCCATTGGCCTCAACGAGCGAACGCCCGCCGATGATCTCGCCATTGCCGGCGCTCACACCGATATTGCGATAGCCGTAGCCGCGCACCGAGCCGCCGCCGCCCGCCAGGAAAAGCTGGCTCGGCGGCAGGTCCGCGATGGACGCGCCGACAATCGAACCGACCTTGACGCGGCCCGCGAGGATGACCCGATCTTTTTCGCCAAAGCCGTAATAGGTGCGGCCCTCGGCAGTGAAGCGGGTGGCGAAATTGCCGTAGTGGAACTCGTAGAAGGGCTGGATATTGCCTTCCAGATAAAAGCCCGAGCTTGGATCCGGCTTGTTGTTGCGGCTGTCATAGAGAAGATTGCCCTCAAGCCCCGCCGTGGTGAAATCACGCGAACCGAAGACATCATCCTTGAAATGGCCCTGGCTTGCCTTGGCATAGAGCGCGCCGGACAGCTCGTCGCTGAATATCTGCGTGAAGCCGGTCTTCGCATTGGCCGATGTTTCGGTATAGGCGTCGAGCACCTCGCGCTTGGCATCGAGCGAAGCGACAAAATCCGTATCCGGCGTGTAAACGCCCGGCTTCATGAAGGTGGCGCCCAGAAGATAGGTATAATTCTGCGGGTTGAAGGAATTTTCCTGCGTGCCGCCAATGCCGCTCACCTTGGCGTCGAAACGCAGGCGCTCGCCGCGCCCGAACAGGTTGCGGTGCATCCAGTAGCCGGTGACACCAAAGCCGTCGATAGTCGAATATTCGGCACCGAAGCCGAAACGGCGCGGCTTGCGCTCCTGCACGTTGAGCGTGATCGGCAGGCTGCCGTCCGGCGCGATTTTTTCGGCTTCCTCGAAACTCATCGCGCGGAACACTTCCATGCGGCCGAGACGCTTCTTGGCTTTCTCGATATCGTCGGGATCGTATTCCTGGCCTGGCTTCAGCCCCGTCATCCACGCCACGAATTGCGGGTCCATCCGCGCCGTGCCCACAACGCTGACCGGGCCGTAATGCGCCCGCCGGCCCGGATCGAGCGCGATATCGGCCGAGACCCGGTTGTCGGCGTGATCGGCGACAATGTCCTGGCCCGTCACCCGCGCCTTGGCATAGCCCTGCTGACGCCATGCCTCGACGGCAAGGCGCTCGGCCTTGATGACCGTGCCGGAGCGCGCCACCTGTCCCGGCGCAAAACCCGCGTCCTCCGGCGACTGCACCTTATCGCGCCGGTCGGTCGGCGGCGGCGCGATGTTGGAAATGGCCGTGCGCGAAAACAGGAATTGCGGGCCGGGATCGACCGTGATCGCCACCTTCGCATCGTTGGGGATTTCCGCATCCGGCGGAATGTCGTTCGCCTCGCGGCCATCGACCTTGATGGAGATCGTGCCGCCATAGCGGCCCTCGCCATAAAGGGAAGCCAGAATGCGGCGATAATCGCCGCGCGCCTTGGCCAGAAGGCCGGCGGAACCCGATGCGGGCCTGTCTGCATCCGAAACAAGGCCGGACGCGCCTTCAATGGTCGATTTCAGATCGGCTTCAGTCCCGTCCGCATTCTTGCGGTCGCCCGTAGTCGTGACCTCGACCGAATAGGTCTTGGGGTCGATGATATCGGGATCTTCCTTCTTGTCCTCGCCCCACAGACGAACACCGAATATCTCGAACGCCAATGCCGGCGACAGCGCGACAGAAGAAAAATGCGCCGCCAGCAAAAGCACGGCGATGCCCCTTCCCTGTATCGTCCTGTTACTCCAAGTCATACGCGCTACTGTCCGGTTCCTGTCTATGCGGTCGCCTGGCAGCGTCCCGTTCATCACCCCCAGCCCAGGACGATTCAGGGATTACCATAGGGAGAACGGAACTCCAAGCAACAACGCTAGATATGGACCATTTCAGTCAATGGAGTATTAACGTTACCACAGCACTGCGATTTGCCGTGTCAATTGAAGCATTTGCCGCCATGCCAGCGGCCCGATTGCGGCTCCGGGAGAGAAAAGTTGCGGCTCGCCGGCGGGGGAATGTCGGCGAGCCGCCCATCAGGTCATTGGGGAGGAGGAGAGAACGACCTGATAAGAAGAGGTTCTGCTGTGAAATCCTGGCGTTACGGATCAGCGGCCGGCATGCATCGGGCGCATATTGCCGAAATGGAACCCGCCGCCGCCAAAACCATGGCCGAAGCCGCCGCCAAAACCACGATTGACGAATGCCGGACGGTTGAAGCCGCCAAAATGCGCCGGAGCCATCACGGGGCCGGGGCCCCAGTTACGGCGTATATGCGCATTGGGCCATCCGCGACCGCCCCAGTTGCCGCCCCAGTTGCGGCCACCGTTCCAGCGCGGGCCATGGCCCCAGCGCGGATTCCAGCCGCCGCGATTGGACTGGCAGTTGCGGCCGATGCAGCCATTGACGTAATTCGGACCGCCCCGCCAGCCCGGTCCCCAACCGCCGCCCCAGCCGGGACCCCAGTAGCCGCCGGTGGCCCAGCCGAGGCCAAGCCCCAGGCCGAAGCCGGGCGCCCAGCCGTCATAATAACCATCATTGTTGACCACGACCGTCGTGCTGGACGGCGCCGCATAGGCCGGGCCGCTATAGGAACCGAAGCGGACATAGCGCGCCGAAACCCATCCGACACGGTTGCCGTTGTAGATCTGGAACCAGCCGTTGCGGCAGGAACCGGCATTGACCGTTGCGCCCGCAGGAAGCGCGGCGAGCTTGCCATAATTGGCGCCGGGGCCAGAACGGACATTGACCGAGGCCGAGACATAGGCCGTCGCAGCAGAAGCAATCGCGGGCGTCATCAATGCCGCCGCCACGACAGCCGCCCCAAGAATATGATTGTTAACAAGCATTCTCTTAAATAAAGACATCGCATCTTCTCCAGATTAGCGAGCACATAGAGACGCAATAAAAGTATCCAACACAAATTATGCTACGCCATTATCCGGCGCAAGACAAACAACAGATTCAATAATGGTAAATTTAGGGCGTATATTATTATTTTCTACACTTTGATATTAACGATGATCATCTTATATTTACACCGGGTAACGCGGCGATTACAGCAAATTGATTAAAAGTTTACAGATTATCCAAAAGAAAGGCGCCCCGGAGGAAACCGGGGCGCCACGCGGCTTTGGGGGAGAGAGGGGAGGATAAAGCCGCGATCACGGGCCGTCTGGCCAATCGGGTTGTGGGGCCCATGGATGCATCCCCGCAGCATTGCCACAGGGAAACTTCCGGCAGGCCCCATCAGAGCGCGTTTCCATCCGATTGAATGAGATCGGCGCTCCAACTGTTCGCATTAACGCGCATCCTTTCCGAAAACCGCTTCGCACTTTTCGGGGTGCGCTTTAAGGCAGATTGCGCACGTCTTCCGGCGACATGTACATCGGCATCATGTTGGTATCGAGGTGATGCATGACCCAGATGGAGCCGGCAAGCACGATAGCCAGGATGATGACCGTGAAGATGAGCGCCAGAATGTTCCAGCCGCCTTCCGACTTCGGATCGAGGTGCAGGAAATAAACCAGATGCACCAGGATCTGGACGACAGCGATGCCGAGAACGACGGCGGCGGTCGTGGCAGGCGTGAAGTAGCCGTTCATGGCCAGCATGAACGGAACGACGGTGAGGACAACCGCAAGCACGAAGCCGATCAGATAGGACTTCAGGCTGCCGTGGCTTGCGCCGTGGTCGTGTGTTTCATGTGCAGAGCTCATCACAGTACACCCAGCAGATAGACAAGAGTAAAGACGCCGATCCAGATGATGTCCAGGAAGTGCCAGAAGAGGCTGAGGCACATCACGCGCGTCTGGTTCTTTTCCGTCAGGCCGTCGCGCAGAAGCTGGGCGGAAAGCACCAGGATCCAGATGAGGCCGGACGTGATGTGAAGACCGTGGGTTCCCACCAGCGCGAAGAAGGCGGAGAGGAACGCACTGCGGCCGGGACCCGCGCCTTCATGGATCAGATGGTTGAATTCATAGACTTCCATCGCGAGGAAGCCGGCGCCGAGCAGGAAGGTCACGCCGAGCCAGAACAGGAGGCCAGCGCGGTTCTTCCTGAACATGGAAAGCGTGGCCAGACCATAGGTCAGCGACGACACCAAGAGCAGCATGGTTTCGATCAGAACGAAGTTGAGATCGAACAGTTCACGGCCGGTCGGGCCGCCCGCGAACTGATGCGCCAGAACGGCATAGGTTGCAAAAAGCCCCGAGAACAGGACGCAGTCGCTCATCAGGTAGATCCAGAAGCCGACCAGCGTGGTCGACCCTGCATCGTGATGGTCCTCATGCGCGGGGTGCTCGTTTCCGCCCGTGAACGGAGCGGCGGTAGAAATGCTTGCGCTCATCGGAATCAGGCCTCCTGAGCAGTCAGTTGCCGGGTACGGAGGTCTTCGACTTCCTGCACCTCTTCGGCCGAGACGTAATAGTCCCTGTCATTATTGAAGGAGTGAGCGATGGCGACGGCCAGCACAGCCACGGCGGAGGCGATTGCCAGCCACCAGATGTGCCACACCAGGGCAAAGCCGAGCGGAATGTTCAGCATGCCGATGATGAAGCCGGTGCCGGTGTTCTTCGGCATGTGGATGCGCGCGAACTTTTCGGTGCGGCGGACATAGCCGTTCTGCTTCATGTCCCACCAGCTGTCATGATCGCGCACATGCGGAACTTCGGCGAAGTTGTAGAAGGCAGGCGGCGAAGCCAGCGACCATTCCAGCGTGCGGCCCGTGCCCCAGCTGTCGCCATTGGTGTCGCGCAGCTTTTCGCGGTCGCGGATCGAAACCGCAATCTGCAGAACCTGGAACACGATGCCGCAAAGGATGACGGCCACGCCGATGGCGGCGATGATGAGATAGATGTGCCATGCCGGATTTTCGGTGTGGTTGAGACGGCGCGTCATGCCCATCAGGCCCAGCACGTAGAGCGGCATGAAGGCGAGCATGAAGCCGACCAGCCAGCACCAGAATGCGTTCTTGCCCAGGCGCTCGTTGAGCTTGAAGCCGAAGGCCTTCGGCCACCAGTAGACCAGACCGGCAAAGCAGCCGAACAGGACGCCCGAGATGATGACATTGTGGAAGTGGGCGATCAGAAACACCGAATTGTGCAGCACGAAATCCGCCGGCGGAACGGCGAGCAGAACGCCCGTCATGCCGCCGATGACGAAGGTGCACATGAAGCCGATGGTCCACATGACCGGCGTTTCCATGCGAACGCGGCCCTTATACATGGTGAAGAGCCAGTTGAAGACCTTGGCCCCGGTCGGGATGGAAATGATCATGGTCGCCACGCCGAAGAAGGCGTTGACATTGGCGCCGCCGCCCATGGTGAAGAAGTGGTGGACCCAGACCAGGAACGACAGGATGGTGATGGCGACGGTGGCATAGACCATAGAGGTGTAGCCGAACAGGCGCTTGCCGGAGAAGGTCGCCACGATTTCCGAGAAGATGCCGAAGCACGGCAGCACCAGAATGTAGACTTCCGGGTGGCCCCAGATCCAGATGAGGTTCACATACATCATCGGATTGCCACCGGCATCATTGGTGAAGAAGTGGAAATCCAGATAACGGTCGAGCGACAAAAGCGCCAGCGTGACGGTGAGGATCGGGAAGGCGGCGACGATCAGCACGTTGGAGCAGAGCGCGGTCCAGGTGAAGACCGGAACCTGCATCATGCCCATGCCGGGCGCGCGCATCTTGATGATGGTGGTGATGAGGTTGACGCCCGAAAGCAGCGTGCCCATGCCGGAAATCTGCAAGGCCCAGATATAGTAATCCACCCCGACATCCGGGCTGAATTCCTTGCCCGACAGCGGCGGATAGGCCAGCCAGCCGGTCTTGGCGAATTCGCCGACACCGAGCGAGATGTTGATGAGGATCGCACCGGCAACCGTCAGCCAGAAGCTGAGCGAATTGAGGTAGGGGAAAGCCACGTCGCGCGCGCCGATCTGAAGCGGCACGGCGAAGTTCATCAGGCCGACGATGAAGGGCATCGCCACGAAGAAGATCATGATCACGCCATGGGCGGTGAAGATCTGGTCGTAATGGTGCGGCGGCAGGAAGCCCTCATTGGCGCCGGAGGCAATCGCCTGCTGGGCGCGCATCATGACGGCATCCGAGAAGCCGCGGAACAGCATCACGAGCGCCAGAATGATGTACATGACGCCGATGCGCTTGTGGTCGACCGACGTAAGCCAGTCGTTCCAGAGCGGGGCCCATTTGCGATAATAGGTAATGGCTGCCAGAATAGCGAGCGCCCCGCCAGCCACCGCGGCCAAAGTGACCATGATGATTGGCTCGTGATAGGGTATCGCTTCGAGCGTAAGTTTTCCGAACATTTTTATCACGCTTCGATTGGAGCAATTCCGGGATGGCGCAGAAGCGCCCTCTTTCCGGAACCGCGTGAAACAAGGGGTGAAGGCGAATGGCCGCGACCTCATGCGAGGTCACGGACCGGTCGTCACATCAGTTTTCGAGCTGCGAAAGGCGCTGCGGCTGGACGGCGCAGATGATGTCGCTCGCCCACTGGCTGAAATCGACGGGCGAAGACTTGCGCAGATTGGCGCGCGCTTCGCGGATCATCTGCTGGCGATGCATTTCATCGTCGAGGCAGACGGACTTGCCGTCCCAGCAGCGGTTCACGATGTTGTGGAACAGCGTCTGGTCGTTGAAGGCGAAATATTGCGGCGGAACCTTTTCGCTCGGCTGGACCAGCGATGCGTAACGGGCGCGGTTCAGCTCCTCGCCATTGGCCTTGGCCTTCACATCGGCAACCCACTTGTCGAAGTCGGCCTGATTGTAGGCATGCGCCTTGAAGCGCATCTGGGCAAAACCCTGACCGCTGTAATTGGCGGAGATGCCGGCGAACTCGCCTTCATGATTGGCGATCAGGTGCAGCTTCGTCTGCATGCTGGGCATGGTATAGACCTGGCTGCCGAGCTGCGGGATGAAGAAGGAGTTCATGATGTTGCTGGAGGTCAGCTTGAAATTGACCGGCACATCGACCGGCATGGCCATTTCATTGACGGTGGCGATGCCCTGGTCGGGATAGATGAACAGCCATTTCCAGTCGAGCGCCACGACTTCGACATTGATCGGCTTCGCGTTCGATTCCAGCGGGCGATAGGGATCGAGCTTGTGGGTGCTGATCCACGTGACCGTGCCGAGAACGACAATGATCGCCATCGGGATGAGCCAGACGGCAAGCTCGATCTTGGTCGAGTGATGCCAGTCGGGCTGGTAATCCGCCTTCTCATTCGAGGCGCGGTACTTCCAGGCGAAGTAAAGCGTCATGAAGATGACGGGAACCACGACGAGCAGCATGATGCCAGTCGCAAAAAGGATAAGATCGCGTTCCGCCATGCCGACTTCCCCTTTCGGGGACAGCAGGACCTGGTTCTGGCAACCTGCGAGAAACGCAGAGAAGACCAAGACGGCGAACGAAACGATCGTCCGGGGGGTGCCGTTTTTCATTTGTCTTTCCATCCTGCGCACAGACCGTCAATTCCGGCGCATTCATCATTTCCTAGTTTTCGGTAAATTCTGAAATTTCCAAAAGTACCGTTATAACGAATAATGCCGTTTGTCACGCGTCTGACGAAAAATGTGCTGGATCGTAATGTCGCGCCCGAAACCCGGCATTTTCACCGGCCGTTCGGCCCGCTCGCGGATGCGGGCGACATGCCTCAACAGGGCGCCGATTGTCGGCCACGGCGGAGCGAATAAGCCCAAAGCATGGAGTTTGCAAGATGAAAACCACCGCCTGTTGCAGGAATAAACGGGATCGTGATGGGATTTTACCAATTCTACCGCAAATTATGTGCGGCCCAAAAACTGTGAAACGGCGGTGCCGGCGCCGCCCGATCCTTGCCCGGCCTTTTTCCGGAAGACCCAACAGCCGGGCGCGCCTGGACGGTTTATCTTCCCCGCCATCTATGCTTATTGAAAGACCGCGCGGAAATTGGGGGACAGGAATGATATTTGCCGACATGCCGCTCGATGAGGCTGAAGGGGCAATTCTGGGTTATGCAACGACGGCGGGCGCGCTGACCTTGCGCAAGGGCACGGTTCTCGATGCGCCCAACCTCGCCTTGTTGCGCGAGGCAGGCATAGGCTCGGTTCTGGCCGCGCGGCTGGAAAAGGGCGATGTCGGCGAGGATGAGGCCGCGCTCACGGTCGGGCGCGGGCTCGCATCCGCCGCAGTGGAAATCGGGACGGCCACAACCGGACGGGTCAACCTGCATGCGCGGCACAGCGGCGTGTTTTGCGCCGATGTCAGCCGTATCGACGCGATCAATGCGCATGATGCGCGCATTTCCGTCGCGACGCTGCGCGATCATGTGCGGGTGGAAGCCGGGCAGATGGTCGCCACCGTGAAGATCATTCCTTTTGCCGTGCCGCAGACCCTTTTGCGGGAAATTGCCCTTGATGCGCGGCCGGCGCTTCACGTCCATCCCTTCACCGGCGCGCGGATCGGACTGATCCAGTCCCGCCTTCCCTCGATCCGCGAGACGGTGCTGGAAAAGACCCGCGAACTGATGGAAAAGCGCGCCCTCCGGAATGGCGGCGCGCTCGTTCTGGAAAAGCGCGTCGCGCACGATCAGGCCGCGCTTGCCGCGGCAATCGCAGCGGTAAGCCCGGCCTGCGACATTATCGTGATTTTCAGCGCATCCGCGGTTGCCGATGCGGCCGATATCGTGCCGCAGTCGATCCGTCGTGCGGGCGGGAAAATCCTGCGCATCGGCATGCCGGTCGATCCCGGCAATCTGCTGGTTCTGGGCCGGCATGACGGCAAGTATATCGTCGCCGCCCCCGGTTCGGCGCGCAGCGCCCGCGAAAACAGCCTCGATCGGGTGCTGGATCGCCTGATGGCGGGGATTGCGCTTTCCGCCGACGATCTTGCCCGCATGGGGGTCGGCGGGCTGGTCCTTTAGCACTACAGTTGCATTCTTCGTGATGCCGGGCTGCAAAGAGCAATTTGTCTGCGTTCCGGTGCTCACGTACCTTTAAGTACGCTGCGCTCCGGTACTCGAAAATTACTCTTTTCGCCACGGCCTGACGAATTTGCAACTGTAGTGTTAGGCTGCATCATCCCGCTGGCCGGGAACGGGCGTCAGTCCCGGAGCGCGTAGTCGAAAACCAGTATGCCCTCGATGCCGCCTTCCGCCGCTTCGACGAGGCTTTTGCCGACCTTCACGTGTTCGGGATGCGGAAGATAGGCGTCGCGCGCCGCGCCATCCGCGAAATCGACCACAAAACCGTGCCGGAACCCTTTTTCCAGATGTTCCGGGCTGTTGTTTTCGCCCGCCGTGATGGACAGGATGCCGCCGATCCTGTCCTTGAGGGCCAGAACGCCCTCCAGCTTTTCCGCGATTTCAGCGGCATCAAGATCAGGGCGGAACCTGATGAGAACGATGTGGCGTATCATGAGCGGTTTCCGTCACTGAAAAAAGGCTTCCGGATCATTTCATACGGCATTTGCCGCGCCGGGCAAACAGAACTCCAGCGCAACTTTGCGCGGAAAACTCCCGAAAACGAAAAAGGCCGGGCTGAACCCGACCTTCCGCCTTCACTTAAGTTGCGCCAGTACATCCGTGGTCGCTTCCTCAGGTGAATTCCCGACACGTAGCTGAGTATGCCCCTTCTACGTCTCGGCAATATGACATTGCGGGCAGAAGCCAGATTGCTCCAAAACCGGTTCAACCCGGCCCTGCCCCGACAATTCCGGCCCACAAACCGTTGCCTGAAACTGCCGTATCCTCGCGTGAATGCGCCATCCACGCTCAAACCTTCCGCGCCAGTCTGCTCCCGCAGACGAACGCCCATATTCAGTCCCGGCGGCGCCCCACCCGGCGGTTCAGCGGTCGTTTCAACCATCGGCAATCCGGCCGGGCAGCTGCCGCGCCGCAGAACTGCCGTCAGGCCGCCATCGGCGTCTGGACCTGTTCGGGATGGTTGTAATTCCACACCTCGATCAGGCATTGCCGCATCAAATCAAGATCAACCGGACCGATCCGGCTTAGCACGAGATCAAGGTCGTCAGGCTCCACGCCTCGGTTGAGTAGCTCAACAATCGCCTCGATCAGAATTCGTTTATCGTCAAATCTGTAGCGCTGCATAAACCTGCTCCGCTAACTGCCCCAGCTTATGGTCGTAGATTAAACAGTCATGGTTAACCGAAGCTTAAGCCGCGAAAAACCAACGCAATTTACCGATACCAGAAACCGACGCAGATGCTTGCTTCCAAAAACCCTCCTACACGCACCCGCAGGAGATTCCATAAATAACTTAAACAGAAAAATGAAATGTTTTCTTCTTTCCGACAATATTAAGTCCAAATCTTAGTATATTTTCCGCGAAATCCAAGAAGAAATTTTCAAAAAGATATATTTTATTATTTACGTGCGTTCGAATGAGGCCCTTATGTCGTTTTTTCGGAAATATGTCGATTGGTCCTTCACTTGCCTCCGGCTCACCGGACTTCTGCTGCTGATCGGCGCAAGCGTCATGGGCGGCTATCTCTACACGCTGCAATATAAGGGGAATGTCCATACCATCGTCACCGGAGAAGCCTACCGCTCCAACCAGCCCGATCCAGCGCGCATCGCCTCGCTCCAGAAGCTTTACGGCATCAAGACCATCATCAATCTGCGCGGGGACGAACCCGGCTCGAAATGGTATGACGACGAGATTGCAGCCTCAAAGGCGCTCGGCATCAACCATGTGGATTTCGAAATGTCGTCGCGGCAGCAGCTAAGCCCGGCGCAGACCAGACAACTCATCGCCCTGATGCGGAATGTGCCAAAGCCGGTTCTCATCCATTGCAAATCCGGCGCCGACCGCACCGGCCTTGCCGCAGCGCTCTACATCGCGGCGATCGCCAAGGGGAGCGAAAGCCAGGCACAGCGGCAAATGTCCATCGCCTATGGCCATTTCGGTTTTCCCTTGAGCCCCACCTACGCGATGGAAAAAACGTTCGAAGCCATAGCGGCGGAACTCGGCTATACCGGCTCCCAACAGGTTCCCACGCCATAAACGCAAAACGCCGGGAACAAACCCCGGCGTTTTTCTATCGTAAGATCACGACGATCTTATTCGAGGCCGACGATCTTGCCGTCATTCCACTTGAAGATGTCGAAGCTCGGCGAGCTGAGGTCGCCGCTTTCGCCATAGGTCAGCGTGCCGATAGCCGTTTCGATCGGCTTGCCGTCATGCAGCGCCTTGGCAACCGCAGCGGAATCGTCAGCCGAACCGGCGCGCTCGATGCCGGCCTTGATGACTTCCACGGCAGCATAGGCGTTCATGGTGAAGGCTTCAGCCGGAATGTTCTTGGCCTTCAGCGCTTCGATGGCATCCTTGGAAGCCGGGTTCTTGGTGGCGTCCTTGGCATTGGTGAAGAGCGTTCCTTCAGCATTGGTGCCGCCGATTGCCCAATACTCGGTGTTGGAGAGGCCTTCGCCGCCAAGCACCAGAGCCTGCAGTCCTGCATCATGCAGCTGACGCGACAGCAGGCCGCCTTCGGCATGGTAGCCGCCGAAATAGACGATGTCGGCACCGGCTGCCTTCAGCTTGGTGACGAGCGCGGAAAAGTCCTTGTCGCCCGGCGTGACCGAATCATAATGGACTTCCGTGACGCCGCCCTTGTTGAGCGCGGCCTTGAAAGCATCGGCCAGGCCCTTGCCGTAAGCGCCCTTGTCGTGGATCACGGCAACCTTCTTGTCCTTGAAGTTCTTGAGGACGTAATCGGCCATGACCTCGGCCTGCTGGTCGTCGCGGCCGCAGGTGCGGAACACGTTTTCCAGGCCGCGCGCGGTCAGGTCCGGGCCGGTGGCGGTCGGCGTGACCATCAGGACGCCGTTTTCCGAGAAAACGTCGGAAACGGGGATGGCAACACCAGTCGTGACCGGGCCAACGACGAACTTGATGCCGTCGCCAACGATCTGGTTGGCAGCCGAAACGCCCTGCTTCGGTTCGCCCGCATCATCGGCAAATTTCAGGACGACTTTCTCGCCCTTGATGCCGCCAGCCTTGTTGATGACTTCCACGGCGGTTTCCGCGCCCTTTTTCACCTGATCGCCGAAAGCGGCAACCGGGCCCGTCAGCGGTGCAACCACGCCGATGGTGATGTCTGCATAAGCGGCGCTGGCAAAGCCGATGCTAGCGGCAAAAGCCACGCTGGACAGAAGTTTCAGGTTCATTCTTTTTCTCCTTTGGTGGGGCGGCGTCCTCCGACGGCCCCGAGACAACCCTTGCCGGTCAAATCTCAGCGCATCAGCGCTGCCGAATTGCCGGGCCCTCCCTTTTGTTCATCGCATGATCTCAAAGGGTCAATCCAAAAGCGCACCGCCGCCTCAAAGAGGCCAGAGCCATAATATTATCCGAAACTGCATCCGCCCTTTCGGAATCATGCTCCGGAACGGGAGCGCGCTTTCATGATGTAATAAGAATGCATTTCCGGCTTTCGATTGCAAGCGCCAAGTACCCGCAACTACAACGAAAATCGGCTCCTCCCAAAGTCTTAGTTCCCTCCCTTCCATGATGGTGATTTCTTCGCAAAAAAGGCCGCGATTCCCTCTGCGGCCTCCGGTGTCTCCCATGTATCGGCAAGGCGGGTGAGCGTCATGTCGATCACCGCCTCGTCTATCGGCGCGCCCAGCGCATGGACCAGCCGCTTGGCGGCGGCAACCGCTGCGGGCGCGGTGGAAAAGTAAGGCTTTATCTCCGCCTCCAGCGCCGCATCGAGCCTTTCGGCCTCGACCACCTCATGCAGGAGGCCGATGCGCCGCCCTTCCTCGGCATCGAAAAGGCGGGCGGATGTGAATGTGCGCAGCGCATTGGCCTCACCGATGCGCGCCACCACATAGGGGCTGATGGTGGCCGGTATCAGGCCGAGCTTCGTCTCCGTCAGCCCGAAGCGCGCGCCGGAAACGCTGATCGCCGCATCGCACACGCTGATGAGGCCGACGCCGCCGCCATAGGCCTGCCCGTTGATGCGCCCGATCAGCGGTTTCGGCAGGTCGCGCAATGCTTTCAGCATGAGGGCCAGCTTGCGCGCCTCCTCGATGCGCCGGGTGCGGGTGGCGTTCACCTGTTCGCGCATCCAGCCAAGGTCGCCGCCCGCGCAAAAGCTCGCACCTGCGCCGGTCAGGATCACGAGGCGCACGGCTTCATTGTCCGCCAGATGCAGCGTCGCCGTCGTCAGTTCATCGATCATCCGGCCGGACAATGCATTGTGCTGTTCGGGCCGGTTGAGCGTCAGCGTGGCCACGCCGCGCTCATCAATGGAAATTCGGATCGTCTCGAACGCCTTCATGCGGCTTTATCCTGCCGCAGCGCCTCAGCAAACAAGGCCGCCGACCGAAGCCTGTCCAGATCGAGACCGGTTTCGAAACCAAGATCATGCAGCATTTCGGCGACCAGCACCGTGTCCACATTGCCCTTGGCGCCCGGCGCGAAGGGACAGCCGCCAAGACCGCCGACCGAAGCGTCGAACACCCGCAGGCCTTTTTCCAGACTGACGCGGATATTGTCGAGCGCCCGCCCTCCCGTGTCGTGATAATGGCCGGCAAGGCTGTGCGCCGGGGCGATGGCCAGCACGGCGTCGAGCATGGCCGCAATCTTGTCCGGCGTGCCGCGCCCGATCGTGTCGCCAAGGCTCACCTCGTGACAGCCGAGCGAGAAGAGTTGCTCGGTCACATCGGCAACCGCCTGCGGTTCCACCGGCCCGTCATAGGGGCATTCGACCACGCAGCTCACATAGCCGCGAATGGCCAGGCCGTCATTGATCGCGGCACCGATGACGGGAGACAGGCGCTCGATGCTTTCCGCGATCGTGCAATTGATATTGGCTTTGGAAAAGCCTTCGGAAGCGGAAATGAAAACCGCGATTTCATCAACATTGGCTGCTGCCGCCGCATCATAGCCCTTCATGTTGGGCACCAGAGCCGAGTAACGCACGCCATCGGCACGCCTGATCCCGGCCATGACTTCCCGGCTATCCGCCAGTTGCGGCACCCATTTGGGGCTGACGAAACTCGTTGCCTCGATGCGCGAATAGCCGCAATCCGACAGGCGGTCGATCAGCGCAATCTTGTCGGCGGTTGGCACAAAACGCTTTTCGTTTTGCAGGCCGTCACGCGCTGCCATTTCGACGATTTCAACGTGTTCAGCCATGTTGCTCCTCCAGCTCGACCAGCAATGCACCTTCACTGACCTGATCGCCCGCCGTAACGGTTACGGATGCGACCTTGCCGTCGCGCGGCGCAGTCAGTGATAGTTCCATCTTCATGGCTTCCATCGTCACCAGCGGATCGCCCTTGGCGACGCTCGCACCTTCGACCACGGAAACCAGCCTCACCAGTCCCGGCATCGGCGACAGGATGCGGCTTTCGCTGGACGCATCCTCCTCCGCACCAATCGCCTGCACATGATGGAATATGGTGTCGCGGCCATCGAATTGCACGGTTACATCGTGCCCTATGCGCAGGACCGATGCTTCCGACACGCGGCCCTCGATGGCAAAACGGACGAGACCGTTCTTGTGCTCACGAATTTCGATGGCACCGAAAGCAAAGCCGAAATGCCTATCGCCCCTGGCCGCGAGGTTTATCGCGTGACGCTCGCCGTGATGATCGAGCAAAACCGAGCGCGATGCCTCGCCCCACAGGCGGAACCCGCGCAGGCCAGACCATGGGTCGCCTGTTTCAGGCGCATTCAGGAGATCGAGCGCACCAAGCGCGGCCAGCGCAAAGGCGATATCCGAAGGCTGCTTTTCGGTGAAAAGCGCTGCCGTCTCGCGTCCGATCAGCCCGGTATCGACATCGCCGGTGCGGAAAGCATCGAGATTGCAGAGCGCCGACAGGAACTGGCGATTGGTGACAAGACCGGCAATGCGGGTCTTGCCAAGCGCCGCATCGAGCCGGTTCAGCGCCTCGTCGCGCGTGGCCCCATGGGTGATGATCTTGGCGATCATCGGATCGTAGAACGGCGTGATCGTGTCGCCGGTGCGAACGCCGGAATCGACGCGCGCATTTTCAGGCGGGGCAAAGAGCGCAAGCTTGCCGGTCGCGGGCAAAAAATCCCGCGCCGGGTCTTCCGCATAAAGCCGCGCCTCAAACGCCCAGCCGTTGATGGCAAGCTCGTCCTGGCGCTTCGGCAGCGCCTCACCCGACGCCACGCGCAATTGCCATTCGACCAGATCAAGCCCGGTGATGGCTTCCGTCACCGGATGCTCCACTTGCAGGCGCGTGTTCATTTCCATGAAGAAGAAGCGGTCGGGCCGCAAGCCCTCCGACACATCGGCGATGAACTCCACCGTGCCCGCGCCGCAATAGCCAATGGCCAGCGCCGCCTTCACCGCCGCCTCACCCATGGCGGCGCGCATTTCCGGCGTCATGCCGGGGGCAGGCGCTTCCTCGATCACCTTTTGATGGCGGCGTTGCAGCGAGCAATCGCGCTCGAAAAGATGCACCGCATTGCCGAGCTTGTCGCCAAAAACCTGCACCTCGATATGGCGCGGCTTCGCCATGTATTTTTCGACCAGCACCGCGCCATCGCCAAACGAGGCTTCCGCCTCGCGCCGCGCGCTGTCCAGTGCCGCCGCAAAATCGGCGGCGCTATCGACACGGCGCATGCCCTTGCCGCCGCCGCCCGCGCGCGCCTTGATGAGTACCGGATAGGTGATCCGGTCGGCCTCGCTTTTGAGAAAGGCGCCATCCTGATTGTCGCCGTGATAGCCCGGCACGACAGGCACGCCTGCCTTTTCCATCAGCGCCTTGGCGGCATCCTTCAGCCCCATGGCGCGAATGGCCTTGGCCGATGGGCCGATGAAGACAAGTCCCGCGGCCTCGACCGCATCCACAAAGCCTGCATTTTCGGAGAGAAACCCATAGCCCGGATGGATGGCCTCCGCGCCGGTTTCCTTCGCGGCCTTGATGATCGCATCGACATTCAGATAGCTTTGCGCCGAAATGGCAGGGCCGACACGCACCGCCTCGTCGGCCATCTCCACATGCAGCGCCCGTGCATCCGCATCGGAATAGATCGCGACCGTGGCAATGCCGAGCTTACGCGCCGTGCGGATGACCCGGCAGGCGATTTCTCCGCGATTGGCAATCAGTATTTTCTGAAACATCTGATTGTCTTCCTACATCCTGAAGATGCCAAAACGCGTCGGCTCGACCGGCGCATTCAGCGTGGCGGAAAGCGACAGGCCAAGCACTTCGCGGCTCTTGCGCGGATCGACGATACCGTCATCCCACAGCCTTGCAGATGCATAAAGCGGGTGGCTCTGGCGCTCGAACATTTCGAGCGTCGGGCGCTTGAATTCCGCTTCCTCTTCCGCCGACCATGTGCCGCCGGTGCGCTCGATCCCGTCACGCTTGACGGTTGCCAGCACGCCTGCCGCCTGCTCGCCGCCCATCACCGCGATGCGGCTGTTCGGCCAGGTCCACAGGAAGCGCGGCGAATAGGCCCGCCCGGCCATGCCGTAATTGCCCGCGCCATAGGATGCGCCGATCAGCATGGTGAGCTTCGGCACATTGGCGGTTGCCACCGCCGTCACCAGCTTGGCGCCGTGCTTGGCGATGCCCTCGGCCTCATATTTGCGCCCCACCATGAAGCCGGTGATATTTTGCAAAAACACCAGCGGAATATTGCGCTGGCAGCAAAGCTCGATGAAATGCGCGCCCTTGGTGGCCGCTTCCGAAAACAGCACGCCATTATTGGCGATGATGCCGACCGGCATGCCGTAGACGCTGGCAAAACCGCAGACCAAAGTTGTGCCGTAGCGCGCCTTGAACTCATCGAAATCCGAGCCGTCCACCAGCCGCGCGATCACCTCGCGCACATCATAGGGAATGCGCGTATCGGCGGAAACGACGCCCAGAATTTCTTCCGGGTCGTAAAGCGGGGCAGCGCCGTCGCCCCTTGGAATGAACGTGCGCTTCTCGCTGTTGAGATTGGAGGCAATCGCGCGCGCGATCTGCAAGGCATGGGCGTCGTCATTCGCCAGATGATCGGCGACGCCCGAAAGCCGCGTGTGCACATCGCCGCCGCCGAGATCCTCCGCGCTCACCACTTCGCCGGTTGCGGCCTTGACCAAAGGGGGACCCGCCAGAAAGATCGTGCCCTGGCCCCGCACGATCACCGTTTCGTCGCTCATGGCCGGCACGTAAGCGCCGCCTGCCGTGCACGACCCCATGACCACGGCGACCTGCGGAATGCCCGCCGCCGACATCTGCGCCTGATTGTAAAAGATGCGCCCGAAATGGTCGCGGTCCGGGAACACCTCATCCTGATTGGGCAGGTTCGCGCCGCCGGAATCGACCAGATAGATGCAGGGCAGGCGGTTTTCGCCCGCGATTTCCTGTGCGCGCAAGTGCTTTTTCACCGTGACCGGATAATAGGTGCCGCCCTTCACCGTCGCATCGTTGCAGACGATCATGCAGTCGCGGCCCGATACGCGCCCGATGCCGGTGATGATGCCAGCCGAAGGCGCTGCCCCGCCATACATGCCATGCGCCGCCGTCAGCCCCACTTCCAGAAACGGCGAGCCCGGATCGAGCAATTGCGCCACGCGCTCGCGCGGCAGCAGTTTTCCGCGTGCGACATGACGCTCGCGCGCCTTTTCCCCGCCGCCGTCAATGGCAAGGCGAGCGGCTTCCGCCACCACATCGATTGCCGCCAGCATCGCCTTGCGGTTGGCCCCGAAGCTGGCGCTGCGCGTCGAGATTTCCGATTTCAGGACCGCCATCAACGGGTCTCCTGAAAGAGTTCCCGTCCGATCAGCATGCGCCGGATTTCCGACGTGCCCGCGCCGATTTCATAAAGCTTGGCATCACGCAAAAGACGGCCTGTCGGATAATCGTTGATATAACCATTGCCGCCCAGCGCCTGGATCGCCTGCAAGGCCATCTGGGTGGCGTTTTCCGCCGTATAGAGAATGCAGCCCGCCGCATCCTTGCGCGTCGTCTCGCCCCGGTCGCAGGCCGCTGCCACCGCATAGGTGTAGGCGCGCGAAGCGTTGAAGGTCACATACATGTCGGCGAGCTTGCCCTGCATGAGCTGGAACTCGCCGATCGGCTGGTCGAACTGCCTGCGCTCATGCACATAGGGCACCACGACATCAAGGCACGCCGCCATGATGCCGAGTGGCCCGCCAGCCAGCACCACCCGCTCATAATCAAGCCCGGACATCAGCACATTGACGCCCTTGCCCTCGGTTCCGAGCAGGTTTTCGGCTGGCACTTCGCAATCCTGAAACACCAGTTCGCAGGTGTTGGAGCCGCGCATGCCGAGCTTGTCGAGTTTTTGTGCGGTCGAAAATCCCTTGAAGGTTTTTTCGACGATGAAGGCGCTGATCCCGCGCGACCCCGCAGACGGATCGGTCTTGGCATAGACCACCAGCACATCGGCATCCGGGCCGTTGGTGATCCACATCTTGTTGCCGTTGAGAATATAGCGATCACCGCGCTTTTCGGCGGCAAGCTTCATCGAAACGACATCGGAACCCGCGCCCGGCTCCGACATGGCCAGCGCGCCGACATGCTCGCCGGAAATGAGTTTCGGCAGATATTTCGCGCATTGGTCGGGCGAACCGTTGCGCTTGATCTGGTTGACGCAGAGATTGGAATGGGCGCCGTAGCTGAGGCCGATGGAGGCGGAAGCGCGGCTGATTTCTTCCATCGCCACGCAATGGGCAAGGTAGCCCATGCCAGCACCGCCATAGTCTTCCGGCGCGGTGATGCCAAGCACGCCAAGCTCACCCAGTTCACGCCACAGATGCATGGGAAATTGATTGTTGCGGTCGGTTTCGGCGGCCAGCGGCGCAATGCGGCTTTCGGCGAAACGACGCACACTATCTCGAAGGGCTTCGATCTCCTCGCCAAGACCGAAGTTTATGCCCCCATTTTGGCCCAAAGCAAACATACTCGTCCTCCACAAGTTCTGCCCGGCGGCCATCCTTTGCAAGATGGCTTATGTTGAAGGCAGAGTGTCCCGTGAATGTCGAATAGGCAACCGTTTTGCGTGGCTTTCTGTGGCTATTTATTACCGGATAACGAAATTTTGTTGCGCTCGTTACCCGGCAACCAATCAGCCCTCCTGCAGCTCGGCTATATTGCGATAAAGCTCCAGCGCTTCCGGGTTGGCCAATGCCTCGCGGTTCTTCACATCGCGGCCATGCACGATATCGCGCACGGCAAGCTCCACGATCTTTCCCGATTTCGTGCGCGGAATATCGCGGACGGCAACAATCTTCGCCGGCACATGGCGCGGCGTGGCGCCGGTGCGGATTTTTGCCTTGATGCGGGCCTTGAGGTCGTCGTCCAGCGCCACCCCTTCGGCAAGCCGGACGAACAGCACCACCCGCACATCCTTGTCCCAATCCTGCCCGATGCAGAGCGCCTCGGCCACTTCCGGCATCTGTTCGACCTGATTGTAGATTTCCGCCGTACCGATGCGTACACCGCCGGGGTTCAGCGTCGCATCCGAACGTCCATGGATGACGATGCCGCCATGTTCGGTCCATTCGGCAAAATCGCCATGGCACCAGATATTGTCGAAACGTTCGAAATAGGCGGCCTGATATTTTTCGCCCTGCGCGTCATTCCAGAATTCCAGCGGCATGGATGGGAAGGCTTTTGTACAGACCAGTTCGCCCTTTTGCTCCTGTACCGGCTTGCCGTCATCGTTCCAGACATCGACCGCCATGCCGAGGCCCGCGCCTTGAATCTCGCCCTGCCAGACGGGCTCGGTCGGTACGCCCAGCACGAAGCAGGACACGATATCCGTGCCGCCGGAAATGGAGGCGAGATGCACATCCGGCTTGATGGCGTCATAGACGAAGGCAAAACCTTCCGGCGACAGCGGCGAGCCGGTGGAGGAGACAGTGCGCAGCGCTGACAGATCGTGCGTTTCGCCGGGCTTCAATCCGGCTTTCAGCACGGCATCGATGAATTTTGCCGAGGTGCCGAAATAGGTCATGCCCTCGGCGGCGGCATAATCGAACAGCACATTGCCATCGGGATAGAAGGGTGAGCCGTCATAGAGCAGAAGCGTGGCCCCCGATGCGATGCCCGAGGCCAGCCAGTTCCACATCATCCAGCCGCAGGTGGTGAAATAGAAGAAGCGGTCGCCGTCGCGCAGGTCCGCATGAAGGCTGTGTTCCTTCAGGTGCTGCAGCAGCACGCCGCCTGCCCGGTGCACGATGCATTTGGGGATGCCGGTGGTGCCGGACGAAAACAGGATATAAAGCGGATGATCGAAGGGAAGCCGCGTGAATTCCACCTCCTTCGCCCGGAACGGCTCCAGCGCCGCATCAAGCGCAATGCCCTTTTCCGCCCTGTCGGCGACGGCTTCCGCTTCGCCGAGATAGGTGACGATGACCGCGCGCTTCAGCCCCGGCAGTCTTGCCGTTACCTCGGCCACCTTGTCGGCCACCTCGATGCGCTTGCCATTATACCAGTAGCCGTCGCAGGCAAAGAACAGCTTGGGTTCGATCTGGCCGAAGCGGTCAAGCACGCCCTGCACACCGAAATCCGGCGAGCAGGAGGACCAGACCGCGCCGATGGATGCCGCCGCCAGCATCAGGGCTATCGCCTCCGGCATGTTGGGCATCATGCCCGCCACCCGGTCGCCCGGCTGCACGCCCTGCGAAAGCATGAATTGCTGCAGCTTCGAGACCAGCGCATGGAGATCGTTCCATGTCAGGCGACGCTCGACCCTGTTCTCGCCGCGAAAGACGATGGCTTCCTCGTCGCCCTCATGGCGCAACAGGTTTTCGGTGAAATTGAGCCGGGCGTCGGGGAAGAATCTTGCCTCGCGCATATGGCCCTTATCGACAAGAACCCTGTTGCCGCGCTCGCCGATGACCGCGCAGAAATCCCACACGAGCTGCCAAAACCCGGCGCGATCTTCCACCGACCAGCGATGCAGCGCGGCATAATCCGGCAGGCTCAAGCCCGTGCGCTGCTCCGCGCGAATGCGGAATTGCTCCAGATTGCTGGCGGCGATGCGCCCCGCATCCGGTTGCCAGAGCGGATGGTCCTGCGAAAGCTGCGTGGGGACTGCGTTGGTGCTCATCGTTCCTCCCGATATCGGCCTGTAACGGTCAAAAGCCGGTCTCCTCCCGACTGGCTTTATCATGAGTTTCCAGAGCACTTCCAGCAAAAGTGCGAAGCGCTTATGCGGGGAAATCAGTCCAGTGGACTGATTTGCGATCCCGCTTCGATGCGTGAGGCATATGCAGCGAAACGAATAGTTGGAGCGGTTCCGACGAGCCCATGGTTTTCCGCCATTTGCCATTGCAAGCGCACAAGGCATCAGTAAATTAGCTTTATGCAAGTAAGGGGTTTGGGGCCACTCATCATCAGTCTGGCGATTCTTGTCGCGGCCGCTGCACAGGCTGCAAATACACCGTGCAGCAAGGGCAAAGGCGGCATATCGCATTGCCGTGGCGATATTTTCGTTTGCAACGATGGCTCTGTGAGCGCCAGCAAGAAATCCTGCCGGGCTTATATGGGCAATGCCGGACTGATGGGTACGGAGCCTCAAACCATGCAGCCATCGGCAACAAAGGCGTGCCCGTGCCGTGACGGGCTGATCTGTACCGGCCCGCGTGGCGGTCGTTACTGCATGGATGACAATGGCAGGAAAAGCTACCTGCGGAAATAGACCGCGTGGCGGCGCCACATCCGTCGATCTGCATCAAATCATGGAGAAGAAATTGGTGGAGCCAAGCGGGATCGAACCGCTGACCTCCTGCATGCCATGCAGGCGCTCTCCCAGCTGAGCTATGGCCCCATCAGACCTCTTTCGAGGTGCATCGGGCAGGACTTGCTGCCCGGTGTGGCGGCTTATTAAATGGCGTTTGTCAGAAGATCAAGAGCTAAATCGCAACTCTTTCCACATCTGCCAAAAATAATTCACAGATCGCGCCCGGCGCCCGTTTCACATGCACCCAAAACGAAACGAGGCGACCCGAAGGCCGCCTCGCAAATGCATCGGATACTGACCCGGCAGGGATCAGCCTTCCTCGTCGTCGCCGCCGACGCCACCGCCGAGAATGCCCGACATGTCGTCGTCCTCGTCTTCCTCTTCTTCGAGGAAGGTGTCGTCATCATCGTCGCCCAGATCGACATCGTCGTCGTCGATATCCGGCAGATCGTCGCCGCCGCCCTTGGTTTCGTCGTCGGCATCTTCCAGCGAGACGAAATCCGGCTTTTCCAGTGCCGTGTCCAGTTCTTCCTCTTCCGCTTCCTCTTCGACAACGCGGCTTTCAAGCGTGGAGTCGAAATAGGAGCGCGGATAGGAAATGCCGGTGTAAGGCGAAACGATCGGATCGCGATTGAGATCGTAGAATTTCTTGCCCGTTTCCGGGTCGATACGCTTGGTACCAAGTTCAGCTTTTGCCACGTCTAGCCTCGTTAATTCACACGGGGACACAAATTCATAAAAATCGCGCCGGGGTGCCCGGATCAAAGCATATAGCCCTTCACCATGCTGTTCGCAGAGCCGTATGGCAAGGGGCAAGTCTTGAGCGCGTTCATATTGTTGTCCGGTGCATAAACGCAATTTGGCGCGTTTGTCAAAGCCAAACGCAAAGGGACAGGCAGACTCTTGGCCCTGCGTGTCGCCCGTACCGCGTATTCACGGATGACCCCAGCTTTATCCTATGCTAGGGAAGCCCCGCTTATCTCTCAATCCCGGCGCGTATCCGCGCCAAAAATGTGACTGTGAAAAATCCATGTCCCATTCCGCATCCCCGAAACCGGCAACCGCCCGCCGCTCGGCCGCACTCAAAGGCGAAATCCGCATTCCGGGCGACAAGTCCATTTCGCATCGCTCCTTCATGTTCGGCGGTCTTGCATCGGGCGAGACCCGCATCACCGGCCTCCTGGAAGGCGAGGACGTCATCAATACCGGCCGCGCCATGCAGGCCATGGGCGCGAAAATCCGTAAAGAGGGCGATGTCTGGATCATCAATGGCGTCGGCAATGGATGCCTGTTGCAGCCCGAAGCCGCGCTCGATTTCGGCAATGCCGGAACCGGCGCGCGCCTGACCATGGGCCTCGTCGGCACCTATGACATGAAGACGTCCTTTATCGGCGATGCCTCGCTGACCTCGCGCCCCATGGGCCGCGTGCTGAACCCGCTGCGCGAAATGGGCGTTCAGGTGGAAGCAGCCGAAGGCGACCGCATGCCGCTGACGCTGATCGGCCCAAGGACGGCCAATCCGATCACCTATCGCGTGCCGATGGCCTCCGCACAGGTAAAATCCGCCGTGCTTCTCGCCGGTCTCAACACGCCGGGCGTCACCACCGTCATCGAGCCGGTCATGACGCGCGACCATACCGAAAAGATGCTGCAAGGTTTTGGCGCGGACCTCACGGTGGAAACCGACAGGGATGGCGTGCGCCATATCCGCATTGTCGGCCAGGGCAAGCTCACCGGCCAGACCATCGATGTGCCGGGCGACCCGTCCTCGACCGCCTTTCCGCTCGTGGCAGCCCTTCTGGTCGAAGGTTCGGACGTCACCATCCGCAACGTGCTGATGAACCCGACCCGCACCGGCCTGATCCTCACCTTGCAGGAAATGGGGGCGGATATCGAAATCATCGATCCGCGCCTTGCCGGCGGCGAGGATGTCGCCGATCTGCGCGTCAGGGCCTCGAAGCTGAAAGGCGTCACCGTTCCGCCGGAACGCGCGCCTTCGATGATCGATGAATATCCGGTTCTGGCCATCGCCGCATCCTTCGCGGAAGGCGAAACCGTGATGGACGGGCTGGACGAACTGCGCGTCAAGGAATCGGATCGCCTCGCAGCCGTTGCGCGCGGCCTTGAGGCCAATGGCGTCGATTGCACCGAAGGCGAAATGTCGCTGACGGTGCGTGGACGCCCCGACGGCAAGGGGCTCGGCGGCGGCACCGTCGCAACCCATCTCGATCACCGCATCGCGATGAGCTTCCTCGTGATGGGCCTTGCATCGGAAAAGCCGGTGACGGTGGACGACAGCACCATGATCGCCACGTCCTTCCCCGAATTCATGGACATGATGCCGGGACTGGGCGCGAAGATCGAACGGAGCGACGCGCGATGACGCCGTTTATCGTCGCGATCGACGGACCGGCCGCCTCGGGCAAGGGAACCCTTGCCCGGCGCATCGCCATTCACTACGGCATGCCGCATCTGGATACGGGCCTGACCTATCGCGCCGTCGCCAAGGCCCTGATCGACAGGGGCCTGCCGCTCGACGATGAGGCGGTGGCGGCTGAGGCAGCACGCAATCTCGATCTGCGCGAGATGGACAAGGCGGTGCTTTCAGCCCATGCAATCGGCGAAGCGGCATCGAAGGTTGCCGTCATGCCCGCTGTTCGGCGGGCGCTTGTCGAGGCGCAGCGCAATTTCGCCAACGCACTCCCCTCCAGCGTTCTTGACGGGCGCGATATCGGCACGGTCGTCTGTCCCGATGCAGCCATAAAGCTCTTCGTCACCGCTTCGCCGGAAGTGCGCGCCGAACGCCGCCATGAGGAGATCGTGGCGCGCGGGGAGAAGGCCGATCTTGCGGAAATCCTCGCCGATCTCAGGAAACGCGATGCGCGCGACACGAACCGCATCGATTCCCCGCTCCGGCCTGCTGAAGACGCGCACTTGCTTGATACGAGCGAAATGAGTATAGAAGCGGCATTTCTGGCCGCAAAAAAGCTGATCGATCACGCTTTGGCGCAGCATCGGGGATGAATCCGGCAAGTTTTTTAGCTTTTCGGATCTCATTATGCCTCGAAAAGCTGGATTATCCCGAGTTCGGACCTATATAGGCCGCACTCACACTGAAAAGCCTGTCTTCGCGTTCCACGCGCCGGTTGTCTGCACAGACGGAGCCGAGGTCGGGCATAACGCAACACGAACCCCCGGCGCCGCATCCGATGAATTTTCCGGATGCATCAGGAGTATTCATGTCAGAATTCAACCCATCCCGCGCAGATTTCGAATCCCTGCTGGCAGAATCCTTTGCCCAGAACGATCTCGCTGAAGGCTATGTCGTCAAGGGCCGCATCGTGGCCATTGAAAAGGACATGGCGATCATCGATGCCGGTCTGAAGGTCGAAGGCCGCGTGCCGCTGAAGGAATTCGGCGCAAAGGGCAAAGACGGCTCGCTGAAGCCGGGCGACGAAGTGGAAGTCTACGTCGAGCGCATCGAAAACGCTCTGGGCGAAGCAGTGCTCTCGCGCGAAAAAGCACGCCGTGAAGAAAGCTGGGTCAAGCTTGAGCAGAAGTTCGCCAATGGCGAGCGCGTCGATGGCGTCATCTTCAATCAGGTCAAGGGTGGCTTTACCGTCGATCTCGACGGCGCCGTTGCCTTCCTGCCGCGTAGCCAGGTCGATATCCGTCCGATCCGCGACGTCACCCCGCTCATGCACGTGCCCCAGCCGTTCGAAATCCTCAAGATGGACAAGCGCCGCGGCAACATCGTTGTCTCGCGCCGCACCGTTCTTGAAGAAAGCCGTGCGGAACAGCGTTCGGAAATCGTCCAGAACCTCGAAGAAGGCCAGGTCGTTGAAGGCGTCGTCAAGAACATCACCGATTACGGTGCGTTCGTCGACCTCGGCGGCATTGACGGTCTGCTGCACGTCACCGACATGGCATGGCGCCGCGTCAACCATCCGTCGGAAATCCTCACCATCGGCCAGACGGTCAAGGTGCAGATCATCCGCATCAACCAGGAAACCCATCGTATCTCGCTCGGCATGAAGCAGCTCGAGAGCGATCCGTGGGATGGCATCGGCGCAAAGTACCCGATCGGCAAAAAGATCACCGGCACCGTCACGAACATCACCGACTACGGTGCATTCGTCGAAATCGAGCCGGGCATCGAAGGCCTCATCCACGTTTCCGAAATGTCGTGGACCAAGAAGAATGTCCATCCGGGCAAGATTCTCTCCACCACGCAGGAAGTCGAAGTCGTTGTGCTCGAAGTTGATCCGGTCAAGCGCCGTATCTCGCTCGGCCTCAAGCAGACCCTCGACAATCCGTGGACGACCTTTGCCCAGAAGTACCCTGTCGGCACCGTTGTTGAAGGCGAAGTCAAGAACAAGACCGAATTCGGCCTGTTCATCGGCCTCGACGGCGACGTTGACGGCATGGTTCACCTCTCCGACCTCGACTGGAACCGTCCGGGCGAACAGGTCATCGAAGAGTACAACAAGGGTGAAGTCGTCAAGGCTGTCGTTCTCGACGTCGACGTCGACAAGGAACGCATCTCGCTCGGCATCAAGCAGCTTTCCGGCGACAAGGTCGGCGAAGCAGCAGCTTCCGGCGAACTGCGCAAGAACGCCGTTGTGACCTGCGAAGTGACCGCCGTTACCGACGGTGGCCTCGAAGTCCGTCTCGTCGACCACGATCTGGAAAGCTTCATCAAGCGTTCGGATCTGTCGCGCGACCGCGACGAACAGCGTCCGGAACGCTTCACGGTCGGTCAGAAGGTTGACGCCCGCGTCATCGCCTTCGACAAGAAGACCCGCAAGCTGCAGGTCTCGATCAAGGCGCTTGAAATCGCTGAAGAAAAGGAAGCTGTCGCTCAGTACGGCTCATCCGACTCCGGCGCTTCGCTCGGCGACATCCTCGGCGCCGCCCTGAAGAAGCAGGAAAAGAACTAATCTTTCCTTCTTCGCATGAACATGGAAAAGCCCGCCCCCTCGGCGGGCTTTTTCTTTATTAAATAAATTTAATACTTTTCTTCTGCCACGAAATGGTCACGAATCGGGCCGACCCTTTGCATCGGATCAGCGCTGATTCAAAGAATATATTTCATCCATCACAGTTCAATTTCCAATAAATTTTTCTCTACATTCATAATGGAGGATAAAAGCGTCCAGATATCCGCTGACCTTGAAATATCCAATACAGTTAAGTTTGAACGGATTGCATAAGATGATTACCAAAACCAAATCCCTACCCGTCATTGTGCTTTCAGCGGCGCTTTTAAGCGCATCCTTTGCGACGATTGGTTTTGCCGAAGAGGCTGCACAGCCGAAGGCGGCCGCCATGCAAGGCACGAACGCTGCCGAACAAGCGGCCATCAAGAAGCTGGATGCGATTTCCGGAGACGGTCTGGCAGCGGTGCGCGGCGTCACGCTGGCGCGGCTGGCCATATTTCAGGGAACGCCGGACCAGGCCAGGATCATCCTCACGACCGTCAAGGATGATCTGGACAAGGCCCTGAAAGATACCCCGTCGCTCCTCGACAAGATGAAGGCGGCGGGCGCTCCGGCCGATGAAATCGCCGCGGTTCAATCGGGCACGCTGCCGGTCGACATGGAAGTCGGCGTCGTCGATGATTACAAGCTGACGCCGGAAAAGGCGGCGCATCTGAAAAAGGCCAACGAGCACATCCAGCATGGCCGCAAGAAAGAGGCTCAGGAAGAGTTGAAGCTTGCCGATGTCGATCTGGTGATAACCGAGACGACAGCCAATCTGCCGGCCATCGACAAGGACGTCGATCTGGCACTGGAACAGCTCGGCGACGGCAAATATTACGAAGCCAATCTGACGCTCATCAAGGCCGAACATATGGTGACGATCCATTCCAATATGTCGGTGGACAACACCAAGGACGCCGCCAAAACCGCGAAAGCGCCGGCGGATGCAAAACCCGCCGACAGCGCCAAGTCGGCTGACGCGGCCAAGAAAAGCTGAGATTATTCATGAAGACCAGAGGCCGGGATGGGAACATCCCGGCCTTATGCTACGCCCAGCATGTGGATGAGACCAAGGCTGATGGCGCATAGCGCAACCAGCGACAGCACGGCAGTCAGCGTCACGCGCCCACCGGCCGACGCCACCGAGCGCACATCGACGCCGAGGCCGAGGGCGGCCATGGAAATGATGGTGAGAATGGTCGATGCATATTGAATGGCGGGCAGGATCGCTTCCGGTATCAGATGCAGGGAATGCAGCGCCATCATGCCGAGAAAGCCGATGATGAACCATGGCACAAGCTGGAAGAAGCCGGGCTTTACGTCCGCGTCCTTGTTGCCTGAAATCAGCGCAAAGACCAGAATGACGGGGCCCAGCATCAGCACGCGCACGAGCTTGACCAGCGTGCCGATCTGGACGCTGAGCAGCGAAACCGGCGCGGTCGCGGCCAGCACCTGCGGCACCGCATAGACGGTAAGCCCCGCCAGGACGCCATATTGCGTGAAGGAGAGGCCAAGCAGCGGCACCAGCAGAGGCAGGGTGAGCACCACGATCACGCCGAGAATTGCCGTGAAGGCAATGGAGGCCGCGACATCCTCGCTCTTCGCGCCGATGACCGGAGCCATGGCCGCAATGGCGGAATTGCCGCAAATGGAGTTGCCGCAGGCCACCAGAACCGCCATGCGATGGGGAAGCCTGAGCAGACGCCCGATGCCGTAGCTCAAGGTGATCGCCACGGCGACCACCGCCGCAATGCCGAAAATGAGGCCGGATCCTGCTTCTATGACCGCGCTGGCGCTGATCGAGGCGCCGAGAAGCACGACGGCGATTTCCAGAAGCAGCTTGGCGGAAAAATTGATGCCCTTGTTGAAGCGTGGGCCGGGGCGCGCCAGACTGCGCACTGCCGTTCCCAGGAGAATGGCGATGACAAGGGCTTCCAGCCATGCTCGCCCGGCATAATGCTCCTCGATCTTTTCCAGCACCATCGCCGCAGCGGTGACGGCAATGCTCAAGCCAAGTCCGGGGAGGATGTTCTGGATTTTCGAGTATGTCATTTTCGGCATTTCGTCTTGAGGGGGAAATATTTTTCGATCCAATGCCTGATTTTCCCTGTTCAATCCATTTCATTATATGGCATATTTCATTCGAAAAAATCGAACGATTATTGCTATGACACTGGAACAACTGCGCATTTTCATCGAAGTGGCCGAGCGCGAGCACCTGACACGCGCATCGGAGGCCCTGCATCTGACCCCTTCGGCGGTCAGTTCGGCCATCCGCACGCTGGAGGAGCGCTATGGCGCGACGCTTTTCAACCGCATCGGGCGGCGGATCGAGCTGACGGGTGATGGGCGGATGTTTCTGGATGAGGCGCGGGCCACGCTGGCGCGCGCCCGGTCGGCCGAGCGCATGTTGTCTGAACTTGGCGGCGGCAAGCGGGGCATTCTCGCCATCCATGCCAGCCAGACCATTGCAGGCTATTGGCTGCCGCCCTTTCTGGCGCGCTTTCACGCCGCCTTTCCCATGATCGATGTGCGGCTGACGCTGGGAAACACCGAAAGCGTGACCGGGGCGACCGAGGAAGGGGCCGCCGATATCGGGCTTGTGGAAGGCGCGGTGCAGGCGCCGTCGCTCTCGATCAGCAAGGTTGCAACCGACCAGCTTATCCTTGTGGCCCGCCCCGACCACGACTGGGCATGCGCCGGCAAACTGACCTGGGACCGGCTTTTTGAAGGAAAGTGGATCCTGCGCGAGCAGGGATCGGGAACACGCAGCGTTTTTGAAGATGCCATGCGCGCCGCCGGCTACGACCCGGCGCGGCTGCATGTGGCGCTGGAACTGCCATCGAACGAAGCCATCTGTTCGGCCGTCCGCTCCGGCAATTATGTGACGGCCATTTCGGAACTCGTCGCCGCCCCGCACCTGACGGCGGGAACATTGGTGAAGGCGGATTTTCCGCTGCCCCAACGCCAATATCTCATGCTTCAGCACAACGGCCGCTATCGCACCAAGGCGCTGCAATCCTTCGCCAATCTGCTGTTGGCGGACCCTACTCAGCGAATCTGACGCAACATATCCGGCTGCGGGAAGCAAGTTGGCGCATTGCCGTTTCTGGCCTGCCACAGGCCAATGGAGCGGCGGGTCTTGAAGCCGGGCAAACCATCCGGCTTGCCGACATCGTAGCCCTGAGCCTGCATGCGTTTCTGCATCGCGCCGATATCGGAGCGGTACATGGTGCCGACATTGCCCCATGGCGATGAAAAGTCGCCCACCCCATAGGCGATGCGGTCGCCCACATGGCCGATAAAGAGCGCATAGAGATCGCTCATATTATAGTCTTTAAGCACGTAGAAATTCGGGCTGACGATAAAGGCCGGGCCAAAGCGCCCGGCGGGCATGAGGAGAAAGCCCTCGCCTTTCATTTCATTGGCCGGAAACGGCTTTCCATTGACCCGTGTAATGCCGAGCCTTGCCCATTCGGCAATCGTCTTGCCCTGGTCCGGCCCTTCCAGCGAGCAGGACACATTCTGCGGTACATTGACCTCAAAGCCCCAGTCGCGCCCCTTCTGCCAGCCATGCAGTTTCAGATAATTGGCGATGGAGGCGAGCGTGTCGGGCACCGAATTCCAGATATCGCGCTTGCCGTCGCCATCGAAATCGACAGCGTGTTTCAGATAGGAGGTCGGCATGAATTGCGGCTGGCCGAGCGCGCCCGCCCATGAGCTTTTCATCGCGGTTTCATCGATATAGCCCTTGGAAGCGATTTCGAGCGCTGCGATCAGTTCCTTGCGGAACATGTCCTTGCGCGTCGCCATAAAGGCCTTGGTGCCGAGAACCTCATAGGCATTATAGGGAATCTTCACCGTGCCGAAGCCGGATTCGCGGCCCCATACGGCAAGCAGGATCGGCCCCGGAACGCCGTATTTCTGCTCGATGCGCTTCAGCAGGCCGGCATATTGGCCGTAGCGCGCCGTGCCGCCGCCTGTGACCGCCGCAATAGTCTTCGTGTTGAAATATTTGCCGGGCGCGCCGAATTCCGCCTGTTTCTGCTCTTTCGGCGTCGAGGGCTTTTCGCCGGGAATGACGAGATCGGGCAGTTTCCAGTTGATCGAGACACCGGCGAAAGCCTGATCGAACACGGCGCGGGACACGCCCGCGGCCTTTGCCTCCGGCCAAAGGTCCTTTTCCAGCCAGTTGCGATACCGGCTTTCAACCTGCGCCTTGGACGGTGCGGCAATGGCGGGAGAAATGGCAAGAATGACGGCAAGACCCAGAGCAGTTTTCAAAGCATGCTTCCAACGGCTTGCAGCCATGTGTTTCTCCATCAAGTCTAAAGCGTTGTCCGTGCCCGTAACGCAGCCGCAAGCGTGCCTTCATCCAGATAATCGAGTTCGCCGCCGACCGGCACGCCGTGCGCGAGCCGTGTCACGCGCACATCGAAATTCGACAGCTGGTCGGTGATATAATGCGCGGTGGTCTGGCCTTCGACGGTGGCATTGACCGCGAGGATCACTTCCTTGATGTCGCCGCCGGCCACCCGCTCCACCAGACCCTTGATGTTGAGATCGTCCGGGCCGATGCCATCGAGCGGCGACAGGCGCCCGCCCAGAACATGATAGCGCACATTCATCGTGCCTGCACGCTCCAGCGCCCAGAGATCGGACACATCCTCCACGACGATCAATGTCGCCGGATCGCGCCGCTCATCGGTGCAGATCGTGCATGGATCGGACGTATCGACATTGCCGCAGCATGAACAGATGCGCACCTTTTCCGCAGCCTCCTGCATGGCGCCGCCAAGCGGCACCAGAAGCGCTTCCTTCTTCTTGATGAGATGCAGCGCCGCGCGGCGGGCCGAACGCGGCCCTAGCCCCGGCACGCGGGCCAGAAGCTGGATCAGACGTTCGATTTCAGGACCGGCTATTCGTTTGGACATTTTTTGTAAGGGAGTAAGGGAATAGGGGAGTAAGGGAGTAGGAACGGGAACTCAGGAATATGCGGCATGGCGGCAATCCGCCGACCAAACATATTCCCCTATTCCCTTATTCCCCTACTCCCCCAAGAATTAAAACGGCAACTTGAACCCCGGAGGGATCGGCAGGCCCGCGGTCAGCGACTGGGTCTTCTCGGCCATGGCGGCTTCGAGCTTGGCCTTGGCGTCGTTATGGGCCGCGATGATAAGGTCTTCGAGGATTTCCACCTCGTCTTCCTTCATCAGCGACGGGTCGATCTTCAGCGCCGACAAAGTGCCCTTGCCGGAAAGCGTGATCGTCACCAGACCGCCGCCCGAAGAGGCCGAGGCTTCCAGATTGGCGATCTCGTCCTGCATGGCCTTCATCTTGGCCTGCAATTCCTTCGCCTGCTTCATCATGCCCATCATGTCACGCATGGGTTCACTCCATCATTCCGTAGTTCAGTCGTCTTCAGACGGTACGTCCGGGGTTTCCGGCATTGCGTCGAGGTCGATATCCTCGTCGTCATTCTGTTCCGGCACGGCAATGCGCACGTCCGTGATTTTCGCGCCCGGAAAGGCCGCGAGAATCGCAGCCACATCAGGATCGGCGCGAGCATCCGTCACCAGATTGTCGCGGCGCTCCGTCTCCGCCTCGGCAATCGTCTGCCCCGCCACGTCGCGCGCGACGGTGACGATCCAGCGAATGCCGGTCCAGTTGAGGAGGCGTTGCGAAATATCGCTGGGCAGCGACTTCGGCGCATCGTCGGTCAGGCCGATTTCAAGACGCCCCGGCGCTATTGCCGCCAGACGCACACAGTTCTTGACCAGAATCTTGAACTGCATATCACGATGCTTGTCGGCAAGCGCGACGATATCATGCAGGCTGTTGACCGGCACCGAAGGTTGCGGCGCCGCTTCAGATGGCTTTGGCGCGGAAACCTGGATCGGCGGCGTTTCCACGATGCGCATGGCCGTGGCCGGTCCACCAGAAGCTGGAGCCATCGACGATGCGCCAACCGCGTCAGCGGCGAAACGCGCCTCCGGTGCGCCACCGCCGCCATTGGGCCGCAGATTGCCCGGCTGCGGGCGCGGCGCAGAAGCCGAACCATTGTCGAGACCGCGGATCGCCTCGTCCAGTGTCGGCAGATCGGCGGCATGAGCAAGGCGAATAAGAAGCATTTCCGCCGCCTGAACCGGCCGCGTTGCCGTATCGACTTCCGCAATGCCCTTGAGCAGCATCTGCCAGGTGCGCGACAGCACGCGAACGGAAAGTTTCTGCGCGAATTCACGTCCGCGCACCCGCTCGTCTTCCGACAGCGACACGTCCTCCGCCACATCCGGCGTGAAACGCAGGCGCGTCACCAGATGGTTGAAATCGGCAAGATCGGTCAGCACGACCGACGGGTCGGCACCGACATCATATTGGGCGCGAAACTCATTCAGGGCGCCAGCCACGTCGCCGCGCATCAGCATTTCAAACAGGTCGATAATGCGGGCGCGGTCGGCAAGGCCCAGCATGGAGCGCACGGCTTCCGCCGTGACGCTGCCCGCGCCATGCGCGATGGCCTGATCGAAGATCGACAGCGAATCACGTGCCGATCCTTCGCCCGCGCGCGCAATCATGGCAAGCGACGTGTCATCCACCGCGATCTGTTCGGCTTCCGCAATGCGGCGCAGATGTGCGGCAAGCGTGCCCGATTCGATGCGGCGCAGGTCGAAGCGCTGGCAGCGCGACAGGACCGTGATCGGAACTTTTCGGATTTCGGTGGTGGCGAAGATGAATTTTACGTGCGGCGGCGGCTCTTCCAGCGTCTTCAACAGGCCGTTGAAAGCCTGATTGGAGAGCATGTGCACCTCGTCGATGATATAGACCTTGTAGCGTGCCGAAACCGGGCGGTAACGCACCTGATCGATGATCTCGCGAATATCGTCGATACCCGTATGCGAGGCGGCATCCATCTCGATCACATCGACATGACGGCCTTCCATGATCGCCTGACAGTTTTCGCCCTGCACGGAAAGGTCGATGGTCGGCTGGTCGATCGTATCGGTCTTGTAATTGAGCGCGCGCGCCAGAATGCGCGCCGTCGTGGTCTTGCCCACCCCGCGAACGCCCGTGAGCATCCAGGCCTGCGCGATGCGGCCCGTCTCGAATGCGTTTTTCAGCGTGCGGACCATCGGCTCCTGGCCGATCAGATCGTTGAAATTCTGGGGACGATATTTGCGGGCGAGAACGCGATAGGCGCCATCAGCGGATTGTGTGTCCATGAGCTGCCCTTCCGTTCTCCATTCGCTTCTTTCCCGGCCGCCAGTTTGGACCGGTCCTGTGATCGCCGTCAACCAAAGAGGCGATCCATCAACAGTCGTCGGCGTCGTGAGAAAGGGTGGGAGGCTGGCACGATGACCCGTGCCGTGGCTCGTTAGGGCTGCTTCCTTCCGGACCTGACCCGGTTGGCGAGTGGCTCGTCCACCACCAACCTCCCGGCTTGCATATCGTCAATTGCCACGCAAAATGCAAGCGCTGAACGAAAAAAACTGGTAAGAAACAGCTTATGGAACAGTTCGAACTCGATAAACGGCTTCATGCCGACACTTTTTCCGTCGCGACGCTCGGCCTGTGCGAGCTTCGGCTGATGAATGACAGGCGCTGGCCATGGCTGATCCTGGTGCCGCGCCGCCCCCACCTCACCGAAATCCACGACATGACCCCGCTCGACCAGACCATGCTGACGTTCGAGACCGGCATCGTGGCGCAGGCGCTCAAGACCGTGACCCAATGCCAGAAGATCAATACCGGCGCGCTCGGCAATATCGTGCGGCAATTGCATCTGCATGTCATCGCCCGCAATGAAGGCGATGCGGGCTGGCCCGGCCCTGTCTGGGGTTTCGGCACCCGCGAAGCCTATGACAAAAACCAGGCCGACACATTCATCGCCGACATTCGCGCGGCGCTTTAGTTTGTTTTCACGCGCATCTTTTCGGGATGCGCTCTGTTTCCCCCACTCCTTTCCAGAGAGCATCATGGCTTTCCGTCTTTATGACCTGCCGGAAATCGAACCAAGCCGATCTGTCGGATTTTCCGGCAACCGGATCGACCGCCAATCCGAAAAGCGGCAGGATGATTCTGCCTTCACGGCGCTGGAACTTCCCGAGACGCGAATCATGCTGCTGGGCGGCAACAGGCTGCTGCTCGACCATGCTGATGAGAAGGCGCCGCGCGCCCTGTTCCGCCTCGGCGAGGCGAAGGAATTTGCGCCCGACCTGCATGAACCGATCCTGCTCGGTCTTCAGGATGGCGTGCCGCTTGTCGCACTGACGACGCCGTTCGATCCGGAAACGCTGGAAGCGCCTTTCCGGCTACAGGACTATCGCAGCATCTATACGGAAGGGCTGGTATCGGCCGAGCTGCTGGGCGCATTGGCGCAAGCCGCCGCACTCACCGCATGGCACGCCAATCACCGTTTCTGCGGACGTTGCGGCACGAAGACCGAAATGCGCGCCGGTGGCGCCAAGCGGCAATGCCCCAATTGCGGCGCGGAGCATTTTCCACGCACCGATCCGGTGGCGATCATGCTGCCGGTGCGCGGCGAAAAATGCATTCTGGCGCGTGGGCCGCATTTTGCGCCCGGCTCCTATTCCTGTCTCGCGGGCTTTATCGAGCATGGCGAGACGATCGAGGCCGCCGTGCGCCGGGAAAGCTTCGAGGAAATGAAGCTCGCCATCGGCCGTGTCGCCTATCATGCGAGCCAGCCCTGGCCGTTTCCCTATTCGCTGATGATCGGCTGTCATGCCGAGGTTTTGAGCGACGATTTCATCATTGACCGTTCGGAGCTGGAAGACGGCCGCTGGTTCTCGAAGGCCGAAGTGCGCACCATGCTGGAAGGTACGCATGAAAACGGGCTGCGGGTGCCGCCATCCGGCGCCATCGCAACCCATCTGATCAAGGCCTGGGTCTACGACCCAAGCTGACTACTCGGCGGCGAGCAACTGCGTGCCCCGAATGTCGCTGCCCTGATAGACACCCAGAATGCGCACTTCCTTGGTGAAGAAGCGCAGTTCTTCCAGCGCAAGCTGAAGATTGTGATCTTCGGGGTGTCCCTCGACATCGGCATAGAACTGCGTGGCGATGAAACGCCCGCCGATCTGATAACTTTCGAGCTTCGTCATATTGATGCCGTTGGTGGCAAAGCCGCCCAGCGCCTTGTAAAGTGCAGCCGGGACGTTGCGCACGCGGAAGACAAAGGTTGTCACGATGCGCTCGCCATTTTCAGGACGCGGCGCCCATTGGCTGTTCTTGGACAGAACCACGAAGCGGGTCACATTGTCTTCCGCATCCTCGACATTTTCTTCCAGAATATCGAGGCCGTAGAGATCGGCGGCAAGACGCGGCGCGAGTGCTGCCATGGAGCGGTCCTTCATATCGGCGACGAGACGCGCGGCCCCTGCCGTATCACCCGCGATGACGCCCTTCCAGCCGTTCTGGCGGATGACGTTGCGGCACTGGCCAAGCGCATGGACATGGCTGTGCACCGTCCTGATTTCCTCGCGTTTGACGCCCGGAAGCACCATCAACTGGAAATGGATCGGCAGGAAATATTCGCCGACGATATGCATGTCGGCGAGCGGCAGCAGATAATGAATATCGGCGACGCGACCGGCCAGCGTGTTCTCGATCGGGATCATGGCCAGATCGGCGGCGCCGGTTTCAACCGCATTGAAGGCATCCTCAAAAGTCGGGCACGGCAACGGCTCCATATCGGGAAACATGTTGCGGCACGCCGTGTCGGAATTTGCGCCCGCTTCACCCTGGAAGGAAATCCTGTTGGTTTTCATCGTGTCCATGCTTTCTCAAATGCCGCTCAACGGCGGTCGTCAGATATCCTTTGCGACAAGAAACCTTTTACGCCGCATTTATGCGACGTCAAATGGTTCCCATTTGCCTGCAAAATGCTCTGGCGCGGTCAAGATCGGCCTGCGTGTCGACGCCGAGCGGCACCGTCTTCACAAGTTCCACATCGATGCGCATTCCGGCTTCGAGCGCCCGCAACTGTTCCAGTTTCTCGCGCTTTTCCAGCGGCGACGGCCCAAGCTTCACGAAACGTTCAAGCGCCGGGCGGCGATAGGCGTAAAGGCCGATATGATGATAGAGCGGGCCTTCGCCATAAGGCGCTGTCGCGCGGGTGAAATAAAGCGCGCGCAGGCGCGCATTGCCAGCCAAAGGCGAACCGACGATCTTGACTACATTCGGATTGGTCTTTTCCTCTTCCACCGCAATCTTCACGCCAAGCGTGGCGATATCGGCAGGCCCATCTTCCAGCGGCAGGAGCGCGCGGCGAATCGTGTCGGGATCGATGGTCGGCAGATCGCCCTGAACGTTCACCACCGCATCGACCGCGCCCGCCGGATCAAGCTTCATGAGCGCCTCATAAATGCGGTCGGAACCGGATTCATGGTCGCCGCGCGTCATGATCGCTTCGTGGCCATGCGCCGTCACGATTGCAAAAATCTCTTCGCTGTCGGTTGCGACCACGGTGCGGCCCAGTTTTGCCGCCACGGCGCGATCCGCCACATGCACGATCATCGGCTTGCCGCAAATATCGGCGAGCGGCTTGTTCGGCAGCCGCGTCGAGGCCATGCGCGCCGGAATGAGAGTGAGTGTCTTTAATGTCTGAAGCATCATCGCCTCTTGAGATCGATAAGTCGCGGCCGTCTTGTAACCCGCTTTGCCTTTGCAGGAAATGCATCAAAAGTGTCAAAAAGTCACGGGTCCGGTTGCCCTTATAGGTGTTGCATCGCCCTGGCAAAAGACCTAGTTTCCGCCCGATGCCGGGGAGAGAATTGCGGTCCTGTCACAGGTTTGCATGCCGGCTAGGAGAGCGTTCTCGGGGAGAGCGTTTGGTAGAGGGAGCGCTGACGGGCGATGAATTCAACCCGGACTAACAAGTTTATCATGGCTTTTCTGGCAACGGTTTTCGTTGTCATGACGACGGGCATCCTGTCCGATTCTCTGTTTCACTCGCCTGCGCCTGAAAAGCCGGGCTTTGCCATCGAAGCGGCGGAAGCCTCGACCGGTGGCGAAGGGGGAGCCGCGCCGGCCAAGGAAGAAGTTTCCATTGCAACCTTGCTGCAAAACGCCGATCCGGCGCGCGGTGAAACCGTGTTCAAGCGTTGCGCCGCATGCCATACCGGCGAAAAGGGTGGCGCCAACAAGGTCGGCCCGCATCTGTGGGGTGTCGTGGACCGTCCGGCTGCCTCCGTTGAAGGTTTTGGCTATTCGGCTGCCATGAAGGAATTCGGCGCGGCGGGCAACAAGTGGGATTTTGAACATCTCAACAAGTTCCTGACTTCGCCGAAGGGCTTCATCAAGGGCACGGCCATGGGCTTTGCCGGCGACAAGAAGGACAATGAACGCGCCGACCTGATCGCCTATCTGCGCACACTGTCCGACAATCCGGTCCCGCTGCCGACCGCCGATGCGGCGCCGGCCAAGTAAGCGACGACTATCCGATCCATCTCAAGAAAAAAGCGCCGGCAATGTTCCGGCGCTTTTTTCTTGGTTCAATGCATTTTCTCGACCGCGTGCCTTTCTTCCTCCGCAAAAAACCATAAGACTTCTCCCTAATATATCCGAAACGGAAACGGAGAGACTGGATGAGAGCTTTCTGGGCAGGTGCGTTCGCGGTGGCCATGCTCGCGAGCACGGTGTCGATGGGGCACGCAAAGGACGCGGAACCCCAATGGCGATATTCCTCCAGCCTGCTTGGCGAGCCCAAATATCCGGCCGATTTCAAGCATTATGACTATGTGAACCCCGACGCGCCGAAAGGCGGCACGCTGAACATGGTCGCCGTCGGCACCTTCGACAGTCTCAATCCGTTCGTGGTGCAGGGTGTTCCCGCTGCCGGCCTTTCCGATTTCGGCGGCGGGATGCTCTACGATACGCTCATGGCGGATTCTCTCGATCAGGGATCGACGCAATATCCGCTCATCGCCGAAGCGCTGCAATATCCCGACGATTTCTCCTGGGTGAAGTTCAGGCTCAACCCCAAGGCGAAATGGCATGACGGCCAGCCGATCACCGTCGAGGATGTGATCTGGTCGTTCGACGTGCTGAAGAAGCAGTCGCCACTCTACAACAAATATTATGGCGATGTGGAGAAGGCGGAAAAGACCGGCGACCATGAGGTGAAATTCACCTTCAGCCAAAAGGGCAACCGCGAATTGCCGCAAATCATGGGCCAGCTTGCCATCCTGCCCAAGCATTGGTGGGAGGGCAAGGATGCGCAGGGCAGGCAGCGCGACGTCACCCGCCCGACGCTGGAAATCCCGCTTGGCTCTTCTGCCTACAAGATTGAAAGCATGACACCCGGACGCTCCATCACCTGGGCGCGCGTCAACGACTATTGGGGCAAGGATCTGGCCGTCAATGTCGGGCGCAACAATTTCGACCGTGTGCGCTATGAATATTATTTCAACGAGGATGCGACCTGGGAAGCCTTCAAGAAAGGCGGCCAATATGATTATCGCAACGAAAATCGCGCCCAGCGCTGGGCCGAACAATATAATTTCCCCGCCGTGCAGCGCGGCGATGTGGTGAAGGCGTCATTTCCCTTTCATGCCGTCGGGCGCATGCAGGGTTATTTCCTCAACACCCGCCGCGACAAGTTCAAGGACCCGAAGGTGCGTCAGGCGCTGACCTATGCCTTCGACTTCGAATCGATGAACCGCATGCTGTTCTTCAACCAGTACAAGCGCATCGACAGCTATTTCGCCGGCAATGAACTGGAACTGAGCGGCCCGCCGACACCGGCGGAACAGGCCATTCTGGAAACGGTGAAGGATGCGCTTCCCGCCGAGGCGCTGACCAAGGAATTCAAACTGCCGGTCTATGATACGCCGCAGGCAACCCGCGAAAATCTGCGCACCGCGATGAAGCTCTTTGCGGAAGCGGGCTGGACGCTGAAAGGCAACAAGCTGGTCGATGCCAAGGGCAATCCGTTCACCATCGAATTTCTCGGCAAGGACCCGACGGACGAGCGCATCTACAATCCGTTCGCGGCAAGCCTGCGCAAGATCGGCATCGATGCGACCGTGCGCATCGTCGATGCGGCGCAATATCAGGCCCGCGTCAACGATTTCGACTATGACGTCATCACCTCCATCATCCCGCAGACCGCCTCGCCCGGCAATGAGCAGCGCGACATGTGGGGCTCCAAGGCCGCCGACTTCAAGGGCAGCCGCAACTATGCCGGGATCAAGAACCCGGCCATCGACAAGCTGATCGATCGTGTCATCTATGCCAAGGACCGCGACGAGCTGGTCGCCGCGACCCATGCGCTCGACCGCGCGCTTTTGTGGAACTATTACGTCATTCCGCAATGGTATTCCGACAAGATCAATGTGGCCTATTGGAACAAGTTCGGCATGCCTGAAAAGCAGCCGGATTACAGCGGCATCGATCCTTTCTCCTGGTGGATAGACCCCGCGAAGGAAGCCAAACTCAAGACCGGCAGTGAATGAGGCCCGAGCGAGAATGACGATCCTTCGCATGAACCGCCGCCATTTTCTGGGACTTTCGGGAAGCGCCGCCATTGCGGCCTTCCTGCCGGCCAGGGCCTTTGCCAATATTGCGACGGGCAAGGCGCTGCACGGGCTTTCGGCTTTCGGCGACCTGAAATACGGGCCCGATTTTCCGCATTTCGACTATGCCAGCCCTGAAGCGCCGAAAGGCGGCACGTTCAACTTTGCCCCTTCAACCTGGGTCTGGAACCAGAATACCGACACGTTCAACACGCTCAACACCTTCACCTTCAAGGGCGATGCGCCGCCGCGCATGGAACTGACCTTCGATACGCTGATGGCTTCGGCGCTGGACGAGCCGGATTCCGTCTATGGCCTGATTGCGGAAAGTGCGACGCTTTCGAAAGACCGGCGCAGCTGCACGTTCCGGCTGCGCAAGGAAGCGCGTTTCCACGACGGTTCGCCGATCGAGGCGAAGGATGTGGTGTTCACCTATACAACCATCAAGGAGAAGGGCCATCCGATCCTGCGCCAGTCGCTGGCCGGTGTCGAAAAGGTGGAGGCGACCGGCCGCCGCGACGTGCGGATGCGTTTCGTCGAGGGGCGCGGACCGAACGCCATTCTCGATGCCGTGACCGTGCCGATCCTGTCGGCAAGCTGGTTCAAGGATCGCGATTTCGAAGCCACGACCATGGAGCCGGTGCTGGGCTCCGGCGCCTATAGGGTCGGCAATTTCGCCGCCGGTCAGTTCATCGAATATGACCGCGTCGAGGATTATTGGGCGAAAGACCTGCCGGTGCAGAAAGGCTTCAATCATTTCGACCGCATCCGCATCGAGTTTTTCCGCGACCGCCAGCCGCAATTCGAAGCCTTCAAGAAAGGCAGCATCGATTATCGCGAGGAGAGCGTTTCCAAGAACTGGGCGACGGCTTATGACTTTCCGGCCATGGAGCAGGGAAAAGTCGTCAAGCGCACCTTTCCGAAGGAGAAGCTTCCGCTCATGCAGGCATGGGCGCTGAACCAGCGCCGCGAACGTTTTCGCGATCCGCGCGTGCGTGAAGCCATCGCGCTCTGTTTCGACTTCGAATGGACCAACCGGCATCTTTTCTACGATGTCTATGCCCGCTCGCAATCCTGTTTCAACGGATCGGATTTCCAGGCCAGCGGCCTGCCGACGCCCGATGAGCTGAAGGTTCTCGAACGCTATCGGGGGAAACTGCCGGATGCGGTTTTCGGCGAAGCCGTTCTCATGCCGGTATCGGACGGAACGGGGCGCGACCGTGCGCAATTCGCGCAGGCCATCAAGCTGTTGGAGGCCTCCGGTTTCGAGCGCAAGAACGGCCAGTTCCACGACAGGGACGGCTCGAAATTCGCGCTGGAGATACTCAATAATTCCGAAGCTTTCGCCCGCGTCTATAATCCCTTCATCCAGAAATTGCGGGCCATCGGCATCGATGCAAGCCAGCGACTGGTGGATGCAAGCCAATATCAGGCGCGGCTGCAGGATTTCCAGTTCGACATGGTGGGCATGGCGTTGCAGTTCAGCCCCACGCCGACGCAGGAATCCCTTGCCGGCATGTTCGGCTCCGCGTCGGCCAGGGTGCCGGGCAGCTACAATCTGCCGGGTACGGAAGATCCGTTGATCGATGCGCTGATTGCGGATATCGGCAAGGTTTCGACACGTGAGGAACTTGTCGCCACGATGCGGGTGCTCGATCGGTACTTGCGTATCCGACGCGACTGGATTCCAAATTGGACCACAGCGAATCATCTCGCGGCCTATTGGGACCGGTTCGGTTTCAAGGAGCCCAAGCCCGATTACGGCTTCCCCGTCGAGACGTTGTGGTGGATTGAAGAAGAAAAGGCAAAAGCTGTTGGCAAGTCTTAACACATTGAATCTGCGGCGCGGACAGGGCTGATGGGCGCTTATATCCTCCGCCGTCTGCTTCTGATGATCCCGACGATTTTCGGCATCATGGCTATTTCCTTCGCCGTGGTTCAGTTCGCGCCCGGCGGGCCGGTGGAGCGCGTGATCGCGCAGCTTTCCGGACAGGGCGGCGATGCGCTCGACCGTCTTTCGGGCGGTAGCAGCGATTTTGGCCAGAGCGCCATCGACAGCGGCTCGGTCAACTCCAAATATCGCGGCGCGCAGGGGCTGGACCCGCAATTCATCGCCGATCTGGAAAAGCAGTTCGGTTTCGACAAGCCGCCGCTGGAGCGTTTCGGCCAGATGCTGTGGAACTATATGCGCTTCGATTTCGGCCGCAGCTATTTCCGCGATATCAGCGTGATCGACCTCATCAAGGAGAAAATGCCGGTTTCGATCTCGCTCGGCCTGTGGCTGACTTTTCTTTCCTACATGATTTCCATACCGCTCGGCATCCGCAAGGCGATCAAGGACGGCTCGCGCTTCGACACCTGGACAAGCGCCGTCATCATCGTCGGTTATGCGATCCCGAGCTTCCTTTTCGCCATCCTTTTGATCGTGCTTTTTGCCGGCGGTTCCTTCTTCGACTGGTTTCCGCTGCGCGGCCTCACCTCACCCGATTTCGCGCAGATGACGTGGTTCGAGAAGATCAGGGATTACCTCTGGCACATGGTTCTGCCGGTGACGGCGCTGGTCCTTTCCGCCTTCGCAACGACGACGCTTCTCACCAAGAATTCGTTTCTGGAAGAAATCCGCAAGCAATATGTGACGACGGCGCGCGCCAAGGGACTGACCGAGAACCAGGTTCTCTATCGTCACGTCTTCCGCAACGCGATGCTGATCGTGATTGCCGGTTTTCCGGGCGCCTTCATTTCGGCTTTCTTCACCGGCTCGCTTCTGATCGAAACCATCTTCTCGCTCGACGGGCTTGGGCTGCTGGGCTACCAGTCGGTCATCAACCGCGATTATCCGGTGGTCTTCGCCAATCTCTTCATCTTCTCGCTGATCGGCCTTCTGGTCGGGCTCCTGTCCGATCTCACCTATACGTGGATCGACCCGCGCATCGACTTTGACCGGAGGGACGTGTGATGACCGACACCACGCTTTCCCCCGCCGCAAAGCCGGTAAAGCGGCCATGGCTCTCGCCGCTCAACAAGCGCCGCTGGCAGAACTTCAAGGCCAACAAGCGCGGTTACTGGTCGCTGTGGATTTTCCTGTTCCTGCTGATTGCAGCGCTTTTCTCCGAGTTCATCGCCAATGACCGGCCCATCCTCGTTTCCTACAAGGGCGAGCTGCTGATGCCGGTTTTCGTCGATTATCCGGAAGAAAAATTCGGCGGCTTTTATGCCGTTACCGATTATCGCGACCCGGTCATCGAGGATGAGATCAACGCCCATGGCTGGGCCATCTGGCCGCCGATCCGCTATTCCTACAACACCGTGAACAATGAGATACCGGAGGCTGCGCCCTCGAAACCGTTCTGGCTTTATTCGCCGGAAGTGCGCTGCCAGCGCTATCCGCTCGGCATAAACGATCCCAATTGCCGCTTCGGCAATTTCAATCTGCTGGGCACCGACGATCAGGCGCGCGATGTCTTTGCGCGCGCGCTCTACGGCTTCCGCATTTCGGTGTTGTTCGGCCTGATCCTGACCTTCTTCTCCGCCATCATCGGCGTGACGGCAGGCGCGGTGCAGGGCTATTTCGGCGGCTGGGTCGATCTTCTGTTCCAGCGCTTCATCGAAATCTGGTCCTCGATCCCGGTTCTCTACCTGTTGCTGATCATCGCGGCGATCTTGCCGCCCGGCTTCTGGGTGCTGCTCGGCATCATGCTTCTGTTTTCTTGGGTGGCCTTTGTCGGCGTCGTGCGCGCGGAATTCCTGCGGGCGCGAAACTTCGAATATGTGAATGCTGCGCGCGCGCTCGGCGTGAAGAACAGCACCATCATGTGGCGGCACCTTCTGCCCAATGCGATGGTGGCGACACTCACCTTCCTGCCTTTCATCCTGAACGGCTCGATCACCACGCTCACCTCGCTCGACTTCCTCGGCTTCGGCCTGCCGCCCGGCTCGGCTTCGCTCGGCGAACTGCTCGCCCAGGGCAAGAACAACCTGCAAGCGCCGTGGCTCGGCATTACCGGCTTCGTGGTCATTTCGCTGATGCTGTCGCTTCTGATCTTCATCGGTGAGGCAACGCGCGATGCCTTCGATCCGCGAAAGGCATTTCAATGAACGGCGGACCGATAAACCAATTGGGGAATAAAGCCCTGCTGTCCGTCCGCGACCTGTCCGTGGCGTTCCGCCAGGGCGGCGAGGACCGCATCTCGGTCGACCACATTTCCTTCGACATTGCCGAAGGCGAAACGGTAGCGCTCGTCGGCGAATCGGGATCGGGCAAATCCGTCTCGGCGCTGTCGATCCTGAAGCTGCTGCCCTACCCGTCCGCCAGCCATCCTTCCGGCGAAATTCTTTTCAACGGCAAGGATCTGATGAAAGCCTCCGAGCCGGAACTGCGCCATGTGCGCGGCAACGACATCACCATGATCTTTCAGGAGCCGATGACATCGCTCAATCCGCTGCACAGCGTGGAGCGGCAGATCGGCGAAATCCTGAAAATGCATCAGGGCATGGGCGTTGAGGCCGCGCGGGCGCGAACGCTGGAACTCTTGCACGAAGTCGGCATTCGCGAACCGGAAAAGCGGCTCTCCGCTTTCCCGCATCAATTGTCCGGCGGGCAGCGCCAGCGCGTCATGATCGCCATGGCGCTGGCCAACAAGCCGAAGCTGCTGATTGCCGACGAGCCCACCACCGCGCTCGACGTCACCGTGCAGGCGCAGATTTTGAAGCTGCTGGCCGAGCTGAAGGCCGCGCAAGGCATGTCGATGCTCTTCATCACCCACGACCTCGGCATTGTGCGCAAGATCGCCGACAAGGTCTGCGTGATGAGCAAGGGCAAGATCGTCGAGGCCGGGCCGACCAGAGAGATTTTCGAGAACCCGCAGCACCCCTACACCAAACATCTGCTTGCCGCCGAACCGAAGGGCGAGCCGCCCGCAGCCGATCCCGCCGCAAAAACCGTGATGGAGGGGAAGGACATTCGCGTCTGGTTCCCGATCAAGAAGGGTTTCATGCGCAAGACCGTCGACCATGTGAAGGCGGTGGACGGCATCGACGTCACCTTGCGCGCCGGGCAGACGCTTGGCGTCGTCGGCGAATCGGGGTCCGGCAAGACCACGCTTGGCCTGGCACTTTCGCGCATGATTGCGTCCAGGGGCGATATCCGGTTCGACGGGCGCGACATCGCCAGGTTCAGCTTCAAGGATATGCGCCCGCTGCGCCGCGAGATGCAGATCGTGTTTCAGGACCCGTTCGGCTCGCTCTCGCCGCGCATGACCATCGCCGACATCATCGCCGAAGGGCTTCTGGTGCATGAGCCGAAGCTTTCCGCGGACGACCGCGATGCGCTTGTCGTTGCCGCACTCAACGAGGTGAACCTCGACCCGGAAACCCGCTTCCGCTATCCGCACGAATTTTCCGGCGGCCAGCGCCAGCGCATCGCCATTGCGCGCGCCATGGTGCTAAACCCGAAATTCGTCATGCTGGACGAGCCGACCTCCGCGCTCGACATGAGCGTGCAGGCGCAGGTGGTCGATCTGCTGCGCGCCTTGCAGAAGAAGCATGATCTCGCCTATCTTTTCATCAGTCACGATCTGAAGGTAGTGCAGGCCCTGGCCAATGATGTGCTGGTGATGCGCAACGGCAAGGCGGTCGAATATGGCGCGGCGAAGGACATCTTCGCCCACCCGCAGACCGAGTACACCAAGGCACTGATGGCCGCCGCCTTCCATATGGAGGCGACCGAAGGGGGAGTGAGACAATGAGCGATAGTAAAGGCAATATCCTTCTGGCGATCACGGACTGGGACCCGGAAATCTGGCTGAAGACGTTTCGGGATCACGCCCCGGATCGGCCGGTGGTGACGGACCGCGCGGAAAACGACCCCGCCATCCAATATGCGCTCGTGTGGAAACAGAAGCCCGGTTCGCTTGCGAACCTGCCCAATCTGAAGGTCATCTTCTCGCTCGGCGCGGGCGTGGACCACGTTTTCCGCGATCCGCAGATTCCCGATGTGCCGCTGGTGCGAATCATCTCCGGCGATCTCACCATGCGCATGACGGAATATGTGGTCTGGCAGGTGCTGGACCATCACCGGCTCGGGCCGCGCTATCGCAGGCAGCAGCAGAATCATGTCTGGCATGAAGATCGCCGCCAGCCCGCCGCGCATGAAGTGACGGTCGGCATTATGGGCCTCGGCGTGCTGGGCCGCGATGCGGCGGAAAAGCTGAAAACACTCGGTTTCAATGTCACCGGCTGGAGCCGCCGTCCGCACGAAATGGACGGTATGCAGACCTATCACGGCACGGACGGTTTTGCGAAATTCCTCAAGAGCGCCGATATCTTCGTCTGCCTGCTGCCGCTGACGCCGGACACGAAAGGCATCCTGTCCATGTCGATGTTCGCGCAATTGAAGACCGACGGGCCGCTCGGTGCGCCGGTTCTCATCAATGCGGGACGCGGCGGATTGCAGAATGAAGCGGATATTCTGGCCGCGCTCGACCGTGGGCTTCTTTCCGCCGTTACGCTCGACGTGTTCAATCAGGAACCGCTGCCAACCAACAGCCCGCTCTGGGATCATCCGCGCGTGACGATCACGCCGCATGCGGCGGCAAGCTCATCCGCAACCGCCCTTGTGCCGCAGATCATCCGCCAGATCGAAGCTTTTGAGCGCGACGGGACGCTGGAGCATATCGTGGATCGTTCAACTCAATATTGATCGATCCGGATAGCCCCATCCTCGCCGACCGTCACCCGATGGCCGGCGAGTTGCTTTTGCGCCTCGCGGTCGAGTTCAATAGCAATCGGCACATCATGCCCCATTTCACGGGCCACGATCAGGCCGAGAAGCAGGATCGCATCCGGCTCATGCAGGACAATGGCCGCAGGCGCATGGCCGCTATGGACAAGCTCCAGAAGCACGGCAGCGGCTGACGACGACCCGATGGTCCCCGGCAGGCACAGCACGCGCCCGGCAATGCTCTGCCCATGTTCCGGGTGTCGCACATCGGCAATACGGCCGCTTTTCGGATCGACGCCACCCCAGAAACTGATCGGCGCGGAGAGAACCAGCGCTTCCGCATCTGCGCCCTTTCCGGCAACGAGTACGGAACTTTCACCAATGCTCATGCTGCCTGCCTCCGGAAAACCGGCCTGCCCGCAACGGCACTTTCCACGCATTCCTCCAGCGAACCGTAAAGCACGCCATAGCCGGTGTTGCCGGGTGCATAATGGGCGAACTTGCCGGAATTGGTCATCAGCACGGCGCCGTCCTTAGCTGGCAAAACAGGCGTCACCACCACACATGTATCAGCCACGATCAGCACGCCTGCCTTTTCAAGCGCCTGCCTGCGCCCGCCCTTCTCCAGTTCGGCCAGCGCGTGACGCCCGGTGCAGGCATAAAGCGGCACGGCGAGCCTGCGTTCCGCAATGGCGCGCTCCAGCCGGTCGAATTCCGCTATCGAAAGATGCGGACTGCCAATCGCAACCGCATCGATATGATCCACCCGCCCGACCGTCGAAAGCCGCTTGCGCGTGGCCTCAATCATGTCCTGCGTGACGCGGATGACAGCTTCCGGCCTCTGATGCTGCAAGGCCGTTTCAAGGTCGGGGGCTTCCGGTGTCACGCCTGCAATATGGAACAGGCCGACGGCGCCGACCGACGCCGACGCCGCGCCAAAAGCCTTGAGATCGTCTTCATCGGGATGGACAGGACTGCCCGCAACCACCCCGATATTCGTGCCCACGCTGCGCCCGAACAGATTGCCGAGAATGGGCCATGCCACTTCCGACGACAGGAATGCGGGGGCCAGTCCTGAAATATCGATCACCACCGTGGCGCGGCGATTTTCCGTTCGATGCAGGCCGTAATCGGGGGCGCGGCCCGCAATGGCGCAGGCAATATCGAGAAAATCGCCGTAGCGATTGGTGCGCGCGCCCAGAACCGAATTGCAGAACACGACCGCATTGGATTCGCCCCAGGCGACATCGGTGCCTTTTTCCGGGCGATGCCCGGCCTGATAGGGCGCGCAGGTCCATGTCGGCTCGCAGCCGAGCCTGATATAGGCCCGCATCATGCGCCGGGCCATATCCGCCTCGTGAGCCGGCAAAAGATTGCGGGAACAGCCGGTGAGATCAATGGAACCGACATTGAGCGTGGAGCGCACCTCGACCTTCGCGCCGCCTTCGACCAGTTTTTCGGCGAAAAGCGTTCCGCTGTCGCCGTGATAAAGCGCGCCATCGATATGCGCGGAAGCAACCGGGATAAGACGCGGCGCGCCCATCAGTCTTGCAGTATCGGCCACGATGCGCATGGCCATCGCAGCGCCGTCTCCGCGATCGCCTGCGGCTATCGACCGTTCTTCATCGGTTAATGTCAGCGCCATGCTCAGCCCTTCTTGCGCGCCTTGTAGCGAATGGTCTCAAAACGCACATTGAGCGCATTGTAGAGCAGCAGGCGACCGACCAGCGGTTCGCCGATGCCGGTGATGAGCTTGATGACTTCCATGGCCTGCAAGCTGCCGATCACGCCCGGCAGCACGCCCAGAACACCGGCTTCCGCGCAGGAGGGGATCGTGCCCGGCGGCGGCGCTTCCGGGAAAAGATCGCGATAGGACGGGTTCTGTGCGCCATCCGGCCCCGTCGCATAGGGCATCAGGACAGTCACCGTGCCATCGAAACGCCCCATCGCGCCAGTAACCAGCGGACGCCCGACTTTCGCGGCGGCATCGGCCAGAACATAGCGCGTGGCAAAATTGTCGGAACCGTCGACCAGCACGTCATAATTGCCGATCAGCGCCTCAACATTTTCAGCATCAAGGCGAAGCTGGTGCCCCTCGACCTTCACATGCGGGTTGATGCGGGCAATGGCGGCAAGCGCGCTTGCCACTTTCGGCTCGCCAATGCTTTGCGTATCGTGAATGACCTGCCGTTGCAGGTTCGACAGCGAAACCGTGTCGTCATCGACAATGCCAAGCGTGCCGACGCCCGCAGCCGCCAGATATTGCAGCACCGGCGCGCCAAGCCCGCCGGCACCGACTATCAGCACACGGGCGGCCTTCAGCTTCTGCTGGCCCGGACCGCCGATTTCCGGCAGCACGATATGGCGCGCATAGCGTTCAAGTTCTTCGGACGAAAATGGTCTGGATGATGCATTCATGCGGTCAAACATATGCCGCCCGAACGGCGCTGTCAGCGACTATTTTGCCTCATATCCGTGTCAGTTGACCGGCGGCGACGTTGAAAAACTGCGCATCGCCTTCAAGCGCATCAAAAAGAGTGCGATCGGTGCCGGTCATGAAAGCCTGTCCGCCAAGCTCGTCCAGAATGCCGAAGAGCGCGGCACGGCGACCCGTATCGAGATGCGCGGCGATTTCATCGAGCAGGAGGATCGGCGCCATGCCGGAAAGTTCCGCCGTCAGCCGGGCATGGGCGAGAACCAGACCAATCAAAAGCGCCTTCTGCTCGCCGGTCGAGCAGAGCGCGGCCGGCATGGATTTCGGCCTGTGCTGGACGATCAGGTCGGTGCGGTGCGGACCATCGAGCGTGCGCCCTGCCGCCCGGTCGCGCGCGCGGCCATCGCGCAGGGTGCGGCGGAAATCCTCTTCAAGATCGAGCGCCGCCTCGACATTGATTCTCTGCTCCAGCGCGCCTTCCAGAAAACAGTCGGCCTTTGGAAATGGTCCTTCGGCGGGCAGCCGTTCGATCATCGCCGCGATCAGGCGCATGGCTTCGGCGCGGGCGGCGGCGATAGCCGTACCCAGTTCCGCCATCTGGCTTTCAATCGCACCCAGCCATTGGTCGTCATTATTGCCGTCATTCAGCAGCCGGTTGCGGCTGCGCATCGCCTTTTCATAATCAAGCACGCGCTTGCCATGAGCCGTATCGATGGCCAGCACCATGCGGTCGAGAAAACGCCTGCGGTCAGAAGCGCCGCCGGTGAAAAGCCCGTCCATGGACGGCACCACCCAGAGAATGCGCGCATAATCGAGCATGTCGTCGCCGGAGGCCGCAATACCGTTGATGCGCACCTTGCGCCCGCCCTCGCCGCCGCCCGCGGTGCCGGTCCCGATTTCCGCCTCGCCATAGACCATGCAGTCGAGCGCGGCGTGGATCGCAAAACCATCGAGCGAACTGGTGCGCGCCACATCGTCATAGGCCGCGCGGCGCAGGCCCCGGCCCGGCGACAGAAAGGAAACCGCCTCGATGAGATTGGTCTTGCCCGAGCCGTTCTCGCCCGTCAGCACCACATGGCCCGGCCCCAGAGGCAGCGACAATTCTGCATAGTTGCGGAAATCGGCAAGCTTGAGCCGCCGGATCGAAACGCGATCCGGGCGGCTTTGATCAGGCTCAGGCGTATTCACTTTTCTGTTCTTTAAACACGCATAGGCATCAGGACGTACAACACATCTTCATCGCCGGTGTCGCGCACCAGCGTCGGCGAACCGGCATCGGCCAGCATGAAGACCGCATCCGAGCCCGAAAGCTGGCTGGTGATATCGAGCAGATATTTCGAGTTGAAGCCGATATCGAGCGGATCGCCATCGTAGTCGGCAGCCAATTCGTCCGTCGCGCTGCCGGAATCGGGATTGTTGACGGTGAGCGTCAATTGGCCATCGGCAATCGAAAGCTTGACCGCGCGGCCACGCTCGCTGGAAATCGTCGAGACACGGTCGACGGAGGCGGCAAAATCCTGCCGGCCGATGGTGAGCTTCTTGTCATTGCCGGACGGAATCACACGCTGGTAATCCGGGAAGGTGCCGTCGATCAGCTTCGAGGTGAGCACGACCGAGCCGACCGTGAAGCGGATCTTGGCGTCCGACAGCTCAACCGTCACAACCACATCCGGCACATCGACCAGCTTCTGCAATTCGGCAACCGTCTTGCGCGGGATGATGATGCCCGGCATGCCTTCCGTGCCGGACGGGGCTTCCAGTTCGGCGCGCGCCAGACGGTGCCCGTCGGTTGCAACCGCGCGCAGCTTCAGCGCGCCGTCGCTTTCGATGGCATGGAAGAAAATGCCGTTGAGGTAATAGCGGGTTTCTTCCGTCGAGATCGCAAATTGCGTGCGGTCGATCAGGCGCTTCAGCGCCTGTGCCTCGATGCGGAACGAATGGGTGAAGGCACCGGCCGTCAGTTCCGGAAAATCGGACTGCGGCAGGCATTGCAGCCGGAAGGACGACTTGCCCGAAATGACCGACATGGAGCCGCCATCCGGGTTGGTGGACAGCATGACTTCGGCACCGTCCGGCAGCTTGCGGACGATATCATAGAGAAGGTGCGCGGGAACCGTCGTGGCGCCAGCCTGCTCGACCATCGCGGCGGTTGCCTCGTTGACCTCAAGATCAAGGTCGGTGGCTTTCAGTGCGAGGCTTGCGCCCTCGGCCTGCAAAAGCACGTTCGACAGGATCGGTATCGTGTTGCGGCGCTCCACGACGCGGTGGACGTGGTTGAGAGATTTGAGAAGGTTCGATCGCTCTAGGGTAACACGCATGTTCAAACGCACTCGCTCGCTGGGACAGGGCAACTGCATCTGACGGGCAGGCAGGCGGCCCCTGTCGATAAGGCGCCCGAGGCGCCAGAAGGTCCGTTAAAGTGGCAGATTTTTAAGGAGAAAAGCAAGCCCGCGCCATGTCGGAAAGCGACAGGGCCCGGGCTTTTTGTTGATAACCGCCGTAGATCGCGGGAAAGCTTACCGATCAGGCAGCCTGATCGTTGATCAGGCGCTTGAGAAGTTCGAGTTCCTGCGCCAGCTTGGTGTCGGCGCCGACCAGATCCTCGATCTTGCGCACGGCATGAAGAACCGTCGTGTGATCGCGACCGCCGAAGCGGCGACCGATTTCCGGCAGGGAGCGCGGCGTCATCATCTTGGCGAGATACATCGCCACCTGACGCGGCTTCACGATGGTGCGCGTGCGGCGGTTCGAGAGCAGATCCTGCTTCGAGACATTATAATGACGCGCCACGATGCGCTGGATTTCCTCGATGCGGATACGCTTCGGCTCGCCGACGCGGGTCAGATGACCGAGCAGTTCGTCGACGCGGTCGATGGAAATATTCGGCTCGAAGGACTGGCGGAACAGAAGCTGGTTGAAAGCGCCTTCCAGCTCGCGGCCCGATCCGGTGACGGTGCGGGCGACGTGGGAAAGAATCTCTTCGCCAATGGTCAGGCTCGGATCTTCCGCCTGTGCAACAGCCAGACGACGGCGCAGCATTTCGACCCGCATGTCGTAATCAGGCGCGGCCACTTCGAGCGCGACCCCGCCCTGGAGGCGCGAGCGGACACGCACATCGAGCGATTCCAGTTCGGACGGCGCGCGGTCGGCGGCGACCACGACCTGCTTGGCGCTATCGAGCAGCGTGTTCAGGAGATGGCAGAATTCGTGCTGGATCGACTTGCCCTGCAGGAACTGCATGTCATCGATCACGAGAAGATCGATATCGCGCAATTGTTCCTTGAAGGAGAGCGCATTGTTGTCGCGGATCGCGGTGGCGAAGCGCCACATGAAATATTCAGCCGTCAGATAGACGACACGGGCCTTTTCCTGACGCTGGAGTGCGGCGGCGGCGATGGCCTGCAGAAGATGCGTCTTGCCGAGGCCGACGGACGCATGGATGAACAGCGGGTTGAAGCGCACGGCGCTGGAGCCGGCTTCGGCGATGGTGCGGGCGGCGGCAAGCGCCACGCGGTTCGATGCGCCGTCGACAAAGCTGTCGAACGTATAGCGCGGGTCGAGCGGCGAACCCAGAACGGCGCCGGAAGCCGCCGCCGATTCCGCGACCACGGCAGAGCCGCGCTTTTCACCGAGCGACTGGCCGCCAAAGGATTGGCCCCCGAAGGATTGACCAAGCGGGAACACCATCTTTTCGCGCGGCGCGGCGGCAGGCTTGGTGTCTGCCGCTTCGCCAGCTTCCACCGGCGCAGCACTGCGCACCACGCGGCTCACACCGCGCACAACCACTTCCACTTTCAGGATTTGCGGGTTTTCTTCCTGCCACAGTTCGGTCAGGAGCTCGGAATAATGATTGTTGATCCAGGAGCGCAGAAATGCCGTCGGAACCGACAGGCGGACAATGCTCTTGGAAATGTCGTCGAGCTTCAGACGACCGAACCAGCTTGAATAGATCTCGGTTCCGACACGGGCTTTCAGCTTTGCCGTCAGGCGCTCGAAAACCTCATCCCCCGCAGTGCCGCTCAACTCGACCAGGCTCTTGTCATTTCCGGTAGCAGAAGATCCGTGGATACGGTTCGCATGCGCATCATCACCCATCGTTGCCGTCGATTTGCCGGTCATCATTGCCATCGTCTCGCCTGCCTTCACATTCGTACGCGCCGTTTTCTGGCGCTTGTCATTTTTTTCCTGCCCCGACCGCGGATTTATCGTCCGTCCGGCGCGGCAGGTACTCACTCACAAGACCCGGCTTCACAAGCTCTGGGCCAAACACAAACTCAAACGGTCCCTTCAGGACCCACACCCGGATACTCCTTCCCGGCGACCTTCTTTACGACTCGCAACACTTTTACCGAAGGCTGATTGCCCGGATCGAAATCCGCCACAACCATTCAATTGTCGGGGCCATGCCTAAAACGGCATTCCGGTTAATGAATGGTAAGCAATCAACCATAAAGATCATGACCTTATGACCAGAATATAACACCCGCGGGTTGTAATGCCCACGCCGACAAATGCTCTCTTTGATGCTAACTCCGGGCCGGTGGCCCACCCCTCTTATGCCCTGACTTTAGCGAAGGCTCGCGGCAAAGGGCAAGCCTTGGAATGCCACATTTTTTTGGCAAAACCTCTTGCAAGGGGCCTTCATAAATGAAGGGAATCAGACGCCAGCGAAATAACACCTTTGGATTCAATGCGTTTTCGCAGAGCAATTTTTAGGTGGTCCTGATATGTTCTGCCCGAAAATAATTTTAAAAATATTTCTTGACTCAAACACCCTTCCGAGTCCCTAAACCAGCCTGTGGATAACAGTGGATAAAGCCATACAACCAATTGAAAATGCTAATTAAATTACCGGATGCATAGATTAGACCCTTATGAAAGACCCCGCCTGAACATTGAAAAATCCCTACAATTCAAGGTGGTGCGAGGGGCGCCGTTTTCTGAAAAATCGCTTAAAAAAAGAAAACCCGGCTAACAATGAGCCGGGTTTCGAAACTGATCCATCGGAATGGATGAATGGTCAGGCGTTGAGTGCCTTGACGCGCTGGGCAAGGCGGGAAACCTTGCGCGAAGCGGTGTTCTTGTGCATCACGCCCTTGGAAGCAGCACGCATCAGCTCAGGCTCAGCCGCCTTGAACGCGATTTCCGCAGCCTGCTTGTCGCCGCTCATGAGAGCGTCTTCCAGCTTGCGCACGAAGGTGCGAACGCGCGAACGGCGGGACTTGTTGATCTCGGTGCGGGCAGCGATCTTGCGCACCGCCTTCTTGGCCGAAGGAGTATTGGCCATAAATGCCTCTCTTTTTCTGTCAGCTAGCCAGGGGGATAAAACCGCCGGGCACAAAACCTCTAGGGCAGCCGAGAAAATCCCTTGAAGATCCCTGGGGCCACCGATCCGTGGGCGGGCTTATAGATCAGCTTTGGCGCGGCGTCAACGTGGATTCTGCCCCAAAGACCGATCAAAAAGCCGCAAACCCGGCCCGCAGGCCTGTCAAACAGGACCGGAAGGCCTCCGGCAAGCGCCGGTTGGGGCGGTCATTCGACCGCCAGCCGGGCCGTCAGCGATTCTTGAACGATGGCGTGCGCTTGTCGATGAAGGCCGCCATGCCTTCCTTCTGGTCCTGCGTCGCAAACAGCGAATGGAACTGGCGCCGCTCGAAGCGAAGCCCCTCGCTCAGTGTCATTTCATAGGTGCGGTTGACCGCTTCCTTGACCATCAGTACCGACGGGCGCGAGAAGGATGCAATGCGTTCGGCGGCCTTCAGCGCTTCGTCCAGAAGTTCTTCCGGCGCGACGACCCGCGAGACCAGGCCGCTGCGTTCTGCTTCCGCCGCATCCATCATGCGCCCGGTCAGGCACATATCCATTGCCTTGGACTTGCCGACATAGCGCGTGAGGCGCTGCGAACCGCCCATACCGGGCATGACGCCGAGCGTGATTTCCGGCTGGCCGAATTTTGCATTGCTGCCAGCGATGATGAAATCGCACATCATGGCCAATTCACAGCCGCCGCCCAGCGCATAGCCGGAAACCGCCGCGATGATCGGCTTGCGGACACGGTCCACCTTCTGCCAGTCGGCGAACATGTCCTGAAGATAGGCATCCACGAAATCGATCGGCTGCATTTCCTTGATGTCGGCCCCGGCGGCAAAGGCCTTTTCGGAGCCGGTCAGGACGATTGCCCCGATCTTGCCGTCCGCGTCGAAAGCGCCGAGAGCCTCCGTCAGTTCGTCGAGCACCTTGCGGTTCAGCGCATTGAGCGCCTGCGGACGGTTGAGGCGGATGAGGCCGACGCCGCCGCGTGTCTCAACGATGATCGTTTCATAGGCCATGGATTTGAACTCCTCCTTCGGGCAGATCAAGCATTTCCTGTTTTTCCTGAAGCACGGGAAATGCTCTATTTCTTTGGTTTGAACCGCGCATCCTGTCCGAAAGCCGTTTCACGCTTTTCGGGATGCGCTTGCGCTGGCTGGCGGGCAAGGTGGACCGGCGGAGCTTCTTTTTCAAGGCCTCATTGCTGGCAGGAAGCACAGAAAAAAGTCGAACGTCCCGACTGGACCGCCCGCTCCACAATGCCGTTGCAAGCGGGATTTCGGCAGGCTTCCCCCTCGCGCCCGTAGACAGAGAATGAATGCTGGAAATAGCCGAGCGCGCCATCCGCCTGGATATAGTCCCTGAGCGACGATCCGCCTGCGGCAATGGCGTCGGCGATCACGGAGCGGATATCGCAAGCAAGCCGCTCCATGGTCGCCGCATCCTGCGCGATGGAGCCGGCAGCACGCATCGGCGACAAGTGGCTGCGCCAGAGCGCCTCGCAGACATAGATATTGCCGAGACCGGCGATCAGCCGCTGATCGAGCAGGGCCGCCTTCAGCGGTGTCCGGCGTCCCTTGAAGAGTTCCGCCAGGACCGTGCCCGAAAGCAGATTACCCGTCGGCTCGACGCCGAGACTTGCAAGCAGCGGATGACTGTCGAGCATGCCTTCCTCGGCAAAGAGCATGAAGCCGAAGCGGCGCGGATCATTGTAGACGATGCGGGCGCAAGCGCCATCGGCGCGCTGGAGATGAAACACGACATGGTCATGCGCGCTCAGCTTGGAGCGCTCGTGTTGAAAGATGCCGGGCATGCTGCCGCCATCTTCGGTCTCGATGCGAAACGAACCCGACATGCCAAGATGGCTGATGATGGAAAGCCCGTCATCGAGATGGATGGTCAGATATTTCGCACGGCGCCCGAGCGCTGCAATCCGTCGACCGGAGAGGCGTTCCACAAAACGGTCGGGAAAGGGAAAGCGCAGGTCCGGGCGGCGCTGTTCGACCTGGGCGACGGTCGCGCCCTCCATGACGGGCTGCAGACCGCGGCGAACCGTTTCGACCTCTGGCAATTCGGGCATTGAAAACTGATCCTGAACAAGAGCCGCAGATGGCTTTGCCCTTATATGTTCAGTTTTGCCTGCAATGCCAAGAGCTCAGCAATTGGTGCAGGGAATCGTATTGGTATAGCGCGGCGCCAGATAATAGGTTTCGCGCATCGGAATGCTCTTGGAAATCCAGGCATTGATCGGCTTGTAGTCGAGTTCGACATCGACCCTGATGAAGTACGATCCCTCAACCAGGAGGTTGGTCGGAAAATCGCCGACGGTATCCTTCGCCGCCGCAAAATTCGCGATATTGGCATAGGACCAGTCCACCTTCGGCGTCAGGTTTCTGGCACTCGCGGTTCCGTCGACCCTGATTGCGGTGATGCTTATCTTCGGGCTGGTGCGGCCATAAGGCAGGAGCGAAGCGCGGCCGATATTGAACATGTCGTCGAGGTCATTCTTCGTGACCGACAATTGGCGCGCAACCAGATCGGCAAGGGCGCTCGCCGAGCGCGACACTTTCTTGTTCGTGTCCATTCCATCGGCAAGATCGACGGAGCCCAGATAGATCAGAAGCAGGAGCGGCGCGATGAGCGCGAACTCAACCGCTCCCAAGCCGCGCCGGTCACTCAGAAATTTCCGAAGATAGTTACGCATGACAATCGATCGCTCCGGTGATCGCTCTGGCGATCACTGTTGTTTCAGTTCGGAAAGGGTTCGTTCTGCCAGGTGATGGTCGCAAAAAGCGGCATCGTGCCGCCTGCGGCATGGGGGCTGTTGACCAGATAAAGAATGTTGGTCAGCAGGGGCCAGGCATAAACCACGTTGAGCTGGTTGATCGTGGAGGTTCCGCTTGCCTCGGTAATGCCTTGGGTCGTCAATTTTCCATCCTGGTCGAGAAGCCCATCGGTCGGGACCTTGGCAAATCCGTCATAGGTGCCGAAACTGAAGGAAAGATTGGGGCAGCCTTGCGTGACCATGAACTGCATCTGCTGGCAAAGCTCGGTGCGAAGCCTTTCCTCGCTGATCGCCTTTCCCTTGATATCGCCCGTCTGCAACTTGCGCGCCACGGTCTCCGTCGCGTTGGATATGACCTGACGCGCCGCGAAACTCACACCGACCTCGATTGTCGCAAAGATGATGATGAGAAACGGAACGATGAGCAGCGCGAACTCAACCGCCGCCACGCCATTTTGCGCGCTGGCGAAACGGCGCCGATGCGCACGCACCCGCGCAAGGTGACGCGCAAAAATCCCCCAGATCATAACCCCACCCAATTCTGCCTGAATTCGATAGGGCGTATGGTTACAACAGGACAACCTGAAAGAGTATTAACGGAAATGGCGGCTTATGACCGAATAGTGTCATTTGTCGTCGAAACCGGTCTTTGCCGAGGCTTTTTCGCAATAGGGCGTGCAGGAAAGCGTTTGCACATCGGCCCGGCGGTAGATCCGCGTCGTTCCGCGTGCATTGCGTGAAACCACAAGCTCCCGGTCGAGGATCGGCTCACCCTGCTTGTCCATCACGACGATGTTGGTGACGCCGAAATCCTTGCCGGTCAGAACGATGGTCTGCGCATCCTGAACAACCGCATCGGCAATCGACGGATTTCCGATCACGACGCTGTCGGCCGGACGCGCCAGCCGCAAAATGCGCGCCTGGCTGGTTTCGAGCGCTATATAGTCTTCGGCAAATGCCGGTAAGCCGGCAAAGACGGCCATGAATGCAGCGCCCATGGCGGGCAGCTTGCCCATGCCGCCCAAAGAAAACAAACGACGCATCGCGCGACATTCCCCCGCTGTGCCGCCGATATTTGCGGCCCCATCAATTGATGAGCAAAGAATGAACAGGATTGGTGAAGGAAGAATTAAGTCGCTACCCCCTTCCGCGCGGATCGCCCCTGCAATTCGCCAAGGATTAACCAATCGCGCAATGTCATAGCCTGGAAAGCACTGAAACGCTTCATTAACCCTGATTGTTAAGAGGGCCACAATGCCTCTCTCCTATGCTTGAGCACATCCGAATTTAAAGCGCACTGCAAGAACCAGCGCGATCGGAACAGCGAGGAGCATGCGATGCCGACATTGATGACGCGTTTCATGAAGAACAGGGCCGGTTCGACAGCCATCGAATATGCGCTGATCGGCACACTCGTTTCCATCATGATCATCAGCGGCGTCGCGCTTGTGGCCGGCAGTGTCGGCGAAAAATTCAACGACACCGCCACACAGTTCGAGCAGGCGGCAAACCGCTAATCGATAAAGCGCGGTTCCGTGCAAACGGTGGAGTGACGCAGGACGCGGGGGGCATCGGCAATGACAGCAGCAGCCATGACGGCAATCTTCGCCCTGGCCATGGTGACCGCCATGATCACCGACCTGACGTCGATGACGATCCGCAACCGTGTTTCCATCGGCCTGACACTCGGTTTCGTCCTTCTTGCTCCGCTTCTCGGGCTTTCTCTTTCCGACTATGCCTGGCATCTGGCGGTCGGCGCCATCACGCTGATCGTCACCTTTTCGCTCTTCTGCCTTCGCGCCATGGGCGGCGGCGACGCCAAGCTCATCGCCGCGACGGCCTTGTGGTTCGGCCCCAATATCAGCCTCATGGATTATCTTGTGATGGTTTCGATCCTGGGCGGCGTGCTGACACTCACCATCATTCTCTACAGAATGATCCCGCGCCCGCTTCTCGCCAACCGCTATACCTTCATGGGCACGCTTGCCCGCAAGGATGTAGGCATACCCTATGGCATTGCCCTTGGCGCTGCCGGTCTGTGGACCTTTCCGCTCTCGCCGGTCGGAACAATGATGAAAGCCTCTATGGCGGGGATATTTTAACACTGCAGTTGCATTCTTCGTGATGCCGGCTGCAAAGAGCAATTTGTCTCATGTTCCGGTGCTCACGTACCTTCAATGGCGGGGATATTTTAAGCGCATCGCGAAAAGTGTGAAGCGGTCTTCGGACAGGATGCGCGTCAGCACAAACAGATAAAGCGCCTTTATGCGCGAGGCCCGCGCCTGCTCCCAATCTTTCTTCATTCGAATAAGATTATATTAACCATAATTACACGATTGCCAGTGCAATTTTGGAACACGTCGTCATGACGTGGGGATTTGCGTGGGGCACATCATGAAATCAGCTCGACTGCTCGTTTTAGGAGTAGCCGTTCTTGCGGCTGGCGGCGCTGGCTATATTGCCATGAATCTCGCCGCGCCGCCGCCGCCCCCTGTTGTCGTTGCGCCCGAAACACCGCAGATGAAACTGGAAGACGTGCTGGTCGCCACCGAAAATCTCGGTGTCGGCGCGGAACTGACATCGCAGATGCGCTGGCAGCCCTGGCCTGCGGAAGCGGTCAGCGAAGGCTATATCACCCGTGCTGGCGAGCCTGATGCCATCAATCAATTGAGCGGCGCCACCGTCCGGCTTCAATTCTTCACCGGCGAGCCGATCCGCAAGGCCAAGCTGATCGGGCCGGGACAGAGCTTCATGTCGTCGATCCTGCCGCCCGGCATGCGCGCCGTCGCGACGCAGATCAATGCCGAAAGCTCGGCAGGCGGCTTCATCCTTCCCAATGATTTCGTCGATGTCATCATGACCCGCCGCAAGCCGGACAATGGCGATAAATCGCTGATCCCCTTCACCACGGAAACCGTGCTGCAAAACGTGCGCGTTCTCGCCATCGATCAGGCCATTCAGGAGGACGAGCAGGGCCGCAAGGTCATGGTCGGCCAGACCGCGACGCTCGAAGTCACGCCGGAACAGGCCGAAATCATCACCGTCGCCCAGCAGATGGCCGACCGTCTGACGCTGGCGCTTCGCTCGACACAGGATGTCGAGGACAAGGATATCAAGCAGGCCGACTATCTGGTTTCCTCGCCCACCCGCAGCGGGACGGTCAAGGTCATCAAGTCCGGCAGCGTTACAGAAATAGGACCGCGCTCATGAGAAAGATAAATCGCGTGCGCCCGTATTCCACAAGGATCGCGCTGTTTGCCGGTGCGCTGGCCGCTTTTTCCCTGCCGCTTTCGGGCATGTCCGCACTGGCGGCAGCGGGCATCGTGAAGGTCGGCGGGCAGCAGCGGTCGCAGACGATCAAGCTTGGGCTCAACAAGTCTGTCGTGCTCGACCTTCCGCAGGATGCCTATGACGTTCTCGTCTCCAACCCGGCCATCGCCGATGCGGTGACACGCACATCGCGGCGCATCTATCTTTTCGGCAAGCAGATCGGGCAGACCAATATTTTCGTTTTCGGCCCGAACGGCGAACAGGTTGCATCCATCGATGTCGAAATCGAGCGCGACGTGAGCGGCCTTTCCGCCCAGCTGAAACGCCTCATTCCCGGTTCCGACATCCGCGTCGAACTCATCAACGACAATGTGGTGCTGACCGGAACGGTGCAGACCCCGCAGGATTCGGCGCAGGCCGCAAAGCTTGCCGGCCTTTTCGTTTCCGGCGGTGAAGCCACAACCGGCCAGTTTACGACCACGGCGTCCGCGCCGACGGATGGCGGCGGCGTTGCCATCAACAACCCTGACTGGGGACGGCGCCAGAGCGCCATCGTCAATATGCTGACGATTGTCGGCGAAGATCAGGTGACGTTGAAAGTCACCGTGGCCGAGGTCAGCCGCTCGGTCATGAAGCAGCTTGGCGTCAATATGAGCGGCGGCGGTGTTTCAAACGGTATTTCCTATGGCGGAATTTCCGAGAGCATTGCCGGGGCCATCGGCAACAACCTGTCCGATACCGGCTTTGGCCTCGCGACGAACAATTTTTCCGCCTATCTGCGGGCGATGGAATCGGCGGGCGTGATGAAGACGCTTGCCGAGCCGACGCTGACCGCGATCTCCGGCGAAAAGGCAGCCTTCAATGTCGGCGGCGAATATAATGTCATCAACAGCGTCACCTATGACGATGACGGAAAACGCACCAATGAGCTGGCCAAGATCAATTACGGCATCGGTCTTGAATTCATGCCGACCGTTCTGGGGCCGGGACGCATCAGCCTGAAGATCAGAACCTCCGTCTCCGAACCGACAACGGAAGGTGCGGGCACGACCAACAAGATGGAGGGCGTTGGCGCGAGCATTCTGTCGCTGCGCAAACGTGTCGCCGACACGACAGTCGAGCTTCCGTCCGGTGGTTCCATGATGATCGGCGGGCTCATCCGCGATGAAGTGCGCCAGTCGGTTTCAGGCTTTCCGGGCCTCACCAAGATTCCGGTTCTCGGCGCGCTGTTCCGCAGCAAGGATTTCATCCGCAACGAATCCGAACTGGTGGTGATCGTAACCCCCTATCTGGCGCGCCCTGTCGCCCGCCAGCAGCTGGCGCGGCCCGACGACAATCTCAACCCCGCCAGCGATGGCGCGGGATACATCCTTGGCAAGGTCAATCGCGTTTACGGCACGATGGAAACCAAACTGCCGCCCGGTCGCTACAACGGCGTCGTCGGTTATATCTACAAGTGAGCGGGGGACAGATCATGACCTATTCAGTCAAGGGTTTTTGCAGGATTTCCGCCCGTCCGGCGCTTGTCGCGCTGGCGCTTGCCCTTCTCGCAGGCTGCGCGAACCGCCAGCACGTGACCGTTGGCGCCCTGCCGGACGATTATCGCACCAACCATCCGATCACGATTGCCGAGCGGGAGCAGGTCACGGATATTCCAGTCGGGCAGGCCGACCGGAAGCTCAGCCCCATGCAGCGCGGCATCGTTGAGGGCGCCATCGCCAATTATCGGCGCGGCGGCTCCGGCATGCTTTATGTTCTGGTGCCATCGGGCGCGTCCAACCAGGCCGCGGCCTATCGGCTCAGCACCGAAGTTTCGGCCATGCTGCGGCGCGGCGGCATCAAGGCGAACAATATCGCCATCGAAAATTATCCGGTCGAAACCCCGGAAGCGGCAGCGCCCATCCGCATCAGCTATTATGCGATGACGGCGGGCACGACGCCGTGCGGCCGCTGGCCGGACGACCTCGCCAGCACGCCTGAAAACCGGCACTACGCCAATTTCGGCTGCGCCTCGCAGAACAATCTGGCCGCACAGGTCGCCAATCCGGCCGATCTTCTGGGGCCGCGCGTGATGTCGCCCATCGATTCGGACCGCACGACCGAACGTCTCAACGGCAAGCAGGGCTATGTGAAGATGTCGCCCGCACAGACCGACAACTGGCGCGAACCCCGCAGCCAGCAGGCCGAGTATTAAGAGGGCGCCATGACCAATTTCGCGTTCGAACCGGCGGAAGAAGAACAGGGCGTCGAGACAGGCCGCGCGCCGATCATGCTTGAAAATGTGCGCCCGATCCCGCGCATTTCGATCCAGGCCTTCTGCGTCAATGAAAGCGTTGCCATCCCGATCGAGCGGGCGGGCGGCGACCGGCGCATGGCGAAAACCCATCTCAAGGTCATGATGGGCGGCATTGCGGCGGCAATCGAGTTCTATCAGACCGCCTCCACCCCCAATCTCATCATCGTCGAATCGGCTTCCGAACCCAATGGGCTGCTGGAAGAATTGCAGCAATTGTCGGAGGTCTGCGATCCCGGCTCAAAGGTCATGGTCATCGGCCATTCCAACGAGGTCTGGCTTTATCGCGAATTGCTGCGCCGCGGTGTCTCGGAATATATCGTGGCGCCGGTTTCGCTCGCAGATATTCTGGCCATCGTCTCCTCGATCTTTCTCGATCCCGGCGCGGAGCCGCTCGGCCGCTCCATCGCCTTTATCGGCGCGAAGGGAGGCGTTGGCGCTTCGACCATCGCACATAATGTTGCCTGGTCGATCTCCGATCTCTTCCGGCACGATGTCGTGCTGGCGGATATGGACTTGCCTTTCGGCACGGCGAACATCAATTTCGATCAGGACCCGACGCTCGGCATTGCCGATGCCGTCTTTTCGCCGGAACGCATCGACGAGGTCTATCTCGACCGGCTGCTGGTGCAATATGGCGACCATCTGTCGATCCTCGCCGCCCCGTCCACCCTGGAGCGCACATTCGACTTCGGCGAGGACGCCTTTGCCGAACTGATCGATGTCGCGCAGCGCAGTTCTCCACTGATCGTGCTGGATGTGGCGCATGGCTGGAGCGGATGGACGCGGACCACCCTGATGCGCGCCGATGAGATCGTGATCGTCGCGACACCCGATCTTGCCAATCTGCGCAACACGAAGAACCTTCTCGACACGCTGGCGCAACTGCGCCCGAACGATCTCAAACCGCATCTCGTTCTCAACCAGATGGGCATTCCCAAACGACCGGAAATCGCGCTCGCCGATTTTTCCGAACCGCTTGGCATCGATCCCATAGCGACCATCGACTTCGATCCGCAGCTTTTCGGCAATGCGGCCAATAATGGCCGCATGCTGGCTGAAACCAATCCGGAAAGCCCGGTCGCCGAAGCCATCAGCCATATCGCGCATGTCGTCACCGGCAGGGCCGATGTGCAGCCGCGCAAGAAGAGCGGCATTTCGAGCCTTCTCGGCAAGTTCGCACGCAAGACCAGGTAACGGCAGGAAATCATGTTCGGCAGAAGAGGCAACGATACGGGAAACAGGCCGGAAAGCGGAATGCGACCGGCTGCGCCGAAACCTGCCATTTCCGCTGCGCTGGCCGCTTCTGCCCCGCCATCCGCGCAACCGTCCCGCACGCCGGCCGCCGTGCCGTCGACGCCGGTAAAATCTCCCGTCCAGACCGGCACGCAAGGCCGCGAAAAGACCGAGAGCTATTACGACACCAAATCGCAGGTCTTTTCAGCACTCATCGACACGATCGACCTGTCGCAGCTTTCCCGCATGGCGCCGGATGCCGCGCGCGAGGAAATCCGCGATATCGTCAATGACATCATCGCGATCAAGAATCTGGTCATGTCGATTGCCGAGCAGGAAGAGCTGCTCGACGATATCTGCAACGATGTTCTGGGCTACGGCCCGCTGGAGCCGCTGCTTTCCCGCAACGACATCGCCGATATCATGGTCAACGGTTCGCGCCGCACCTATATCGAAGTGGACGGCATGGTGCAGGAAACCGGCATCCGCTTCCGCGACAACCAGCAGCTTCTCAATATCTGCCAGCGCATCGTAAGCCAGGTCGGACGCCGCGTCGACGAATCGAGCCCGATCTGCGATGCCCGACTGCCGGATGGCTCACGCGTCAATGTCATCGCGCCGCCGCTGTCGCTCGACGGCCCGACCCTGACCATCCGCAAGTTCCGCAAGGACAAGCTGACGCTCGACCAGCTGGTGCGGTTCGGAGCCATATCGAATGCAGGGGCGGAACTCTTGCAAATCATCAGCCGCGTGCGCTGCAATGTCATCATTTCGGGCGGCACCGGTTCGGGCAAGACCACGCTTCTGAACTGCCTGACCCGCTATATCGACACGCATGAGCGCATCATCACCTGCGAGGATTCGGCCGAACTGCAATTGCAGCAGCCGCATGTGGTGCGCCTGGAAACCCGACCGCCCAATCTGGAGGGCGAAGGCGAAGTCACCATGCGCGACCTGGTCAAGAACTGCCTGCGCATGCGTCCCGAGCGCATCATCGTCGGCGAAGTGCGCGGGCCTGAAGTGTTCGACCTCCTGCAAGCCATGAACACCGGCCATGACGGTTCCATGGGCACGATCCATGCCAACAGCCCGCGTGAATGCCTCAACCGCATGGAAGCCATGATCGCCATGGGCGGCTATGTGCTGCCGCAAAAGACCGTGCGCGAGATCATCGTCGGTTCGGTCGATATCGTCATTCAGGCTGCGCGTCTGCGCGACGGCTCGCGCCGCATCACCCATATTACGGAAGTAGTTGGACTGGAGGGCGACGTCATCACCACTCAGGATCTCGTTCTCTACGATATCAAGGGGGAAGATGCGTCCGGCCGTATTCTCGGCAGTCACACATCGACCGGGATCGGACGCCCCGCCTTCTGGGAGCGCGCACGCTATTATAATGAGAACAGCCGCCTTGCCTCCGTGCTCGACAGCATGGAAAGGGCCAATGCATGACCGGGTCCGGCGCCAGCATCCTGATGTTCATCCTGCTTGCCGTCATTGCCTGCGCGGCTTCGTTCTATGCGCTTTTTTATGAAAAGCTGGGCAAGAAGGACCATGCAGCACGGCGTTTTGAAACCGTGCGCAACAGCGGCTCCGAGCGGGCGATAACACGCAGCGAACGCGACCGGAACGCCGACATCCAGAAGCGCCGCAAACAGTTGCAGGACAATATCAAGGATCTGGAAACCCGGCAGAAGCAGCGCGACAAGAACCAGAAATACCCGCCGCTGCGCATTCTGCTGACCCAGGCGGGATTGAACCTGACCTTGCAGAAATTCTATATTTATTCGGGTGTTGCAGCGTTTCTGGCGACATTCATCGCGCTCATCTTCGGCGCGCCGCTGCTTTTCCTGCCGGGCATTGCCATTGCCGGTTTCTTCGGCCTGCCGCGCTGGTTCGTGCTGCAAAGGCGCAAGCGGCGGCTGAAGAAATTCCTCGAAGAGTTTCCCAATGCGCTTGATGTCATCGTGCGCGCCACCCGTGCCGGGCTTCCGCTCAATGACGGTCTGCGGCTCATTGCGAGCGAGGCTGTGGAGCCGGTGAAGGGCGAGTTCAAGAAAGTCGTCGAGGCACAGCAGATGGGCCTTTCCATTCCCGACGCGGTCGGCAAGATGCCCGATTCCATGCCGTGCCCGGAAACCAACTTCTTCGCCATCGTCATCCAGATTCAGGCCCAGGCAGGCGGCAATCTTTCCGAAGCGCTCAACAATCTTTCAAAGGTTCTGCGCGACCGCAAGAAGATGAAAGCCAAGGTCAACGCGCTTTCCATGGAAGCCAAGGCTTCGGCTGCGATCATCGGGGCCCTGCCCTTCATCGTTACGATTCTGGTCTATCTGACGAGCCCGCAATATATGACGCTGCTTTTCACGTCTTCGACCGGCCACATGCTTCTGGGCATTGCAGCCGTCTTGATGCTGACGGGCATCTTCATCATGAAGAACATGATCAATTTCGATATGTGAGGCGCCGGACATGCTTTCTCTCCTCACGCAGAAATTTTCCGATCCGCAGTTTCTGATCGGCGCCCTCATTACAGTCGCCGTCTTCGCCACAGCGGTGACGATCCTCATGCCGGTTCTGAGCGGCAGCGCGCTCAAATCGCGCATGAAATCGGTCGCCACCGAACGCGAAGCCATCCGCTCGCGCGAACGCGCCCGGCTGGCAGCGGAAAGCGATCGCCGCAACAGCCTGCGTCATCAGCAGAAGCAGGGCATTCGCGAATTCGTCGAAAAGCTTGATCTCAAGCGCGCGCTGGCCGATGAAAAGACGATAGCGTCACTCCGGCAGGCGGGCTTCCGCGGGCAAAACCCGCTCAACATCTTTCTGTTCCTGCGCTTTGTGCTGCCCTTTGGGGCCATGATCATGGCCGCCATCTACATCTTCATGCTTGGCGTGCTTGCCGACCAGTCGTTGTTCGTTCGGTTTTTCGCGTGCATTCTCGCAGGCTATGCCGGTTTCTATGCGCCCAACCTCTATGTCTCGAACAAGGTCTCCAAACGCAAGCAATCCATCCGGCGCGCATGGCCGGACGCGCTTGACCTGATGCTGATCTGCGTCGAATCAGGCATGTCCACGGAGGCTGCGTTTCGCCGGGTGGCGGACGAAATCGGCATTCAGTCCGTTGAGCTTGCTGAGGAACTGATGCTGACCAATGCCGAACTGTCCTTCCTGCCCGAGCGCCGCCAGGCCTATGAAAACCTCGCCAGTCGCACGGGGCTCGAACCGGTCAAATCGGTAACGCAGGCGCTGATTCAAGCCGAGCGTTACGGCACGCCGATTGCGCAGGCATTGCGCACGCTGTCTCAGGAAAGCCGCGACCTGCGCCTGCTGGAAGCGGAAAAAAAGGCCGCTGCCCTGCCGCCAAAGCTCACCGTGCCGATGATCGTCTTCTTCCTGCCCGTGCTCTTTATCGTCATTCTCGGCCCGGCCTTCATCCAGATTTCGGCGCAAGGCGGGTTGTTCGGCGGCAACTGATAAGAAAGGCTTCAGCCTTTCGGCTTGTCCTTGAGCATGTTCCAGGAATTCTGCTGGGCCAGCATGGAGCGGAGATAATCCGTATTGGCCTTGGCCTGCTGCGGAGAAATCTCCTGCGCGGCAATCGCCTCGGCTTCCTGAAAGCGCCCCTGCAAGCCGACGGAAAGAGCCAGGTTCTGGCGCACGCGGCTGTCGGCGCCGGGCGCGGCTGCGGCCTGCTTGAAATAGGTTTCCGCCGTTCGCGCATCCCCGGCCAGAAGATAGGACATGCCCATATTGGAAATGATCGACGGTTCATTCGGCTGGAGTTGCAGCGCCTTCTGATAGGTCGCGCGGGCTTCTTCCTTGCGGCCCATCTGGTCGAGAATGGCGCCTTCCGCGGAAACCAGCTTCCAGTCGGGATAGGCCGGGTTCTGCGCGCGGCGAACGGCGTCCAGCGCGCCGTCGAACTGGCCCGCACCGGCGAGCGCCTTGCCGTAAGCCGCAAGAACGGCCTGATCCTTCGGATAGACGATGGCGAGCGCCCGCATCACGGCCAGCGCCTGATCGTTGCGGCCAAGCCGCGCCAGCACATTGGCATAGTTGAGCGCTGTCTGGCGGTCCTTGGGATTGCGCTCATATTGCGCGCCGAGCCGACCGGCCATGGCGGCAAGCTGCGCGTCGTTCATGTGATCGAAAGTAGCGATGGTTGCCGCGCGGCGCACCGAGCCCGTTGTCGTCCGGTCAACCGATGTGCAGCCGGACAGCACAAGTGCCGAAAGAAGAAAGGCGAAGCCGAGACGTGTTGCGATAGCATCTTTTCGAGCGATGTGCAGCATCCCGCCTCTCCTGCCAAAGCGTGTCGCGCATCCAACATGCTTTAGTCACCCTCAAGCCCAATTCCTGCACAATCAATAATCTGTTAACCCTAATGATTGGTTAATAAAGCGATTGCGGTTTTGGTTTCCGCACGGCAATAATCGCGCTATCTGTCTGTTTTGGCGCGCATCTTATCCGAAAGCTGTTTCACAGTTTTCGGGATGCGCTATCTGTCTGTTTTTATGGACTTCCGACAAAATCCCATGCGCTTTTGCCGGACATCACCTACTGGTCAGAAAGAGCATCATGTCTGTCGAACTTCTTTCCCGAAAATCCGAACAAAGCCGCCCGATCTGGTTTACGCCGAAAGGCGGGCTGGAAACCTCCGGTCTTCCAGCCGATGCAATTGCATGGGCCGGGGCCAACGGTTTTGACGGCGAAGCCGGACGCGTGCTGGTTGTTCCAGGCGCGGGCGGATCGGTGTCGGGGGCGCTTTTGGGAACCGGCGACGCGCAGAAGGGCGGCCAGTCGCAGCTTCTGGCCGGAAAGCTCGCCCGCAGCCTTCCGGAAGGAGACTGGCATATTGAGGGCGCGGTGGATGAGGCAGCGCTTGCCGTTCTGGGTTTCCTGATGGGCGGCTACGGTTTTACGCGTTATCGCAAGGCAAATGGCAAGGCGATCCGCCTTGCCCTGCCCGATGGCCTGGATGAGGCCGAAATCCGCCGCATCGCCGCTGCGGTGACGCTTGTGCGCGATCTCATCAACACGCCGACCAACGATATGGGGCCGGATGCCCTCGAAAATGCCGCCCGCGAACTGGCGAAGCGATACAAGGCCGACATTGCCGTCACGAAAGGCGATGCGCTTCTGGAAAAGAATTTTCCCATGATCCATGCGGTCGGTCGCGCCGGTGCGGTTGCGCCACGCCTGATCGATCTCACCTGGGGCAAGGCAGACGCCCCGAAAATCACGCTGGTCGGCAAGGGCGTCTGTTTCGACACTGGCGGCCTCGACATCAAACCGGCAAGCGGCATGCTCCTGATGAAGAAGGATATGGGGGGAGCCGCCAATGTGCTGGGCCTTGCTTCCATGGTCATGGACGCGGAACTGCCGGTGCGGCTGCGCGTATTGATCCCGGCGGTGGAGAATTCGATTGCCGGAAACGCCTTCCGTCCGGGCGACGTCCTGCAAAGTCGCAAGGGGCTGACCGTCGAAATCGGCAATACGGATGCCGAAGGACGGCTGGTCCTTGCCGACGCGTTGGCACTTGCCGATGAGGAAGAGCCTGAACTCCTCATCGACATGGCGACGCTGACGGGGGCCGCGCGTGTCGCGCTCGGTCCCGATCTGCCGCCCTTCTATACGCATGATGACGGGCTTGCCGCTTCGATTGCGGAACATGCCGATGCGACGGCGGACCCGCTGTGGCGGATGCCGCTCTGGAAGCCCTATGCGCAAAAACTGTCCTCGCGGATCGCCGACATCAACAATGTCACCACAGACGGCTTTGCCGGATCGGTGACGGCAGCGCTTTTCCTCGACAAATTTGTCGAGAAGGCTGGAAAATGGGCACATTTCGACATTTTCGGCTGGGTGCCGGTCGAAAAACCGGCCTCGCCGGTCGGTGGAGAGGCACAAGCCATCCGCGCTCTTTACCAGCTTTTGAAGGAACGCTATCCGGCGCGCTGAATCCACTTGCCTGAAACGCCGAAAGCGGATTGAATAAAACGGTTCCGAAACAATCCCCGTTTTGGTGGAGCCGGATGCCGATTGAACTGAAACCGTCGCAGGCGCTGACATTGCTGAGAACCCTGTCGCTGGAACAGGTGCGTGACGAGATGCCCGATCTCACCACGCGACAGACGGCAATTCTGCTCGCCATCTATCTGGAGCCCCCGCCGCATACCGTGCGGGGACTTGCAGCAAAACTGAACGTCACCAAGCCGGTCATCACGCGCGCGCTCGACACGATGGGCGCGCTCAAGCTCGTCTCCCGGCATCGTGATGAAAATGACCGGCGAAATGTGCTAGTAAAGAGGACGGTCGCCGGCGCACTCTATGTTGAAAGACTGGGCGATCTGGTGATCGCCAAAGCCAGGGAGTTACCACTTTGACCATGCTCGACCGCCGCCTGAACGCCTACCGCCCCGACCTCGCCGATGAACGGCTGACCGGTCAGGTGGAAGCGGCGCGTTTTACCGTCGGAACGCCGATGCAGGTTTGCGCACCCGTTGTCGATCTGCGCGCCGAACCGCGCATGGATAGCGGACCACAGACCCAGATCATCTTTGGCGATCCCGTCCGCGTCTTTGAGGAAATGGACGGCTGGTCGTGGGTGCAGGCCGAACGCGATGGCTATACGGGTTATGTCTCCTCCGCCGCGCTGGAACAGCCTACCGGAGCCGAAACCCATCTGGTCATCGTGCCGCGCACCTTCGTTTATCCCGGCGCCGATCTTCGTTTTCCCCACACCAAGGCGCTGTCGCTCGGTTCACGCGTGCGCATTGTCGGCGCGGCCGAGACACGCGGCACGAAATATGCGCTTCTGGAAAGCGGCGAGGCGCTGATCGTAAGCCATCTTGCACCGGTGGGCGAACATGCAGCCGACTATGTGACCATTGCCGAAACGCTTCTTCACACGCCCTATCTGTGGGGCGGCACGTCGGGCTTCGGCATCGACTGCTCCGGCCTCGTGCAGCTGTGCATGTGGGTGGCTGGCCGCAAGGTGCTGCGCGATTCCGACATGCAGCAGAATACGCTTGGCGAAATCGTCGAGCCCGATGCTGCCTATTCGAACCTGAAGCGCGGCGATCTCGTGTTCTGGAAGGGCCATGTCGCCATCTGCGCCTCGCCCGACATGCTGATCCATGCGAGCGGCCACACCATGACGGTCACGCTGGAGCCGCTACAGGATGCGATCAAGCGCATCGCCTATCTCTACGATCTGCCGACACTCATTCGCAGACCCTGAAAATGAGACTGGGAAATCATGAAGGCAAAGACGACATTGACGATGGCCACCTTGCTCATCGGCCTTGCCTTGTCTTTTCCTTCCCCCGTTTCCACTGAGAGAATTGCGCGCATGGCCATTCCCGCGTCCCCTGCCGCCTTTGCCGAGGTCAACGGCATCGAAATGTATTACCGGATCGTCGGCAAGGGGCCGCCGATCCTGCTCATTCCCGGCGGCCTGTCCGACCAGCATGTGTGGGATGCGCAACTCCCCATCCTTGCCCGCCATCACACCGTCATCGTCGCCGACAGTCGCGGCCAGGGGCGCTCCACCCGCACCGAAGAGCCGATCACCTATGGATTGATGGCCGATGATTACGTGGCCCTGCTCGACTATCTCCATATCGACAAGGTCGATCTTGTCGGCTGGAGCGACGGCGGCATTATCGGCCTCGATATCGCCATGCGATATCCCGAACGGCTGAAAAGCCTGTTCGCGCAGGCGGCGAACGTCACGCCCGATGGCAATACCGGCTATGTCGAGGCCCGGGCCGAGGGAAAGCCGATACCGGAACTGCGCCATTATGAGAGCATCGACAAGGAAATCCATGCGCTCTGGGCAAATGAGCCGAATTATACCGATGAGGATCTGTCGGATATCCATGTGCGCACCGCGATCGTCATCGGCGACCGCGACACAGCCATCACGCGCGAACATACGGAATTCATCGCCAGCCAGATACCCGGTGCCGAACTGATTATCCTGCCCGATGCCGGCCATGGTGTAGCGGTCGAAAATCCGCGTCTTTATGCGCACACGGTCCTGCGCTTCATCGACGGCAAGAACACCGATGGAACGAAGACCGCGAGCCGGAAAAGTTAAACCCGGTTCGGCAATACGCGGTCGGGCGGGCGGTGCCCGTCGACAAAAGCCTTGATATTGATGATGACCTTGTCGCCCATATCGATGCGGCCTTCCATGGTGGCAGACCCCATATGGGGCAGCAGGACGATCTTGCCCTTTTCGGCCAAGGCCAGCAGGCGCGGATTGACCGCCGGTTCGTTTTCGAAAACGTCGAGCCCCGCCCCGGCAAGCTTGCCCTGCTCGATCAGCTCGATCAGCGCATTCTCGTCGATGATCTGGCCGCGCGCCGTGTTGACCATATAGGCGGTCGGCTGCATCAGCGCGATGCGGCGGGCCGACAGGAGATGGAACGTGGCCGGCGTCGACGGGCAGTTGACCGAAATGATGTCCATCCGGGCCAGCATCTGGTCGAGACTGTCCCAATAGGTCGCTTCCAGCTCTTCCTCGACCTGCGGATTGACGCGTTTGCGGTTGTGATAGTGAATGGAAAGCCCGAAAGCTTTCGCCCGGCGGGCGACAGCCGTGCCGATGCGCCCCATGCCGACAATGCCGAGGCGCTTGCCCCAGATGCGCCGTCCGAGCATCCAGGTCGGCGACCAGCCCGGCCATTGGCCGTGGCGTTCACCCAGCACGTTTGCGCCCTCCACCAGACGTCTTGGCACCGAAAGCAGAAGCGCCAGCGTCATGTCGGCGGTGTCCTCGGTGAGGACATTGGGCGTGTTGGTGACTGTGATGCCGCGCTTTGCGGCTGCGGCGACGTCGATATTATCCACGCCATTGCCGAAATTTGCGATGAGCTTCAGATCGGGACCTGCCTGCTCGATGGCCGCCGCATCGATGACATCCGTGATGCAAGGCACCAGAACGTCCGCTTCCTTCATCGCGGCGATGATTTCCGGCTGATTCATGCGGTGGTCGTCTATGTTCAGACGCGCATCAAACAGTTCCCGCATCCGGGTTTCCACTGGGTCCGGCAATTTTCGCGTAAGAACGACCAGCGGTTTCTTCTTGTTCGACATTTCCACCCCATCGTTGAGCAAAGCCCCTGGAACGGCCCGTATTGTTACCAACGGACAGGGCGCGCTCCAAGAAATTTCCTGCACATTTCCAGCGGAAAACCGACTCCCACTTTTCCCGAAAATGCGTTAACCGAAGCTTCATGTTGAGACCTCCTTAACCAAGGCGGTGCAATATGGGATATTGCTTCGGCTGAACATCTCTATCAAGGCGAAGCGGCAAAGACAAAGAAAAACCGGAAACTTCAGGTGCCTCTTGGAAAGTCAGCAATGATTTTCCGGAAAGATGCAATTGAAATCAAATAATTAGGTCAGATTTCGATCTGTTGCACACAGATGGACGAATGATCTGGAAACAGGACGGCAACGTCGCCTCGCAGCCCCCTTCAACTGCTGAAGCCGCAACCGTCCTGTCATGACAGGACGGCGAGAGGTCGCAGTTTGTACACAGTACTTTCGCAACGCTTTTGGATGGCCACGCTTGGCTTTCTGGCATTTTTTCTCTTTTTGGCGCCGCTTGGCGCCACGCACAGCCATGGCGCGCAGGCTGCGGCCCCCGCTGGCACGACGGCCGGTACGACGGTCGGCGCAAGCGGGCTTCCCGTACCGCGCTTCGTCAGCCTGAAACCGGCGCGCGTCAATCTGCGCATCGGTCCGGGGCGCGACTACGCGGTCTCATGGCTTTTCATGAAGGCAGGCCTCCCGGTCGAGATCATCCAGGAATATGACAATTGGCGTCGGATCCGCGACGCGGATGGCACGGAAGGCTGGGTCTACCAGTCGCTGCTTTCCGGCAAGCGGACCGCCATCACAGCGCCCTGGCTCAAGAACAATCCGGGCTCGATGATCAATATGCGCCGCGATGCCAGCGATACAGCGGGACTTGCCGCCGAAATCGAGCCCGGCGTGGTCGGCACCGTGCGCGAATGCAACGGCCAATGGTGCCGGGTGGACATGGGTGGCGTCCGGGGCTGGATCAAGCAATCGGATCTGTGGGGCGTTTATCCGGGCGAGGTTTTCGACTGACCAGCAAAAGGCTCCGGACCTGTTCGATGATCCGGAGCCTGCGGTGATTTTACCAGGCAGGCGTCACCGATCCCTTGAATGTCGTGGCGATGAATTCCTTCACCGCATCGCTGTGGTAGGATGAGATCAGGGTTTTCACCCAATCGGCATCCTTGTCTGCCGCGCGAACCACGAGAATATTGACGTAAGGCGCTTTCTCGCCTTCCCGCACCAGCGGATCGGTGGCCGGGTTCAGGCCTGCTTCCATCGCATAATTGGTGTTGATGACGGCGGCATCGACATCTTCCATCGAACGCGGCAGCTGTGCGGCATCGAGTTCAACGAATTTCAGATTCTTCGGGTTTTCGGTGATATCGAGGGCGCTGACCTTCAGTCCCTTGGCCGGATCAAGCTTGATGATGCCGTTTTCGGCAAGCACGAGCAAGGCGCGGCCGCCATTGGTCGGATCGTTGGGGATTGCAATCGTCGCGCCGTCGGCCAGTTCCGAAATAGTCTTCAGCTTCTTCGAATACATGCCCATCGGAAAATTGACCGTTTCGGCAATGCTGACAATATCGAAGCCGCGATCGGCGACCTGATTGTCGAGATAGGGCTTGTGCTGGAACGAATTCGCTTCCAGCGCGCCATCCGCCAGCGCCATATTCGGAATGACATAATCCGAGAATTCCTGGATATCGATTTCAAGGCCGTTCTTTTCGGCGACTTCCTTCACCTTTTCCATGATCTGGGCGTGCGGTCCGGGCGTTACGCCGACGCGGACGGTCTTAGCAAAGGCGCTGCCAGCGGTGAAAACGGCCAGAATGGTCGCAGCGACGAGTAGTTTGCGCATGATATCTCCTTGGAATGTAGCCGGCCGAAACCTGGGAGGCGATTCAGCCGGGGCCGCACAACTCTACTCCTTTTCAGCGCCGCGCCATCAACAGGCAACAAAAAAAGCGGCCGCGCCGCTTTCTTTTTATTCCCGATTGAAAAGGGCCTGTCACCGGCCCCATCGCCCGCCCTGTCTACCGGCCCTTGCGGCGCAGGCGCACGATAATATCCACATTGACGATTTCCATGCCCTGCGGTGCATCCGGCATGTTGGCAACAGTCGGCTGCCCTCTCTCGCCATGCGGAATATCGAACACGACATTTTCCCCTTCGAGGAAGAAATGCTGGTGATCCGAAATATTCGTATCGAAATAGGTCTTCGAGCCTTCGACCGCGATGATACGCAGCATACCGGCTTCCGTGAACTGGTGCAGCGTGTTGTAAACCGTCGCCAGCGACACCGGCACGTCGGCCATGACGGCCTCTTCATGCAGGTCTTCTGCGGACAGATGGCGATCGCCCTGGGCAAAGATCAGGCTCGCAAGCGCAACGCGCTGCCGCGTCGGACGCAGGCCCGCATGGCGAAGCCGCTCTTCCAGCGAGACCGTCGAGTGGGTATGTGAAGACTGCATATTCACCGTTGGTTCCGTCACAAGCTTGTAGCAAAATCATCAATCGTCAAACGGGCTGTTGCCCATTGCATACTGACATTGATATATGCCGTTGCGAAATAACTATCAATAGCCTTGGGGATTGACCGCTTTTTCGGATAAACCTCCGAATAACCCCATTGCGTGATTTTACTGCCGGAAACAGTCTGTGGTAGGGATGTTCCGGTAAACCTACAACCGGGCCGGATTGCCGGTCGATACAGAATAAACCTCAAGGGAGGCGTAATGGCAGAACAGAAATCAAGCTACGGGTATGAAGAACTCCTGGCCTGCGCGCGCGGTGAGATGTTCGGTCCCGGCAATGCTCAGCTTCCCCTGCCCCCGATGCTGATGGTCCATCGCATCACCGATATTTCCGAAACCGGCGGCGAGTTCGACAAGGGCTATATCCGCGCCGAATACGACGTGCGGCCCGACGACTGGTATTTCCCGTGCCATTTTCAGGGCAATCCGATCATGCCGGGCTGCCTTGGCCTCGACGGCATGTGGCAGCTCACCGGCTTCTTCCTCGGCTGGCTCGGCGAACCGGGCCGCGGCATGGCGCTTTCCACCGGCGAAGTAAAGTTCAAGGGCATGGTCCGCCCGCACACCAAGCTTCTGGAATACGGCATCGATTTCAAGCGCGTCATGCGTGGCCGCCTCGTGCTCGGCACGGCTGACGGCTGGCTGAAGGCCGACGGCGAAACCATCTACCGCGCAACCGATCTGCGCGTCGGCCTGTCAAAGGACAGCGAGGGCCAGTAAGGCGCCTCGATCATCATCATCCACGAGCGCGACGGCAAAAAAGTGAACAGTTTTCATGCGGCCGCGCTCAAAACATGCGAAGAACGCACCTATGTAACCGCGAACAGGCGGCAGTCCGCAGGACGGACCCACCGCTCACGGATCAGGTGTAAAGGAGAACGCGATGCGGCGTGTGGTCGTAACGGGTATGGGGATCGTATCCTCGATTGGCAACAACACCGAAGAGGTCACGGCTTCGCTGCGTGAAGCAAAGTCCGGCATCTCCCGCGCTGAGGAATATGCCGAACTCGGCTTCCGCTGCCAGGTGCACGGTGCCCCGAATATCGACGTCGAAGCGCTGGTCGACCGGCGCGCGATGCGCTTTCATGGTCGTGGCACGGCCTGGAACCACATTGCGATGGATCAGGCTATTGCCGATGCCGGACTTTCCGAAGAGGAAGTTTCCAACGAGCGCACCGGCATCATCATGGGTTCCGGCGGTCCTTCGACGCGCACTATCGTCGATAGTGCCGACATCACCCGCGAAAAGGGTCCGAAGCGCGTCGGCCCGTTCGCCGTGCCGAAAGCCATGAGTTCGACGGCTTCCGCGACGCTTGCGACCTTCTTCAAGATCAAGGGCATCAACTATTCGATCTCCTCGGCCTGCGCGACGTCCAACCACTGCATCGGCAATGCGTTCGAGATGATCCAGTATGGCAAACAGGACCGCATGTTCGCGGGCGGCTGCGAAGACCTCGACTGGACGCTTTCGGTGCTTTTCGACGCCATGGGCGCCATGTCGTCGAAATATAACGACACGCCATCCACCGCCTCGCGCGCCTATGACAAAAACCGCGACGGCTTTGTGATCGCGGGCGGCGCGGGCGTTCTGGTGCTGGAAGACCTCGACACGGCCCTTGCCCGTGGCGCCAAGATTTACGGTGAGATCGTCGGTTATGGCGCGACCTCCGATGGCTACGACATGGTGGCTCCATCGGGCGAAGGCGCGATCCGCTGCATGAAGATGGCGCTTTCGACCGTCAAGGGCAAGATCGATTACATCAATCCGCACGCAACCTCGACGCCTGCGGGCGACGCGCCGGAAATCGAAGCGATTCGCCAGGTCTTCGGCTCGGGCGACGCCTGCCCGCCGATCGCCGCAACCAAATCGCTGACCGGACACTCGCTCGGTGCGACCGGCGTGCAGGAAGCGATCTATTCGCTTTTGATGATGCAGAACAATTTCATTTGCGAAAGCGCACATATCGAAGAACTGGACCCTGCCTTCGCGGACATGCCTATCGTTCGCAAGCGCATTGACAACGCTCAGCTCAACACCGTGCTCTCCAACTCCTTCGGATTTGGCGGCACCAATGCAACGCTGGTTTTCCAGCGCTACCAGGGCTGAGGGAGAGGGAAAATATGGAAGGTTTGATGAAAGGCAAACGCGGCCTCATCATGGGGGTCGCGAATAATCACTCACTCGCTTGGGGAATTTCAAAACAACTCGCAGCACAAGGTGCTGAACTCGCCTTCACCTATCAGGGCGATGCACTCGGCAAGCGCGTGAAGCCGCTGGCCGAACAGGTTGGCTCCGATTTCGTCCTGCCTTGCGATGTTGAAGATATCGAATCGGTCGATGCGGTTTTTGCCGAAATCGAAAAGAAGTGGGGCAAGCTCGATTTCATCGTGCACGCCATCGGTTTCTCCGACAAGACCGAACTGAAGGGCCGCTACGCAGACGTCACCACGCGCGAAAATTTCAGCCGCACCATGGTGATTTCCGCCTACTCCTTCACGGAAATGGCGCAACGCGCCGAAAAACTCATGAAGGACGGCGGCTCGATCCTGACGCTGACCTATGGCGGCTCAACCCGCACCATCCCGAACTACAATGTCATGGGCGTCGCCAAGGCCGCGCTTGAAGCCATGGTTCGTTATCTTGCTGCCGATTACGGCCCGCAGGGTATCCGCGTCAATGCGATCTCGGCAGGGCCGGTGCGCACGCTGGCCGGTGCCGGCATCGGCGATGCCCGCGCAATCTTCAGCTATCAGCGCCGTAACTCGCCGCTGCGCCGCACCGTCGATATCGACGATGTCGGCAAATCGGCAGTCTATCTGCTGTCCGATCTGTCGAGCGGCGTCACCGGTGAAATCCATTATGTGGATTCGGGCTACAACATCGTCTCCATGCCGACGCTGGAAGAGCTGAAAAGCTCTGACGCGGAACGCGGCGAGTGATCTTCGTTTTGCTTAACAAAAAACCCGGCTGAGATGCCGGGTTTTTTGTTTTATTTCTTCGCATCGAAGATTTTGAAACCATTCGACTCTTCAAGAAGCGTCACGTTCTTGAACAACCCTTTGAGGGTCGTTTCATAAGGCAATTGACGGTTTGCGACCATCAGCAGACGCCCGCCCGGCTTCAGACGCGAGGCGGCAGCGGCGATAAATGCCTGCCCAAGCGATACGTCCGTCGCCCGCCCCTCGTGGAACGGCGGGTTCATGATCACTGTGTCGTAGATGCCTGCCATCTTTTCGCTCGCCACGTCAAACCAGTTGAAGTTGATCGGCACCGACGCGGACAACCGCTCCAGATTGCCGCGTGCGGCTTCCAGCGCCTCGTAATCGGCTTCATAGAGGTCAATCGACGTGATGCGATCGGTAAATTTCAGGCATTGCGCGGCGAGATAACCCCAGCCCGCACCAAGATCGGCCACATTGCCGAAGACGATCTTTTCCATATGCGGGACGAGCAGCGCCGAACCCTTGTCGATGACGCCATGCGAGAACATGCCGGGTTCGGTCCGGAACACCTCATCAATATCGGTCGCAAGCGGTTTCAGCGCCGCGATGAAATCGTCGTCCAAATCGGCGGGGCGCTTCAGCCAGAAAACCACCGCATGGTTTTTCGACATGCGGTCGCTGATCTCGGCAATATTGCCGACCCATTTGCGAAAACTGTCGATACCAAGCTTCTTGTCGCCGGACACGGCAATCCACCCGCCCGGCTCAACACGCGCCAGAAGCTCCGCAAACCATGCCTCATTGCGTCCGCGATGTTTTCCGAGCAGAAGCAGCCCACCGGAAAAACGGCTGTCTGCGGCCAATCTCGGCTCTGCGCGAAAGCCTTCCCTGCCGAGCGCCAGCCAGTCGGGGCGCCAGGGTTGCAGGCATGTCAGCGCCTGCTTCCATTCCGGCTCCAGAAGCCGGTCCGCCGCAAGGCCGCAGGCGAGGAAGGATTGCCCTTGTTCAGGCATATCGAGAATGCCCTGATCGAAGGGGAGAAAAAGTGTTTTCTGTGCCGGTGTCATCATGGTTCATCCATGATCTTGAAATGAATCCCATGCAACAAAAAAGCGCGCCCGGAGGCGCGCTTTCCAGTTTCAGCAAAGACGCAACGCTTATTCAGCGTCAGCTTCTTCCTTCTTCTTTTCCTGAGCAATTTCCTTGCCCGTTTCCTGATCGACGACCTTCATCGACAGGCGAACCTTGCCGCGCTCGTCAAAGCCCATGAGCTTGACCCAGACCTTCTGGCCTTCCTTGACCACATCGGTGGTCTTGGCAACGCGGTCGGAAGCCAGCTGTGAAATGTGAACCAGACCGTCACGCGGGCCGAAGAAGTTCACGAAAGCGCCGAAGTCAGCGGTCTTGACGACCGTGCCTTCGTAGATTTCGCCGACTTCCGGCTCAGCAACAATCGAGTGAATCCACTTCTTGGCGGCTTCGATTTCCTTGCCGTTGGACGAGGCGATCTTCACCGTGCCATCGTCTTCGATGTTGATCTTGGCGCCGGTCTTTTCCACGATTTCGCGGATGACCTTGCCGCCGGAACCGATCACATCACGGATCTTGTCGGTCGGGATGTTCATCACTTCGATGCGCGGGGCGAATTCGCCGAGTTCGGCACGCGAGGTCGACAGGGCCTTCGCCATTTCGCCGAGGATGTGGATGCGGCCGCCCTTGGCCTGTTCCAGAGCCACCTTCATGATCTCTTCGGTGATACCGTCGATCTTGATGTCCATCTGCAGCGAGGTGATGCCGTTTTCCGTACCGGCAACCTTGAAATCCATGTCGCCGAGGTGATCTTCATCGCCCAGAATGTCGGAAAGAACGGCGAAACGTTCGCCTTCCTTGATGAGGCCCATGGCGATACCGGCAACCGGACGTGCGAGCGGAACGCCTGCATCCATCAGGGCCAGCGAGGTGCCGCAAACCGTTGCCATCGAGGACGAGCCGTTCGATTCCGTGATCTCGGAAACGGCGCGGATCGTGTAGGGGAACTGCTCGGCGGCAGGCAGCATCGGGTGGATAGCGCGCCATGCGAGCTTGCCATGGCCGATTTCACGACGGCCCGGCGAACCCATGCGGCCGGTTTCGCCGACGGAGTAAGGCGGGAAGTTGTAATGCAGCATGAAAGGCTGCTTGTAGGTGCCGGTCAGGGCATCGATCATCTGTTCGTCTTCGCCGGTGCCGAGCGTGGCGACGACGATTGCCTGCGTTTCACCACGGGTGAACAGGGCCGAACCGTGGGTGCGCGGCAGAAGGCCGACTTCCGAAACGATCGGGCGAACGGTCGAAAGGTCACGACCATCGATGCGGCTGCCGGTGTCGAGAATGTTCCAGCGAACGATCTTGGCCTGCAAGTGCTTGAAGATGGTCGCGAACTGTTCCGGCGACATTTCCGTTTCTTCCGCGCCTTCAGGGAAGAAATGTTCCTTCGCCTTTGCCTTGGCGGCATCGACGGCGGCGTAACGGGCCTGCTTTTCGGTGATCTTGTAGGCGTCGCGCAGCTCGTTTTCGACAACGGCAAGCATCTTGGCTTCGAGGGCCGACAGGTCTTCCGGCTGGAAGTCGCGCGGTTCCTTGGCGGCAACCTCAGCAAGCTTGATGATCGCGTCAATCACAGGCTGGAAGCCCTTCTGGCCGAACACGACGGCGCCGAGCATGACTTCTTCGGAGAGTTCCTGTGCTTCGGATTCAACCATCAGCACGGCTTCCGACGTACCGGCGACGACCAGATCGAGCTTCGATTCCGGCATTTCGTCGATATTCGGGTTCAGGACGTATTCGCCGTTGATGTAGCCGACGCGCGCGCCGCCGATCGGGCCCATGAAAGGCACGCCGGAAATGGTGAGCGCTGCCGAAGCTGCCACCATCGACAGGACGTCCGGATCGTTTTCCAGATCGTGCTGGACAACGGTGATGACAACCTGCGTGTCGTTCTTGTAGCCATCGACGAAGAGCGGGCGGATCGGGCGGTCGATCAGACGCGAAACCAGCGTTTCGTTTTCGCTCGGACGGCCTTCACGCTTGAAGTAGCCACCAGGAATCTTGCCGGCGGCATAGGTCTTTTCCTGATAGTTGACGGTCAGCGGGAAGAAATCCTGACCCGGCTTCGGCTCCTTGGCGGAAACGACTGTCGCCAGAACGACGGTTTCTCCATAGGTTGCCAGAACCGCGCCGTCAGCCTGACGAGCGATCTTGCCGGTTTCGAGCGTAAGCGGACGACCGCCCCATTCGATTTCTACTTTATGGGTATTGAACATATCTTGTCCTCATGTGGCGATGCCGCGCAAAAGCGTCTGAAGGCATTGCCGGGTTGGCGGACAGGCCACGGGCAAGACAACGGGAAGCTCGCGGAAAATCAAACGAACTGCCTGCAATCCTGCCCCATGACTGGTCCAGTCGCGAGCCGTTTGGCTCTCGGGCATCCGATCCGGGAGCGCCATGCCGCCGGGCCGGGTTTCAAGGGCCACGAATAGCCCCATTCAAAATCAAACGGGCGACGTTTTGAGGCGTCGCCCGATTTCAACCTTAACGGCGCAGGCCGAGACGGCCGATCAGCGCCTGATAACGCGCTTCGTCAATGCCCTTGACATAGTCAAGAAGGCGACGACGCTGCGAAACCAGCTTCAGGAGGCCGCGACGCGAATGATTGTCATTCTTGTGGCCCTTGAAGTGTTCGGTGAGGTTGGCGATACGCTCGGAAAGAACGGCAACCTGTACTTCAGGAGAACCGGTGTCGCCTTCCTTGGTGGCGTATTCCTTGATAAGTGCTTGCTTGCGCTCAGCAGTAATCGACATCGTAACACCTTTCTAGATGAGAGGAAAACCAGACGCCCGGGCCGGGATGTCGTCCAGCGCGGGCCATTGACACGATTGACATGCTTTTACGCATGATCGATGAGGGGCATATAGTGCAAAATCGGCAGGAATGCCAGTCTCAATTCAATTTACAGCCACACCGCACGCTTCCGACGCAATCTCAGCCGGTTGTGAAAACGCGCTTCGGCTTGAACTGCCCGTGCTCGATATAGCCGATGGCAAGCAGTTTTCCACGTGCCGTGACGCAGGCTTCGTCCGCTTCCAGCGGTGCATCGCGCCCGCGCAGGATCACCGGATTTCCCAGACGCACGCGTTGCGCCTGATCGTCGGAAAGCGGCACCTGCGGCAGGCAGTCGAGCGCCGCACCCGTATCGATCACCAGAGCATCGAGCGCGGAAAAATCGCGGCGCGGCGCGGGCTCCACGACATTGCCTTCCTCATCCTTCGGCGGAAGCGGGGGCCATGCCTGTTCAAGTTCTGCAAGCGTAACGGAATCCTCTTCCGTGAACGGTGCCACCTCAATGCGACGCAGTTGCGAAATATGGCCGTAGCAGCCGAGATCACGGCCCATGTCGCGGGCCAGGGAGCGCACATAGGTGCCCTTGGAACATTCAACCTCGAATTCGGCGCGGTCGGCATCCGGAATGCCAACGATCTCCAGACGGTCGATCTCGACTTCGCGGGATGGAATCTCGACCGTCTCGCCTTCACGGGCGAGGTCGTAGGCGCGCTCGCCATCGATCTTGATGGCGGAGAACTGCGGCGGAACCTGCGAAATGACGCCGGTATAGTTCGGCAGCAATGCCTCGATATCCGCGCGCGACGGACGCTTGTCCGAAGTCTTGGTCGGCTGACCTTCCAGATCGTCCGTGGAGCGCTCCTCGCCCCAGCTGACCGTGAAACGGTAGATCTTGGTTCCATCCATGACATAAGGCACGGTTTTCGTGGCTTCGCCCAGCGCTATGGGCAACATGCCGGAAGCAAGCGGATCGAGCGTACCGGCATGACCGGCTTTTTCGGCGTTGAACAGCCACTTGATCTTCGAGACCGCTTCGGTCGATCCCATCCCCTTCGGCTTGTCGAAAATGACCCAGCCGGATATCGGGCGACCTTTTTTCTTGCCCCGTCTTGCCATGCTTTATTCGTCTCCATTGCGGGAAGCCTTGTCTGCCTCCCCATCTTCTTCATCGTCATGCCCAAGATCGCGGGCGACTTCCGGCGAGCGCAGCAGCGCATCGATCCTGGAAAAATTGTCAAAACTCGTATCGGCCCGGAAGCGGAATTCCGGCATGTATTTCATTTGGGCGAGGCTCGGCGCCATGCGGCCGCGAATGAACTTCGCATTTGCAGCCAAAGCCTTGATGACCGCCTGGGTATCGGCATCGCCAAGCGGCGTGATGAAGCAGGTCGCGATCTTGAGATCGGGCGACATGCGCACTTCCGACACGGAAATCACGGTGCGAGCCAGAAGATCGTCGCGGATTTCTCCACGCTGAAGCACCTGCGCCAATGCGTGACGCACCTGCTCGCCCACGCGAAGCTGGCGCTGGGAAAGGCCGCCTGAGCCTTTGGGGTTCGGAGAACGTGCCATAACAGTTAAATCCTCGATAAACAGCCATAAACCGGCGTCCAACCCTCAGGCTGTCCGACCGCATGACTTGAAAATTATGGGCGCAACCTACCACAATCCAGATGGGAGTCAGACCCTCGGAACCGGGCAATAGAAAGCCGGACCGCCCAATTGGGACGGTCCGGCTCAAAGTTTTTAGAGCGTGCGCGAAACGTGTTCGACGCGGAAGGCTTCGATGACATCGCCTGCGCGAATATCGTCGTAGTTCTCGAACGCCATACCGCATTCCTGACCGGCCGGAACTTCCGACACTTCGTCCTTGAAGCGCTTGAGCGTCTTGAGCTTGCCTTCGTGGATGACCACGTTGTCGCGGATGAGGCGGACACCTGCGCCGCGCTCGACCTTGCCTTCGGTGACACGGCAACCGGCGACCTTGCCAACCTTGGTGATGTTGAAGACTTCGAGAATCTCCGCATTGCCAAGGAAGGTTTCGCGACGCTCCGGCGACAGAAGGCCCGACATCGCCGCCTTAACGTCATCGATGAGATCATAGATGATGTTGTAGTAGCGGATTTCGATGCCCTGCTGATCGGCTGCGTCGCGGGCCTGCTTGTTGGCGCGGACGTTGAAGCCGATGATCGCGGCGTTGGAAGCCTCGGCGAGCGACACGTCGCTTTCCGTGATGCCGCCTGCGCCCGAATGGACGATGCGGGCGCGAACTTCGTCGGTGCCGAGCTTGTCCAGCGCATTCGAGATCGCTTCGATGGAACCCTGCACGTCGCCCTTGATGACGAGCGGGAATTCCTTCGTGCCCGACACCTGGAGCTGGTTCATCATCTGCTCGAGCGAGCCGCGGGCGCCGGACTGGCGTGCAACAGCCTTGTCGCGCGCCAGTCGCTGGCGATACTCGGCGATTTCACGTGCCTTGGCTTCATTGGCAACCACTGCGAAACGGTCGCCCGCCTGCGGCGTTCCCTGAAGGCCGAGGATTTCGACCGGCATTGCCGGACCGGCTTCCTTGACATGCTCGCCACGGTCATTGACCAGGGCGCGCACACGGCCCCATTCGCTGCCGGCAACGAGAATGTCGCCTGGATGCAGCGAGCCCTTCTGGACCAGAACGGTGGCAACCGAACCGCGACCACGATCGAGCTGGGCTTCGATGACCACACCTTCGGCGGTGCGGGTCGGATCGGCTTGCAGGTCGAGCATTTCCGCCTGAAGCAGAACTGCGTCGAGCAGCTTGTCGAGGTTGATCTTGTTCTTGGCCGACACTTCGACGTCGAGCACTTCACCGCCCATCGATTCCACGAAGACTTCATGCTGCAACAGTGCAGTACGAACCTTCTGCGGATCGGCGGCAGGCTTGTCGATCTTGTTGATCGCCACGATGATCGGCACACCGGCCGCCTTGGCGTGGTTGATCGATTCGATCGTCTGCGGCATCACGCTGTCGTCGGCGGCAACCACCAGAATGGCAATATCGGTTGCCTGCGCACCGCGGGCACGCATTGCGGTGAACGCGGCGTGGCCCGGCGTATCGATGAAGGTGATCTTCTGGCCGTTCTGTTCGACCTGATAAGCACCGATATGCTGGGTGATGCCGCCGGCTTCGCCCGACACGACATTGGCATGACGGATGGCGTCGAGCAGCGAGGTCTTGCCGTGGTCGACGTGGCCCATGATGGTCACGACCGGCGGACGCGAAACCATGGCAGCCTGATTGTCTTCCACGTTGAAGATGCCTTCTTCAACGTCCGATTCAGCAACGCGCTTGACGGTGTGGCCGAATTCTTCGGCGATCAGCTGTGCGGTATCGGCATCGATGACGTCGCCCGGCTTCATCATCTGGCCCTGCTTCATCAGGTACTTGATGATATCGACGGAACGCTCCGCCATGCGCTGGGCCAGTTCCTGCAGCGTGATGGTTTCAGGAATGGTCACTTCACGCGAAATCTTTTCGCGGGTTTCCTGCATCTGCGAACGCTTGAACTTTTCCTGACGGCGACGCATCGCGGAAAGCGAGCGCGAACGGCCCTCTTCCTCAAGATTGCTCGTCAGCGTCAGCTTGCCGCGACGGCGATCATCATCGCCCTTCGTGGCCTTCGGCGCGCGTACTTCCGGCTTCGCCGGAGCCCCGCGACGGACCGCGCCGCGACGATCATCGTCGTCATCCGACTGGCCGGGCTTGCGAAGCTGGCTCTGCGGAAGCGGCTTGCCCGGAATCGGGGCAGCATCGGCAAGGCTTGGCGCCGCCGGACGCGGACCACCCTGCTGCGGGCGGCCAGCCTGCGGCGGACGATTGCCCTGGGGACGACCCTGTTGCGGGCGGCTGCCCTGCGGCGCCGGGCGCGCATCATCGCGACGCTCGGTGCGGGCTTCCGGCTGCGGCATGCGCTTGGCGGCTTCTTCCTCGGCCTTGCGGCGGGCATCGGCCTCTGCCTTGAGACGGGCTTCCTCTTCCGCCTGGCGACGGGCAGATTCTTCCCGTTCCTTGGCGCGGCGCGCATCTTCCTCGGCGCGGCGCTTGGCTTCCTCAACAGCGCGCGCGCGTTCCTCGACTTCACGGGCCTGCGCTTCTTCAAGCGCGCGGCGACGTGCATCCATTTCGGAGCGCGACAGCGTGTTCAGCACCATGCCGGAGCGGTCGGACGGGCGCGGACGCTGTGCCTGCTGGCCGCTGGGGCGCTGCTGCACCGGGCGCTGCTGGGCGACATGCGGCTTCGTGACCGGAGCAGCAGGTGCTGCCGGCTTCGGCGCGGGCGTTGCCGGCGTCGGCGCGCGCACGGCCGGAGCAGGCTGTGCGGCCTGTGCCGGGGCCGGTGCTGCCGGCGCGGGAGCCGCAGGTGCCGAAACTGCCGGCGCCGCAGGCCGTGGGGCCGCTGCCTCTACTTCCGGCTTCTCGTCAGGCCGCGAGAACTTACGCTTCTTGGTTTCAACGACGACAGCCTTCGTGCGGCCGTGGCTGAAATTCTGGCGCACGGTGCTCTGTTCGACGCCTGGCCGCTTCATGGTCAGCGTCTTCTTCGTATTAACGCTCAGCGTCTTGTCGTCGTTTGTTTTATCGCTCATTACGTTTCCGTTTCCTTCGCGGCTCCGGCCGCTCTACTCGAGCATTATCCAACGCGACCGGGTCAGGTTGGATAATGCTCCAGTCATCCGCTTCAACGCGCAATCCAATCCAGGGTCTGCCAGGCCCCTCCAGAGTGCGCTCCAAAGCGTGTCGCCATTGTATCAAACTCTTACGACACGCTTTACGCTTTTGTTTTCATGCATGCCTTTATCCCAAAACCGGTTCCCACGTTTGGGAGACATGCGCTAGTCCAGGTCCGACAGGCTTTCACCACGATAGCGATGCAACATAAGCGCCCGCTTTACGAACCCGGCTGCCGCCTTTCCTTCAAGCACGGCTGCATGTATCACATTTCCGCCCCCAAATGCCAAATCCATTTCTTCTCCCGTAAAAAGAGAGAAAGAAGGGATCTCCGGACCATCCAGATGCACCACGGCGCGGCGAGCCTGATCGAGCTTGCGCACACCATCGGCGGCGGCTTCCTTTGCGTGCAGCACCATGGCGGCTGTCCCGGTGCGGATCGCCTGATCCACCTTGGTCGAGCCCGACACCACAGCCCCGGCCTTGCGCGCCAGAGCAAGGCTGCCGAGAGCGGATTTCGTCAGCAGCTGGTCCACCAGCGCGCCAAGATCCGCCTGCGGCGTCACACCTTCTTTCAGCGCCCGCGCAAAAAGCTTGCGCTTGACCGCTTCATCCACCAGACGACGCTCGGCCTTGACCCAGCATCCCCTGCCCGGCAGATTCCTTTTCAGGTCCGGCACCACCGAACCATCAGGGCCGGCCACGAAACGGATCAGATCATCGGCAGAACCGCTTTCGCGCGTGACGATACAGGTTCTGTCATTCATATCCTGCTCCACGCCAACTCCAGTCTTGCCATATTGCGGCCTGCCCGCACATCGGACGTAACGCGGGCGCTGTACCAGAGCAAAAGCCCCGCCACAACCCGTAAGATGGCCGCAACCGCACTCGAAACCCGAACTGGCCGATCAATTCAGATGAACAAGGGCCTTGTTATCGAGCCTAATTGCGAGAGCCGCACAGCTTACGCCTGAATTGCCCCAGACGCAGGAAGCCATGCGGCTCTTTTCCTTCCAACCCGCTTCCTAGAGCGCGTTTCGATCTGATTGGATCGGATCGGCGCTCTAATCCGACGCGCATCTTTCCCGAAAACCGTTTCACGGTTTTCGGAATGCGCATCTTAGGAAGCGGTTTCCTCTTCACCAGCTTCGGCTTCTTCTTCCTGAGCCGATGCCAGTTCTTCTTCCGTGATCCATCCTGCCTTCAAACGCGCAGCCAGGACCATCTGTTCCGCATCGACGCGCGAAACGTCGAAAGCCGAGAAGATGCCGCTATGAGCGACGGTTTCGCCGTCCTTGCGTTCACGCCAGCCAACCAGATCATCGACGGCATAACCGGCGAAGTCCTCAATCGTCTTGACGCCATCTTCACCGACAGCCACCAGCATCGCCGTGGTCATGCCCGGCAGCTCACGCAGCTCGTCTTCAACGCCCAGTTCCTTGCGGCGTCCATCCTGTTCGCTTTCGATGCGATCCAGATATTCGCGGGCACGATCCTGGATTTCGCCAGCCGTATCCTCATCGAAACCATCGATGGAGGCGATTTCGCCCGGCTCGACATAGGCCAGTTCTTCAACGGATGCGAAACCTTCGGAGGCCAGAACCTGACCCACCATCTCGTCCACGTTGAGCGCTTCCATGAAGAGGGTCGAACGTTCTGCGAATTCCTTCTGGCGACGTTCGGATTCCTCGTCTTCCGTCAGGATGTCTATGTCCCAGCCCGTAAGCTGGGAAGCAAGGCGCACATTCTGGCCGCGACGACCGATTGCAAGTGATAGTTGGTCATTCGGGACGACAACTTCAATACGTTCGGCGTCTTCATCAAGAACAACCTTGGCGACTTCAGCCGGCTGAAGCGCGTTGACGATGAAGGAAGCCGCATCCGGCGACCAGGGAATGATGTCGATCTTTTCGCCCTGCAATTCGCCGACGACAGCCTGAACGCGGGAACCGCGCATACCGACGCAGGCGCCGACAGGATCAATCGACGCGTCACGCGATACCACGGCGATCTTGGCGCGGGAACCCGGATCGCGGGCCACCGACTTGATCTCGATGATGCCGTCGTAGATTTCCGGAACTTCCATGGTGAAGAGCTTGGCCATGAAGGACGGGTGGGTGCGCGACAGGAAAATCTGCGGGCCGCGCTGTTCGCGGCGCACGTCATAGACATAGGCGCGGATGCGATCGCCATAGCGGAAAGCTTCACGCGGGATCAGCTCGTCGCGGCGCACAATGGCTTCGCCACGGCCGAGATCGACGATCACATTGCCATATTCGACGCGCTTGACGGTGCCGTTGACGATCTCGCCGACACGATCCTTGTATTCGTCATACTGGCGGTCGCGCTCAGCCTCGCGCACTTTCTGCACGATCACCTGCTTGGCGGACTGGGCGGCGATACGGCCGAAATCCATCGGCGGCAGCTGATCGGCGATGAAATCGCCAACCTGCGCATCGGGGTTACGTTCGCGCGCCATGAACAGCGAAATCTGCGTCGCGTAATCCTCGACATTTTCCACGACTTCCAGCAGGCGCTGCAGCTTGATCTCGCCGGATTTCGCATTGATGTCCGCGCGGATGTTGCTTTCCTGACCGTAGCGCGAGCGCGCGGCCTTCTGGATCGCATCGGCCATGGCCGCAAGAACGATCTCGCGGTCGATCGACTTCTCGCGTGCGACCGCATCGGCGATCTGCAGAAGCTCCAGCCTGTTAGCACTGACTGCCATTGGACTCTCCTTGGTGTCGCATCCGGCTCCTCAAGATGCCGGACGCCTGAAACTTATTCTTTCTCTTCGGCTTCACCCGATGCGGCTTCACCGGACTGTCCGTCCGCCTCGTCGCTACCGAGATCGTCACCGGGAATACGGCCTTCGCGCAGGGCCTTGTCCTTGCGCAGCGCATCGCGAATCAGGTCATCGGTCAGCACGAGACGTGCATCCGCGATCAGATCGAATGGAATGCGCACGACAGGCTCGCTGCCATAGGAAATCTGGTCGCTTTCGATCACGACAGACTCCGCATCGCCCATGACGATACGTCCGCGGAATTTCTTGCGGCCTTCATGGACGATGGAGGTTTCCACCTTTGCGATATGGCCGGCCCAGTCGGCAAAGTCCGACTTTCTGACCAGCGGACGGTCGATACCGGGAGACGAAATCTCCAGATGGTATTTTCCGTTGATCGGATCTTCCACGTCGAGAACCGGCGCAACCGTGCGGCTGACCAGTTCGCAATCATCGACAGTCATCGTGCCATCGGGACGCTCGGCCATGATCTGCAAGGTCTGGCCGTTCAGCCCCGAAAGACGCACACGCACCAGCCGGAAGCCCAGCGTATTGATGATGGGTTCGATGATGGAAGCCACTTTCGCATCGATGCCCGTCTCGCGGATGATACGTTCATCCGCGTCTGCCGCGAGCGCTTCTGCTTCGTTTGCCTGAACCTGTTCCGTCAACCTAAGTACCTTTCAAAAGGCTGCAAAGCCTCTTCAAGCTGGCCGCAAGTAACAAAAAAGAGCGGGACCGGGTGGACCCACTCTTGTTCGAACGACCAAGAATTTGAAACTTATATACCAGCGGAAGCGGATTTTTTCAAGACCGCTTCTGATGTTCCATCAGACGCCTTTACCGCTGGCGGCCTCAAATGCGGATAAAGGTCAGATAAGCGGCGCACCGGCCTTCGCGAAAAGCCTTCGCTTCATAGCGCGTTCCCGGCCAGCCTTCATAGGCATCATTCCAGTCGGACGGGCCTTCCGCCTGCCAGTCGAAGGCGGGATGGCGACGGCAATGCTGGAGCGTCCAGTTGACATAATGTTCGATGTCGGACGCGAAACGGAATATTGCGCCGGGCTTGAGGACACGGGCAAAGCGGTCGAGATTGGCGTCACTCACAAAACGGCGCTTCCAGTGGCGACGCTTGTGCCATGGATCGGGATAGAAAAGATCGATACCCGACAAGGAGGTGTCCGGCAGCCAGTCCAGCACCGCCGTTGCATCCTCGTCATAAAGGCGCAGGTTGTGTCGCGGCTGGCTGTCCAATGCGGCAAGCATCTTGGCCATGCCGTTGATGAACGGCTCGACGCCGATGAAACCCGTCTGCGGATAGCGGCCCGTCTCATGGTGCAGATGCTCACCGCCGCCAAAACCGATTTCCAGACGCACCGCATCGACCTTCGCTTCAAAAAGCGTGCGCAGATCCTGTGGCGCCGGGCTTTCGACATCGATCTTCAGGCGCGGCAGAATATCCTCGAACAGGTTCTTTTGATGGTTGCGCAGGGGCTTGCCGTGGCGACGGCCGAAAAAATTTCCGGCACCGCGCAGAGGATGAGTTTCTTCGGTCATAGTTTATCCATCGGGATGCGCTCCAATAGCAGAAGAGCGCGATCAAAGACCGCGCCCTCCGAAATTTGCCCGACACATAACGCCATGCAGCCCGTGATGCAACTTTCCGGCAGGAAGTTACGCTACCGCTGCCTTCAACGCCTTGGTGAGATCGGTCTTCTCCCAGGAGAAGGAACCGTCACGGCCCGGCTTGCGACCGAAATGACCATAGGACGACGTCTTGGCATAGATCGGCTTGTTGAGGTCGAGATGCTTGCGGATGCCGGTGGGCGACAGGTCCATGACTTCACGAAGCGCTTCCTCGACTGCAGATTCAGCCACTTTGCCGGTGCCATGCAGATCGACATAAACCGAAAGCGGCTGCGCGACGCCAATGGCATAGGAAAGCTGGATCGTGCAGCGGTCGGCAAGACCGGCGGCAACCACATTCTTGGCAAGATAGCGCGCGGCATAGGCAGCGGAACGATCCACCTTGGTCGTGTCCTTGCCCGAGAATGCGCCGCCGCCATGCGGCGCGGCCCCGCCATAGGTATCCACGATGATCTTGCGGCCCGTCAGACCGGCATCGCCGTCGGGCCCGCCAATGACGAACTTGCCGGTCGGGTTGATGTACCAGTTGCAGTTGGCTGCAATCGGAAGCTCGCCCAGAGCCTCACGGATATAGGGCTCGACGACCGAGCGGACCTTTTTCGAATCCCAGCTTGCATCCAGATGCTGCGTGGAGAGAACAATCTGCGTAACCTCGGCAGCCTTGCCATTCTCGTAACGCACCGTGACCTGGCTCTTGGCGTCGGGACCGAGCTTGCCCGCGTCGCCCTCGCCCTTGTGGCGGGCCTCGGAGAGCTTTTCGAGAATCTTGTGCGAATAATAGATCGGCGCCGGCATCAGGTCCGGGGTTTCGCGGCAGGCATAGCCGAACATGATGCCCTGATCGCCCGCGCCTTCCTCACCCTGACGGTCGGCGGCATTGTCCACGCCTTGCGCGATGTCGGCGGATTGCGGATGCAGAAGCACGTCGATCTTCACGGTCTTCCAGTTGAAGCCATCCTGCTCATAGCCGATTTCGCGGATCGCCTTGCGGGCCGCCGAGCGGAAACGCGACGGGTTGATCAGCGGATGCCCGGCGGCATCATGGGCGATCGTGCCGTCCTTATTCTTCTTCAGGAATGTATCCGGCACGCGCACTTCGCCGGCAATGACCACGCGATTGGTGGTGGCAAGCGTTTCGCAGGCAACACGGACAGACCATGGATCGACGCCGGTGCGGCGCGCTTCCTTGTAGATCATGTCCACGATTTCATCGGAGATGCGGTCGCAAACCTTGTCCGGATGTCCTTCGGACACAGATTCGCTGGTGAAGAGATAAGAACTGCGCGACACGGGTAACCCCTCTTGAAAATCCAACGGAGAAAATCTCCGCCATGGAAACACAGTAGCGCCCGGAACAGGTTTTCAGCGTTCCGGGCACGGTAATGTGTTAGCGAAGTTGGGATCAGACCGTCAATGCATAATCTTGTTGCGACGGCGCCCTGGCGGGAAATTTCGTTCCAGACGGCAGTTCCCGCGGGTTAAGGCGCACAAATCGCAAAATCCGGCGGGACATGGTTATGCCCCGCAATTTCAGCTTTTCTACACTATGAAATCAGTCAGCGTCCGCAGCGAGCGACTTCACCAGATCAATGATCTTGCGGCGCACTTTCGGGTCTGAAATCTTCGTGAAGGCACGGGTCAGCTGGACCCCTTCGTTGGAATTCAGGAAGTCGACCACATAGGTTGCTTCATTGTCTTCCGCAAAACCGGCCTGGGGCGAAGAGCCTGGCGCATCTTCAAAAAAGAAGGAAACCGGAACGTTCAGAATTGCCGAGATCGCCTGAAGTCGGCTTGCACCGACGCGATTGGTGCCTTTCTCGTATTTCTGGATCTGCTGAAAGGTAATCCCGAGATTTTCGCCGAGTTTTTCCTGACTGAGGCCCAGCATGTTACGGCGAAGACGGATGCGGCTGCCGACATGCACGTCAATGGGGTTGGGCTTCTTTTTATTCTCAATCATACAACTGTCACTCCTCGCAGCTGCGAGCTTTCATTCATGCCTGTTCGTCTGAACAGCGATAACAACACGTTTTGGAAGGTAGTCTGACGATTTTTCCGCAAAAACCGTCGCCGCCAAGCCATAACATCGCAACAATATTAGTCTGTCAATGAAAACGCCTGCCGATTGGCAGCCGGAAAGCCACGCTCAACACGAGTAAGGCCAGCAGAACCACCATAGATTGCAGATGACCGGGCGGCGTGCCCCAAAATGGTGCACGCGCTGACGGTAGGTAAGCATCGATGACCCCGACAGCATCATGTGCGAGGCCATCGGTGATTCGACCATAAGCATCAACGACGGCGGAAAGACCATTATTAGCTGCACGAATGAGCGGCAATCCCTGTTCCACGGCGCGCAGCTGCGCCTGACGGAAATGCTGGTACGGGCCAGGCGTATCGCCGTACCACGCATCGTTCGTCACGTTGATGATGGCGGTGGCTTTCTGGCCGACATATCCCAGTTCGTCCGGGAAGATGGCTTCGTAACAGATCAGGGGCAGGAAAGTCTGGCCATCCTTTACATTCAAGGACCGGCGCGACGTGCCAGCCGTGAATCCGCCCGGCATTTCCACCACTTCCTGAAGTCCAAGCCTGCGCAGAAAACCTTCATAAGGGAGATATTCACCGAACGGGACAAGGTGCACCTTGTCAGCCGCGTCGACAATGACGCCATGGTCATCAATCGTATAAATGGAATTGTAATAGCGCGGCTCGTCGCCCGCTGCTCCCTTCTCCTCGCGAACGGCGCCGGTGAGCAGAACCTGCCCCTCCTGCAAGACGTCTCCAATGCGCGAAAGGGCTTCCGGCGTCGATGTCAGGATGTAGGGAACGGCCGTTTCCGGCCATATGATAACATCGGGCTTCGGCTTGCCTTCGGCAGGCGCTTCGCCCGTCAGCGACACCAGCCTGTCGAAAATCGACCGACGCTCGGCATTGTCCCATTTCATGGTCTGGGCAATGGAGGGCTGCACGATACGCACTGCGAGCGAGCCTTTTTCCTCGCCGATGGCCGGAGCCTTTGAAAGCGTCCAGGCCCCGAAGCCCACATGAGCGGCGATGAGCAACAGGGCTATTGCAATGCCCGTCTTCGCAAGCCGTCCGCCGATGAAAAGCGCCGGTGCGGCAAAGACGAAAACAGCCACCGCGCTCATTCCCACAAGGCCGAGCACGGCGACCGACTGCATCAGAAGCGGCGTCGGCATGATGGCATAGCCGATGGCGTTCCACGGAAAGCCGGTAAAAAGGAAAAGGCGCAGCCATTCCGCCAGCGCAAAACCGAAGGCCAGCGCGACGATGCGTCCCAAACCGTCCGACCAGAAGATGCGGGCAACCGCAGTCGCAAACGCATAAAACAGCGCCAGAAATGCGGGCAGGCCCAGAACCGCGAGCGGCAAAGCCCAGGCGAACTGGTCCGCATCGACCAGCAGCGCGGTCCCGATCCACCACAATCCGGCGACGAAATAGCCAAAACCGAACCACCAGCCGACCATGGCAGCGGGAACGAGGCGTCGCAGCGGACCCGCACCGGCTTTGGCGATGGCGCCGTCAACCAGCCAGACAAGAATGGGAAATGAGATGAAGCCCGCGACAAAAACATCGAATGGCGGCTGGGTCAGCGTGGCGAAGGCACCGCTCAGAAAAGCGGCCAGCGCACGACGCCAGCCGCTCGAAAGAATGATCCTGCCCGCCAGCCTTTCGATCATCAGGCCTCTTTGGGATCGTCGGTTGCGGCTTCAACCTCTGCGGGCTGTTCTCCAGGCTTGGCGGAAACGACAGCGCGCTGCTGGCGTCGGCGGTCAGCGGCGGAAAGCGGCACAATGCGCACTTTCTTCACCCGGCGCGGATCAACTTCCAGCACATGGAATTCGTATCCCGGAATTGCCTGCACCACCTCGCCGCGAACCGGAATGCGCCCCAGAACCGAGAAGATAAGACCACCGACCGTATCGACATCCTCGCCATGCTCGCCCGCCTCGAAGGAGGGGCCGATTTTCGCAGCCAGCTCTTCCAGATCGGCACGCGCGTCGACGACGAACACGCCGTCGGCCTCTTCGGCGATCATGATTTCCTCGTCGTCATGTTCGTCTTCGATATCGCCGACGACCATTTCGACAATGTCTTCCAGCGAAACCAGACCGTCGGTGCCGCCATATTCGTCGATGACCAGCGCCATCTGGATATGGGTGGCCTGCATGCGCGCCATCAATCCGCTCGCCATCATCGATGGCGGCACGAACAGGACCTTGCGCATCAGATTGAGCTCACCGATCGTCCTGGTGAGATCGATGCGCCCCATGTCGAATTTGGCCGCCTTGTCTTCCGCCGTCGCCTTGCGCGTGCTGCTGCGGCGCGCGGTTTTCTGGCGGGCCTGCCTGGTGATGTAATTGAGAACATCGCGGATATGGATCATGCCGCGCGGATCATCCAGCGTCTCGGCATAGACCGGCATACGCGAATGGCCGGATTTTTCGAAAAGCTCCAGCACTTCCCACAGCGGTGTGGAGATTTCCACCGCCTCGACATCGGCGCGGGGAATCATCACGTCCTCGACGCGGATTTCGCGCAGGCGAAGGATATTGTGCAGCATCGCCTTTTCTTCGGGCGAAAATGCTGAATCCTGCTCGCTTGCCGTGCTGGAGAGGGCATCGGCCAGATCTTCGCGCAGCGACGAGGATTGGCGCGAACGCATGAACGGGAAAATATTGGACAAGAGGGAGCGCTTTTCGGCCACGACGGGCCGCTGCGTACTTTGCCCTTCGGCGTCTTGGGTCTCGCTGCGGTTTTCGCCAGCGGACGGAGGGTGCGATGTTTGGTCAGCCATGGTCAATCGTTGTTCGTGTCCTCATCGGATACAGCATAAGGGTCGGGAATGGCAAGAGCATGAAGGATTTCACGCTCGCGCGCCTCCATCACATCCGCTTCCTCATCGGTTTCATGATCGTAGCCCAAAAGGTGCAAAAAGCCATGCACGATGAGATGCGTGAGGTGATTTTCGAGCGGCTTGCCCTCTTCACGGGCTTCGCGCTCCACGGTTTCGCGCGCGATGATGATGTCGCCAAGCATCGGTCCCGGCTGCGAGCCGGCCTTCACCGGAAAGGCCGGAAAGGACAGAACATTGGTCGGCTTGTCCTTGCCGCGCCATTCGGCGTTCAGGGTCTGGATAGAGGCGTCGTCGGTGAAAACCACGCTCAGTTCGCTTTTGGCGTCCCGGAGACCCAGATTGCTCCAGGCGGCTTGAACCGATTTGCCCACGAGACTTTCAAGGCTCGCTTCATCCGGCCAATTGCCGGCTTCGATCATGATATCGATGTGGATCGCGTTATTTGACACGTTATGCGGCGGTCGCCTTTCAGCAGACCGCATCGTCCTTTCAATTGTAAGAAAGCTGCCTGCCAAAAAGGCAGACAGCATTATTTAAATCGTGATTCCAACAGGCAATTGCAAGATCATTCCGAACGCGCATGCTGTTTGCCGTCGCGGTCGTAAGCGCCGACAATGGCCGCCACCAGCGGATGACGCACAACGTCCTTCTCCGTGAAGCGCACCTTGATGACGCCTTCCACATCGTCCAGCACGCGAAGCGCCTCGACCAGCCCGGATTTCTGGCCGGGCGGCAGGTCGATCTGGCTCGGATCGCCGGTCACGATCATGCGCGACCCTTCGCCAAGGCGCGTCAGGAACATTTTCATCTGCATGGATGTCGTGTTCTGCGCTTCATCGAGAATCACCGCAGAATGCGCCAGCGTGCGTCCGCGCATGAAGGCAAGCGGCGCGATCTCGATCACGCCCGCCGTAATGGCGCGTTCAACCTTTTCCGCCGGCATCATGTCGTAAAGCGCATCGTAAAGCGGGCGCAGATAGGGATCGACCTTTTCCTTCATGTCGCCGGGCAGGAAGCCCAGACGTTCGCCCGCCTCGACAGCCGGACGCGAGAGGATAATGCGCTCGACAAGGCCCCGCTCCAGAAGCATGGCCGCATGGGCTACGGCAAGATAGGTCTTGCCGGTGCCGGCGGGACCGACGCCGAACACCAGTTCCGACCGGTCGAGCGCACGCATATAGGCATCCTGCGTCGGCGTGCGGGCGAAGATCGTCTTCTTGCGCGTGGAAATCTGGGCAGCGGAAAGCTTTCCCTTGTTTTCCATCGTCGGCAAGGTGAGCTGGTCGTCGGCGGCAATCGCCATGCGCAGCGCGCCGTCCACATCGGACACCGTCAGCTCATGGCCCTTCTGCAATGTTTCATAGAGATGGTCGAGCGCGCGGCGCGCCTGTTCGGTTGCGGTCGGCTCGCCCCTTATCGAAAGCTGGTTGCCCTTCGAGCGAACGTCCACACCCAGCTTCTGCTCGATCCGCGCCAGATTTTCATCGAACTGGCCGTAAAGCGCGCTGGCGAGGCGGTTATTGTCGAAGGTGAGCACGATATGGGCCATATCCGAGGCCCCGGTCGTCGGGCTTTTTTGTGTTTGATTGGTTGGCTTGGCAGATTTCAGCTTTTCCGTAGCGCTCAACCGTATCTCCTTAAGGCACAATCCTGAAAAGTTGCAGACTTCTCAGACCAGATTATGCGTGAACACGGACCGTCCACGCATTGCAATCACAGTCTCGACAGGATTACCGGCAAGCGACTCAAGACGCCGAAATTTTCTGCCTCGGCATCATCATGCCTTCAGGCCAGTTTTTGCGCAATAAGGCTGTTGGTGCCCGTGGACACGATTTTCACATGAATGATGTCGCCGATCCGGTCCCCGTTGTCATCGATGATGACAGGCAGGAGCCATGGCGAGCGGCCCACCATCTGACCGGCCTCGCGACCGGGCTTCTCCAGAAGCACATCCATCGCGCGCCCGATCATCGAATCCTGGAACGCATATTGCTGTTCCGACAGCAGCGCCTGAAGGCGCTGGAGGCGCTCGTCCTTCACCGGCTCCGCGACGTGATCGTCAAGATCGGCGCCGGGCGTTCCGGGGCGCGGCGAATATTTGAACGAATAGGCCTGCGCGTAATGAACCTCGCGCACGAGCCGCATCGTATCCTCGAAATCCTGATCGGTTTCGCCGGGAAAACCGACGATGAAATCACCCGAAAGCGCCATATCCGGGCGCACCTCGCGGATGCGCTCGATCAGGCGCAGATATTCGTCCGCCTTGTGACGGCGGTTCATCGCCTTCAAGATCCGGTCGGAACCGGACTGCACCGGCAGATGCAGATAGGGCATCAGTTGCCGCAGGTCGCGATGCGCGGCAATCAGGCTGTCATCCATGTCGCGCGGGTGGCTGGTCGTGTAGCGCAGACGCGCAATGCCGGGAATGCGCGCAAGGCGGAACAGCAATTCGCCGAGGCCCCATTCGCGACCATCATCGCCTTCGCCATGCCAGGCATTGACATTCTGGCCAAGCAGGGTCAGCTCGCGCACACCGCTATCGGCAAGGCGTTCTGCCTCCGTCACGATCTGCTTCACACTGCGCGAGACTTCCGAGCCGCGCGTATAGGGCACCACGCAGAAGGTGCAGAACTTGTCGCAGCCTTCCTGCACGGTGAGGAAGGCGGAAACACCGCGCTTGCGGGTCTCCTCGCGCTTCGGTGCCGGAAGATGCTCAAACTTGTCTTCAATGGCGTAATCGGTCTCGACCACCTTCTCGCCGCCGCGCACCCGCGCCAGCGCATGAGGCAGGCGATGATAGGTCTGCGGGCCGATGACGAGATCGACATTCGGCGCGCGGCGCAATATTTCCTGCCCTTCGGCCTGCGCGACGCAACCCGCGACGCCAATGGTCAATTCCTTGCCATTCGCTTCACGCGCATCCTTCATCTTGCGCAGGCGGCCCAGCGCGGAATAGAGCTTTTCCGACGCCTTCTCGCGAATATGGCAGGTGTTGAGCAGAACCAGATCGGCATCGTCCGGAGTGTCGGTCGCGACATAGCCTTCCGCAGCGAGGCTGTCGGCCATGCGCTGGCTGTCATAGACATTCATCTGGCAGCCATAGGTCTTCACGAAAACCTTGCGCGTATTGGCGCGCGGGCTCGTTTCCTGTGCCGTTTTCGGTTCAATCTGGGTCGTGTTGTCGCTCATGCGGGGCTATCTACAGCTTTTGCCGCCATTTTGGAAGGTGACAATCTGCTCAGCTTTTCAAGCTTCCGGGATTTCCCGTCCAAGCAGCGCGCTTTGCAACAGCGCCCTTACCCGATTTTCCATCGTGCGGGCGAGCGCCTTGCGGTCCGTCTCCGCCGTGACAAGGACGGGTTCGCCGAAGCGTACCTCCACATCGATCGCGCCTTCGCGCAGAATGCCCTTCAGATGCGGCATCAGCTCGACGTCGCCCGGCCATGAGGCAAGTGGGCGGTGATAGCGCCCCATGGCCATGCCATGCACGCCCGTATAAGCAATCGCCACCGGCTGCACCACGACCTCCGGCACGCCCGCCTCACGGATTGCCGCGTGCGCTGCGCCGAAAAGCGCGGTCTTGAATGGCAGCACCCGATTGCCATCCGATGTGGTGCCTTCGGCAAAAAGCACCATTGCATCGCCTGCAATCAGCCGGTTGGCGATTTCGGAAGTCTGGCGGGCGGTTTTGCCGCGCCGTTCGCGCTCCACGAAAACCGTGCGCTGCAACACGGCGAACATGCCGAAAACCGGCCAGTCCCGCACCTCGGATTTGGCAATGAACGACACCTGCCCCACCGCCGAAAGGATGACGATATCGCTCCATGACGTATGGTTGGAAACAAGGAGAAGCGGACGCCCCTCATGCAATTTGCCGACCGTCCTGATGCGGAAGCCGAACAGGCGCGCGACAACGCGATGGAAGAAATTGGGCAGGCGGCGCTTCCAGCCGTTCTTCAGCTTCAGGAACAGATATTGAAACGGGATCAGCGACAGGCTGAGCGCGACCATGGCCGCGACAACCAGAAATATCCTGATCGCGCCGATCATTGAGGCCTCTTCAGGTCGCGCCGCAGGATCAGCGCCGCCGAACGACCGTTCGCCGTTTCGTAATAAGCGGGACGGTCGCCGACTTTCTGGAAGCCGAGGCGGCGATAAAGCGCCTGTGCCGCGATATTGACCTCATCTACTTCCAGAAACAGCGTTTCGGCGCGCTCCTGATAGAGATGGCGCAGCACGGCATCCATCAGCATGCGCCCGACACCCTGCCGCTGCACATCGCGCGAGACGGCAATCGTCAGGATTTCCGCTTCTCCCGCCACAAGACGCGCCAGCACAAAGCCACAGGCATCATTTGGCTTGCCTTCCGCACGGGCAACGAAGCCGAAAACCGTATCCTGCGCGATCAGTGACCTGAGATCGTCGGAACTCCAGCCATGATGAAAAGCGACCGCGTGGATGCGCTGGATCGCGTGACTGTCCTGGGCACGCAATGGCTCCACCGAAACCTGTCTGCGACCGAAACGGCCGAACGGCAAGCCCATCATCGGCTATTCTCCGTCAGCCTTGCGCGCCAGCGCGAAGCCGACCTGCGGCTTTGCATCCGGTCCGCGCATATAAAGCGGCTTCGGCGCATCGCCCGGCTCCCGCAGGCCCGCCAGACGCGCATAGATACCGATTTTCGCCGTGGGCTCCTCAGGGCCAAGCGCGAGACGGCCGCCGGTTGCTTCGTTGATCGCGGAGGCGGCGGAACCTGCAAGAACGGTATTTTCCGCTTGAGACGCTGCAAGGACTTCCGCTTCTTCCCGCGACAGAACCAGAGGCTTTGCGCCTGGCAGGCCCTTTGCATCGAATGCCTGCGCATAAATCTCGCCGCGATGCGCGTCGAGAAGGACCAGCACCGGCTGTTCCGGCAAGGTGAGATGCGTTTGCGCGGCGAGCGCCTCGAAGGCTGTGATCCCTATGGCAGGAATGCCCAGCGCCAGCGCGAAACCACGCGCCGCCGAGACACCGATACGAACGCCGGTAAACGATCCCGGCCCTATATTGACCGCCACCCGATCCATGTCGCGCAGCGACAGTTTCGCTTGCAGCAGCGCGCGCTCGACATAGTCCATCAACACTTCCGCATGTCCCTTGCCGATATTTTCACTCCTGTCGGCAAGCACGACATCGCCATCGGAGTTATAGACGGCAACGGAACACCACGAAGCGGCAGTATCAAGCGCAAGTATCTTCATGCGAACCGGGTAAATCAGATTTTGCGTCGCGACAAGTCGAGTCTTGGCCAAGTCTTGTCCAAAGGCCGGATCAAGTCCGGTTTTTCACCCTTCCGGCGGAACAAAAAACGCAGGCCTGCGTTTTCCTCGCGGGTGCGGGAACGTTTCTCCGTCGTCTTGACGGCAACAAAGTCCCATCTGGCAACGAACCTCATAAGGATCTGGCGGGTTCGTTTACGTTTGGAACCGCTGCCCGCCGACTGCGAGCGGCGTCCTCCAGCCGCTTCCAAGCCCAGATTGAGCAAAAGGATATGAGGATACAATGTCCAAGAAGTCGATGCATGCAACCCGCAACGATCTTCCTTCCAATACGAAGACGACAATGATCGCGCTGCTTAATGAAAATCTGGCCGCGACAATCGATCTTGCCCTCATCACCAAACAGGCGCACTGGAACCTCAAGGGGCCGCAATTCATCGCCGTTCACGAAATGCTCGATGGCTTCCGCACCGATCTCGACAACCATGTCGATACTATTGCCGAGCGTGCCGTGCAGATCGGCGGGACAGCCTATGGCACCACGCAGGTCGTGGCGAAGGAAACCAAGCTGAAGCCTTACCCGACCGACATCTATGCCGTTCACGATCATCTGCTGGCGCTGATCGAGCGTTATGGCGATGTTGCCAATCTCTTGCGCCAGTCGATCAAGGATGCGGACGACGCGGGCGATGACGATACGGCAGATATTTTCACCGCCGCATCGCGCAGCCTCGACAAGGCCCTATGGTTCCTTGAGGCCCATGTTCAGGAAAAGAACTAACCTCGAAGAGGCAGTGAAAAGGCCGGGAAAGCCCCGGCCTTTCTGTTGCGCGATGATCAGTTTGCCCATTCACCGCCGCGCATCACCGGCTCGCGGGTTCCGTCCGCATTGATGCCATCGACGTCGATTTCGCCCGAACCGATCATCCAGTCGATATGGATCAGGCTCGAATTGCCGCCCTGCGCCCTGATCTGTTCCGGCGTCAGCTTTGCGCCATCGATGAAACACTTGGAATAGCACTGGCCAAGCGCAATGTGGCTTGCGGCATTTTCATCGAACAGGGTGTTGTAGAACAGAAGTCCGCTCTGCGAGATCGGCGAGGAATGCGGCACCAGCGCCACTTCGCCCAGACGACGTGCGCCCTCATCCGTATCCAGCACCTTGTTGAGAACTTCTTCGCCGCGGCTCGCCTTTGCCTCGACAATGCGTCCGCCTTGAAAGCGAACCGCAATATTCTCGATCAGCGTGCCCTGATGAGACAGCGGCTTGGTGCTCGTCACATGACCCTCGACACGCAGCGCATGCGGCGTGGTGAACACTTCCTCCGTCGGAATGTTGGGATTGCAGGTAATGCCGTTTTTCGCCGTGGATGCGCCGCCGTGCCATTCGTGCCCATCGGCAAGGCCCACGGTCAGATCGGTGTTCGGCCCCTTGAAATGCAAGGCGCTGTAGGCCTTGCCGTTCAGAAGGCGGGTGCGGGTGCGAAGCGCTGCATTGTGCGCGGCCCAGGCCCCGACCGGATCGTCGACATCGACGCGCGAAGCCGCGAAGATCGCATCGGCCAGTTTGCGGGTGGCGACATCTTCCGGTTCATCTGGAAACATCAGCTTCGCCCAATCCGGATTGGGATAGGACACGATATTCCAGTTGATGTCGAAACCGGCGATTTTTTCGAGCGCCGGCTGATAGGCCTTCGAATTGGCGCGGTTGGCGCGTGACACCCTGGCCGGGTTCTGGCTGGAAAGAAGCATCGGATTATCGGCTGCGATGGCCAGGCGCGCAGCCCCATCCGAATAGGCCCTTGCCATGCCTTCATAAAGCCAGTTCGCCGCGCGGTCGAAGCTCGCATCGGATGCGTTCTCGTAACGGGCAAGCGTCAATTCGTCATCCGCGAAAAAGGGCGTTACCAGTCCGGCCCCGGCCTTGTAGGCATGTTTGGCGATGAGACGCACCAGCGGCAGGGCGACGACCGGCGCGGTAATCACCAGATCCTGCCCTTCGCGAAGCTGCAAGCCAACGCGAACCGCGACTTCCGCCAGACGCTCGAGTTTCACCGGATCGATAACAGCTTCGAAAGAATTGTTGAGCATATATTGACAAGCCTCCATAATTTAGTTCACTTATTAAACGAAACAAACGCAATTGCCAGCAATAAAATAGCAATTCCAATACAAATGGATTTTTATATATATTTGATTGTAAACTTCCTCAGGAGTAATCATGAACATTAGATTATTTTTAATCTTATTCTCTTCTTCTGTAATTTCCGGATGCGCAACACAAACTTCTGCTCAACTGCGCGCCATCGATCAAAACGCCTGTCGCAATGCAGGATTTGAACCGAAGACGGCCACATTCACGAAGTGCCTCAAGAAGCGGGACCTGCAGCGCGCCATCGACAAGCGCATCTGGCAGGATGACCAGAATATCAAGGAAGGCCTCCCCCTGCCTTATCCGCCGTTCTGATGCGACTGAAACAGTCCCGATCCCAAACAGGGTCGCTTTACCAGCAAATCAGTGGCACTATTCCACTACTGGATATAATCTCGCAACCCTCTTTCGGTGCGGGCAGCCATATCAAGAAAGCAACGGCAATGAAGTGGAAAGCACTCTTCTTACTGGGCATTACCAGTCTTCTTGCCGGCTGCGTAACCATGACGCCAGAACAGCGCCGCGCAGCCGACGAACAGACTTGCCGCAGCTATGGTTTCAAGGCCAGAACCGACGCATTCGCCAATTGCCTCATGCGGCTCGATCTCGATCGCAGAGCCGACCGCCGCGCCTGGCAGAACCAGGTCGATTTCTATGACACGCCGATGGTTATCTATCGGCCTTGAAGCTCAAGCGGACATACCGGCACTCAGCCGCAAAACAAAAACGCCGGTCTGGATAAAACAGACCGGCGTTTCAGATTGTCTGGACGTGATGCCGTCTTACAGCGGTGCTTCCGGTCTGTCCTGAGACAGAAGAAGCGCGCCGATGGCGTCAACCTGTTTCTGGCTTGCCGGGGCATAGCCGAGCGATGTCGTCTGCGGCGCAGTCGTATCGAACTGCGGCTGGTAGGAGGCCATCTGCACATGCTGCTCCTGCTGGGAAGCAGGCACACCACGATGACGCGCCAGACGATCGCCACGGGCCTGCGGGCCCGCACCTGAGTTCTGTTCGACGCCTTGGGCCTTTGCAGCTTCGGCGAGCGCCATCTGAACGGTCGGCTCCGTCCCCGGAACCGGGCCGATCTGCGGCAGGGTCACGTCATAGGATGGATCTTGAGGAACGGAAGGCGATTGCGGCGAATAGGCGAGAGCAAGATTATATGGTTCCTGCGGGACCGGATTCTGCAGCGAGCCGTCGCGATTGCGCTTTTCGTAGAAGGAGTTGCCCCCGGCAACGAGCACATAATGCATGTTGTTATAGGGGAATTTCAGGCCCGCCGTGTGGAAGAACATGGCGTTTTTGAGCTTGGGATGACGCTCCCCCTTCAGAACCGCATCGGCGGCAGCCTGAACATCGGGCAGCGCCTTGGAATTCATCTGACGGGTGAGAACGCCGGGCGCAAACTGGTTTTTCTGGCCCACAACACCACAAATCGTATCCGGATACCGGCCGGAGGCGAGCCTGTTCATGACAACCGTTCCAACGGCCAGAAGGCCATCGGAACTGGACCGGTTCGATTCGAAGAACATCGCACGTTCAAGGCATTCCCTGTCGCGGGCGGTGTAGGTGTAGGTCTTCACGCCATTGACGGTCTTGACGTGGCTTGCCGCCGCCTTTCCCGAACTGGCCTTTTCCGAGGTTCCGGTCGTGGTACAACCTGTCACCACGAATGGCGCAACCACAAGCCCGATCAGAGCGGGCAATTTCCACTTCGCGGCGCGCGTCAATGGCTCAATCTCATGTTAGGACCCTTAACTGATCCAGTCATTCATTCAGGCCGCGCATCTGGAACGATGTGCCGCGAATGTCTGACTGCGGTGCAAGTCAAAGAGGACGAAGATCAAAAACTCACGCCCTACTGTCGCTCAATCGAATTCAAGGTTTTGGAATTTTTAGGCCAAAAAAAGGCGAAGGGTCAAATCCCAACAATGCTGACGACGCCTGAAATGTGCGAAAGCAAAACCGAATCGAGAGTGCGAATATGCCTACAAGCCCTTTAAATATATTAACAATTCCTTAACGAAGATTATCAATTCAGATAAGGTATTGATTTAACGGGATTCAAAATCCAGCAATACACGCCATATCGCTGCCTTAATTCACCTTTGCTTGCGCATTTTTTGCATGCACATTCCTGCTGTTTCAGATGATCTGCGGAATTTCTCTTGTGAGAGGGTTCCGTTGCGCTTCGTCAACTTTGGAAACAAAGCTGTAACATCGCGTGAAATTGGGGATTGAAGGCCGATTCCGGTCGTAAAGTTGCGAATCGGGCGCGCCTGATCTTTTGCTTCGCAAACCTTCGCCGCCAGCAAAAACGGCCCGCCACGGGAAGCGTGACGAGCCGGACAAGTTCATTGCCTGGCATCGCGAACGATCAACCGAAAGAATAACCGGCGCCGCGAACGGTGCGGATCGGATCGAGCGCGCGACCGACATTGATTGCCTTGCGCAGCCGCCCGACATGGACATCCACCGTGCGATCATCCACGTAGATGTCTGGACCCCAGACGCCATCGAGAAGCTGGCTGCGCGAGAAGACACGGCCCGGCGACATCATGAAATATTCGAGCAGGCGGAATTCCGTCGGTCCAAGACGGACTTCCTTTTCCTTGCGGTAGACGCGATGCTGCTGGCGATCGAGAACAAGATCGCCCACTTTCAGCACATGCGATAGAATGCTCGGATTGGACCGGCGCAGCATCGCCTTGACGCGCGCCAGAAGCTCCGGCGTGGAAAACGGCTTTACGACATAATCGTCAGCGCCGACGCTCAGGCCCCGGACACGTTCGCTTTCCTCGCCGCGCGCCGTCAGCATGATGATGGGCAGGCGTTCCGTTTCCGGCCATTGACGCAGGCGGCGGCAAAGCTCGATGCCCGATACACCCGGCAGCATCCAGTCCAGGATGAGCAGGTCCGGCACGTTCTCGCGCAGGGCTATTTCGGCCTCGTCGCCGCGCAGCATTGTATCGACCTGATAGCCCTCTGCCTCGAGATTGTAGCGAAGCAGAACGCTCAGTGCCTCTTCGTCTTCCACCACAGCGATTTTGGGTGCCTGTGACATCCGGTATTTTCCTATCCAGATTTGGCGGACGGTGGATACAATCCCCCCAGTCGACCGCGTGCCGCCGCGCTATACACTCATTCCAAGCCGCCGGAACGAAGTCCGGTCGACCGCAGTTCAGGGTTTACGCGCCTCATCCACGACAATACCGTGGCTCAGGTCTTCCTTGGGTCGCTCAGCCGGCATTTGCAGGCCAGTCACGATATAATAAACGGTCTCCGCGATGTTGGTCGCGTGATCGCCGATGCGCTCGATATTCTTCGCGCAGAACAGAAGATGCGTGCAGGCGGAAATATTGCGCGGATCTTCCATCATGTAAGTCAACAACTCGCGGAACAGCGAGGTGTACATCGCGTCGATCTCGTCATCGCGGTCGCGAACGACATTGATCTGCTGCACCGAGCGCGACGCATAGGCATCGAGCACATCCTTGAGCTGGGTCAGCGCGAGTTCGGCCAGTGTTTCGAGCCCGCGATAAAGCTTTACCGGCTGGCGCGATTCCGAAACAGCGGCAACGCGCTTGGCAATGTTCTTGCCCAGATCGCCCACGCGCTCCAGATCGGCAGAGATGCGGATCGAGCCGATGATCTCGCGCAGGTCCACAGCCATGGGCTGGCGCTTGGCGATGATCATCACGGCCTTGTCGTCGATCTCGCGTTCGCTGGCGTCGAGGATGAGATCGTCGGAAATGACGCGCTGTGCGAGCGCATTGTCCGCATTGACGATAGCGGCGACCGATTGTTCGACCATACGTTCCGCATGTCCGCCCATTTCGGCGATCTTATGGGTGAGAAACTTCAATTCCTCATCGTAGGAGCGAACTGTATGCTGAGACGGCATAGTAGACCTCGTAATATAAATTGCGGGGAAGCCGCACTGTCTATCTCTTGATTGCAGTTCCGGATCAGCCGAAGCGTCCGGTGATATAGTCCTGCGTGCGCTTTTCGGTCGGCGCGGTGAACATGGTTTCCGTGTCGCCCACTTCGACCAGATTGCCGAGGTGGAACATGGCGGTGCGCTGCGAAACGCGCGCGGCCTGCTGCATGGAGTGGGTGACGATCACGATCGTATAGTTCTGGCGCAGTTCATCGATCAGCTCTTCCACCTTTGCGGTTGCAATCGGGTCGAGCGCCGAGCACGGTTCGTCCATGAGGATGACTTCCGGGCTGACCGCAATCGCACGTGCAATGCAAAGGCGCTGCTGCTGGCCGCCGGAAAGACCGGTGCCCGCATCGTGCAGACGGTCCTTCACCTCTTCGAACAGGCTGGCCTTCTGGAGGCTCGTCACGACGATTTCTTCCAGATCGGCCTTGGTGCGGGCCAGACCATGAATGCGCGGGCCATAGGCGACGTTTTCATAGATCGACTTTGGAAACGGATTGGGCTTCTGGAACACCATGCCAACGCGGGCGCGCAGCTCGACGACATCGATCTTCGGATCGTAGATGTCCTCATTGTCGAGCGTGATCCTGCCGCCGACCTTGCAGCCTTCGATCGTATCGTTCATGCGGTTGAGCGACCGCAGGAAGGTGGACTTGCCGCAACCGGAAGGACCGATCAGCGCCGTGACCATCTTTTCCTGGATATCCAGATCGACATCGAACAGAGCCTGCTTCTCGCCATAAAACACGCAGACCTTGTCGCCGCGCATCTTTATGGAATTGGCGTTGGCGTTCATTTTTTCTCCTACGGCTTTCTCGAGAGATCGTTCAGTCATCAGATTCATAGCTTTCGACTCCCGTTTACCAGCGGCGCTCGAAGCGGCGGCGCAGAATGATTGCAGCAATATTCATCACGGCAAGGAACAGAAGCAGGACGATGATAGCGCCTGATGTGCGTTCCACAAAGGCGCGTTCTGCTTCATTGGCCCACATATAGATCTGCACCGGCAAGGCGGTTGACGGGTCCATCGGCGTCGACGGTACATCGGCAACGAAGGCCACCATGCCGATCAGGAGAAGCGGCGCGGTTTCACCCAGCGCATGGGCAAGGCCGATGATCGTGCCCGTCAGGATGCCGGGAGCGGCGAGCGGCAGGACATGATGGAACACCATCTGCGTTTTCGATGCGCCGAGGCCAAGAGCTGCCGCGCGGATGGAAGGCGGCACGGCGCGAAGGGCGGCGCGCGTCGCGATGATGATGGTGGGAAGCGTCATCAGCGTCAGCACCAGGCCACCGACCAGCGACGCGGAACGCGGCAGGCCGAAGAAGTTGATGAAAACCGCAAGCCCGAGCAGGCCGAACACGATGGACGGAACCGCCGCCAGATTGTTGATGTTCACCTCGATCATGTCGGTGAAGCGGTTCTTCCTGGCGAACTCTTCCAGATAGATCGAAGCGGCAACGCCGATCGGCAGCGACAGGCCGAGAACGATCAGCATCATGTAGAACGAACCGACCAGCGCGACGCCAAGACCGGAGGTTTCCGGACGGCTGGAGGCACCGAAGGTGAAGAGGCCGGTATTAAAGGCCTCCTTCATGACGCCTTCATCCGAAAGCGTCTTCATCCAGCCGACCTGACGGTCCGAAACCTTGCGGCTTGTCTCGGGCACGGAAAGATCGATCTGCCCCTTGAAGGCGGAATCGATATCGGCACCGGCCAGAACCGGAACGGTCTGCGTCGTGCCGATGAGCGCGGGATTGTCCATCACCATCTTGCGCAACTGAAGGCGCACGCCATCGGAATAAAAGCGGCCCAGATCGCGCATGGCCGGACGGTCGGTCTTGGCCACACCCAGCTTTTCGGCCAGCGCATTGCGCACCAGCAGCGGATAATTGGCGGTGATGAGCACATTCGGATCGGTCGCGCGCTTGTTGCCCGGATCGATCACCTTTTCTTCAAGCTTCACCGGCAGATAAAGCGTGGTCTGCCAGAAGGCCGTATAACCCTTGGAAAAGACCGAGAACAGGAGCGCGCACAGGAAGAACACGCCGATGGCAATCGCGGCGATGCCATAGTAGCGGAAGCGGCGTTCGGCAGCGTAGCGGCGTTTCAGTCCGATATCGCGGCGTGCGGGCTGTGCCGTCGTGCCGCTGGCGTTGAAGGTCGTATCGGTCATTATTCGTACTGCTCCCGGTACTTGCGCACGATGTGGAGCGCAAAAATGTTCATGATCAGCGTCAAGACGAAAAGCGTGATGCCGAGCGCAAAAGCCACCAGCGTCTGCGGCGAATTGAACTCAAGGTCGCCGGTGAGCTGGTTGACGATCTTCACCGTGATGGTGGTCATCGCCTCGAATGGATTGATGTTGATGCGCGCCGCAACGCCTGCCGCCAGAACCACGATCATGGTTTCGCCGATGGCGCGGGACGCAGTCATCAAAAGCGCGCCGACAATGCCTGGCAGAGCGGCCGGAAGCACGACACGCTTGATGGTTTCGGAGCGGGTCGCGCCAAGGCCGAGCGAACCATCACGCAATGCGCGCGGCACGGCGGTGATGATGTCGTCGGAAAGCGACGACACGAAGGGGATCAACATCACACCCATGACAAGACCGGCGGTCAGGACGCTCTGTGCCATGATGAAGCCCTGACCGCCTGCGATGGCAATCGAGAGATCGCGCAGGAAAGGCCCGACCGTCACAAGGGCGAAGAAGCCGTAGACGATGCTGGGAATGCCAGCGAGAAGCTCCAGAACCGGCTTGACGACCGTGCGTACGCGCGGCGATGCATATTCCGCCATATAGATAGCCGAGAACAAGCCGACCGGAACGGCAAACAGCATGGCCACGAGCGCGATATAGAGCGTGCCGGCCAGCAGCGGGATAAGGCCGAACTGGCCTGTCTCGCCACCCGAACCGGCAGCGGCAAAGCGCGGGTCCCAGACGGTGCCGAAGAAGAATTCCCATGGCGAAACGGACTGGAAGAAGCTGATCGTCTGGAACAGCATCGAGCAGATGATGCCAATGGTCGTCAGAATGGCAATGCCGGATGCCGCAATCAGGCCCCATAGAACGATCCGCTCGACATTGTTGCGCGCACGCATGCGCCGGCTGATCGTTGAAAGGCCGAAGATAAGGCCCGCCACGGCGATCACCAGGGAAACGGCCGAACCGATGGTGTGCGTCAGCGCTGTTGCCTTTTTCAGGTAGAGCGCGATCGGCACCATATAGTCCTGGCCTTCGGTGGCGAGCGCCACGCCCTTCGTTGCCAGAACCGCACGGGCATCCTGATAATTCGACGGGAAGCTTTCCAGTTCAGCGGGTGTCAGCCGGTCAAGCCCTTTGGCGAGGCCACGCACCATGCCAAGCTGCAAGCTGCGATTGGTGAAGGAACCCTCCTCTATTGCATCCGGCAAGCGGGCGGTCGCGCTGTGATCGAGATAGACCGAGGTTCCAACAGCCCACACGGCGAGGAACAAAACCGCAGGCAATGCGGAAACGAGGAAAACCCACCAGCCGTGATAATGCGGGCGGGAATGCATTTTCTCTGTCGGCGAGGCTTTTGCGGAAGCAGACTGCGCCTTGTCCAGTGCAACGGCACGCTGGCGGCCTATGAAGAATCCGATCAGCCCGATTGCAACGATACTGACGAGAACCAGAAAGAAGGACATTCAATTTCCCCGGTTGCCCTGATGAATGCGAATGGTGTGAGGTGCAGCTTCCACCCATACCGTTCCACGCGAATGCGCCTGTCATAATGCAAAGGCGCGAAAGGAGAAGAACGCGGAGATGTGTCATCCCCGCGTTCCACAGACTAAAATTTACTTCGCTGCCATCGTCTTGCCTTCGGAGAAGGCGGCGCGCTGTGCTTCACGTTCTGCATCGGGAGCCGGAACCAGACCATATTCGGCGAGCGGGCCGTCAGGACCGATCATCTGGTCGTTCAGGAAGAACTCGACATATTCCTTCAGTCCCGGAATGACGCCGAGATGGGCCTTCTTCACATAGAAGAACAGCGGACGCGACACCGGATATTCGCCCGAAGCGACGGTCTCAGCCGAAGGCGTGACATCGTTGACGGTGGCAACCTTCAGCTTGTCGGCATTGTTTTCGAAGAAATAGAGGCCGAAAACACCAACGCCCGTCTTGTTGGAGTCGATGCGGGCCAGCGTTTCCGCATAATCGCCATCGATGTCGACAGCCTTGCCGTCCTTGCGCACGGCAATGCAGGCGGAAGCGGCAGCCTTGTCGTCGAGACCGGTCTTCTTGATTTCATCCAAAGCGCCGGAGTGCTTGCAGCCGTCGGCGAGAACCTTTTCTTCAAACACTTCGCGGGTGCCGTGCTTTTCACCCGGAATATAGGCAGCAATGTCCCAATCCGGGAGGTCCGGGTTGACCTGGCTCCATTTGGTGTTCGGATTGTCGACCAGCTTGCCGTCAACGACCAGCTTGGCGGCGAGCGCCTTGTAGATGTCTTCCGGCTTCAGCTTCCAGTCCGGGCCCTTGGCATCGGTGGCGAAGACGATGCCGTCATAGCCGAAGCGCACTTCTTGAACGTCCTTGACGCCAGCGTCGATGCACGACTTCAGCTCCGAGTCCTTCATGGCGCGCGATGCATTGGCGATATCGATGGTGTTTTCACCGACGCCCTTGCAGAATTCCTTGATGCCCGCACCCGAGCCGCCCGATTCAACAACCGGCGTCTTGAAGTTAGGGAAGGTTTCTCCGAAGGTCTCGGCAACGATCTTTGCATAAGGCAGAACGGTCGAGGAACCGGCAACCTGAATCTGATCGCGCGCCTGAGCGGCGGAAACCGACATAACGGCAGCGATGGCAAGCGCTGCGGTCGAGGAAATCATCTTGTTCATGAGCTGCGGCTCCTGTTGTAAAAGACACGTGACGATGTGGCGTCGTTAGCCCTCTACGCGCTGTATATTACACTCGTATGACACTAATGTTACAGCTTTGTTGCAAACTGCCAAAGACATGGACGCAGCCGCGAGAGACGCGAAGCCTGCCATCCTGCTCACCCGTTGGGACGGCTCAAGACATAAGCTGCCGAACCCAGCATGAAGACAGTGACGAGCATCGCCAGAGGCAACCCCGGATGTGCCCCCCACCAGAACAGGCCATAGCCGCAGATCATGCCAAGGCAGGCATAGAGCTTTGCCTTGGGTGGAATGGCGCCGCGCTCGCGCCATTTGATGACCAGCGGACCGAAACGCGGATCGGCCAACAGGCGCGCTTCAAGCTTCGGCGATGACCGCGCAAAAAACCAGGCAGCCAAAATGATGAAGATCGTGGTCGGCATGACCGGCAGGAAGGCGCCAATGATGCCAAGCCCCAGCATCAGGAAACCAAGGCAGAAATAGACTATCCGCCTGCTCGCTGAAATTGCGGACGAAGCGGTATCGGTCCTATCTGTTTCCGGCTGATCCTGCATGGCGCTCCATCGTGTGACCCACACGCTTATAGCAGGTATCTCGCGCTTTCGTGGAGGATCAAAGCAGTCAAAGAAATGTCATTCCACCAGCTTTCAACCCCTGTGGATAACTTTTCCGAACCCGGTAATGAATTGTGAAATACAGTCATAAATTGCAATTCGCCTCCGAAATGCCTCATTTCGTCAACTTTGCCGCTCAGGCTGAAAACTTGCCATACAAATAAAAATTGCACCCTGGTTCGTCCGGTCGGGCAGCCGACCAAGCAGCTTTTCTTGCAATCGCCATGGGAAAACAAGGCACAGCAAAAGCGCGCCGTAGATTCCTAACGAATCGTAAACGGATTTACAGAAACAAAACCAAACGTTTCCTAATATTCCTTGGTTATGTTTATGCAATCAAGTAAACAACGCTCAGTATAGGATGATTTTCCCGACGCGATATAGATTCATATATCGCACAATGTTCTCATTCGAACCACGCCAGCGCCACATTTAGATTCCAGTTCGCATTTGTCTTTCTCAGCGACAACTGTGGGACACCCCGTTAACAACTAGTGGATCTGGCATGACTTTCAAGACCCGTATGGCTATGCTTGCCGTTGCGGCAACCGGTCTTCTCGCGGCCACCGCAATCGAGGCTTCAGCACAGCAATGCGGCGGCGCCTCCTGGTACGCCCTCACTTCCCGCACGGCTTCGGGCGAACGCATGAACCCAGCCGGCATGACCGCAGCGCACCGCACCCTGCCGCTTGGCAGCAAGGTCAAGGTTACCAATCAGAAAAACGGCAAGTCGCTTGTCGTGCGCATCAACGATCGCGGCCCCTTCATCAAGGGACGCGTTCTCGACCTGTCAAAAGGTGCCGCAAGCCGTCTCGGCTTCATCGGCGCGGGACACACCAAGGTCTGCTTTACACCGCTTTGAGTTCAGCCGGAGCATTTCCGGCAAAACCGCCTCGAATTTCAGGCGGCATGTCTACCTGCGATCCAGCCGGTCGGTGAACCAGCGCGTCAGCTTGATCCAGACCTCGTCCTTTTCGGCGGCGTCCTCGATCCCGCGTTCAAGATTGGGATTGTCGTTGACCTCGATCACCACCACGCCGTCGTCGGTTTCCTTCAGGTCGACGCCATAGAGTCCGTCGCCAATGCAGCGTGCCGCGCGAAGCCCGGTTTCCAGAACCGCTGGCGGCGCATCGCCCAGCGCATAGGACCGAAACCCGCCTTCCAGCGGCTTGCCGCCCGTATCGTGCTTGACGATCTGCCAGTGGTTCTTGGCCATCATATACTGGCAGATGAAAAGCGGCTTGCCGTCGAGGACGCCGACGCGCCAGTCGAACCTGGTCGGCATATATTTCTGCGCCAGCAGGAGGTCGCTGTCCTCCAGCCATAATGTGGCAAGCGCTTTCAGCTCCTCAAAATCCTTCACCTTCTTCACGCCGCGCGAAAACGACGAATCCGGTATCTTGATGACCATCGGAAAGCCGAGCATATCGGCAGCGCGCTCCAGATCCTCCTCGCCCGCGATCATCACCGTTGGCGGAACCGCCACATCGTTTGCCTGCATCAATTCGTGCAGATAAACCTTGTTGGTGCAGCGGATCATGGAAATAGGATCATCGATCACCGGCATGTTTTCCTGCTGCGCGCGCCGGGCAAAACGATAGGTGTGATTGGAAATCGATGTCGTCTCGCGGATGAACAGGGCGTCATAATTGGCAAGCCGCGGCAGATCCCGCTTGCCAATCGGCTCCACTTCCACGCCGAGCCGCGCCGCGATCCTCGCCCAGTGCTTCAGTGTGGAGACGGTCGATGGCGGCATGGCCTCCTTCGGATCGCACAATGTCGCGAAGGAATAGCGTGCCGGAACCTTGGGGCGTGCGGCGCGCCACTCACGCTGGGTATAGCGATCAAGTGCCTCCTCGAAGCGTTCCTTCTGTGTCTTCGTAAACTTCGCGATATTCGCAAAGCCGATCTTCTGGATTCGCGCCCATTCGCCGGGCTTGATCGTGACTTCCAGCGACGGCGCGCGAAACCAGTCGAAGAGCAGCCGGCCAAAACGCTCAAAATCAGGATTATCGGCAAGCCCGAAATGCACATGGATCGTTTCCGGCGCTTTTTCCGGATGCTTGCCGAGCGCCTTGTTCAACATGTCTTCCAGTTCGGGAATGGCGTTTTCATAAAGCCGCCGTTCCGACAGATCGATCATGGTTTCCACGGAAGGAATGATGCGATGGCCACGCGCCTCAGCCAGAAGCGAAGCGTAATAGCCGCGGCTCTGATAGGCATAGGAGCGTGATAGATTGATGATGCGCGGGCGCAGCTGCCCGTTGAAGAGTGCGGGATGGGCGAGATAATCGCGCGTGGTCATGACCTTGTGCGGCGTCGCCCCATTGTCGATATCCGAGAGGCGCCCTACCAGAATGACGCAGATCGTCATCAGTCCGTCCTTTTTTCCAGAATAACGGCTGCCCTGAGCCCATCGCTGCCGAACCGTGCGATACGGTCGAAAATGTGAAAGGGAACAGGGACATTTGCAGCATCGGCGATGGTTTCGCCGAGCTCTTCCTCCACCCAGGGATCGTGAATGAGAATGTGCCGCCCATCTTCACCATGGGCCAGCACCCAATGCGGCACTTTCTTGCCGAACATATGATAACCGCTGACCAAGACGATCACAGCCGCCCCGCGGCGCAGGGCAGCCAGAATATCGTGCAGCGTGAAACCACGATAATCCACCGGAATGGCATAGGCTTCGGTGCGCTGGCGAAAATCGGTCTGCGCCAGTTGCATGACCTTGCGCTTTTCTTCCGAACGCACCGACTGCAGGAAAAGCATATCCTCGATGGAGACGATGATCGATGCCTTCAGACCACGCTCATGTGCGGCAACGGCAAGCCCGAAAGGTTCGCAACCGCCCGGTCCCGACATCATATAGATCGTCGTCGCATCGCGCCAAAGGCGAACTTCCAGCACGGGATCGAGCTGCATTTCCCGATTGTGCCGGGCAAGCACCATCATCAGACAGGCGGCACCGCAGGTAAAATCGGTTGTCTGTTCGTAATAGGGAAAGGCCGTAACCGGGGAAATGTCGCCGCGAACCGTCTTTTCGAAACGCAGCGCATCCGAATGATCCGCATAGTAATCGAGATAACGTCCGATGGGGCGATAACCGTGCCGCTTGTAGAGCGCGATGGCACGTTCATTATCCTCGCGCACCTCCAGCCGCAGCAATGGACGGTCGTGGTCGTAAGCTGCCGTTTCAGCGGCCTGTAACAAAAGCGATCCGATACCCTTGATTCCGGCCTCCGGATCGACGGCTATGGAATATAGCCGCGCAAGCGCGGTGCCATGACGGAACAGGATCATCGCGTAGCCGATAACGCTCCCATCCACCGTTGCAACGATGGTTTCGGCGGTCGGTCTTGCGATGAGGGCGCGAAATGAGCGGCGGGAAATCCGGTCCGTCTCGAAACAGCGTTCTTCGATGCGCAGGAGCGCATCCATGTCGTCTGCCGTGGCCTTGCGCGTCGTTGCGCCTGTCATCCCTTGGCCTTTGCATTGGGATCGTGACGATCCGGTCGAACACCAACAATTGGCTTATTCGCGGCAAAAGACAAGCGCCCGGACCGTGGCAAAATTATGAGTGGTTTTCACTGCCCGATCGGTTCCGCACAGCCGTTAAATTCAATCAATGCTTGTATTTTTCACGGATGCGCGCGTTAACCATTAATTAAGAAGTCAGGCGAAGCTGAGGCAAACCGAATTGACTCCAGACTGTTTCAGACTTTAACGTTTCGTTAATAAATGAGTAAATGGCGAGAGCCAAAGGGCGTTGAGTATGTTTTGCGTTGTTCGCTCGACCACAAAGATTATGGCAGCCGCCGGTTTCGCGGCTTCGCTGCTGATGGCAAGCTTTGGTGCAAAAGCCGCTTCTGGTGACTTCATGCAGACGGGCAAGCTGACCTCGCAGCCGATCGGACATTACGAATTCTGCAAGCGCGAAGCCAAGGAATGCGGCATCACCAGCCGCGACACTCGCCCGTTGCAGCTCAACCATTCAAACTGGCAGCGCATCGTGGAGATCAATCTTTCGGTCAATGAACGCATCAAGCCGATGACCGATATGGAAATCTACGGCGTTGAGGAATATTGGGCCTATCCGACGACCGTCGGCGACTGCGAAGATTACGTCGTGCTGAAGCAGCGCGAATTGCAGAAAGCCGGCATTCCGATCACCGATCTGCTGATTACCGTCGTTCGCAAGCCGGACGGCGAAGGCCATGCGGTCCTCACCGTCCGCACCGATCGCGGTGACTTCGTTCTCGACAATCTGACGGATGAAGTCATGCGCTGGAACGAGACGGATTACACCTATCTGAAGCGTCAGGCCGCAAACGATACCGGCCGCTGGGTCACGATTGAAGGCCCGGATAATCTGCTCGTCGGCGCGGTGCACTGATATCGAGATTGCCTCATTTGTTTTGAAAATGTCCCGGAATGTGCTATTCATTCCGGGTCTTAAAAGGAGAGGTCGGTGCGGTTAGCCCGATCCCCGTTGCAAAGCGGGTCCTGGCCTTCGCGATTGCTTGCATTCTGGCAGGTGCGTCGTGTCCCTTGACCTTCCACTCCGATGCAATGGTGCGCCGGAGAACAAAAGGTCTTGGTTATGAAACAGCAAATCTCCGTCATCACGCTTGGTATTGCCGATCTGGCGCGCTCGCGTCGCTTCTATGCCGAGGGCTTCGGCTGGGTGCCCGTTTTCGAAAATGAAGAAATCATCTTTTATCAGATGAATGGTTTCGTTCTCGGAACCTTTCTGAAAGCCTCGCTTGAAACCGACATGAACCGCGATGGTCTTCTACAGCCCGGCGCACTTTCTCTTGCGCATAATGTGGACCTGAAAGCGGATGTCACGCCCCTGATGGACCGATTGGTTGGGGCCGGCGGCAAATTGTTGCGGCCGGCCGATGCACCGGCTCATGGTGGTTTTCGCGGCTATGTCGCCGATCCCGACGATCATGCCTGGGAAATTGCCTGGAACCCGGCATGGGCCATCGACGAAAATGGCTTTGTAACATTCGGGATATGAACCTGAAACGGGCGCTATTCGTACAATTTTATGGCCATCTCCGTCATCGGAAGCGAATAGCGCCACGTTGACTGCCAAATCATGGAGCAGTCCCGTTACTACGGTATCGCTGGAAATGCTTATGCTGCGGAAACCAGTCTTTCCGCCCCCATGCGATAGGATATGGCGCTGGCCAGATGGATGCGGCCGACCTTGTCGGCCCCATCCAGATCGGCCAGCGTGCGGGCGACCTTCAGGATGCGATGATAGGCGCGAGCGGAAAAATGCATCTGCTCGCTTGCGTCACGCAAGAGCTTGAGGCCTGCGGCATCGGGCTCGGCGACCGTCTCGATCAGCCTGGCTGAACAATAGGCATTGGTCATGAAGGGTTCCAGACCGAGCGCTTGATAGCGGGCGGCCTGCGTTGCACGGGCGCGGGCGACGCGTTGTGCGACCGTCTCGCTGGTTTCCGATTGGGACGGCTTGATGAGATCGAAAGCGGAGACGGCGGGCATATCCACCCGCAAATCGATACGGTCGAGAAGCGGGCCAGATATACGCGCCTGATAGTCAGCCTGACAGCGTGGGCCGCGTGCGCAAACATGCCCCGGTTCGCCTGCCATACCGCAACGGCAGGGGTTCATGGCGGCAATCAGTTGAAAGCGTGCCGGATAGCTGGTGCGATGATTGACGCGGGCAATGAGACATTCGCCGGTTTCGAGCGGCTGGCGCAGAGAATCCAGCACTTGCGGTGAAAACTCGGGAAATTCGTCCAGAAACAGCACGCCGTTATGCGCAAGCGATACCTCGCCGGGCCTTGCACGCAGCCCGCCGCCAACCATTGCCGCCATGGAGGCTGAATGGTGAGGGGCGCGGAACGGACGGCGATCCGACAGTTTTCCGCCCGAAAGTTCACCTGCAATCGAGGCGATCATCGAAACATCCAGCAATTCGCGCGGAGAAAGGCGGGGCAGAATGGAGGGCAATCGCTGTGCAAGCATGGATTTGCCCGATCCCGGCGGCCCAACAAGCAGCAAATTGTGATTGCCCGCAGCCGCGATTTCAAGCGCTCGCTTTGCGGTTTCCTGCCCCTTGATATCGGCGAGATCGAGTTCCGTTTCACCGGAAATCCGCATGGATGGTTCCGGCCGGGTCAAGACCTGCGTGCCGCGAAAATGGTTGGCAAGGGCGATCAGGCTGCGCGGAGCCAGAATGTCGATGTCAGCACCCGCCCAGGCCGCTTCCGGCCCGCAGGAATGCGGGCAGATGAGCCCTTTTTCTTCCCGGTTCGCCCCGATTGCAGCAGGCAGGACACCTGCCACTGATGTTATCGAACCATCGAGCGAGAGCTCACCCAGAACGAGATAGGACTGGATTGCATCTGCGGGAATAGCGCCGATCGCCGCCATCAGCCCGACGGCAATGGGCAAATCATAGTGCGACCCTTCTTTCGGCAGGTCTGCTGGCGCCAGATTGACCGCCACCCGCTTGGTTGGCATGGAAAGCCCGGAAGCGTGCAATGCTGCCTGCACACGCTCACGGCTTTCCGCCACGGCCTTGTCCGGCAGGCCGACGATGGACATGCCCATCTTGCCCGGCGCAACCATCACCTGCACGTCGACAGGCACAGCCTCTATGCCCTGAAAGGCAACCGTTCCAACCCGCGCGACCATGTGCCCCCGCTCGCCACGCACCACATCTCTCAAGTGAGTAAACACTCAAATACAACTTGAGGAGTTAAGCACGAGCGAGCAACAAGTTCAAGAACGTTAAGAGAACAAATTAACGCTTGGCCTCAACCGCATCCCAGAAGAGGGCTGCGATATCGGTTCCGTCGAAACGCTGGATTTCGCGGATACCGGTCGGAGAGGTGACGTTGATTTCTGTCATATAGTCGCCGATCACATCGATGCCGACCAGAATGAAACCACGCTCCTTCAGCGAAGGGCCAATACGCTCGCAAATCTCACGTTCACGCGGCGTCAGCTTGCTCTGTTCGGCACGCCCGCCAACATGCATGTTTGACCGGGCATCGGTTTCCGACGGTACGCGATTGATTGCGCCGACAGGTTCGCCATCGATCAGGATGATGCGCTTGTCGCCGGCGCGCACGTCCTTCAGATAGCGCTGCGCAATGAACGGCTCCTTGAACAGCTGACCGAACATTTCCAGAAGCGAGGTGAGATTGCGGTCGCCATCAGCCAGATGGAAGACGCCCGCACCGCCATTACCGTAAAGCGGCTTCAAAATGATATCGCCGAATTCGCGCCGGAAATCCATGACTTCCTGCGGGTCTTTGGTGATGAGCGTTTCGGGCATCAGATCAGGAAACTCGGTCACGAAGATTTTTTCGGGACTGTTGCGCACCCAGGCCGGATCGTTGACCACCAGTGTCTTCGGATGAATCCGCTCCAGAAGATGGGTGGTGGTGATGTAGTTCATATCGAAGGGCGGGTCCTGACGCAGAAGCACCACATCCATTTCCGACAGGTCGCGGCGGATCGGCTCACCCAGCGTATAATGGTCGCCCTTGACGTCGCGCACGTCCATCTTTTCCAGACGGGCGGAAACAATGCCATCGCGCATCGAAAGCCGGTCGGGCGTATAATGATAAAGCTCATGACCGCGCTTCTGCGCCTCGAGCGAGAGGGCGAAGGTCGTATCGCCTGCAATATTCACCGTGCTGATATGGTCCATCTGGACCGCGACTTTGAGAGCCATGATTTCCTCGCGATTCGAAGTTGCGGGAAATCTAAAACGGAATGGTCAGGCAATATAGTCCTTTCTCTTGAACCGGCCTGGGCCCTGGTCATACTTTCCGATGGACGAAGTTGAACTGGATCAGCTTTCATCCGTTGTCTATGCTGAGTACAATCATATCGGCCGTTTCGGGAGGAAAAGGTGAGCGTCGTTAAAACTACCCTGTTTGCCGACCATATAGCAGAACTTGGCGAAGGCCCCGGCTACGATCCATTGAGCGGAAATGTCTGGTGGTTCGATATTCTCGGCCAGAACCTGATCGAGAAAAACTGGGACAGCGGTGAAATCCACGTCCATGCGCTGGGCATGAAGGCCAGCGCCCTTGCCGTCATCGATCGCGACCGCCAGTTGATCGTCAGCGAACATGGGCTGTTCATTCGTGAGCGGGCCAATGGGCGCCTGACACTTCATCATCCGCTTGAAGCCGATAATGAAATCACCCGTTCCAATGATGCGCGCGTGCACCCGTCAGGCTCGTTCTGGATCGGCACGATGGGCAAGAAGGCCGAGCCCGATGCCGGCTCGATCTGGTGGTATAGCGAAGGTCAGGTGAAAAAGCTTTTCTCCGGCATCACGATCACCAATTCGATCTGCTTTTCTCCCGACGGCAAGGTTGCTTATTTCGCCGATACGGATCGCAATATCATCTGGCGGGTCGACACGGACCCCGAAACCGGCTTGCCGATATCCGACAAAAGCGTTTTCCACCATCGGGCCGAAGAAGGCGGCATTGATGGCTCGGTCGTCGATGCGGAGGGCACGCTCTGGAATGCCTGCTGGGGCGGCAGTTCGCTCAATGCCTATTCGCCGCAAGGTCGCCTGATCCGCTCGATTTCACTGCCGGTGAAGCAACCTTCCTGCCCCGCTTTTGTCGGGCCGGATGCAGCGGTGATGATCGTGACCAGCGCCTATGAAGGTCTTGACGAGGAATCCCGCCGTTCGGACCCTCATGCCGGAAAGGTTCTGCAACTCGATCTGACGCTTGCCGGTCGTCACGATCCGCCGGTGCGGCTGTAGAAACCGAGTGGAAAAGGGCCCCTGCGGGCCCTTTGATTTTAGATACCTTCAACGATGACGATCTCGCCGTCAGCCACTGTCTGGCGGATCGCCTTCGCAGCCTGATATTCCGGCGAATTGTAGCAATCGAGCGCGTGCTGCATGGTTTCGAACTCGATGATTACATTGCGCGCGCGGCCCTGCCCTTCGACCGCGTCAGCCTTGCCGCCGCGTGCGATGAAATTTGCGCCATAACGCTCAAAGGCCGGTTTCGCCGTCGAAACATAATCCTTGTATCGCTCGGGATCGCGGACATCCACACGGGCAATCCAATAGGCTTTCGTCATATCCTCTCCTCCAGTCTTCACTCACGCAACGGAACGCATTTCTTCCAGAATGGCAAGGGCTGCCGCTTTGCGATCAACCGCGCCGACAATCGGGCGGGCAACGACCAGATGGCTGGCTCCGGCCTTCAAGGCATCGGCAGGGGTCATGACCCGTTTCTGGTCGCCTTTTTCCGAACCTGCGGGACGAATGCCCGGCGTGACAATGGCCATATCGGGCCCTACCGCCTGACGGATGGCAGCGGCTTCCACAGCGGACGCGACGACGCCACCCATACCGGCCTCACGGGCCTGACGGGCGCGTTTCAGCACCAGGGCTTCCGCATCGTCGGAATAACCGGCTTCCCGCAGGTCGGCATTGTCCATGGAAGTCAGGACCGTCACGCCCAGAAGGCAGAGGTCCGACCCTCTCGCGGCTTCCACCGCCGCACGCATTGCCTTTGGATAGGCATGAAGCGTGAGCATGGAAACACCCATCTTCGCAATATTCTCGACACCCTTCGCAATGGTATTGTCGATATCGAGCAGCTTCATGTCGAGGAAGACTTTTTTCCGCGCCGCCACAAGGCTTTTCGCGAAGTCGAGACCACCGGCAAAAACCAGCTGATAGCCGATCTTGTAGAAGGAAACAGCATCGCCCAGCTCTTCGACCGCCTTCTCCGCCTCAGCAATAGTCGGCACGTCGAGGCCCACGATCAGTTGATCGCGCAAATCTGTCGTCGTCATGAGAGTCTCCGTGGTGATTCTTACTCTCTTCGCACAACAGGCCCCGATACGAAAGAGACGCAATCAGCTTTTTGCTGCTTCCACCCGCGCGATGAGGCTGCGGCAGACAGCAGAAAGCATCCTGGCGTTTCGCTCTTCTTTCAGCGTACCATCCTCATTGAACGCCACCGATGCATGACCGACCGAACATTGCTCCGTGACGATCTGCACGCCGACATTCATCAGCACCGCACGCAAATGATATAGTCCACGCATGCCGGCAAAAGCGCCATCCGAACTTGAGCAGAGGCCCACTGTCAGACCGGCATAAGGCCTGAACGGCCTGTCTCCATCCCTCGAAATACGGCTCACCCAATCGATGGTGTTTTTCAGAAGCGGCGGGATCGAGGCGTTATATTCCGGCGAGCAGATCATCAGCCCATCATGTTCGGCGAACAGGCGGCCGAGCCTCATGGCGTTTTCGGGAACGCCATGCTCGTTTTCCAGATTCTGATCCATGATCGGCAGAGGATAATCTGCAAGCGTGATGCGCGTGACCTCGGCGCCCTGTGCCTGCAACTCCTTTTCGGCCGCATCCGCCATGTGGCCGGAAAAAGCGCCGATGCGGACCGAACCCGCAAAGACGAGAATACGTGCAGTCATGCCGAAACTCCGCGATTAAAAAATCTAGACCAGAGGGCTGCGATAAACCCAAAGCTGCGCCGGTGGCACATTGCGCACCACAAAATCATAGTGCTGGACGGTATAGTTGCCGCGACCGGCCGGAACCGGCGGCAAGGGACCATAGGTGATCTGCATCAGGGGCCGTCCGCGCGGAATGCGCGCAAGCAGGCTTTCCACGAGGTGAATGCGCCGGTCCGTAGGGAAATTGAGCATGGGAACGGCAGAAATGATGCAGTCGAATGTCTGGTCCTTCTTCTCCCCCAGCGCGGTATCCAGATCGAATGCGTCACCCTGAATGATATTGACCTCTGGAAAGATCGTATTCAGATGGTCCACGAAATCCTGGGAATATTCAATCGAGTAAAGATCGGCAGGTTTCACGCCCTGTTTCAGGATCGCCTTGGTGATGACGCCCGTACCTGGCCCCAGTTCCAGAACCGGAAGGCCGGAGCCCGTATCGATGACGCTTGCCATGCGTCTGGCGGTAATGGAACTCGTCGGCAAAATAGCGCCGACCGCTTTCGGCCCGTCTATCCATCCCTTGAAAAAACGGATCTCCTCATCGAACTTAGCGGCCAGTTTCCTGCCGAGCTGTCCTGCCATTCTTGCTGCTCCCATTGTCGTTATTAGACAAGTTTATGCCGCTTTGAATTCCCTAAGCAAGGCGGGAATAAGGAAAAGAACAAAAAAGGGAGCCGAAAGGCCCCCTTTATTACTCACCGATACCTTCGAAGAATTCCTTCATCCTTGAGAAGAACCCCGCGGATTTCGGGCTGTTCTCCTGAGAGGATAATTTTTCAAACTCTTCGAGCAGTTCACGCTGGCGCTTGGACAGGTTCTGCGGCGTCTCGATGTCGATCTGTATATAAAGATCGCCGACCGCTGCCTGTCGCAAAACCGGCATGCCCTTGCCCTTGAGGCGAAACTGCTTGCCGTTCTGCGTACCTTCGGGAACCTTCACGCGCGTCTGCGTGCCATCGAGCGTCGAGACTTCGAACTGGCCGCCAAGAGCCGCCGTCGTCATCGAAATCGGCACCTTGCAATAGAGGTCCGAGCCGTCACGCTGGAAAAACTCGTGCGGCTTGACCGAAAGGAAGATGTAGAGATCGCCCGCCGGACCGCCACGCATGCCGGCTTCCCCTTCACCGGCAAGACGGATGCGGGTGCCATCCTCGATGCCAGCCGGAATATTGACCGACAGGGAACGTTCCTGCGTGACGCGGCCCTGACCATGGCACTTGCCGCAAGGGTCCTTGATGATCTGGCCGCGACCGTTACAGGTCGGGCAGGTGCGTTCCACCGAGAAGAAGCCCTGGGCAGCGCGCACGCGGCCCGAGCCGGAGCACATGGTGCAGGTGGTCGGCTGGGACCCGGCCTTCGCGCCGGAGCCGGAGCACTCGTCGCAGGTGATGGAGGTCGGAACGCGGATCTGCGCGGTCTTGCCCGCATAGGCTTCTTCCAGCGTTACTTCCATATTGTAGCGAAGATCGGCGCCGCGTTCGCGACCGCCATTGGAACGGCGGCGACCGCCGCCCATCATCTCGCCGAAAATATCTTCGAAGATATCGGCAAAACCGCCTGCGCCGCCAAAACCATTGCCGAAGCCGCCACCCATGCCGCCATTTTCAAAGGCTGCATGGCCGAACCGGTCATAAGCGGCACGCTTCTGCGGGTCCTTCAGCGTTTCGTAAGCCTCGCCGATTTCCTTGAACTTGCGTTCAGCTTCCGGATTATCCGGATTGCGGTCCGGATGATATTCCATGGCGAGTTTGCGAAAGGCTGTCTTCAGCGTCTTGTCGTCTGCTGTTCGTTCAACACCCAGAGCTTCGTAGTAGTCGATCTTCATCAGTTCGTTATCCCGGCGACAGGAACGCGCCTTTTGTTTTCACGGACATCGTATCCCGAAACCGGTCCCCAGATTCGCGCGACACGCCCCAAAGCGTTCAACACTTGCCAGGGCCCAGCGTTTCCAATTGTTCATTTATCAAAGTGTCTTCCGGCAAACATGCCGGAGCGGCACCTCGGGTTCCAGCATCAACACCCACTTTGTCCGAAACCGTCTCATGCTTTTCAAGATGTATGCAGGCCAGAGCGATTTTTCAAACAGAGGCTGATTTCCGGTTTCAACCGACACTGGCCCATGTGCAGGCTTATACAGCCTGCGAATATGAACATTCAAAACCGGCAAAAGCCCGGGGCGAAACCCCGGGCTTTTGCGTATTGGGTCTGGAATTACGACTTCTTCTTGTCGTCGTCGATTTCTTCATAATCGGCGTCGACAACATCGTCGTTCGAAGCGGCAGCCTCTTCGCCAGCGCCGGCAGCTCCGGTTTCAGCAGCCTGAGCGGCTTCGTACATCGCCTGACCAAGCTTCATGGACGCTTCTGCAAGCGCCTGCGTCTTGGCCTTGATGTCCTCGGCATCGTCGCCTTCAAGCGCGGTCTTGAGGCTTGCCAGCGCATCCTCAATGGCCTTCTTGTCATCAGCCGAAACCTTGTCACCATATTCGCCCAACGACTTTTCAGTCGAGTGAACGAGGCTTTCGCCCTGGTTCTTGGCTTCAACGGCATCGCGACGCTTCTTGTCGGCTTCGGCATTCGCCTCGGCGTCCTTGACCATCTTTTCGATGTCGGCATCGCTCAAACCACCGGATGCCTGAATGCGGATCTGGTGTTCCTTGCCGGTGCCCTTGTCCTTCGCCGTCACGTTGACGATACCGTTGGCGTCGATGTCGAAGGTCACTTCGATCTGCGGCACGCCACGCGGTGCGGGCGGAATGCCGACGAGGTCGAACTGGCCGAGCATCTTGTTGTCCGCAGCCATCTCACGCTCGCCCTGGAAGACGCGGATCGTCACGGCCGACTGATTGTCCTCGGCGGTAGAGAAGGTCTGCGACTTCTTGGTCGGGATCGTGGTGTTGCGTTCGATCAGACGGGTGAACACGCCGCCCAGCGTTTCGATACCCAGCGAAAGCGGGGTCACGTCGAGCAGCAGAACATCCTTGACGTCGCCCTGCAAAACGCCTGCCTGAATAGCCGCGCCCATGGCGACGACTTCGTCAGGATTGACGCCCTTGTGCGGCTCCTTGCCGAAGAAGGCCTTCACGACTTCCTGAATCTTCGGCATGCGGGTCATGCCGCCGACCAGGATCACTTCATCGATTTCGCCAGCCTTGAGACCGGCATCCTTCAATGCCGCCTTGCAAGGTTCGATGGTGCGCTGGACGAGATCGTCGACCAGGCTTTCGAACTTGGCGCGCGACAGCTTGATGGCAAGATGCTTCGGACCGGACTGGTCGGCCGTGATGAACGGCAGGTTGACTTCGGTCTGCTGCGAGGACGACAGTTCGATCTTGGCCTTTTCGGCAGCTTCCTTGAGGCGCTGCAAAGCAAGCTTGTCGTTCTTGAGGTCTATGCCGCTTTCCTTCTTGAACTCGGAAACGAGGTATTCGACCAGACGCATGTCAAAGTCTTCACCGCCGAGGAAGGTGTCGCCGTTGGTCGACTTCACTTCGAAGACGCCGTCGCCGATTTCAAGGATCGACACGTCGAAGGTGCCGCCGCCAAGGTCGTAAACAGCGATGGTCTTGCCATCGTTCTTGTCCAGACCATAAGCGAGTGCGGCAGCAGTCGGCTCGTTGATAATACGCAGCACTTCAAGACCGGCAATCTTGCCGGCATCCTTGGTTGCCTGGCGCTGCGCGTCGTTGAAGTAGGCCGGAACGGTGATGACCGCCTGCGTGACCGTTTCGCCGAGATAGGATTCAGCGGTTTCCTTCATCTTCTGAAGGATCATCGCAGAGACCTGCGACGGGGAATATTTCTTGCCGTGGACTTCCACCCACGCATCGCCATTGTCGCCCTTGACGATCTTGTAAGGAACAAGATCCTTGTCCTTGGTGACCATCGGGTCGTCAAAACGGCGGCCAATCAGGCGCTTGACAGCAAAAATGGTACCTTCCGGATTGGTCACGGCCTGACGCTTTGCAGGCTGGCCGATGAGACGTTCGTCACTGTCGGTGAATGCAACGATCGAAGGGGTTGTACGCGCGCCTTCGGCATTTTCGATGACCTTCGCGTTCTTGCCGTCCATGACGGATACGCAGGAGTTGGTCGTTCCCAGATCGATACCAATAACTTTAGCCATATTTCTCTCCATTCAGCAAACCGCCAAGACCTCTACCGAGCGTTCCATGGGCGGTTCCTACAGATTTCACAATGCTCTTTTCACGATGCTTGTCCAGATTTCCAACCGGTTTTCGGACGCGCATCAATGCCCTGTGCGAGGCGTATATAAGAAACGCGGTTTTTCACTGCAAGTCACAACAGCCAAGCTGAAGCAGATTCCGCACCCGCAAACACTGACAGGCCCCTGTCGACGTGTGAAATAATGTGCGCGGACCGTCATACCATAGCCGATCCGCCGTCTTTTGCCGCGCGGTAGATCGCGTCGATGAATTTCTGGTTCGCCTTTGAATTTTCGAGCGAGAAAAGCAGTGCCTCCTTGTCGCCGCGCGCAGCGCGCACAAAGCTTTCCGCCTGAAGCTGATAATGATTGGCGTCGCCGAACGACCATTCCGTGGCCTTGGTGTGGCCGGCATCGAAAAGCGCGATGCTGCCGTGACCATATTTGCCGGTGTTGAACGGCGCATAGACTTCGATGAAGCCCTTGTCGCCATGAAAAACCATCGTCTGGCGCGCGCCAAGCTGTGTCGCGACATAGAAAGTCAGGTCAAATCCGTCGAAGCGGGCCGAAACATTGGCATAGCGGTCCGTACCGAAGGCCGGGTCGTATTCCACCGATGCCTGAACCGATACCGGTTCCTGACCGCTCACCATGCGTGTCACCACGGTCGGGTAAACACCGATATCCGGCAGAGCGCCGCCGCCCAGCTCCGGCTGGTTGCGCATATTGCCCGGATCGACATTGAAATAGGAAAAAGCGCCCTGCACATGGCGAAGCTTTCCGATGGCGCCTTCGGCCAGAAGTTCCCGCAGCTTGATCCATTGCGGATGGTAATAGACCATGAACGCTTCCGCAATCGTGACCTTATGCCTGTCACGCGCTGCGACGAGCCGGTCGATATCGTCGGCCTTCAGCGCAATCGGCTTTTCACACAGGACATGCTTGCCCGCTTCAGCCGCCTTGAGGCTCCATTCAATGTGCTGCGAGGTCGGCAATGGAATGTAGACGCCGTCCACTTCCTTGCTGGCCAGCAATTCCTCATAGGAACCGAATGCCAGCGGCGCGCCAAAACGATCGGCGACAGCACGCGCACGCGACTGGTCCCGGCTTGCTATGGCATGAACGACACCATTTTCGGAGGCGCAAAGTGCTGGAATCACCTGCGTGACACCGATCTTGGCAGTCGAAAGAATACCCCAACGAAACATGCTATTCCCTCTTTTTATCAGGAGCTCAATCCGGCATGTCCCAGCTCTGCACGGTCAGTTCCGGCCAGAATTTTAGGGCGCGGGCGGCCTTGATCTCATGTGTTTCGCGGTTATCGATGGCACGATTGGGCCGAATGCGAAACGAAAAAATATCATCGAGGCCAAAAGGGGCATGGATGAGCAGCCCCTGATCCGTGGCCTCATTGTCTTTCGCCAGCCGCGCGCCCACGCAATGGGCGATCGTCGCATAGCGCCCTATCGATTCGGTCGCGGAACGAAGCGGCGCATAAGGCTGCCCGAAGCGTTTTTCGAACCACAGATGCACCCGCGCCTGATTGCGTATCTCCACCGGAAGCGGGAATTTGCGAAATATCTCAACCCCGCGCGCGATGACCGCATCCTCGGCTTCCCAGGAAAGATTGCCGTCATCGAAATAGATGATGTCGATATCCTTGATCCCGTTCAGGGCTGGCCGCCCGGTCAGTTGGTTCCAGACGGAATTATAGAGCGCGCCCGACACCATCCAGAATTCGGACATTTCTCCCGCCAGTTCTTGCATCCGATGCAGCGCATCGTTGAGCATCGGACTTTCCAGAACCATCCGTGAAAAGATATCGCTCTGCCGTGCGGGCGATAAGCCAGCATAACGCAGATGTTTCGCCATCCCCTTCATGGGCCGTTTCCCAATACAAAAGTATAAGCCCGCCAGTTGGCGGGCTTATCGTCAGTCTATCCGCGAAGAACGCCGCCGGTCTGCTTGGCAACGCTGGCGACGATCTGTTTCGACAGCGTCTCCAGGTCCTCATCGGTCAATGTCCGATCCTGTGGCTGAAGCAGCACTTCAACCGCAATCGACTTCTTGCCTTCGCCAAGCGAAGCGCCGGTGAAGATATCAAAGACCTGAACGCCGACGATCAGCTTCTTGTCGGCGCTAGCGACCGCCTTCACGACATTTCCGGCTTCCACGGCTGCATCCACCACGAACGCATAGTCGCGCTTGAGGCTCTGGAACTGCGACAGGTTCAAAGCGGGCTTGGTGCGGGTGCTTTTCGCCTTCGGTTCCGGGATCGCATCCAGATAGACCTCAAAGCCGCAGAGCGCACCGGAAACGTCGAGCGCTTCCAGCGTATCCGGGTGGAATTCGCCGAACGTGCCGAGGACGACCTTCGGTCCGAGTTTCAAGGTGCCCGAACGGCCCGGATGGAACCATGCAGGACCACCGGCTTCGATCTGGATACGATCGACCGGCGCACCGGCAGCTTCCAATGCGGCCAAAGCATCGGCCTTGGCGTCGAACACGCCGACCGGGGCGGCATTGCCAGCCCAGAAACGGCCCGAGCCATCAACCTTTGCCGTGCCGCGGCGCACGCCGCCTGCAACGCGGCGTTGCTTGTCCGGCGTATCGCCTTCATAGATGCCCGAAACCTCGAACAGCGCCGTGTCACTGAAGCCGCGATCTGCATTGCGCTGGGCTGCGGCCAGCAGGCCCGGCAGAAGCGACGGGCGCATGTCCGACATATCGGCGGCAATCGGGTTGGCAAGCTTCAGTTCCGGCTTGCCGCCGCCGAATGCCTTGGCCTGCGTTTCGGAAATGAAGGAATAGGTCACGGCTTCCATCATGCCGCGCGAGGCAAGCATGCGGCGGGCGTGGCGCGTGCGGATCTGCAACGTGGTCAGGATACGACCGTTCACCGCGCCATGGCTTGGCAGGGGCTGCGGGTCGATCCGGTTGATGCCGTGGATACGCATCACTTCTTCCACGAGATCAGCCTTGCCTTCCACATCGCCGCGCCAGCTCGGGACCGTCGCCTTGATGGTCTTGCCGTCGCCTTCCACACGGAAGCCGAGGCGCTTCAGAATATCGAAGGCATCCTCATAGGAAACATCGAGCCCGGTCAGGCGCTTGACCTCCGTGACCGGGAAATCGATCACGCGCGGCGTGTGCGGCTTGTAACCGACCACATCGAGAACCGTCGGCTGACCGCCGCAAAGTTCCAACACCAGTCTGGTCGCAATTTCCGCGCCGGGGATCATCATTTCCGGGTCCACGCCACGCTCGAAGCGGTAGCGGGCATCCGTGACGATGCCAAGTTCGCGCCCCGTGCGGGCAATCATGCGCGGGTCCCAAAGAGCGGATTCGATCAGCACATCGACCGTGTTTTCATCGCAGCCCGAATGCTCGCCGCCCATGATGCCGGCAATCGATTCGGCACCGTTTTCATCAGCGATCACATACATGCCCGGCTTGAACTTGTATTCGCGCTGGTCGAGGCCGAGAATGGTTTCACCATCCCTCGCCGCACGGACCGTCAGACTGCCCTTGACCTTGGCCGCGTCGAAGACGTGCAGCGGACGGCCCTGATCGAAGGTCACGTAATTGGTGATGTCCACCAGCGCGTTGATTGGACGCAGGCCAATGGCCTTCAGGCGCTGCTGCATCCATTTCGGGCTTGGGCCGTTCTTCACGCCCTTGACCATGCGCAGTGCAAAGCCGGTGCAGAACGGATTTTCGGCATCCTGATCCAGAACGACCTTGACCGGCGTTTCGCCCTCGCCCTTCACCGCTTCCGGCAACGTATCTTTCAGCACACCAAGACCGGCTGCGGCCAGATCGCGTGCAATACCGCGAATGCCGGTGCAATCGGCACGGTTCGGCGTGAGGCCGATTTCAATCACCGCATCATCCAGACCGGCATAGCTTGCGAAGCTGGTGCCCACCGGCGCATCTTCCGGCAAATCAATGATGCCATTGTGTTCGTCGGAAAGCTCCAGCTCGCGCTCGGAGCACATCATGCCAAAACTTTCGACGCCGCGAATCTTGCCGACAGAGAGCGTAACGTCGAGGCCCGGAACATAGTCGCCTGGACGGCCCAGAACACCGACCAGACCGGCGCGCGCGTTCGGTGCGCCGCAGACGACCTGCACCGGCTTGCCGTCGCCCGTATCGACGCTCAGCACCTGCAACTTGTCGGCATCGGGATGGCGCGTTGCCGTCAACACCCTGGCAATGGTGAAAGCCTTGAAGGCAGCGCGGTCATCGACCGATTCCACTTCAAGGCCGATATCGGTCAGCTTTTCGACGATCTGTTCCAGCGTCGCATCGGTTTCAAGGTGATCCTTGAGCCAGGAAAGCGTGAATTTCATTTGTCTTGTCCCTTCCTGTCCTTACGCGCTCAGTCCGCCGAAAAGCGTCGGAATGTCGAGCGGACGGAAACCGTAATGTTCGATCCAGCGCACATCGGCATCGAAAAAGGCGCGCAGGTCCGGCATTCCGTATTTCAGCATGGCGATACGGTCGATGCCCATGCCCCAGGCAAAACCCTGATAGATTTCCGGGTCATAGCCCGACATGCGCAGGACATTCGGATGCACCATGCCGCAGCCCAGAATTTCCAGCCAGTCATTGCCCTCGCCGAACTTCACATGCGGACCGGAGCGGTCGCACTGGATGTCCACCTCGACCGATGGCTCGGTGAAGGGGAAGAAGCTTGGGCGCATGCGCATCTTGACCGAAGGCACTTCGAAGAAGGCCTTGCAGAACTCTTCCAGCACCCATTTCATATTGGCGACATTGGCCGACTTGTCGACGACCAGACCCTCGACCTGATGGAACATCGGCGAATGGGTGGCATCGGAATCCATGCGATAGGTCTTGCCGGGAATGACGATGCGGATCGGCTCGTCACGGCCTTCCCTGTCACGGATCGCGGCAAACTTCTCCATCGTGTGGACCTGTACCGGAGAGGTATGCGTGCGCAAAAGTTTGCGCTCACCCTTCTCATCCGGGTTGAAGAAGAAGGTGTCGTGCATTTCACGCGCCGGATGACCTTCGGGAAAGTTGAGCGCGGTGAAATTGTAGTAGTCGGTTTCGATATCCGGACCTTCGGCAATCGAGAAACCCATATCGGCGAAGATTGCCGTAATCTCGTCGATCACCTGCGAGATTGGATGGATGCGTCCGCGTGATGCAGCGCTTTCGCGCACCGGCAGCGTCACATCGACCTTTTCACGCTCAAGGCGCGCTGCAATCGCCTGTCGGCGCAATTCCGTCTTGCGCTCGGTCAGGGCATCGGTGACGCGGTTCTTCAGGCCGTTGATGGCCGGGCCCTGTAGCTGGCGCTCTTCCGGCGTCATTGCGCCCAGCGTCTTCAGCTTTTCCGAAACCGTGCCCTTCTTGCCAAGCGCGGCCACACGCACGGCCTCGATGGCCTGCTCATCCGCGGCTGCGGCAATGTCATCGAGAATCTGGCGTTCGAGTTGTTCTAGCTCACTCATTGTTTCAATCCCAGTCGTGCCCGCAGCACTCCAAATATTTCGTTCTGAAGCCAAAGAAGCGTTGTCGTCACTCTCTTTGGCCTGATTGGCGAGACGCATCAAGATTGGCGTCGAAAAATTCCATCGCCTGCAAAAGCCGTCTTCCATCGCCGCCAAGAAAAATGCGGCGACACAGCCTCAGCGGCGCGATGGTAAATCGGAAAAATCCGACGATTTTCCTCAGTTCCGGAATCACCTCGGCGGGTGCGGCCGCGCAATAGGCCGCGAGCGCCTGCTGCGATGTCCCGGTGAGACGTGCCTGCGCCGCGATCTGGAAAAACAGAAGCCACACATCGCGCGCCTGTGCGGTGGCCAGCGGCATGACCGCTTCCGGTTCCTCTTCGAAATCCAGAAAACCGGCAACACCGTTCCTCTCGAAGAAATCGCGCGGATGCGGACGTCCGTGGCAAAGCCCTGCCGCATGGGCCTCGCCCAAGGCACGGGCACACTGGACGAGAAGCGTATCGTGCTCCAGCGGATCACCATGGCGCAAATGATTGAGCCGATCCTGGATGATCGGCGCGACGTCGCTTAGAACCATCACCGCCGCCTGACGGTAGACGACCCTCGGCACCTGAAAGCCCGCCCGCAGAAAGGCGCTCATCTTGCGCTCTTCACGATCGGCCAAGCCCGCCCGGCCGACATCCTTGGGGCTGCGCAGGAATGGATAGGGAAGGAGCGGCGAAATCAGGCTGTGCAGGCGCTTGGGAAGCGGTCGCCTCTCGGCATCATAGCGCTTGATCCAGACACGATGACCACCAATGACAGCGCTGGAAATGCGCTTGCCCTGGCTCTGGACGAGCAGAGCCAGCAGGTTGCGGAGATCATCCGCATCCAGATCCAGCCTCAACTTGCCCGGTTCGTCCTTCATCTGCGCCCCTGCATGAGAAAACCCGCGCCAGCCGAGCCAGCGCGGGTCCCCAAATTTAACGATAGTGCTTGGGAAAGGCGGCTGGCTTAGCGGACAGCGCCTTCAAAAGCGTTCGGCGTCTCGGTGTTCTTGAGATATTCGAGAGCCTTCTTTGCCGACGCAACCAGCGCACCGAATGCATCCGGCTCGTGGATTGCGATGTCGGACAGAACCTTGCGGTCGATTTCGATGCCAGCCTTGGCCAGACCATCGATGAAACGGCCATAGGTCAGGCCCTGTTCGCGAACAGCAGCGTTGATGCGCTGGATCCAGAGAGCGCGGAACGAACGCTTGCGGTTCTTGCGGTCGCGGTAAGCATACTGCTTCGAACGGTCAACCGCAGCCTTGGCGGTGCGGATGGTGTTCTTGCGACGGCCACGGAAACCGGCAGCCTGATCCAGAACCTTCTTGTGCTTTGCGTGGGCGGTAACGCCGCGTTTTACGCGTGCCATGTTATGATCTCCTTCTCAGACTAATCTTAGAGGCCGTTCGGCAGGAACTGCTTCACGATCTTTGCATCGGCATCGGCGAGAACCATGGTGCCGCGTGCATCGCGAATGAACTTGTTCGAACGCTTGATCATGCCATGACGCTTACCAGCAGCGGCGGCCTTGACCTTGCCCGTGCCGGTGATCTTGAACCGCTTCTTGGCGGCCGATTTGGTCTTCATCTTGGGCATTTTGCTACTCCTTCTTGGCATCCCTCTCGTACCCAAGGGTACTCGACGCCTCTTGCTTATCTTCCCTCGTGCCTCCGGCACTCGACGCCTCTTGTGGTGGCGTCCGGTCATGCCTGATACGGACGGGAACCTAGTTTTACTTCCGGACTGACCAAGCCCGAAAAGCATACGAAACCGCCACGGCATGCCCTGCCGGGCGGTTCGAACGCGGCCTTATAGGCTCAAAGACCGCAAAAGGCAATGCCCGAATTGGGCGGAAAACGTCAATAAAGCCGCAGAAGCACCGGCAGAACGTGGATGTCCTGCAAATATTCCACGAGTTCGAAAAACGGATAGGCCACGAAAAACACCAGGCCGTCGGTGAAGGTGCGGTAAAGCCGGTCGGGACGGACGATCAGCTCCTTGTCATCGCGAAACAGCGAAAAACTTGGAAAGAACCGCGGAACTTTGGCACAATAGGCTTCATAAGGCTTGCCGAAATTCTGCTTGAGAAATTTCTCTTCCGTTCGGATGACAATCGAAAAGGCGAGATAGCAAAGCACACCGAAGGCAACCGCAATGATGAGGCTGCCGGTCTGCGCGCCAACGCCTATCGCACCGATGCTGCTGAAGACGTAAAGCGGATTGCGCGAAACGGAGTATGGTCCGCTCTGCACGATTTCCGCGCTCTTGCGCCCGCCAATATAGAGCGTACACCACATGCGGCCGATGATGGCAGCCACGATCAGGCTCAGACCAAAAGCCTCGACATATTCATGGAAATGGCCGGTCGCTTTCGCGCTGACGAAAAGCAGCGCCATGACCAGAAGCGCCACGACGGCGCCGATCGCAAAACGCCGACGCCGCTGATATTGCCCCAATTCGCCCAAAGTCTTCATTGCAGTTTCCTTGATCCCTTTTGTCCGGGCAAAAGAAAAGCCGCCCGAAGGCGGCTTTTCCAAGGCATCTCGAAATGGTCAGCGCGGAGCGAGCACCATCATCATCTGACGGCCTTCAAGCTTCGGCTCGGACTCGACCTTGGCGATTTCGACAGTATCTTCCTTGACGCGCTGCAAAAGCTTCATGCCAAGTTCCTGGTGCGCCATTTCGCGTCCACGGAAACGCAAGGTAACCTTGACCTTGTCGCCTTCCTCAAAGAAACGCAGAGCAGCCTTCATCTTCACCTCATAATCATGGGTGTCGATGTTCGGTCGCATCTTGATTTCCTTGATTTCAACCGTTTTCTGCTTCTTGCGCGCTTCGGCGGCCTTTTTCTGATTCTGATACTTCAGCTTGCCGAGGTCGACGATCTTGCAAACCGGAGGCTCTGCATTCGGCACGATCTCGACGAGATCGAGACCTGCTTCTTCCGCCATGGCCAGCGCTTCCTGAATGGAAACGTCACCATGGTTCTGGCCTTCGGCATCGATAAGCTGAACCCGGGGAACCCGGATATCACGGTTGGAGCGCGGTCCGTCTTTCTGAACCGGCGTCGCTCTGAAGGGTCGGCGAATGGTCGTTATCTCCTGAATTGTTACGTCTCATGCGGTCGGATGCTTGCTGCCAGACGGCATGTCCCCGATCAAACCGCAGTTGATCGCGGAAATGTCGTCAAGCAGGCGGCGAAGTCAATAGCATCTTTGGCAGGAAAAATCACCCCCGCGTGATAAACGTTCTTTTTGTCATCATTTCGCGGGAGCCAAGCGGCATATCGGTCACATTTGCCGTCATTTCAAGGGCCTCCCCCCACATGGCGGGTTTTCTCCGTTTTGCGAACATGCCAAAACAATCCCGAAAATTGAGGAGATCTGACATGGACGTTGCGGAGCCGGAATTCATTGACGTGGACGGAGCGAAAATCGCAGTCCGCTACAGAGCCGGCAACAAGGCGCCCGGCGTCATTTGGCTCGGCGGCTATCGTTCCGACATGCTGGGCACCAAGGCCGTTGTCCTCGACGAATGGGCGGCCGGGACCGGACACAGTGCCCTCCGGCACGATTATTCCGGCCATGGCGAATCCGGCGGCGATTTCAATCAGGGCACCATCTCGCGCTGGCTTGCGGAAAGCCTCGCCGTCTACCGCCAGTTTGCCAAGGGACCGCAAATCCTTGTCGGTTCCTCCATGGGAGGATGGATTGCGCTGCGCATGGCGCAGGAATTGAAGAAGGAAGGCAGGCCGCTCGCAGGCATCGTGCTGATCGCACCCGCGCCCGACTTCACCGCCACGCTCGTCGAACCCTCCCTCTCCGACGCACAGAAGAACGATCTCCTGGAAAAGGGCTATTTCGAGGAGCCTTCCGAATATTCGCCGAACCCTTATGTCTATACCCGCGCGCTGATCGAGGACGGGCGGAAGAATCTGGTTCTCAAGGATATCATCGAGACCGGCTGCCCGGTTCATATCCTGCAAGGCATGCAGGACCCGGATGTTCCCTACAGGCATGCGCTGCACCTTGTGGAACACCTGCCTGTCGATGATGTGACCCTGACGCTGGTGCGCGACGGCGATCACCGTCTCTCGCGACCACAGGATCTCGACCTTCTGATCCGCACCGTATCGGGTCTGGCGGAACGCATCGGCGAAAAATCATAACGGGGCACAATCATGCGTTTTTCAGTCTTCGCTTCCTCCGCGGTCGCAGCCATTGTCGGCTTCGGCGGCACGCTGGCGCTCATCATTGCGGCAGCACAGGTGCTGGGCGCCACACAGGCTGAAACCGCAAGCTGGGTTACGGCAATCTGTCTTGCAATTGCCGCTTCTTCCGTCTGGCTCAGCACCCGCTACAGGATGCCGATCATCGCGGCCTGGTCCACACCTGGACTGGCGCTGATCGGCGCCAGCGCCGGTTTCACGCTTGCCGAAGCGGTTGGCGCGTTCATCGTAACGGCGCTTGCACTCGTCGCCACCGGGCTGATCCGCCAATTGTCAGTCCTCGTTTCCCGGATTCCGGCTTCGGTCGCCTCAGGCATGCTTGCTGGCGTGCTGCTGAGTTTCGTCATTGCCGCAGCCAAGACAGTGCCTGGCGATCCGGTTTTCGTTCTGCCGCTGGTGGCGCTATTCTTCATCATCCGCCTGTTCAATCCCTCGCTCGCGGTCATAGCCGTTCTGGTGATCGGCATGCTCTTTGCATTGGTCACAGGACGCTCGCCCGCCCTGCCCGCGCCTGAAATCTCCACGCTCACCCTCATCTGGCCGGAATTCCACATGGGCGCGATGATCGGCATCGCGATCCCGCTCTATCTCGTGACCATGGCCTCGCAGAATCTGCCGGGCTTCGCCGTTCTGCGCGCTTCGGGTTATGAGCCGCCGACCAGCGCCTGTCTGCGCGTGACCGGCCTGTTTTCACTGCTGACCGCTCCTTTTGGTGCATCCACCACCAATCTTGCCGCCATTTCGGCAGCGCTCTGCACCAATCCCGATGCACATCCAGACCATGGCAAACGCTGGCTCACCGGGCCGGTCTATGCCGCGATCTATGTGGTGTTTGCCCTTTTCGGGGCGTCACTGGTCGCGATCTTTGCCGTATTGCCGGTCACGCTTATCGCGCTTGTTGCCGGGCTGGCGCTGACAGGCCCTTTCATCAATGCGATGTCGCTAGCGTTGAAGGACGAGAATGAGCGTCTCGCAGCCACCATAACCTTTGCGGTGACGGCCTCGGGCATGGCATTTTTTGGTGTCGGCTCCGCGTTCTGGGCGCTGATCGCCGGACTTTGCGTGACTTTTCTCGAACATCTTCGCAAAAAAATCTCGAATTAATCACATTGGTTACGAGACGCGCAGCCTGAATCCGCAGGTTGCATTCTTGAAAAGCCGCAATCTTTTCACCACGTCGAAGTCAAGCCGCCAGAAGAAAATGCCCGCATGAGGCGGGCTGGCAGGCCCTGGTTTCGCGCATGTTGCCGGACGATGTCGAACGGTTGATGGCATGCGCTTTTCGACGGAGCAGACCATGACCAATACCGCATTGATCCGCCCGGCATGGACGCCAGCCACGATTGCGCTGATGGTGCTCGGCTTTTTCCTGTTCTGGCCGCTTGGCCTTGCCATGCTTGCCTATATCCTCTGGGGTGATCGCCTCGAAGGATTCAAGCGCGGCGTCAACGAGAAGACCGATTCCATGTTCGGCTCGTTCCGCAACTGCCGCAAGGGCGAAGGTTTCAACTTCGGCGGCACCACCGGCAACGAGGCCTTTGACGACTGGCGCCGCGCCGAGCTGGAGCGGCTGGCTGAAGAGCGCCGCAAGCTTGAAGAAGCACGCACCGAATTCGAGGCCTATGCCGCAGAACTGCGCCGTGCCCGCGACAGGCAGGAATTCGACCGTTTCATGGCTGAACGCCGCGCGACCTCGAAGAAGACACCTGCCCCGCGCACAAAAAGCGGCAAGGACGACGTCACCGACGTCTAATCGCCAAAAAGCCTTTTAAAAGCATAGAGCGGCGCGGTTTTTCCGCGCCGTTTTGCGTCCATAAGCAAAATTTTCTGGCTTTTCGCGCGAATCACCTATTCTTTGGGGATGGCCCTTTCCTTTTTTCGGCAACTCAATGCAAACCGGATGCCTGCCGGTTCGGCGGCTGTCAGAAGCGAACGCATTCACGCGGTCGCTGGACGAGAATTGCCCTTGCGTGTCTTTGAAAATCCGCGCGCAAAAAGGCTGACGCTGCGTATCGAAGCAGGCGGCAGGGGATTGCGCATCACCGTGCCGCCCGGCCTGCCGGAACGCGAGGTGCAGAATTTTCTCAACCGCCATGAAGGCTGGATTGAAAGCCGCATCGCAAGGCTGCCCGATCAGCCGGGCGTGCGCGCCGGCATCAAGATTCCCCTGCGCGGTGTGCCACACAAGATCGTGCATCAGCCCGGTCGCGGCACGACACAGCTTCTCGACGGCAATATTCTGCTCGTCCATGGCGATCCGGCACATCTGCCGCGCCGCGTCGCCGATCACATCAAGCGCGACGTGAAGCGCGAGATCGAGGCGCTTGTCCTCCGTCACACCGCCACTGTCGGCCGCAAGGCCAAGGCGGTGCGCTTCAAGGACACGAAAAGCCGGTGGGGATCATGCACGGCCGACGGTGTGCTTTCCTTTTCCTGGCGCATCGGCATGGCTCCTGCCCCCGTCATCAATTATCTTGTCGCCCATGAGGTCGCCCATCTCATAGAGATGAACCATGGACCACAATTCTGGAAACTCTGCCATGCGCTTTGCCCCGACACGGAACGCTGCAAGGAGTGGCTGAAACGCAATGGCAGCGCATTACAGGCTATCGACTTCACATGAACCCATCCATACTGACCGCCGCCAAGGTGCTGTGGGATTATCACTGCATCTATGATCCGCTGGAAACCGCCGATGTCATCATCGGGCTTGGCAGCTATGATCCCCGCGTTGCCGAGAGGGCAGCCGATCTCTATCTGGAGGGGCTTGCGCCCTGGCTGATCTTTACCGGCAAGAGCGGCCACTGGACGGAAAAACTCTACAAGGCAAGTGAAGCGGAAGCCTTTGCCGAAATCGCGGCCCGGCGCGGTGTACCGGACGATGCCATCATCATCGAAGCCGATGCCACCAATATCGGCGAAAACATCCGCTTCTCCCGCGAAAAACTGGTGCCTGGCGCGATCAGCGCCATCCTCGTCACCAAACCGCAGACCCAGCGCCGCGTCCTTGCAACGGTCGCCCGGCAATGGCCGGAAGCCAGAGCCAGCGTAACCGCACCGCTCGTCTCCTTTGAGGACCAGCCGACAGCCGGATTTCCGCTCGAAATGCTTATCCATGAAATGACCGGCGACCTGCAACGCATTCTGGAATATCCGGCCAAGGGCTATCAGATCGCACAGGCGGTTCCCCTGGAGGTCATGGAGGCGTATGATTTTCTGATCGCACAGGGTTTTGACGGGCATCCGGTCCGATAGCAACTTGAGTAGCGCCCTGATTTGTGCGACGGGAAACCTATGGTCCTTGATATCAAAATATGCGGGTTGAAGACGCCCGAGGCTGTTGCCGCCGCCCTTGACGGCGGCGCGTCGCATATCGGCTTCATCTTCTTTCCGAAAAGCCCGCGCCATATTGCGCCGGATGTAGCGGCAGGGCTGCGCAGAGCCGCCACGGCCCGCGCAAGGACTGTTGCGGTAACAGTCGATGCCAGCGATGAAACACTGGATGAAATCGTTGCGACGGTCAGACCCGACATGCTGCAGCTTCACGGTAAGGAAACACCGGAACGGGTGCGTTTCGTGAAAGAACGCCACGGTCTTCCGGTGATGAAGGCGTTCTCGATCTGCGAAGCCGCCGATCTTGCTGCAATCGCGCCCTATCGGGGCGTTGCTGACCGCTTCCTCTTCGATGCCAGGCCGCCCAAGGGATCGGAACTTCCCGGCGGCAACGGCATATCCTTCGACTGGAACCTGCTGGCCGCGCTTGACGCGGATATCGATTACATGCTTTCCGGTGGGTTGAACGCGGACAATATCGCCGAGGCGCTTGAAAAGACAGGCGCGCACGGCATCGACATATCGTCCGGAGTGGAACGCGCGCCCGGCGAAAAGGACGTGCACCTTATTGAGAATTTCTTCCAGGCGGTAGCGGATGCGAATGCCCAGCCATTCGCCAGACGCGCCTGAACATGACGGAGCGGAAACGTTGAACAAGCCGGTTGCACCCAATTCCTACAAGACGGGCCCTGACGAAGAGGGCATGTTCGGCATGTTCGGTGGCCGTTTTGTCGCCGAAACACTCATGCCGCTGATCCTCCAATTGCAGGACGCCTATGGAACGGCGAAGAACGATCCTGCGTTCAAGGCGGAACTGAACGCGCTTTCCACCTTTTACGCCGGACGACCTTCCAAGCTCTATTTTGCCGAAGGCCTGACGAAACATCTGGGCGGCGCGAAGATTTACTTCAAGCGCGAAGACCTGAACCACACCGGCAGCCACAAGATCAACAATTGCCTTGGCCAGATTCTGCTGGCCAAGCGCATGGGCAAGACGCGCATCATCGCCGAAACCGGCGCCGGCCAGCATGGCGTGGCATCTGCCACCGTTGCCGCGCGCTTCGGCCTGCCCTGCGTGGTCTATATGGGGGCAACCGACGTCGAGCGTCAAAAGCCGAACGTGTTCCGCATGAAGCTGCTCGGCGCGGAAGTGAGGCCGGTTTCCGCGGGCAACGGCACGCTGAAAGACGCGATGAACGAAGCCCTGCGCGACTGGGTTACGAATGTCGAGGATACCTATTACCTGATCGGCACCGCCGCCGGTCCGCATCCCTATCCCGAACTGGTGCGCGATTTCCAGTCCGTCATCGGCACCGAAGCGCGCCAGCAGATTCTGGAACAGGAAGGCCGCCTGCCGGATGTGATCGTAGCGGCGGTCGGCGGCGGCTCCAATGCCATCGGCCTGTTCCATCCATTCCTCGATGACGCCTCGGTGAAGATCGTCGGTGTCGAAGCAGGCGGACGCGGCCTCGAGGGCGAGGAGCATTGCGCCTCGATGAGCGCGGGCCGCCCCGGCGTGCTGCATGGCAACCGCACCTATCTCCTCCAGAACAGTGACGGCCAGATTCTCGAAGGCCATTCCGTTTCCGCCGGTCTCGACTATCCCGGCGTCGGGCCGGAACATGCATGGCTGCGGGATAGCGGGCGCGTCGATTATGTGCCGATCCTCGACGATGAGGCGCTGGATGCATTCCAGCTATGCACCCGCACCGAAGGCATTATCCCCGCGCTCGAATCCGCCCATGCCATTGCGCAGGCCGTGAAAATGGCGCCGGCCATGGGCAAGGATCAGGTCATGATCGTCAATCTGTCCGGTCGTGGCGACAAGGATGTCCACACGGTCGGCAAGCTTCTCGGCATGGACATCTGACATGGGTAACGACGTCGCCGAAATCTCCGTCTACAAGCCGCGCGCCGCATGGTTCGACGGCCTGACGACGTGCGGCCCGGCGACGATCAAGCTCAACATCATCGAAGCCGATCCGGCCAATCCAGTGGCGGAGGCCGCTGTCGGCCTCGCCCGCAGGCAGATCGAAGCCGCTGCTGAAAAGCTCGTCGCCCTGCCGCATCTGGGGGCCGGTTTCGCCATTCTGCATCAGGGAGAGGAGGGCCTGTGGCTGCTTCTGCACTGGTGGCTGGAAGGCGGCATCGCCACGGAAATCCTCTGGCAGTCGGAACTCGGCGACGAGGTGGAATTCATATCCGCGCAGCCGCTCTTGATGGCCTGTGTTTGGGAACTCGGAATTATTGACTTTGAACGGCGCGCATGGATGGAAACGGCAATGGCGGGCAAGTCCGTTGCCGACTATCTGGCGCGCACTTTGCCACGGGGCACAGTATGACGACTCGCATCGACACCAAATTCGCCGAACTGAAGGCCGAGGGCCGTCCGGCGCTCGTTACCTATTTCATGGGTGGCGATCCCGATCTGGAAACTTCGCTCAAGGTGATGAAGGCGCTGCCGAAAGCCGGGGCGGACGTGATCGAGCTTGGCATGGCTTTCTCCGACCCGATGGCCGATGGCCCGGCCATTCAGGCGGCTGGCCTGCGTGCCCTCAATGCCGGACAGACGCTCGCCAAGACGCTGCATATGGCCGCGGAATTCCGCAAGGAAGACAACACAACACCCATCGTGATGATGGGCTATTACAACCCGATCTATGTCTATGGCGTGGAGCGCTTTCTGGCCGATGCCAAGGCATCCGGCGTCGACGGCCTGATCGTCGTCGATCTTCCCTCCGAAATGGATGCGGAACTTTGCATTCCGGCCATGAAGGCGGGCATCAATTTCATTCGCCTCACCGCGCCGACCACCGACGACAAGCGCCTGCCGAAAGTGCTGCATAACTCGTCGGGCTTCGTCTATTATGTCTCGATGAACGGCATCACCGGCTCGGCGATCGCCGATACGGCAAAGGTCGGCGAAGCCGTACGTCACATCAAGAAAAGCACCGACCTGCCGATCTGCGTCGGTTTCGGCGTCAAGACGCCGGAACAGGCCGCAGCCATCGCCGCCCATGCGGATGGCGTCGTCGTCGGCACGGCCATCGTCAATGCCATCGCCGGTGAACTCGATGAAAAGAACAAGGTGAAAGGCGATCCGGTCGCCGCCGCGACCCGGCTTGTCCGCGCCCTTGCGGAGAGTGTGCGCGCCACACGCCTTGAAGCCGCCCAATAAATCGTCCATTTAAGCGGCTGAGAAGTCGTTGCCGAAGAACAAGAAACGGAACCAAACGTCATGAACTGGATCACCAACTACGTTCGTCCGAAGATCAATTCGATGCTCGGTCGCCGTGAAATGCCGGAAAATCTATGGATCAAGGATCCATCGACCGGCGAAATGGTGTTCCACAAGGATCTGGAAAGCAACCAGTTCGTGATTCCGTCTTCGGGCCATCACATGCGCATCAAGGCGAAGGATCGCCTGCGCTTTTTCTTTGACAATGGCGAATATACGACGCTTGAAGCGCCAAAAGTGCCTGTCGATCCGCTGAAATTCCGCGACGAGAAGAAATATATCGACCGTCTCAAGGATTATCGCACCCGCACCGGCATGGATGACGCCATCATCAACGGCCTCGGCACCATCGAAGGTCTGCCGATTGTCGCCACGGTCCAGGATTTCGGCTTCATGGGCGGTTCGCTCGGCATGGGCGCCGGTGAAGCGATCATCCAGGGCTTTGAAAAGGCCATAGAACTCAAGCGTCCGCTGGTTCTGTTCGCCGCCTCCGGTGGCGCGCGCATGCAGGAAGGCATCCTGTCGCTCATGCAGCTTCCGCGCACCACGGTTGCCGTGGAAATGCTGAAAGAAGCCGGTCTGCCCTACATCGTCGTCCTGACCAATCCGACCACCGGCGGCGTGACGGCTTCCTATGCCATGCTGGGCGATGTCCACATTGCCGAACCCGGCGCACTGATCGGCTTTGCCGGACCGCGCGTCATCGAGCAGACGATCCGCGAAAAGCTGCCGGAAGGCTTCCAGAGCGCCGACTATCTCATGGAACACGGCATGGTCGACATGGTCGTCTCGCGTCTGGAACTGAAGGGCACGATTGCACGCCTTCTCAAGATCATGACCAGACAGCCCGGCAATAGCGACGCGCCGGAACCCAAAAAGACGGAAGCAACCGACAAGGCAGCCTGATCGTGACCGAAAAAGCCGCCGCCGCAATCGAGCGGCTTATGCAGTTGCATCCAAAGGGTTTCGATCTTTCGCTCGACCGCATTCGCGGTCTGCTGGAACAGCTTGGCAATCCGCATCTGAAACTGCCGCCGGTCATCCACATTGCCGGAACCAACGGCAAGGGATCGGCGACCGCTTTCTGCCGCGCGCTTCTGGAAGCGGGCGGCTTCGATGTTCACGTCCACACCTCGCCGCACCTCGTCCACTGGCACGAGCGCTATCGCCTGGCAGCGCCAGGCGGCGGCAGGCTGGTCAGCGACGATATTCTGGCCGAAGCCATAGAGCGTGTTGCAGCGGCCAATGGCGGCCAGCACATCACTGTTTTCGAAATCCTGACCGCCGTGGCCTTCGTGCTCTTTTCCGAGCATCCGGCGGATGTCGTCATCATGGAAGTGGGCCTTGGCGGGCGTTTCGACGCCACCAATGTCATTCCTGAACCCGCCGTCTCGCTCATCATGCCGGTTTCCATCGACCATCAGGCCTATCTCGGCGACCGTGTGGAGCTTATTGCCGCTGAAAAAGCCGGTATCATCAAGAAGGATTGCCCGGTCGTCGTAGGGTTCCAGCCCTTTGATGCGGCACGGGAGGTTCTCGTCTCGACCGCAGACCGCCTTGGTTGTCCCGTCTCGGTTTACGGGCAGGATTTTCTCGCTTTCGAGGAACATGGCCGCATGGTGTTCCAGAACGAGGATGGCCTGATCGACCTGCCATTGCCGCGCCTGCCCGGACGTCATCAGATTTCCAATGCCGCAGCCGCAATCGAGGCCGTACAGATGGCCGGGTTCAACCTGACCGACAAAGCCGTCGAAAAGGCGCTGATGGTGGTGGACTGGCCTGCCCGCATGCAGCGGCTGACCCATGGCGAGCTCGTGAACCTCGCTCCGGCAGCATCTGAAATCTGGCTCGATGGCGGGCATAATCCGGGCGCGGGTGCCGTGATCGCGGAAGCCTTTGGCGACCTTGAAGAACGCAATGCGCGCCCGCTGTTTCTCGTAACCGGCATGATCAATACCAAGGACCCGGTTGGCTATTTCGAAGCCTTTGCCGGCATGGCACGGCATGTTTTCACCGTGCCTATTCCGTCCAGCGATGCGGGCATTCCCAACGACGCGCTGGCGATCGCAGCCCAGAAAGCCAATCTGTCGGCAGAACCGGTGCATTCGGTTGCCAATGCGTTGAAACTTCTACACGACACATGGCCTGCGGATGAAGCGCCGCCACGTATCCTGATTGGCGGTTCGCTTTACCTTGCCGGTGAAGTCTTGCGCGATAACGGCACGCCACCCCAATAAACAAAAACCCGGCTCGCAGGCCGGGTTTTGCGTTTTTATAATGCTGTTCTTTATGCAGCCGAAGCCTTGATCCAGTCGGCAAGGCGGCTCTTCGGAGCAGCGCCAACCATATTGGCGGCGAGTTCGCCGTCCTTGAACATCAGAAGCGTCGGGATCGAACGCACGCCGAACTGCGCGGCCAGTTCCGGGTTCTCATCAATGTTCACCTTGGCGATCTTGATCTGGCCGGCCATTTCGGTCGCGATTTCATCCAGTGCCGGAGCGATCATCTTGCAGGGACCGCACCACTCCGCCCAGAAATCCACCACCACAGGCTCGCTCGACTGGAGAACGTCCGACTGAAAATTGCTGTTATCGACCTTAACGGTTGCCATAGGGCTATCCTCTTTTCTCACCAAGAACGGCAGACATCTTTTCAGACTCACACCACATTCCGCTCTTTATTCACTATATCATGTGGCGCGTCTGCCGCCATCCGTCAAGTTCTGGTTACTCACCTTTCCTTGAGAGTCTTTCAGGGACTGCAACGCCTCGTCCAGAATCGCATCCGGCAAAGGCATCAAAAACGGGCCCTCGGTGAAAAGGAGCGCCGTTTCGACAATCCGTCCCGGATAGAGCGGTGCCAGCAATTCCCGGTAGAGCGCAAGCTGCGCCCGATAGGCGAAAGGAACCGCTTGAACAGTTTTCGGTGGCGGTCGATTGGTCTTGTAGTCGACGATCAGCACCCGGTCCTCACCGACGCTGATGCGGTCGATCTGGCCCGACACGGCATGATCGCGCCCGCCAAGCTCGATCGTACCCATGATGGCGACTTCCCCGCGTGAGCCTTCCGCAAAGACAGGCGCATAGGTCGGATCGTCCAGAATGGTCCGCACACTTTGCCATGCTATCTGACGCTCCGTTTCCGGCCAATCGGCGGTGATCCGGTCAAGATAGTCATGCGCAAGCGTTGCACGGTCAGCCTGTGGCACATCGGGCAGATATTGCAGCAGCATGTGGATTGCCGTGCCGCGCCGCAGCGCAAAGGCTGGCGTGCCATTGCCCGGCCCCAGAACCGGCGAAAACGTATCGAGCGGCGGTTCCTCATCCGCTTCGATCAACGCGGATGCGCCGGATGGAGCCAGCGGCCGCGGCAATCCGGTTTCAGGCTTTATCGGCTTGCGATATTCGTCTGGAAATGATGGCAAAGCATGGTCTTCAGCCTTGTTCTGATCGGCAATCTCGACCATTCCGCGCGGTGTATTGCGGTAACGCCGCGCGGCAACTTTCAGAACGGGGTGCACGAATGTCTCGGCCTTGGTGGCCAGCGCATCCTCGACAAGGCGATGCCATGTCTCGCCGCTTTCACGCGTGCCGCGATAGCCGCAGATGATGAGACGGTCTTCGGCCCGCGTCATGCCGACATAAAGCAGGCGGCGATATTCTTCCTCGGCCCGCGTTTTGAGCTTTTCGATCTGCGCGGTCGTGAATCCCGTCTGGTATCCGGCATTGGGTTGCCAGAGATAGCCTTTCACCGGAGGATTGTCGTTCGAAAACTCAAAAGGAATAAGCTTTGGCGCGCGACTGCCGGTCCAGACCGCGCTTCCCGGATCGACCAGAAACACCACCGCCCCTTCCAGCCCCTTGGCGGCATGGACGGTCATGATGCGCACTTCATTGCGCCCCTGATCCAGTTCGCGCTTGATTTCTGGCGATGCCGCTTCCAGCGTTTCAAGGAAGGCCTGCAAGCCCGGCAGACCGGCGCGCTCGGCGGAAAGCGCATAGTTCTGGAATTCGTCGATAATGTCGCCAGCCTCCGGCCCCAACCGGGCCAGAAGTTTTCGCCGTGCACCGTCCGCGCTCAATATGCGTGCATAGAATTCGAACACCGGCATGGTGTCGGCCATATTGCGCCAGCGGCTCAAGGTTTTGTGCACTTCGGCCAATGCTGCATCGCTGCGCGATAGCTGGTAGAGCCGCTCAAACAGTGTGAGGCTTGAACCTCGCGGATGGGCAAGCTCGAACAGCTGGTTGTCATCCCAGCCGAACAGCGGGCTTTTCAGGATCGATGCCAGCGAAAGATCATCCGAAGGCTGCAACACGAAACGCCCGAGCGCCATCAGGTCCTGAATGGCGATATGGCTGGTGAGCCGCAGGCGGTCAGCGCCTGCCACCGGAACGGACAGGTTTTTCAGCGCCCGCGACAGAGCAGGCATGAACTGGTCGCGCTTTCGCACCAGTACCATGATGTCACGCGGCATGATCCGCCGGTTCTGTCCCGGAATAGCTTCGCCTCTATCCAGCCAGTGGCGAATGGTGGCGGCTATCTGATCCGCCAGCCGGACGGCAGGTGCTGCCAGATGATCAACCGGCTCACGCCAGTCGTCCGGTTCTTCCACCACTTCCGGCGTCAGCATATCCCAGATTTCCACCTCGCCCGGCGCGTCGGAACGAATGGCCTCATGCACCGTTGCGCCCGCAAGGCCGCGATTGGCCTCGGGTCGCGCAAAAACCTCGTCGACCGCCTGCAAAACATCCGGCGCGGAGCGGAACGAGAAATTGAGACTAACGCGCTCGAATTTCAGCTCTGCATCTTCCGCGCGAAGACTGACGGAACGCCCCTGCGCCGCAAAATCCTCCGGCACCGCGCCCTGGAACGAATAGATCGACTGTTTTTCATCACCGACGGCAAAGAGCGTGCGGCTGATATTGCGCTGCCCGAGGCCGGAGAAAAATTCTTCCGACAACATGCGGATCACCTGCCACTGGTCGGGGCTGGTATCCTGCGCCTCATCGACCAAAATATGATCGATGCCGCGATCGAGCTTATATTGCACCCACTGCCCTGCGCCGTTACGGGCAAGCAGCGCCACGGTTCGGGTGATGAGATCCTCGAAATCGAGCAGTCCACGCTGGCGTTTCAGGTCATGATAGCGTTGCAGCAGATTATCGATCAGCGTCAGCGCGGCCAGATTGAGCCGCACAAGGCGCAACTCCTTCAGCCGGTCGAGACCCTGTTCGACACGCGCCGCCGCCGCGTCGAAATCTTCCTCGAAATCCGGCAGAAGTTTTTTCACCGCTGCCGAGCAGACATAGGAGCCGGATTTGGGCTCGCCGGTACTTTTCAGGAAGGCGGCGCGCAACACGGCCTCGCGGTCGCGCTGGCTTGTCACTTTCTCAAAACGCCGGAGTTGTAGCGCAAAATCCTGCGCGCGCGACGCGCCCTTTTGGATCGACATGATGAGATCGAGCGCATCGTCGGAAAATTCCGGTATCGGCCAGAGATCGGCGACGAGATCGTCTTCGCTGGTTTGCGGATCGAAGCGGAAAGCGCGATGCAGGGCTTCGCTTCGATGTGCCGCCACGCCCAGTTCGGCGATATAGGTCTGCAAGCCGTTGCGTCTGCTTACCGCCTCGTCCAGAAGCGATTGCAGCCCCATCTCGCCGGCTGCCTGCAAAACATCGGCAAAGGCTGCTGCGAGCTCAATATCGCCGCCGCCATGCGCTGTTTCAAGCAACTGACGCCGCGCTTCGCCGACAAGAGCGGCCTGCATCAGATCATCCATCATCTCGAAATGACCGGCAATGTTCGCCTCAAGCGGGAACTGGTGCAGGATCGCTTCGCAGAAAGCGTGGATGGTCTGGATTTTCAGCCCGCCCGGCGTTTCCAGCGCACGCGCAAACAGCCGTCGCGCGGCGGCAAGACGGGCATCGCCCGGCCTGCGCCCTTCCAGCGATTTCAGACGTTCGGCAAGTTCGATATCGGGCAGGACCGCCCATTCGGAAAGCCGCATGAACACGCGGTTCTGCATCACCGCCGCTGCCGCCTTGGTATAGGTGAGGCAGAGAATCTTGGACGGGTCCGTGCCTTCCAGCAGCAGGCGGATAACCCGTTCGGTCAGAACGTGCGTCTTGCCTGAACCTGCATTGGCGGACACCCAGACAGAGGCTGCCGGATCAGCGGCCCTGCCCTGCGCAAACAATGTTTCCGGCGGAATATGGAGCTTCTTTTTCACGCCTCGCCCTCCCCGCCAGTATCGCCCCCGGCAGACCATTCCAGCACCCGCGCCAGATGATCGTAATCGCCCGTCAGATCGGTTTCACGGAACGGCAATGCGCGCGACAGATACCCTTTTTCCGGCTTCTGATACTCGGCCAGCAGTTGCGCCAGCCGCTGCCAGGATTCTTCGCCAAGCGCCAGGGCGGTTTTCTCCGATGGCGGTCGTCCGATCTTGAGGATGGATTCCGGCTTGACCTCGCCGCCCGCCTTGAGACGGACATAGGTGAGGTCCGAAGCGCGGACCGCCCCCAGTTCGCGGAATGCGCCGCGTACCAGCAACGCTGCCTCCAATGCCAACTGCGGCGACAGCAGCACATGCGCCTGTTTGGGCGATGGCGTCGAACCGGTCTTGTAATCGATGATTTCGGCTGTTCCGTCGCGCATCAGGTCGATGCGGTCCGCACGGCCGGAAAGCGTGATGCCAAGCCCTTCGACCTCGCGCTTGTCGGAGGAAATCTCGGCAAAGCGGGTCTGGACATTATAGGCGCGCTCGCGCTCCCAGGCCAGAAACTGCGGAATGAGCGCCGTGAAGCGCGGCCACCATACGGCCTCTATTTCCGTCGGCAAATCCATATCGGCAAAGAGGATGCGGCCAAACTCCATCAGGCGTTCGGCGGCATCGGGCGCCAGCGGATCGATTGCCTCTTGCGTGAAATGACCCAGAATATCGTGGAACAAAGTGCCGCGCTCGGCGGCAGCCGGATCACGGATCAAAGGCTCAAGTGGCCGGAGTTTCAATATCTTCTTGGCGAAAATCGCATAGGGATCGCGGCGCAGCGTTTCGATTTCCGTCACCGAAAAATGCTTCGGACGTGCAGCGACAGGAGGGGCTGGTTCCGGCCGCTTGACGAAAGGCACGTCGGGCGCCTGATCGATTTCGCGCGACCACTGGATGAAACGCGCCCCGCGCCTGCGCATTTGCGCGGTCACACCAGCGCCCAGCACGGTTTCAAGCCGCTGCAGCCAGCGTGAGGGAACCGTCGGCGCATTGTCGGAACGCTGCGAGCGCGTCAGCACGACATGATCCATGCCCAGCGCCATCTGGAAGTCGTGGGCGGCAAGGCCGGTGCGGCGTTCGGGCGGATCGAGCGCGATCATCGACTTCATCGGGCGCGACATGAACGGATCATTGCGGGTGCGGGCAGGCCAACTCCCCTCATTGAGACCGCCAATCACCACCGTATCCATGGTTTGCAGGCGTGCTTCCAGCGCGCCCCAGATGAAGAGCCGCGGATGACCGCCCGGATGCGGCTTGACCGTCTCGCCCGCCATCAGCGCGTCGAGGATGGCTGGCCATTCCGAAGCTTCAAAGTCGAGCCCGGCCTCGCTTGAAACCAGACCCCGCAAAAAGGCGGCAAGCTGTTCTCCGCGTTCGCCGGAATAAAAAGGCGCGAGGCTGGCCTTTTCGTTGCGCGCAAGATTTTCCAGCGCCTCGACCGTGGCGCGGGCGATTTCGCCGATCTCGGTCCTGCGGCCAGCGAGGACGAAAGGTGCGAGTGGCACGACGGCTTCTGACAGGCTCTCGCAAAGATTGCGGGCAGCCGCGATCATGTCCGGCGTAACGGTGTCATGCCATGCCGGTTGCCATGGCTGGTTGGCGCTTTCCTCCAGCCGCCGGTCGAAAAACACCGGAAGATCGAGCACCGAAGCGCGGCCCGTGCCGCCGCGAAAGGCGATGAGTTCGAGCGTTTCGGCGGCAAGGCGTCGCTCGATGCGGGGCGCCTCCAGCCGCAGCAGCGGATGCTTGACCAGCGCCAGCAGCGCGACCGGATCGCCCGGATTGAACACGGTTTCGACCAGCAGCCGCAGCAATGTCGTGGTTTCGACATCGCGCAGGTGCCGCCCACCGGAATCGTCGGCATCGATCCCGAAACGGGCGAGTTCACCCACCACGCGCCGCGCCAGATTGCGGTCGGCGGTGACGAGCGCCGCCGTCTTGCCTTCCTCATTGATGGCATCGCGCAAGGCAAGAGCGACGGCGAGCGCCTCTTCGCGTTCGTTGGCGGCTTCAATCAGGTCGATCGTCTGCGCGGCGGCGTGCAAGCTATCAGTCTCTATATCAAGCTTGCCCCATGCATCGGTCGTTTCCGCCGGGCGAAGCGCTTCGCTCACCACCCGCTCGCGCAGGCGTTTGGAAGCTGGCATATCGTCCAGATGTTCCACGTCGTCGCGCAATGTCTGCATTGCATCCAAAAGCTTGCGCAAGCCGAATTGCGGATGACCAAAGGTCGAGGGATTGTCGGTCGCCGATGCCAGCATCTGCCAGGCGGCATCATCCAGATCGCGGTCCAGCCCCGGCAGCACCACCGCGCCATTGGGCAAATCCGCAATAGCGGAAATAAGTTCGGCAGTCGCCGGTATGGAACCGGTAGAACCCGCAACGATCACCGGCCCGGTTGGCGGATGGGCGCGCAGGCGCTTTACCTCGCTCCAGATGAGATCATTGCGATGCGCAGCTGGATTTGAAAGCCTGCGTTCCGCGAGAATGTCCGGCCACAGATTGGTGACGATATTGAGAAAGCCAAGCGTGACCTGCCACCAGTCGGCGAGGTCTTCCGGGGCAATGCTCGCAAGCTCGCTCCATGCAGCTCCGTCGGTTTCGACCTGATCCATCAACCCCGCCAGATCGCGGGCAAGCCAGATCGCATCGGCAGTCGTTGCCGGAACGGAAACATCGTCAACGCCGAAAAGGGCACGCACATGGGAGGGCAGCGATTCCCGCCACGGACGGATCAATCGCGCCAGAAGCAGAAGCCGCTCCGCCGTGCCGATAGGCGGATTGATATCGAAGACGCCTGATGAGTCGGCATTGAAGAAAGCGGCATCTTCATCCACGTCACCCAGCGGTTTTATCGTCGGCAATATAGCGCTTCTAGCTAGATTCTTATCTACTAAAATCGATCTTAGCGCACGCGCCGCACGGCGCGTCGGCACATAGATGGTTGCATTGGCCAATGCCAGCGGATCGGAGGGGTTGGCAGGAAAGCCCTCAACCAACCGGCCTTCCAGAAGCGCCTTGGCAAAAGCAGGCAGAAACGGCGTGCCGGGAGGAATTGAAAACAGGCGCTGTTTCCCATCTCTGGGCTGTCGTGCGCTCATGCGTTTTGCCTCCTTATGCTAATGCGGTAAGCGCTGCCTCCGCCTCGCCGATGGCGTCCGGCGTTCCAACGGTCAGCCAGTGCCCGGTCATTGGCATACCATAAAGGCGGCCCGCTGCAATTGCCTCATCGAAATAGCGGTTGAGCGAGGCCACACCCGGCTCCGCGCCTTCGAAAATACGGGGATGGATGATCCCCGCTCCCGCATAGATCACCGGCTTGCCGGAAACATCGCGTGCACGACGCAGATATCCCTTCTCATCGGCAACAAAATCGCCCTGGCCCTCATAGCCTGTTTCCTGATCGAGACGCGCCGTCATCAGGAGAATATCCATCCGTTCGGCATCCCAGGCCTTGGCGAGCGCCGACAGATTGGGAGATTTCTCGTCGCCCACCCAGAACGTGTCGGCATTCAGAATGAAAAACGGTTCGGTTCCAAGTATCGGCAGCGCCTTCACAATACCGCCAGCGGAATCGAGCAGCATGTCGCGTTCGTCCGAAACTACGATCTTCAGATCGTTGCGATCACGAAGATGCGCTTCCAGTTGGTCGGCTAAATAGTGCACATTGACAATTGCCGTACCGATGCCTGCCTGCGCTGCCGCATCAAGCCCCCAGTCGATCAAGGGCTTGCCCGCCACCTTGACCAGCGGTTTTGGTATGGTTTCGGTGATGGGGCGCATGCGCTTGCCAAGACCGGCAGCAAGAACCATTACCAGTTCAGGCATTTTCATTGCGCGGCCTCTTCCTGCTGCATCAACCCCAATTGCTCAAACCATGCCGCCACAGGCGCCATGACGGGGTGTTTCAGTACACGCCCGAGATAGTCGTGAATGCGCGGCAGATGTTTAAGATAATCCGGCTTACCATCGCGCTCATCGAGCCGGACGAAAAGGCCAAGCAGCTTGGCATTGCGCTGTGCCCCCATCGCGGCATAGGCCTTGCGGAACAAAGCCTCATCGAATGCGTGTCCGAGTGCACGGCGCTCATCGCAATAGGCAGCAACCACAGCCTGTTCCAGTTCCGGCGAAATCGTCACACGCGCATCGAGAGCCAACGAGGCCACGTCATAGGCCGCCGGTCCAATCATCGCATCCTGAAAATCGATGACGCCGATCTTGTCCTTGCCTTCCGCCTCCGGGAACCAGAACAGGTTCGGCGAATGATAGTCGCGCAAGAGCAGGCTCTTTTCGACATCGGCAATATCGGCTATCACCTTGTCCCACGCGGCTTCATAAGCTTGTTTTTCCGCGTCCGTGAGCTGCCTTCCCATCATGCGCGGCGCGTACCACTGGCCGACAAGGCTCACCTCGATCATCATCGCATCGCGGTCAAAACCGGCAATGATGTGGTAGGGGTGCCCCGCCACCGGCACATGATCAGGCCAGGCAACACCATGCAGATGCGCCAGAAAGCGCCCGGCGGCTTCATAACGTTCCGCGACAGGTTCACCCGAGACCGCCCGCACGCCCTCGGTTCCGAGATTTTCAAGGATGAGAAAACCGGCATCGAGATCAGCCGCACGCATTTGCGGCACACGGAAGCCCTGCCCCGCAAGAAGCCCATCCATGGCGGCAAAGGCAAAAATGTTTTCTGCCAGATGCGCAATCTGCCGATAGGATTTTCCGTCTCGCAGCGGCGGATCATAGGGCATCTGCGGCGCATTCATCAGAATTTCGACGCCGCGTGCAGCCGTGCAGATCGTCTCGTATTTGCGTGGGGAAGCATCGCCCTGCAAATAGCGGCGCGTTGCATCGGCGCGGTCGTGACTATCCAGAAAAGCGCGGATTGCCAGACTGCGCTCCAGCCGCTGGATCGCGGCCGCAGGCCCGGACACGGCAATACGCCGCCCTGCCCCTTCATGGCTCAGTGTGACGGCAAAGGACGGTTCGGGCATAAAGCCTTCGCCCTGCTCCGGCCATTCGGCCAGAACCACGCCATCTTCCAGAAACTCCGGCAGCCCCAGCTCATCCAGTTCTTCGCCGTGTGAAATACGGTAAAGATCGGCATGGGCCACAGGAATGCGCAAGGCTTCATAGCTCTGCACCAGCGTGAAAGTCGGGCTTGGAACGTCCAGTCCCCCATCATCGGCGATGGCCCGGATAATCGCGCGGGCAAGCGAGGATTTTCCCGCCCCCAGATCACCGGAAAGCGTAACAAGATCGCCCCTCTGCAAGGCGAGGGCGAAATCCTCACCGAAACGCTGCGTCGCGGCTTCGTCGGGCAGGAAATAGCTGGTGCTGGATTGTGAGGCGCTCATGCGCACCCTTTACCTTATTCGGCGGCGATGCGGAAGCTGCGCGTTTCCGAAGGAAAGCGGCAGATAACCGTGGTTCCACGGCCCGAACCCGTGTCGATATCGACCGACCCGCCATGCAGTTCAACAAAGCTCTTGACGATGGCAAGTCCAAGTCCGGCACCGCGGCGGCGACCGCCATTCGGATAGGATTGGAAACGCTTGAAAACCGTATCGAGCACTTCACCGGGCATGCCTGGACCATCATCGTGGACGCTAAAGACCACTTCCGATCCCTCACGCGCCACCTGCAGCTGGATGCTGGAGCCTTCCGGCGCATAATTGGTGGCATTGGACAAAAGATTGAAAAGCACCTGACGGACGCGGTTCGCATCGGCCTTGAACACATCCACGTCGTCGGCAATGTCGATATCGAGCCCGATATCGTGATCATGCAGGCGCTCGCCGACACGGGAGGCGGCAGCAGAAATCGCTTCCACGACGGAAACGTCGCCAACCTCCAGTTCCATGATGCCGGCATCGACAGTCGCTAGATCGAGAATGTCGTTGACGATGGTCAGGAGAACCGATGACGACGTGCTAATATGGTCGAGATATTCGATCTGGCGCTCGTTGAGCGATCCGAAAGCCGGGGTCTGCAACAGTTCGGTAAAGCCGATGATGTTGGTCAGCGGCGAACGCAGTTCGTAGGAAACGTGCTGGACGAAATCGTTCTTGATCTGGTCGGCCAGTTCCAGCGCCTCGTTCTTTTCCTTCAGCGCCCGCTCGACGCGCACCGTATCGGTCACGTCGATGAAGGTCAGCATGGTCTGCCCCTTCGGCAGCGGCACCACGGCGAAGGAAAGAATGGTGCCGTCATCCAGCTCCACCTGTCCCATGCGCCCGTCGCGCTTGTCGAGGAAGCCGGTGACGGTGGAGACGAAATCATCCCACAAGCCATTGCCGCCGCGCTCGCTGCATATCCTGGCAATCGACGAGATATGCGTGCCTTCGACGATCAGCGGCATCGGCAGCGCCCAGAGATCGGCAAAAGACGGGTTGGAGAGCCGGATGCGGCCATCGGAGCCAAACACCGCCACGGCTTCCGCCAGATGGTCGAGTGTTTCCCCCTGTACCTTGATAAGCGTATTGTAACGGCCTTCGAGTTCGAACTTTTCCGTCATGTTCTCGAAGAACCAGGTCACGCCGCCTTGCGGATGCGGATTGGCGACGACGCGCATCGTGCGTGTATCCGGCAGATGCCACATATGCTCCTGCGGCTCGACAGCGCGATAGGCGGAAAGCACCGAATCCTTCCATTTGCGCCATTCCGGCTGTTCGGGCAGTTTGCCTTCCGAACGCAGGCGGTCAAGGATCAGCGTGTTGCTCGGCTGCGATTCCAGCCAGGCTGTATCCAGCGACCACAATTTCGCGAAAGCCTGATTGAAGAATTGCAACTTCATCTCGGGATCGAAGATCGCCACTGCGGTCGAAAGCTGGTCCAGCGTTTCGGCATGGCTTTTCATGGTTCGGTTCAATTCCTCGCGGACGGACTGAACTTCGGTCAGGTCGAAGCCGAGGCCGATGGAACCCGCCTCCCCGCTCACATCCGTCACGTTGAAAAGGCGGCGATCACCATGCACCACAGCCGTCAATTGTTCCTGCAGGACAGGCTCGGCAAAGCGGTCGCGCTCCAGACGCTGGCGTGCCTGAGCACCGAACAACTCGCGCCCTTCGGATATGACCTGGCTTGCATCGGCCATATCGACAGCCTGTGCATAGGCGGCATTCACCCATTCGACGCGGCCACCGGCATCGCGTGTCCAGACCGGCTGGTCGATCCGGTCGAAGAGACGGCGGAAAAGCTCGATACGTTCGGAAAATTCCCGATTTTGCGCCTGAAGGGCCGCACGTTCCGCCTGCACGCCTTGCAGGCTCAAGAAACGCGCCACAGCAAAGCCGCCCGATGTGCGTCCGCGCACGTCAAGCAGGGTGCCGTTGACGGTTTCGACCGTGAGATCGAAAGACCGCGCCTGTTCGCGCAGCATTCCAATAGCGCGCTCAAGTGCCGTCACCGATTGCGGGCGCAGCCAGCGGCCAAAGGCCAGAAATGCCGAACGATCCTGCGGCGCCGCACTTTCATCCGGCAGCAGGCCGACGACCTCGGCGCGCGTGCTGTGGCCATCCCAGACCACAATGCGCTGATCCTTGAGGTTGAGCAGGGCTTCATTGCGCTGGGCAACAAGAGTGAGATCGGCGAATTTCGAACGCAGTTCCTTGTTTTCCGCCGCAACACGCGACCGTTCGCGGATCAGCCATCCGGCGGAAAGAAGGGCAGCGCCCATAACCCCGAGAAACATGGAAAACTGGATGATCTCAAAGGCGCCGACGCTGCCGCCGCCAAAGGGCAGGGTGATCCGCGCCGATTCCGTACCCTGCGCAAAAGCAGGCACGGCGGTGAGAAGCGTTGCAAGGGAAACGGAAGCCTTCATCAGGGCATTTTTCGGCGCAAGCCATGCAAACGGCCTTGCAACATGGGCGGCAGGACGCCATTGCCTGGCAGTCACGATTGCGGAAACATTCCGCAAAATCCCCGTTGCGCCGAACTCTGGCATGTCGTCCTTTTCTCCGCCACCCGGCCATGAAAACCGCCCAAAGGCAGACTGGCCGTATTAAAACACTTCAATACACATCAAAACCTGACCATGTGCAGCCGCCACAGTGCACGATGGTCATCGCGTTCTCAGGTATTCAGGGGATGAATTGTCCTCTCGCATTCCGCCAAAAACGGCAGAAAACGCGCAACGCAAACACCCGCTCAAACACCTTGATTCGCCTACACAATACCCTTCCGGCGAATCCACGTGAAGCATCTTGCACGCAAAAAGAAAGACCGGGCAGTTTGTCAACCACCCGGTCTCAACATGTAGTGCAATACTTAATGTATGGTTAATACCTGTAGTGTTCCGACTTGAACGGCCCCTGTGGAGTGACGCCGATATAGGCGGCCTGTTCCTCGGAAAGCACAGTCAGTTTGGCGCCGAGCTTGTCGAGATGCAGGCGCGCGACCTTCTCGTCGAGATGTTTCGGCAGCACATAGACTTCATTCTTGTAGGCGTCTGTGCGGGTAAACAGCTCGATCTGGCCCAGAACCTGATTGGTGAACGAAGCCGACATGACGAAGCTTGGATGACCCGTTGCATTGCCCAGATTGAGCAGTCGGCCTTCGGAAAGCAGGATGATGCGCTTGCCATCGGGGAATTCGATCAGGTCGACCTGCGGCTTCACATTGGTCCATTTCAGGTTGCGAAGTGCAGCCACCTGAATTTCATTGTCGAAGTGGCCGATATTGCCGACGATCGCCATATCCTTGAACTTGCGCATATGGTCGATGGTGATCACGTCCTTGTTGCCGGTCGTGGTCACAATGATGTCGGCGGTGGAAGCGGCATCATCCAGCGTCACGACCTCGAAACCGTCCATTGCGGCCTGAAGCGCGCAAATCGGATCAACTTCCGTCACCTTCACGCGGGCACCGGCACCGGCGAGCGACTGGGCGGAGCCTTTGCCGACATCGCCATAGCCGCACACGACCGCAACCTTGCCTGCCATCATGACGTCGGTGCCGCGACGAATGCCGTCGACGAGCGATTCCTTACAGCCATACTTGTTGTCGAACTTCGACTTGGTGACGCTGTCATTGACGTTGATGGCGGGGAAGGGCAGGAGGCCCTTCTTCTGCAACTGGTAAAGACGGTTGACGCCGGTGGTGGTTTCCTCCGTCACGCCCTTGATGGCGTCGCGCTGGCGCGTGAAGAAGCCCGGCGTTGCAGCCATGCGCTTCTTGATCTGCGCGAAGAGCACTTCCTCTTCTTCCGAGCCGGGGTTCGACAGAACGTCCTCGCCCGCTTCGGCGCGCGCGCCGATGAGGATATACATGGTCGCGTCGCCGCCATCGTCGAGGATCATGTTGGACGGTTCACCGTCCGGCCACTGGAAGATCTTGTCGGTATAGGTCCAGTATTCCTCAAGCGTTTCGCCCTTGATGGCGAAAACCGGCGTGCCGGTTGCGGCAATCGCGGCGGCGGCATGATCCTGCGTCGAGAAAATATTGCAGGAGGCCCAGCGGACCTGTGCGCCCAGCGCCTGCAAGGTTTCGATCAGAACGGCGGTCTGGATCGTCATATGCAGCGAGCCGGAAATGCGCGCGCCCTTCAAAGGCTGCGACTTGCCGAATTCCTCGCGGGCAGCCATCAGGCCCGGCATTTCGGTTTCTGCGATATCGAGTTCCTTGCGGCCCCAATCGGCCAGGCTAAGATCCTTGACGACAAAATCTTGGCTTGCGGTCATCGCGTGCTCCAATAAAAGGCAGTTCCAGCTCGATAAAGATGTAATCAGCCACCGGAATTGCATTCCAATGTGGGGCAGCTTTCCATGCAGGAAAGCGCTCCGGCTGCCGCCTTGACTAGCAGATTGCGGCCAGAAGCACAACGCAATATAAAGAAATCTTTATACGTGCATATCAAGCAGGTTTATCGAAAGCGCCACCGGATCGTCGGGTTTATCTGCCGCAGCGGTTCCGTGCTTCAGCATTCTTCGCCAAACTTGTCGGCGATGAGCGTCTGGAGCGCGTCGAGCACCGCATCAGCCTCTTCGCCGGAAGCGCTCACATCGATGGAGCAGCCGGGTGAGGCGGCAAGCATCATCAGGCCCATGATCGATGTGCCGCCAACCGTCATGCCATCCTTGCTGACGCGCACATGCGCATTGTAGCCGTCGACCAGCTGCACGAACTTGGCCGAAGCGCGGGCATGAAGACCGCGCTTGTTGACAATCTCGAAGGATCGGGAAATTGCAGTTTCGGGTTCGTATTCGCCGGTGACGGGCACGCTGGAATGCATGAATTATTTTCCTGTCAGCACCTGGCTCGCAACATTGATATATTTGCGCCCCGCATCCTGCGCCTCACGCAGGGCTGTCTTGATATCGCCGCCGATGCGGACGCTCGACAGCTTGATAAGCATCGGCAGATTGACACCGGCGATGACTTCAACCTTGCCTTCCTCCATGACGGAAATGGCAAGATTGGACGGTGTACCACCAAACATATCTGTCAGAATGATGACCCCGCGGCCATTATCGGCGCGCTCTACCGCGTCAACGATATCCCGCCGACGCTGTTCCATATCGTCTTCGGCACCGATGCAAACGGTTTCGAAATTGTCCTGCGGCCCGACTACATGCTCGACAGCATGTAAAAACTCTTCGGCCAATCTTCCGTGCGTAACAAGCACGAGTCCGATCATACTATAAAAGCTCCCGTCGCGTGCCCGCCGCATCACCCCGCAGAGTGGCAGATGGCACTGAAACCACGCCGGAAAAGCGCCGGCGAGTTGTGCATCTTGGCAGCGCAAATCTTGATAGCAAGTGAAAAATTTCCACGCTGCCATGAAAAAAGCAAAATGCCGCAGTGTTGTGAAAAGTTAATCGATTCGTAACAGAGCCCGTTTCAGCCCTCATCCGACGGCCATTTGTCGTAGAACAAGGTGGCCTCGATGGCCCGCGAAAGCGCGTTGGAATCGCCATTCGCAGACAAAGCCGGCAAAAGAAGACGGGGGAGGGCAATGCCTTCAAACTCCCAGGTTTCACCACCCGGATAACGTTCCGCCTTGTCACGATCCACAAGCTGGACAACGAGATAGAGCGGTGCGGCTTCCACAAAAGCGACCTTGAAAAGCCCCGCGCCGCGAATCTCCACACCGCCTGCAAGCGCTGCCGGAACACTGGCAATCAACCGGCCGCTCTCCACGTGAAGCAATGTGCGGTCGTCCGCGACCAGTGAAGCAGCCTCACCGCGAAGGATGGCCCTTTCCACCAGCGTCAGCGCAAGTTCGGTCTTGCCCGCCCCGGAACGGCCCATAATCATGACGCCGCGCCCCCGGACCTGAAGCGTCGATGCGTGAAACCCGCTTTTTTTCTCCTCCGGGGTCATGCGCTTGCCGGCAGGTCGACGATGAAGCGCGCGCCCTTGAACTGATCGGGTTTTGCCGGATCGACAATATTTTCCGCCGTCAGCGTGCCGCCATGAGCCTCGATGATCTGGCGGCTGATCGAAAGACCGAGGCCGGAATTCTGACCGAATGCCTCCGAGGCCGGACGATCCGTATAGAAGCGCTCGAAGATGCGCTCGATATTCTCAATCGGAATACCCGGACCATTATCCTCGACAAGCACGCGCAGGCGGCTGCCTTCGCCACTCAGCGTCACCACGATGCGTCCGGTATCGTCAGGCACGAAAGAACGCGCATTTTCGATGAGGTTGCTCACCACCTGACCGAGCCGCAGATCGTGGCCGGCGACATAAAAACCCTTTTTTCCGGCGGGAAGCTTGCCGGTATTGAAGACAATTTCGGTGCCGACCTTGTTGCGGCGCACTTCACGCGCCGCCGTCACGAGATTGGTCAGAAGCGTCTTCATGTCCACGCGGTCGATATGTTCGCGCGCCAGTTCCGCATCCAGACGCGAGGCGTCGGAAATATCGGTAATCAGACGGTCGAGACGGCGAACATCGTGCTGGATGATGTCGAGAAGCCGTTTGCGCGATTCCTCGGTCTTGGCGAGCGGCAATGTTTCGACGGCGCTGCGCAGCGAGGTGAGGGGGTTCTTTAACTCGTGACTGACATCGGCGGCAAAGCTTTCGATGGCCTCGATGCGGGCATAGAGTGAATCCGTCATCTCGCGGATAGATGTGGAAAGATGGCCGACTTCATCCTGACGGTCGGAGAAATCGGGAATTTCCACACGGCTTTTCACACCATGGCGAACACGGTCGGCAGCGGCGGAAAGCTTGCGCAACGGGCTTGCAATCGTCGATGCGAGGAAAAGCGACAGGATGACCATGACCAGCGACACGACGCCGAACACGCGGAAGACCGCCATGCGCTCGGCCTGCACGATCTTGTCGATATCGTCGCCTTCGGTGGAAAGCAGAAGCACGCCCAATATTGCGCGCGAACGCTGGATCGGGACGGCGACCGAGACGACCAACTCGCCCTTTTCGTTGCGCCGCTGCGCCGTTTGCGGCGAACCGGCCAGCGCCTTGACGATTTCGGGAAAAGCGAGGCCGTTGCCGCCCGGCTGTTCCTGATAGACCGGTAATCCTCCGCCGTAGAACAGGTGCGAAATCCATGTTCCGGCCCGTTCCCAGATGGTTGGCGTCTCTTCCTCGATCGGCGGCAGGTCATAGCGCAGCACCGGCCCAGCCGAAGGAAAGCTTGGCGAATAGAGCGCGCGTGAATCGAGCAGCATATTGGCATAGCGATCATAGATGCGCGCCCGCGTGCTGGTCGGTGAAATCAACCGGCGCAACAGGGGAGAAACCTTTTCCGGATTGATCGGAAATTCCCAATTGTCGGGCGAATCCGGCGATGGCGTCAGGCTTTGGCCGGCCTGAAGTTCCAGAAGCTTTTCCGGATCGATCATCAAGGAATTGGTATCGACGGTCGCCGACGCAGAAATCGCGCCCGCTATGATCTTGCCCTGGGTGAGCAGGCTTTCGATCTTCGCATCGATCAGCCCCTCGCGGAACTGATTCATGTAAAGAATGCCGGAAACCAGAACGGCCAGCGCCGCCAGATTGAGAAACAGGATGCGGCGCGTCAGGCTCGAAAACAGATACTGGCCGAGAAACTTGCGCAAGGGCGCAAAAAAGCGCCGCCAGAACACCGAGCGCTGCCGCCGGGCCCTGCGTTCGCGCAAATCCGATTTCTGGCCGACAAGGCCATCGTTCCGGGTTTCTGCGACCATGCCGCTCTGTCTGCTCTCATCAAACTATCGCCAGGCCTCACGGACTGGCGATATGTCATTATCTATCAGGCCTCGCGGAAGCGATAGCCGACGCCATAGAGCGTTTCGATCATTTCGAAATCGTCGTCAACCGCCTTGAACTTCTTGCGCAGGCGTTTGATATGGCTGTCGATGGTACGGTCATCCACATAGACCTGCTCATCATAGGCCGCATCCATGAGGGCGTCACGGCTTTTCACCACACCCGGACGCTGCGCCAGCGAATGAAGGATCAGGAATTCGGTGACTGTGAGCGTCACCGGTTCGCCCTTCCAGGTGCAGGTGTGGCGCTCCTGATCCATGACCAGCTGGCCGCGTTCGAGCGATTTTGCCTGCTGTCCGGTCGGCTTGGCCGTGCCGTCGCGCGCAGCAACCCGGCGAAGCACCGCCTTGACGCGCTCGACCAGAAGACGCTGCGAGAACGGCTTGGTGATGAAATCATCCGCGCCCATCTTGAGCCCGAAAAGCTCGTCGATCTCGTCGTCCTTGGAGGTGAGAAAGATGACGGGGAGGTCGGATTTCTGGCGCAGACGGCGCAGAAGCTCCATGCCATCCATGCGCGGCATCTTGATATCGAAGATCGCAAGATTGGGCGGACGCGCCATCAGACCATCCAGCGCGGATGCGCCATCGGTATAGGTTTCCACCCGATAGCCTTCCGATTCCAGCGCAATGGACACGGAGGTCAGGATGTTGCGGTCGTCGTCGACCAGCGCAATTGTCTGCGTTGCCGAGGCTTCCTTCATGCGAACCTTTCTCCTTCAACTGAGCCAGCCGGGATGTCCGGCCGGTGATGTCGTTCAGCCGCCACGAGACTGGCAGGCTGTCAATCGAGCGCCTGATGACACATCGATACTATTATAATGTGTCTGCTTGTGCAGTACAAATTAGGTACAAAATGTGGCGGCGCCAGAAGAAGGCGTGAAACACCCTTCACCGAATCGTGCCTTGGTTAATACCGGGGTCGGCGCCCGCCCAACCGCCAATCCCCGAATCTCACAGGTCATAACGCACAGATTAAATGATTCAAACAACTTTCAAACATTTTAAATCGAGTAAATATTTGAAATGGCACAATCAATCTGTTTCGTACTGCCATCCTCTGTTTCCCGATCACACGTTAACCCCGAAACCGCAGCTCCAAATTCGAAACCCACA
>NZ_LQBD01000032.1:0-1219 GCF_046630315.1 Brucella anthropi | reverse complement strand
TGAATAGCCCCTAGATTTGTGGACGCTTTCTTCCCTATTTTTGAGGCAAGGAGGCCATGATGGGGTCTGGCAATTTCAGTGACGAGTTCAAGCGCGATGCTGTCGCGCAGATTACCGAGCGCGGCTATCCTGTTGCGGAGGTGTCGCAGCGGCTGGGCGTGAGCCAACACTCGCTCTACGCATGGAAGAAGAAGTTCTCGAATCCATCAGGAAGCGATGGTGATCAGGCGGCAGAGATACGTCGTCTGAAGAAGGAGTTGGCGCGCGTCACCGAGGAACGCGACATCTTAAAAAAAGCCACCGCGTATTTCGCCAAGGATGCAAAGTGAGATACGCGTTTGTTACCGAGCATCGCCAGCAGTTCACGGTGCGAGCGATGTGCCGCTGCCTGCGTATCCGCCCCAGTGGCTTCTATGCCTGGCTGAAGAACCCGCTGAGTAAACGGGCTCGGGAAGATGTTCGTCAGACCGAGCTTCTCAGCAAGGCCTGGAAGGAAAGCGGCAGGGTCTACGGCTATCGCAAGCTGCATGACGACCTCCTCGATCAGGGAGAGACCAGTTGCGCCAACCGCATTGCTCGTCTCGCGAGACTGGCCGGGATTAAGGCGCAGATCGGCTACAAGCGTCGGCCCGGCTCCTACGGAGGCAAGCCGTCGGTCGTGGTCGGCAATACCCTTGCCCGGCAGTTCGATGTCGATGCACCGGACAGGGCGTGGGTGACAGACATCACCTACATCCGGACCCAGGAAGGCTTTGCCTATTTGGCCGTGGTGATCGACCTGTTCTCGCGCCGCGTCATCGGCTGGTCGCTGCAGAGCAGGCAGACCACCGATGTCGTGCTGCAGGCGTTGCTCATGGCGGTGTGGCGTCGAAAGCCGAAGAGCAAGGTGCTGGTCCATTCCGATCAGGGCTCGCAGTTCACCAGCATGGACTGGGCGGCGTTCTTAAAGCACCACAATCTTGAGCACTCGATGAGCCGTCGAGGCAACTGCCATGACAATGCCGTGGCGGAGAGCTTCTTCAATCTCCTCAAACGCGAGAGAATAAGGCGCAGGACATATCCAACACGCGAGGAGGCAAGGAAAGACGTGTTCGACTACATCGAGATGTTCTACAACCCCAAGCGCAAGCACGTCAGGAACGGGATGCTGTCACCCGTCGAGTTCGAACGGCAGCAGGAAATGTAACCCGAGGGCGTCCACGAAACTCGGGGCTATTCA
>NZ_LQBD01000031.1:0-1462 GCF_046630315.1 Brucella anthropi | reverse complement strand
ATAGCCATGGGCGTCCTTCAATGCCTTGCGCACCCCGGCTTCATAGTCGGGATGGACGAGCTTGAAGTGGGCGAGCTGGCGTTCGACGATGAAGCCCGGCACGCCACCCATTGCCGCGGCAATGTTGGCGAACAGGCGCTGTTTCTGCCCGTCATCGAACAGGTTGAACAGGGCGCGCGGCTGCGAATAATCGTCATTGCCGATGCGGTGGTTATAGCGATCCGCATTGCCGGAGATGCGCAGCGGCGGCTCCTTGGCGGACGGCTGTTCCACCGGCCCATTGAAGGAATTCGGCTCGTAATAGGCATCCGGGTTGCCGGTCTTGATGCCGCCATAGACATTCATCTGGCCATCGCGGTGATAGTGATGCACCGGGCATTTCGGCTGATTGACCGGAATGCTTTCATAATGCGTGCCCAGACGATGACGATGCGCATCCGCATAGGAGAAGATGCGCGCCTGCAGCATCTTGTCCGGCGAATAGCTGATGCCCGGCACGATGTTCGACGGAGAGAACGCCGCATTCTCAATCTCGGTGAAGTAGTTTTCCGGATTGCGGTTCAGCTCCATGATGCCGATATCGATCGGCGGATAATCGGCATGCGGCCAGACCTTGGTGAGGTCGAACGGATTATAGGGCGTCTTGTCGGCGTCAAGTTCGGGCATGATCTGCACCTGAACCTTCCACTTCGGGAAGTCCCCCTTGTCGATGGAGGTGAACAGGTCTTCCTGTGTGGATTCACGCGTGCGGCCGATCACCTGTTCGGCCTCGGCATTGGTCCAGTGCTTGTGGCCCTGCATGGTCTTGAAGTGGAACTTGACCCAATAGCGCTCACCGGCATCGTTCCAGAACGAATAGGTGTGCGAGCCGTAACCGTTGATATGGCGCACATCGGTCGGCAGGCCGCGATCCGACATCAGGATTGTCACCTGATGCAGGCTTTCCGGCGACAGCGACCAGAAATCCCACATGGCGGTTGCCGAGCGCAGGTTCGTCTTGGGATGACGCTTCTGGGTATGGATGAAGTCGGGGAACTTGACCGGATCACGCACAAAGAAGACCGGCGTATTGTTGCCGACGAGATCCCAATTGCCTTCCTCGGTATAGAACTTCAGGGCAAAGCCGCGCACGTCGCGCTCGGCATCGGCTGCGCCCTGTTCACCGGCAACGGTGGAAAAACGCGCCAGCATCGGCACCTTCGCGCCCGGCTGCAAAGCCTTGGCCTTGGTGTATCTGGAAATATCGCCGGTGATGGTCAGCGTGCCGTAAGCACCCCAGCCCTTGGCATGAACGGCGCGCTCCGGAATACGCTCGCGGTTCTGGTGCGACAGCTTTTCAATGAGCTGGTAATCCTGCATCAGAAGCGGGCCGCGCTCCCCGGCACTCAGGGAATTCTGGTTGTCCGGTATCGGAGCGCCTGCACTCGTCGTCATTATCGGGCGATCTGCCATGGGAAATTCC
>NZ_LQBD01000030.1:0-1753 GCF_046630315.1 Brucella anthropi | reverse complement strand
GACACATACGCCATTTTGAATCTAAGTTTTGCTTAAGATTACAATTGATATATTTATGATAGTCATACTATGACGCCTCGTCTGAAAATTTTCTGGAGGCAATCAAATGAAACTCAAGAGCCTGCTTCTCGGCTCCGCTGTATCGCTGGCTGCGATCACCGGTGCCCATGCTGCCGACGCCGTCGTGGCGCCCGAGCCTGAATCTGTCGAGTATGTTCGCGTTTGCGATGCCTACGGCGCCGGATATTTCTACATTCCGGGCACCGAAACCTGCCTTCGTGTTTCCGGCTATGTGCGTTATGACGCTGCTGGCGGTGACAATATCTATGGTCGCGGCTTCGTCGACCGTGACGGTGCGATCGATACCCGCCGCCAGTCGTGGGATAACAAGGCCCGTTTCACGCTGCGCCTCTCCACGGCTTCTGAAACCGAGCTTGGCACGCTGAAGACCTTTGCCGAAACCCGTTATGATTGGGGCAATGGCGTTGAGGGCTCGTCCGGTTCGCTGCGTTTTGCCTATATTCAGCTGGGCGGATTGCGCGTCGGTCTTGATGAGTCGGCCTTTGTCACCTTCCCGGGCTATCTCGGCAATGTCATCAACGATGACGTGATTCTCGCTGGCGGCTATCGCACGGGCCTGATCAGCTACACCTTTGCCGCTGGAAACGGTTTTTCCGCCATCTTGTCGCTCGAACAGGGCAACAATGAAGACACGGACAGCGCATACGGTTTCGACGGCACCATCAAGGATTACACCCCGCACGTCGTCGGTGGCCTGAAATATGAAGGCGGCTGGGGCAAGATCGCAGGTGTCGCCGCCTATGATGCCCGTAATGAGGAGTGGGCCGGCAAGGTCCGCGCCGACGTGAACATCACGGATCGTTTCTCGGTCTGGGCGATGGGGGGCTACAAGTCCAACAAGGACCAGTACATCATGCAGACCGATGGCAATGGCCATGATATCGGTCAGGTCCGCGCGATCAACAGCTTCTACGGCACCTGGGGTGGCGATTGGGCTGTCTGGGGCGGCGCGGCATTCAAGGCGACCGACAAGGCCGTCCTCAATGCCCAGCTTGCCTATGACGGCACCAGCACTTTCGCGGCGACGGCCAATGTGGCTTACGAACTGGTTCCGGGCTTCACGGTAACGCCGGAAGTTTCCTATACCAAGTGGAAGGACAGCAAATCATATCTCGACGGCAAGGATGCCTGGCAGGGTATGGTCCGCTTCCAGCGCTCGTTCTGATACGTCAACGGGAAGCCTGCACAGGCTTCCCGTATTCGTCTGAAGAGATTCTGCGAGCCGACCATTATGATATTATCGTCGGCATTTAAAGGATTGTGTATTAAAGTGTAAATTACTTTAATATCTCGCTTATTATTAAGTAACAATTATAGTTGAATTAAATTTTATTTTACATCGCGCAAGATGTGGAATATAAATTGCAAACCGTTCGATAGCGTAGAAGGACTGCGCTGTTTTCAAATCTGATCTCCAGTCGGAAGAATGGTACGGCGAGCTTCGGCTCGCCGTTTTTGTTTGCTCCTTTCATCATGAGCGAGCCCTGCGCTTTGCCTGTTTCCAAACAGGGCAACCCTCTCTTATTGTTGTGCTTTCTGGGTGCCGATGGCTCTGCGCCGCCATTATTCCAAAGTCGCCATGCCGATCTGTGATCGATGCACTAATCCCTTATTTTGACGCGCATCTTATACGGGAACCGTTTCACGCTCTTCGGGGTGCGCTCCATTGCTT
>NZ_LQBD01000029.1:0-3229 GCF_046630315.1 Brucella anthropi | reverse complement strand
CGACTACATCGAGATGTTCTACAACCCCAAGCGCAAGCACGTCAGGAACGGGATGCTGTCACCCGTCGAGTTCGAACGGCAGCAGGAAATGTAACCCGAGGGCGTCCACGAAACTCGGGGCTATTCAGTAAGGGCTTGCCCTGGTTACAATCCACGCGGCTCAATTCTTCAAACAGTCGGTGCCAGCCCATATGCCTATACAGCAGGACTTACTGACGAAACTATCAACTTGTATTCCGGCACCGGCGTCACGGCTTCAATTGATGGCGTCGCTGTGGCAAATCAATCTCCCTGCACTTTTGCTCTTCGTCCGAGGAAAACAGCCACCATTGCCTACGCTACAACACCAACAATGACTGTCACACGGTCTTAGTTCTATCCGGTGACACCCCAAATATGTATCGCAGGATAAAACGACCGAAGCGTTTTTCCAATTTGGTCGCGCAATATAAGGAGAACGCCGTAATCAGAACCAAGACCAGAAGAAATGATAACGAGAAAGGAGCGCCCAATCGTGTTAGCTCAGCAATTAACGGCATGCCGACAGGCTCGTGTAAAAGATACAATGGGTAGGTGGCCAGCGCCAAGTTTGTCACCAGCCTATACGATTTCTCGGATCGAATGAATGATAGTTCGTGTGGACGAAGCGCGACGAAGGTGATCGCTAACAAGATCAGTGCGCTTACGATCTCGGCCTCAAAGGCGTGGTGCTCTATCGCGCCATATCGAGCTTGCAGCCGTACCCATGCGATAGAAAACCCAAATATAATAAGTGGGACGTTGCTCTTAACTGAATTGTTTGTCGTTGTTCCGAGTATAATTCCAAAACAAAAATAAACACCATAATCAGATATAACTAAAAAATTGAACGCGGGAATATTTAAACTTGGAGCTAGGATGAGAGATATGCTCCAAATTATAGCAAAAGTTCTCATGCTGTCTGTGGTAACTAATCTCATTGTCGCAACAAATACAGCAATAAGAATGTAGAACCGAACCTCAAAAAATAGTGTCCAAGCTGGTCCTATAATGGTTGGATAGCCATAAAACCATTGCAAGCCAGTTAGAGACATTAAAAGTTGTGGCACTGGTGGGTGCACCGACATAGTAAATGAAGCGAGAATGATCCCGATTACCGTCGCAATAAAATAGGCCGGAAACAATCTAATAAACCGAGCCCGGGCAAAGTCATCCCAAGATCTGCCAACGGCGCTTTTGCTAATCACGATACCGCTTAGAATGAAGAAAATGTCAACGCCGAGGAACTCAGGCTCCAATAGAACCCTGATTACGTGCGGAAAGGAAGGTATTTCATACCCGCGCTTCATGAGTTTCATGAAGCCTTCCGTTGTGGTCCAATGGTGAAATAGTACCCAATAAGCGGCAAATATCCGCAGCAAATCAAGTGCCATAAAGCGTTGTTTTTGTACTGATCCCGCTACTTTTGTCGTGATGTTCACTATCCGCCCTTAGCTCTTATGAACGCTTGAAAGAGCATTAAAGGAACGAGAAACATTTAGCAATATCTAGAAATGAAACCCTTGCCGCCCACTGAGGCGGGTCAGACTGCTGACAAACCCCTGGCTATGCCGGGGGTTTTATGATTCATTGGGACATGTTGAAGAAACCCGCCGACGAACAGACCACGCTCGAGATGGTGACGCTCGATCAACTGGTCCCGAAAGATCATCAGCTTCGCAAGATCGATGCGGTGATCGACTTTTCTTTCATCCATGATCGGGTTGCTGGGCTTTATTGCCCCGACAACGGCCGTCCGCCGCTCGATCCGACCTTGATGTTCAAGGCGCTGTTCATCGGCTACCTGTTCGGCGTGCGCTCCGAGCGTCAATTGGTGCGTGAGATTGAGGTCAATGTCGCCTATCGCTGGTTCCTGCGCCTGAAGCTGAGCGATACGGTGTTCGACGCCTCGACACTGAGCCAGAACCGGCGGCGGCGCTTTAACGACACATCGGTCGCCCAGGACATTTTCGACCACATCGTCGAACAGGCGATCAGGCACGGGCTGGTCGACGGCACGGTGCTTTATACCGACAGCACGCATCTGAAGGCCAATGCCAACAAGGGCAAATACGATCTGGCGATGATCGAGAAGTCGCGCGCCGACTACTGGGCCGCTCTCGACCGGGCCATCGATGCCGAGCGGGCATTGCATGGTCAAAAGCCGCTGAGGGAGAAAGAGCGCGAACCGCAGACGAAGGAAACCAAGGTGTCGCGCACCGATCCGGAAAGCGGCTATATGGTGCGCGACGGCAAGCCGAAGGGCTTCTACTATCTCGACCACCGCACGGTGGATGGAAAGCTGGCCATCATCACCGACATCCACGTCACGCCGGCTAATGTGCATGACAGCCGCGTCTACCTCGACCGGCTGGATCGGCAACGCCGGCGCTTTGACTTCGCGGTTGGCGGGGTCGGGCTGGATGCCGGTTATGCGACAGCGGCCATCGCCCAGGGTTTGGAGGATCGCCATATCCTCGGCGTCACCGGCTACCGCACTCCGACGCCGCCCAGGGACGGCATGATGCGCAAGTCGAAGTTCGCATTCGAAACCGATGTCGATGGCTATCGCTGCCCCCAGGGTCAATTGCTCACCTATGCCACGACCGACCGCAACGGTTACAAGCATTATGTATCCGATGCGGCCATCTGCCGGACCTGCCCGCTGCTCGCCTCCTGCACCAGTAACGCCAAGGCCATCCGCACCATCACCCGGCATGTCTGGCAGGATGCCCGCGAACGCACTGACGCCCATCGTCTCACGGCTTGGGGAAAGGCGATCTATAAGCGGCGCAAGGAAACGGTGGAGCGATCCTTTGCCGACGCCAAGCAGCTGCACGGCCACCGCTACGCCCGCTTTCGAGGCCTTGTCCGCGTCGCCTGCCAATGTCTGCTGCAGGCCGCCGCACAGAACATCAAGAAGATCGCAATGGTCCTGACAAAGCCGCCAAGGGCAGCCACCGCATGAGCGGCTGCGGCCGCTTGCAACATCTCGCAAACGCAGTCGCAAAACGCGACCCCTCTCAAAAAACCAAACCCGCCGAAAAATATCGACGGGTTTGTCAGCAGCCTGTGCCGCCCACTGAGGCGGCTTTTTCTTTGCCCGAAAGGAAATCACCAATGGCCAAGGGAACCTTTGCCAAAACGACGCCGCATGTCTTCTCGGAAGAGGGCGGGTATGTGGATGATGTTGACGATCCGGGCGGCGCAA
>NZ_LQBD01000028.1:0-4176 GCF_046630315.1 Brucella anthropi | reverse complement strand
CGCAAAACGCCCATACAAGATCCTTACCGGTATATAATCAAATGCATTAACGCGGGGTGGAGCAGCCCGGTAGCTCGTCAGGCTCATAACCTGAAGGCCGCAGGTTCAAATCCTGCCCCCGCAACCATCTTTAATTGCGATCGGCCCGTCTCTCCGGCGGGCTTTTTGTTTGTACCGAGAGTGTCAGGATTCCAGCAAGATCGCCGCGAACGTCGATCTCGACCTTGCCGTCAACCGGCGTCAGGATGATGTCGCTCAACGAGCGTGCGCAGGATATTGGCGGCTTCGTCCGCTGTTCATCGGAATCGTCCTGTAGCGTTTCGTAGAGCTGTTGGACATGCAGCCGATACTGGCGGGCCATTGCCGGATGTAGGAGCGAGGGCGGTTCTTCGGCGGTTGCCAGGAATGCGGCGAGCTCAGCTTTACGTGCCCGCAATTTGTCTCCGCGTTCCTTCACGTCTTCAATGGGCAAGGCATCCTTCAGATAAAGGTCCATCAGCTTTTGAACTTCACAGTCGATCCGATCGATCTCTGCCACGGTTGCGTTGATGGTCGCGCGGGCCTCCATCCGACGTCGGTTCATCTCTTGCGTATAAGCGTCACAGAATTCGGCGAAAACTTCGGGATCGAGAATGCTATTGCGCAGGGCGTCCAGCACCCTTGACTCCAACTCATCGCGGCGAATGTTGACGCGGTTGTCGCAGGTGCCTTTGTTGCGGGCTGTCGAGCAACCGATCAGGGTGGCCGAAATTGCCGAATAACCTCCGCCGCAGCAGGCGCATTTAGTCAGGCCGGAGAAGAGATATCTGGGGCGACGACGATAATTGATCGTCGCGACATCGGCATAGCCGTCATCGTTCTGCTCGATCTTGTTCTTTTCTTGTCGCTCTTTGACCGCTTGCCAGAGTTCGTCATCGATGATGCGCAACTCCGGCGCCTCCTGGATCACCCAATCGGATTCCGGGTTCGGTCTCGCCTGTCGCTTGCCTGTATCAGGGTCTTTGACGAAATGCTGGCGATTCCACGTGAGCTTTCCGATGTACATCTCGTTATTGAGGATGCCGGTTCCGCGCTTCGGATTGCCGTTGATGGTGCTGAATCCCCAAGTGCCCCCTGTGGGCGCCGGGATGCCTTCCTTGTTGAGTGCAAAAGCGATCGTCTTGGCCGACTTGCCGGCAGCATAGTCCGCGGAATATCCGTTCGATCACCTTGGCCTGGGTTTCGTTGATAGCGCGATCGCCACGAACCGGGTCGCCATTGCCGTCGAGCTTCTTGACGACATCGTAGCCGTAGGAATTGCCGCCTCCGGATTTACCGGCCTCAATGCGACCGCGCTGGCCGCAACGGGTCTTGTCGGCCAAATCCTTGAGCAACAGGGCATTCATCGTGCCCTTGAGGCCGATATGGAGATGGGACACCTCTCCTTCGGAGAGAGTGAAGATCTTCACATTCGAATAAGACATGCGCTTGAACAGGCCGGCAATGTCCTCCTGATCGCGCGAAAGCCGATCCATCGCTTCGGCCAGGATCAGATCGAAACGACCACGACTGGCGTCCGAGATCAGGGATTGAATACCAGGGCGTAGCAGCGAAGCGCCCGAGATCGCGTGGTCGCTATATTGCTCGACAATCTGCCAGCGCTGCTTTTCGGCTTGTAGCCGGCACATGCGAAGCTGGTCGGCGATCGAGGCATCGCGCTGATTGTCGGAAGAATAGCGGGCGTAGATGGCAACTTTCAAATGAGGTCTCCCGTCATCAGGGCCGTTCGGGCCCCGTTTGCGGATCTGCGCTTCGAAGTCCTGACGCGCGATCTGTCTGCCGAGCAGACGGGCGAGTTGAATAAGACGAGGGTCCGGGTTTCCGCGCGGAGTGAAGGTCAGTTCCGGCGCGTCGGGAAGCATCGCTGCGAGCAGTTCTCGGCGCTCGCTTGGCGTAACCGTTTTTGTGGCTTTGCGTGCTTTCGGGGTAATGGCCCTTAGAATTCACGCCAAAGCTGAGATAAACAACTGAATTCAAAGCAGAATGATCGGCGTGAAACGGAGCGGATGCACGTACTGTAGCGGGCGTCGGCGTAGCATGGCGCGCGCTGGCGTCGTAAAATGACCTACGAAATTTGCGTGAAGCCTGCTTCTGAAGCATGTGACCTCCTCGGCTACCTTGGCGTCGTGTTCAGCAAAGCGCGATAGGTAGTGAACGACGCGGATGAATATCGTATTGCATTTAGCGATACAAGATATTATCTTGCTCGGAAAGGAGAAAACAATGGCCGCCACTGTCGAACGTAAGGAATACCCGATCTCGATGCGTCTGCCAGAGGCGGATGTCGCGATGATTGATCGCGCGGCCAGCCTGCGCGGCCGCTCTCGCACGGATTTCGTCCGGGACGCCGCCGTGCGCGCCGCGGAGGAGGTCGTCATGGAGCAGGGGCTTATCCGTATGAGTCCCGAAGGCTTTGCCGATTTCATGGAAATCCTGTCTCGTCCTCCCACCATCGTTCCGGAGATGATGGAGGTGCTCAGGCGGCCCGCCCCATGGGAGCCCGGTTACGAGCCGAAGCGCTGAGCCGTGGTTTTATCGGCTCCCGAGCCGCTCACCGCGGCGCATGACGTTTCAAAATTCTCCTGCGGAAAGCCGACGCTCGACCACTGGCTGAAGATCCGCGCTCTTACCAATCAGGAAAAGGGTTTCACGGCAGTCGTCGTCGTTCATGACGCGGGGCGCGTCGTCGGATACTACGGGCTGGCGCCCACAGGCGCTGTCCCTTCGATCCTGCCGCGTGCGATTCGCACCGGGCAGCCCCCCAATCCTGTTCCCTGCCTGCTTCTGGGGCAACTCGCCACGGATACGGAATGGGCCGGGCAGGGGATCGGCACAGGCTTGATGAAGCATGCTCTGCAGCGTTGCGTACAGGCTGCGCGCCTGATCGGTGGGCGGGTGCTGATTGTCAACGCCGTCGATGAAGAGGCTGCCCGGTTCTGGCTGCGCCGGGGGTTCATCCCTTCAAAGGATGATCCATTGGTCTTGCTGCGGTCCATTGCAGATGTCGCCGCGATGCTGGCAGAAGACGGAATTCAGCGGGGAGACCCCGCAGCGCCCCCTTGAGAGTGAGAGTGCGGACGGGATTTGCCGTGACGGGTTGAGGGCTGGGAGAGAGGCTCCCGGCGCCTGTCGCGGAGAACCGCGATGTCCAGATATGACCGCAACATGCGCACCGGCTCGGACCGGGAAAACCTTTACGACGAAATCACCAACAAGATCATCGCCGAGCTGGAGGCCGGACGTATTCCCTGGGTCCAGCCGTGGGGCACGTCGGCAGCGAAAGCGCCGCTCGGCCTGCCGCAAAACGCCTCGACTGGACGGAGCTACTCAGGGATCAACGTTCTGATCCTCTGGGGCGCTGTTATCGAGCATGGTTTCCCCGGCCAGGGCTGGCTGACCTTTCGTCAGGCCCTTTCCCTTGGCGGCAATGAGGACTTCCCCTTCAAAAGTGGGGGGCTTCTGTTAGATAAAACTGACAGGAGACTTAGAATTGAAGCAGCGCGAATTTACAGAAGATTTCAAACGGGAAGCCGTTTGTATTTTGACGACGAGTGGTCTAAGCATTTCATCGGTTGCGGACGACCTTGGCATTGGCAAATCAACACTTGACCGCTGGCGTCGCAATTTTGCTGAGAAGGATCTGCTTTCTGGTCCGCATGAGGACATGAGCGAGGAACTTGCCCGGCTTCGTAAGGAAAATGAACTCCTGCGACAGGAACGTGACCTACTAAAAAAAGCGACGGCCTTCTTCGCTCGGGAGATAAGTCGATGAAGTTTGCGTTCATGGACACGGAGAAGGCTCATATGTCTCTGTCACGGTTGTGCGCTTTCGCAGGCGTCAGTATCAGCGGTTATTATGTATGGAAGCATCGTTTGCCCAGTCGTCGTCAGCTCGATGATATGATCATCCTGGCGCATATTCGTAATCAGTTTGATCTGTCACGTGAAACTTATGGCAGCCCTCGAATGCATGTCGAACTGAACGAAGAAGGTATTCGAGCAGGACGTCACTGAATAGCCCCTAGATTTGTGGACGCTTTCTTCCCTATTTTTGAGGCAAGGAGGCCATGATGGGGTCTGGCAATTTCAGTGACGAGTTCAAGCGCGATGCTGTCGCGCAGATTACCGAGCGCGGCT
>NZ_LQBD01000027.1:0-5935 GCF_046630315.1 Brucella anthropi | reverse complement strand
GATAAATTTTAGCCTCCTGCCCGGAAGGATTGGGAGATTTTTCTTTTGGGCAAGGTTTTACGCCGTTTCCCCTTTTCCTGATGACGTCGGGACTCTAGACTTGGGAAGACCTGACCTGAGGATAAGCCGGCCATGGGCCGGAAGGAGAATACGTGACGCTGCGTTATCAGATCGTTGCACTGGCGATTGTGCCGCTTATCGTGGCTATTTTGACGGTTACTGCCTTTATTACATGGCAATCGGCGAATCTCGTGCAGAGCAGTATCGCGACCTTCGAAAAGAACATGCTGAAAGCCAAGGAAACGGAACTTCTCAATCTCACCAATCTGGCGCTATCTTCCATCCAGCAGATTTACGACGATGCGGGCCCCAACGACACCGCGGCCATGGAAAAGGTGCGCGAAATTCTGACCTCGCTCGATTATGGCCGCGACGGCTATTTCTTTGTCTATGATTATAACGGCAACAATGTCGTCCATCCCCGCCAGACGTTTCGACCGGGCCACAACTGGCTCGACCTCGTCGATCCGGATGGAGATCGCGTGATCGCCAATCTGATCGACAAGGCGAAGGAAGGCGGCGGGCTGCATCAGTATAAATGGGAAAAGCCTTCGAGCGGCGAAATGGCGGACAAGCTTTCCTTCGCGGTCGGCCTCGACAAGTGGAAATGGATGCTGGGAACCGGCGTTTACCTTGATGATGTCTATGTGCAGACCGCTGCCGCCAATGCGGATTTTCGCGCGAATATCCGCACCACTTTCCTGATCGTCAGCCTGATCGCGGTGCCGGCGGTGATGCTTGTCTTCGCGACCTGCATGCTGCTCAACCTGCGAGAACGGCGCATGGCCGACACCAAGCTGAAGGAACTGGCGCAGCGCATCATCGATACGCAGGAGGAAGAAAGGGCACGCCTGGCGCGCGAACTTCACGACGGCATATCCCAAAATCTGGTTGGCGTTCGCTATGCCATCGACCTTGCAAGCCGTCAGGTGAGAATGGGCAGCGGCGGCGCGCCGCTTGCGATCGAAAAGGCGTCCGATGCCCTCAACGGTGCGATCAAGGAGGTGCGCCGGCTGTCGCACGATCTGCGCCCGCGCATTCTGGACGATCTTGGCCTGACGGTCGCGCTCAAGGCCCTGTGCGATCATTTTTCGGAACGGACCGGCATTGAAACGAAGCTTGAGGCAAGCAGGCTGAACGAAACATTGAAGCCGGAGGCAAGCACGGCGCTTTATCGTGTCGTGCAGGAAGCGCTCACCAATGTCGAGCGCCATTCCGGCGCCAGCCATGTGTGTATCCGGCTATGGGGTTCCAATGGCAGGGTTGCCATGACCATAACCGACGACGGCAACGGCTTTACCGCGCGTGACCTGAAAGACCAGTTGTCGGGGCTGGGCCTGCGCAATATGCAGGAGCGGATGGCACATTTCGGCGGGGTGCTCTTGGTTGAAACCAGCGCGGATGGTACGCAACTCACCGCACGCTTGCCAAAATCGGCAACGGAAAGAAGGCGGGAACCGGAAGTCGCATGACGAATGAATGCAAGATTCGCGTATTGCTCGTGGATAATCATCCGCTGGTGCTGGATGGTTTACGGGCTGTTCTCGAAACCTATGACGACATCGATATTGCAGGCGCGGCCTCCAATGCGCGGGCAGCACTCGATCTGGCGCTGACCGTCAATCCCGATGTGGTTCTGATGGATATCAATATGCCGCTTCTTAACGGGATCGACGCCATCGAACTGTTCAAGAAGCAATTGTCGGGAATTCGCATTCTCATGCTGTCCATGCATGACAGCCGCGAATATATCTCGACCTCCATCATGCGCGGTGCTTCCGGCTATGTGTTGAAAGACGTGCCGACCTCTGAAATTGTCGCCGCCATTCATGCGGTGGCATCGGGCGGAACCTATTTTTCTTCCGGCGTGTCCGAAGCGCTGCTCGATAGCGGAGAAAGAAAGTCGGAGGGGTTGTCCGCGCGCGAAAACGACGTGCTCGTGCTGGTGGCCGAAGGCGGCAGCAACCGCGAGATTGCAATGAGGCTCGGCATTTCCGAAGCAACCGTCGAAACCCACCGCAAGAACATCAAGAAGAAGCTCGGGATCGCCAGCACCGCCGGTCTTACCCGCTACACCATCGAGAACCGGCTGCGCCTGTCGTCGCAGTAAAGGGACATCCGGTCCCGTCCGCGCTATTACCTTACCCACTAATGGGTAGCGCTTCGTTTCTTAGAACTTTCGTCCGCTTGCGGCAGGGAATCGCCGGTCTTATCATTCGCCGCAAAACCGCTTGAGGAGGCGGAGCAGAAGGGGAGGAGCGATGTCAGGCTTGCTGGCGCTGTCGCGTGCAATCGACGCGGCCAATAATTTTATCGGAAAATCCGTATCATGGCTGATACTGGTGGCTGTGCTCATCAGCGCCGTCAATGCGGTTTCGCGCAAGCTGTTCAATGTCAGCTCCAATGCCTGGCTGGAAGCGCAATGGTATCTGTTCTCGGCCGTCTTCCTGATTGCGGCCGGATATACGCTGCTGCACAGCGAGCATGTGAAGGTCGATCTTCTCTATAGCCGTTATTCGCGGCGCACCCAGCTTCTGGTCGAAATCTTCGGCACGATCGTTTTCCTCCTGCCTTTCTGCATCATCACGATCTATCTCTCCTGGCCCATCGTGATGGCCAAGATCGCCAGCGGTGAAACCTCCAACAATACGGGCGGCCTCGTTCTCTGGCCGGTCTGGCTGATGATTCCCATCGGCTTCGGGCTGCTGGCCTTGCAGGGCATATCCGAACTCATCAAGCGCATCGCCATTTTGCAGGGACGCATACCGGATACGGTTGCCCTGGAAGATGCCGAAGCCCAGGCGCTGTGAGGGGAATGGACATGTTTGCTTTCTTCGCGGAGAATCTCGCGCCCCTGATGTTCCTGTCGCTGGTGGTCGTGCTGCTGCTTGGCTATCCCGTGGCTTTCGCGCTCGCCTTTGTGGGCTTCGCCTTCGGTTTCATCGGCATCGAAATGGGCCTTCTGCCCGTCAACCTGTTCGGCGCCATCCCCGACCGCATCTTCGGCCAGATGTCGAACGAGACATTGCTCGCCATCCCCTTCTTCACCTTCATGGGGCTCATCCTCGAGCGAAGCGGCATGGCGGAAGATCTGCTGGATACGATCGGCCAATTGTTCGGCCCCGTGCGCGGCGGCCTTGCCTATGCGGTCATCATCGTCGGCGCGCTACTGGCGGCAACGACAGGCGTGGTCGCGGCCTCCGTGATCTCCATGGGGCTGATCTCGCTGCCGATCATGCTGCGCTACGGCTATGATCGCAAGGTGGCGAGCGGCACCATTGCCGCTTCCGGAACGCTGGCGCAAATCATCCCGCCAAGCCTCGTGCTCATCGTTCTGGCCGACCAGCTGGGCCGCTCTGTCGGCGACATGTACAAGGGCGCACTCGTTCCGGGCCTGCTGCTCGTCTCGGTCTATGTCGGCTTCATCATTATCATGTCGGTCCTGCGGCCTGATTCGGTTCCGGCCCTCCCGCCGCAGGCGCGCACGCTGAAAGGCTGGAAGCTTGCGCAGCGCGTGGTGCTTTCGCTGGTGCCGCCGCTGGTCCTGATCTTCCTCGTGCTCGGCACGATCTTCATCGGCGTCGCGACGCCGACGGAAGGCGGCGCCATGGGCGCGGTCGGCGCGCTGCTGCTGGCCATCATCAACCGCCGTCTCAACATGACGATGCTGACCTCGGCGCTTTATGCGACCGCGAAGCTGTCATCCTTCGTCATCTTCATCCTGCTCGGCGCGCGTGTCTTCTCGCTCACCTTCTATGGCGTCAACGGCCATGTCTGGGTCGAGCATCTGATGACGTCGATCCCCGGCGGCGAAGTGGGCTTCCTGATCGTCGCCAATATTCTGGTGTTCTTCCTGGCCTTCTTCCTCGATTATTTCGAGCTGGCCTTCATCATCATTCCGCTGCTGGCGCCGGTCGCCGACAGTCTGGGTATCGATCTCATCTGGTTCGGCGTGATGCTGGCCATGAACATGCAGACATCGTTCATGCATCCGCCGTTCGGCTTCTCGCTCTTCTATCTCCGGTCGGTCGCGCCATCGCGACCCTATAAGGACAAGGTGACGGGCGCGACCATCCAGCCGGTGACATCGGGCCAGATCTATATGGGATCGATCCCGTTCCTGCTGATCCAGGTTGTGATGGTCGGCATCATCATCACATTTCCGGGCCTCGTCACCCATTACAAGGGCAATCATCCGCAGGTCGATCCGGCTTCGATCCAGATCAACGTGCCGATGCCGGATGCGGGCGGCGGCAATCCGTTTGGCGCCGCGCCAGCACCTTTCGGCGCGCCTGCGCCGTCGACCGACCCGCTGCCCGCCCCATCCTTCGGCTCCCCTGCGCCAAGCTTCGGACAGGGTGCCGATCAAAAGGAAAAGCCTGCGCAATGAGTGGGGACATCAAACAGTGCGCAAGCTTCATGAACAACAACGCATATTGTGGAGGAGAGACATGAAAGAAAACCTGAACCGCCGCAGCTTTCTGACCAAAGGCGCTGCCATCGGCGCTGCTGCCGCAACCAGCGGCGCGGCCCTTGCCACGCCAGCCATCGCAGCCGAACTGCCGACGCTGCGCTGGCGGCTTACCTCGGGCTTCCCGAACAATCTGGACACCATCTATGGCGGGGCCGTTTATATGGCCGACGCGGTTTCCAAGATGACCGACGGCAAGTTCCAGATTCAGGTGTTCCAGGCGGGTGAAATCGTGCCCGGCCCGCAGGCCATCGATGCCGTGCAGGCCAATACGGTCGAAATGGCCCATACCTGCGGCTATTATTTCACCGGCAAGAACCCGGCCTTCGCCATCGGCACCGCGCTGCCCTTCGGCATGAACACGCGCTTGCAGAACGCATGGCTCTATCATGGCGGCGGCAACGAGCTTTATAACGAGTTCCTGTCCGATTACGGCGTCGTCGGTATCGTCGGCGGCAATACCGCGGCCCAGATGGGCGGCTGGTATCGCAAGGAAATCAAGAGCGTCGCGGACCTCAAGGGCCTCAAGATGCGTATCGCCGGTGTGGCGGGCGAAGTCATGTCGCGCCTTGGCGTCGTGCCGCAGCAGCTTCCGGGCGGCGATATCTATCCGTCGCTGGAGCGCGGCACGATCGATGCCGCCGAATGGGTCGGCCCTTACGACGACGAAAAGCTCGGCTTCTACCAGATCGCGCCTTATTATTATTATCCGGCCTTCTGGGAAGGCGGCGCCTCGGTGCATTTCTTCATCAACAAGCAGCAGTATGAGAGCCTGCCGGAAGCCTACAAGGTGGCGCTCAACACGGCGGCGGAAGCAGCGACTCAGAACATGATCGCGCTTTACGACGTGAAAAACACCGCCGCCATCCGCTCGCTGGTGTCGAAAGGCGTCAAGCTCCAGCCGCTGCCGCGCGATGTGCTGGATGCGGCCTACAAAGTCACCTTCGATCTCTATGCCGAGTACAACGAGAAGAACCCGGCCTGGGCAAAAATCTATCCGGCCTGGAAAAAGTTCCGCGACGAGGGCTTCGAGTGGTTCCGCGTCGCTGAATATACCTATGACAGCTATGTCTATGCGCAGCAGGCAGCGGGCAAATAGCACCGCATAGAGCATTTCCAGCAAAAGTGCGAAGCGGTTTTGCGTGAGGCAAATGCGACAAAACAAATAGATAGAGCGGTTCCGACGATTCCGCTTTAACCGGAACCGCTCTAGATCAGGGCGGAGGGATGCTGACGCTATCCACGCCCTGAAAATGCTCAATCGCCGACTGGCTTTTCGCGATAAACGGGGCTGCTGTCTCTTATACACATCTGACGCTGCCGACGATCTTACGCGTATAAGACGCGGGCGACACGCTTCTCCGTCAAAAGTAAAGTAAAAAAAGAGAATGACAGCACGGACGA
>NZ_LQBD01000026.1:0-2500 GCF_046630315.1 Brucella anthropi | reverse complement strand
TAGAGCGTCGACCGAATACCCCCGGGGGTAGAGCACTGAATGGGCTATGGGGACTCACCGTCTTACTGATCCTAATCAAACTCCGAATACCGGGGAGTACTAGTCGGCAGACACACGGCGGGTGCTAACGTCCGTCGTGGAGAGGGCAACAACCCTGACCACCATCTAAGGTCCCTAAGTTATGGCTAAGTGGGAAAGGATGTGAGGATCCCAAAACAACCAGGATGTTGGCTTAGAAGCAGCCATCATTTAAAGAAAGCGTAACAGCTCACTGGTCTAAATAAGGGTCTTTGCGCCGAAAATGTACCGGGGCTCAAGCCATACACCGAAGCTGTGGATGCACGTATGTGCGTGGTAGCGGAGCGTTCCGTAAGCCTGAGAAGGGACAGTCGTGAGACATCCTGGAGGTATCGGAAGTGAGAATGCTGACATGAGTAACGATAAAGGGAGTGAGAGACTCCCTCGCCGAAAGTCCAAGGGTTCCTGCTTAAAGTTAATCTGAGCAGGGTTAGCCGGCCCCTAAGGCGAGGCCGAAAGGCGTAGTCGATGGGAACCACGTTAATATTCGTGGGCCTGCAGGTAGTGACGGATCGCGTGTGTTGTGAGGTCTTATTGGATTGATCTTGCAGCGAAGCGGTTCCAGGAAATAGCTCCTGCGTATAGACCGTACCCTAAACCGACACTGGTGGACTGGTAGAGAATACCAAGGCGCTTGAGAGAACTGCGTTGAAGGAACTCGGCAAAATGCACGCGTAACTTCGGAAGAAGCGTGACCTCTTTATGGGCAACCATAGGGGGGTGGCACAGACCAGGGGGTAGCGACTGTTTACCAAAAACACAGGGCTCTGCGAAGTCGCAAGACGACGTATAGGGTCTGACGCCTGCCCGGTGCTGGAAGGTTAAGAGGAGATGTGCAAGCATTGAATTGAAGCCCCAGTAAACGGCGGCCGTAACTATAACGGTCCTAAGGTAGCGAAATTCCTTGTCGGGTAAGTTCCGACCTGCACGAATGGCGTAACGACTTCCCCGCTGTCTCCAACGCAGACTCAGTGAAATTGAATTCCCCGTGAAGATGCGGGGTTCCTGCGGTTAGACGGAAAGACCCCGTGCACCTTTACTATAGCTTTACACTGGCATTCGTGACGACATGTGTAGGATAGGTGGTAGACTTTGAAGCAGGGGCGCCAGCCTTTGTGGAGTCAACCTTGAAATACCACCCTTGTTTTTATGGATGTCTAACTGCGGCCCGTTATCCGGGTCCAGGACCGTGTATGGTGGGTAGTTTGACTGGGGCGGTCGCCTCCTAAAGAGTAACGGAGGCGCGCGATGGTAGGCTCAGAACGGTCGGAAATCGTTCGTCGAGTGCAATGGCATAAGCCTGCCTGACTGCAAGACTGACAAGTCGAGCAGAGACGAAAGTCGGTCATAGTGATCCGGTGGTCCCGCGTGGAAGGGCCATCGCTCAACGGATAAAAGGTACGCCGGGGATAACAGGCTGATGACCCCCAAGAGTCCATATCGACGGGGTTGTTTGGCACCTCGATGTCGACTCATCGCATCCTGGGGCTGGAGCAGGTCCCAAGGGTATGGCTGTTCGCCATTTAAAGCGGTACGTGAGTTGGGTTCAGAACGTCGTGAGACAGTTCGGTCCCTATCTGCCGTGGGTGTAGGAATATTGACAGGATCTGTCCCTAGTACGAGAGGACCGGGATGGACGTATCTCTGGTGGACCTGTTGTGGCGCCAGCCGCATAGCAGGGTAGCTATATACGGACGGGATAACCGCTGAAGGCATCTAAGCGGGAAACCCACCTGAAAACGAGTATTCCCTATCAGAGCCGTGGAAGACCACCACGTTGATAGGCCGGGTGTGGAAGTGCGGCAACGCATGCAGCTTACCGGTACTAATAGCTCGATCGACTTGATCACTCCCATTTACAATATCCATCAAGCGAAGCTTGATGGATATCAGTTTAGAACAGCGCTCACGGATCGTACGCGGCTTCGCCGCTGATCCTCCGCGAGGACGGCCAAACGTGGCGGTCGCGCTTGCGAAGCGTTCGCTTCGAGGTTCTAATCTTGATATCAAAGCACGAAAGACAAAGCACCAAGGCAAAGGACAAGCGCAGCCTAAACATACTGCCCTATTCCCCTACTGCCTTACTGCCCTAACCCAGCTTCTCATATTTGTGTTCTTCGCCGACCTGGTGGTTATGGCGGAGCGGCTGCACCCGATCCCATTCCGAACTCGGCCGTGAAACGCTCCAGCGCCAATGGTACTTCGTCTCAAGACGCGGGAGAGTAGGTCGCTGCCAGGTCTGCAAAGCACACAAACAATTCCATCTTCTCAAAGCATGCAAAACAGAAATATCAGCGCAAAACGCCCATACAAGATCCTTACCGGTATATAATCAAATGCATTAACGCGGGGTGGAGCAGCCCGGTAGCTCGTCAGGCTCATAACCTGAAGGCCGCAGGTTCAAATCCTGCCCCCGCAACCA
>NZ_LQBD01000025.1:0-7186 GCF_046630315.1 Brucella anthropi | reverse complement strand
AACATATATCGCAGATATACTTGAATTGAAATTATACTTCGAGTTTACTAGTGAAGTTTTTGCTGTATACAAATCCCTCTGTGCCGATATGATATCGGACAAAGGCCTGTTCCCAAGCACAAACTCCTTCTCATACAGTTCAAGTGTTTTAGCGGCTTTTTGGATGGATGATTTATTCAGATCCCAGATACGGTTTTCTTTTTCCACAGTGACCTTCAGAATGGAAAAATTCTTGTTAAGGTCACGCTTGCCTGATTGAAGCTGATACTCGCTGATATTCTTCATGGAGCGCGCTTCATTGGTTTTGCCGCGGCTAAGACCGCCATCCATTAGCGGCATATTGAATTGAAGATAGAATTGCGAAGATGGAGCGTCAGAGTCTTCAAAACGCTGCTTGTAGTTTCCCAGAAGCTGAAGCTTGGGGAACGGGTCTTTTTTCGCATACTCATACTCTTCTTTTTTCTGCTTCACCTTTTCGGAAAGCATTTTTATAACAAAACTGTTCTCATAAAGATCAGGTGTCGCCGGAAACTTTGGTATGTTGGGCTTCTTGTTTTCATCAAAATTATCTTTGATATCAACGGTTTCGCCTATCAGCGAATAAAAGGAAAGTTTGGCATCCTCCAGCGACTTGTCGGCATCTTCCTTGCGGGTTCGGGCCTCATCCAGAGCAGCCATAGCCCTCACGGAATCGGACGCTTCCGACAGTCCGCCATCGACTCTTGCCTGAACTTTTTTCGCAAGCTTTTCTACCGAGCGAACGTAATCGTCCGTTATGAGCTTCGTCTTTTTCTTCCGCCAGACATCAAGATAGGCCTTGATGATTTCAAAAGTCAGCTTTTCCTGCTGTATTTTAAAATTCCACTTGGCTGCGTTATAGGCGTTCTGTGCAGCAGCGATCTGGCGATCGCGCGTCAAGTCGATCAGTGTATATTGAAATGCAAAGGTCAGCATTCCAGCTTCGTCATCATCGGGCTGATACGACGCGCCATATCCTCTGTCATTCGTTTTTGTTTTGCCTATCAAATTCACCTGCGGCCAGTAGGATGCATAGGCCTGATCGACCTTGTACTTGGCGGCATTGCTTTGTTCGTCAGCAATTTTTCCAGAAGTATTATACTTCAGACCATCCTGAATGGCTTCTTTCAACGTCGTTGCTGACGCGGAGGAAGCCAAACAAATGATCGATACAGAGACCATATAGGCCAGAGATTTAGTCATGCGTACCTCCCGACTGAGCGCCCAAACGAATATGGAGTGCCGACTCGATAGCGGTACGCATCGCGACGATCTCATGCAGGCACGCAAAACTGGCATCATGTGACAGTTTCTGTAACTCGGCCATCCGGTCGAGCGATTGCCTGTCTGCACCCACACTGCCACTTAGGACCGCAATATTCTCGTTTAGCGAATGGACATGATTGTTCAGCTCGGCCGCACGGGACACGCTACTATCCATCACGGAATCGAGCCCTACCCGCATCCTTTCGACACGAGCCGTATTGGAAGCCAATGATTGGTTGAGCTCCGCCGCGTGCTTGTTTCCCAGATCGCTCAAATCGCATAGACGTGCATTAGCCCGAAGTATCTCTTCATTGGCTTTGAGTATTTCATCAAAAGTAGAGCGCGCACCACTGATTTCATTGGCAAATTGCTCCCTGCTTTTCATCATGTAATTGATGAGAGCTGCATTGGTTTTCTGAAGATTCTGAACCGCATCCTGCAATTCGGAAACTTTGCCGCTCATAGCCTTCAGATATTTCACACCGCCGCCGCGACCTGCCGGCACACCGACCACCGTCGGCTCCTCTTCATCCTTTTGGGCAATTATCCAGTCGTCGACCTGAGCAAAAAACTCGGTATTCGTTTTGCTGACCAATATTGCTTGAAGACCAAGGGTAAGCGAGCTGGTTAAGCCCATCAACGATGCCGAAAAGGCTGTGGCCATGCCGGACAAAGGAACGCTCAGCCCCGTAACGAGATCTTTGCCAGATGCCTGAGATGAAAGAACATCAAAAACCGAGCCCATGGTGTGCATCAGACCGATGAACGTTCCGAGAAGACCAAGGCCAATCAATGAGCCTGAAATAAAATCAAGCGCTGTACTCTTCCAGCCGATCGCTTCTTTCCACTTCTGGATCAGCTCGTTCTGTATCGCGCCTGAATGAAAAGGAATACCTGCAAATCGTCGTCCAAATATCGCCCGCGCGTGCTTTTCGTCTGGACCGTAACGCCTCCAGAGATAGTCCTTGCGGATGGTGTTAAAAGCATCAAGCAAAACGATGATAGTCGCTGTCGCAAATATCGTTACGATGATGCTGTTAATATAGACGTTGTGGCTTACGATATCGAATATCTCGTCGAAAAACTTGTATCCGACAAACAACGTTGCCAACGCAATAGCGATGAGTAAAAATGAATAATAACGAAACTTACTCATGTTAATATAGGTCCTTTCAGTTTCCTGAACGATTTATACAGACCGAGAATTTACAATTTTACCTGGAAACCGATCGTTGCTTTAAAATAATAGCTTTCAGCTATGTGGTTAATCGAGCTGTTTACAGACCCTTCACCGTAGAGGGTATATTTCTTGTTTGCCCATCTATAAGAGCCGCCAACACCGATCCCAGCCCAAAGATCATCCGACGCATTGTCGAAAACGGTGCCACCATAGTCGATCCGGGTTCCGCCAAGGAACTCCTGATAGAAATTGGCCGTGCTATACATATTGGCGTCCACCGGCAATCCGTCGCTACCCAGCCAGCTATCGCTGTATTTGGCCATAAAGCCGAACCTGCCCAACAGGCTTTCGCCACCCTGGTCGGAAATTCTCGCTCCGTAGATATCCTTGAACGTATCAAAAATGACAGAAGACCAAACCAATTGAGCCTGGGGCGTTACCGACCAGTTGTCATCAAGTATGTAACGTTGCCCCACTTCGATACTGGCGGCATAACCAGTACCCTTATTGCCTTCGGCAAGCTGCTTATTAAGATTTTTCGAATAAAGATCAGTCGTATAGGAACTGATCTGGACCTGACCGTCGGCATAAAAACCGTCATTGTCATACCAGGTCAGTGTGCCGCCGAATCCCCATCCCTGCGTATTGATCGTACCACCGTAAAAATCAGTGATGTTCGAACTGGCCTGTCCATATTGCCCGGTCAAACCACCAATAAGTCGACCATTTGCATCTTCGTAAAACTCACCATCAATACCAGTTTGAAGCTGATAGGTATTGATATTCTGGTTGACGCGCCCTGCCGTAGTGTCGGCCCGGAGCCGGTCGTGCGCACCCTCAACCCGCCCCCAATTGGCGATCGTTGCCGGCTCTCCACCTTCACCCGCCAGCCGGACAATAGCAGAAACATCGTCGAAATAGCGGTCTCCAACACGTTGCTGCAAAGTAGGCAGTCTATTGAGCGTCTGCATGGAGCTTTTATAAGCTTCATAGATTGGCGCTGCCGCGCTATAGAGACCAGGAGGATTGGTGGGGTCGGTCGGATTGCCCGGATCAACGGGATTCGGCCCAGTATACTGACTGACCAAATACCAGTTTCCATCATTAGGATCAGCTTTGCTGTTTTTCTGCAATGTATAAGCATACGCCGACGATGTCATAATGGCGTTTTTGCCGTCCGGGGTTTGGTAATCGCTCTTTAAAACGAAATCGCCGTTGGAGCTCCCCTTCACGTCGATGATTTCAATGCCGTTCGTCGTAGCGGCACCAAGGCCGGTTCGGTTGGTTACGTCAAGAGTCGTCGAACCGGAAGTATTCCCTTCAATCAACAACTTATCCGTCTTCGAACTATCATCATTCAGATTTGATGTAATTGCGATAGTACCATTATTTCCGACGTAATCGCCTGCAATCGTCAGTGTGGCGCCGCCCTTGCCACCAAAATCAACGGTTCCGCTATTCGTCAGCGAAGACATGTTGGTGTTGAAGCCACCCAATCTCAGGTTCGTGCCCTCGTTAACAGTAAAAGCAGACGCTCCGCTGAAACCACCACTTGCACCCTGAATGAGCGTTCCACCTTCGACAATTGTTGCTCCGGAATACGTGTTCACACCGGAAAGTGTAAGCGGAGCAGTGCTATCTTTGCTGAGGGTCATTCCACCGGAACCCGAGATCGCACCGGAAAACTCGCTTTCGAATCCCTGGTTCACCGTCAATCTGCCAGAACCGAGCCTGATCTCGCCGTCAAAAGAGCCTTCCTTCGGATTTGACGACAAGAGGCCATTGACGGTCGTATCAAAGCCGTTCAGATCCGCGACAGCACCGCTATCGATGCTCAGATAACCAGTGCCGAATGCGTTGGTGGCGATGCCGGCCTGAGCCACACCCTTCTCAACGATAAGGCCACCAGAGAAACTGTTATTGCCGGAAAAAATGGTGGTGCCCGCGCCGCTTTGGAACACCTGCCCTACGCCAGTGATTTCATTGCCTAGCGTAAAGGTGTCACTATGATTGATAACCAGCCGCCCCCGGTCGTAGCGGGTGTTGGTAAGTACGATCTCGCTGTCTGGGCGAATACTGCCCGTTGTGCCGCCCTCACCCAACTGAAGCGTGCCTTCGGCTACAGTGGTCGTACCCTTATAGGTGTTATCGCCCGCCAGAACGAGAGTACCATAGCCGATCTTCTCAAATCCATTTTCATCGCCAGCCTTGTCAGTAAGCGTGGCGGCAATTGTTGCCGTATACGAGGCACCCCCAGCGGATCGATCGCCGACATTGATAACCGGGATATCTTCATTGGCGAGGTCGATCGCCCCACCTTCGATACGATACTTGTCGGCAGCAAACTGCATCCCGTCAACTTCCGGCGTGTATCCATTCGCCAGCGTGACCACCCCGCCAGTTCCCATAAAGACGGCAAAACCATGATCCGTCCAGGAGGCATTTTTGACACCATCGATATTGGTCCAGGCAGTCGTGGAGGCGTCCCAAGTGCCGTTTCCGCCATCGATCTGACCGTTGCCATATTTTGACGAATCCCCACCATCCCAATAGTAGAACGCCATCCCGTCATTTTTTTCGACATTGACGTTTCCTCCCAGACCTCCAGGATTCTGCACCACCTGCAGAGAGTAATTGTTCGGATCAATGCCCGGCACATTGCCAATTTTCATAGAGTTGACCGTCAGGGCGCCAGTGTAGTCAATAATTCGGTATACGCCCGCATCCCCAGTCGTGCTCTGATCCGTTATATTCAGAGTACCGTTGAGCGCGAGATCACCTTTTACAGTGATCACGGGCTTGGTGGATGGTTCTTCGTTTAACGTAACCTCAAGCGTACTGCCCGTCTGAAATGAGAGTCCGCCATCAAACTCCAATGGCGCGCCTGATTGGGCGAACAAGACCGCCCCGCTGCTCACCGTGGCCACTCCCCCGACAGTTCCCCCACCGCCAAAAGCAGTACCGGACGCTACCGAAACATTTCCTCCAAGTGTCGCTCCGCTATCAAGGCGCAACTGTCCGGCGCTCACAGATGTCAAACCCGTGAAGCCGCCACTATTCCCACTTAAAACCAATACTCCAGCCCCGCTTTTTGTGAAGGTTCCAGTGCCGGAAATGCTTTGGGAAAGGGTGAAAATATTATCCTTGTCGGCAATATCAAAACCGCCGCCGACATCTCCGATTTGGATCGCACGGCTTGTTGACGTCATGGCAGTGTCGAGAATCTGCAGCATGCCGCCGTTGAACGTCAACGTGCCCGCTGCGGCGCCAAGACTGCTATCGCTCGAAACCGCCAGCTCGCCACCCGCGATCGTCCATGACGTTGTCTGACTGGTCGTTCCCGTCAAAAGGTCCAGACACTCACATCCGTCTTGCTATAGCCTTGGAACCCCTTGTACTGGTTGCCTATCGCAGAGACGTCAAATGTACCGTTAGCAGCCCCGCCTAACGCGAGTGTATTTCCCACAGTCCCGCTCTTAACGACAACATTCCCCTTGATGACGGAGCTGTTCCAGATTTCAAAAGTGTTATTATTGCCGACAATATCGACGGCATTGGCTGCATTGACGTCAGTAGTACCAACTCCACGGCCCAATTGACCGGGAGAGATCGTTCCAGCATTGATTACATGGGCGCCTGTGCCCATACGGATACCATCGCCGCCAGAGCCAGGATGCGCAAGACGGACAGGCGAAGCTCCACCGTTGCTTACGATGTCCCCACCATTGCCCCCCGACACTACACCATAATTGGTAAAGACGGCTCCTTGATCCACGACAACGCCATCGCCGCCACTGCCGCCGCCGCCAAGCCAGGATTGCCACACATAACCACCATTACCGCCATTCCCCCCCGTAATTGTCGCTCCAGCCGCAGCGGTCAGTGTTCCCGCCTTGACAATTGCACCAGCTCCACCGCCGCCACCTGAAGCATCGTCTCCATGATACACATTACCACCGCCCCCTCCATTTCCGCCTGTGATCGTTGATCCGGTAGCGAGGTACGAAGGACTGGCGTTCAAAAACACACCTGCCCCACCACCGCCGCCGCCAGTGCCGGCATTACTGCCGGCAGTACCATCATATCCTCTTATTACGACCTGCCCCGCACCAACCGTCGTCGCCCCCACGCCACCACCAGCCCCCCCACCGGCACCATTTCCGCTGGCAGCCCCATTTGCTCCATGTCCATCCACAGGCGCAGTGTTCGGCGCTGTTTTACTCCCGCCCCCTGAGAAACCGCCACCGCCGTTACCGACACCGCCATAACCGCTGCCTCGTGCACTTTGCCCCCCTGGGTTTCCCGTCAGATCGAGTGCGTATGCGGTGGACATCCCTAAGGCAGACATGAAAAGACAGCTGGTAGAAAATACTGTTACCGATAAGGCGACACCCGACACCCCGCGCTGCAGATACCCACTGAATTTACGCAGATGAAATGATTGCGCGCGAATCTTGCCTTTCGCAGTCATTCGATCGCCTTTTTCGTTTCCCACCGCATTCTTGCCGGACTGTTTCGACGCCGAGATCAATTCGCACTGCACCAAACGGTCACCTTTCGTCATTCCAAATACACCCGCACCAAACGTCCGATGATCGCCGCCCTCTAACAGGCTTCACCGTGCATCAGAAAACTCATAGAGGAATCACAAAATCCAACTAGAATTACAAAATTATTTTGCGCAAATCGCATTTTTATACACAAGTGTCAATCTTTTATTGC
>NZ_LQBD01000024.1:0-241146 GCF_046630315.1 Brucella anthropi | reverse complement strand
CGACTACATCGAGATGTTCTACAACCCCAAGCGCAAGCACGTCAGGAACGGGATGCTGTCACCCGTCGAGTTCGAACGGCAGCAGGAAATGTAACCCGAGGGCGTCCACGAAACTCGGGGCTATTCAGACGCACGATAGGTCTACAGGACGAGAAATGATGCAAAGGTGGGTGTGTTCGATTACATTGAGTGCTTCTAAAACCCGAAGCGTTGGCATTCGACACTGGGCTATCTCAGCCCGATGGAATTTGAAAACAAGGTGGGATTAGCTTAGCTCGGTATTCGAAAAACAGGCAGCAGGCCAGGGACAAAATATCTAGCTCGCCGAATAGAGAAACCACCTCTAAATGATTGTTCGTCTTGTCGCCACATTGTAAGATTAATTCGCTTGGAAAAAATCAGGATAAGGCTGTTATTGTGGATCAGCGATCTGAACTTAGCTATCAGGGCGGCGATGTTTTTATGGCCAATCAAGGAACTGAGACCTTGTCTGTGGAACTTCGTAAGGATCAGGATTTTTGACGCGTTATTCGTTCTCATATATAGGCCGCCAAGGATAGCCCTTTTCAAAGGAAGTACGATCAGTATGGTAATGTCCATATGGAATTACAGGCATTTTATATACGCATCCATCCTAGCTGAACTAAAGGGGCGCTTTGCGCGTTCGAAGCTGGGTTTGTTTTGGTCCATATTGCATCCGTTGGCCCAATCCACAATATATGCAGTAGTTCTCAGTGAAATATTAAGCGCTAAGCTGCATGGCATTGATGATAAGGCGGCTTACTCTATTTATTTGATTGCTGGTCTTGCGGGATGGAATCTTTTTATTGAGATATTTACACGTTGTTTGACGGTATTTATCGAGTATGCTGGTGTTTTGAAAAAGATTGTTTTCCCCCGTGTATGCCTTCCAATAATAGTTTGGGGTGGTGCGCTCGTTAACCATGTGCTTTTGCTGCTGGCTGCTGTCATCGTGTTCTTATTTTTTGGGCGTATCCCGCAGGTGACTTGGTTGGCGATTCCTATCGGAATCCTTTTGGTCTCAATGTTTGCTTTTGGCTTGGGGTTATTATTGGGTGTATTCAATGTCTTTGTTCGAGATATAGGTCAAGCTGTAGCCGTGATTCTACAGATTTGGTTCTGGCTTACACCGATCGTTTATACGATCGAAACTGTGCCAGAAAAATTTCGATGGATTGTTGAACTAAATCCCATGACCTCGGTGGTTCGGTTATATCAAGATGCATTGCTCTTCAATCGATGGCCGAGTGTTGAAACGTTGGTCTATCCCGCTGCCGTGTCTCTGGCATTGTTGTCTGTGGCGCTTCTAGTATTCAAGCGTGCCAATTCGGAACTGGTGGATGCATTATGAATGATCCGGTTATCACAGTTGAAAATTTGGGAAAATGCTACCCAGTTTACAAGTCGAACATTGATCGTTTTGCAAATTGGTTTGGAATGTCGATAAGACCCAATGAAGAATATTGGGCTATAAAAGATATAAACTTTCGCTTGAATGCTGGAGAGGCGCTCGCTCTTGTCGGGCAAAACGGTGCTGGAAAGAGCACTTTGCTAAAGGTGATTACAGGTACGGTGCGTCCTACTGAAGGAGCTGTCCAAATCAAGGGTAGCGTAAGTGCAATTTTAGAGCTAGGCCTCGGTTTCAATCCTGAATTTACTGGTCGCCAGAACATCTATCAGGCCGGTGGTCTTATGGGGATTTCTAAGGAAAAATTGCATGCGCTAATTCCTGACATCCAGAGTTTCTCTGAATTAGGAGATTTCTTTGATAAGCCCATTCGTGTATATTCTTCAGGAATGCATGCCCGTCTGGCATTTTCTCTTGCAACGGCTATTCGTCCAGATGTTCTTATCGTAGATGAAGTTTTATCGGTAGGGGATGCTTTCTTTCAAGCCAAGTGTTTTGATCGAATCTCTTCCTTTAGGAAGCAGGGAACCTCTCTTCTTTTTGTCACGCATTCAATGGGGGATGTAGTGAAACACTGCGATAGAGCCGTTTTTATTGAGAAGGGGAAGGTTCAATTCGACGGCGATACGCGGCAAGCCTGCAATTTGTACTATGATAGTCTTTTTGGGAAAAAGAAGGTCCCTACCATAGAGGCGCGATCTGATTTGGAAGCCGGCTTATCTTTGAGTAAATCGGAGGATGTCTTCTGCACTCGACCGAATTATAGAAAAGAGGAACATCGCTGGGGGCAAGGTGGCGCTCGCATTCTCGATTACAACGTCAAAAGTGAAAATCAATCCTACCCGCCTTCAATTGAAAGTGGCTCAATGGTTGATTTCTCGTTTTCGGTCCTCTTTGATGACGACTACCCCGATGTGACTCCGGGGGTGCTTCTTAAAAGTCACGATGGCCTTTTCATCTACGGAACCAACTCCTTCCTGTCGGGGAAGGGAATGACTGTATCGGCCAGAAAAGATGAGTTAAAGGTATTTAAGTTCAGCATGCCGATAAACTTGAATGGAGGCCACTATTTGCTGTCGTTCGGAGTTTCTAGTGGACCGCAGGAGAATCTTATACCGTTAGATAGGCGCTATGATTCAGTTTTGATAACCGTTGATAGGCCCATGCCGTTCTGGGGTATCTTTGATTTGCAGGCAAACTTTGAAGCGCTGGGTCCGATAACGCATGACAAATGAACTTGAGCTTTTGGTTTCCAAGTTGCCCGAGGTTTATCAGCCAATTTGGGGACGTCCCGCTTTGTCCACTTCGTGCTCGAGGGGGTGTAATGATAGACTGGAACGTCTTCTGGTTGTGTATAACAAAATTAGCAGCTTGCTGGGGCGTCCGCTGCGAGTGTTGGACTTGGGCTGTGCTCAAGGCTATTTCAGCCATGCACTTTCGGAGGCAGGTGCAGAGGTCTGTGGGATTGACTACTTGGCAGAGAATATTGCCGTCTGTCGTGCGATAGCGAATGAGCGTAGCGATAATCGTATTACCTTTAAATGCGGCCGCGTTGAGGAGGTTATAGAATCTCTGGAAGTGGGCGAGTATGACCTTGTTCTCGGCTTAAGCGTATTTCACCACATGGTGGAAGCCAAAGGCGTGATGTTTGTTGTCGACTGCTTAAATTTGCTCGCGCAGAAATGCGAATGCTGTATTTTTGAATTTGCTACGAATGTAGAACCGGTTCACTGGGCTGACGCACAACCGGACGATGTAGAAGATCTCCTTGCCGGATTTTCGTATGTTCATTTGTTGGCCCGACATGAGACACACTTATCTCAGTTTAAACGCCCTTTGTATTTTGCGAGCTCAAAAGTTTTTTATGCAGCCGACACGGCATTCCATTTTCAAAAGTGGACAACAGTCTCTAATGCATTAGTTCCAAATTCAAGAGAGGGGCGTCGTCGGTTCTATTTTTCCGATGATATGATGGGGAAGCAGTATAAGTTATCGAACGATGTTGCTTCTCAATTGGAAAAGAAGGAATGGCGAAATGAAGTTGCTTTTCTAGAATCTGATATTGAGCTAGATTATAAGCCTAAACTATACGCTCACGGTTGTGACGATGAAGAAGCTTGGCTTGTAAGAGAGAATTATAGTGGATTTACACTAGATGATTTCATCACTAACGACAGATACTACGATGCGCCTCACGTAGTAAAAAGTGTATTGAAATATTTGTCTCAGTTGGAGCAATTAGGGCTATACCATAGTGATGTGAGGGTGTGGAACACTCTGGTGTGTGATGACGGGGCTATTCGTCTAATTGACTATGGTGCGATTTCATCAATTCGTGCGGATTGTTCGTGGCCGCACGATCTCTTTCTCTCCTTCTTGATTTTTTGCCATGAAGTTTTTGGTAGAAATATCGAGTTCCCAATCCCAACTCGTCCGAGTTGGTTTAATCCTGATGGTTTGCCGTCGCCTTACAATGAGGTTTTCCAAAGACTTTTTGGGCAGGCGCCGAATAGCTGGAGTTTTTCCAATCTCTATGAGCAAATTATAGAGGCTGATCGAGTGGCGCAGAAAAATGAGATTGGCTCGGTTCCCAGGCTTACATTACAGCTCGTTTCTAAACGTTATGAAGAGGCGACGAGGGAATTGCGTCGGCATCTAGCTTGGCTGGAAGAGGGGTTTCGAAGCCTTGAAGGGGCATCTCAGCAAAAGGATGCGGAGATAGCGCGATTGAACTCTGCTGTGGAGGAGAAATTTATCGAACATGAGAAAGCATTTGCAGATCAAAAGATAGCGTATACAAGGTTAAATGCCGAAAAGAAAATTCTCGAAGATCGCTTGAACGATATTCTTGCGTCCAGGCGCTGGAGGTTCATATCTATGCTTGCATCTATCAAACGTTTAACTTCATCTAAGTGAGAGTTGTTTCGATGTCGTCGTCGTTGCAGGAGAAGGTTTCAATAAGAGATGGTTCTGATGAGGTGTGCCCAAAGATAATACACCGTATATACTTTACTGATTATCCGCCGTTTAATGATAAATTTGAGCATTATTTGCAAACATGGGAGAGAGAGCTTCCAGAATACAAGATCATGCAATGGAACGCCTCTAACTTAGATTTGGAGGCGAACGAATGGGTCCGGCGTGCTGTCCGAGCTCGCCAACCGGTTTTTCTAAGTGAATATTTTCGGTGGAAGAAGCTGCAAGAGTACGGCGGATTATATCTGGATGCCGATTGTGAGGTTTTGTCCGGCCCTGTTTTGAGACGATTGATGAGTGAGCTTCGAGAGTCGACACAGTTTGACGCGTTTTTAGGTGTGGAAGAGTTCAGCAATGGTTTTCCAACAGCGCAGACAGTGGCGGCAAAAAAGGGGTCAGCGCTAGTCGACTTTATGGTCCAGCTTTATGAAACCTCCCTTAGTGGTCCTTTGTGGCATTGGAGGGAAGAGCGGAGTTTGATTGGCCCGCAGCTAATTAGTCTTTACTTTAGAGATCAAGGTCGTGAGCTCTATGAGGGGATGTTCAAATATATCACAGAGCCAGAGGTGGAAGCGCGAGTAAAGGTATATCCGCAGGAGTGGTTTTCTCCGAAATTTGGAATTTCAGGGCGTGCTCTTAAATACACCGAGAATACCTGTGTCTACCACTTATTCGGTAATGCCAATGTATCCGAAATGCATTATGAGGGGCGTTTAATTAGAGATAAACCGCTTCTCTTTCACGAGTATGTAAAATTTGCGGGTCAGCGTCAGCCTTTTGGAGTTAAACTTAGGGATTTTATGTCTCGTCTGAAAAGGTATGCGCGACGTAAACTGAAGGGATTGTTGGGACGATGAGCTTGAAAAAACTGCATCGCATCTATTTTGGCTTTGATGGCAAGCCTGATATGTTCGGTGCCTATTTAGAAACGTGGAAATCTCAGCTCCCGGACTTTGAAATATGTCATTGGAATGCGTCCAATCTGCCAGTCGACCAAAACGCGTATACTCGGGCGCTGTATGAAGCGAAGGATCATGCGTTTCTAACAGATTACTTCAGATGGTGGGTGCTGAAAGAGTACGGAGGAGTGTACTTTGATGCAGATATCGAAGTTGTGAATGGTCGAATTTTTAATCAACTGATCGAAGAACTGGAAGCTGCAGAATCCTTTGATGCGTTTATCGGTATAGACGAAAAGTCGGGCGGTTGGTATACTGCGCACTCAATGGCGTCGAAGCCAAATAGTGCGTTGGCGACCTTTATGTGTGAGACTTATGAAGGTCTCGGCCATTTAAAGGTTTGGCGCAAGAAGGCGCTATATTTGTGGGCGCCGCAATTAGCTGCGCTCTATTTTGCCAACAACGGGCATAACATTGATGGAATGGGAACAACCCCGAATCTCGATGGTCCGGTTGTTGTTGCGGGTGTGAAGATCTATCCGCAAGATTATTTTTCGCCTTTGATACCTACCGGTGATAAGAAGCGTCCGTTTAAGCTCAATGCACTCACAGAAAATACGTCTATTTGCCATCATTTTGCATGTACATGGCACGACGCCGATTCGATATACGCTTCTTATGCTAAGGAGAAGGGCGGTAGCGCCAATATAATGCTTGCGGAAATATCAAATAACCATGAGTTTAGCTTAGAAGATGCGTTGCGCAAGGCTGTGCCTGCTGGCATAAAGAGTTGGGTGCGCAGGCTGGTGTCTTGAGTTCGGGTGGAAGTGAGATTTATTATGAATGATCATCTCAAAGTATTTGAGGGTGCGAAAGTTCTGGTGACGGGCCATTGTGGTTTCAAAGGCAGCTGGCTGACGCAATGGTTGATCCAACTTGGAGCGGACGTGTGTGGGTTCTCCTTGGAGGTGCCTACCACTCCATCTATGTTTAATTCTTTGGTGAAAGGGAATTCTCTAATTGATTTGCGTGGAAATGTCTGTGATCAGGCAGCAGTCGTTGACGCACTTAGAGAGTTTCAGCCCGATTTCATTTTTCACTTGGCCGCTCAGCCTATAGTTAAGCTGTCTTACGCTGATCCCATTCTGACCTGGCAGTCAAATGTGATGGGAACAGTCAGCATGCTCGAGGCGCTACGGCACGTAGATAAAAAATGTGTTGCTGTTTTTATAACAAGCGACAAGGCCTACGACAATGTAGAATGGGTTTGGGGTTATCGAGAGAATGATGCCTTGGGCGGGCCGGACCCTTATAGCGCTTCGAAGGGGGCCGCGGAGCTTGCTATTAAATCGTATGTCCGTTCGTTCTTCCCAATGGATGGATCGGTCAAGATTGGAGTTGGCAGAGCCGGGAACGTAATTGGTGGTGGAGATTGGGCCGCTGACCGCATTATCCCTGATTGCGTACGTTCATGGTCTATAGGGGATACGGTAAAATTGCGGCGACCCAACGCCACTCGTCCTTGGCAGCATGTCTTGGAACCGCTGAGTGGTTATCTTGCACTCGCTGCAGCATTGAAGAATGGAGCAGAGTTGCATGGAGAGGCATTTAACTTTGGTCCAAATCTTGATGAAAACTATACAGTTTGTCAAGTTGTTGCCGACATGGCTCGTCATTGGGAGGGAGCAGAGTGGGAAGATGTGTCCGCCGGTGAAATAGCGTCTGTTTATGAATCGCACCTCCTGAAACTGAACTGTGACAAAGCCCTTTATCATTTGAACTGGCGTGCATCTATGGATTATCAACAGACAGTGCGAATGACGATCGCATGGTATCTGGAGTTTTATAAGAATAAATCCGATAACATGCGGGAATTCACTGACCGTCAAATTTCTGAATATACAGAAATAGCCGCAGGAAGGGGTGTGCGATGGGCGCAATGACTTCTGATATAAGTGTATTTGACCTTCGACGAATACCTTTGCAGGGCGGAGATGTGCTGAAAGGTATGGTGGGTTCTGATAGTTTATCACCTGAGTTTGGTGAACTCTACTTCAGCTTTATAGACTGTGGTTATGTGAAAGGCTGGAAGCGACATAATCGCATGTCATCAAACCTTATCGTTCCCGTAGGCACAGTTAAGTTTGTGTTCATTGGCGAGAATTCCGATGACCGTTTGGAGATAATTTCGGGTGAAGGAGCACATCGGAGAATTTCGGTGCCTCCGGGGTTTTGGATGGCATTTAGCGGGCTGGCGAAAGGCCCAAATTTGGTTGTAAATATCGCGGACATCCCGCACGATGACAACGAAGAAGACCGGAAAAGCTTAGCAGCTTTCGAGTTCTAAAGGAATCCTAGATGAAGACCATTATTTTGGCCGGTGGATTTGGCACCAGGATGTCTGAGTTCACAAATGTAATCCCCAAACCGATGGTGCCCATTGGGGGTAAGCCAATATTGTGGCACATCATGAATATTTATTCACGGCATCAAAAGACAGATTTTATTGTCGCGCTTGGTTACCTTGCACCTGTAATCAAGGAATACTTTATGCATTATGGCACGCTGAATTCGGATTTTACGGTAAACCTTCAAACTGGTTCCGTTAATATTCATTCGGATACGCGCCTTAACTGGAATGTAACATTGGTTGATACTGGCGAAAATTCTATGACCGGTGGGCGTGTTAAACGGCTGAAAGATTTTATTGGTAGCGAGCCGTTTTTGCTTACTTATGGTGACGGTGTTGCAAACGTAGACATAAGTAAACTGATCGAGTTTCACAAATCTCATGGTAAGATGGTAACTGTAACGGCGGTTCGACCAAGCGCGCGTTTTGGTGAGCTGCAGATTGAAGATGGGCTTGTTACTGAGTTTATGGAGAAGCCGCAAGCAACCCAAGGTTGGATAAATGGTGGCTATTTTGTCATGAATCCAGAGTTTCTTGATTTTATCGATGGTGATGAAACAATTCTCGAAAAAGATCCGCTGGAAAACGTCGCGCGAGCTGGTCAGCTTATGGCTTATCGGCACGATGGTTTTTGGCAATGCATGGACACCAAAAGGGATGTCGAAGCTCTGGATGCTCTAGCTAAAGCTGGTGACAAGGCGCCATGGTATGCCTAAGATTTTGGTGATTGGGGGTACGGGATTTATTGGGAAGAACCTGTGTCAGCATTTCGCAGAGAGAGGGTTTGAGGTTTTCTCTCTCTCTCGACGATCTCCCGATGCCCTATTGCCAAACGTACGTTATCTTGTTGCGGATGTAACCAATGTGGGGAGTCTCAAAAGCGTCTTTGGTGCGTCCCATGATCGGAATGATGCAAAGTTTGATTTCGTTGTAAACTGTGGCGGAGCCGTGGATCATAGGCTGTTCAGCAATGGCGGGGTCGAAGTAATTGAGCAGCATTTAATTGGCGTTTTTAATTTGCTTGGTCTACTTGATCGGTCCTCAATTAAACGTTGGGTTCAATTCGGCAGCAGCGATCAATATGGGGCGTTAAATGCGCCGCAAATTGAAGCTGCACGAGAACAATCATTTTCACCATACTCGTTCGCAAAGACGGCTGCCGATCACTTTCTACAGATGTTGTGGCGAAGCGAGGCGTTTCCGTCCGTATCATTGCGGTTATTTTTGGCGTACGGTCCTGGTCAGAACATACAACGCTTTATCCCGCAGATTATTACTGCCTGTCTGGCTGGACGAGAGTTTCCGACCTCAGAAGGTGCGCAAATACGAGATTTTTGTTATATCACAGATGTTGTCATGGCAGTAGAGCGCTGTTTGTATCGCGATCAAACAAATGGCGAAATATTGAATTTAGGCTCTGGGTCTCCGGGAAGATCAATCCGAGAAGTTATTGAAACTATCAGATCCATGATAGGGCGGGGAAAACCCGATTTTGGTAGCCTTCCATACCGAAAGGGGGAGAATATGGAATTGGTGGCTGACTTAAGTAAAATTCGTGCAATTCTTGATTGGGAGCCTGCAGTAAATTTTGATGAAGGGATATTGAATTGTATAAATTACTATCGTTCTTAATGTTTGACAATGACTAGATCGATCTTTGAGGTCGAAATAATGAATTCTCGGATATCTAAGCGTGCTTAATATCGGTGTGGATGGCAGAAATCTGATTGTACGCCCCACCGGAATAGGGCGTTATATTCTAGAATCGTGCAAATCTCTTATAGAGATGGGGCATAGGTTACATCTTTACTTTCCGAGTCAGCCGCACTCTTATGAAATATTACCGGCCGGTGCGCATGTACATGTGTCTGGATCAAATAATTCTATTTCACGTATTATTTGGGGGTTGTCTAAGGTTGGGCGACTTGCAGGAAATGATAGAGTAGATGTTTTTTGGGGGCCTGCTCATAGGCTGCCGCTTCGTTATTTTACGGCAATGCCAACAGTATTAACAATACATGATCTGGTTTGGCTTGTGGCATCTGATACAATGAGGGCAAGAAATTATTATGCAGAGAAGGCTCTTATGCTGCCAGCTGTTCGAAGTGCAACAAGGATAGTTTCCGTCTCTGAATCGACCCGTAACGATATTATCAAATTCTTTCCAGATATGGCTTATAAAGTTGACCAGGTTTATCCTGGGTGGACCAATACGCTGGCCGATGCTGATTCTACTCAAGGCCCAAGTGCTTTGCCCAGTACACGCTATGGATTGTTCGTAGGTACATTGGAACCGAGGAAGAATCTTTTGAATTTATTGGCAGCGTATGCATTGTTGCCTGAAGAATTAAGGCTCCAGAATGTGCTCATAATTGCAGGTGGACAAGGATGGCGTATGCCGGATCTCAAAAAAGAGATTTCGCGTTTACACCTGTCAGATTGTGTGCAGCTTCGGGGATATGTCACTGACAAAGAATTGGGTGAACTGTATAAACATGCGCGGTTTGTTGCTATGCCCTCTAAATTTGAAGGTTTTGGTTTGCCAATAATTGAAGCCAATAGCTTTGGCGTGCCGGTAATAACTTCCAACCGCTCGTCAATGCCGGAGGTGGTAGGAGCGGCTGGTCTAATCGTTGATCCCGACAATGTGGAATCTATCAGGCATGCTCTGTTAAACATCATGGTTGACGATGATTTGCACTCTTATCTTTGTGGAAAAGCAAAAGAAAACATATCTAGATTCGATTGGAAGAAGTGTGCAGAAGGACTTACAGAAGTCTTTGAGCGTGCTATTTTACAGGGTAATCCCCCCGTCAGATAATGGCTTCAAAAGTAGAATTTTCTCGGGCTTTATGAACGAGGAGATTTTGATGAAGATGAGCAGATTCAGCCAACCGCAAATCCTTGCCATCCTGCGCCAGGCCGAAGATGGCATCCCCGCCGCTTTGAGCCTTAAACCCGGAAAATTCCAGTTCTCTGTGGTCCAAATTCGGGGTGGACCTCACAATGGGCCAGAGCTTACTTCAAAATGGATTATTTCAACCGGGCAAGGTCACTGGCATTGAACCTGAGGATCAAGCCACGCAAGCGATTGAAACGAGACAAGCCAGAGGCGCTCGCCGTCCTTGAAGTGCCGAATATGGTCTGGTCCATGGACTTCATGGCGGATCGCCTTGAGGATGGAAGGCAGTTTCGGCTGCTGAACGTAATGGACGACTTCAATCGCGATGGATTGGGTATTGAGGTGGATTTCTCGCTGCCTGCCGAGCGCGTCATCCGAAGTCTGAACCAGATCATCGAATGGTGCGGTAAGCCCATGACGATAAGGGTGGACAACGGCCTGGAATATGTCAGTGGCAAGCTGATGGAATGGGTGGAGACACGGGGGGCACCTTGAGCTGCATCCAGCCGGGCAAGCCCCAACAGAACGCCTACGTCGAACGCTACAACCGCACGGTTCGACCAACACATCATCGAAAGCATTGAGGAGGCACAAGAGTTTGCCACGCAGTGGCTATGGACCTACAACAATGAACAGCCCAACATGGGCATCGGCGGCATTACACCCGCACAGAAACTGAAAATGGCCGTGTGAATTCTACTGACGAGCCCCGTTAAAACGGGGAGGATTACCAATATCTAATCAGTGGGTGTGGTAATTACTTACGGTTGTAATATGGAATAATTCAATATTGGTAACAAGGTGACTTGAAAATGGCTGTTGCTTTTGGAACATCGGGTCTGCGAGGACCGGCAGTTGACTTTACAGATCAGATTTGTGCCGCCTACGTCGTTGCCTTTCTACAGCATATCGCTCGTGATTATCAATTTAACGATGTCTATGTGGCCGCGGATCTGCGTGAATCCAGCCCTCATGTTGCTGCCTCGTGTCTGGCTGCAATTGAACTAGATGGCAAGAACGCAATCTGGGCTGGCAACGTTCCGACACCGGCGCTTGCTGCCTACGCAATGGCCCGCAATGCACCTGCCATCATGATAACGGGAAGTCATATCCCGGAAGCTTACAATGGTATTAAATTCTATCGTCCTGATGGAGAATTTCTGAAGGATGATGAAGCGCCCGTACGCGGCCTTGCCGAGGAATTGTTGGGCAAGCCTATCGAGAAGAAGCACAACAACACTCCGACACTGCTGACCGATGTGGCAGAAGAATATGTGAATCGCTCCATCAATTCCTTTGGTTCGGACGCGCTGACTGGAATGAAAATCGGTATTGATCTTCATTCCGCTGTTGGGCGTGATCTTCTTGTTCGTATATTTAAAGGGCTTGGAGCGGAGGTTTATCCATTCCGCAGAATGGAAAAGTTCGTCGCCGTCGATACAGAAGCGCTTGATCCGGCGGATTTATTTCGGGCGAGCGCATTCATCGCCGAACATGGACTCGATGCAGTCGTGTCGACAGATGGAGACGGTGATAGGCCTCTGGTCATCGATGATCAGGGAAGGCAGGTAAATGGCGATATACTGGGTATTCTGACGGCTCGATATCTCGGTGCGAAAACAGTCGTAACGCCGCTCAGCACGACGAGCGCGCTGGAGGAAAGCGGCTGGTTCGAGAATATCCACAGAACGCGGATTGGCTCGCCCTATGTCGTGGCCGAAATGGCGCGTGCGGCAGCGCATCCAGTTGTTGGCTTCGAGGCGAATGGCGGTTTTCTACTCGGTGACGATGTGGCGTTGCAGTCTGGCCTATTGCGTCGCCTGCCAACCCGTGATTCCGTTTTGCCTGCTGTGGCTGTTCTGGTGCGGGCGAAAGACCAAGGCGTGCGATTGAGTGAGATGGTCGCGACACTTCCTTCTCGTTTCATGAAAGCCGACAGGGTCAAGGAAGTTCCGGCGGATCGCGCTGCTCCATTTTTGCGCGCTATAGAAACGTCACAATCATTTCGTTCTAGTTTCTCCCCGTTGATTGCCGAGCCGGAATCAATCTCGACTGTCGACGGCGTGCGAATGGCGTTTGCGAATGGCGATACGGTTCATTTCCGACAATCAGGCAATGCGCCGGAAATGCGGATTTATATCGAAACGGATTCCGCGGAGAAAACGGATCGAATGTTGAGCGAATTTATTGCAAAGCTCTCTGAGACGATCTGAATTCATCCGCGAAAGGAAGGCAAAGTGCGTGAAATGTTGATCAGACCGGTAGTTTTGGCAGGCGGAAAAGGTACGAGATTGTGGCCGATGTCGCGCTCGCAACGTCCAAAACAGTTCCTGGCTCTGACTGGCGAACTCAGCCTCTTTCAGATGACGTTGAAACGATTGTCGGACCCGAAGCGTTATTCCAGGCCGATCATCATAACGAACGCCGACTATCGATTTCTGGTGGCGGAACAGGCATTGGAATGCGGTGTCGAGCTTTCGGACGTTGTCCTGGAGCCGGTTGCGCGCAATACCGCCCCGGCGATCGCGGCTGCGGCTTTGATTGCTTCCAAGGATGAGCCGACTCTCATTCATGTCGTGGCATCTGATCACAATATTGAAATGGACGATGCCTATTTCCAGGCTGTTGATACGGCCAGCAATGCTGCTCGCATGGGGCGTCTTGCGACTTTTGGCATTACGCCGACGGAACCGGCGACCGGCTTTGGTTACATCGAAGCAGGCGAGTTGGAAAAAAGCGGAGCCTGCGCGATCAAGCGCTTTGTGGAAAAGCCAAAGGAAGAAGTTGCGCGCGAAATGCTTGCGGCCGGCGGCTTCTACTGGAACTCAGGGATGTTTTTGTTCCGTTCGGACGTCTTCCTTGATGAATGCAGGCATCACGCACCCGCAGTATATGAGGCTGCTGAGGCATCCGTTGCGACTGCACAGCGGGATCTCGATTTTGTGCGTCTGAACAGCGCCGAATTTGAGAAGGCACCGGATATTTCGGTCGACTATGCGATTTTCGAGAAGACAAAGCTCGCTTCTGTTGTCCCGTCACCGATCCACTGGTCGGATCTCGGATCGTGGGATGCTGTCTGGAAGGAAAGCAAACAGGACCCGGCCGGCAACGTTGCTCGCGGACCTGTCAGCCTGCACAACACCAATAATTCGCTGGTCTTGTCTGAAGGCGTTCATGTCGCGGTCAATGGTGTCAATGATTTGACGATTGTGGCCTCGGAAGATGCGCTTTATGTCGGCAAGCTCTCTGAAGCGCAAAGCGTGGGGACGATCGTCAAGGCGTTGATGAAACAGCCCGCCACCGCAAAGCTTGCTGAGGAGCACCGGACCATTTATCGCCCTTGGGGCGGCTACACCCATTTGCTTTCGGGCGATCGGTTCCAGGTAAAGCGTTTGTTCATCAAGCCGGGCAAACAGCTTTCGCTACAGAAGCATCACCATCGTTCAGAGCATTGGGTGGTTGTCCGGGGCGTGGCTGAAATTGTGATTGATGACAAGAGTCTTTTCCTGTCAGAGAACGAATCGACATATATTTCCCAAGGTGCGGTACACCGTGTCTCAAATCCGGGTAAAATTCTGCTTGAACTAATTGAAGTTCAAACTGGAGCTTATCTGGGCGAAGACGATATTGTGCGCTTCGAGGATGATTTCGGACGTGTTTGATCGTGTGATTATTTCAGCATGAAAGCCGTGTAATGAATGAAGTGACACGTAAACTTCAGGCGGAAGTGGAGCGCCTATCGTCGTGGCTCCACAACGACGCGTTGCCCCTTTGGTTGTCGACCGGTGTGGATGCGCCGAATAACGGTTTCTTTGAACGTATTGGACAGGACGGCGTCGCAACCGATGCGGATAATCGTCGTTCTCGCGTGCATCCGAGACAGATCTACTGTTTTGCCAAGGCTGGCGCCATGGGCTGGCAAGGCGAATGGAAGCCGACAGTTGAAGCCGGAATAGACTATTATGATCGCGTCTATCGGCGAGAAGACGGTTTCTACGGTAGTCTTGCCGGTCAAGACGGCGAGATGATCGATCACACTTTCGATCTCTACAATCAGGCTTTTTCCGTTTTTGCGGCCGCTCAGATCGCGGTTTCCATACCGGATCGTTTTGATGAAATGCGCCGGCGAGCGCTCGGTTTGATGAATGCGCTCGTGGCTGATTATCACCACCCTCTCGGTGGCTTTGAGGAAGCCAACCCGCCAAAGCTTCCCTTGTGTTCAAATCCGCACATGCATTTGTTCGAAGCGATGCTTGCCTGGGAGACAGTCGATCCGGAAACGCAGTTCTGGTCGATATATGCCGATGAGATCGCACAGCTTGCCTTAACGAAATTCATCGATGGCAAGACCGGTGCGTTGCGTGAATTCTTCGATCACGATTGGCAACCTTATCCGGGTGACAAGGGGAGGGTGGTCGAACCGGGACATCAGTTCGAATGGTCCTGGCTGATGGGCCAATGGGCGGACCGACGGCAGAATGGCGATGGCATGATGGCCGCCAGGCGTCTATTCCAGATTGCAGTAGATCGTGGTGTGTGTGAGCAACGCAAAGTTGCCATCATGAGCTTGTACGATGATTTTTCGGTTCACGATGGTCTGGCCCGTCTCTGGCCGCAAACCGAATGGATAAAGTCGGCTCTGTTATTTGCTTCTTTGAGCACGGGCGAAGAGCGAGTTTACTACCTGCAATCCGCACTGCGAGCCTTTGACGCCCTACGGCCATTTCTTGAAACGCCGATCAAAGGCTTGTGGTACGACAAGTGGCCGGAAGGTGGCGCGCTTATCGATGAGCCCGCGCCGGCATCGACCTTTTACCATATTCTCTGTGCCTGTTATGAAGCAGAGAAAACAGTATCCGAACTTTAGGCTATCACGACTTTTTGGTTGTCGCCGCTGATGATGACGATCAGATGTGCCGATGATGACGCATCTGTATTGGAGAAACATGCGAGTTCTGCATTTTTTCAAAACCTATTGGCCAGATACATTCGGCGGCATTGAACGAACCATTCATGCGATCGCAAAAGGTGCGGCCGAGCACGGTATCGCGTCGGATGTATTGTCCTTGAGCGCAAAGCCGGAAGAAAACACCCGAAATTTTGATGGGCACATGGCATATAAGGCCAAGCTCGACCTTGAATTTGCATCAACAGGATTGTCGCGCGACGTGTTTTCCCGGTTCCGGGAGTTGAGCAGTCAAGCTGATGTCATTCATTATCATTTCCCCTGGCCCATGAGCGATATCGTGCAGATCGGCGTGCGCCCGGATAAGCCGACTATCGTGACCTATCATTCGGATATCGTTAAGCAGAAACTACTTCTTCAGTTCTACCGCCCCTTGATGAACCGCTTTCTCGGCAGCGTTGACCGGATCGTTGCCACCTCTCCGAATTATCTTGCGACAAGCGATGTCTTGCAGCGGTTCGCCGATAAAACGACGGTCATTCCACTTGGCTTGGACGAGGCTGATTATCCTGCTGCCGACGCCGCAACCAAGGTGCGCTGGCGCGAGCGGTTTCCGCGCCCTTTCTTTCTCTTCGTCGGCGTGCTGCGCTATTATAAAGGGTTAAGAACGCTACTGGCCGCAGCACGCACTTCCGATATTGATATTGTCATTGTCGGGGATGGGCCTATGAAACCTCAGCTCATCGCGTATGCGAATGAGCATGATCTGTCGCACGTTCATTTCGTCGGCGCGCTGCCGGATACGGACAAGACTGCGCTTCTGGAGTTGAGTTCCGGGCTGGTTTTTCCGTCGCATCTGCGTTCGGAAGCCTTTGGGCTGTCGCTGGTGGAGGCCTCCATGTTTGGCAAGCCGATGATCTCGTGTGAAATCGGTACCGGTACGAGTTATGTCAATCTGAACGGACAAACCGGAATTGTGGTGCCGCCGCAGAACCCGGAAGCGCTATCGGCTGCAATACGAAGCATTGCACACGACACGGAGCAGGCCAGAATTTTTGGAATGAATGCACGGGCGCGATATATCGAGCATTTCACGGCTGATAAAATGGCGCTAGAATATGTGAAAAATTATACCTCGCTGGTGCAGTGACAAGAGGTTGTCACTGTTATGCGGACCAGATTTACTGGCGCCGTTTTCAATACCTCGTACCTTCATGATGATGAAGTTAGTAATGGAGCGTAGATGAAAGGCATTATCCTGGCCGGTGGCAGTGGTACGCGTCTTTATCCCCTGACGATAGCCGTTTCGAAGCAGCTTCTTCCGATCTATGATAAGCCGATGATCTATTACCCGTTGAGCGTGTTGATGCTGGCGGGGATCAGGGATGTTCTGGTTATCTCGACACCGCACGATCTGCCGCTTTTCCGCAAGTTGCTCGGAGATGGCAGTGAGTTCGGCATGAACTTTTCATTCGCTGAACAACCGCAACCAAACGGTCTGGCGGAAGCCTTCATCATCGGTCGTCAATTTATCGGTAACGATCATGTCGCGATGATCCTCGGCGACAATATCTATTTCGGCGACGGCCTGTCCCAGCTGTGCGAAAGTGCTGCTCGTCTCGATAAGGGGGGCGCTGTCTTCGCCTATCGGGTTGAAGACCCGCAGCGCTATGGTGTGGTTGAGTTTGAAAAGACAACCGGTAAGGCAATCTCCATTGAGGAAAAGCCGATCAAGCCGAAATCCTCCTGGGCGGTTACGGGGCTGTATTTTTACGACAATGATGTCGTTGATATTGCCGCTTCGCTCAAGCCTTCCGCGCGCGGCGAACTGGAGATTACAGCCATCAACAATATCTATCTCCAGCGGGGTGATCTGACCGTCCAGCAGTTGGGGCGGGGCTATGCCTGGCTTGATACCGGAACGCACGACAGTCTTCAGGACGCGTCGTCTTTTGTGCGCACAATCGAGAAGCGACAAGGCATCAAGATTGCCTGTCCCGAGGAAATCGGCTTTGAAAAAGGCTGGATTGATGGAGATGCCGTTCTCGAACGGGCGGAAAAACTTGGTCAGACCGAATATGCCGCCTATCTGCGTCGCCGCGTCGAGGAAATCGGTAGCGAAAGATGATGGTTCGGCGATTGGAGTTTGATGGTCTTCTGGAGATCACCCCGCGGAAATTCGGTGATGACCGCGGCTTTTTCTCCGAGACGTACAATGCGAAATCATTCGCTGAAGCCGGGATTGATCTGACTTTCGTTCAGGACAATCATTCGTTCTCGGCCGCCAGGGGTGTTGTTCGCGGGCTTCATTATCAGTTGCCGCCATTTGCGCAGGACAAGCTGGTGCGTGTTACGCGCGGTGCAATTCTCGATGTTGCGGTCGATATCCGCAAAAGCTCGCCAACATTCGGGAAGTGGGTTGCGTTGGAAGTCTCGGCTCAAAAATGGAACCAGATTCTGGTGCCGAAGGGTTTTGCACATGGCTTCATGACGCTCGTGGAAAATACCGAAGTCATCTACAAGGTGACGAATTATTATTCTCCCGAGCACGACCGCTCGATCCGGTTTGATGACCCCGCCATTGGTATCGATTGGCCTCTTCCATCTTCAGGCGCCCAGCTTTCCGACAAGGATCGGAAGGCTCCGCTTTTTGCTGACGCAGAAGTTTTTGCTTGAGGAAATGATATGAATATTCTCGTTACCGGCGGCGCAGGATTCATTGGTTCAGCGGTCTGTCGCCATCTGGCTGCTGATCCCAAGATCAATGTTGTCAATCTCGATAAACTGACCTATGCGGGCAATCTGGCGTCTCTTCGCCAGATCGAAAACCATCCGAATTACAGCTTTCTTCACGCCGACATTTGCGACGACGCAACCGTTCTGGAAGCTTTGCGTGCCCACGAAATCGATGTGGTCATGCATCTGGCGGCGGAAAGCCATGTCGACCGTTCGATCGATGGTCCGGGTGCATTCATCGAGACGAATATCGTCGGAACCTTCCGCCTGCTCAATGCGGCGCTTGCCTATTGGCGGGAACTGCCGGAGCCGCGCAAATCGAGCTTCCGTTTCCACCATATTTCGACGGATGAGGTGTTTGGCGATCTGCCTTTCGATAGCGGCATTTTTACCGAAGAAACGCCATATCAGCCGTCCTCGCCCTATTCGGCTTCGAAAGCTGCATCCGATCATCTGGTGCGTGCCTGGCATGAAACCTATGGCCTGCCGGTGGTGCTTACCAATTGCTCGAACAATTATGGACCGTTCCATTTCCCGGAGAAGCTGATTCCGCTCGTCATTCTCAATGCGCTCGATGAAAAGCCGCTGCCGGTTTATGGGGCAGGGGTGAATGTGCGAGACTGGCTCTATGTCGAGGATCATGCGCGTGCCCTGGCACTGGTCGCGACGACAGGCAAGCTCGGCGAAAGCTACAATATCGGCGGGCGCGCAGAGCGCACCAATCTGAATGTGGTGGAAACGATCTGCGCTATCCTCGACAAGAAGCGGCCTCGCGCAAACGGCAACAGCTATGCCGATCTGATAAGTTTCGTGACAGACCGCCCCGGCCACGACCGCCGCTATGCGATTGACGCTTCGAAGATCGAACGTGAACTGGGCTGGAAGCCGCAGGAAACCTTCGAGACGGGATTGGAAAAAACCATTCAATGGTATCTCGATAATGCATGGTGGTGGGAGCCGATCCGCAGCCGCACCTATGCGGGCGAGCGTCTGGGCAGCACGTCGGCGAAAGAGGTCAAGGCATGAAAATCCTCGTCACCGGGCGGGAGGGGCAGGTTGTCCAAAGCCTTCTTGAGAAGGCGGCTCAGCGTTCCGATCTGGAATTGATTGCGTTGGGTCGCCCGGAACTCGATCTGGCAAAGCCGGAAACCGTCCGCTGTGCCATTGAGGCGACCAAGCCGGAGCTTGTTGTCTCCGCCGCCGCCTACACGGCGGTGGACCTGGCCGAGGATGAGCCGAAACTTGCCTTTGCGGTGAATGCCACTGGCGCCGAAGCGGTTGCCGAAGCCGCAAAGAGCTGCGGTGTTCCCGTCATCCATCTGTCCACGGATTATGTTTTTGCGGGCGACGCAGACGAACCCTATGTCGAAACAGATGCCACCGGGCCCCGCAGCGTCTATGGAAGCTCCAAGCTTGAAGGCGAGCGTCTGGTTGCGCAAGCCAATCCGCAGCACATCATTTTGCGGACGGCGTGGGTCTATAGCCCCTTTGGCAAGAATTTCGTCAAGACGATGCTGAAGCTTGCGGAGACGCGCGATGCGCTCTCTGTCGTTTCCGACCAATGGGGCAACCCGACCAGTGCGCTTGATATCGCCGATGCGATTATCCGGGTGGCGGATCATCTGGCGGCCACGCCGGACTTTTCCGCTTATGGTGTCTATCATCTGGTGGGCACGGGCGACACGAACTGGAGCGGCTTTGCACGCGCCATATTCGATGAAAGCGCCAGACTTGGCGGGCCAGCGGCGACCGTCACGGATATTACGACAGCCGATTATCCAACCAAGGCGGCACGCCCTGCCAACTCACGCCTGTCAACCGCGAAATTCGAGAAGGTGTTCGCCTGGTCGGCACCGCAATGGCAATCGTCATTACGCGATGTGGTGGCCAGACTTGTATAGCTTTCCAGCCGAAGAGGCGCAAAACGGCAATTGTTAACACAGACTGCGTTAACAATTTGAAATTGCCTGCCTATAAGGATTATCACCAGCAATAAGGTGCATCGGGTTGCACCATTGTGGGGATGATAGTTCTCAGGTTCACGTTATAAGATGGCAACATTTTTGAGCGGGGCGCGCTTGCGGGCGGCGTCTCTTCGATACTGGAAAAAGAGCGGGCGGAAAGCATGAGCGGCACATCCCTTAAATTTGGCACAAGCGGTCTTAGGGGATTGGCGGATGAACTGAATGGTTTGCCCGCTTATGCCTATTGCCTTGCCTTTGTCAGGATGTTGTCTGATGCCGGGAAATTGCGGGCAGGCGACAGGGTCTTCGTCGGGCGTGACCTTCGCCCCTCCAGCCCGGCCATTGCAGCATTGTGCATGGCGGCAATCGAGGATGCAGGCTTTCAGCCGGTCGATTGCGGTGTGTTGCCCACGCCCGCATTGAGCCACTATGCGATCTCGCAGCATGCGCCTAGCATCATGGTCACGGGCAGCCATATTCCCGACGACCGCAACGGGCTCAAATTCTACCGCGCCGATGGGGAAATCGACAAGAATGACGAGAGCGCCATCAGCGCCGCCTATGCCGCTCTGCCTGAAAATATCGCCTTTCGTCATCGGCACGATGCGCCGCTCGGCAGTGATGCAATCGACCTCTATGTGCGGCGTTATGTTGGCTTTCTGGGGCTTGAGAGCCTTCAGGGCTTGCGGGTAGGGGTCTATCAGCACTCGTCCGTGGCACGTGATCTCATCATGCGCATCCTGACCGGGCTTGGTGCGGAAGCCGTATCGCTTGGCCGGTCCGATGTGTTCGTGCCTGTCGACACGGAAGCCCTGCGCGCCGAGGATATCGACCTTCTCGGCCAGTGGGCCAGGGAAAGCCGCTTCGACGCCATTGTTTCCACCGATGGCGATGCCGACCGGCCATTGATCGCAGACGAGAAAGGGCATTTCGTCCGTGGCGATCTGGTGGGGGCGATCACCGCGAAATGGCTCGGTGTCGAAACCATCGTGACGCCGGTGACGTCCAATTCCGCTCTTGAAGAGCATTTCGAGCGTGTTGTCAGAACCCGCGTAGGGTCGCCCTATGTCATTGAGGGTATGGAGCGGGCAATCGCGGAGGGCGTGCGGGCGGTTGTCGGGTTTGAGGCCAATGGCGGCGTGTTGCTAGGCACGGATGTCAGCCGGGGCGGGCGCCTGTTGAGCGCCCTGCCGACGCGTGATGCCTTGCTGCCAATTCTGGGGTGTCTCGGTTCCATCAAGGAGCTTGGCAAGCCCTTGTCAGAAATCGCGGCCCGCTTTCATTTCCGTTTCGCGCTGAGCGACAGGCTCCAGAATATCCCGCAGGAAAAGAGCCTTGCATTTCTATCCGTGCTGAAGAACGAAACGGAGCGCAATGCGCTGTTTCACCGGGATGATCCGATCATCCGAACCGAGACGATTGACGGCGTGAAACTCTTTTTCCATTCAGGCAATGCAATTCACTACCGCGCTTCCGGAAATGCGCCGGAATTGCGATGCTATGTGGAAGCCTCAGACGAGAGCCAGGCGGAAACGCTTCTGGAAACGGGACTTGCCATCGCCCGCAACGCAACGAAGGACAACTGAGCAATGAGCTTTATTCCTGTCATTATCAGCGGCGGTTCCGGGTCCAGATTGTGGCCGCTTTCGCGCGATGCGCACCCGAAGCCGTTCATCGAGCTGCCCGATGGCAGCACCCTGATCGGCAAGACCTACAAACGCGCGGCAAAGCTCGACGGCGTGGATCACATCCTCACGGTCACCAATCGCGACTTCCTGTTCCTGACGCTCGATGCCTATGCCGATGCAAAGGCGCCTACCGTGGATAACGCATTTCTGCTGGAGCCGCTCGGACGCGATACGGCGCCTGCCGTCGCGGTTGCGGCCCTGCATGCGGCTGCGACTTACGGCCCGGATGCCACATTGCTTGTCATGCCCGCCGACCACCTGATCGAGGATGAGGCCGCATTTGCCGAGGCTGTATCAAAAGCCCGCCTGCTGGCCGAAACCGGGCGGATCGTCACTTTCGGCATCGTGCCCGACCACCCGGAAACCGGCTTCGGCTATATCGAGACTGAAGGCACGGACGTGCTGCGCTTCGTCGAAAAGCCCGACGCTGCGACGGCGCAGGCCTATGTGGAAAGCGGCCGGTACTTCTGGAATTCCGGCATGTTCTGTTTCACTGCCGGAACCATGCTCGAAGCGATGCAGCGCTTTGCGCCGGATATTGTCAACGCCGTGCAGGCTTCGCTCGAACATGCCCGGCGCGGCGTCAACGGCGAAACCGGGACGATCGAAATCGCAAAGGACGATTTTGCGGCGGCTCCGGCCATTTCCATCGATTATGCGATCATGGAGAAGGCCGACAATATTGCCTGCATTCCGGTGTCCTGCGGCTGGTCCGATATCGGTTCCTGGGCGGCGATGGCCGATCTCATCACGCCCGATGAAGACGGCAACCGCCTGCGCGGCGAAACGGTGATCGAAGACACGACCGACAGTTTTGTCCTGTCCGAAACGCGCCTGGTCAGCCTTGTCGGCGTTCACGATCTTCTTGTCGTGGACACGCCAGACGCGCTGCTTGTCGCCCATCGCGACAAGGCGCAGGACGTGCGCAAAGTCTTCAACAGGCTGCGGGCGAACGGCCATGAGGCGGCCAAGCTGCACCGCACGGCTCACCGGCCATGGGGCACCTATACGGTTCTCGAAGAAGGCGATGGCTTCAAGATCAAGCGGATCGAGGTGAAGCCGGGACAACGCCTGAGCTTGCAGGCGCATCATCACCGGTCCGAACACTGGATCGTCGTTTCCGGCACCGCGAAAGTCACCAATGGCGACCGCGAGATCCTGCTCACAACCAACCAGTCGACCTATATTCCCTGCGGTTTCCGCCACCGGCTGGAAAATCCCGGCATTTTGCCGCTCGTGCTCATCGAGGTGCAAAGCGGCGAATATCTGGGTGAAGATGATATTGTGCGTTTCGATGACGTCTATGGGCGCACGTAAATCGGCCTGACGGGCAGGATGGCGGGAGAAAACGGCGCAAGCCAGCATTTATTCGGGAACCATTCGCGGTTGCCGGTGTTTGCCCTAACATGTCCAGCAAGGAACAGGACCCGGCGACCGATCTGATCGGCATGCCGGTCATCGACTTTCAAAAACACGCCCTTTTCTTCGATGTGGACGGAACCCTGCTCGATATCGCCGCCGATCCCGACGGTGTTATCGTTCCCGCAGCCTTGCAAACATCGCTGTCAATTCTTTCCGACCGTTTGTCCGGCGCAATGGCGCTGGTCACGGGGCGGGCGGTCGCGTTCATCGAGGAACGCTTTCCCGATTATCGCGGCCCGGTCGCCGCGCTGCATGGCGCGGAGTTTCGGCACGCCTCGGGACTGGTTGAATTGATCGAGCCGGACGAGCATTTCCTGATCGCCAGGGATTTTCTGCGCCAAGCCGCCCTTCGCGTCAGCGGTTTTATCGCAGAAGACAAGGGCAGCGCTGTCGCGCTGCATTATCGCGCCGCGCCGGAAAAGGCCGATCTGGCGCGTGATCTTGTCGGCAAGGCGTTGAAACTGGCCGGGCCGGGCTGGATCGTGCAGCCGGGCAGGATGGTTTTCGAGCTGCGGCCCGCCGTCAGCGACAAGGGCGCGGCCCTGCGGCGCTTCATGGGGGAAAAGCCCTTTGCCGGCAGGGTGCCCATCGCCTTTGGCGACGATCTCACCGATCTGCCGATGCTGGAGGCCGCGGCAGAATTGAACGGCAAGGCAGTGGTGATCGGGCGCGCGATTGATCCTGGCCGTGCCGCGCGACTTGGCAATCCGGCTGAATTGCGGCTTTGGCTTTGCGGGATCGTCGGAAAACAGCACACGAAAGGAATTGATGCATGGGACGGCTGATCGTGGTCTCCAACCGTGTTCCCTTGCCCGACGAACAGGGCAAGGCGCCGGCGGGCGGGCTGGCCGTGGCGTTGCAGGCGGCGCTCAAGGAAAGGGGCGGCATATGGCTCGGCTGGTCCGGCAAGACCCTTCCCAACGGCCAGATGCAGGCGCTGGCCATCAAGGATGCCGGCCCGATACGCTATGCGCTGCTCGATCTCCACAAGAAGGATATCGATGAATATTATGCGGGCTTCGCCAACCGCATGCTGTGGCCGCTCTGCCATTACCGGCTGGACCTGATCGATTACACGCGCAAGGACATGGCGGGATATTTCCGCGTCAACCGCCTGTTTGCAAAGCATCTTTTGCCGATGATCGAACCGGATGACGTGATCTGGATTCACGATTACCATCTCATTCCGCTGGCGGCGGAACTGCGCAATCTGGGGGTCGCCAACCGCATCGGCTTTTTCCTGCATATTCCCTGGCCGCCGGCCGATATCCTGTTCACGCTGCCGGTGCACGAGACCATCATGCGCGGCCTTGCCTCTTATGATGTCGTCGGCTTTCAGACGGAAAACGATGTCGATAATTTCATCGGCTGCCTGCGGCGCGAAAAAATCGGCAGGCCACTCAACGATGATGGCCTGTTCGAGGCTTTCGGCCATCAGTTTCGTGTCGAACGTTTCGGTATCGGCATCGAGACCGCCGCCTTCGCCGAAATCGCGGCAAAGGCACAGCGCCATGCGACGGTGAAGCGCATGCGCGACAGCATGCTGGACCGCGATCTTGTCATCGGTGTCGACCGGCTGGATTATTCCAAGGGCATCACCAACCGCATGGAGGCTTTCGAGCATTTCCTGAAAATCGATCCCGGCAATCGCGGCAAGGTCACATTCTTGCAGGTGACGCCGAAATCCCGCTCCGAAGTGCCGGAATATAAGGACATGCAGCGCGCGGTAGCCGAACTTGCCGGGCGGGTGAACGGGGCCAATGCCACGGTGGACTGGACGCCGATACGTTATATCAACCGCTCCCTGAACCGGGAGGTGCTGGCGGGGCTTTACCGGTTGGCTGCTGTGGGGCTGGTGACGCCGTTGCGCGACGGCATGAACCTCGTCGCCAAGGAATATGTTGCAGCCCAGGACCCTGAAAATCCGGGCGTGCTGGTCCTGTCCCGCTTTGCCGGCGCCGCGCAGGAGCTGGACGGCGCGCTTCTGGTCAATCCCTATGATGCGGAAGCGATGGCCCATGCCATGGCCCGCGCGCTTGCCATGCCGGTTGCGGAACGCAGGGAGCGGTTTGACGCCATGATGGGTTTTTTGACCACCCATGACGTCAATCGCTGGTGTGATGATTTCCTGAGCCGCCTCTCTCCCGCCTGACGGGCAGGGTTACGGCTTGATGATGCCGACTTTGGCGGCTTCCTCGGTCAGATGGATCGTATAGGAGAAAGCGGCAGGGTCGGATGCAAGCAGGGGGGCGCCCATGGATCTGGCATCTTTCGGCGACATGCCGAAGCGGGCCTTGAAGGCCTTGGTGAATTGCGTGCCGTCATGAAAGCCGCACCGATAGGCGATTTCCTTGAAGGATACCGGTTTGCCGTGCTGGCTGACGAGGATGCGATAGGCGCGATCCAGCCGCTTGTCGCGGATGACCTTGGCAACGCCGCCATCCATGTCGAATGCGCGATAGAGATGCGAGCGGGAAACGCGGAAATTCTGTATGATCGAATGCGGCCCAAGCAGCGGATTGGACAGGTTGTCGTCAATATAGGCGAGGATGCGCTTGCGCATCGGCAGGTTGATTGGAAGGCTTTCCACGGGCCCGCCTTCACTGCCCGCAATGCCCGCGCCAAGCAGGGTCAGCATCGCTTCCTGCGCGGAATGGGCCTCCGTCATGTTCAGTTCACCGCTGACGGCCTGAAGCCCGCGGAGATAATCGAAGAGAAGGCGCGTGATGGGATTGCTCGCGCGCATCACCAGCCCATGCAGGTTGCGCCAGCCCACGATCTTTTCCAGCTCGTCCCGTGGGATGATGACCGTTATGCGCGATCCGCCATCGGCGCGGCTGCTGAGTGTCTGGGTGAGATCGATGACGACAATGTCGCCCTGGCTGGCAACGACATCGACGCCGTTGAAATTGCCCTGGAGGTCGCCGCCGGTGATGACCTGCAGCAGATAATGATTGAGCCCGCCCTGGGCGATGATTTTGGGCGTGCGGGCATAATTCTGCGTGTTGAAGGTGGTGGTGCCGATCTGAATGGAACCCAGCATGCGGGCGGCAATCGTTCCTTCAAACAGATAGTCGCGATTGTCCTTGTCGACCGGGATTTCATACATGGGCTTGAGGACAGCGCGCCAGAAATCGTTGCGCAGCTTATCCTCCACCATGTCAGTTGAAATTGATGTCTCGATCGCCATTCCAGCACCATAAGACCCAGTATTGACACGCTCATATGCAAATTCATTCATGCTCACAAAATCAACAAGCTGTTAGACGGTCGTGATGCTTGCAATCAGTTGTGGACACTATATTGGAGGCGCATTATTATTGGGTGAAAATAGATTTGTCGACATAGTACAAAAAAATTTATATGTAGGGAATGTTTTGTAGGGAATTCCATTTGTTGCTTATTGACGCATGTGTTTGGCTTTTATTTGACGTATATTAGAGGTTACTAATATTAAAGACCCGGTTCCATAAGCCGCCATGCCGGCCTGCAAATGGCGTTTTGTCTCAGTTCCGGTGCTCATGTAACGTTCTCGGGCGCATCGGCCTATCCGAAAAGCCTGCAATTTTTCAGGACCATGCTCGGAGCCACGTTGCGCTCCGCTATTCGAAATTCACATTTTCGCGCACATAAGTCGCTTTTTGGTTCAGGCACTAAATTGGGATTGAGCCGGTTTTTAAACGGTTTATGGTACAACTTATATTTGAAAAAGTGATTGATATGAAATTATTTTGTGCTGTTGCGGCGCTGGCCGCGCTTGCTTGCACGGCAAGCGCGTTGGCTGCGGGACTGGATGCAAATTTCGGGGTGGAGTGCCGGACCGTTCCCATGCAGGGGACGGGGCCGTCGGATATGGCGACCTCCAATGCGATGCGCCCGTCAACCAGGGGAGCGCGGCCGTCCTGGGCGATGCCCCTGTCCAACTCGCCCTCGCGTTCCGTCGGCGGGCGGTCCAATCGCGCTGTCACCTATCCGCAGGCAGCGCCGTCGCCGCAGCTTTTCCGCTATGAGTGCGGCTCGCGGTCCGCGCAGCCGAATTTTGCTCCGCAGACCGGTTACGGCGGTCAGTAGGGGCTGTCGACCTTGCCCATCTCGACATAGACGGTCTTGATCTGGCTGTAATGGGCAAGGGCGGCAATGCCGTTTTCGCGTCCGATGCCCGATTGCTTGTAGCCGCCGAAAGGCACTTCCACCGGTGTCAGATTATAGGCGTTGATCCAGCATGTCCCGGCCTTGATCTGGCCGATCACGCGATGACCGCGCGCAAGATCGGCGGTGAACACGCCTGCCGCCAGGCCGAATTCGGTATTGTTGGCGCGGGCGATCACCTCGTCTTCGTCGGAAAATTCGAGCACGCTCATCACCGGCCCGAAGATCTCCTCGCGCGCGATGGTCATCCCGTCCGTGACATCGGTAAAGACGGTCGGCTCGATGAAATAGCCCTTGTCGAAGCCTTGCAGCTTCGGCACGCCGCCGCCGCAGGCAAGTGTCGCGCCTTCTGCCTTGCCCTTTTCGATATAGGAGAGAACCTTGTCGCGCTGGGCTGCATTGACAAGCGGGCCCATCTGGGTTGCCTCATCCATCGGATCGCCGATGCGGATTTTCCGCGTGCGTTCAACCAGCCGCTCGACAAAGCGCTCGCGGATAGTCTTGTGAACGAAGACGCGCGTGCCGTTCGAGCAGACCTGACCGGTCGAATAGAAATTGCCGAGCATCGCGCCGCCGATGGCGCTTTCCAGGTCGGCATCGTCGAAGACGATGAGCGGCGACTTGCCGCCAAGCTCCATGGTGACATGTTTCAGATGTTCGCCCGCCTGCGCCATGATGCGCTTGGCCGTAGGCACTGAACCCGTCAGCGAAACCTTTGCCGTCAGGCGATGATTGACAAGCGCGGCACCCACATCGCCAAAGCCCTGCACGACATTGAACAAGCCATCCGGCAAGCCCGCTTCCTTGTAGGCTTCGGCCAGTGCAAGCGCTGAAAGCGGCGTGTTTTCGGACGGCTTGAAGATGAAGGCATTGCCCATGGCGAGCGCCGGCGCCGATTTCCACGCCGCGATCTGGATCGGATAGTTCCACGCGCCGATGCCCACACAGATGCCGAGCGCTTCGCGGCGCGTATAGGCGAACGAACCGCCAAGCTCCACGAACTCGCCGTTGAAGCCGGAAATGATGCCGCCGAAAAACTCCAGCGCATCGGCTGCCGACGCTGCATCCGCGACCAGCGTTTCCTGAAGCGCCTTGCCGGTATCGAGCGTTTCGAGCTTGGAGAGTTTCCTGTTCTTCTCGCGAAGAATCTCTGCCGTGCGGCGCAGGATGCGCCCGCGCTCAACCGGTTTCAAGGCTGCCCATTCGCCCTGCGCCTTCAGCGCCGCCGCGTAAGCGGCTTCGATCACGCCGGGCGTCGCGGAATGGAGCCTGGCGATTTCGTCGCCGGTCGCCGGATAGATGACCGGCAGCGGCTTGCCCGCCTTGTCTTCCACGAATGCACCGCCAATGAAGTGCGAGGCCTTGGGTTGTACTTTCATTGTTGTTTCCTTGTTTAAGGCAGTAGGGCAGTAAGGCAGTAGGGCAGTATGTTTTTAAGCGCAGGGAACACGAGCCAACATATTGCCCTACTGCCTTACTGCCCTATTCCCCTGGACCGCGTCAGCGGTCTGCCTCCCTCCACCGCGGATTGATCCACGGCTCCTGATTGGAGCGGGCGAGCGGCGTGCGGCCGAGAATGTGGTCGGAGGCCTTTTCACCCACCATGATCGACGGGCCGTTGAGATTGCCGTTGGGGATGCGCGGGAAGATGGATGAATCCGCAACGCGCAAACCCTCGACGCCGATCACGCGGCATTCAGCATCGACCACGGCCATCGGATCGTCAACCGCACCCATCTTGCACGTGCCGCAGGGATGAAAGGCGCTTTCGACATGCTCGCGGATGAAATTGTCGATTTCATCGTCGGTTTGTATATGCGCGCCGGGCTGGATTTCCGCGCCGCGATAGGCGTCGAATGCTTTCTGTCCGAAGATTTCCCGCGTCAGCCGCACGCAATGGCGGAAATCCGCCCAATCGTCCTCATGCGACATGTAATTGAACCGGATGACAGGCTTTTCACGCGGATTGGCCGAGCGAAGCGTCACGCTGCCGCGGGATTTCGACCGCATCGGGCCGACATGGGCCTGAAAGCCATGCGATTGCGCCGCAGCCTTGCCGTCATAGCGGATGGCGACCGGCAGGAAGTGATACTGGATGTCGGGATATTCCACGCCCGCCTTTGAGCGCACGAAAGCAGCGGATTCGAAATGGTTCGTCGCGCCGTCGCCCGTCTTGAAGAACAGCCATTCCGCGCCGATCTTGGCTTTCGAGAACAGGTTCAGCTTGGAATAGAGCGTGATGGGCTGCGTGCATTCCTGCTGGATATAGACCTCCAGATGGTCCTGCAGGTTCTGGCCGACGCCGGGACGATCCGCCACCACGTCGATGCCGTGTTGTTTCAGTTGTTCGGCCGGTCCGATGCCGGAAAGCATGAGAAGCTTGGGCGAATTGATCGATGAAGCGGCAATGATGACCTCGCGCCGCGCGCGGATGGTCGAGAAGCTGCGGCCCGCTTCGATTTCCACGCCGACGGCGTGCTTTCCTTCCAGCACGATCTTGCGCGCCAGACCCTTGACCAGCTTGACATTCGGGCGTTTGAGCGCAGGCTTCAGATAGGCATTGGCGGCAGACCAGCGACGACCGTTGTGGATCGTCTGTTCCATCGGGCCAAAGCCTTCCTGCTTCTCGCCATTATAATCTTCGGTGACTTCAAAACCCGCCTGCTGGCCCGCCTCGACAAAGGCATGGAACAGCGGATTGTCGCGCTTGCCGCGCTGCACATAAAGCGGGCCGTTGGTGCCGCGCCAGCCTTCCTGCCCGCCTTGCGAATTTTCCATCCGCTTGAAATAGGGCAGCACATCGGCATAGGCCCATCCGCGCGCGCCGCTTTCCGACCAATGGTCGTAATCGCGCGCATGGCCGCGCACATAGACCATGCCGTTGATGGACGACGAGCCGCCCAGCACCTTGCCGCGCGGGGTGACAAGGCTGCGCCCGCCAATATGCGGCTCCGGCTCGGTGGAGAATCCCCAGTCATAGGTCTCCATGTTCATGGGGAAGGAGAGGGCGGCAGGCATCTGGATCAGCGGACCGACATCGGGGACGCCATATTCGATGACGATCACCGAATAACGCCCGTCTTCCGAGAGACGGTAGGCCATGGCCGATCCGGCGGAACCGGAGCCGATGATGACGAAATCTGCTTCCATGCTCAATTCTTCCCCGCAAGCTGAACTGCGATATAGTCTTCCACCAGCGCGATGGCCGAGGCGGCATCGGGCGCGTCGGCGCCAAGCGCGTGACGGATATAAAGGCCGTCGATCATGGCGCCCGCCCCCTCGGCGATGCGGTGGGCGTTGGCGCGGCTTGTGAGCTGCTCCAGCGCGAAAACCAGGTTGGAATGAAGGCGGCGCGCATAGATGCGCAAAAGCCGCTTCGTGTCTTCCGACTGCTGGGCGTGGACATAGAAGGTCAGCCAGGCTGCAATCGTTTCCTGCGCGAATTGCGATGCGGAAAAATTGACCGCGATGATCGCGGCGATGCGCTCGCGCGGTGTCGCGGCCTGTTTCACCGCCGCGTTGAGATCGTGGCCCAATTCGCGCAGCAGGTGGCGCATGGTGGCGAGAATGAGCTTGTCCTTGCCGCCGAAATAATGATGCGCGAGCGCGGGCGAAACGCCTGCCTCATGGGCGATCTGCGCAACGGTCACATCCAGCGAGCCGCGCTGGCCGATGGTGCGGATGGCGGCATCGATCAACTCGCGCCGCCGCAAGGGTTCCATCCCGATCTTGGGCATGATTTTGGTCCGTTCTCAGGCAAATTATGGGGCAGTTTAACGTTGATTGACTCATCAATCAATAAAAACTGGATATGCAAATCATGCATTTACCCCGTCCTGCATGCTGGCGGAGCCTGTCGCAGGCGGGCTTGCGGGAGCAGCGCCCACCGCCTACATTCAACTGATGAGCAGAGCATTCACCAAAGAACAGGATGATGCGCCGACCGATCTCGGCGAGCGTCCGGTCAGCCCGCACCGCAATCTCGTCACGCCCGCCGGCCTGAAGATGATCGAGGACGAGATCGCACGGCTGCAACATGAACTGGCGGACGCCAATGTCGCGGGCGAACGTTCGGCGATTGCGCGCATTTCGCGCGATCTGCGCTATTGGACGGCGCGGCGCGAAAATGCCGAGCTTTCGGTGCCTGATCCCGCCAGCGATGTGGTGCGCTTCGGCATGACGGTGGAGTTGGAAAATCTGGATGACGGCAAAACCCGCCGCTGGACAATCGTGGGCGAGGACGAGGCCGATCCGTCAAGCGGCAGGATTTCCCACGTCGCGCCGGTGGCGATCCTGCTGTTCGGCAAGCCGGTCGGCGATATCGTCAAGATCAACAATGTCGAATGGGAAATCGTGTCGCTGAAAGGGCTTTAACCTTCTATGGCGACGGCATGATCGCGGAAGAACGCCGCCGCGCCCGCTTCATCGATTTCGCTGGTCGAAACCATCAGGACAAGCTGGATGACGTCTTCCTGTTCAGCTTCAAGACTGTAGCCGTTGAAATAAAGAAAAAGGTCGGCGGCAGCCAGTCCCGTTCTCTTGTTGCCGTCCACGAAAGGATGGTTTTTCAGCACTCCGAACAGATAGGCTGCTGCCAGGTCGAAAATATCGGGATCGCCATAGGCTTCCTTTTGCAAGGGGCGCGCCAGTGCCGAATCCAGCAAGCCTGAATCGCGAATGCCGGCTGCGCCGCCGTGCAGGCGCAATTGCTCTTGATGCAGAGCCTCTATGAAAGACCGCGAATGAAAGTCGATCATTGCGCGAGCACGCGATAGGCGGTCTCGTATTTTTTCATCCGCTCGCGGGCAATCTTCATCTTCTGCTCGAAGACTTCGGGCGCTTCGGTGCTTTTGGTCAGCCGCAGCCCATCCTTGTCTGTCGTCAGGATCAAAGTGTCGCCGGTTTGGACATTCAACTGCTCCAGCACTTCCTTGGGCAGGATCACTCCGTCGGAATTGCCGATCTTGCGCAGGGTTACGTTCATGGCTTTTCTCCTATGTTATAACCCATGATATAACATAGTGCGCCTTGCTTGTCACGACTGGCTACAGCCAGCCCTTGCGGCGGAAATAATAGAGCGGCAGCAGGGCGGAAGCGACCATCATGCCAAGCGCCATCGGATAGCCCCAGGGCGAATTCAGTTCCGGCATGAAGGAGAAGTTCATGCCATAGATGGAAGCCACCAGCGTCGGCGGCATGAAGCCGACCGCCGCCACGGAAAATATCTTGATGATGGCGTTCTGCTCCACCGAAATCAGCCCGACGATCGTATCGAGCAGGAATGTGACCTTGTTGGCCAGAAAATCGACATAGGCGGTCAGCGATTGGGTGTCGCGCTCCAGCGATTTGATCCAGCTGCGCGTTTCCTTCTTGCCGGATGCGGGATTGCTGGTGGCCGACAGATAGACCAGCATGCGGCTGATGCCCGCCAGACTTTCCCGCATGCGCGAAAGAAAGGTTCCCTGTCCGCCGATCTGGGTCAGGATATGGCGAAAGTCCTGCGTCGTCATCGGGCGGGCTTTCGGCTGGCGGCGATAGATGGAGTGCGAGGCCGCATCGATCTTGCCCGCCACCCCTTCCAGAATATCGGCAAGCCGGTTGGTCGTGGCCTCGGTGATGCCGAGCATGATCGAAAGGCCGGAGCATTTGGATGAGGTCAGTCCGTTGCCCGGTTTTGTGGCGCGCAGAATATAGGTGCTGAAGGATTTCGGGTTGGCGTAGCGCACGGTGATCAGCCGCGGGCCGTGCAGGATGAAGGTGACCGGCGCAAGCTCGCGATGGTCGAGATCGACCGCGTGCAGGATCGGGACGGTCAGATATTGCGCGCCGGTTTCCATGTAGAACCGGCTCGATTCCTCGATTTCGGTCATGTCCTCGCGCGTGGGGATCGAAATGCCTGTCCAGGCCTCGACGATGCTGTCTTCATTGACGGCGGGAGCAATCAGGTCGATCCAGATCACATTGTCGGGCAGGGGGCTGCCGGGCGCGACCTCCACCGCTTCAAGATGGTCTCCGGAAAGGCTGTAGGTTGTAATCATGCTGGCACCTGAAGTCTGGCCTGAAATCTGGCTTGAAATATAGGATGTCTATTGTCGGATCGCGTAAAGGCACTTTGCGCGAAAATTGTTAACGGAATGCGGCAGTGGTTTCCAGCCCGCGCGGCGGTTGACAGGCCTGTTCCGCAGGTCTAATTCATCAAGTCATCAGATGACTTTGGTGGAGTTATGAAGGCACTATCCCGCAAGACCCTGGCGGACGCAGCCACGCAGTCCTTGCGTGCGGAAATCACATCCGGGCGCTGGGCGATAGGCGATCAATTGCCCAATGAAGCGGCCCTTTCGGCAACGCTCGGCGTCAGCCGCGGCACGGTGCGTGAGGCCGTCCGGGCGCTGGTGGCGCAGGGAATGCTGGAAACCCGGCAGGGTTCGGGAACCTATGTCCGCTCCACCGCCGATACCGTGCGCAGCCTCGACCGCATCCGCCATACCAGTCTGCGCGACCGTTTTGAAACACGGGCAGTCCTGGAAACGGAGGCCGCGCGCCTTGCCGCCCTGCGCATCACGCAAAGGGGGCTTGCGCATCTGGAAAAAATGCTGGTCCAGCGCGGCAACCGCGACGAACTCGACCGCGCAGCCTTCGTGGCCCGCGATTTCGCCTTTCATGAGGCCATCGTCGCGGCCTCCGGCAACAGCGCGCTGATCGAGGTCTATGCGTTTTTTTCCGCCTCCATCCGCGATTCCATAGAAGCAACGCTCGACGGCGAACTGCCCGAGCCCAGCCATGAAGCGCACCGCCAGATCGTCGAGGCCATCGCCACCGGCGATCCCGACAAGGCCGGCGCGACGGTTCGCCGTTTCATGGCGCCCCTGATTGAAGCACTTGAAAGGTTGCTCGCATCATGAGCCACACGAACACAGCCTTGCCGGACAGGGCGGAAGACGCGGCGATCATACAGCCCGACGCGCTGGTCGATGCGGAGGCGGACAGCGTTCCGCCGCCGCCGGCCCAGCCATCGCCGGGCAGGGCAATGCGTGTCCTGTTGGGGTTGAGCCTCGTGCTGATCGCGGCCAATCTGCGTCCGGTATTCTCCAGCGTTTCCGTGCTGTTGCCGGAGATTATCGACGCCACCGGCATGTCCTCCGTCGCAGCCGGTGTGTTGACCACCTTGCCGGTCGTCTGCCTCGGCGTCTTTGCGCCATTCGCGCCGCGGCTGGCGCAGCGTTTTGGCGCGGAGCGCGTGCTGCTTATGGTTCTGGCTGTGCTGACGGTCGGCACCGCCATTCGCGGCTTCGGTTCGTTTTACTCGCTTTATATCGGCGCGGCGCTGGCCGGCGCCGCCATCGCAACCGGCAATGTCCTGCTTCCCGGTGTCGTCAAGCGCGACTTTCCCAAAACCGCCGCCATCATGACCGGCCTTTATACGATGGCGCTGTGCGGCGGCGCCGCCGCTGCTGCCGGTTTCACCATTCCGATCAAGGGGATGCTCGGCGGTTCGTGGAACCTCGCTTTGGCCTTCTGGGCCGTTCCGGCGGCAATCATTCTCGTGCTGTGGCTGCCGCAGGCCATGCGCGCGAAACACAATGTGGCCCATTCGGGCTTCAGGGTCGTCGGCCTCTGGAAGGACAGGCTGGCCTGGCAGGTGACGCTCTTCATGGGGCTGCAATCCTCCACCGCCTATATCGTCTTTGGATGGCTTGCGCCGATGCTGCGCGAGCAGGGCCTCAGCCCGGCGGCTGCGGGCGGTCTGGTTTCCTTTTCCATCATGGTGCAGGTCATCACCTGCCTCGGCGTTCCTTCCATCGCCACCCGCCAGAAGAACCAGAGCCTGCTCAATGTCGTTCTGTGCGCCTGCGCGGCCCTGCCGCTGATCGGTTTTCTCTATTTGCCGCAATGGACCTATTGGGTGCTGGCCGTCATTCAGGGCATCGGGCAGGGCGGGCTCATCGCCGCGGCCATGATGGTGATCGTGCTGCGCGCACCGGATTCGCACACGGCAGCGCATCTGTCCGGCATGGCGCAATGCGTCGGCTATACGCTTGCCGCCATCGGACCGCTGATCGTGGGGATGATCCACAGCGCGACGGGCAGCTTTGCGGCCTGCGGCGCGTTCTTCGCCCTGCTGGGCTTGGGGGCTGCCACCGCCGGATGGGGCGCGGGGCGCGCGCGCCATGTCGGCGTGCAGGTCATCAAGGAATAGCGGCAACAAAAAACCCCGGCAAAACCGGGGTTTTTCTTGACCGTCATACGAAATGGATCAGGCCTTTTCGTAGAGTTCTTCGACGAATTCCCAATTGATGAGATTATCGACGAAGGCTTCGAGATATTTCGGACGCAGGTTGCGATAATCGACATAATAGGAATGTTCCCACACGTCGACGCCGAGGACCGGCGTTGCGCCATGAACGAGCGGATTTTCGCCATTCGGGGTCTTGGAGATTTCAAGCTTGCCGTTCTTCACCGACAGCCAGGCCCAGCCCGAACCGAACTGGCCGACACCGGCGGCGATGAAATCTTCGCGGAACTTGTCATAGCCGCCAAGATCCGAATCGATAGCCTTTTCAAGCTTGGCCGGCAGCTTCTTGCCGCCACCGCCCTTCTTCATCCACTTCCAGAACAGGATGTGGTTGTAGTGCTGGCCGGCATTGTTGAAGAGGCCCTGGTTCTTGCCATAGCTTTCCTTGACGATCTCTTCCAGGCTCTTGCCTTCGAGGCCGGAGCCTTCGAGCAGCTTGTTGCCGTTGGTGACATAGGCCTGATGGTGCTTGTCGTGATGAAGTTCAAGCGTCTCGCGCGACATGAAAGGCGCAAGCGCATCATAGTCATACGGCAGGGCGGGCAGTTCGAAAGCCATTGGAAACTCTCCTCTTTTTTTCAGCTTATATGGGCAGCTTGCGGCGGGCCGAGCAGACGCTGCCTCAAAACCTGTGTGCGGTTCCTACATAGGCCGCATCGGTGCGGGCGGCAATGGCGCGAATGCGCAATTCAGCTTCAAGACAATGAAATATTATTGAAATCCCAGTAGGATGGCGCAAATCTGAATTTTATGCCTCGCATCGCGCGGCGGCCCTACACAGGAGAAAACGGTGTCCTACAGTTCTTATGTCTTCGACGCTTATGGCACATTGTTCGATGTCCATTCGGCGGTGCGGCGACATGCGGACAAGGCCGGGCCGGACGGCCGGGCATTTTCCGAGCTGTGGCGCGCAAAACAGCTCGAATATTCCTGGGTGCTGAGCCTGATGGGTGCCTATAGCGACTTCTGGAAACTGACCGAGGATTCGCTCGATTTCGCTTTCGCCCGCTATCCTTCCGTCGATCCGGCGCTGCGCGGCGATCTGCTCGACGCCTATTGGAAGCTCGATTGCTATCCGGAAGTGCCGGCCGCCCTCAAAAGCCTGAAGGAGAAGGGCGCGCGGCTTGCAATCCTCTCCAACGGATCGCCTGCAATGCTGGTATCCGCGGTCCGTTCGGCAGCGCTCGACGTCCTGCTGGACGACGTGATTTCGGTCGATGAAGTGAGAAAATACAAGACCGCCCCGGCCGTCTATGAACTCATCACCCTGCACTGGCGGCTTTATCCGTCGGCAATCTCGTTCCAGTCTTCCAATCGCTGGGACGTGGCAGGCGCGGTGCGGTTCGGCATGCGCGGGGTCTGGATCAACCGGACCAACCAGCCCGACGAGTACAGGCAATTTGCACCGGCGCTCATTTTGCCGAGCCTTCAATTGCTGGACTGATTGCTCACCAAAATTTGAACTGTCCGCATTTTTTGAAAGCAGGCTGTTGCACCCAAAATTGTGTCGCGGCTGCAACACGCGCCATGCCGGTGGGGCTTTGCCATGTTTAGGCCGCATTGCGAACGGGCGTACGCCACAATTTTCGGGCGTTTTCCCTGCAACCAAACACCGGAAACAGCCATTTTGGGCCGTTTCGATGGTTTGCCGCCGGTCCGCCACAATTGGCCGGGTCGCAATTCGTTAACCCTGAATGTGTATCTGTAACCCTCCCATCACTAAACTGGTTTTCATATGCAAACGACCCTTACCCGCCGTTCCTTTCTGACGGCAATGACAGCAACAGCGGCCGCCGGCCTGGCCGGTTGCGCTCAGTTGGGGCAGAATGTTCCAATCATCGATGTGGATCAGTCGGGTAATCCGATCAACCGCACCCCGCAGGCCAATGTCGACGCTTCCTATGGCGGCTGGGCGCAGATGTATGCCGCCGTCGAGGATGGCGGTTTCCAGCTTCCGGCAATCCCGATCCAGAAGATGGACAAGCGCTATCTGCGTCAGGTGGTGCAGGACCCGACCGGCGAACTGCCGGGTACGCTGGTCATCGATACGGCCAACCGCTTCTGCTATCTCGTCCTCGAAAACGGACAGGCGCTGCGCTACGGCGTCGGCATTGGCCGCGAAGGTTTTGCCTGGTCGGGCCGCGCCGTGATCCAGTACAAGCGCCAGTGGCCGCGCTGGACCCCGCCGGACGAAATGATTGCCCGCCAGCCGGAACTGACGCAATACAGCGCCAGGAATGGCGGCATGGCTCCGGGCCTGAAGAACCCGCTCGGCGCCCGCGCGCTCTATATTTTCCAGGATGGCAAGGACACGCTCTACCGCCTGCACGGCAATCCGGAATGGTGGTCCATCGGCAAGGCGGTCTCTTCGGGCTGCGTGCGCTTCCTGAACCAGGACATCATCGATCTCTACGATCGCGTACCGGCAAAGTCGCCGATTTTGGTAATGTGAAGTTAGGGCAATAGGGCAGTAAGGCAGTAGGGCAATATGTTTTTGCTTGACTGAAAACCTTCTGCCCTATTCACTTACTGCCTTACTGCCTTACTGCCTTACTGCCTTACTGCCTTACTGCCCTAAATCACCTCTTGAACCCGCCGAGAATGCCGCGCACGAGCGCGCGGCCGAGCGAACTGCCGACCGAGCGGACGACGGATTTCATCGCGGCTTCTGCAACGGTCTGGCGGCCGGAGCGGCGACCGGTGCCAAGTGCCGTGCCGACCAGATCGCCAAGGATGCCGCCGCCGTCGCCTTCTTCGTCCGCCTTGGTCTTCTGCTGGGCTTCGGCGGCATTTTGCGCCTTGCGCGCCAGCATTTCGAAAGCGGAATCGCGGTCCACCGCCTGATCGTATTGTCCGGCAACCGGGCTTGCGGCGATGATCTTCGCGCGTTCTTCCGGCGTCAGCGGGCCGATGCGGGAGGAGGGCGGGCGCATGAGCGTGCGCTGCACGATGGAGGGCACGCCCTTGGCCTGAAGCGTGGAAACCAGCGCCTCGCCGGTGGCGAGATTGGTGATGGCCTCGAACGTGTTGAAATCCGGGTTCGGGCGGAATGTGTCGGCTGCGGTTTTCACGGCATTGGTTTCGCGCGGCGTATAGGCGCGAAGCGCGTGCTGCACGCGGTTGCCAAGCTGCGCCAGCACCGTTTCGGGCACGTCGAGCGGGTTCTGCGTGACGAAATAGACGCCGACGCCCTTGGAGCGGATCAGGCGCACCACCTGCTCGACCCGGTCGATCAGCGCCTTCGGCGCTTCATCGAAGAGAAGATGCGCTTCATCGAAGAAGAAGACGAGCCTCGGCTTGTCGGGATCGCCCACTTCCGGCAGTTCCTCGAACAGTTCCGACATCAGCCAGAGCAGGAAAGTCGAATAGAGGCGCGGGCTCATCATCAGCTTGTCGGCGGCAAGCACGCTCACCACGCCGCGTCCGTCGGTCGTGGTGCGCATCAGGTCGGCAATCTTGAGCGCCGGTTCCCCGAAGAATTTCGAGCCGCCCTGCTGGTCGAGGACCAGAAGCGAACGCTGGATCGCGCCAACGGAAGCCTTGTTCACATTGCCATATTTGCCGGAAAGCTCGGCCGAGCGCTCCGCCATTTCGGCCAGGATAGCCTGCAAGTCCTTGAGGTCGAGAAGCAGCAAGCCTTCCTCATCCGCAAGGCGAAAGGCGATGTTCAGCACGCCTTCCTGCGCGTCGGTCAGGCTCATCAGGCGGGCCAGCAGCAGCGGCCCCATTTCGGAAATGGTGGCGCGGACGGGATGGCCCTGTTCGCCGAAAATATCCCAGAAGATGACGGGCGCGGCGCGCATCTCATAGGGGTCGAGCTTCACTTCCGCGGCGCGCTTGAGAAGACCGTCATTTTGCACGCCGACAGCGGCGATGCCGGACAGGTCGCCCTTGATGTCGGCGCAGAACACCGGAACGCCGGCCGCCGAAAAACTTTCGGCCAGAACCTGCAGCGTCACCGTCTTACCCGTGCCGGTCGCGCCGGTGACAAGGCCGTGCCGGTTGCCGTATTTCAGCGCTAGATATTCCGGCTGCTGGTAGGAGTCGTCAGGCTTGCGGCTCGCGCCAAGAAAAATAGCGTCTTCGGCAGTCATCAGGCAGCTTGCTCCCTCTCTTCAATTATGACTTACGGTATAAACTTCGCTCGACGTCACGACAAGAAAAAGCCTTGGATAAGGGCCTCGGACAAGGCCGGCTATCCGCCTCAACGCGCAAGGTAGCCGTTCGGGTGGGCCGGAATGGCTTTCAGATAGGCGGCAATGGCATTGCGGTCGGCTTCTGTAAGATGGGCCATGTTCGCAACCACATCGGTCATCGATCCGCCAAGCGAATCGAAATCCGGCGTAAAGCCGCTCTGCAACGCATAGGCGATCTCGTTTTCGCTCCAGTCGGCAAGGCCCGCCTCGTCGGATGTGATGTTGGGCACGACACCGCGTTTTCCGTCGCTACCGGTCTCCGGCGACAAGGCACCGGCAAGCCATTGGCCGCTCTCCAGCCCGCCAATCGCATTGCGCGGCGTGTGGCATTCGCCGCAATGGCCAAGCGCTTCGACCAGATATTGGCCGCGTTTTACCGCATCGGAGGCATTTGCGATTTCCACCGCAGGCCGGTCGGTCAGGTAAAGATGTTTCCACAGGCCAAGCCCGCGCCGGATATTGAACGGAAAGGAAAGCCTGTGCGGTGCCGCGACATTGTCGGATGGCGGCAGCGTTTTCATGAAGGCGAAGAGATCGGCCACATCCTGCGGCTGCATCCTTGCATAGGATGTATAGGGGAAGGATGGATAAAGATGCTCCCCCTGCCTGCCGACGCCTTTCAGCATCGCATTGGCGAAATCCTGAATGGTCCAGGTGCCGATCCCCTGTTCGGACGGGGAAATATTGGGCGCAACGAAAGTCCCGAAATCCGAAACCAGCTCATGCCCGCCCGCCAGCACCTTGCGCGCATCCCCCGATGCGCCGGGTGCAGCATGGCAGGAAGCACAGCCGCCCGCCCAGAAAACCTGCTCTCCCTTGACGGGGTCGCCGGGCTTCATCGCGTCCAGCATGGTCGCGTCCACCTTTTGCGGGGTGGTGAGAATCCAGAAGACCGCAGCGCCAATGACGGCCACGGCACCTGCGGCATATGCCAGTTTTCGGACCATTTCATCCGTTCCCGTCTGTCGGCCCCGACAATCGCCGACCGCTCTTCCGGCTGTCATCCGGCAGGAAAATTTCACATGCAGGGCAGGGGAACCGCGCCGGCACACCGAATGTTTCCGCCCGGTGCGCCCTCATGTCAACCGTGACGGTCAGTTCTTTTTGACGCGATAGACCTGATGGCAGGAGCCGCAATTGGCCGCGACCTGCTGGAAGGCAGGCTTCAGCGCATCGAGATCCTGTGGCTTGGCGGCGACAGCCGCAGCCGCGTCGGCACGGAATTTTTCGACATGCTTGACGAAATCGTCCTTGTTTTCCCAGATTTTCGGCGAGGCTTCCGTGTCACCCTTGTCGGAACCGGCGGGGAACAGCGTCTCCACATCCAGCTTTTTGGCATCGGCATCGATCTTTTCGAGTGCGGCAAGGGCTGTAGCCGCGTCGAAAGGCTTCTCACCCTTGACCATGTGGGCGATCGTCCTGACCGACCGTCCAAGGTCCTTCATGATCGCCTGACGATCGGCAACGACATCGGCCTGCGCCACACCGGCCACCAATACCGCCGCAGAACTGACAGTCAGGAAAAACAAACGCATGCGATCCTCCACATTTAAAAACTGAACAGATTTGGCCCCTTGGTTCAAATATCCGATACAATCCACGACATTGCAATCTTCGCATCGGCTAAATTCCCGGTACGGCAAGTATCATCCAGAATTTATAGGGATTATTGCGCGGGCTTCACGTTATCGTGAAAAACATGACTAGAATACTATTGTTTTATACTGACTGGCTTGGTCGTCTTTACACTCGGTTGGAGTGGCCAAGAACGAAAAAAGCCCCGGAAACCGGGGCTTTTCAAGCATATAAACTTCGATCAGACGAACTGGCCGAGGCCCGGAATTGCGCCGATCACGGCATCCACCGGCTCGTCACCGGCCTTTTCCTTGGCAAAGCGGATGGTTTCCTTGGCAACGCCGGAAATTTCACCCATGCCGAGGCCGGCGCCCATGAGCTGTGAGCCGAGGCCCATCACGCCGCCCATCAGGTTGGACAGGAAGCCGCCGCCCTTGACCTGCGCGATTGCTTCTTCCGCGCCGGGAACCGCTGCCAGAAGCTTCTGCACTTCCGCGGCCGGGCCTTCCTTTTGCAGGAAGGCGAGGATCATGCCGACTGCCTTTTCTGCCGTTGCCGCATCGATGCCAACTTTGGAGGTGATGCGCGCGATCAGTTCTTCCATGGAAACTCTCCCAAATGTCTTACGTTTACGTAATATGCATTCTCGCCTTCGCTTTGCAAGCCGCCATGAGCGAAAATGTGAGGGGCAATATGCAATAATCGCAGAGTATGACGGTTTGAGCATCGGCGCCGCATTGCGCTATGCGGTGCGGATCTCCTGCAATTCCAGTTCCTCGATCATGACCTGCCGCATGACGAATTTCTGGATCTTGCCGGTCACGGTCATCGGAAACTGATCCACGAAACGGATATGGGCGGGAATCTTGTAATGCGCGATGCGCTGCCGGCAATATTCGGCCAGTTCCTCGTCGGTTAGCCGGGCATCCTTGTGCAGCTTGACCCAGGCGCAGATGATTTCGCCGAATTTCCGGTCGGGAATGCCGAATATCTGCACATCGCTGATCGCGGGATGGGTAAAGAGAAATTCCTCGATCTCGCGCGGATAGATGTTCTCGCCGCCGCGAATGATGAGGTCCTTGATGCGCCCGACAATGTTGCAATAGCCTTCCTCGTCTATGGTCGCGAGGTCCCCGGTGTGCATCCAGCCCGCATCGTCTATGGCGCCGCATGAGCTTTCCGCGTCGTTCCAATAGCCGCGCATGACGCTGTAGCCCCGCGTCAGCAATTCGCCCTTTTCCCCGCGCGCCACCACCTTGCCGTCCGCATCGACGATCTTCACCTCCAGATGCGGGTGGATGCGCCCGACGGTCGAGACGCGCCGCTCCAGCGGATCGGTCGTCGAACTCTGGAAACTGACCGGGCTTGTCTCCGTCATGCCATAGGCGATGGTGATTTCGCTCTGGTGCATCTCGCTCACCACGCGCCGCATCACTTCGATGGGGCAGGGCGATCCCGCCATGATGCCGGTGCGCAGGCTTGAGAGGTCGAAACGGCTGAATTCCGGGTGATCCAGCATCGCGATGAACATTGTCGGCACCCCATGCAGGCCGGTGCATTGCTCCTCCTCGACGGTCTGGAGCGTCAGGAGAGGGTCGAAACTGTCATTCGGGATCACCATGCAGGAGCCATGGGTGACGCAGGCAAGATTGCCCAGCACCATGCCGAAGCAATGATAGAACGGCACCGGGATGCAGAGCCGGTCCTGTTCGGAAAGCCGCATCGCCTCGCCGACGAAAAACCCGTTATTGAGGATATTGTGATGCGAGAGCGTCGCGCCCTTCGGGTTGCCCGTCGTGCCGCTGGTGAACTGGATATTGATGGGATCGTCGAATTGCAGCTCGTCCGCAAGCCGCGCCAGTTCTTCGCGCGTGACTTCATCGCCGGATTGGGCGACATCGCCGAAATTCAGCATGCCCGGCGTCTGTTCCGCGCCAAGCCGGATCACGCAGCGCAGACTGGGAAGCCGCCCGCACACCAGATGGCCGGGCCGGGCTTCGTCCAGTTCGGGCACGATGCTGCGCAGGATATCGATATAGTTGCTGGTCTTCAGCGATGGCGCGAGGATGAGTGCGGCGCATTCGACTTTGCCGAGCACATATTCCAGTTCATGCGCCCGATAGGCCGGGTTGATGTTGACCAGGATCAGCCCCGCCTTGGCGCTCGCAAACTGGGTGAGTATCCATTCGAGATTGTTCGGCGACCATATGCCGAGGCGCTCGCCGGGGCGAAGCCCGATGGCCAGAAAACCTTCGGCAAGTTCGTCGGTCAGTTGTCTGAGTTCGCGATAGGTCAGCCGGATATTCTGGTGCCGGACCACGACGGCCGGACGGTCGGGGTATTTTTCCGCGATCCCGTCCAGATGCCGACCGATCGTATTGCCGATGAGAAGCTTGTCGCTCGCGCCATGGACATAGCTTTGAGCGCGGCTGGCCTGCTGCTGCATTTCCGATCCTCCCAAACCGAAGATGACGCCCAAGGGCGATGCATCAAGTGATGGGAGGATGCCATTCGCGAAGCTTCGTGAAAACCACGAGTTTCAATATTCTTGTTCAGCGTTTGGTGCAGCGTACCAGAGTGGCGGCACCGGCATTGGTATATTTGCTCTGCATCGTATAGAGCCAGCCCTTGCATTCCGACATGCTGCTGAAGCACCGGACGCGGTCGATCGAAACCAGCCCGTCGCCGCCGGTGATGAAGGGCGAATCGTCCACGCCGCTGAACTGGCCGACGATGATCCCGCTGCCTCTTTTCGGCACATTGCAGCGCTGGCCCGCATATTCGCTGACATCCTTGCGCACCTGCGCCTCAGCCGACATGGGCAGCGCAATGAGGCCCGAAACCGCAAGCGACGCGGAAGTGAGGCAGACAGCAACAAGCTTATGCAGCATCGAACTCTCCCTGAAAACTACGGCTATGGAATAATATCATAAGTAGAATAGTGCTTTTTTCCAGAACATGTCTCCCGAAAGTGGAAACCGGTTTCGGGATAAAGACATGCATAAAACAAGGAAGCATCGCACCCGTGAAATAGGGATGCGATGCTTTTATCGGAAATCAAAGCGTATCGCCGGCCTTGCCTGTCACCTTGAGCGCGAAGGCATGGGTGTAGGCGACTTCCTCCAGCCGGGAAAAGCGGCCCGACGCCCCGGCATGGCCCGCATCCATATTGATGCGGAACAGGACCGGATGCTCATCGGTCTTGAGTTCGCGCAGGCGCGCGACCCATTTGGCCGGCTCCCAATAGGTCACGCGCGGATCGGTCAGCCCCGCCACGGCCAATATGGCCGGATAGGCCTGGGAACGGACATTTTCATAGGGCGAATAGGCCGCAATCGTCCGGTAATCGGCTTCCGAGGTGATCGGATTGCCCCATTCGGGCCATTCCGGCGGGGTGAGCGGCAGGGTGTCGTCGAGCATCGTGTTCAGCACGTCCACAAACGGCACTTCGGCAATGATGCCGCCGAATGCGTCCGGCGCCATATTGGCAATCGCGCCCATCAACATGCCGCCCGCCGAACCGCCATGGGCAACGATGCGCTCATGGCTGGTGAAGCCTTCGGCAACGAGGTGTCTTGCGGCGGCGATGAAGTCGGTGAACGTGTTCACCTTCCTGTCGCGCTTGCCGTTTTCATACCAGGCGAAACCCTTGTCCTTGCCGCCGCGGATATGGGCGATGGCATAGACGAAGCCGCGATCCACAAGCGACAGCCGCGAGGTGCTGAAGCTTGCGGGAATGGTGATGCCGTAGGAACCGTAGCCATAAAGCAGGCAGGGTGCCGAGCCGTCGAGCCTGGTGTCCTTGCGATAGAGCAGGGACACCGGCACCAGTTCGCCGTCCGATGCCTTGGCGAAGACCCGGCGCGTGACATAATCCTGCGCATTGTGGCCGGAGGGGACTTCCTGCGTCTTCAGGAGCGTCCGCTCGCGCGTGCGCATATTATAGTCGAAGAGCTGTTCCGGGGTCGTCATGGACGAATAGGAAAAGCGGATCACATCCGTATCATATTCCGCGCTGCCATGAAGGCCGAGCGAATAGGCTTCCTCGTCGAAGGCGATGGCATGTTCCGTGCCGGTCTCGCGGTCGCGGATGACGATGCGCGGCAGGCCGTTGTCGCGTTCCATCCAGACCAGATGCCGCTTGTAGGCGTCGTGCGACAGGATCAGCCGTCCGGGCTTTTCCGCCACGACCTCGACCCAGTTTTCCGGCTGCGGCGCGGCCACCGGCGCCTGGCAGATCTTGAAATCGCGGGCGCCGTCGGCATTGGTCAGGATGTAGAAGACATCGCCGCCCGGCGTGAGATAATATTCGGTGCCGGTCTTGCGTTCCATGACCAGTTGCGGCCTTGCCGCCGGATCATTGGCGGGAAGCAGCCAGCATTCCGATGTTTCATGGTCGCGAATGTCGATGAACATATAGTCGTCCAGCGACGAACTCGCGACACTGACGAAAAATCCCGGATCCTTTTCTTCAAAAATCAGGCGGTCGTCCGCCTGATCCGCGCCGACCGCGTGATAGAAGACCTTCGACGGACGATGGTTCTCGTCGAGGCGCGTATAGAAGAAGCCCTTGCTCGCCGCGTCCCATGCGCCGCCGCCGCTGGTATCGGTGACGACATCCTCCAGGTCCTTCATCGAGGTGAGGTCACGGACTTTCAGCTTGTAAAATTCCGATCCCTTGTCGTCATAACCCCAGATCAGAAGCTTGTGATCCGGCGCGTGATCCGCCGAGGCCAGGCGGAAATAAGCCTTGTCCCTGCCTTCGACATCGCCGTCGAGAAGAATGGTTTGCGCGCCGCCATCGCGCGGCGTGCGGATGAAATAGGGCTGCTCGCCGCCGGTGCGGTAGGACATGCCATAGGCGTAAGGGCCATCCTTGGCGGGGACGGACGAGTCGTCCTCCTTGATGCGCGCGCGCATTTCGGCGAACAGGCTTTTTTGCAGCGCTTCCGTATCCTGCATCAGCGCGGCCTGATAGGCATTCTCCGCTTCCAGATGCGTGCGGATTTCGGGCGGCAGAACCGACGGGTCCTTGAAGACGTCCTGCCAGTTATCGGCGCGCAACCAGGCATAATCGTCGGTGCGGGTGATTCCGTGGCGGGTGTCGTTGACCGGATGTTTGGCCGCGTGCGGCGGCTGGGGTTGGAACGAGTTTCGAGACATCCACAATTCCCATGAAAACTGTTTCGATTTGCTGCATGGCCGGGTGATAGCAAACCGCGACAGGCTTGTCTCATCGAGGTTTGGCCCGGCCCGTGCGGCGATTGGGCCTTTCCGGGGCGCGCGGATGGCGTGAGCATCCTGATGCCCCGGCATAAATCTGCATTCGGGAGGACGATACTGGTGTTTATATAGTTGGGCGAAAAGGCGAATGCGAGTTGATTTCGTTGAAATATATTTGATCAATGCCTTTTTGAGGCCCGATTCTGCGGCCAAAAGCTGCATAACGGAAACAGATTAGTCTTTAGTTTTGTACAAGAAAACTTGAGGGAGAAAACTGTTGCTAAGGCTGGCCGAGCAAACTAAAAGAAGCTTGGCTGCGAACTGCGGCTTCACCCATATCCTGTAATAAATGACAGGATCGCCCGCGCGAACACATCGCGATCCAAAGTTTCCCAATCCTTTTTGAGGTTCAGACCGGAATTTTCTATTTGACGGCTCAAGAAGAAAGACTTGTTTTTAATGTAATGTGGTTTGACAATTCTATTGCAAATGACATCATCAACTGATATTCGCATTCTGGAACAGATGGGGCGAAGTTTTGGAATACGCAGCGACGATGGCAGGCGGGGATCTCCAGTCGTCGATTGCGCAACAATAAAAAGTAAAAAGGAAATCTGATGGAAAATCTGGACACGCATGATGAGAGCGCAGAACTGCTGCTGAGCCTTACTGCCGATGTTGTGGCTGCCTATGTCGGCAATAATTCGATTCGGGCTGGTGAACTGCCGTTGCTGATCGCTGAAGTACATGCTGCTTTCAAGCGTCATGTGGAACGCGAAGAAGCGCCTGTCGTCGTTGAAAAGCCGAAGCCTGCCGTCAATCCGAAGAAGTCGGTTCATGACGACTACATCGTCTGCCTTGAAGACGGCAAGAAATTCAAGTCGCTCAAGCGCCACCTGATGACCCATTACAACATGACGCCGGAACAGTACCGCGAAAAGTGGGATCTCGACCCGAACTATCCGATGGTCGCTCCCAATTATGCTGCCGCCCGTTCGCGCCTGGCCAAGAAGATGGGTCTGGGCCGCAAGCCCAAGGACGCCTGATCGCGCCCATTTGCAGCTCCGGCTTTGGAGTGCGCTGCGCTTTGCCGCATCTGATCTGAAACTTTTATAGATCTGGCCGGTATCGTTGAGCTTGTGCTTCTCGATACCGGCCATTTTATTTTGCGACTGCAAGAATTGCGGGAAAGCTGCGCGGCGCTCAGCCGATCCGGTCGAAGGCCTGTTTCAGCGCGATATGCCGGTTCAGGTCATAGCTCCAGTGGCCGCACATTCCTTTCAGCCGCTCCCTTTCGATGAGGCGCGTCAGGCGCCGTTTGGTTCGTTCCTTTTCTTCCCGCGGCGCCTTGAGAACCGCATCCAGGTCGATCCCGGCAATCAACTGCAAGGCAAGGCGCTGCATCGCGGTCAGTTGATTCTGCTTCTGCCGGACGAAAAACAATGTTCGGGCGTGTTCGAGATCCGCTTCCATGGCAATTACCCTCATTTTCTGATGGGAAACAGCATGAGCCACGGCAGATAGCGTTGGATAATATTCCTAGATTTTGTTCCGTCTTTCTATAAAATGGGCTTTACTTTCGCATGGTCGCGCCGGGTTAATGATGTGCTGACAAGATGTTAGCTTTATTTTAGCTGCTTCGAAAATAAGCGCGGCGGCAATTCCTTCCACGAAACTTATCCACGCTTGCATTTTCCTCATTATAAGAAGATATTCCTATTCTGGCGAGGAAAGATGAATGTCTTTGGAACTATCGGATGTCATTCATACGCGGGCGCAAGCTTTCGAAGCATTGAAGCTGCTGGCGGCGCGACATGGGCGGAGCCTGAGTCTTGAAAGAGTGGAGGGGCTGGCCGACCGGCCGCGGCAACAGCACAATGTAGCGCTGTGCGATGCCCTGATTGATTTGCTCGTGGCCATGTTCGGTGTTTCTGGCACCGAATTGCGGTCGCCCTTGCGGTGCAGGCGCGAGGTGGCGCGGGTGCGCCAGATCGGCATGTATGTCGCGCATACGGTGTTCGGCCTGGCCATGCGTGACGTGGCGGCCGGGTTTGCGCGCGACCGGACAACGGTGATGCATGCCTGCCATTTGGTGGAGGACATGCGCGACGATACGGAATTCGATGCAATCGTCTCGACATTCGAGCGGGTCGCGCAAAGTGCGTTCACGGCCTGGAGGATGGCGGCATGACGATGCAGTTGTCGGTATCCGAAGCGAGAATCCTGCGTTTCCTGAAGAGTGGCGGCTGCGAGGTTCAGGATTCGGTCCGCGCGTCGCATGTGCTGCTGTCGACCGGGCAGGGGACCATTGCCGCGTCCCGCGCCGAGCTTGCGGCGATGGAGCGGAAGGGATTGCTGCAATGGGAGGAGGAGCGGCTTCGTCTGGCGCAGGGCCAAGCCCGGCCTTCGAAGGAGAAGGGCAGGCGCTTGCCCCGTTCTGCACGGCGCACTGAGACCGTCGACTATGCGCAGGGCGAAAGGATCGAGATCAATATCGAGGAATCGCCGCTCGCCATGCTCTACCGGCGCAAGAACGCGAATGGTTCTTCCTTCATCTCGGAAAACGAATTTCTGGCCGGCGAGCGATTGCGCGCCGATTTCACGCGCGGATCGCTGATGCCCTCCGTCACCATGCGCTGGGACAACAGTGCCCGGAGCGGGCGCAACGGACCGGGCGGCATGGCCGAGCTGACGGACATGGCGCTTGCCAGCCGCATGCGCGTCGAGCGGGCGCTGGAGGCGGTCGGGCCGGAACTGGGCGGTGTGCTGGTTGACGTGTGCTGTTTCCTGAAGGGCCTCGAAACCGTGGAGCGGGAGCGGCAATGGCCCGCGCGTTCGGCCAAGATGCTGCTCAAGGCCGGTCTTGGCGCGCTGCACAGGCACTATAATCCTCATGTCGAAAGGGCTCGCGGCGCGGGCACGATCCTGCATTGGGGAACAAATGACTATCGGCCGCAGATGCGCTCGCAGAATATGTGATGCTCTGCCCCTCATTGACACCCACCGGAGGCGGGTCTATCGCCTCTTTCCCGAAGGGCTCCGTGCCCGTTGGGGAAGTGGGGAGAAATTGCATGAATTCGGTACGGGACCGGCTGGAAAACATCCTGTCGCGGCTGGAAGCCCGCGCAGGCACCGAGCGCGTCTTCAGCAAGATCTACGCGCAACAGGCGCGGGATGCGGCGGATGCCGCCGATGCCCGCCTGCGTGACGGGCGCGCGCTCGGGCCGCTCGACGGGCGCATCGTTTCGATCAAGGATCTGTTCGATATCGCCGGAGAGCCGACGCTGGCCGGTTCGGTCATCCGCCGCGGTGCGGCCCCGGCAAAACAGGATGCAGCAATCGTCCGACGCCTGCGCGATGCGGGCGCCGTCATCGTGGGCAAGACCCACATGACGGAATTTGCCTTCACCCCGGTCGGTCTCAATCCGCATTATGGCGCGCCGGGCAATGCCGTCGATCCCGCGCATATTCCGGGCGGATCGTCGTCTGGCGCGGCAGTCTCGGTCGCGGAAGGCACGAGCGATATCGCCATCGGTTCGGATACGGGCGGATCGGTGCGCATTCCGGCGGCGCTGAACGGCATTGTCGGCTTCAAGCCGACCGCCCGGCGCATTCCGCTCGACGGTGCCTTTCCGCTGGCGCCGTCGCTCGATTCCATCGGCCCGCTGACCCGGACGGTGGCCGACGCCATTGTGACCGATGCCGTCATGGCGGGCGAAACGCCGGTGCTGCCCGATGCCCTGCCGCTCACGGGCCTGCGCGTCGCGCTGCCGAAGGGCTATCTTCTGGCCGATATGGAGCCGGATGTGGCAAAACACTTCGCGGCCGCCGTCGCGCTTCTTGAAAAGGCGGGCGCGATCATTGCCGATCTGGAGGTCGATGATCTGATCCAGCGCCTGCGTGAGGCAACCCGCGTCGGCTCCATCGCGGGGATCGAGGCAAGCCATATCCACGCCGCGACCTGGCTTGGCGATCCCGACGCCAATGTCGATATCCGCGTGAAGCATCCGCTTTCCATCCGCGCCAAGGTGCCGATGGAAACCTATCGGGCGCTCATGGAAATGCGGGCAATGCTTGTGCGGGAAATGGATGAGCGCCTCGGCGGTTTCGACATGTTCGTGACGCCCACGACGCCCATCGTTGCGCCGACGATTGCCTCGGTCAGCCATGACGAGGCGGAATATGACCGTGTGGAAGGGCTGCTCCTGCGGGATACGCAGGTTGGAAACCAGTTCGATCTCAGTAGTATCACCGTGCCCATGCCGGGCATGACGTTGCCGACCGGCTTCATGCTCACCGCACGCGGCGGCACGGATAAAAGGCTGCTGGCCGCAGCACTTTCGGTCGAAAAACTGTTAGAGCCTGATTCAAAAAGCGGCATGTGTGCGCGAAAATGGTGATTTTCGAGTACCGGAGCGGAGCGTACTTAAAGGTACGTGAGCACCGGAACGCAGACAAATTGCCATTTGCAGCCGCACAGGGCGACTTTTGGAACAGGCTCTTCTAGGCTGATTCTTTCGCCACCTCAGCTTCGCGGCGAATGCGCGCCACCATGGCGCGCAATCCGTTGGAGCGCTGCGGCGTCAGATGCTCGTCGAGGCCGAGTTTTTTCAAAATGGCTTCGGGGTCGACGTTGAGGATTTCCGAAGCCTTGCGGCCCGAATAAAGCGCCAGCACGATGGCCACCAGACCGCGCACGATATGCGCATCGGAATCGCCCAGAAATTCGATGACCGGATCCTCGCCGCCTTGGGGCAGCGTCTTGAGCCAGACCTGGCTCACACAGCCCTGAACCTTGTGCGCCGCGTCACGCGCATCGTCGGGATAGGGCGGCAGTTCCTTGCCGAGGTCGATAACGTAGCGATAGCGGTCTTCCCAATCGTCGAGAAATTCGAAATCGGACATGATGCTATCGATGGTCGTGGTCATGATACTCGCCTGAAAGAAGTTTCTTGCCGCTTATATAGTCACGAAACGCCGCGAGGTCACGGAAAACTAGCGTTGAATTGAACCAGTCGGGCGGCGGTCGAGTGCGCGCAGGGCTTCGTCCCGCGATGTCGGGATGGGAATGCCGGTTGTGACCTGTACGGGTTCGGCGGCTGCCGGTTCCACTTTTGCGGGCGGTTGCGGCTTGGTGCCGAAACGGTCGCTCAGATATTCGAGCGCGGCGCGGCTTCCTTCCAGGAGCCCGCTTCCGGCGCTGGAAACAAGCGAGGTTCCGTTCTGGCAGAAAGACGGGTTGTCGATGCACAGCTTGCCCAGTTCCACGGCGGTTTTGCCATTGGCGAGAAGCTGATCGATGGAATCCGGTTCCCGCTTCGTCTCGGCTATGACGGGTTTCTCCTGCTGCCTGTTTTGCTCATCCGCAGGAAAGAAGCGCGGCATCACGATGAATGCCAACGACAGCCAGAATACGGATTTGAGGAGAAAACGGATCATTGCCTTCTTGCTGTTGCGCACCTTCGGTTTGGATCAATGTCGGATGAATTTGACAAGATTCCGTAACCGATCGGTTCGATAAGAGGTATTTGAACGTCAGAATTGCGTGATCGCAATGATTTCATCCGTCCGATCGCTACTCTCTGTTTACCATAGGCGGAAAAGGAGACCCGGCGCGTCACTTATCCGCTTCGGGCGGTCCCGTTTTATCGTTTCTTTAAAGCCTCGGCTGCAATCTGTTGCTGGCTGGAACTGCGTCGTCACGGCGAACGGTTTTCCGGTTTTGACAATGCAAGAGTATTGAGTGAGTAAGGCACGTTGAACGCCATTCTTTTGAAAACAGCCGAAACCGTCCGCGCGAATGCGCAGGCGATCAGCCGTTTTTACGAACGTTTCTGCCGCCGCTGGGTAGCCCATCCCGATGCGGCCTCCATACGTGTCATCGGTTCGGTTCTGGCCGTCCCGGTCCTGCTTTGCGCTGCGGTGCTCGGCTCCGGCGTAACGCCGGGCTTTACGGAATTTGCGATCCTGGCCGCAAGCTTTGCGGGCGTCGCCATGATCCTGTGCGCGCTGTCGCTGATGGGCGTCGCAATGCCCGTTCTGGCTGGCCTGAACTTCTCGGCCTATGGCGCGGGCCTTGCCGCCATCGGTGCCTTTTCGCATGGCAATGCCGTCCTGTGGCTGATGGCCGCCGGCCTGCCGCTTGAGGTCTGGCTTGCGACGCGAAAGCCTGTGGCTGCCGCTTTTGCCGCCGCTTTTGCTGCCGTGATTCTCGGTTATCTTGCGACCGCAAGCGGCGGTGTCATTTCCGGCGGCAGCTATGTGTCCGTCGCCGTTCTGGTGCTTTATGCCGCAAGCCTCGTTGCGCGTGGCTTTGCAAGCGCCTCCACCCCCAAGCAGATCAGGATCGGTGCGCCGCAGGTGGCCGTGGCCGCAGGTGACGTGCAGTTTGCCCTCGATGCCGAGGGCGTGGTGTCTTCGGTCGATGCGAATTCGGCAAGGCTTCTGGGCGTCCAGCCCAAGATGCTGGAAGGAACGGCGCTGATCGAGCGCGTGCATGTGGCCGACCGTGTGCAGTATCTTTCGCTTCTGGCCGATCTTCGCGCGGGCACATCCTTGCGCAAGACCGAAGTGCGCCTGCGCTCCATCGAAAATGGCGAAACCATCTTCCGCGCCTATCGTCTCGAAGGGGCGGCAAGTGCTGACGCGATCACGCTGATCGGCCGTTCGCTCGAAGGCGAACAGAAGCTTTTGAACGAGATCGCAACGCTGAAAGCGGAACTGGAATCGGAGCGCATCGGCAAGGGTCGCCTGCTTGCCGCCGTCAGCCATGAGCTGCGCACGCCGCTCAATTCCATCATCGGCTTTTCCGACATGCTGTCGCATGAAATGGGCGGCAAGCTCGCCAATGAGAAGCAGCGCGAATATGCGGGCCTCATCCACCAGTCCGGCCATTATCTGCTGGAACTCGTGAATGCCGTTCTCGACAATTCGCGTCTGGAAACCGGCAATTACAGCATCGACCCGCAGACGCTCGCTTTCCGCGAGGCGGCTGAAATGTGCACCGCCGTCCTGCTGCCGCAGGCTGAAAAGAAAGGCGTGGCCTTCTGCCACCGCGTCGGCAACGGCATTGGCGAACTGGTGGCCGACCGCCGCGCCGTGCAGCAAATCCTGCTCAACCTCGCCGGAAATGCGGTGAAGTTCACGCAAAGCGGCGGCTGCGTCACCATCGATGCGGCCCGCGTGATGACCGAGGGCCGTCCGATGCTGGAAATCATCGTGTCGGATACCGGCATCGGCATCGAGCCGGAAGATATGCAGCGCATCGGCACGCCTTTCGTGCGCGCCGACAACACTTATACGCGCGCGCAGGAGGGAAGCGGCCTCGGGCTTTCAGTGGTCAAGGGGTTGGTGGAACTGCATCAGGGGAGCATGCAATTGAAAAGCTGCCCCGGCGAAGGCACGATCGTCACGGTCCGCCTTCCGGTGGCGGGTCCGCAATGTGTTGTGGGAGAAGATGAACATCAGGAGCTTGGCCCAGAGCTTGGCACGGTGATTGATATGCACCGTCACCAGGGAGAAAGGCGTAATGACTGGCAGAACGACGAAATCCGGGAGCAGAAAAATGCGCAAACCCGCAAAACGGCGTAGCTTGGGATCGCGGCTTCTCCACTTCTTCTTCACATCGGCTTCCGCGCTGGCGATTGCAGCGGGAGATTTCATCGTGCGCAACCCCGTCCTGACCGGCGGGGCGACGGCGTTTCTGGTGGTTTTGGGTTTCGTCTCGGCCAATGCGCTCTGGTATCAGCCGGAGGCGCACAATGCCGTGTTCTTCCGCACCAGGCCGGATTTCGTGTTCAAGCCGACGCCGCGCCCGGTCCTGCCGGGGACGGCGGCGGCAAGCGACAACGCCCCGAAACCGGCCGCGACAGCCTCTGCAAACAATGACATGGCGCAGCCGCCGGAAGCTGCCAGCCCGTCGCCCGAGCGCATGATGATGAGCGCATCGGTGGACGACATGCTGCCCGCGCTTGCGCCCAATGCCGATCTGGAAATCGCGCGCCTCCAGCAGCGGCTTTCGACGCTTGGCATCTACAAGGGGCCGGTGGATGGTTTTACCGGGCCGCAGACCCGCGAAGCGGTGGAACGCTGGCGCGCCCTCCAGCAGAAGCTCGGCGTGCAGGGGGCGAACATGCCCGCGCAATTGCAGGCCGATGCGCAAAACAGCGCCCCGGCCGAGGACGATGTGGCAAGGGCCATCGAGGTCGCGGTTCCCACACCGCGCCCGCAACCTGCGGTCTTGAAGACGGAAACGAATGCAAAGCCGAAACCGGCCCTCGCATCCTATGAAAAACCCGCGCCGAAAAGGCAGGCGGCGGCAGTGCCCACGGCGCATTCGGCGAAGGTGAGTTCGCAGGATATCATCCGCGTGCAGGCCGGGCTGAAGGCCTTCGGCAATGACACGGTGCCGGTGAACGGACAGGCGGGCAAGGCGACGCAGGAAGCGGTGCGCGAATTCCAGAAACTGTTCAGCCTGCCGGTGACAGGCGAAATCGATGCAGCGCTCATCACCAAGATGCGCGAGATCGGCCTGATAAGCTGATGGGCTCTCGATGCGCCTGACCTCCGATTTCTGGGTTTCGGCCTTGATCCGCAAGGTGCAGGGCGCGGGCGGCTTTGCCTATCTCGCCCGTCGCGGTTCGCCGGAGGCGGGCGCGATCTTCATCAAGGTCAGCTCGCGTTTGGGTGCCTGCGACCTCTATTCGCCTGCGCCGCAAACCTCCTATGAGGAGGATAATGACGGCGAGCGCATGTTTCTGCGCATTCTTCACGATGCGGATGAGATGGCGGCAAGCGACCGCATGGCGCGGGAAACCCGCTTCGATCCTGATCTCTGGCTGGTCGAACTGGAAGATATAGCCGACGCATCGGCGTTCTTTTCCGTTTCGCAGGACGGTGAAGCAATATAAGGCGGGATTACTTCACCGACGTCTGAAGCGATGGGCGATCGGAATTGGCGGCGTCCACGAGCGGGGCATCGTCTTCGGCTTCAGCCATTTCACGCAGTTTGCCGCGCAGCATGGCCGACATGTCCTCGGCCTTCCAGCGCCGCACGAGCGCCATCGCCTTTTCGCGGTCGATGGAGCGATAGATATGGACAAATTCCCGCAGGCTGTCGCGATTGGTGTCGATGGGTCCCAGAACGGCCGTCATGACGAGATAGCATTCGGCGGCCGACAGTCCGAGCGCCTTGAGCGCAATCGGCAGATGCGAATCCGGCCATTGCCCGATGATCGCATCGGACCGCTCGAAGGAAAGATCAAGCGCATCGGCCAGCGCATTGCGGAAAAACTGGCTGTCGATCAGAAGCGCGGTATCGATGAGCGGCTGCGAGCCGGTGGGACCGCCCGCCTCATAGAAGGGCTGTTGCAGCGCGCGCGCCAGCCGTTCGGAACTGCCTTCCTTCATCAGGGGCGCCCTGGCGGCGGAAAGGTCCGGCACGACCGGCCTTTCGAGCGGCTCGGCCTCGATATTGGCAAGGTTTTCCTGAAGCGCCAGCGTGCGGTCGATCACGGGATCGGCAAAACTGCGCAGCACCCCTTGCAGAAGAACATCGCCGGACTGGCGCCGCGCAATGGCGCGCGCATGGGCAAGGCCGTTCTTGCCGATGATGTCGATCAGGTCGGCAGGGCGCAGAAGGGGAGAGCGCAGCAGGATGGGCGCGGAGATTTCGACGGGCTGGCTGGCCAGCGCCAGAATGAGGCGGCGCGGCGCGTCTTCCAATTGCGCCAGCGCATTGGCTGCTTGCCGCTTGCCGCGGGTGGAAGCGCATTGCAGAAGCGGCAAAGCGAGATCTTCAAGCTGCTGCATGTCCTGCCGTCCGGGGCGCGTGATGCCCGCAAACGCCGAAATCGCGGCCGCCAGAAGGTCGTCCGCCTTGGCTGTCCCCGCTTTTGAATTCGACGGGCTCCGGTGGCCTGAAATATCCTCCAGGGCGCGGAACTGTTCATTTGTCACGCAGAATACTCCGGTAGGCACACAACTCACCCGCCCCAAATCGCAGATCGCGCCTCCGGCAGCAGCCGGTTTATGCGCAAATGCGCCCCGCACAGGTCGCTGGTCCGGGGTCGGTATTGCGGATAGTAGCGTTGAAGCCTTAGCAACTCATTAACCGTGCCGTGGAGAAACGGTGTTGGCGTTGGGTTTTACAGTCCTTCGAAGGGTGCGCACCGCGCTTGCGCGAAGAAGTGCCGCATTTGCCTGTTCCACGTTGCATCGGGCACGAAAACCCGCAGCACGGCGGCGCCTTCACCAATATTCTGCTCGATCAGGATCGAGCGGCCATCAGCCTGCGATCCATCGGAGCGAAGACTGGCCATGCCGATGGGGTCGGCCAGGATCAGGTCGAGCTTGCGTTCGTTGGAAACGCTGTCGTTCAGGCTGTAGAGATTGTCCCCGTTCGGCGCATAGATGGACAGCGACCAGTAGGGCACGTTTGCCCCTGTCGTGATGTGCACGGGACCGTCGGCCAGATCGAAGCGGCAGGTGGCTTGCCGCACCAGCGGATCGCTGTCGCTGACCGGGCCGGTCTTTTCGTCCAGCCGGTGAAAACGGTATGGCTCGCTTCCGGCTTCGATCCGCGACCAGGCGTTCTTGTCGGAATAGTAGGGAACGAGAAAAAGCACCGCGATATGCACAATCGCAGCACCCACAAGGCCGAGGAGGACGAGGTGGAAAATTCTAGCCACGGCACGCCCCCGGATTGGCCCCGGCAACGCGCACGATATCCGGCATCACCAGATCGGAAAGGCCGGAGGAGGAGGCCGCAGGCGTGTCGTAGAGCGTCATGACGAGAACGAAATCGCCGCTGCCTTCGACGGGCAGCCAGTTGCCCGGTGCGGCATCGGGACCGATGGTGATCGTGACGCTGCCGTCATCGTCGTAAAGCACCTCGCGTGAATGCAGCGCTGCCTGCAATCCTGCGCGCGGCCTGACGGGTTCGAGATCGGGCGTGGTGGGATAGAGGGTCCAGAAGCGGGCAGGCGGTGTCATGCCGCTCAGGCGATAGGTGCAGCCGCGCCGCAATGCGCGCCCGCTCTTGTCGCCGCGCGCATGGAAGGCAAGCCCTTCCGCCGTTCCGAGCGCCAGATAGGCCTCGCGCGCGGCGCGGGCCTTGGAATAGGGGTCGGCATCGGGCGTGCCTGCCGCCGGATAGGCGCTCCAGACCCCGACCTGGAGTTCACCGAACCCCTCAAAGCGGTCGAGCACCTTGTCGACGCTCCAGATGCCGCCGCCGAGAGCCAGCGCAAGCACTATCGCCGTGTTGAATATCGTCTTGAACATCGCCCCTCAGAGTACTGAAATTTTCATGTGCTCGGCGGTCCTGGGCAAAGGCGGCGCGGCGAGGAAGCGGTCGTGCAGCGCCTTGATAAGTTTTGTCGACAGCGGCGAGAGGATGCGCGGCGGCGGGGCCATGGCCTCTTCCGGCCTGGCATTCGCCTCTTGCGGCTTGCTCTTCTCTGGCGGCGCGGGGAATGGTGGGGTGACGCCCGGTATGGGTTTCAGCTCGATGTTCTGATGCGCATAGGCCATCATGCGCTGCCAGGCCATGGCAGGCAGAACGCCGCCGGTCATTTCCTTCATCGGGGTGAAATTGTCGTTGCCGAACCAGACGGCGGCCGTGAAATTGCCGGTGAAGCCGACGAACCATGCATCGCGATAATTCTGCGTCGTGCCGGTCTTGCCGCCCACCCGCGTCATCGGCAGCGCGGCGCGGCGTCCGGTGCCGCGCTCGGGCACCTGCACCAGCATGGAATTCATTTCGAGTGCCGCTTTCTCCGACAGCGCCCGGTGCGGCTTTGGGGCATCGCGGCCGAAATCCCAAAGCACCTTGCCGTCTGACGCGACGATCTGCGTGAAGGCATGGCGATTGCCGGCCATGCCCGCATTGGGAAACACGTTGAAGCCGGTGGCCTGATCCATCACCGTCATTTCCGATGTGCCGAGCACCATGGTCTTGTGCGACGAGATCGGCGATTCCACGCCCATCGCCTTGGTCAGCGCAACGATGGGAGCCGTGGTCAGGTAATCGCGCGCCAGCCGCACCGGCACGCTGTTCAACGAGCGGACAAGCGCCGTCGTCAGGTCCACACGGCCCGCAAAACTGCGGCCATAATTGCGCGGCGACCAGTTGCCCCAGCTGATCGGGGCATCCGAAACGATGGTGGCGGGCGTCAGGCCCTTTTCCATCGCCGCCGCATAGACATAGGGCTTGAAGGATGATCCTGCCTGCCGCAACGCCCTGGTGGCGCGGTTGAACTGGCTTTCGCCATAGTCCCGCCCGCCGACAAGCGCCCGGACGGACCCGTCATTGGCGAGCACGACGGTTGCCGCCTCCGAAACATTATAGTCCTTGCCGAACTGGCGCAGGTGATATTCGAGCGATTCCTCCGCCGCCTTCTGAATGTTGCGGTCGAGCGTGGTGCGCACGATCAGCGTGTGCTGGGGAATATTGGCGGCGACCTTCTTCACCTCCTCGAAGGCCCAGTCGAGGAAATAATCCGGGCTTTCGTTCTTGGCGCGGTCGATGACGCTCGCCGGGTGGCGGCGCGCGGCGGCAACCTGACCCTCGCTCAGAAAACCGCTTTCCACCATGTTGGAAAGCACGACATTGGCGCGCGCACGCGCCGCAGGCAGATTGACATGCGGCGCGAACTTGGCTGGCGCCTTGAAAAGCCCGGCCAGCATGGCCGCTTCCGCCAGCGAGACATCCTTGACGTTCTTGCCGAAATAGAATTCCGAAGCGGCAGCGATGCCGAAGGTTCCGCCGCCCATATAGGCGCGGTCGAGATAAAGCTGCAGGATTTCCTTCTTGCTGAGATTGCTTTCCAGCCAGAGTGCCAGGAAGGCTTCCTTGATCTTGCGCTCGATGGTGCGCTCATTGGACAGGAAAAGGTTCTTGGCAAGCTGCTGCGTGATGGTCGAGCCGCCCTGAACCACGCCATTGGCGCGCATGTTCTGGCTGAGCGCGCGGGTCAGGCCCCAGACGTCGATGCCGTAATGGTCGAAAAAGCGCCGGTCCTCGGTGCCGAGCACGGCCTTGATGACGTGATCCGGCAATTCGTCGATCGGCACGGCCTGCCGATGCAAAATGCCGCGCTGGCCGATTTCATTGCCGTAACGGTCGAGGAAGGTGACGGCATAATCGTCCTGCGCGCGCCAGTCCTTCCCGGTTTCCTCGAAGGCGGGCAGGGCCAGCATCAGCATCACCACCGAACCGGCGACGCCGAGCGTGAACCCTTCATCGAGAACCTCGACCACAAGGCGCCGAAAGCCGCGCACGCGAAAACGGCGCGAGAAAATGGTGATGTTTTCCCACCATTCGCCGAGATTGTAGCGCAGGCTGTAGAGGGTGGAATCGATCCATGCGTCGAGCCCGATCAGGCGCGAAACCCTGAACGGCTTGCGCTTTTCGCTTCCGGAATCTTTTTCTGCCGTTTTACGCATGAACACTGACTTCGGCACGGTTGGTTTCGCAGACAGGCGGAACTTGCCCATTCATCATAGCAGATAAATAAGCCACACCTCATGTGAAATGGTTAAGCTATATGAAGCTTTTTGCAGTCAGGAAAAAATTCAAATTATAGGAAAATAGTCCTTGACAGCGTAACGGTGCTTTGATAGGTTTCAGGCACGGTCGAAAAACTGCGACTGTCCCGGGACTGACTAAATACCCCCGGTTGCTCCTGGTGTGCATAACCCCGGAAGGCTATAGCGGCTTTCCGGGGTTATGTCTTTTAAAGCAATTGTGAAAATTGTGGATATACACTCTAAAATTGTGGAAAAGCCGGCGCGCGGCGAAGCGCGCATTCGTCTGGCGCATCAATTGCAGGTTGCACACGGCATCGACCCCGCGGATATGGCGGAGCTGCTGTCTGTCTCGGTGAGCCAGTATCTCAATCGTCTGAACCGCCTGAACCTGGCCTGTGCATCCGCAAAGCCTGATTCGGAGAAAAGGGTGCGCGAGGCGGTTCTGGAGCGTCTGCAAACGGAGCTGAAACGGCTGCTGGAAGGCGGCGACCTGCCGGACAAGAGCAAGTCGGAAGCGCTGATGGCGCTTGCCCGCGCGGTCAAGTCGGTTGGCGAACTGGCTTCCGATGAGCGTGCCGTGAGCCAGCCGCCGGGCGTCCAGGCCGTTGCCTCGCTGGGCGACACACGCAAGGCGCTGACGCGATTAAGCAGGAGGATAAACGAACTTGCAGAAAGGCGGGCGCGGGAGATTCTGGACGGCAGGCCTGACGCCGCGGCAAGTGGAGGCAGTGGAGGCGGAATGGCTGTTCCAGGCGCGTGATGCGCAATTGCCGCCCTATGGTGACTGGCGCACATGGCTGATCATGGGCGGGCGCGGCTCCGGCAAGACGCGGGCGGGTGCGGAATGGGCTTCCGGCATGGCGCTGGGGCTGCCGCCCTTTGCCAGGGCGGCGTGCGGGCATATTGCGCTGGTCGGCGAAACGCTGGGCGATGCGCGTGAGGTGATGGTGGACGGGCCGTCCGGCATTCTGGCTGTATCGCGGCTGGCGCGCCCCCGTTATGAAGCGACGCGCCGCAGGCTTTTATGGGAGAACGGCGCGGTGGCGTCGCTTTATTCGTCCGAAGACCCCGACAGCCTGCGCGGTCCGCAATTCGATGCCGCATGGTGCGACGAGCTTGCGAAATGGAAAAACCCGCAGGAAACCTGGGACATGCTGCAATTCGGCCTGCGTCTGGGCGCCTTTCCGAGACAGGTGGTGACGACCACGCCACGCGCCGTTCCGCTCCTGAAAGCCCTGCTTGGGGATGCATCGGTGTCGATGACGCATATGCGGACGGAAGAAAACGCGGCCAATCTGGCGCAGGGCTTCATGCAGATGATCAACCGCCGTTATGCCGGGACGCGTCTCGGACGGCAGGAACTCGACGGCGAACTGATCGAGGAGCGCGCCGGTGCCCTGTGGTCGCGCGACCTCATCGAGCGCTGTTTCGAGGCGCAAGCCCCGGAACTGGTGCGCATCGTCGTGGCGATCGACCCGCCTGCCTCGTCCGGCAAGGCGTCGGATGCGTGCGGTATCGTTGTTGCCGGTCTTGACGATGAGGGAAACGGCCACGTGCTTGCCGATGCCAGCATGAACGCGGCAAAGCCGCACCAATGGGCGCGAAAGGCGATTACGCTTTTCCACGCGCATCAGGCCGATGCGATTGTGGCGGAGGTCAATCAGGGTGGGGAGATGGTGGCGGCGGTGCTGGCCGCGGAAGATGCGGGCGCGCCGGTTCTCAAGCGCCATGCGGCTCGGGGCAAGTTTCTCCGGGCGGAGCCGGTGGCGGCACTCTATGAACAGGGGCGCATCCGCCATGCCGGACGGTTTCCGGCGCTGGAGGATGAAATGTGCGATTTCGCGCCGGGCGGTCTTTCCAATGGTCGCTCGCCCGACCGGCTCGATGCACTGGTCTGGGCGCTCAGCGAACTGATGCTCGGCACCGAACGCAAACCGCGTATTCGCCGGTTTGGTTGAAAACCTAGAATATATGGAGAAGCCATCAAATGGCATGGAACTGGGTCCGAAAATGGCCGGGGCGACGAAACGCGCCCCTATCAGCCGGAAAGTCCGATACCCCGCGTCAGACGAAAATGGCCAACGGCTTTGTTGCACTGCATATGGATCGCGGCGCATCGTGGATCGCGCGGGATTATACTTCGCTGGCGCGTGAAGGCTTCATGCGCAATCCGGTTGCCCATCGCTGCGTGCGCATGATTGCGGAGGCGTCAAGCAGCGTGCCGTGGCTGCTTTATGAGGGCGCGACCGAACATGAAACGCATCCGCTGCTCGACCTGATCGCGCGCCCGCAAGCCGGGCTGGACGGGGCGACATTTTTCGAGCGCCTGTATGGGCATCTGCTGATTTCCGGCAATGCCTATGTCGAACGCGTCGATCTGCCGAGCGGCCGGATGGAACTGCATCTTTTGCGCCCGGAGCGGGTCAGTGTCGAAACCGACACGGATGGCTGGCCGCAGGCGCTGGTCTATCGTTCAGGATCTGCCGGCAGGCGGCTGTCACTCGGCAGCGACCGGGCCGATGCCTTGCAGCTCAAGCTGTTTCATCCGCTGGATGACCATTACGGTTTCCCGCCGCTGGAGGCCGCACTCATGGCGCTCGACCTGCACAATGCGGCAGGCGCCTGGAACAAGGCGCTGCTGGACAATTCGGCCCGGCCTTCCGGCGCGCTGGTCTATGCGCCGAAGGACGGCGGCAATCTGACGGATGAGCAGTTCGAGCGCCTCAAGGAAGAACTGGAGGAGGGCTATACCGGCGCCTCCGGCGCGGGCCGTCCGCTGCTTCTGGAAGGGGGGCTGGACTGGAAGGCGATGGGCTACAGCCCGCAGGACATGGATTTTATCGAAGCAAGGAACGGTGCGGCCCGCGACATCGCGCTCGCCTTCGGCGTGCCGCCGATGCTGCTCGGCATTCCGGGCGACAACACTTTTGCCAATTATGCGGAGGCCAACCGCGCCTTTTACCGGCTGACGGTGCTGCCGCTGATAGGCCGCGCCGCCAAGGCGCTCGGCGGCTGGCTCGGCCCGCATTTCGGTGACGGGTTGCGGCTTGATCATGACATCGACCGCATAGAAGGCCTGTCATCCGAGCGGGAATCGCTGTGGCGGCGCATTTCCGAGGCGTCGTTCCTCACCGACGAAGAAAAACGGGATGCGGTGGGCTATCAGCCGCATTCAGTCAGGAGACTGTCATGAGCAACCTCAACGATGCAGTGTTTGCCTCGCAGGCGGCCTGGATATGGTTCGCCAAGGTGGCGGGCGCGGTGGCGGGTTCCGCCGTGTCGCTCGCCTATATGCTGCCGCACGGAAAACGCGAGGCGGCGATCCGTTTCGCGGTCGGCATCATCTGCGGCATGGTTTTCGGCGGCGCGGCAGGCGTCAAGATTTCCGAAACCCTGGCTCTGGGCGGATTGCTTGGCCGGGCGGAACTGATGCTGATGGGATCGGCGGCGGCAAGCCTTGCCGCCTGGTCGGCGCTCGGCATTTTCAAGCGGTTTTCCGAGCGGCTGAAACAGGCCCCGATACCCGGATTCCTGCCCGAGGAAAGGGGGCGCAATGGCGATGCATGATATGCGGCTGGAAACAAAACAGGCGGCCCTTGCCATCGAGGATGTGGAACTTGATGGCAGCTTTTCGGGCTATGCAAGCGTTTTCGGCCTGCCGGATCTCGGCAATGATGTGATCGAACGCGGCGCTTTTGCCCGCTCGCTTGCCAGGGGCGGCGTGTCGGGCGTGCGCATGCTCTGGCAGCATGATGCGGCTGAACCTATCGGCGTGTGGACCGCGATCCGCGAGGATGCGCGCGGGCTTTATGTCGAGGGCAGGCTGGCCAAGGGCGTGGCGCGGGCGCGCGATGCGCTGGAGCTGATGCGCGGCGGCGGGCTGGACGGCCTGTCCATCGGCTTTCGCACCGTCAAGGCGCGCAAGGATGCGCGCACGGGCCTGCGCCATATCATCGAAGCCGATCTGTGGGAAATCTCGGTCGTCACCTTTCCGATGCTGCCGCAGGCGCGTGTCAGCAGCGTCAAGGCGGGACTGCCCACGATCCGTGAATTCGAACGCTGGCTCACGCGGGATGCGGGGCTGAGCCGGACTGCGGCGAAAACCGTCATAGCCAAGGGCTTTGCGGCGCTCGCCGACGGGAGACAGGGGCGGGACGCTCGCCTGTCGTCTGAGGACAAGGGCCTCGCGCAACGTATGCGCGAGGCTGCAAAAATTATCTGAAACAACCAAACTACAGGACATACATGGAAGAAAAACAGACCATCCCGCTCGAAATCAAGAGCGTGGAAACGAAGGCGCTTGGCCATAATGATGGCGATGTATCCGAGGCTTTCGACGAGTTCATGACGGCCTTTTCGGCGTTCCGCGAGGCCAATGACGAACGGCTGAAGAAGGTCGAAAAGGGTGTGGATGCCGATGTGCTTTTGCGCGACAAGGTCGACCGCATCAACCGCGCGCTTGACGAGCAGAAGGCGGCGCTCGACCACTATGTTCTCAAGCAGGCGCGTCCGCCGCTTGGCGGCGGCGCACCGCTTGCCAATGTCGAGCACAAGCAGGCTTTCGACGGCTATGTTCGCCGTGGCGACGAGCAGACGCTGCGCGGGCTGGAGCAGAAGGCGCATTCCTACGCCTCCGGTCCGGATGGCGGCTATCTGGTGCCGGCGGAACTGGAAACCGAGATCGGACGCAGGCTGGCCGTGCTGTCGCCGATCCGCGGCATTTCCAGCGTGCGTCAGGTTTCGGGCGCTGTGCTGAAAAAGCCGTTCTCGGTCAGCGGCCCGGCCACGGGCTGGGTCGGCGAAACCGATGCGCGTCCGCAGACCGCTTCGGCAAAGCTGGCCGAATTGCAGTTCCCGACCATGGAAATCTACGCCATGCCGGCGGCGACCGCATCGCTTCTCGACGATGCGGCCATCAATGTCGAACAGTGGATTGCCGAGGAGGTGGAAGCAGCCTTCGCCGAACAGGAGGGTGCAGCCTTCGTCAATGGCGACGGTGTCAACAAGCCGCGCGGTTTCCTGAATTATGAGAGCGTCGCGGATAATGCCTGGGCCTGGGGCAAGATCGGCCATATCGCCACCGGCGTTGCGGGCGCTCTGCCGGATGCGGACCCGTCCGACAAGCTGATCGAGCTGATCTACGGCCTGCGTGCCGGTTATCGCCAGAACGCGAATTTCGTCATGAACCGCAAGACGCAGAGCGTGTTGCGCAAGCTCAAGGACAAGGACGGCAATTATCTCTGGCAGCCGCCATCCGCCGTTGGCGAAAAGGCGTCGCTGATGGGCTTCGGTCTGGTCGAGGCCGAACATATGCCGGACATCGCGGCCGACAGCGCGGCCATTGCCTTTGGCGATTTCGGGCGCGGCTATCTGGTGGTGGACCGCATCGGCGTGCGTGTGCTGCGCGATCCTTATTCCGCCAAGCCCTATGTGCTCTTCTATACGACCAAGCGCGTCGGCGGCGGGGTGCAGGATTTCGAGGCAATCAAACTGCTGAAATTTTCCGCCTGACGGAACCGGCAGCGTGAAGCTGTCAGTTTTCTCAGGGAATTTCGGGCCCACCCTGCCGGTTTTGGCAGGTGGTTTCCGGTTTCAAAGCGGGTGAATCTTCACCCGGAATTCATGCTTAACTGTCTGATTGAGGGGAAAGCCCATGACAATGTTTCTTGTCACGCCACCGGCGCTGGAGCCGGTGACGATCGCTGACGTGCGCGCATTTTTACGAATTTCCACCGATAGCGAGGACGATCTTCTGCGCCGTCTCATCGCGACCGCCCGCGAAATCATCGAAGCCGAGACCGGCCTGTCGCTGATCGACCAGACCTGGCGCCTGCGCGTCGATCGCTGGCCGCGCTCGGGCCGCCTTGCCCTGTTCAAATATCCGGTCAAATCGGTGGCAGCCGTGGTGGCCTACCGGCGGGACGGAACCGCAATCAGTTTCGAGCCGGAAGAATTCGTCCTGCACCATAACCGCAGGCCGCAGCGTCTTTATATGGCGCAATATCCCGACGCAGCGGAATTCATCGGCCTCGAAGTCGATTTCGTGGCCGGTTTCGGGGAGAGCGGCGTCGAGGTGCCGGACGCTCTCAAACATGCGATCCTGACGCTCGTGGCGCATCTCTATGAATCGCGCGCCGGTGTCGATGCGGATGCCGTGCAACGCTCCTTCCCGCCGGTCATCAACCAGATGATCGATGGCTGGAAGCGGGTGTCCCTATGAACAATGTGCTCTTCATCGATCCGGGCCAGCTCACATCCGAACTGGTGCTGGAGGCGATGCAGCCGGTGGCGGACGGCATGGGCGGCTATGATGAGACATGGTCCGAGATCGGCATGGTCTGGGGCCGAATCGAGCCGCTCTCCACATCGCAGAAGGATTTCGGCACACGTCCGCAGCCGGAAGTGACGCATCGCATCCTGCTGCGGTTTCGGCCTGATCTCTCCACCGCCATGCGGCTGCGCAAGGCGGGGCGGGTCTTTTCACTGCGTTCCATCCACGATCCCGATGAAAGCGAACGCTATCTCGTCTGTCTCGCGAGCGAACAGGGACGATGAATATTTCAATGCAACTTACATTCGATGGTCTTGTCCGGGCGCTGCGCTGGAAAGCGTTGTCTGTCCGGGAAACCGTCGCGGTTCAACAGGCGCCGGGATCGGATGATACCGGCATTCGTACAGCTCAGGATGCAGGCGGGGGCAAGCATGAGGAATGGCGCGGCAGCATTGCAGAAGGCTCTGTTTGAGGCTCTGAAGAAGGATGGCGAACTCATTGAATCGATAGGCGGGGAGCGCATCTACGACCATGTCCCGCCCAAAACACCCTTTCCCTATGTGACGCTTGGCGAGACCGCCAGCCGCGATTGGGACACGTCGACGGAAAAGGGCGGCGAGCATTTTCTCAATATACAGATATGGGCCAGGGAAAGCGGGCGCAAGCGTGTGCTCGACATTGCGGCAAAGATTGCGACGGCGCTTGACGAAAAGCCGGTCGAGGTGAGCGGGCACCGGCTCGTAAACCTGATGCTGACGGAAGTTCTGGCCCGCAATACCGACGGACAGGGCAGCTATCTCGGCACCATGCGCTATCGCGCCGTGACCGAACCCGCAGACTAACACTACAGTTGCATTCTTCGTGATGCCGGGCTGCAAAGAGCAATTTGTCTGCGTTCCGGTGCTCATGTACCCAAAAGTACATTGCGCTCCGGTACTCGAAAATCACTCTTTTCGCCACGGCCTGACGAATTTGCAACTGTAGTGCTAAATTTCAGGGAGATTTTGAATGGCAGCACAGAGAGGCAAGGACATCTTGCTCAAGACGGCGCGTGACGACGGCACGTTTGAAACCTGCGCGGGCTTGCGCACCAAGCGCATCGCCTTCAACGCCGAAACCGTGGATGTAACGGATGCCGACGCCGCCGGTCGCTGGCGGCAATTGCTGGCGGGCAGCGGGGTGCAGCGCGCATCCGTCAGCGGGTCGGGCAGCTTCAAGGATGCGGCGTCCGATGCGCTGATCCGCCGGATATTCTTCGATGGCGAAATCCGCGACTGGCAGATCGTTCTGCCGGACTTCGGCACGATCAGCGGGCCGTTCCAGATAACGGCGCTGGAATATGGCGGCAATCACGATGCCGAGGTGACGTTCGAGATCGCACTGGAATCGGCAAGCCTCATCACCTTTGGTGAAGCGCTGTGATGGTCAATCGCCATCGCGGCGAGGTCGCCGCAAGGCTCGATGGCCGCGACTGGACGCTCTGCCTGACGCTTGGCGCGCTGGCGGAACTGGAAGCGGCGTTCGAGGTCGACAATCTTTCTGACCTGACGGCGCGCTTTTCGACGGGGCGGCTGTCGGCGCGCGACATGCAGCGCATTCTGTGTGCCGGGCTTCGCGGCGGCGGTCATGCGGTGAGCGCGGATGACGTGGCCGATATGCGCGCTGAGGGCGGGGCGGCAGGCTTTGCCCGCATTGTCGCATCGCTTTTGACGGTTACGTTCGGAGCGCCTGAAAAGGATTTCCCGCCAAACCCTTGAATGCCGCAGTTGAATCGAAATCTCCACTGCCGCCTTTTCCCTGGGATGAGGCGATGCGGGCGGGGTTCGGTCTTCTGCGGCTTTCCCCACAGGCATTCTGGTCGATGACGCCGCGTGAATTGAACGCCGCGCTCGGCCCCGCCGCGCCGGTTTTCGATGCGCCATCGCGCCGCTCACTCGAAACGCTGATGCGCGCCTTTCCCGACAGGTGAATCATGACAGATGAAACCGTTACCGTATCCGTTAACGCGGATACGAGCGCCTTCGACCGCGCTCTGACCGATCTCGAAAAACGCTCGTCGAGCTTCGGCAACAGCCTCAGCTTGGCTTTGAAAGGCGCGATCACATCCGGCAAGGGGCTGGAGGACGTGCTGCGCGGCCTTGCCGGCAGCCTGGCCGGGACCGCGCTTTCAGCGGGTATGCAGCCCTTGCAGAGCCTGACTTCATCGATGATGGGCGGGCTTTTCAGCGGCATTCGCGGCATCATGCCCTTTGCCAAGGGCGGGGTGGTGTCGAGCCCAACCTATTTCGGCATGGGCAACGGCTCGCTCGGCCTCACCGGCGAGGCGGGGGCCGAAGCCATCCTGCCGCTGGCGCGCGGCGCGGATGGTCGCCTGGGCGTTGCGACGGGCGGCGGCGGCAAGCCGGTGCAGGTCGTCTTCAACATGACGTCGCCGGATGCCTCGTCCTTCCGCAAGTCTGAAGCCCAGCTTTCGACCATGCTGGCAGGCGCGGTGCGCCGCGGCGCAAGGAGGCTTTGATAATGGTTGAAGCCTTTCATGATGTGCGCTTTCCGCTCGGCGTGTCCTTCGGGGCGACGGGCGGGCCGGAATGGCGCAATGAGATCGTCACACTCACCTCCGGCATGGAAAAGCGCAATGCAAGATGGGCGCATTCCCGCAGGCATTTCGATGCCGGAACGGGTCTGCGCTCGCTGGATGATTTGCGGCAGGTGCTGGCCTTTTTCGAAGCGCGGCGCGGTTCGCTTCATGCGTTCCGCTTTCGCGATCCGTTCGATTTTTCGTCTGCTGCGGGCAGTGTGCCGCCCAAGGCGACCGATCAGCGGATTGGGGTGGGCGACGGGGCGAAGGCGGGCTTTCAGCTCGTCAAACACTATGAGAGCTATGACCGCCCGATCACGCATCCCGTGGCCGGTTCCGTGCTGGTCGCGGCCAATGGCGCGGCCATGCCGGAAGGCGAAGCCTTCACGGTCGATCACGCCGCTGGCACGGTGACATTTTCACCGGATTACGTGCCGGCACCCGGTGTGAATATCACCGCCGGATTTCTGTTCGATGTGCCGGTGCGTTTTGACACGGATCGCCTGACGGCAAGCATCGCCTCATTTCAGGCGGGCGAAATTCCGTCGATCCCGATCATAGAGGTGAAGATATGATCCCGGTTCCGGCAGAACTTGAATCGCATTTGAAAGGCGAGGTGACAAGCCATTGCTTCGCCTGGCTTATCAGACGAAGCGACGGCGTTGTTCTGGGCTTCACCGACCATGATCGCACATTGCAGGTGGGGGGGATTGCCTGCGAACCCCTGACGGGGCTGAACAGCAGCGAAGCCTCGACCACGCTCGGCCTGTCGGTGGCGGGCGGCGAGGTCGAGGGCGTTCTGTCATCCGCGACGATCAGCGATACGGATATCGAGCAGGGCCGCTATGATGGCGCTTCCATCGAGGCCTATCTGGTCAACTGGTCGGCACCGGCACAGCATATGCTTTTGCGCCGCTGGACGGCTGGCAGGATCAGCCGGTCCGGCAGCCGGTTCGTGATGGAACTGAAAGGGGCGGCGGCCGCGTTCGACGCGGTGCGCGGACGCCGCGTGCTGCGCCATTGCGATGCGGATTTGGGCGACAGCCGTTGCGGCGTCGATGTCAATGATCCGCGTTACGTTGCGGAAAGCACGGTGCAGGCTTCGGATGGTCCAAGCCTGACTGTGACGGGTCTGGACCGCTTTGCTCCCGGCTGGTTTTCCGGCGGGATGCTCAACTGGACCGGCGGCGCGAATGCCGGTCGTGCGGTCCGCGTGACGGTTCATGCCGGACAGGTTTTGCAACTTGCCGAACCGCCGGTGCTGCCTGTCGGCGAAGGCGATGCGTTTCGCATCATTGCCGGGTGCGACAAGAACTTTGCGACCTGCAAGGCGAAGTTCGCGAATGGTGTGAACTTTCGTGGTTTTCCCCATCTGCCGGGCAATGACGCGGCCTATGCCTATGTCAATGGCGGCGGTGAATATGACGGGAGCGCGCTCGTTCCATGACGATGGCTGACGAGGTTCTGTCCGAGGCGGAACGGTGGATCGGCACGCCCTATCGTCACGGCGCTTCCAGAAGGGGTGTCAGTTGCGATTGCCTCGGTCTGGTGCGCGGTGTCTGGCGCTCGCTTTACGGCTGCGAGCCGGAAGCGCCCGCCGTCTATGCGCCCGACTGGGCCGAGGTTTCGACCGGCGATCCCATGCTGGAAGCGGCATCCCGCCATTTGATCCGGCGGGGTTCCGAGCCAGAGCCCGGCGACCTTGTCGTGTTTCGCTGGCGGGCAGGCGTTGCGGCCAAGCATCTGGGCATCATGGCGCATGATAACCGTTTCATCCATGCCTATCAGGGGCATAGCGTGATGGCGTCGGCGCTGGTGCCGCAATGGCGCAATCGCATCGCTGGAATTTTCATCTTTCCCGAACGGAAAATCTGAAACATGGCCACAATTGTTTTGCAGGCGGTGGGTGCTGCGGTCGGCGGCATTTTCGGGCCTGTCGGTGCCGCTATCGGCGCCGGTCTTGGCGCGATGGGCGGCTATGCCATCGACAATGCGCTCATCAATTCCACACGCCATGTCGAGGGCGCGCGCCTGAATGGCGGGCGTGTCGCCACGGCGGAGGAAGGGGCGGCTCTGCCCTTTGTCTATGGCACGGTTCGGGTTTCCGGCACGCTCATCTGGGCGACCCGCTTCGAGGAACGGAAGACGACGGAACGCCAGGGCGGCAAGGGTGGGCCGAAAGTCACCAGCTACAGCTATTTCGGGAATGCCGCCTATGCGGTCGCGGAAGGTTCGATCGCTGGCATTCGCCGCATATGGGCCGATGGGCAGGAACTCGATCTCACCGAGATTGAAATGCGCATCTATCGCGGCACGCAGACACAGGCGCCCGATCCGCTGATCGAGGCGAAACAGGGGGCAGGCAACGCGCCCGCCTATCGCGGCACGGCCTATGTGGTGTTCGAGCGCATTCCGCTCGACAGGTTCGGCAATCGCCTGCCGCAGTTCCAGTTCGAGGTGATGCGGCCTGTCGGCAAGGTTGCAGGGTCCATCCGGGCGGTGGCGCTGATCCCCGGCTCGACGGAATTCGGACTGTCGCCCGATCCGGTGAGCGATGAACCGCTTGCCGGTCAGAAGCGCTGGATCAACCGCAATATCTTGCGCGCCCGCAGCGACTGGGCGGCTTCGATGGACGAGTTGCAGGCGCTTTGTCCGGACTTGCGCCATGTCGCGATTGTGCTGCCATGGTTCGGCGATGATCTGCGCGCCGGTTCCTGCCGGATCAGGCCGGGCGTCACCGCGCTTTCAGCCCGTAAGCCCAGCCATGCGTGGGCGGTGGAAAATGTGACGCGGGCGACGGCCCATCTCATTTCCACAAGCGGCAAGGGCGCTGCCTATGGTGGAACGCCATCCGACCAGACGGTGATTGCCGCCATTCGCGATGCGAAGGCGCGTGGGCTGAAGGTAACTTTATACCCTTTCATCATGATGGATGTGCCGGAAGGCAATCAATTGCCGTCGCCCTATGGCGGCATTGGCCAGCCTGCCTATCCATGGCGCGGGCGCATCACCTGTCACCCTGCGGTCGGCGTCGCCGGATCGCCCGACAAGACGCCTGCCGCGGGCGAAGAGGTGCGGGCCTTTGTCGATGGGCAATGGGGCTATCGCCGCTTTCTCAACCATTGCGCCGATCTGGCCCGGCGGGCGGGCGGCGTCGATGCCTTTCTGCTCGGATCGGAACTGCGTGGCTTGACCGCCATCCGCGATGGACAGGAGAGTTTTCCCTTCGTCGCGCATCTTTGCACGCTTGCCGCCGACATGCGGGCAAAGCTCGGCAATGGTTGCAGGATCACCTATGGCGCCGACTGGTCGGAATATTTCGGCTATCAGGCGCAGGATGGCAGCGGCGACCTTTTCTTCAATCTCGACCCGCTCTGGGCGCACCCGGCCATCGATGCCATCGGGATCGACAATTATATGCCGCTTGCCGACTGGCGTGACAGCGATCTCGACAATGGCAACCCGGACGGGTTTGCGACGGCCTATGATCTCGATGGCCTTGCGGCTCAGCTGGCCTCCGGCGAGGGCTATGACTGGTATTATGCAAATGCCGGGGATCGCGCGGCCCGCAGGCGTTCGCCCATTACGGACGGTCTGGCGGGCAAGCCATGGGTCTATCGCTACAAGGACCTGGAAGGCTGGTGGAGCAACCGGCATTATAACCGCGTCGCGGGGGGCGAAGCCGCGCAGCCGACGGCGTGGATACCGCAGTCGAAGCCCTTCTGGTTCACGGAGCTTGGCTGTCCCGCCGTCGACAAGGGGCCGAACCAGCCGAATGTCTTTCCCGATCCGAAATCGTCGGAAAATGCAACGCCGTATTTTTCCAACGGATCACGCGCGGATATCGGCATGGACCGCTTTGTGCGCGCGCATTACCGCCACTGGCAGGACAACAATCCCGTTTCCCCGCTCTATGGCGGGCCGATGCTGGATATGGATCGCATCTATCTGTGGTCGTGGGACACGAGGCCGTTCCCGGAGTTTCCGCTCGCTGCCGATATATGGGGCGATACGGAAAACTGGCGTCTCGGCCATTGGCTGAACGGGCGCATCAGCGGTGTGTCGCTGGATGAGCTGATCGCTGGCATCCTCAAGGATTTCGGCCTGCCGGAAGCCGATTGCGCCGGTGCCGATGGCTTTCTTTCCGGCTTTGTGATCAGTGAGCCATCGAGCGCGCGGGGCGTGCTGGAGCCGCTTCTGAATGTCTTCGGCGTTCACGGGTTTGAACAGGCCGGGCGCTTCATCTTCAAAAGCATCACCCGTGCGGGATCGGTGCTCGCCCTGCCTGATTTCGTCCAACCGGAGGATCGGGAGGCGCTTACCGTCACCATCGAGGATCGCGGCGATCTGCCCTCCGTGGCCGAGCTTTACTGTAACGATCCGCTGCGCGATTTCCAGATTGCCGGGGCTTCGGTGCGTCGTGCGGAGGGACAGGGCACGGAAACATTGAGCCTTTCCGGCGTCATGGAACAGGGGCAGGCAACGGCGCTCGCCGAAGCATGGATGGCACGGCGCCATGCGGAACGGCGCTCGGCGGATTTCGCGCTGCCCTGGTCGATGGCGGCCCTTCATGTCGGCGACCGCGTGCGGCTTGGCATTGTGGGCGGCGCGCGCAACTATGTTGTCACGGGTCTGGACGATGGAGAGGTTCGTACTGTCCGCGCCGTGGCGCTGGCGCCGAACATCGCCTTTGCCGATCACGGCAAAACGCCGACCAGTCCCGGCGGCGGTCCGGCTCTCGATATGAAGCCGATCTTTCACATGATCGATCTGCCGCTCTGGCCGGGCACGGAGGAGCCCGCCGGACAATTCCGCATCGCCTGCCATGCAAGGCCGTGGCGCGGCGCGGCTGTATTCGCGTCACCTTCGGATGACGGCTTTGCGGAGCGCGCCATCGTGCAGGACCGGGCCATCATGGGGGAACTGACCGCGCCGCTGCAAGGCGCTCCGAGCGGACGCCTGATCGAGGGGCAGTCGGTCGAGCTTGCGCTTTATGCAGGCGAGCTGCAATCGCGGCCAATGGCGCAGATATTGAATGGAGCCAATACGGGCCTGCTGCGGGCACCGAATGGCGAATGGGAGGTGTTCCAGTTTCTGGAGGCTGAGGAAATAGGCCAGAACCGCTGGAAACTGACGCGCCTTTTGCGCGGACAGTTGGGGACAGAGCGGGCGGCATCCGCCCTGAAGGAAGCCGAAACACCCTTCATCTTGCTGGACGGCGCGGTTGTGCCAGCCGGTTTGCATATCCCGGAAATCGGGCTTGAACTGAACTGGCGTGTCGGAACGGCGGGCAAGGCCTTTTCGGATGACTATTTCGATACGGTCCGGACAAGCGGCGGTATGCGGGGCTTAAGTCCGCTGAGCCCGGTTCATCTGAAGCTGGTGCGGCTGGCGAATGTCGATCTGTCCTTCAACTGGATCAGGCGCGGGCGGATCGATGCCGACGGTTGGCCCGATAACTGGCTTGGTGAGGATATTCCGCTTGGCGAGGAGCGCGAGGCCTATCGCATCGAAATCTGGCGGAACGACACGCTGGTCCGAAGCAGCCAGACATCCGCGCCGTCATGGATTTATGGCGCGGCGGAACGACAGGCCGATCTCGGCAATATGGCATTCGGGGCGGCACCCGGTGCGGCATTGCAGTTTCGTGTCGCAATGATGGGCGCAAAAAGCGGGCCGGGCGATTTTGCGCATCTCGATATCCCGGCAATCGACAACTGACAGGAAAAATTATGAACGCAGATAAATCTTGGTATCTTTCGCGCACGGTCTGGGCTGGCTTCGTCGCTCTTTTTCTCTCGCTTGCGGGCATTTTCGGTGTGGCGACCGATGTGATCGACCAGGGCGCGCTGACGGATGTTCTGCTGCAACTGGCGACCGCAATTGCCGGAATTGTTACGATAATCGGGCGTATCGGAGCAACTTCACGCATTTCATAATTTTACAAAGCGTGATAGTCAGAGGCAGAATTTTCCTTTGGGCCCGGAAGAGGAATGGTTGTTCATGCATCGTTCAGCTGTGGGGCGCTATACAAGGCGGCATGATGAAACAGAACCCTGCACTCAAAGTTTTCGCGCTTCTCGCGGTTAGTATTGGCTTCTCGCCGGTCGATGCCGGTGCCCTGCCGATCACTGCGCCGCAGAAGTCCAGTCTTGTTGTCGCCGCCGCCGGGGATTGCGCGGCGATCGGCGAACAGGTGGCTGTCCAGCAGGGCGGCCAGCTTGCCAAGGCAACCGCCACGACCCAGAACGGCCGCCCCATGTGCGTGGTCGTGGTGCTCGTGCCCGGCCGCGATGGCGAGCGTCCGCGCCGCGTGGAAGTGGCCGTTCCCGCTCAATAACAGCGGCTGTTGTCGCTGTTCTTTATGGATTGAGGGAGAATGTCCGCTTGCGAATCCTGATCGTTGAAGACGACAAGGACCTGAACCGGCAGCTTTCCGAAGCAATGGCTGCTGCCGGTTATGTGGTCGACCGCGCCTATGACGGCGAAGAAGGTCATTATCTCGGCGACACCGAGCCCTATGATGCCGTGGTGCTCGACATCGGCCTGCCGCGCATGGACGGCATCAGCGTCGTGGAGCGCTGGCGGCGCAGCGGGCGCACCATGCCCGTTCTCATGCTCACCGCCCGCGACCGCTGGAGCGACAAGGTCGCCGGTATCGATGCCGGCGCCGACGACTATGTGGCCAAGCCCTTCCATATCGAGGAAGTGCTGGCGCGGCTGCGCGCATTGATCCGCCGTGCGGCTGGCCATGCATCGTCGGAACTCGTCTGCGGGCCGCTTTATCTCGACACGAAAACGTCGAAGGCAAGCGTCAACGGGATCGCGCTCAAGCTCACCTCGCACGAATACCGGCTTTTGTCCTATCTGATGCATCACATGGACGAGGTGGTTTCGCGTACCGAACTGGTCGAGCATCTCTACGATCAGGATTTCGACCGCGATTCCAACACGATTGAAGTCTTTGTCGGTCGCCTGCGCAAGAAGATGGGTGTCGATCTGATCGAGACGGTGCGCGGCATGGGCTATCGCATCCGCTCGGAAGGGGAGGCCGGGGGCGACATGAAAGGCAGTGACAGCTGAAGCTTCTCCGGGTTTTTCCTCCGCTGCGCTCGCTTGCAGTCCGCGTCGTCACCCTGTCCACGATCTGGGTCGCCGTCGCGCTTGTGGTGGTGGCAACCGTCATCGGATCGCTTTATGGCGAGGCCGCGCGCAGCAATTTCGAACGCCTGCTGACCGCCCATCTGTTCAGCCTCGTCGGCGCTGTCAGCACGTCCGGCGAGGGCGCATTGCAGGGACGCCCGGAACTGGGCGAGTTGCGCTATTCGAGCCCGCTTTCCGGCTGGTACTGGTCCGTCGATCCCGTCACGCCCAATCTCACCGGAAAGCTGCAATCGCCTTCGATGCTCGGGCGCATCGTGCCGGAAATGCCGGTGGCGCAGGCCCCCTTCGACAGTTCGTTCATGCGCAGCTACACCTTGCCCGGCCTCAACGGCGAGGAGCTCTTCATCGTTGAAACGGAAGTGGTTCTGGACAATGCCAACCGTGTGGCGCGCTTTCGCGTCATGGGCAATCTCAGCGAGGTCTTGAAGGAGATATCCGATTTCAGAACCCGCCTCGCGATCTATCTGGCGATCTTCGGCATCGGCAGTATCCTCATCAATGCCGCCGTGATTCTGTTCGGCCTGCGGCCTCTCGACAAGGTGCGTCAGGCGCTGGCCGATATTCGCGAGGGGCGCTCGTCGAAGCTCGACGCATCGCTGCCCGTCGAAATTGCGCCGCTCGCGACCGAAATGAACGCGCTCATCGAAAATAATCGCCGCATCGTCGAGCGGTCGCGAACACAGGTCGGCAATCTGGCGCATTCCCTCAAGACGCCGCTTTCCGTGCTGGTCAACGAGGCGCGGAGCATGGGCGGCGAACATGGGCGCATCGTGCAGGAACAGAGCGAGGCGATGCAGGTGCAGATCCAGCATTATTTGCAGCGCGCGCGCATTGCAGCACAACGCGACAGCGTCGTGTTCCGCACGCCGGTGACGCCGGTTCTGGAGCGCATGCAGCGCGTGACGGCGAAACTCAACCCGGCGTTCAGCGTTACCTTTCGGAATGATCTTCCCGGCGCGGTTTTTGCCGGCGAACGGGAGGATCTGGAGGAAATCGTCGGAAATCTGCTGGAAAATGCCGGCAAATGGGGCCGCAAACGCATCCATATCGGGCTTGCCGTCATTTCTGGGGAGCAACGCCAGTTTGAAATCCTGATAGAAGATGACGGGCCGGGCCTGGCGGCGGACAAGATCGAGGCGGCGCTGAAACGCGGCAGCCGTGTCGATGAAACGAAACCGGGAACCGGACTGGGGCTCGCCATCGTGCAGGATACCGTCCGCGAATATGGCGGCAGCCTGCATCTGGGCAAGAGTTCTCTGGGGGGGCTCGGCGTCCGGGTCGTGCTGCCGATGACGGAAGATTGACTGTTGTGTTTGGCCGAAACCACACTAGAAGATTAAGTTGAAAAAGCCACTTATGTGCATGCTAATCGTTTATGAAGGCCGGTTGTTATGATGATGGTATCCAGGTTTTCTCGCCCCGTTTCCGTTGCTTCCGCGATGCTTGCCGTGGCGCTTGCAGTGTCGGCTTGCGGCACGACCAAGGGCACGGGTCTCGGTTCGCTGGGCGGCGGCGGTTCTGCGGCGCAAAAGCCCGAAACCAGCCTGCTGGCATCGCTCGGCAATGGCCTGCTTGGCAGTTCCGCAAATCAGTTGAGCGCAGCCGACCGCAGGAAGGCGCTGGAGGCTGAATATCGTGCGCTTGAATATTCACCGGCGGGCAAGGCGGTATCGTGGAGCGGCAGCGGATCGAATTCCGGCGACGTGACGGCGGCGCAGCCCTATCAGGTCGGCTCCCAGAATTGCCGCCAATATTCGCACAGCTTCACCATCGGCGGAACGCAGCAGACAGCCCGCGGAACGGCATGTCGCAATCCGGACGGAAGCTGGACGCCGTTGACCTGACGCCCGCCTTTGCGGCGAATTGCCCTAGTCGGCAACTTAACGCAGGTATTGGTTGGTTTTTCCCCTGGCAGCGCTTAAGTCGTAGCCATGGATTTCTGGCTTATCGCAGCATTACTGACATTGGCGGCCACACTGGCTGTTTTGTTGCCTCTCACGCGGCGCAAGCAGGCATTCCTGCCTGCTGAAAAGAACGATCTTGAGGTTTATCGGGATCAGTTGCGCGAAGTCGAGGCCGATGCGGCGCGCGGCATGATCGACCCGCAGAGCGCCGAACAGGCGCGCATCGAAATTTCGCGTCGCATTCTGAATGCTGAAAAGGCGGGCAGGGAAGCCGCGGATGCCGCCGGCAAGGCGGCGCCGGGCCGGTTGCTGGCTTTTCTGGCCGTGCTCGCAGTGCCGCTGGTCGCCTGGGGCATCTATCCGCTGTTCGGCAAGCCGGACATGCCGTCCATGCCGCTGGCCGAACGGCTTTCAGCCAATGCGAATAGCGGCTCCGTCGATGAGCTTGTGGCGCGGGCCGAGGCGCATCTGGCGCAAAATCCGGGCGATGTGCGCGGATGGGATGTGCTGGCGCCGATCTATCTGCGGCTTGGCCGCGCGGGCGATGCCGTCAATGCCTATCGCAGTTCCATCCGCATCGCCGGTGAGAATTTCCCGCGTGTTCTGGGATTGGGCGAAGCGCTGGCCACCGCTTCGGGCGGCACCGTGACCGCCGAGGCGGAAAGCTTTTTCAGGAAGGCCGCCGATCTCGAACCGAACGATGTGCGGCCGCAATTCTATCTCGCGCAGGGCGAGATGCAGGATGGCCGCATGGATGTAGCCGCCGACCGCCTGCAGGCGTTTCTCGACAAGGCGCCCGCGGATGCGCCGTGGCGCGGCCAGATCGAGCAGTCGATTGCCCGGCTTCGCGGCGCTGCTTCCGGCGGCGAACAGCAGCCGAAAGGGCCGACGGCGGACGATGTCGATGCCGCTTCGACGCTCAGCCCGCAAGACCGTCAGGCGATGATCGAAGGCATGGTTCAACGTCTGGATGAAAGTCTTCGCCAGAACGGCGGGGATGTCGACGGCTGGAAGCGCCTTGTGCGCTCCTATATGATCCTCAACCGCCGCGATCAGGCGCTGGACGCTCTCAATCGCGGCATGACGGCCCTTCAGGGCGAAAGCCGGTCGAATCTTGAGAGTTTCGCGGCCGGTCTTGGACTGGAACTTCAAACTGGGAACGCACCAAAATGAGCGCGACCGCAGACGACAATGCACGCAGCACCCAACCGGCGGGCAGTTTCGCCCGCACCGTCAGCCGGAGAAAGCGCAAGCGCCTGTTCCTGATCGGCGGCGCGCTGGTGGTTCTGGCCGTGGCGGTCGGGCTGATGCTGATGGCCTTCAGCCAGGATATACGGTTTTTCCGCACGCCGGCGGACCTGACGGAACAGGACATGGCCTCCGGCTCGCGGTTTCGTCTCGGCGGTCTGGTTGAGGAGGGCTCCGTCAGCCGCGAGGGCAGCGAACTGCGTTTCACGGTGACGGATACGATCAAGACCGTGAAGGTCGTTTTCGAGGGCATTCCCCCCGATCTCTTCCGCGAAGGGCAGGGCGTCGTCGCCGAAGGGCGCTTTGGAGACGACGGGATTTTCCGTGCCGACAATGTTCTGGCGAAGCACGACGAGAATTACGTTCCCAAGGATCTTGCCGACAGCCTGAAGGAAAAGGGCGTATGGGAAGGCAAATGACGTTTGGCTGCCCGGCACCGGAAAGCCTTGTGTTCGAGGGAGATTGCGGATGAGTGTCGAAATCGGCCATTTTGCCCTGGTTCTGGCTCTGGCCCTGTCGATTGTGCAATCGGTCGTGCCGGTGGTCGGCGCACATCGCCGGGACACACAGCTTATGGCCGTCGCGGTGCCTACCGCCATTGCCGTCTTCGCGCTGATCTGCCTTGCATCCGCCGTGCTGGTCCATGCCTATGTCGTGTCGGATTTCTCGGTCCTCAATGTGGTCGAGAACTCGCATTCGCAAAAGCCGCTCCTCTACAAGATCACCGGCGTCTGGGGCAATCACGAAGGCTCCATGCTGCTGTGGGTGTTCATTCTCACCTTCTTCAGCGCGCTTGTGGCGGCATTTTCCGGCAATCTGCCTGAAACGCTCCGCGCCAATGTCCTTGCCGTGCAGGGGTGGATCGGCGTTGCCTTTCTGGCATTCATCATCTTCACGTCGAACCCGTTCACCCGCATTTTTCCGGCCCCGATGGAGGGCGGCGACCTCAATCCGATCCTTCAGGATATCGGCCTCGCAATCCACCCGCCGCTGCTCTATCTGGGTTATGTCGGCTTTTCGGTGTGCTTCTCCTTTGCCGTGGCGGCGCTGATCGAGGGCCGTCTCGATGCTGCATGGGCGCGCTGGGTGCGTCCATGGGCGCTCGTGGCCTGGATGTTCCTGACCGGCGGCATCGCCATGGGCTCCTACTGGGCCTATTACGAGCTTGGCTGGGGCGGCTGGTGGTTCTGGGACCCGGTCGAGAACGCATCCTTCATGCCGTGGCTGGTGGGGACAGCCTTGCTCCATTCCGCCCTCGTGATGGAAAAGCGCTCGGCGCTGAAAATCTGGACCGTGCTGCTGGCGATCCTCACCTTTTCGCTGTCGCTGCTCGGCACCTTCCTTGTCCGCTCCGGCGTTCTGACCTCGGTGCACAGCTTCGCCACCGATCCGGGGCGCGGCCTTTTCATTCTGGCAATCCTTGCCATCTTCATCGGCGGCTCGCTGTCGCTCTTTGCGCTTCGCGTGCAAAGCCTCACGGCAGGCGGCATCTTCCACCCGATTTCGCGCGAAGGCGCGCTTGTCTTCAACAATCTGTTCCTGACGACAGCCGCCGCGACCGTGCTGATCGGCACGCTTTATCCGCTGCTTCTGGAAGTGATGACCGGCGACAAGATTTCCGTTGGCGCCCCCTTCTTCAACATGACGTTCGGCCCGCTGATGATCCCGCTTCTGTTTGCGGTTCCCTTCGGCCCGCTGCTCGCCTGGAAGCGTGGCGATCTCTACGGTGTGGCGCAGCGGCTTATGACGGCCTTCGCGCTCTCGCTTCTGGTCGTGGCGATCATCTTGTGGAACACATCGGCAAAATCGGTTCTGGCCGCTTTTGGAATCGGACTTGCCGCATGGCTGGTTTTCGGCAGCCTGACCGACCTCGTTCTCAAGGCCGGTATCGGCAAGGTTTCCGCCAGCAAGGCATTTGCCCGCTTCAAGGGCTTGCCGCGCTCGGTGTTCGGCACGGCGCTGGCCCATATCGGACTTGGCCTGACACTGCTCGGCATTGTGAGCGTGACCACCTTCGGCACGGAAAATGTGCTTGTCATGCGTCCGGGCGATACAGCAAAGGTGCAGGAATACCTGCTACGCTTCGATGGGCTTCGCCCGTTGACCGGCTCGAACTTTACCGAAAATCGCGGCACCTTCACGCTGCTCGATTCCAGTTCGCGCAGCCTGGGGCAGATCGAGCCGTCCAAGCGCTTCTTCCCGGCCCGCCAGATGCCGACGACGGAATCAGGCATCAAAACGCTGTGGTTCAGCCAGGTCTATGTCGCGCTTGGCGACGAGCCGGGCGATGGATCGGTCGTGGTGCGTATCTGGTGGAAGCCGGATGTGACGCTCATCTGGTATGGCGCGCTTGTCATGATGGCGGGAGCGCTGTTTTCGCTGGCGGATCGTCGCCTGCGGGTGGGCGCGCCGTCGCGCAGCCGCAAGTCGACCCGACAGGATGCGGAGGCTGCGGCATGAGGATGCGTTCGGCATGTGCGGCATTTCTGCTTGGCGCGGCCCTGGCCATTCAGGGAACTGCGGCGCTCGCGGTCAATCCGGACGAGGTTTTGCCCGATCCGGCGCTTGAAAAGCGCGCCCGCACCATCTCCGGCGAATTGCGCTGCATGGTGTGCCAGAACGAATCCATCGACGATTCCAATGCCGAGCTTGCCCGCGATCTGCGCATTCTCGTGCGGGACCGGCTGAAACAGGGCGATAGCGACGAACAGGTGATGGATTTCATCGTCGACCGTTACGGCGAATTCGTGCTTTTGAAGCCGCGCCTCAATGCGCGCACCGTGCTTCTGTGGGGTTTTCCCGTCGTCGTGCTTCTGATTGGCGCGGTGGCCCTGATTTTTGCCTTTCGCGGGCGGAGACAGGCCGGCGAAGCACAAAAGCCGCTGACGGAAAGCGAAAAGGCGGAACTTTCGCGCCTGCTGGACAGCAAATGACCGTCCGTCGCCCGTGACCGGCACCGGCAACCTTACGAAACTTTCATGTTGCGGAAACCGGGCGGTAAGGTAGCCCTGTCTATCTTGCGCTCTATAAAGGTTTCACAGGCCTGCATTTCCTGAAGGTTCAGGGCGGCGGCCGGATTACTGCTCGTAAGGAGAAATACATGTCCAGAGCCAGGATTTCCAACTATCGCAAGGGCGTTGCCGCGATTGCACTTTCGGCTGTTCTCGCCGGTGGTTTTGTCGCGACCGGCCCGCTCGGGGCGCTCAACGACGCCCGCGCGGATGCCGTGCAGGTAACGCCGCCGCCGCAGGCCGCGGGTTTTGCCGATCTGGTTGAGAAGGTTCGTCCGGCTGTCGTCAGCGTTCGTGTCAAGAAGGACGTGCAGCAGACCGCCGATCGCGGCGGCCAGTTCTCGGGCCCTCCCGGCTTCGACCAGCTTCCGGACGATCATCCGCTGAAGCGCTTCTTCCGTGATTTCGGCATGGACCCGCGTGGCGATGCCCGTCCCGATGCCCGCCCGGATCGCCGCAGCAAGCGCGCCCCCCGTCCGGGGCATGAACGCCCGGTTGCCCAAGGGTCAGGCTTCTTCATTTCCGAAGACGGCTATGTCGTCACCAACAATCACGTCGTTTCCGACGGCGACGCCTATAGCGTTGTCATGGACGACGGCACGGAACTCGACGCCAAGCTGATCGGCACCGATCCGCGCACCGATCTGGCCGTGCTGAAGGTCAACGATCCGAAGAAGAAGTTCACCTATGTCGCATTCGGTGACGACAACAAGATCCGCGTCGGCGACTGGGTCGTGGCTGTCGGCAATCCGTTCGGCCTCGGCGGCACGGTGACATCCGGTATCGTGTCGGCCCGTGGCCGTGATATCGGCGCCGGTCCTTACGATGACTTCATCCAGATCGACGCTGCCGTGAACAAGGGCAATTCCGGTGGTCCGGCCTTCAATCTGTCCGGCCAGGTGATCGGCATCAACACCGCCATCTTCTCGCCTTCGGGCGGCAGCGTGGGCATTGCCTTTGCAATTCCGGCCTCGACCGCAAAACAGGTCGTTGACCAGCTCATCAAGAAGGGCTCGGTCGAACGCGGCTGGATCGGCGTCCAGATACAGCCGGTGACGAAGGATATTGCCGCGTCGCTCGGTCTTGCCGAAGAAAAGGGCGCAATCGTCGCTTCGCCGCAGAAGGACGGCCCGGCTGCCAAGGCCGGCATCCAGTCCGGCGATGTGATTACCGCTGTCAATGGCGAAACCGTGCAGGACCCGCGTGATCTGGCGCGCAAGATCGCCGGTGTTGCACCCGGCGAAAAGGCGGCGCTGACCGTCTGGCGCAAGAACAAGGCCCAGGAAATCAGCGTCACCATCGAGGCGATGCCGGGCGATCTCGGCAAGTCGACCGGTCCTTCGGGCGACAATGGCGGTGGCCAGAACGAGACCCTCGACTCCTATGGCCTGACCGTGACCCCGTCCGAAGACGGTAACGGCGTGGTCGTCACCGATGTCGATCCGGACAGCGACGCCGCTGACCGTGGTATCCGTTCCGGCGACATCATTGTGAGCGTCAACAACCAGACCGTGAAGAGCGCCAAGGACATCGACAAAGCCATCAGCGAAGCCGCCAAGTCGGGTCGCAAGGCAGTGCTGCTGCAATTGCAGAGCAACGACCAGAGCCGCTTCGTGGCCCTGCCGATCGATCAGGGGTGATGTTCGCCAGCCTCTGAAGGTTCCGCAATCCGATGCCAGGCGGTTCTCCGCCTGGCATCGCCTTTCATCAAACGGTAGTATAGTAGCGCCATGAAGATTCTCGTTATTGAAGACGACCGCGAAGCGGCCCGCTATCTGGAGAAGGCCTTCACCGAGGCCGGACATTCCGCCGATATCGCCGGTGACGGCGAGACCGGCTATGCGCTGGCCGAAAATGGAAGCTACGACGTTCTCGTCGTCGACCGCATGCTGCCGAAGCGCGATGGCCTGTCCGTCGTGGCCGGTTTGCGCGCCAAGGGCATGGAAACGCCGGTCCTGATCCTTTCCGCTCTGGGCGAGGTGGATGACCGCGTCACGGGCCTTCGCGCCGGTGGTGACGACTACCTGACCAAACCCTATGCATTTTCCGAGCTTCTGGCCCGCGTGGAAGTGCTGCAACGCCGTTCCAGCCCGCGCGAGGCCGATACGATCTACCGCGTCGGCGATCTGGAGCTTGACCGGCTTGCGCATACCGCGCGCCGTCAGGATGTGGATATCACGCTCCAGCCCCGCGAATTCCGGCTTCTCGAATATCTGATGCGCCACGCCGGACAGGTCGTCACGCGCACCATGCTGCTTGAAAATGTCTGGGATTATCATTTCGATCCGCAGACCAACGTCATCGACGTGCATATTTCGCGCCTGCGTTCGAAGATCGAAAAGGGCTTCGATGTCCCGCTGCTTCACACGGTACGCGGCGCGGGATACATGCTGAAAGCAGGGCGGGCAAAGCAATCCGCAGCCGCCAAGGTGGATTGATGAGCCGCTTTTCAGCGCTCATGCGCACAACCGCCGTCCGGCTGTCGACGCTTTATCTGCTGCTGTTCATCGTCGGCGCGGTCGCGCTGGTCTTCTACATGACCAATCTGTCTGCCTCCATGCTGGCCGCGCAGACCCAGCAGTCGCTGGGCGAGGAAATCGCCAGCATCGGCAAAAGCTATGCGCGCGGCGGCATTCCGCAGCTTGTGCGCACCATCGACTATCGTTCGCGCCAGCCGGGCGCCTATCTCTATCTGGTCGCCGACCCGACAGGCCGCATCCTTGCGGGCAATGTAGAAAGCGTGGAACCGGGTGTTCTGGATACGGATGGCGTCATCGAGCGCGGTTTCAGATATCGCCGTTATGGCGAGCAGGGCACCGAGACGGAGCATCGCGCCATCGCCGTCGTAATCGCATTGCCGAACGGCATGCGGCTTCTTGTCGGCCGGGATCTCGGTGAACCGGAGCTGTTCCGCGATATCATCCGCCAGTCATTGATGCTGGCTCTCGGCATCATGGGCGTTGGAGCGCTGCTGATCTGGTTCTTTGTCGGACGGCGTGCCCTGAAACGCATCGATGACGTGTCGACGGCGTCACAGCGCATCATGGATGGCGATCTGACGGGCCGGCTTCCGGTCAATGGTTCCGGCGATGAGTTCGACCGCCTGTCGGCCAATCTCAATGTCATGCTCGGCAGAATTCTTGAATTGAACGAGGGGCTGAAACAGGTCTCCGACAATATCGCGCATGATCTCAAGACGCCGTTGACGCGCCTGCGCAACCGTGCGGAAGAGGCGCTTTCCGGCAAGAAGGCCGGGCCGGAATATCGGGAAGCGCTCGAAGATATCATTGGCGAGTCGGATCAGTTGATCCGCACCTTCAACGCAATCCTGATGATCTCGCGTCTGGAAGCCGGCTATTCGTCCGAAAGTCTGGAAAACATGCCGGTTGCGCCGATCCTGCGCGACGTGGCCGAAATGTATGAGCCCGTTGCCGAGGATGCAGGTGTGAGCCTCGCCCTTGGCGAGCTTGACGAGGTCGCGCTTCACATCAATCGCGAACTGGTCGGGCAGACGATTTCCAATCTCGTCGACAATGCAATCAAATATGCGGGCGGCGACGAGCGGACGGCGACAGTCAACCTTTTGATGGAACGTGACCTGAACTGGGTCCGCATCATCGTTGCCGACAACGGACCCGGCATTCCTGAAGAAAAACGCGAACAGGCGACGGAACGTTTTGTCCGCCTTGAGGAAAGCCGCACGCAACCCGGCTCGGGCCTCGGTTTAAGTCTTGCCAAGGCCGTGATGAAATTGCACGGTGGCGCACTTCGTCTGGAAGGCAATGATCCGGGCCTGTGCGCCGTATTGGAGTTTCCGTTGCCCTCGGACAAGGTCGAATAATACCAAGTCTCGTTGAGTTTGCCTCATCGAGACTTGGGTATAAGCCCGTGCGGCGATTGAGCATTTCCAGGGTTTGGATAGCGTTGGCATCTTAGCGCCCTGCTGTAATGACGTGACATAAGAGGGGATCATGGCGGCAGAAAACGCAGAGGCACTGTTTTTCGACAGCGATATTCGTGCTTTGACGCCGCTTGATCCCGCAAGGGCGGAAACCTTCTTGGCCGATCTTGCCGCACGCGCCCGCGAAGAGGACATTTCGGGCGTCGTGACCCTGTTGCAGAAGGCGGAAGCTGCGCGCTTTTTCTCCGCCGTTCTTGATCTTTCTCCATTCATTCGTGAGGCGCTGACCCGCCATCCGCGCATTCTCGACCGCATCGTGGCCAAAACGCCGCAGACGGCGTTGAAGGATATTCTGGCGGAAATCGCGGCCTGTGCTGCAAGTGAGGACGTGACGGAAGCCGCGCTCATGACCAGCTTGCGCGTCTTGAAACGCGAGGCGCATGTGCTGATCGCCCTTTGCGATCTTGCCGGGATTTTCGATACGCAGGCAACGACTGGCTGGCTTACCGATCTGGCCGAAGCCTGCACGGGCGCTGCCGTCCGGTTTTTGCTGCTCGATGCCGATGGCGCGGGCAAGATCAAACTTCCCGACCGCAACCAGCCCGACAAGGACAGTGGCTGGATCGTTCTTGGCATGGGCAAGTTCGGCGCGCGCGAACTCAACTACTCCTCCGATATCGATCTCATCATCTTCATCGATGAAACCAGACCGGCCATCGGCGACCCGTATGAATGCGTTGAAACCTTTTCACGGCTGACGCGCCGCCTTGTCCGCATTTTGCAGGACCGCACCGGTGACGGCTATGTCTTCCGCGTCGATCTTCGCCTGCGCCCGGACCCCGGCTCGACGCCGCTCGCCATTCCCGTTGGCGCCGCCCTTCATTATTACGAAGGGCGTGGCCAGAACTGGGAGCGCGCCGCCATGATCAAGGCGCGGCCCGTCGCCGGCGACCGCGAATCCGGCAAACAGGTGCTGGCGGAATTGTCGCCCTATGTCTGGCGCAAATATCTCGATTATGCGGCCATTGCCGATGTGCACTCGATCAAGCGCCAGATTCACGCCCATAAGGGCCATGGCGATATTGCCGTGCGCGGCCATAATGTAAAACTGGGGCGCGGCGGCATCCGCGAAATCGAATTCTTCGTCCAGACACAGCAGCTGATTGCTGGCGGACGCTTTCCCGAATTGCGCGGCAACCAGACGGTGCCGATGCTGGCGCGACTGGCGGAACGGGGCTGGATCACCGAGACGGCCCGCGATGCCCTGGCGAAGGAATATTATTTCCTGCGCGATGTCGAGCATCGCATCCAGATGATTGCCGACGAGCAGACGCATATCCTGCCGGAGGACGACGAAGGCTTTGCCCGTGTCGCCCATATGATGGGCTATGCCGATCCGTCAGCCTTTTCCGATGTTTTTCTCGACGCGCTCAAGGTCGTGGAAAAACACTATGCGGCGCTGTTCGAGCAGGCTCCCGAGCTTGGAAGCGCATCGGGCAATCTGGTCTTTACCGGCGATGTGGACGATCCGGGCACGCTGGAGACGCTTGCCGCCATGGGCTATGAGCGCCCGAGCGATATATGCCGCGTGATCCGCACCTGGCACTTCGGGCGGTATCGCGCCACGCAATCGGCAGAAGCGCGGGAGCGCCTGACCGAACTGACGCCCGCTCTGCTCAAGGCCTTTGCCGAAACGAAGCGCGCAGACGAGGCGCTCTTGCGTTTCGACGGTTTTCTGAAAGGCCTGCCTGCGGGCATCCAGCTTTTCAGCCTGCTGCAATCCAACCCCCGCCTCCTGAACCTGCTCGTGATGATTATGAGCGCCGCGCCCCGGCTTGCCGAAATCATCACCCGCAATCCGCATGTTTTCGACGGTCTGCTTGATCCGGCGATTTTCTCCGAAATGCCGACGCGCGCCTATCTGGAAGAGCGCCTGCGCGTGTTTCTGGGGCCTGCGACCGATTATGAGGAGGTGCTGGATCGGCTGCGCATCTTCGCTGCCGAGCATCGCTTTCTGATCGGCATCCGCCTGCTGACGAGCGCGATCGATGGCGTGCGCGCTGGCCGGGCTTTTTCCGATCTGGCCGAACTGATGATCGGCAAGGCATTCGAGGTGGTCGAAGCCGAACTGGAGCGACGCCACGGCAAGGTCAAGGGCGCGAAGGTCGCGCTTCTGGCCATGGGCAAACTTGGCAGCCGCGAACTCACCGCCGGTTCCGATGTCGATCTGATCCTGCTTTACGATCACGACAGGGAGACGGATGAATCCGACGGCGAAAAGCCGCTGGCGCCGTCGCAATATTATATCCGCCTGACGCAGCGGCTCATTGCGGCGCTTTCCGCGCCGACGGCGGAAGGTGTGCTCTACGAAGTCGACATGCGGCTGCGCCCCTCCGGCAACAAGGGGCCTGTTGCGACCCATATCGAATCCTTCGGCAAATATCAGCGCACGGAAGCCTGGACATGGGAACATATGGCCCTGACCCGCGCGCGCCCGATCCATGGCGACGAGGCCTTCATGGATCAGATCAGAGGCGAGATCGACGCGGTTCTGTCCGCGCCGCGCGATGTGAAGAAGATCGCCAAGGATGTGCGCGAGATGCGCGACCTCATCTATCAGGAAAAGCCCCCGGCAGACGATTGGGATTTCAAGCTGAAGCCCGGCGGTATTGTCGATCTGGAATTCATTGCGCAATTTGCCGTGCTGGCAAACAAGCTCGACCGGAAACCGCGCCCCCTGGGCACCGAGGAAATCCTGTCCGCCCTCGACCCGTCTTTTGCAGACCCGGCGCTTGCCGATAATCTTGTCGGCGCGCACCGCCTCTATACCAATTTAAGCCAGACGATCCGCCTGTGTCTTGGCGGCGATGCCAAACGCGAGGAATTCATACCCGGCATGATCGACCTTTTATGCCGTGCGGCCGACATGCCGGATATAAAACGCGTGGAGCATCATCTGGCGGAAGTCGCCGTGGACGTGCGGACAAGTTTTGAAAAGCTTTTGAATATCTAGAGCATTTTCGAGCCAAAAGTGCGAAGCGTCTACGCGGGGAAATCAGTTCACTGGACTGATTTCTATTCCCGCTTCGATGCGTAGGATAATGCGATGAAACAAAGCATTTCCAGCAAAAGTGCGAAGCGGTTTTGCGTGGGATAATGCAATGAAATAAAGACTTAGAGCGGTTCCAGCAGTTCTGTTTTAACTGGAGCCGCTCTAATCAGGCGGCGTGGGTTTTCGTGCTGTGATTGCCGACATGGCCGCGCTTGCGATCGGGGATGCAGACCGAAACTACCGTGCCGACGCCTTCGGTCGAGCGGATGCGAAGCCAGCCGCCGTGAAGCTCGGCCAGTGAACGGGTGATGGCAAGCCCGAGGCCCGAGCCGGTATGGGTCTTGGTGAACTGGTTTTCCACCTGCTCGAAGGGCTGGCCGATCTTCTTGATCGCCGATTTCGGGATGCCGACGCCGGTATCCTGAATGGTCATGAAAAGGGCCGAGCCGGTCTTGCGCGCGCGCACCGTGATCTGCCCGCCATAGGACGTGAACTTCACCGCATTGGTGAGAAGGTTGATCAGCACCTGCTTGATCGCGCGGCGGTCGGCATAAAGCTGCATCGCATCTTCGATGCGCGTATTGACCGCGATATTCTTCTCGTCCGCCTGTAGCGAGATCATCCGCACCGTTTCGTTGATGAGCGGGCAGAGGTCGATTTCCTCTCGGTCGAGCGAGAAATGCCCGGCCTCGATCTTCGACATGTCGAGAATGTCGTTGATGACGTTGAGCAGGAAGTTGCCGCTCGTATGGATGTCGTTGATATATTCCTCATAACGGTCGGAACCGAGCGGGCCGAACGTGCCCGCCTGTATCATTTCCGAGAAGCCGATGATGGCATTGAGCGGCGTGCGCAGCTCATGGGACATATTGGCGAGGAATTCGGACTTGGCGCGGTTCGCCGCCTCGGCGCGTTCCTTTTCCTGACCGTATTTGCGGGCAAGCTCGGATAGTTCGCGCACGCGGTCCCGCTCGCCCTTGCGTGCAATGGACAGGTCGTGAATGGTCGCCATCAGGCGGCGTTCGCTGTCAACCAGACGTTCCTGATGCAGCTTGAGCTGGGTAATATCGGTGCCGATGGAGACAAGACCGCCATCCTGCGTGCGGCGCTCATTGACCTGAAGCCAGCGCCCGTCGCTCAACTGCCGCTCGAAGGTCTGGCCACCGGCGCGATTGTGCTCATTGGCCATGCGGCGTTCAAAGGTGAAGGGGCGCGTATGGGCGTCGACTTCGTTGCGCGGCACGCCGGGCTTCAGCGTCCACACCGGAAGACCGGCATATTCGCTGAACTTGGAATTCGCCATGACGAGGCGGTTGTTGGAATCCCACAGGATGAAGGCTTCCGAAATATTTTCGATGGCCTCGCGGATGCGCATGTCGGCTTCTGCCGTCTGCTGCGCAAAGCGGTGCTGCTCGCTGACATCGAAAGCAATGCCGACCAGATGAAGATCGCCTTCGCTGGCAATTTCCGCGCGGACCCGCATCCACACCCACGACCCATCGGCATGGCGCATGCGGAAGACGCGGTCGACATGCGAAATGTCACCGGCTGCGGCCTGTTCGGCGATGGAATAGAGGTCGCCATCCTCCGTATTGATGATTGCCGCCACATCGCCGAAAGGTAGCACCGCATCCTGCGCTTCATAGCCCAGCATCTCATACATGGAGCGCGACCAGTAGATGCGGCCCCGCGCCATGTCCCAATCCCACAGGCCGCAACGACCGCGCGCCAGCGCCAGATCGATACGGCGCTGGATCTGGCCGGAAAGATCGTCGGCCTCACGCGCCCGCGCCGCCTGGCTGAAATAGGCATAGAGAATGGCAAACATGACGCCCGTAGTCCCGGCAAAGAGCGTCACATTGAGCGATACGGCCCGGCGCCACTCCGCGAAGATGGTGCTTTCCGGCTCGATGGCGATGACGGAATAGGGCAGGGTCATCGGCTTCGACAGGGCGCCATAGGCCGGTTCACCCTGTAGCGTGACTTTCAGCACGCCCGCGCGTTCTGCAAACAGGAACAGCGGCTGCGCGTCCGAAAGGATCGTATCGACCGGCTTGTCGGACAGGTCGGAAAGCGGGCCGGATGCCGCCACCACGGAGGATTGCGGGTCGATGACGGCGAGCGTCATGTTCGAGGATGACAGTCCGCGCGAGCGAAATTCCGCCATCGTGTCCTGAATGTCCTTTGCAGCGATCTGCGCCCCGGCATCGGTGCCGTTGGCGACCCGTTCGATCATCTGCGCGAGATTGGCCGTTGCCGCCGACAGGAAAGCCTTATGCTGCTGTTCGATATCCTCGCGCCATGCGAGCATCGAAAAGACGCGCGCCACGCCCAGAATAATCAGGAAAATGATGATGAGCGCGGGAACGAGGCGGCGAAGGACAGGCTCGATCGAGATGAACTTGCCATAGGCCGGGCCAGCAAGAAGACTGACATGGCCCGAGAGCCTGCCTTTCCTTCTTTTCCGACCGGATTCGCAATGCGTTCCCGCCGGCGCGCCATACGCGTCGGTGCTCGCCATATAATGGTCCCTCGTGAATTCCCTGCGAGTGAAGTGATTCGGAATACGCCACCTCCGAATATCATCAATGAATCAAAAGTGATTCGCGCTGTCCAGCGAATTCGTTAACGAGGCGTAAAAATCGGGATTTTCATGAGCCGATTTATGTATGAATCTCAAGCCTTTAAGTAGAATCGATGTCGCATCTGATAAGCCTAAGGGCATGAAAAGACTCATGAAAGCCGACTGTCCGCCGCCTTTGCGTCCGTCCGCGTGAAAAGGCGCATTCCGACTGCCGGTCAAGCAGCCGGAATGCGCGCCTCATTGCGAGAATCAGGATAGAGCGCGAATCAGGCGAGAGTGCGGTCCACGATATCGCGCAGATCGGTGGACAGTTTGCCCGCGCCGGAAATACGCGCCAGCGCTGCCCTTGCATGTTCGCGGCGGGTTTCTTCGAGCGAGCGCCAGGAGCGAAGCGCCGTCAGAAGCCGCGCCGCAAGCTGCGGATTTTCCGGATCGATGGACAGGATCGTATCCGCAAAGAACGCATAGGCCGCGCCATCCTCGCGGTTGAAGCCGGTCGGGTTCGATGCGGAGAATGCGCCGATCAACGAACGCACGCGGTTCGGATTGTCGAGCGAGAAGAGCGCGTGTTTCGTAAGGTTGCGCACGGCCTGCAAGGCTTCCTCGCCGGGACGGCTCGCCTGCACGCTGAACCATTTGTCCATCACCAGCCCATCCTGGCCGAACTGGCGCTCGAAACGTGCCAGCGCATCCTTCGCTTCATTGGTATTGCCAAAGCGGTGCACCAGCACGGCCAGTGCCGCGAAGCGATCAGTCATGTTATCCGCATCGGCGAACTGGCCGGCGGCGCGTTGCTGGTTTTTCTCGTGACGGCTCAGATAATCGAGCAGCACGTTCCGCAAGGCACGTTTGCCCGCAGCACCCGCATCCGGCGAGAAAGCGCCATCCTGTTTCAGGGCATCGTAGAGGCTGGCGAAGTCGTCGGCGTAACGGGCGGCAATGGCGTCCACCAGATGGTTTCGGCTGGCGAGGATCGCATCGGGGTCGACATTATTGCCCATCTCGCGTGCGATGTCGCTTTCGCTCGGCAGTGTGAGGCAGAGCGCGCGAAAGGCCGGATCAAGCGTTGCGTCGGATGCCACTTTTCCGGCAAGTTCAACGATCTTGTCTTCAACCGCCGGAGCGTGACCGCCGCGAACACGCTTGGCGCCCTCAAGCAGAACCTGGTTGAAAATTCCGGTCAATGCCTGCCAGCGCGCCACTGGATCATGATCGTTGAGGGCCAGGAAGGCGCGATCATCGTTCGACAATGGCGCTGTCAGATTGACGGGAGCCGAAAATCCGCGCAGCAGCGACGGCACCGGGCGTTCCTTGATGCCATGAAAGACGATTGTTTCGGATGAGCGCCGCAGATGGATGACATCGCCGCGCACATCCCCGCCTTCGACGGAGGCTGGAACCATATCCTTGCCGTCTGCCCCGATCAGGCCGAAGGCAATCGGGATATGCATCGGTTTCTTGACCGACTGTCCGGGCGTGGCTCCAAGCGACTGTGTCAGTTCAATTGTGCAGGTTTCTTTCGCGGCATCATAAGCGAAGGCAGCTTCCACCTTCGGCGTTCCGGCCTGATCGTACCAGAGTGCGAATTGCGAAAAGTCCTGGCCCGAAACATCCGCAAAGACCTTGACGAAATCCTCGATGGTCGCGGCTTCCCCGTCATGGCGCTCGAAATAGAGGTCCATCCCCTTTCGGAACAGATCAGGCCCGATGATCGTGCGGATCATGCGCACCACTTCCGAACCTTTTTCATAGACGGTCGCCGTATAGAAATTGTTGATCTCGCGATATTCGCGCGGGCGCACCGGATGGGCGAGCGGCCCGGCATCTTCCGGGAATTGCTGCGCCTTGAGGATCTTCACCTCGGCGATCCGCTTCACCGGGCGCGAGCGCTCATCGGCGGAAAATTCGTGATCGCGATAGACCGTCAAGCCTTCCTTGAGGCAGAGCTGGAACCAGTCGCGGCAGGTGATGCGGTTTCCGGTCCAGTTGTGGAAATATTCATGCGCGATCACCGCCTCGATGCCCGCATAGTCGACGTCGGTGGCGGTTTGCGGATCGGCCAGCACATATTTGTCGTTGAAGACGTTGAGCCCCTTGTTCTCCATCGCGCCCATGTTGAAATCGGAAACGGCAACGATGTTGAAGACGTCGAGATCATATTCGCGCCCGAACTTTTGCTCATCCCAGCGCATGGAGCGTTTCAATGCATCCATTGCATAGAGCGCCCGGCCTTCCTTGCCGTGTTCGACATAGATCGCCAGATCGACCGCGCGTCCCGACTGCGTGGTGAAGTGATCCTTCACCACGCCAAGCGATCCGGCAACGAGCGCGAAAAGATAGGAGGGTTTCGGATGCGGATCATGCCAGACGGCGAAATGCCGATCCGGCTTGGCTTCGACCGATCCCTTATCAACGGGGTTGCCATTGGACAGAAGAATGGGAGCGGCTTGCCTGTCGGCGTCGATGCGGACCGTATAGACCGACAGGACGTCCGGGCGGTCATAAGAATAGGTGATGCGGCGGAAACCTTCGGCCTCGCATTGCGTGCAATAGACACCGCTGGAACGATAAAGACCGGATAGCTGGCGGTTTGTCGTCGGATTGATCTCGGTTACGATTTCAAGCGTGAAGCGCTTGCCTTCCGGCAGGTCGCTGATCTCCAGCCGGTCGGGCGTCGCAGCATAGCTGTTATCGGCTAGCGGCGTGCCGTCAATGGCGATGCTGACGAGTTTCAGTTCGTCGCCATCGAGAACCAGGGGCGTGCCCGCCGGCGTGTTGTCACGGCGTTCAATCGTCAGCGTCGCACGGACGAGGGTTTTTTCCGGTTCCAGCGAGAAGTCCAGCTTCGTCTCAGGCATGGCATAAGGGGTTGGACGATAATCTTCGAGACGGAATGTCTGGCCGGTTTCAGTACGCATAGCGAAACTCTCTCTCTGAACTCACGATGCTGGATTCGTACCCAAAATTGCTGCCGAGGGAAACTCAATTCCGGAACAACCAGCCGGGCTTTGCAGCAGGACGGTGTTTTGCCAAATATTTTTCGACTTGACCTTTCGACGACTGGTGCTGTGTCCCAAACAGGAATAAGAGAAAACGGCGTCCGACTGTTTCGGGCGAAGCTGCGCTTCATGCTTTAAGGATCTGCGTTGTGAACGCTCACACGAGCGCGCCTGTCGAGGCTGCCCATCTTGAATCGAATCCGATGCTCGGCATCGGTCTCAAAATCGCTTCCGTTGCCGTTTTTGTCGCCATGTCCACCTTGCTGAAGGCGGCTGACGGCGTGCCGGTGGGACAGTTGATCTTCTTCCGGTCTTTCTTCGCAATCTTCGCGATATTGCTCTATCTGGGGTGGCGCGGGCAGCTTGCGGGCGTATTCCGCACCGAAAACGGGTTCAGCCATTTCTGGCGCGGGCTGGTGGGTGTCTCGTCCATGTCGATGAGCTTTTTCGCACTCACCAAGCTGCCGCTGCCGGAAGCAATCGCGATCAATTACGCTTCGCCGCTGATTACCGTCATTCTGGGCGCGGTCATCCTGCATGAAGTCGTGCGGTTTTACCGCTGGAGCGCGGTTCTGATCGGGCTTGGCGGGGTAATGGTCATCATCTGGCCGCGGCTGACGGTGTTTTCCGGCGGCGGCATGGGGCATGAAGAGGCCATCGGCGCTCTTGCCGCCCTTGGCGCGGCTGCCATGTCGGCCGTCGCCATGATGCTTGTGCGCCGCCTCGTGCAGACGGAACGCACCTCGACCATCGTGATCTATTTTTCCATATCCGCGAGCGTCATCTCCCTGGTGAGCATCCCCTTCGGCTGGATTGTGCCGAACTGGTCGCAGCTTGCCATGCTGGTCGGTGCCGGCTTTGCCGGTGGTGTCGGCCAGATCCTTCTGACCGAATGCTATCGCCATGCGCCGATGTCGACGATTGCGCCCTTCGAATACACCTCCATGCTTTTGGGGCTTGCCATCGGCTTTCTGCTGTTCGGCGATATTCCGACCTTCGAAATGCTGGCGGGCAGCGCCATCGTCATGGCGGCGGGCGGTTTCATTATCTACCGCGAGCACAAGCTTTCCATCGCGCCGCACAAGGTGAATGCGCCGCAGACGCAGTAAGTTCAGTTTTGGCCGGGTGTGCCTTCCGCGCGCGGATCGAGCTGCATCGTTTCCGGCGTGGACTGGCCGTCCGGCGTATGGAACTTGTACTCGGTCTTCTGCTCGCTGATGGCCGGGCGCTCAAGGCGCCGGATGCGCCAGAAGGCATGCAGGCCATAAATACAATAGGCAATGGCCATCGTGACGAAGAAGCCGGAGGCGCCGATCAGGTCCATCAGGGGGCCGGAGAGAGCAGGCCCGATGACGCTGCCGACACCGTAGATGATCAGCAGGCCGCCGGAAACCTTCACGAATTCGCTGGCATCCGCATAGTCGTTGGCATGGGCGACGTTGAGGCTGTAGATCGGATAAATCACCGAGCCGAACAGAAACATCATGATATAGAGCGCCGACGGCGTGGTGGGATGGAACAGCACCATCACCATGGAGAGGGCAAAGCCGATGACGCCCGCAATCATCATGACATAGCGGCGGTCCACAAAGTCCGATCCGCGTCCGAGCGGGTATTGGAAGATCGCGCCCCCAATCATGGCGCAGGCCAGCATCGTTGCGATGCCGAAGGTGGAGAGGCCGTTCATCTCGCCATAGATGGCGGCGAGGAAGTTCCATGTGCCCGCAACGATACCGGCAATCAGCGAGCCGACAGCCGCGGCCGGCGAGCGCCGGTAAAGCCCTTTCAGATCGAGCGAAACCTGCGTCAGCGGATTGGGCGATTGTGCGCTTGAAAGGGCGGTTGGAAGCAGCGCGCTTGCATAGATGAGGGCGCAGATGATGAAGAGTGTCTGCGTTCCCGCATTGCCGAACGGCAGGATATACTGTCCGCACAAAAGGCCGAGCATGGTGATGATCATATAGATCGAGAAGATGCGGCCCCGCGATTCATTGGTCACGCGCTCGTTCAGCCAGCTTTCGATAATCATGTAGCTGCCTGCGAGCGAAAAGCCCGCGACGCCACGGAAGATCATCCATGCGAGCGGATTGACGATCAGCGCGTGGAAAAGAAGCGCCATCGAAAGCAGGGTCAGCAGTGCGGAAAAGACCCGCACATGGCCCACGCGCCGCACCAGATGCGGCACCACGATGCAGCCGATCGTGAAGGCAAGCGAATAGCTCGTGCCCATCCAGCCGATCGTCGTGGTCGACCAGCCTTCCATGCCGCCGCGCAGGGGCAGGAGAATGCCCGCAAGGCCACCGGCAAGCAGCATCAGAAAGGTGCTTGCAAGCAAAGCGGCTATGGGCAGGAGCTGGCCAGCCATGAAGAACTCCACTCGGGCATTTCCAGCAAAAGTGCGAAGCGGTTTTGCGTTGGATAATGCGTAAAAACAAACAGATAGAGCAAATCCCACTGTGGGGACCTGAATTTAGGACAATTTGTCGCCGGAAGGCGGTTTGGCAAGCGGCGAAATAGAACAAGTTTGCGGCATGTTGGTGACAGTGCTGCCTGCCGATGCCACCGAACTGATCGGATATCAACCGGCCAATTCGCCCAATTTGAGTTTCACAGCCAGAAAATCGCGCCATGCAAAACGCTTTTGCGCCGGTGTGCGCAGGAGATAGGCCGGATGCAAGGTCGGCATGACCGGAATTTCAAGCCCGGAAGGTGTGCGGTGCATCTTCCAGTTCCCGCGTAGCCGAAGGATGCCTTCCGTCGCGCCGGTGAGCGCCTTGCCCGCAGGACCGCCCAACGCGACCAGAACTTTCGGCGCGGCAAGCTCGATCTGCCGCTCGATGAAAGGTCGGCAAAGTTCGGTCTCAAGCGGCGTCGGCGTGCGGTTGCCCGGCGGGCGCCACGGGATCGTGTTGGCGATATAGACGTTTTCCCGCTTCAGGCCGATGGATTCGATCATGCGATTGAGAAGCTGGCCGGATTTTCCGACGAAGGGCAATCCTTCCATGTCCTCGTCCCGTCCCGGCGCTTCGCCGATGAACATGATGTCGGACGAAGGGTCGCCATCGGCAAAGCACAGGTTCTTGGCCGTGAATTTCAGATTGCAGCCTTCGAATGCCGCAAGCTTGTCCCGCAGCTCTTCCAGCGTGGATGCCTGTGCCGCCGCCTCGCGTGCGAGCGCGATCTGCGCCGTATCGGGAAGGTCGGCCGCGGCCTGGACGGGCCTGCTGGTGGGGGCTGGTGTCGGGGCAGGGCGCGGTTGCTGCTGGCGGGCGCGGTCTGGCGCATTCGATATTTGCGCTGCCGGCTGCGGGGAAACAGGACGTTGCGGCTCTGCGAAGCGGTCAATCGGCGTCTCGGAAAGCGGCATGTCGACGCCTGCTTCCGCATAGAAGCGGAGCAAACCTTCAATATCCAGCGTTTCGCGATTGTCAGCCATCATGTACCTCATCTCTTGAGGTGGCGAATTTTGAAGATGAATGCAAGAGCCCGGTTTGGATTTAGGGTTCGTTTCGCAGGTTAGTGACAATTCAGATCTGATTTGGCTTGCATATCCATGGCCCGGCCGGACAATGGTGCGGATACGCCATGGCGCCCTGGCAGTTTCACCATCGCAAACAAATCCACATCGCAGCGTCTTGAATGGTATGGATTTGACGTTTACGTTAAGGTAAATATGTTTGAAGACGCGGGACACCTGTTTTGGACAATTGGACGCATTTGCGACAGTCTCCAACTCTGCGACAGGGTAAGGCGGAACACGGGAAACGATGGGTCTTTTCGTGCGTGCATGGGCTGACCACCGGTCGGTTCATGGATATTCGCGATTGGATCATGCGCAGAAACAATTGGATGTGTCGTCTGGGCTACCCTAGTGAGAAGACGATGTTACACCGGACGGAGGGATGAATGTCTGAAGCCCCAGAATATGCAAACCAGGAACTTCCCGAACGCGAAAGCATGGAATTCGACGTCGTGATCGTCGGCGCGGGTCCGGCGGGGCTTGCTGCGGCCATCCGCCTGAAACAGGCGAATCCTGAGCTTTCCGTCGTCGTCCTCGAAAAGGGCGGGGAAGTGGGCGCGCATATTCTTTCCGGCGCTGTCGTCGATCCGGTGGGTATCGACCAGCTTCTGCCGGGCTGGCGCGAGGAAGAAGGACACCCGTTCAAGACGCCCGTGACAGCCGATCATTTCCTCGTGCTGGGACCGGCAGGTTCGGTGCGCCTGCCGAATTTCGCCATGCCGCCTTTGATGAACAATCACGGCAATTACATCGTGTCTCTTGGCAATGTCTGCCGCTGGCTTGGCACCAAGGCCGAAGAACTTGGCGTGGAAATCTATCCGGGCTTTGCGGCGACCGAAGTGCTTTACAATGATGAAGGCGCTGTCATCGGCGTTGCCACCGGCGACATGGGCGTCGAGCGTGACGGAACGCATGGCCCCAATTATACGCGCGGCATGGCGCTCCTCGGCAAATATACGCTGATCGGCGAAGGCGCACGCGGTTCGCTTGCCAAGCAATTGATCGCGAAATTTAAGCTCGACGAAGGCCGTGAACCGGCAAAATACGGTATCGGCCTCAAGGAATTGTGGCAGGTCGATCCTTCCAAACACAAGCCGGGCCTGGTCCAGCATTCCTTTGGCTGGCCGCTCGACATGAAGACCGGCGGCGGCTCGTTCCTCTATCATCTGGAAGACAATATGGTTGCGGTCGGCTTTGTGCTGCACCTCAATTACAAGAACCCATATCTGTCGCCATTCGAAGAGTTCCAGCGCTTCAAGACTCACCCTGCCATCAAGGACGTCTTCGAGGGCGGCAAGCGCCTTTCCTATGGCGCGCGTGCGATCACCGAAGGCGGGTTCCAGTCGGTGCCGAAACTTTCTTTCCCCGGCGGAGCGCTCATCGGCTGTTCGGCTGGCCTGGTCAATGTGCCGCGCATCAAGGGCAGCCACAATGCGGTTCTGTCCGGTATTCTGGCCGCCGACAAGATCGCGGAGGCAATTGCTGCTGGCCGCGCCAATGATGAGCCGGTCGAGATCGAGAACAATTGGCGTTCGAGCCTGATCGGCACGGATTTGAAGCGGGTGCGCAACGTCAAGCCGCTGTGGTCGAAATTCGGCACGATTGTCGGCGTGGCGCTTGGTGGCCTCGATATGTGGACCAACCAGCTTTTCGGCTTCTCGATCTTCGGGACGCTGAAGCACGGCAAGACGGATGCGCAGTCGCTGGAACCGGCTGCGAAGCACGCGAAGATCGATTATCCGAAGCCGGATGGCGTTCTGACGTTCGACCGTCTGTCGTCGGTGTTCCTGTCGAACACGAACCATGACGAGAACGAGCCTGTGCATTTGCAGGTCCGCGACATGGAACTGCAAAAGACGTCCGAACATGACGTCTTCGCTGGTCCGTCGACGCGTTATTGCCCTGCGGGCGTTTATGAATGGGTGGATGCCGACGGCAACGCTGCTGCCGATCCGCAGGCAAAGGATGTGCGGTTCGTCATCAATGCGCAGAACTGCGTGCACTGCAAGACGTGCGACATCAAGGACCCGAACCAGAACATCAACTGGGTGCCGCCACAAGGCGGCGAAGGACCTGTTTATGTAAACATGTAATGTTTACGGAAAACAGTGTCCGTTTTGACCGCCGTCTGAACATTTCCAGCAAAAGTGGGTACCGGTTTTGCGTTTCGGAAATGCGGCTAAGAGAATGCCGGCGAGGGGCCTGTTTACGTGAACATGTAACGGGAAAAGGCGGTTCTGAACCGCCTTTTTCATTGAAGCATGACGGATTGGGTTTCCGGCTCGTCTGCATCCGGCCGGACGGGCGGCGGAACGGAAAAATCGAGCCGCACCGGCAGATGATCGGAGCCTGCGTCTTGGCGAGCTGAAACCTTTGCTCCTCCGATTTCAGGGCTGACGAGTATCTGATCGATAGGCAGGCCGATATAGGGCGCGAGCGTAACGGGCAGCAGATGCGTCATCCACGTGCCGCCGATGCCGGTCATATGGCGGGTGCCGGAGGCATTCTCGACCCGGCGCACGGCATTGCTCCACGGCGCCGCATTGAAATCCCCGGCGATGACCAGAGGGCCTTTCAGCTTCGCCAGTTCCGGTTCGATATAGCGGAGTTGATGCGGCTGCCAGCGCGGCCATGGCCATGAAAAGTGCAGGGCGGCGACATGCACGGTCGTTCCGCCGAAGTTGATCGGCGCAATGGCCAGCAAGCCATCACCGACACAGGCGGTCTGCGCATCTTCACTGAACGGTCGCTTCGACAGGATTCCCACGCCCCATGTGTCGGGATCGTCAGCGCAATGGAGATGATAGGGATAGGAGCCTTGGAGAATGGCAAGCCATTTCGTCCATTGAACGCTCGCTTCCTCATAAGCAATGACGTCGGGCTTCTCCCGCGCGATCATCTGGAGAATGCGTTTCGGCTCGGGATTGTCTTCGCGCAAGTTGATCTGGACCAGACTATACCGCGCACCGCCCTGTTCCTGCGCCTGCGCGCCTGTCGAGCCGGTGAGGAGATCGCGCGCGGCGCCGACGGTCGTAGCGAATGCCATGACGGCAAAAAGCAGCAGCATCGCTGCCTCGCGGCGCATTTTGGTGAAGAGCAAGGCAAAGGCCAGCACTGCCAGCAAAACGGCGAGATGAGCCCGAAAATGCGAAAAGGAATCGAGAGCCGGATGCGCCGCCCCAAGAAATCCAAGCACGAGCGGGACTGACACGGCGACAGCAGCCAGAAGCAGCAGGAATGAAAGGTTTTCACGGCTTTTCGACATGAAGTGCCCATACGTGCTGATTGCGGCGTGATGATGAAAGGGAGGGCAGTAAGGCAGTAGGGGAATAAGGCAGTATGTTAAGAGCTGTTGCCAACCAACATATTGCCCTACTGCCTTACTGCCCTATTGCCCTAACTTCACTGGAAAGCCGTCTCGTAGAAGCTGCGGAGCTTGCGCGAATGCAGCCGCTCATCCGGCATGGCGGCAATCTTTTCCATTGCGCGGATGCCGATGCGTAAGTGCTGCGCCACCTGCCGCTTGTAGAATTCGGTCGCCATGCCCGGCAGTTTCAGTTCGCCATGCAAAGGCTTGTCGGAAACACAGAGCAGGGTGCCGTAAGGCACGCGGAAGCGGAACCCGTTGGCGGCGATCGTGGCTGATTCCATGTCGAGTGCGACGGCGCGCGCCTGCGAAAGACGCTGCACCGGGCCGCGCTGGTCACGCAGTTCCCAGTTGCGGTTGTCGATGGTGGCGACCGTGCCGGTCCGCATGATCTGTTTCAGATCATAGCCTTCCAGGCCGGTGATTTCCTCGACAGCTTCTTCCAATGCAACCTGAATTTCCGCAAGCGCCGGGAGTGGCACCCAGACCGGCAGGTCGTCATCGAGAACATGGTCTTCACGCATATAGGCGTGGGCCAGAACATAATCGCCAAGCTGCTGGCTGTTGCGCAGGCCCGCGCAGTGCCCCAGCATCAGCCAGGCATGCGGGCGAAGCACCGCGATATGGTCGGTAATCGTTTTGGCATTGGAAGGCCCCACGCCGATATTGACCATGGTAATGCCGGAATGGTCGGCCCGTTGCAGGTGATAGGCTGGCATCTGGGGCAGGCGCTGCAACGGGCTGCCGTCGCTTGGCGCGCTCTCGCCCGCCAGCGTGACGATGTTGCCCGGTTCCACGAACCGTTCATATCCGCCGCCGCCTTCCGCCATCAATTTTCGCGCATAGGCGCAGAACTCATCCATATAGAACTGGTAGTTGGTGAACAGCACGAAATTCTGGAAATGGGCCGGATTTGTCGCCGTATAATGCGCTAGCCGGTGCAAGGAATAATCGACGCGCTGGGCCGTGAAGGGCGCGAGCGGCATGGGTTCACCGGGGGCGGGGTCGAAGTCGGCATTGACGATCTTGTCGTCCGTTGCTGCCAGATCGGGCACGTCGAACAGATCGCGCAGCGGATGCGTGAAGGCACTGGCGACCGAAGCCTCGACATAGGTGCCTTCCCTGAAGGCAAAATGGATCGGGATCGGCGTCGAGGATTCCTTCACCGTCACCGTGACACCGTGATTGCGCATCAGGAGGCGGATCTGCTCGTTCAGATAATGGTCGAACAGGTCAGGCCGCGTGATGTTGGCGGAATAATCGCCCGGCGTCGAGACATGGCCATAGGCCAGCCGTGAATCCACATGCGCGAAACTGGACGTGGACAGGCAGATTTCGGGATAGTAGGCGCGATAACGCTGCGGCGGAACCTCGCCGCGCGCAACCTTCTCGAAGGCATCGCGCAGGAAGGCCGTGTTGCGGTCATAGAGTTTTTGCAGGGCGGCGACCGCCGCACCGGCATCGGTGAAAATCTCCGGATCAACGGTCGGAGGCGTCTTTATTTCGGTCAGAAAAGGATGTTCGATTCGCTGTGTCATAACCCAGTATAACAAAGTCTATGACCGTTACATGACCCAGTTTATGCGGTGCGTTGCAAGCTCACATAAAGTACCAGGCCGACACCGCTCATCTGGGGCTGCTGGCCGATCTGCGTATAGGCGAAAGTCGCGGCGGGGCCGGTGAAAATGGCTGTGAAAAGGAAAACCCGAAGGGCGATTGCGGCGATGGTTCGGGTTCTTTTCATGGTCGCTCCCCGCTATGCTTCGGAATGAATGCGGCAAGCGGGCCCATCACCGGCTGGTCGCGATAGATACTATATCCCTGGTCGACGAAAACGCCGGCGACAGCGGCAAGGCCGGCGATCATCAGGCAGACAATTGTAAAACGCCGAAGCATGCGGGTTGCTCCCAAAGCCGTTCTGTTTTCTGTTCTCCTTGGGGCAATGTAGCGATCGCGCCTGAACCCTCCCTGAGAGCCTCGTTCATGCGGCGTTCAAAAATATTGATGTTTCGTTTATTGCGCTGAAGCGCTCTTGTGCCTGTTTGAAAGGGTCTTATGTTTCCCATCATTGGAATGCGGGACCATGTCCCGCAGTACGCCACAATCAGCGGGAGAGAACCATGGCCGAACAGACCAAGCCCATCGAATTGTATTATTGGCCCACACCGAATGGCTTCAAGATCAGCATCATGCTGGAAGAGCTGGGCGTCCCCTATGAGGTGAAATATATCAATATCGGCAAGGGCGATCAGTTCCAGCCGGACTTTTTGAAGATCGCCCCGAACAACCGCATGCCCGCCATCATCGATCCGGAAGGGCCGGGCGGAGAACCGATTTCAGTGTTCGAATCCGGGGCTATCCTGCAATATCTCGGACGGAAATTCGGCAAGTTCTATCCGGCCGACGAGCGCAAGCGGGTCGCCGTCGAGGAATGGCTGATGTGGCAGATGGGTGGGCTTGGTCCGATGTCAGGGCAGGCCGGTCATTTCCGCATCTATGCGCCGGAGAAGGTCCAGTATGGGATCGACCGCTATACCAATGAGGTCAACCGGCTCTATGGCGTCCTGAACAGGCAGCTTGAAGGCAGGGATTATATCGCTGGCGAATATTCCATCGCCGACATGGCGTCGATCGGCTGGGTCAACGCCTACAAGAATTATGACCAGAATCTCGATGATTTCCCGAACCTGAAGCGCTGGCATGAAACAATGAATGCGCGTCCTGCGGTGCAGCGCGGTCTGCTGGTCGGCAAGGAAGAACGCGAACGCGCAAATGCTTCAGCGAACAAGGAAGAGGAACACAAGGTTCTCTTCGGCCAGAAGGCCCACTGAAGAAATGGACAAACAAAGGGCGGCCCGAAGCCGCCCTCTCTGATTCCGTAACGGTGGATATTACTGGCGCGCGAGGCTTTCGCTCTTGCAGATCAGGCCGCCCATCACGCAGCCCGAAAGCGAAAGCGTGTTGCCTTTGACGCTCGCCTTGCCGGTATAGGTCTTGCCCTCGTCAAGCTTGTTGACCTCGCCCTTGTAGCTGCCGCCGGTGCCCGACATCGTGCCGATGGACTTGCCCTTGTATTCGCCGGTCTGCACCGTACCGCAGAACTTGTTGGCCCCGCAGGCCGCATAGCTGATGATCGTGCCGTTCGGGCGCTTCCACGTGCCGACAATGCCTTCCTCGGCAAGGGCAGGCGCGGCAAAGGTGGCTGCAAGCGTCATTCCAAGAATAAGTGTGCGGATCATTCTTTCCTCCCAACGCGCCGCAAATCCGGGCTGTGCCGGAAGCAGCGATGAAACCGTCATGATGCGTTTGCCTCTTCGAGACGGAAGCCTCCTCGACCGTCCGTCAAGCTTACGCAAACGTAAACGTAATCCAGTTTTTCATGAAGCGGAAGAGGGATATTTGCATCGCATGCGACTTGTGGCGCGGCACCTTTTTCACGCATTCGTCTTTTTCGAATGTCGCCTATAGTTAGCAACTGGTTTCGTTTCAGAATGTGGATTTAAATCGAATTTTCGCGAAAATGCAGCAATCGGCGGCACTTGCATGTTTAACAAAATCCCAAGTTTACCCCTTGTTCGGATTTTGTTGGTTGCTCGTTAAGCATCTGGTTTAACGTGCATTTCAACCCTTTCCCGTAGCTTTGAGAGCATGAACGGAACGACAGAGACGGCGGTTTCGAAGCCGGAAAATCAGGCTTCGAAAACAAAGACCGGACGGTTCTCGGGATTTGACAGGGACAAAGAAAATGGCACAGTTTCAGAGCTTTACGAATAAGAACAACGCAATCGCACAGGATCGCATTCTTCTGGAAATGGGCATGAAGTTTGCCATTGGCCGTGATTGCGAGATCGACGTGGTGGAAGCGCACAAGTGGCTCAACATTGCCGCCATCCGCGGCAGCGAGAAGGCCGCGCGGATGCGCAACCAGGTGGCCGCCACGATGAGCAAGGGCGAGCTGGCAGCTGCCCTGCGCGGCGCACGCGAGTGGATGACCACGCACTGACACGATCATCATTGGTGATAAAAGCCGCCTTTTCGGCGGCTTTTGTTGTTCAGCTTATGCCGAGATAGCGGCCAGGCTTGTGATTGATCGCGATGATGAGGTTCATGGCAACCGCGCCGATCAGGGAAAGCACCATGTTCTCCCACGGGATAAAGAACAGCGAAGCCAGCATGATCAGGACATCGAGGCCAAGCTGGAACCAGCCGGCCCTGATCCCGTAGGCGTCTTGCAGATAAAGCGCCAGAATATTGACGCCGCCGACGCCCGAGCGGTGGCGGAAAAGTGCCAGCACGCCCATGCCCATCAAGGTGCCGCCCATGAGGGCGGCGAAAAGCGGATTGACGCTCGAAAAGTCGACGCTCAACGGCATCAGCCGTGCAAAACCCGACATCATTGCCACGGCGACGAAGGTTCTGACCGTGAAGGCCCAGCCCATGCGACGCACGGCGAAATAGTAAAACGGCAGATTGATCAGGAAATAGAGCAATCCGAATTCCGTGCCTGTCGCATATTGGATGAGAAGGGCGATACCGGCGGTGCTGCCGGTCATCAGCATGGCCTGACTGTAAAGCGTGATGCCGAGTGCGATGAAGGATGTGCCGATCAGCATTGCCATCGCGTCTTCGTAGAGGCGGTGACGGTCGAGGGCGGATTTTGGCGCATCGATGAGCGGGGCGGCGTTATCAGCGATATCGGCCACGTGGAAACTCCAGAACAGCGAAAAGCCGGCAAACCGGCGAAAGAGTACGTGCGCCGGAGAAAAACTCCGGCATGTCATGCAGTCGCGCCGTGCAGATGGCCCGGCCATGGCACGCAGCGTCAAGTCTTGGGAGACGGCCCTTTATAACAGCCGTGTCGGCGCTGCGCACGGCTTGCAATATTGTTATTTCAAGGTCGGCTTTGTGGATTTATCGCAATTGGAAGGGCAGATTGTTTTAATTTATTTCGCGCGCCGCAAGCGAAGCGCGGTCGACAGGTCGAGGAGAACGGGCATATCCGCGCGTGCGGTGCGGTCATTCATAGTTTTGCTATGATTGCCCTCGAATATCCACGCATCCCGATTTGCCGCTTCTCTGGTGGGATGAATGATCTCGTCACGCGGGTGCATCGTCCCCGGATTTTAACTCTGTTCGAATAAAAATCGGACATGTGGCATGAAGTACTGTATTTCTACTTTATGGTGCCCGCATGACTATAACGAGCAAAGAAAGCCCGTTAGAAAATTTGTATTGGAATTAAGGGTAGTATTGACCAAATGATTGACAGTCAACTTTGCGAGGCGCAATGTTGACGTATAAACGGAACGGGTGAGAGCAATAGTGACATCTACCGTTCTTCTATATTAGCAAGATCGCAAGGTACGAACAGATGCCGGGCGACCAAATGGGCTGCATTCGATAGGGAGTGACAAGATGTCAATTCGAACCATCACCGCCATGGCTGGCACAGCCATCATCATGAGTGCTGCTGCATTTGCCTTTTCATCTCCTGCTAATGCGCTGACGATGAAGGAATGTAGCGCAAAATATCAGTCTGCCAAGGATGCGGGCACGCTCGGCAACATGAAGTGGAACGATTTCCGCAAGGCCCAATGCGGTGACAATGCGGATGCGGCGGCAGCTCCGGCTGCGCCCGCGCCTGCCGCTCCCGCCAAAAAGACGGCCAAAAATGCCGCGGCTCCCGCCGCAGACGATAGCGCCAAGGGCCTGACGATGAAGCAGTGCAGCGCCAAATATCAGGCGGCCAAGGATGCCGGCACGGATAATGGCGCCAAGTGGAACGATTTCCGCAAGGCCGAGTGTGGTCCGGGTGCCGATCCGGTTGCGCTGAGCACCGACGGCAACAGCGAACCGGCAGCCCCGACGGTCGCCGCGCCGAAGGGCGTGCAGTTCCCGACTGCGGTTTCTGCGAAATATTCCAATGAATCGGCCGGCAAGGCGCGTATGCACACCTGCCTCGATCAGTACCATGCCCTGAAGGATGCCAATGCTTTGGGCGGTCTGAAATGGGTGCAGAAGGGCGGCGGTTATTACAGCCTTTGCAATGCACGCCTGAAGGGCAACTCCTGATCTGCTTTGCACCATCCTGAAGAGAAGGGGCCTTTCGGCCCCTTTTTATCTGGTTCTGGCGAACCATCCGGTGATGGCGATGGCAAGCCAGCCGAGTATCATCAGTGACCCGCCGGTTGGCGCGGCCATCGGGAAGAGCCGGTCGCCGGTCATATCGCGCATGAAAAGGTCGCCGCAGAACAGGGCAAGGCCGATAATCAAGAAGGCGCCGCCCACATAAGCGGTGCGGCGCGCCGGTACGATGAGCGACAGTACCAGAAATGCGGGCGCATGGCCGAGGAGCAGCGGCGCGATAGTACCCAGATGGTTCTCACCGCCATGGGCCGCGCCCGCATAAGCGGCAATCGCAAGTGCGCCGCATAGTCCAGCAAGCGTGCTGAAAAGAATGTTCTGCGGGCGATTATCCGGTTGGGACGACATGGCAGCTCCATGGTTCAGGCAGTGACGCGATTGTTTCGGGCATCTTCCAGAGCGGCAGGAAAAGCAGCTTCAAATAGATCGATCTGGTCCTCAACGCCGACACTCACACGAATGCAGCGATCGAGTACCGGGGCGCCGGGTTTGCGAACGAAAATGTCCCGTGCGATCAGGCCGTTCAGGACAGAAGCGGCAAATGCTCCATCCTTACCGCAATCGATGGTGACGAAATTCGTGGCGGATGGGAGTGGCGAAAGGCCATTTGCCTCGGCGATTGCAGCGATTCGATCCCGCCCGGCATGAATTTTCGCCACCACGTCGCGCAAATAGGCCTGATCCTTGAGCGCGGCGATAGCCGCCGCCTGCGCCAGCAGATTGACTGCGAAATGATCGCGAATCTTGTCGAAAGACCTGATTGCATCGGCGCTGCCAACAACATAACCGCACCGAATGCCCGCGAGGCCATAGGCTTTGGAGAAAGTACGCATCCGAAGGATGTTCGGGCGGTCGGTTTCAAACGGCGGGAAGGCGGAGGCCGGACCGATTTCGCAGTAAGCCTCGTCCAGAACAAGCATCGTGGTTTCGGGAACGCGCTCAATGAAGGACTGGATATCCGGCCCTTCGTGCCAGGTTCCCATCGGATTATCCGGGTTGGCGAGATATAAAATTGCGGCATCCTGACCGCGCGCCGCATCAAGCAGGCCATCGAGGTCCGACCTGTCGTTGACGTAGGGCACCGTAACCAGCTTCCCGCCATAACCGGCAACGTGATAATTGAAGGTCGGATAACCGCCAAGCGAGTTGATGACCTTGTCGCCTTGTTGGACATATTGCCTGACCACAAGCCCGAGCAAGGCATCAACGCCTGCTCCGGGCATGATATTTTCAGGCTTTACCCCATGATGCGCGGCAATGGCATGACGCAATTCGTAATTTTCAGGATCGCCATATTTCCAGATTTCACCTGCTTCCATACGAATGGCTTCAAGCACGGACGGCGCTGGTCCGAAACTGCTCTCATTGGCGCCAATGCGGGCCCGAAAAGGCCTTCCTCGCTGTAGTTCCAGCGTTTCGGGACCGGTAAAGGGAACGGTAGAAGGCAAGCTTGCGACGAGCGGTGTGAGGCGGGGCGATCCCATGGTGATTTCCAGTCGATTGTCGGTCCAGCACAATGTGACGGGACAGACCGAAGGCCGACTGATGCCGTCACTACAGCCTACGCCTGTCCTGTCGAAAAAGGCATAGCAACTTGTACTGGCCGGTGCCATCACAATGATCTTGTATCGGCTGAATAAACAATGTGCCGCTTTCGAATTGAAGCATGGTGGTCAGCCATGAGAGACGACGTCACCCTCGATAGAACATGTCCGTTGCGATTGCATGATTGGAACCGCTCCACCCACCAGCATGACGCATTAAGGCGGGTTCGGAAATCAGTTCCGTGCGCCATTTTTCAGGCTGGCGGCTCCCGCTTTCGGCAACCATGTTCCAGAGCGATCCGGATGCGACTTGGGCTTGCTTGGCGCGAGACCTGGATTGAATTGAATAGTCAACACCACGGCCAGGCTGCCAGCTGCTGGCTATCGTCTTTTGAGGGCCGAAGTGTCGAAGTCGCTTAATGGACTTCGAGCACCTTCACGCAGGAATCGAGATCATGCGTCGCCAGATGGGCGTAACGCATGGTCATCTGCAGGGTCTGGTGTCCCAGCCACATCTGAACACGGCGAATATCGATGCCACCGCGGACCAGACGCGACGCGCAGGTATGGCGCAGTATATGCGGGACGACCTGATCGTCCGTGCCCAGCCCGACTTCCATCTTCGCTTCATTCCAGATCTGGCGGAACCGGACCTGATTGAGCATGGAGAAGGGGCCCTTGAGTTTCTCATGCGGGATGTGTGCTGCCTTGCGGGCACGGCGGGTGAGGGGGACGGTGCGGCTGCGATTGGATTTGGTGAGCCAGAACGTGACCCTGTGATCCTGAATATCGTTCCAGGTGACGCCGATCGCCTCTCCGAGGCGGCAGCCGGTGTCGACAAGAAACAAGGAAAGCCGGTAGCTATCTTCACAGCGCGACTTGATCGCCGCGAACAGGCGCTTTTCTTCCTCATATTCGAGGAATCGAATGCGTCCCACACGCTCCTTCTGCCGGACGAATTCCGGTAGATTGAAGATATCTCCCATCTTGTGCGCCTTTCGCAGCAGCTTGCTCAGCGCAGCCATCTTTCTATTGATGGTTGCATTGCTGTTGCCGCGATCACGAAGCGAACCGATGACGGAATCGAGCATTTCCTGATCGAAACCTGAAAAGCGTTCGCCCTTCAGAATCTCGTCAATTTCGCCGAGAAACGACCGCACATTATACTTGTGTGACCCGTCATCCCACAGGATGTTGATATATTTCCCCGTCAGTTCCGCCACCGAAAACTGTTCGACAAGTCGGTGGTTCGGACTTTTATTGGATGTGTACTTTAAGTTGTAGTCGACTATCGGCGCAAACTTGTCGCCCGTGTCGATCTTCGTTTCCCCAACGACGATCATTGCACGCCTCCCCCCAGTATGAGAGTCGCACAACTAATGAAATAATTCTCGGAACACAAGATAAGTGAGCTAACTTTATGCGGAGACATGTTTGGACCTTTCTAAAAGACCAGCCTTTGCCCCCAGCTTTTGTCGTCCCCCGTAACTCCCCTCGGTTCTCGATCCTTTTCGAAATCCCCATTTCTGAAGGATCAAAGTTCACACGTTCGTGAGCACTGTCTCAAATGAATGTGCGCCAACGGTTTCCCGTTGGCGCATTTCGCTCAAGCGTCGATCTGATTAGAACGAGCGCTGGAAGCGGATGATGCCGCCGAAGGCATCCTTGTTGCCGCCGGCCACGCGAGCCGGATGATCGCTATCCCAACGGGTGTAGTTGATTTCCGGGGTGATCGTGAAACCAGGAACGAGCTGGTAAGCGACGTTGGCAGCGATTGCCGTCTTGCCCCAGTCTTCGTAGGCAGCCTGAACGTTGATGGTTGCCTTTTCGGTCGCTACGAACTTCGCGCCACCCCAGACAGCCCAATCGCCGCCCCAGTTGCCGTACATGCCGATGTCGTCTTCATAAGACGAATAGCCGCCCTGTACCCAGACCGAGACCTTGTCCGTGACGTTGACGTCAAGGCGAACCTTGCCGGCCCACTCTTCGAGGTTGGAGTCATAAGCTGCAACGGCAGCGATCGAGCCCCAGCCCTGAGCGAACTTCAGACCGCCAACAACGTGCGGCATGTAGTCCTCAATGACGTTGGATTCGGTGAAATCGCCATCATTGTCGAAGTCGTCGTGATCAACATAGCCATCGCCACCCTGTTCGAGCGACAGGATAGCCGAGAAGCCGTTGCCGCCGGTGAAGGTGTAGCTGATGAGGTTGGTGCGGTAGACGCCAGCAGCAACCACGTCGTCGTTGATGATGTCGCCGAGGTAACCGGTGAAGGTGTGGAAGGCCGACTCATCGAGGCCGAGGCGCAGGCCGCCGAGCTGGATGTAGGCGAAGTTCAGCGTGTGACCACCCTGGAAGCCGTCCGTGAAGTTGAAACGGTTTTCAGTGTAGGTACGAAGAGTGCCGAGTTCGGTTTCCGAAGCGGTCGAGGTGCGCAGCGTGAAGCGTGCATTCTTACGCCAGGTCTTGGCATCTACGCCGTCGTAAGCGTCGCGGCCAGCAGCGGCGTCGTAACGAACGTAGCCATGGATACGCAGGCAGGTTTCGGTGCCCGGGATGTAGAAGTAGCCGGCGCCGTAAGCATCGCAGACGCGGACATATTCAACGGCTTCTGGCTCTGGCGCGACGATTGCGTCGGCAGCCTGAGCGCCGGAAGCTGCAACCAGAGCTGCAGCGGAGCCAAGGAGAAGGCTCTTGATGTTCATTTCTGACCTCCAGTCAAGAATCGGAGGCTGGTGATATAATCCTTTATTTTCAAACGGTTATGGAGTTAAGCCTTTCAAAGGGCAAAATTGAGAGCATTGGCGGGCAAGCAGGCGCATGCCGAACAGACGGGCGAAACCGGCAGAATCGCTGATCGAAAGAGCGTCTTGATCTGATTTTCGGGGGCTGAGGCAGCTGGCGGAGAGGATGGGATTCGAACCCACGAGACCCTTATGAGGTCTACTCCCTTAGCAGGGGAGCGCCTTCGACCACTCGGCCACCTCTCCGGTAAGGGCGAGATAGCCGGTACGCCTTGTCATTTCAAGCGAATTGCGCGCCAACTGGTAAATTTCCTGCGAATTATCGCACTTTATATATACGCGATCAGTAATGTGTGCGGAATCGGCGCGTTCCGCTGGGCCTCCAACGGCTTATCGCGCGACTCTACGGGCAAGAAGATTCGCCTGGGATTCGAGCAATGTGGCGGTTCGTGACGGTACTCTGACATATTCCCCGCCTGAAACAGGGAAATCGCGGATTCGCTTGTTAGAAACAGCGTCGATGCTAAATATCACGTATTTTCAAGCGTTAAGACCCGTTAATTCGCGTTTACTCATGTTAATAAACCCTAAATAGCCCATCTGGAAACGGGCAATTTCGTGTCTTTTCTGCAACAACCACCCCTCATACAAGCACAAGAAAGGTTGGGAGAGTGCATTCGATGTTGAAACGAGAAAGCGGGCGAGTATCTTCACATCCAGAAGAAGGAGCGCTTCGGGGCGACTTTTTCAAAAGGGGATGGGGACAGGTTGTCCTTCAGCCAAATCAGAATGCCCAGACCCATTTTTAACTTTGACTGGAGGTCAGAAATGAACATCAAGAGCCTTCTCCTTGGCTCCGCTGCAGCTCTGGTTGCAGCTTCCGGCGCTCAGGCTGCCGACGCAATCGTCGCGCCAGAGCCAGAAGCCGTTGAATATGTCCGCGTCTGCGATGCTTACGGCGCCGGCTATTTCTACATCCCGGGCACCGAAACCTGCCTGCGTATCCATGGCTATGTTCGTTACGACGTTGGCGGCGGTGACGACGTCTACGCTCGTACCCCGAGCGATCTTAATCGCGACACCTACGACCAGCTCGCTCGTTTCACGCTCCGCTTCTCGACCGCTTCGGAAACCGAACTCGGCACCCTGAAGACGTTCGCTGAAACCCGTTTCAACTGGTCGAACGGCAACGATCCGCAGCCGAATGCTGCGACCCTTCGTTACGCCTACATCCAGCTCGGCGGTCTGCGCGTTGGTCTTGACGAATCCGCATTCGTGACCTTCCCGGGCTACCTCGGCAATGTCATCAACGATGACGTGATCCTCGCAGGCGGCTACCGCACGACCCAGATCAGCTACACCTTCGACGGTGGCAACGGCTTTTCGGCAATCATCGCTCTGGAACAGGGCAACGATGCCGACGTCGACAGCGGTGATTTTGTTGATGCAGCAGGCCGTGTTGTAACGGTCGACGGCACGATCGACGACTACACGCCGCACATCGTTGGCGGCCTGAAGTATGCTGGTGGCTGGGGTTCGATCACCGGTGTTGCAGCTTACGACGCTCGTAACGAAGAGTGGGCCGGTAAGGTTCGCGCTGACGTCAACGTCACGGATCGTTTCTCGGTCTGGGCAATGGGCGGCTACAAGTCGAACAAGGATATCTATTACACCAACGGTGATGGCGAAACCTATCGTTTGATCTCGTCCTTCTACGGCACGTGGGGCGGCGACTGGGCTGTCTGGGGTGGCGCTGCATTCAAGGCAACCGACAAGGCTACCTTCAACCTGCAGCTCGCTTACGACGACTCGAAGACCTTCGCAGCAACCGCAAACGTTGCTTACGAACTGGTTCCTGGCTTCACGATCACGCCTGAAGTTTCCTACACCAAGTGGGACGACAAGAACATCAGCCTCGACGGCAAGGATGCTTGGCAGGGCATGGTTCGCTTCCAGCGCTCGTTCTAATCCCTCCGGGATTGTTCAGAAAGAACCCGGCAGCATCGCTGCCGGGTTTTTTGTTTGCCGATTTTCGCGGCTCCGATCTTGCTTTCGTCGAAAACTCGGTCTTTCTACGGATAAGAGGAAGGCAAGGTTTTGCCGCTTCGCATCCGATGATTTCCAGCGTGGAGATACCACGATATGTTCAGATGGTTTTGGCCCGCAGTCACGTGGACCGCAGCGTTGACAGCACTTGCGCTCTGGTTCGGCGCCGATCGGGTCGAGACGGATATTGCAGCGCGCACCGGCAAAGCGCTTGCTCCTTTTATATGGGCGGGCTTCGATGTGGATGGTCGCGACGTGACGCTGAAAGGCATTGCGCCCGATCCGCAGGCACAATCCGCCGTGAAAACCGCGTTGGAGCAGGTGAGCGGGATTCGAGAAATCACCGATCTGACGAGCGTGCTTCCACTCGTTTCACCTTATCTGGTGCAGATCAGGAAGAGTGCAGACGGAATCATCCTGTCCGGTTCTGTCCCGGACAATGAGGTCAGGGATCGTATCATGACATCGGCCGAAAAGGCTGCTGCCGGCCTGACGCTCGATGATGAAATGGCCGTTGGACGCGGCGCTCCGGCCAATTTTGCTGATTCGGTCGAATTTGCTTTGCAGCTCATGTCCGATCTGAGGGAAGGGGAGATCGCCATTTCTGATCTCGACATCGCGGTCAAGGGCAGGGCGACCGACACCGCCGGCTATCGCAAGCTGCAATCCCGGCTGGGCGAGCCGCTTCCCTTCGGGTTGAAAGCGGCGCGGGTGGAGATCGGCGAGCCCTGAAATCCATCCCTGCGCATGTCAACGCTTTTGGAATCTCGTTCCCTGTTAGTTTTCTGTTCGGAATTGACAGCCTGCCTGTTCGGGCCTTTCCTTTCTCATTATGAATAGGCATAGCGGATCATATGTTTCGTTTCCGGAACAGAAGGCGGACCTGACAATGCTTTATTTAGCCGTTTCGTTTTGGCCAGTTCTCGTTTTGGCGGTTCTGATCGGCGCGGGCGTCGGCTGGCTGACCGGCTCGAAATAGGTGGCGGCACATCCGGGACGGGGGAATATTGACGGCGACCATGTTCGTCGCGCATGAGTTATTCGCAGTACGAGGAAACCATATGCCGTTGCTGATTGTCCAACTGGCTGTTCTTGTTGCCATCGCTTTTGTAATCGGCTGTCTTCTGGGCCGTCTGCTGCGGCGCAGAAGCGCATCAATGCCGGACCGTGAGCGCACAATCATTGCCGCTGCCCATGCCACATTGCCGGTCGATGAAAAGCTGGAAGAGGTCAAGCCGGTCAAGACCACTGAAACGGTTGCTGCGTCCAGCGCATCCGCCCCGGCCGGCGAGGCGAAACAGCCCGAGGTCCCGGCCACCGTGCCCGATGCGGAAATGGTTGGAGATTGGCCTTTATCGGCAGATCAGCCGGAAACGGACGGAGATCCTGTACGGGATCCGGGCCGCCCGGCGCTTCTGGAAGGGCCACGCCTTGAAAAGCCCGATGATCTTACGGCCATTCAGGGGATTGGCGGCGCCGTTCAGGGATTGCTCAACGGGCTTGGCATATTCCATTACGACCAGATCGCACATTGGAACGACGACGAATCGCGCTGGGTCGAGCGGAATATAGGTTTTCCCCGCCGCGTGGAGCGCGAGGACTGGATCGGACAGGCGGCAAAACTGGCAAGCGCGGCAAGCAAGGCCAGCGCAAGGCCGAAGAAAGCCGCGACCAAACCAAAAACACGGCGCACGAAAAAAACTGGCGAATAGCCGGTTCTTTGTTTCATCGATATTTTGGCTCGATCATGTCTCCCAAAGGCGGGGGGAGCGGTTTTTGGATCAAGACATACGTAAGAACAAGAAGATAGAACGGTTCCGGTGACGTTTCGACCGGAACCGTCAAAGCTTAGCGCCGACCGTAGATCAGATCGGTCTGAATGTCGGCGTTTCCGGTCAGACGGGCCTTGTAGACCTCGTAATTTTCCATCACGCGCTGAACATAGTTTCGCGTTTCGGAATAGGGGATGCGTTCGACCCAGTCGACCACCTGATCGACAGGCTTTCCGCGCGGATCGCCATATTTCTCGATCCATTCGGATGTGCGCTCGGGGCCGGCATTGTAGCCCGCGGCGGTGAGGATGTAGGAGCCGTCGAAAAGGTCGAGTTGCTCCGTAAGGTAATGGGCACCAAGCGTTGCATTATACGCTCCATCGGTGGTCAGGCGCGGCAGGGAAAAGCTCATGCCGTTGCGCGCAGCCACGGCTTTGGCCGTTGCGGGCATCAATTGCAGCAGGCCAAGCGCTCCGGCCTTGGAAACCGCGCCGACATTGAATTCGCTTTCCTGCCGCGCAATGGCATAGGCGAGGGCCTTGCCCGGTCCGCTTATATTCGCATCGGCGGGAATCGCACCGAGCGGATGTGACAGCGCTCCGACATCAAGGCCGCGCGATGTTGCGGTTTTGCCGACACGCAGCGCCAGATAATCCTTCTTGTTGTGTTCGGCCATCACCGCCAGCAGGGCCAGTTCGCCGACACTGTCCAGCTGCTGCGAAAGCTGGCTGTAGAGCGCGGTTGCGAGGCTGCCATAGCCCACCTGTTCCAGCCGCTTGATCGCCTGCACCGCCGGACGGCTGGCAAAGCGTTCGCGGTCGGCTTCGGTCGGTCGCGGATAGCGAAGTTTTGGTGCTTTCTCATGCAGTTTGGCGGCTGCAAGCTGTCCATAGAATGTGGCGCCGAAATGCGCGGAACGACGATAATAATCACGCGCATCCCCGCCCGAACCAGCTTCTGCCGCCCGCCCGAGCCAATAGAAGGCGCGCGAGGTGGAGATCGGCAGCGAGGAGATTTTCGCGATCTTCGCAAAATGCAATGCGGCCGTCTTCGGCTGTTTCAGGGCGCGCAGCGCATACCATCCGGCATGGAATTCCGCTTCTGCGGCCATGGCGGGCGATTCGGCGGTATGGACCGCAACCAGCCTGTAGGCGAGCTGCGGCTTGCCGAGGTCGAGCATTTCGCGCGACAGGATACGGCGTTCGACCCACCAGGCATCGGGATCGACAAGCGCTGACACCCGATGCGGAGCCCTTAGCATGAGTTCGGTCGCTTCATTATAGCGCTCGGCGCGCCGCAGATAGCGAATCTTCAGGAACTGATAAGCGGCATTGCCCCGCCATGCCCGGTCGACATCGGCGATTGCCTTGGCGGCATTGGGGGATTTCTGCGAGACGGCGGCAAAGGCGTTATAAAGCGATTGCGCCTGTGCCGGTCCTGCAAGCAGTTTTGCGGACTGCAAGCGGTTATTATAAAGCGCATGCAGGATGCGTCGCTGATGATCCTCGCGGGTCAGAACGCGGGAAAATTCGTTGAGAACCTTCTGCTCGTCATCGGTTGACAGGCGCTGTGTCGACCACCAGGGCGAAAGAAGCGCATGCGCTTTGCGGGTGTTTCCGGTACGGACATAAGCACGCGCCAGAAGAATCATGCCTTCCGTGGTCTGCGGTGGCCGTTTGGAGAATGTTGCGAAGACGGTGGCGGGGGCCGGGTTTTCCTTCAAGAGGGCCCGTTCGAAACCGTCGCGCAGAGCCTGGGTTTCGGGCCAGCCGCGCAATTCCGTTTCTGCGGTGGCGATTTCCCTGCTCGACACGCCATTAAGATCGGACGTGGCTATGGCCCAGGTCAATATCTGGCGGTCGAGCGAGCCGCGCGGCATTGCGTTGCGCAATGCAATGGCGCTTCGGGCGTCCCGGGAGGAAAGGGCATCGAGGCCGCTCTTGAGCGTTCCGCCGATTGCCGCCGGGTTTTCCGTGCGGCTGATGGCAGACGTCTTGACCGGATCAGGCCTGGCCGGATGCGGGTTTGGCTGCGCGAGCGAAAGCATCGGTTGCAGGGTAACTGCGACAAGACAGCTTGCAAGAAGCATATTTCTTTTCATGGAAATCGTAATAAATTGTTTTACCATTGGATTACTGGAGCAATAAATTGGTTGATCGGTAATATGCGGAATAATGACTTTATTGAGCGGCAATATGTTTTCAGAATCCGGCTTTTCTTAGCCCGTTTCTTGGCCGCCAGCTTCAATTGCGAGGATATGTGCCAGTAATGAATCTATCATTAATAAAGCATTATCGCGGATACCGGGCCGGGATGCGGGCGCTTGGGAGAGCTTGGGGGCGCGCTATATGCGTTGAAGCGCATTGATGAATAAGGGTTGCGTAGCGCGCTACCGAATTTTTTGTCGCAAAACCGCCTTATTGCCCTTGTTTTGCCTGTAGACCCCGCTTGCCCGACAGATGTGGCAAGACTATTGTGCCAACGCCTCGGCCATGTTTCGGTCAACAGCCCGGAACGACCGGTGGCAAGAGGTCCCGTCTATCTTTTTCAGGAGTTCACTAATGCTGAAGGGCTCAATTACCGCACTTGTCACGCCATTCGATTCCGAAGGAGCGTTCGACGAGAAAGCCTTTCGCGCATTCGTAAACTGGCAGATCGAAGAAGGCACCAAAGGGCTTGTTCCGGTCGGGACGACCGGCGAAACCCCGACCCTGTCGCATGACGAGCACAAGCGCGTCATCGAGGTTTGCATCGAGGTTGCGGCTGGCCGCGTGCCGGTGATCGCCGGCGCAGGCTCCAACAACACGGTGGAAGCCATCGAACTGGCGCAGCATGCCGAAAAGGCTGGCGCCGATGCCGTTCTGGTCGTCACGCCCTATTACAACAAGCCGAACCAGCGCGGTCTTTACGAACATTTTTCGCGTGTGGCGCGTTCCATCTCGATCCCGCTCATCATCTACAACATTCCGGGTCGCTCGATTGTCGACATGACCCCGGAAACGATGGGTGCTCTCGTTCGCGACCACAAGAACATCGTGGGCGTGAAGGATGCTACCGGCAAGATCGAGCGTGTATCGGAACAGCGTGCAACCTGCGGCAAGGATTTCATCCAGCTTTCCGGCGAGGATGCGACCGCTCTCGGTTTCAACGCCCATGGCGGGGCAGGGTGCATTTCGGTGACGTCCAACATCGCGCCGCGCCTTTGCGCCGAGTTTCAGGATGCCTGCCAGGCTGGCGACTTCGCCAGGGCGCTTGAATTGCAGGATCGCCTCATGCCGTTACACAAGGCGCTGTTCATCGAACCGAATCCGTCGGGCCCGAAATATGCGCTGTCGCGTCTTGGCCGCGTGGAAAACGTGCTGCGCTCGCCCATGGTGACGGTGGAAGCCGCGACGGCAGAGAAGATCGATCAGGCCATGAAACATGCGGGCCTGGTCAACTGAACCGTCAAGTTTACCGCTTTCGCTGATTTTTACGCTCCCGCAGCCTCGGGAGCGTTTTCATTTCCGGCATTGCACATTATATGGTGCCATCATGAACAAGCCAAAGAACTCTCCCGCGCGCAAGATCATCGCGGAAAACCGCAAGGCGCGCTTCAATTTTGAAATTCTCGATACGCTCGAAGCCGGTCTGGTTCTGACAGGCACCGAGGTCAAATCCCTGCGCGCCAACCAGTCCAACATAGCCGAAAGCTATGCGAGCTTCGAGAATGGCGAGTTCTGGCTCATCAATTCCTATATTCCGGAATATACGCAGGGCAACCGCTTCAATCACGAGCCGCGGCGCCTGCGCAAGCTGCTCGTCAGCAGGCGCGAAATGTCCCGTCTGTTCAACTCCGTGTCACGCGACGGGATGACCGTCGTGCCATTGAAGCTCTATTTCAACGATCGGGGCCGGGCGAAGCTGGAACTGGCGCTGGCGCGCGGCAAGAAGACCCACGACAAGCGCGAGACGGAAAAGAAGCGCGATTGGAATCGCGAAAAGGCGCGCCTGTTGCGGGATAGAGGCTGAGTATCGGCCGGTAAGGAGAGCGCCTCAGGCGCTCTTTTGATTCAGATAGTCGCGCACATTCCGGAATACGGTACGGAACATGGCATCCGTCAGCCGTCCGGTATTCGTATTGTAGCGCGAGCAGTGATAGCTGGAAAAAATGCGCAAGCTGCCGATGTCGCTCGCCCTGTCATGGCCGAAAGGATGCCGCGCAACCGGCGCGCCAAGCGCTCGGACGGTCGATTGATGCGCAATCGTTCCCAATGTGACGACGGCCTGCAAATTGGCAAACCGGGTGAGCATCGGTGACAGGAACTGGCGGCAATTGTTGATTTCGGAGCCGATCGGCTTGTTTTCCGGCGGCACGCAGCGCACGGCATTGACGATGCTGGCATCCAGCAGGCGCAGGCTGTCGTTGGGGCGGGCCTCGAAGGTGCCGGTCGCAAACCCGAATTCACACAGCGTACTGTAGAGAAGATCGCCGGCATAATCGCCGGTGAAGGGGCGTCCGGTCCGGTTGGCGCCGCGCAAACCCGGCGCCAGCCCCACGATCAGAAGCCGGACATCGGCATCATGCGCGGGCAGAAACGGCGGAACCGGGGCATTGTGCCACAAGGGTTCTCTGCGCCGCCATTCCTGCAGGAAGGCGTGCAGCCGCGGACAGATATTACAATTGGGAGAAGGTTCGGAAATCATGCCTTTGCATGAACCGGCTCGACGACGGCGTCAATAGCTGTCGTCGATATCATCATCCTGGCGGCGCGGCGCACGTTCCGACGGATCGCGACCGATCTCGGCCTTGAGCGAAACCAGATCGATGAAATGGTCGGCCTGGCGGCGCAGTTCATCCGAGATCATGGCTGGCTGGGTGGTGAGGGTCGAGACGACCGAAACCTTGCGGCCCTTGCGCTGAAGCGCTTCGGCAAGCGAGCGGAAATCGCCGTCGCCGGAGAAAATGACGAAATGATCGACCGTATCGGTAAGCTGCATGGCATCGACCGTCAGTTCGATGTCCATATTGCCCTTCACCTTGCGGCGCCCGGTGGAATCCGTGAATTCCTTGGCAGCCTTGGTGACGACCTTGTAGCCGTTATAATCCAGCCAGTCGATCAGGGGGCGGATCGAGGAATATTCCTGATCTTCAACCAGTGCCGTGTAATAATAGGCGCGGAGCAGATAGCCGCGCTTTTGAAATGCCTTCAAAAGCTTCCGGTAATCAATATCGAATCCCAGAGTTTTGGAAGCGGCGTATAAATTGGCGCCGTCGATAAAAAGCGCAATCTTTTCACGAGAATCGAACATCGTGTAATATATCCACTCTACGGCCGGACGGGAGTGGACCGACGACCGCTTATTCAGCTTGTTTTCTAAACGGCGGTTGGTATCAAATTTTACCAGTGCGTTTATTGCCTTCTAAGGACATATCACAGAAAAACAAGCAACCATTGGTTGTTATTTATGCGGCCTAAATTACCCAGGGGTGAGTCCGGCCGCAGTAATCCCTTCGCCGTCCGAAAAATATTGTTCCATTTTGATGCGCCACCGTGTTTTATGAGGCAGAACCATGAAATGGGCGTTATTTTGGCAGATTTCATGAGATGAAGCACGAGCAATTCCGCTTTTGCTTGTAATTTGGCTCCGCACGCGTTATGTGGGGAAAAATCCATTAAAGTTCGAGAAATGAAAGGGACCGCGCATGGCCCGCGTCACTGTTGAGGACTGCGTAGATAAGGTCGAGAACCGTTTTGAACTGGTTCTGCTGGCCGGTCATCGTGCTCGCCAGATTTCACAGGGTGCACAGATCACCATCGATCGCGACAACGACAAGAACCCTGTCGTTGCCCTGCGCGAAATCGCCGACGAAACGCTCTCGCCGGACGATCTGAAGGAAGATCTCATCCATTCGCTGCAGAAGCATGTGGAAGTGGACGAGCCGGAAGCGGCAGCGCCTGCCCAGATCGCCGCTTCTTCGGAAGACGTCGCGGAAGGTATCGCAGAAGCCGCCGAAGAGGATGTGGTTGCATTCGACCGTATGTCGGAAGAAGAGCTGCTCGCCGGTATCGAAGGCCTTGTCGCTCCGGAGAAAAACGACGACTTCTGATCGTCGTTAGAATGAAATGCCTTGCATGCGCCGCGACTTTCCCGTCGTGGCGCATGTTTTTATGCGCGCGCTCGTGCCGGCAGGCCGGTCGCTGCGCTGCCGAATGCCGGTCCGGAAAAACGCGCCGCGCCTTGATGACGGAAGATTTCTGCCCGAAATTAATATTATAGGCAGAAAATTAAGCCTAAACATCGAGAACTGTTCGATTTTCGACGATTTTGGGTCACAATACCCGATATGCTGACCTGCCATGTTGCCAGGCATTCGGTTTCGAAAGGGAGTTGTCGTAGATGATGCGCCAATATGAGCTTGTGGAGCGTGTTCAGCGATACAAGCCTGACGTGAACGAGGCGCTTCTCAACAAGGCATATGTCTATGCCATGCAGAAACATGGCAGTCAGAAACGCGCATCCGGCGATCCCTATTTTTCCCATCCGCTCGAAGTGGCCGCCATCCTCACCGATATGCATCTCGATGAGGCGACGATTGCCATCGCGCTCCTGCACGATACGATTGAAGACACGACCGCCACCCGGCAGGAAATCGACCAGCTCTTCGGGCCTGAAATCGGCAAGCTCGTTGAAGGCCTGACCAAGCTCAAGAAGCTCGATCTGGTTTCGAAAAAGGCGGTGCAGGCGGAAAACCTGCGCAAGCTTCTGCTTGCCATTTCCGAAGATGTCCGCGTGCTTCTGGTGAAGCTTGCCGACCGCCTGCACAATATGCGCACACTCGGCGTGATGCGGGAAGACAAGCGCCTGCGCATCGCCGAGGAAACCATGGATATCTATGCGCCGCTCGCTGGCCGCATGGGTATGCAGGACATGCGCGAGGAGCTTGAGGAACTGGCGTTCCGCTATATCAATCCGGACGCATGGCGCGCCGTCACCGATCGCCTGGCCGAACTTCTGGAAAAGAATCGCGGCCTGCTGCAAAAGATCGAAAAGGACCTGTCCGAGATTTTCGAGAAGCACGGCATCAAGGCCAGCGTGAAGAGCCGCCAGAAGAAGGCGTGGTCGGTTTTCCGCAAGATGGAAACCAAGGGCCTTTCCTTCGAGCAGCTTTCCGACATTTTCGGCTTCCGGGTCATGGTCGACACGGTGCAGGATTGCTATCGGGCGCTCGGTCTCATCCACACGACCTGGTCAATGGTTCCGGGCCGGTTCAAGGATTATATTTCAACCCCGAAGCAGAACGATTACCGCTCGATCCATACCACGATCATCGGCCCGTCGCGGCAGCGTATCGAATTGCAGATCCGCACGCGCGAAATGGACGAGATCGCGGAATTCGGCGTTGCCGCCCATTCGATCTACAAGGATCGCGGCAGCGCCAACAACCCGCACAAGATCTCCACCGAGACAAATGCCTATGCCTGGCTGCGCCAGACGATCGAGCAGCTTTCCGAAGGCGACAATCCGGAAGAGTTTCTCGAACACACCAAGCTTGAGCTTTTTCAGGATCAGGTCTTCTGCTTCACGCCGAAGGGCCGCCTCATCGCCCTGCCGCGCGGCGCGACGCCGATCGATTTTGCCTATGCCGTTCATACCGATATCGGCGACAGCTGCGTCGGGGCCAAGGTCAATGGCCGTATCATGCCGCTGATGACCGAGCTCAAGAACGGCGATGAAGTGGATATCATCCGGTCCAAGGCGCAGGTGCCGCCTGCGGCCTGGGAATCGCTGGTCGCGACCGGCAAGGCCCGCGCCGCCATCCGGCGCGCAACCCGCTCGGCTGTCCGCAAGCAATATTCCGGCCTTGGCATGCGCATTCTGGAGCGCGCTTTCGAACGCGCCGGAAAGCCTTTCAGCAAGGATATACTGAAGCCGGGGCTTCCGCGTCTGGCGCGCAAGGATGTGGAGGACGTGCTGGCCGCCGTCGGCCGCGGTGAACTGCCCTCGACCGATGTGGTCAAAGCAGTCTATCCTGATTATCAGGATACGCGCGTCACATCGCAGAACAGCCCCGCCAAGACGGGCGAAAAAGGCTGGTTCAACATCCAGAACGCCGCCGGCATGATCTTCAAGGTGCCGGAAGGCAGCGAGGATGTGGCGAAAACCGGTTCCGACCCCGCACCGAAACCGGGCAAGAAGGCGCTGCCGATTCGCGGCACCAATTCGGACCTGCCGGTGCGCTTTGCCCCGGAGGGTGCCGTTCCCGGCGACCGTATCGTCGGCATCCTGCAACCCGGCGCCGGCATCACGATCTACCCGATCCAGTCGCCGGCGCTGACGGCCTATGACGACCAGCCCGGCCGCTGGATCGACGTGCGCTGGGATATCGATGAGCAGATGAGCGAGCGTTTTCCGGCGCGCATCAGCGTATCGGCCATCAATTCGCCCGGCTCGCTTGCCGAGATCGCGCAGATTGTCGCGGCCAACGACGCCAATATTCACAATCTTTCCATGGTGCGTACGGCACCGGATTTCACCGAGATGATTATCGATGTCGAGGTTTGGGACCTCAAGCATCTCACCCGGATCATTTCCCAATTGAAAGAAAGCGCGAGCGTCAGCGGCGCAAAACGCGTGAACGGATAGGACCAAGATGAATACCGAAGATGTGCTTGCCGTCTTCCGCGAAGCGGGAGCGATCCTTGAAGGCCATTTTATCCTCACCTCGGGCCTGCGCAGCCCCGTTTTCCTTCAGAAGGCACGCGTTTTCATGCATGCCGACAAGACGGAAAAGCTCTGCAAGGCGCTGGCGGAGAAGATCGAGGCGGCAAATCTGGGGACCATCGATTATGTGGTCGGACCTGCGATTGGCGGTCTTATTCCTTCCTACGAAACCTCGCGCCATCTGCATGTGCCGTCGGTCTGGGTGGAGCGCGAGAACGGCGTTTTCCGTCTGCGTCGTTTCGATGTGCCGAAGGGCGCGCGCGTCGTCATCGTGGAAGATATCGTCACGACCGGGCTTTCCATTCGCGAAACGATCGACTGCATGAAGGATCTGGGGATCGAGGTCGTGGCTGCGGCCTGCATTGTCGACCGCTCGGCTGGCAAGGCGGATGTCGGCACGAAGCTGATCTCTCTCGCCCAATATGAAGTTCCAGCCTATCCGGCGGATAAATTGCCGCCGGAACTTGCCGCAATTCCGGCCGTCAAGCCCGGTAGCCGCAACATCTAGACGGGCAGAACAGCGGATTTTGTCACGCTGTGGGGGGAAGATACACCCCTGCGGCGAAATTCCGCTTTGCGCGACGCCTTCTAGTTACCTATTTAAGAGCAACCGCAAGGATGTTCTACCCGCTCCGCAGACAGGATTCCATCGTGAGTGTAGCGCCCATCATATTCGATCCCCGCTCGCCTTACCGCGCACCGTGCAGCGTCTGTGCGGATTGCGATGTCCGGCGCTCGGCCGTTTGCGCTGCGCTGGACGATGACGACCTGGGCGCGCTCGAAGCGATCATGACCTCCAAGCGCCTCGACACCAATGAGCAGCTGGTGGAGGAAGGCGAGCCGAAGCGCCGTGTTTTCAGCCTGACCTCCGGCATGTTGCGCATTTACACATCGCTCCCGGATGGGCGTCGGCAGATTGCCGGTTTCCTGTTTCCCGGCGATTATCTCGGCCTTGCTGACGACGAAACCTATTCCCAGTCGGCGGAAGCTGTGGTGCCGTCGGTCTTATGCGCCTTCTCCACCAAGGAGATGGAGGGCCTGATGGAACGCTTTCCGAAGTTGAAGGAGCGGCTGCATCAGATGACGCGGGCAGCACTGCGGACCGCGCGCGACAATCAGCTTGTCCTGGGGCGTCTCGCACCGGTGGAAAAGCTTGCAAGCTTCCTGCTGGTTCTGTCCGCGCGGGCGGAAAAGCGCGGCGAGAAGCCCAATCCGGTGCATCTGTTGATGAACCGCACCGATATCGCCGATTATCTCGGCCTGACGATTGAAACGGTCAGCCGCAGCTTCACGAAGCTGAAGACCCAGGGGCTCATCCAGCTGCCGGACGCCAACACGGTGGAAATCCTGTCGCGTCGCTCTCTGGCGGCCGTTGCCGGCATGGACCCGGAAAATCTCTAGATTTTTAGCGGCCCTCCCACAAAAACAGTCCTATTTCTCTTGATTCAAATCAATGCAGCAGCCGGCGTGACCGCCTATTCCTGACCATAGAGATTGATGCGATCCCATATCGGGATCGCGCCCTTCAAAATGGGGAAAACAGGTGCTGTCGTGGCTGGGAATTGCAATATCGGCTGTCATGCATGCGGGCTTCCTTGCCGCATCATGCCGTCTTGCCCCGCAGAATGTCGCCCCGGTTTCGGTGCGCGTCCGATCGGCAGAGCAGCGCCTGAACACCCGACGCTTGAGGTGGATGCGCTATGCATGAAGAAGCGATAAGACGTTACGCAGCCCTGGCCGTCCCCCGATATACGTCCTTTCCGACGGCTGCCGATTTCATGCCTGTCGGTGCGGAAACAACGCATCGCTGGCTGCGCCAGATCGGGCCGGATGAAAGCGTCTCGCTCTATATTCACGTGCCTTATTGCCGGCAGCTTTGCCATTATTGCGGATGTCATGCCAAGATGGCTGCCCGTGACGATGTGATCGAGAATTTCTGCACCGCTCTGCTTAGTGAAATTGAAACGGTCGGCAAGAGCCTGACCGTACGGCCAGGTGTCGTCCATCTTCATTGGGGCGGTGGAACGCCCTCCATCCTGAGCCCGCGCCAGTTTACAACCATTCTGGACGCGCTGCGTGTTGCGTTCGATTTTGCGCCGGGCATGGAGCACGCCATCGAGCTTGATCCGCGCACGGTCACGCCGCAACTGGTCCGCACGCTTGCCGCAATGGGCGTCAACCGGGCGAGCCTCGGTGTGCAGGATGTCGACGGTGACGTGCAGAAAGCCATCGGGCGTATCCAGCCGATCGAAACGGTGGCAAAGGCGGCCAGCCTTCTGCGGGAGGTCGGCATCACTCGCCTCAATTTCGATCTTATCTACGGCCTGCCGCTGCAAACCGTCGAGACGCTGCGCGAGACGTGCGAAAAGGTCGCCGCACTCAAGCCCGACCGCGTTGCCTGCTACGGCTATGCGCACCTTCCGCAGCGCCGCGCCAATCAGCGCCTGATCGATGCAAGCCTTCTGCCGGATGCCGACGAACGCTTTGCACAGGCGCGCGTCGTTGCCGAAAGCTTTGTCGGCTTCGGTTACGAGCCGGTTGGGATCGACCATTATGCATTGCCGGATGACAGCCTGGCGGTCGCCGCGCGCAACGGCACGCTGCATCGCAATTTTCAGGGCTATACGGACGACCGTTGCCAGACGCTGATTGGTCTTGGCCCTTCGTCGATCTCGCAATTCCCCGGCGGCTATGCCCAGAATATCTCGGATGTGAAGCAATATGCCAAACGCGTCGAAGCGGGCGATCTGGCAACGGTTCGCGGCTATGCCATGCGCGAGAGCGACCGCATCCGCGCGGGCATCATCACGGCGCTGATGTGCAATTTCCGGGTCGATCTGAACGCCTCGGCACCGGGCATGGAATTTTCCGATGAACTGGCCCTGCTGCGCCCTCTGGTCGCTGACGGGCTAGTGGAAGTGCGCGGCGGCGTCATCAACGCCACAAGCGACGGCAAACCGCTGATCCGTCTGGTTGCGGCGGCTTTCGATGAATTTCGCAGGGAGACGATGCACGGCTTCAGTTTCGCCGTCTGAACTTGCGTTGGAACAAAGAGGTAGGGCGAAAAATGCCCTATCAAGGAAATGCTGCTGCACCGGGCCGTCAAAAGGTCAGTAGCATGGGAGCACCGCCGTTGGGGGACGTGCGGTGCTCCACTGTTTTGAGCACAGCCCGAGGAGCGTGGACCGCTCCTCGGGCTGTGCTTTCATATGGGTCAGGCCTTGCGGTTCTTTTCCAGCTTGGGCAGGAAAATCGTCAAGAGACCGAGCAGCGGCAGATATGAGCAGATGTTGTAAACATACTCGATACCCTTGTGATCGGCGACGATGCCGAGAACCGCGGCCGCGATGCCGGCCATGCCGAAAGCAAAGCCGAAGAACAGCCCCGACACCATGCCGACGCGTCCCGGCAGCAGTTCCTGCGCGAACACCACGATGGCCGGAAAGGCCGAGGCGAGGATCAGGCCGATGATGACGGTGAGAACAGCCGTCATTTCCAGATTCGCATAGGGCAGGGCCAGCGTGAACGGCAGGACGCCGAGGATCGATGCCCAGATCACCTTGCGCGCGCCGATCCTGTCGCCGATGGGGCCGCCGATGATGGTTCCCGCAGCCACCGCGCCGAGGAACAGGAACAGAAGCAGCTGCGATGTCTGCACCGTCACGCCGAAATGGCTGATCGTGTAGAAGGTGTAGTAGCTCGTCAGGCTGGCCATATAGATATATTTGGTGAAGACCAGCATCGCCAGAACGCCAACCGACATCAAAACCTTGTTGCGCGGCAGGGGCAGGGTCTTGTCGGGCTTTGCCCTGCTGGCATTGGCAATCCGGTAGCGATTGTACCAGTTGCCGACATACCAGAGCAGCATCATGCCGATCAGTGCGGCGACGGAGAACCATGACACGCTGATCTGCCCGAACGGCAGAACGATGAAGGCTGCCAGAAGCGGGCCGATCGACGAGCCGAAATTGCCGCCCACCTGAAACAGGGACTGCGCGAAACCGTGCCGCCCGCCCGAGGCAAGCCGCGCCACACGGGCCGCTTCCGGATGGAAGACGGACGAGCCGAAGCCGACGAAGGCCGCGCCCAGAAGCAGGACGGAATAATGATGCGCGGTCGCCAGGAAGACGAGGCCGACCAGCGTGCAGCCCATGCCGAAGGGCAGGGAATAGGGCATCGGCCTGCGGTCGGTATAGATGCCCACCAGCGGTTGCAGGATCGATGCCGTCATCTGGAAGGTGAAGGTCAGGAGGCCGATCTGCCAGAAGGACAGGCTGTAGTTTTGCTTCAGCATCGGATAGATGGCCGGAAGGAGCGACTGCATCATGTCGTTCAAAAAATGGCCCATGCTTGTGGCCAGGATGATGGCGAGGACAGTATTGTCCGCGCCGCTGTTGGATGGCTGCTGTGCAGCACTCATGCTCATACTGCTCCTCCGAAGATGAAAGCCGGTCTTCCGGCGTATTTCCCGATGATACTATCCGACAACGGGAAACAAGGCACTCAAGCTTATTGCGGAATGTTGATGGGAAACCGGCGAAAATTCGCGACCTTGCCATCCAGACAGGAACCTGCCCCGTTCAGACGTCAAATCCATCTCGCCGGCGAATGGCGCGCCCCATTCTCAGCGCATCATTCTTAGGGCCATTGCCTCTCGCCCGCTTTCGTGATTTGGTCCAATAGTTTCGAGAGTGGGCCAAAGGAAAGTCAGGATTGCGATGAAACCGAAGTCTCCGCCGGGACTTTTATTGCCGGGCAGCGAGGAACTGCAAAAGTTCCACGAACAGCGCATCGCCATGCTGGAAGGCATGAGCGGGCCGGTGATCGCCTTGCCGACGCGCTATCCGGACGGTTATTTCGTGCCGCGCCATCGCCACAGCCGGGCGCAGCTTCTGTGCGCATCGCAAGGCGTGGTGCTGGTGACGACGGATGCGGGCCGCTGGATGATTCCGGGCGACCATGCCATGTGGATACCGGCGGGCGTGGAGCATTCGGTCGAGATATTGGGCGAAGTCTGCATGCGCTCGATCTATATCTGTGTCGATGCCGTGTCGGGCGTGCCGGATTATCTGCATGTGGTCGGGCTGACCGATCTCATGCGCTGCCTCATCATCGATGCGACCGCGCAGGACAGCACGCCGGAGCCCGATAGTCGCGACGCGCTGGTGATCGGGCTCATATTGCATGACCTGCACACCTTGCCGCAGCGCCCCCTGGGGCTGCCTTTCCCGTCCGATCCGCGTTTACAGAAATTATGTCGTGAATTCGTGAAAAAGCCGTCTTCACGCGCCACGATCGATGACTGGGCGGACAGGATGGCGATGAGCCGCCGTTCGTTCACCCGCCATTTCCAGCGGGAAACCGGCGTAAGCCTTTCCGTCTGGCGCCAGCAGGCCTGCCTGTTTGCCGCGGTTCCCCGGCTTGCGGAAGGCGAGGCGGTGACGAGTGTGGCGCTGGATCTGGGCTATGACAGCGTGTCGGCCTTCACGACGATGTTCCGCAGGATGCTTGGCGTTTCGCCCCGCTTTTATATGCCAAGGCTCGACACCGCTCCCTTCGACCGCAGCGACAGCGTTGCAATTCTGGCCGAATAATAACAATTGTCTCCGCGATGGGAGCGCATTAAGAGAAGCGCATGCTGTTTCAACGCCGTCATCCTCCGACCAGAAAAGAGCGTATAAGGCTTCTGGTCTGGCCGCGCCGCTCCTTCTCCCGTTCCTTCCGGTACGGCGGCAAGCGGATTCTGCGCATCACTGCCTCGCCCCATGCTGTCGCCGCCGGTCTGGCGGTCGGTGTGTTTTCGGCCTTTACGCCTTTCTTCGGCTTCCATCTCATCATCGCAATCGTGCTGGCCTATTTCCTTGCCGGCAATATCGCGGCCGCAGCGCTCGGCACCACGCTTGCCAACCCGCTGACGCTGCCTTTCATCTGGGGCAGCACGTTCGAGCTTGGCCGCTTCGTCATGAATGGCAGCATCGATGCCGCGCCGCCGGTCCATCTCGGGCGGGCATTGGAAACCATGCATTTCGATGAAATCTGGACGCCGCTCCTGAAGCCGATGCTGTTCGGCTCGACGATTCTGGGCGCCGCATTCGCGGTGGTGGTTTATTTCGTCACGCGCTTTGCCGTTTCGGCTTTCCGCCGCCGCCGTATCGACCGCCTTGCGGAAAAGCATCGCAAGCATCGCGAACAGGAGCCGCAGAAGGTATGATCGTCGGTATCGGTAGCGACCTCATCGATATCCGCCGCGTCGAAAACACGCTTGAGCGCCATGGCGACCGTTTCCGCAACCGGGTCTTCACCGAGGTCGAGCAGAAAAAATCCGAAGCCCGCAAGCAGCGGGCGGCATCCTATGCCAAGCGCTTCGCAGCCAAGGAAGCCTGCGCGAAGGCGCTTGGAACGGGCATTGCCGAGGGCGTTTTCTGGCGGGATATGGGCGTGGTCAATGCGCCTTCGGGAAAGCCGACCATGCATTTGACGGGGGGGGCTGCGAAACAGTTGCAGAAACTCTTGCCCGCCGGAACGCGCGCCGCCATACATCTGACAATTACCGATGATTTTCCTCTCGCGCAGGCCTTTGTCATCATCGAAGCCCTGCCGGAGACGGAATAATTGTGATTGTGGCAGGCAACTCCTGCTCATAATCATGCGATAAACCGGCGTTCTGCCGGCGGACTGATTGCGTCATGCATTCATAGTCGTTATTAGATCGCCTTATCGGAAGCGGAGATACAATGAGCGTGTCCAGCAAGAGTGAGACAAAAAAATCCGGCGGCCTTGGCGAAACCATCAGCGTTATCGTGCAGGCGCTGCTGCTGGCGCTGGTCATCCGCACCCTGCTTTTCCAGCCTTTCAGCATACCGTCGGGCTCCATGCGTCCGACGCTTCTGGAAGGCGATTATCTGTTCGTTTCGAAATATGCCTATGGCTATTCGCGCTATTCGCTGCCGTTCGGGCTGGACCTGTTTTCAGGCCGCATCTGGAGCGCCGAGCCGAAGCGCGGTGACGTGGTGGTGTTCAAGCTGCCGAGCGATCCTTCCGTCGATTACATCAAACGCGTGATCGGCCTGCCGGGCGACCGCGTGCAGATGCGCGGCGGCGTGCTCTATATCAACGATCAGGCGGTCAAGCGTGAGCGGGTCGGCACGATCGACAATCCCGATGTGACGGAAGTGAACCGTCCCGTCGAGGTCTATCGCGAAACCCTGCCGGATGGCGTGACCTATGACACGCTCGATCTCGCGCCGAATTCCATCGGTGACGACACGCGCGTCTTCGAGGTTCCGGCCGGCCATTACTTCATGATGGGCGACAATCGCGACAATTCGCTCGATAGCCGTTTCGGCGTCGGTTATGTGCCGTTTGAAAATCTGGTCGGTCGCGCGAACATCATCTTCTTCTCCATTGCCGATAAGGCAAGCCCGCTGGAAATATGGAAATGGCCGACCGACGTGCGCTTCAGCCGCCTGTTCACTTCCGTCAATGCCGCGCCGCATACAGCCGTCACCGGGAACTGAAATGGCTTCGGCAAATCAGGCAGCAGCAATTCTGGAAGAGCGCACCGGGCACCGTTTTCTCAATGTGAAACGGCTGGATCGTGCGCTCACCCACTCAAGTGTGCAGGCGCCCTCGCGCGCAAATTATGAACGTCTCGAATTTCTCGGCGATCGCGTTCTGGGACTGACCGTCGCGGAAATGCTGTTCGACGAGTTTCCGGATGCATCCGAAGGGGAACTGTCCGTTCGCCTCAATGCGCTGGTGAATGCCGAAACCTGTGCGGCGATTGCCGATGAGATCGGGCTTGCCGATCTCATTCACACCGGTTCCGATATCAAGTCGCTGAATGACAAGCGCCTCTTGAATGTGCGCGCCGATGTCGTCGAGGCGCTGATCGCCACGATCTATCTCGATGGCGGGCTGGAGGCCGTGCGCCCCTTCGTCAGGCGCTACTGGGAAAAGCGGTCCCTGCAAACGGGCGCCGCCCGCCGCGACGCCAAGACCGAATTGCAGGAATGGGCGCACCAGCAGGGCAATGTCCATCCATCCTATTCCATCATCAGCCGCACCGGCCCGGACCACGATCCGCTGTTCACGGTGGAGGTGACGGTCAAGGGCTTTGCCTCGGAAACGGGCGAGGGGCGTTCGAAACGGATAGCCGAACAGGACGCGGCCGAGGCGATGCTCTATCGTGAAGGCGTCTGGAAGCGTGACAATTCCGCTTGATGCAAGAATTGACGTTTTTCAATCGGGATCAGTTATAATCAGCTTTATACGATATGTCGGTTTCGTCATATCCGGAATGTCGCGCGCAGGGGGGAGGCGGCGTTCTGCAAGGAAATATCGTCTGGAAGGATAAGCAATGAATAATCGGACGACGCCGGCTGACGGCGAAAACGAGGCAGGCCAGACCCGTTCCGGCTTCGTGGCGCTGATCGGGGCGCCGAATGCGGGGAAATCCACGCTGGTCAACCAGCTTGTGGGAACGAAGGTTTCCATCGTCACGCACAAGGTGCAGACGACGCGCGCCCTTGTGCGCGGCATATTCATCGAAGGTCAGGCGCAGATCGTCCTGGTCGACACGCCCGGCATTTTCCGGCCGAAGCGCAGGCTGGACCGCGCCATGGTCACGACGGCCTGGGGCGGCGCGAAGGATGCCGACATCATTCTGGTTCTCCTCGATTCGCAAGGCGGGCTGAACGAGAATGCCGAGGCGCTGCTGGCAAGCATGAAGGATGTGCGCCAGAAGAAGGTTCTGGTGCTCAACAAGGTCGACCGTGTCGATCCGCCTGTCCTGCTGGATCTCGCCCGCAAGGCCAATGAGCTGGTCGCATTCGACCAGACTTTCATGATTTCGGCGCTGAACGGCTCGGGCTGCAAGGATCTCGCGAAATATCTGGCCGAAAACGTGCCGAACGGTCCGTGGTATTATCCGGAAGACCAGATTTCCGACATGCCGATGCGCCAGCTTGCAGCGGAAATCACCCGCGAGAAGCTTTATCTGCGCCTGCATGAGGAACTGCCTTATTCGTCCACGGTCGAAACCGAGCGCTGGGAAGAGCGCAAGGATGGCTCGGTGCGCATCGAACAGGTGATCTATGTCGAGCGTGAAAGCCAGAAGAAGATCGTGCTCGGCCACAAGGGCGAGACGATCAAGGCAATCGGCCAATCCGCGCGCAAGGAAATCTCCGAGATACTGGAACAGACCGTTCATCTCTTCCTTTTCGTGAAGGTGCGCGAGAACTGGGGCAACGACCCGGAACGCTACCGCGAAATGGGCCTTGATTTTCCAACCTAGAGCGCGTTTCGATCTGATGAAATCAGATCGGCGCTCTAACTTTGTACTGGCGCGCATCTTGTCCGAAAACCGTTTCACACTTTTCGGGATGCGCTAATTCATAAAGCTGGCGGCCATGGAATGGCGCGATGAAGGCATAATTCTCGGGACACGACGCCATGGCGAGACAAGCGCCATCGTGGAAGTGATGACCCGTGAGCATGGCCGCCATATGGGTATGGTGCGCGGCGGGCGTTCCCGCCGCATGCAGCCTTTGCTCCAGCCCGGCAATCATGTGGATGTGACATGGTGGGCGCGGCTGGATGAGCATATGGGCAGCTTTACCATCGAACCGCTGGAATTTGCCGCCGCCCGCCTTATCGAAACGCCGGTGGCCTTATACGGCATCCAGCTGGCGGCTTCGCATCTGCGCCTGTTGCCGGAACGCGACCCGCATCGCGGTCTTTATGAGACCTTGCGGCTCATCATCGAGCATTTTGACGATCCGCTGGCCTCCGGCGAACTGTTGCTGCGCTTTGAAGTCATGATGCTGGAAGAACTGGGCTTCGGTCTCGATCTCAAGGAATGCGCGGCAACGGGCGTCAGGGAAGATCTGATCTATGTCTCGCCGAAATCCGGTCGCGCGGTTTGCCGGGATGCGGGCGCGCCCTGGGCCGACAAGCTTCTGCCGCTGCCGGGCTTCGTCAACGATACGGCTGTTCGCGCTGCATCCTATGACGATATCGATCATGCCTTCACGATGACAGGTTATTTCCTGATGCGGCATGTGTGGGAACCGCGTGCCGTCACCCCGCCCGACGCACGCGGCGGGTTTCTGAACGCCCTCGGGCGGGCAATCAGCCCATAGATGCATTTAGGCCTGTCATCAAAGGCAAGCTGAAAACCTCGCCCTCAAAGGCATCCGCTCCGCGCCCGATTGCGCGTATGGCGGCAACCATCCGTCCGTTTCGCCCCAGAATCCCGTCTGCGAGCGTGACAAGCCGGATATTCGGCGTGGCGGATGGCGAGAGGCTGCGAACAAGCCCGGCAAGTTCGCTTGCATCGAGCGTGGGGTTCAAGGCGGATGCGATGATGTAAGCCGCAGCCGTGGAACGGGAAATGCCGGCATAACAGTGGATGAGCAAAGGCGCATCCATGGACCAGCCCTCCGCGAAGTCCAGAAGCGCCCGCACGTGGCCTTCATCGGGCGCAACCAATCCGGCGCGCGGTTCAACGATATCGTGGAATGTGAGCGCCAGACGGACGGCATCAAAGCCGTCGGGCAGCGCTGCCGGATCCTCGCTTCCAAGCGTCACGACATGGCTTGGCCGGTGCAATGCAAGTTGTGTTGCCAGTCGCGACAGGGGCGTCACGACGATCCGGCTCATCGGTTCTGCCGCGCTTTTTCCAGGGCTGCAAAGCGCGCGAGAAAATCCGCCTGCACGTCTTGCGTGGGGCGCGGGGTGATATCCAGTCCTGCCGGATCGAAACCACGCGGACGCCCGAAATATTTGACGGCCTCGGCCTCGGTGAAACCGGCAAGCCGCGTGGCTTCAAAGAAAGCGGCCACCTGATCGGCGCGCTTGATGAGCGTCTTGAGCTTGGCGGGCACGGCGACCGGCAATGAAAAACGCAGGTGGATGGCGTTTTCCAGCCGCGTTTCGATCATCTTGTAACTGCCGCCCATCACCGCCTTGAAGGGCGAGATCATGTCGCCGATCACATATTCCGGCGCATCGTGCAGCAGCGACAATAGCTGCCATTCAATGCTGGCATCGGGCACCAGACGGATGAATATCTGGTCCACCAGCAGCGAATGCTGCGCGACGGAAAATGCGTGTTCGCCCACCGTCTGTCCGTTCCACCGCGCCACACGGGCAAGGCCATGGGCAATGTCCTCGATTTCAACATCGAGCGGCGAGGGGTCGAGCAGGTCGAGACGGCGTCCCGACAACATGCGTTGCCAGGCGCGCGTCTTGCCGGAAGATCGGTCAGCGCTCGCCATCAGGCGTTACCCGCTTCGGGTTCCGGAAATCCGAACCGCACATGCGGCGGCAGGGAAAGGGTTACCGGCGTCTCGCCCGCCAGAATGATGTGCCCGGCATCCATCGCATCCTTGACGCGATCGATGCGTACAAGCGCAATGCCCACCACATCGGCAGAGCTTCCCATCGTGCCGATCTCACGCCCATCGACGGTAATGGATGTGCCCATGGGGGGAAGGCTTTCCCCGGAGCGGGCCACCAGAACGCGCCGTCGTGCCGTGCCGCGATGCTGCATGCGCGACACCACTTCCTGCCCGATGAAGCAGCCTTTCGGGAAAGACACACCGCCGGTCTGGTCGAAATTGACGTCATGCGGAAAGACATCATTATAAGCGAAATCGGCTTCGCCTTCGGCCACGCCATAGTCCGCCCTGAGCTTCGTCCACGCGCTTTCACCGGCTGTGGCTTCCGCTTGCCCATAAATGCGCCGGACATTCAGTTCCGCCGGAAAGCGGCTGTCCCGCTTGATTGAATCATTCTGTGAAGAATGTGATTCCGTTTGCCAGGAAACGCTGACAAGCGATTCTGGCTCTTGCGTTATTTCGGCTTTGGCGCGCAGCCTGTAGAGGGTGATGCGCTTGCAGAAATCGGCGGCGATGCTTGCCGGAAGATCGAAACGCAGGCCGCCATCAATGCGCGAAACGAGAAAGTCGAACAGGATCTTGCCTTGCGGGGCCAGCAATGCTCCCGGTTTCAGGTCGTCCGGTCCAAGCTTGTCGAGATCGGTCGTAATCACGGCTTGCAAAAATTTTTCCGCCTCTTCGCCCGTGATATGAACCAATGCCCTGTTGGAAAGATTTACCGTTTCAGCTGCCGTCGTCATCGCTTCGTCCTTGCCTTTCGCGCCCTCGTTACGTAAGCCCCAATGGAAAGGCTCGCAAGTCCTATCAATCTGGCAGGAGACCACTATGGCCGAAACATTCGATACGATTTTGAAGGGTGCAACCATCGTCAATCACGACGGTACAGGCCAGCGCGACATCGGTATTCGCAATGGCCGCATCGCTGCCATCGGTTCTCTTTCCACCCATGCGGCGGGTGAGGTGATCGACTGCACCGGCCTGCACATCCTGCCCGGCGTGGTGGATAGCCAGGTCCATTTCCGCGAGCCGGGGCTGGAACACAAGGAAGATCTCGAAACCGGCTCGCTTGCCGCCGTGCTGGGCGGCGTGACCTCGGTTTTCGAAATGCCCAACACCAAGCCGCTCACCACATCCGCCGAGACGCTGGAAGACAAGGTGAGACGTGGCCGTCATCGCATGCATTGCGATTTCGCTTTCTGGGTTGGCGGCACGCGCGACAATGCGAAAGATGTTGCCGAACTGGAACGCCTGCCGGGCGCTGCCGGCATCAAGGTTTTCATGGGATCGTCCACCGGCGACCTGCTGGTTGAGGACGATGACGGCGTGCGCTCGATCCTCAAGAACACGCGCCGCCGTGCCGCCTTCCATTCGGAAGACGAGTTCCGGCTGGAGGAGCGCAAGGGCCTGCGCGTAGAGGGCGATCCGTCGAGCCACCCGGTCTGGCGCGATGAAATCGCGGCACTGCAATGCACCGAACGGCTCGTGCGCATCGCGCGCGATACGGGCGCGCGCATTCATGTGCTGCATATTTCCACTGCCGAGGAAATCGATTTCCTGAAAGATCACAAGGATGTCGCGACCTGCGAGGCGACGCCGCATCACCTCACCTTGTCGGCAGACGATTACAAGACGCTCGGCAATCTCATCCAGATGAACCCGCCTGTGCGCGACAAGCGACACCGCGACGGTGTGTGGAAAGGGATCGATCAGGGTATTGTCGACGTGCTCGGTTCCGACCATGCCCCGCACACGCTGGAAGAAAAGCAAAAGCCCTATCCGGCTTCCCCGTCCGGCATGACGGGCGTGCAGACGCTGGTGCCGATCATGCTCGATCACATCAATGCGGGCAGGCTTTCGCTGGAACGCTTTGTCGATCTTTCCAGCCATGGCCCGAACCGCATTTTCGGCATGGCCCGCAAGGGGCGCATCGCAGTCGGCTATGATGCAGACCTCACCATCGTGGATATGAAGCGCCGCGAAACGATCACCCATGAGCAGGCCGGTTCGAAAGCCGGCTGGACGCCCTATCACCGCAAGAGCGTGACCGGATGGCCGATCGGCACTTTTGTGCGCGGCATCAAGGTGATGTGGGAAGCGCAAATCGTGAACGCCCACAAGGGCGAGCCGGTGGAGTTCCTCGAAGCATTGCCGCGCCGCTAGGCAATTTGGCGTAATCTGTCCGCTTCTTGTCCGTAAGATGGCTTTCTGTCCCGGTTGCACGGCGTATTTTCTCCCTATAGTCTTTTGATAGGGAGAACAAAAATGTCCGCTCACGATACGGCTCTGCTGGTAATCGACGCTCAGGAATCATTCCGCCACCGGACTTATTACCGGGATGAAGAGGTTGGCGCCTATATCGAGCGCCAGCAGGCGCTGATCGATGGCGCCAGGCGCGCCGCTATTCCGGTGGTGCAGATTTTTCATGTCGAGAATGAAGGGCCGTTCTCGGAAGCGTCGGGCCTGGTGAAGGCAATCTCGCCGCTGTCGATTGAACCGGATGCGGTGTTCCGCAAGCGCCGCCACAGCGCGCTGATCGGAAGCGGGCTTGATGTGTGGCTGGTCGCCAACGGCATCCGCCGCGTGCTGGTTTCCGGCATTCGCACCGAACAATGCTGCGAAACGACAATACGCCATGCCTCGGATTTCGGATATGATGTCGATTTCGTCAGCGAGGCGACATTGACCTTTCCTATGACCGACGCAAGCGGGCGCGAGTGGAGTGCTGCCGAGATCAAGGCCCGCACGGAGCTTGTCCTGGCCAATCGCTTTGCCCGTATCGTAACCGTGGAACAGGCGCTGGCTGCGCCCCGAGAACGGAAGGCAGCATGAGTGACCATGCGGGCATTGTCCGGGTAGTTCCGGTCTATGTCGTCATCCCGCCGCGCGTGCTTCTGCTCGACGTGGCGGGACCGCTTGAGGTGTTGCGCAAGGCAAATCTCGAACAGGATCAGCTGCGCTTCGATGTTCATTACATCGGGCCTGCCCCAACCGCGCTCAGTTCCATCGGCCTGCCGGTGGCGGGGGTGGAGCCTTTGCCGGGGGCGTTGCCGGATGATGCGCTGGTCATTGTTTCAGGCGCCGCCGATATTCCGCTTGGAAATGCGGAGATAGACCGAACCGCTGATGCGGCGTTGGAAAAGGAGATCGTGCAATGGCTTCGCCGGGCGGTGCGCCCCGGCGTGCGGCTGGTGACGATCTGTTCCGGCGCGCTGCTCGCAGCGCGGGCAGGCCTGCTCGACGGCTATTCCTGCACCACCCATCACCTGACGATCGGTGAACTTCAACACTTGGCCCCCGCAGCGCGTGTCCATGAAAACAGGCTCTTCGTCGAGGATGGCGAGCGGCTGACGAGCGCGGGCATCACCGCAGGCATCGATCTGATGCTGCACATCGTTGCGGGGCTGACCGATCATGTCACGGCGCTGGCCGTCGCGCGCTATCTGGTGGTCTATCTGCGCCGCAGCGGCAACGACCCCCAGCTATCGCCCTGGCTTGAGGGGCGAAACCATATGAACCCGGTCGTGCATCGGGCACAGGATGCCATCGCGCATGATCCGGCGGCGGATTGGTCGGTGGAACGGCTGGCGGAGATCGGTGGGGCAAGCCCGCGCAATTTCTCGCGCCTGTTCAATGAATATGCCGGAATGACGGTGACGGACTATGTGAACCGGCTCAAGGTCGGCCTTGCGCGCGAAATGCTTCTCAATTCCGGGCTGGATATCGAAAATGTCGCGACACAGGCCGGTTTTGCTTCCGCCCGGCAGTTTCGCCGCGTCTGGCAGCGCATCTATAACGAGCCGCCGAGCCGGATGCGCGCTGGAATCTGACTATTCGCCAGCCGTGAAAAAGCGCCAGCTTCCGTCCGGCCCGATGCCGATACTGTAGAAAACATAGCCGCCTGCCTTCTTCATGTCCTCGAAGTCACCGGCGGTGACGATCTGGAAAAGCTCCACGATCTGGGGCGGCGTCAGCCTGTCGAGAGGCATGGCGTAGAAATAGGGCCAGACATAGACTTCGTCATCCTTGCCCGCATTCAGATGCACATAGCCGGTATCCAGAAGATCGATGATGATCGCCAGCACTTCCCGGCCTGCCTCATCGCCCGAGAGCGACTTGAGAAAGTCGATGACATCTTCCTCGTGGTCTTCCAGCGAGAGCTGGGTGGCCCTGTCCTCGACGCCAAGGAGCGGGCGCAGTTTTTCGATGTCGCCGGAGCGCGCCGCTTCCAGCATGCGTTCACGCGTCACCCGCACAGGTTCGGGCAGCTTGTCGAAATCCCGATGGATTTCCGGCATGGGTTTGGATGCCGAAGCCGGGGCATTGTCCGGCGATACATGCGGCACCGCGCGCGGAAGCGCGCCGGGCAGGGGAATGGGGGAAGATCTGCCGCCTTCATCGGCACCCGTGCGGGCGCCGGGGCGCGGCAGGAAATCCGACTGATCGGCCAGCGCGACGTCAAAGGAGTTTGCGGCGGCGGGCAAGGCGATGCCGCAGGCAAGGATGATCCCTGCCAATAAGGTTCGGGGTGAGGCGGAATTCCGGATCGGGAAAGACATCTGGCGCTGGAAGGGGGACGCCGGGGAGGGAACTTCAGCGCCGGTCTGGTCCCGCGACCGGCGCTCTCTTGCTGTTACTGAAGGAGGCGCTGCGGCAGGAAGGTTCCGGCGATGATCTGTTCGCGCATTTTCTCGATCAGGTCCAGCGCGCAGTCGTCGCCCGCTTCGCGGATCAGTTCTGTAAGCGCGGTCGTGAAGGCTGCTTCAGCAAGGATTTCCGGTTCGATACCTTCGGAGATACCGTCTGCCCAGGCCTCGTTATGATATTCGATGGCGACGAGCTTCTTCTCGCGCGCAATCATTTCGTCCAGATCGGCCGGTGCATGTTCCATAGACTTCATCCTGGCTTTCGCCTTTCTGTTGCGCTGTCGGTGTCTCACCGTCTGGCGGGAGCTCAACCACCTTTGCAACGTGACTGCCTTCTTAAGACAGTGTTAACAGATTATCACGGATTTGAACGAACTAATCCTGTCAATCCGCACAAGAGTGAATGATTGGTTAATTTCCATAGCGCGAGACGATCTCGTTCGACAAGCCTTCGCCCTCCTTCATGTAGCGATCTATCGCCGCAAGCGCCGAAGGGGTACAGCGGGTGTAATTGTCGCTGAACACGCGATAGCCATGGTTGAAGCTCGAAATGAGCCGCACCCGTTCGGCTTCGGAAGGCTTTTCCGCGGTCACGATCGCATCCATCCGGTCGCGCCATTCGCTGCCGGCCTCGCCGCACAGATTGCGCAGATAATGCAGCGAGCCCAGAATCTCGGCGAGCCGCAACATCTTGCCTTCATAGGGCGCGTCCTCAGCGACAGCCGGACATGCCGCCCCGACCCATAAAGCGATCGATAAGCAGACAGCCGGTCGAAAAAACGGAATGTTTTTCAATCGAAAACCTCTCACCTGACAATGAGCTATGGCCAAGAATAGGGGCCGCTTCAAGGCAGACCGCTAAACAGGATTAATATCCGAATGTCCGTCTTCCGTCCTCGCCACCATGCGGGCGACATCGAGCGTGCTGTCCGTCACCTTTGCCGATGCCATGTCCTCAATCGTCAGCCAGTGAATGGCTGCGGCATCGTCTCCGGCGATTTCCCGGCCTGAAACTTCGATGGCCCGGAATACGGACAGGTAATAGCTCCTGTCATATGCCTTGCCCTCAAGCGCCAGATCGACGGTGATGACATGCGACAATGCCCGCGCATCGAGCGCCGTTTCTTCCTTCAGTTCGCGGATTGCGGCCTGTTCGGGTGTTTCGCCCGCTTCGATGCTGCCGCCCGGAAAGGCAAGCCAGCCTTTCCACGGTTCCTTTCCGCGCTCGACCAGAAGAAACCGTCCTTCGCGTCGGCAGATCAGCGAAACACCATGAACCTTGGCTGGAATCGGAAAGACGGGAACTGTTTTCATGATGCTAGAACTACACCGGTTGGCAATGGAAAAGCCCCCCTTGACCGCTCGGCAAAAAACTTAAACATGCTCACCATGTGTGGACGTTTTTCATTGACTGCAAGCCGGGAAGAGCTGGAAGCTTTCGTGGCCGCATTGATCGCGGAGGATTTTCCGCCACGATATAATATCGCGCCGACGCAGCCCATTCTGACCATTATCGGCGGGGAAACGCCACCGCCGGGCAGCAACAGGCCGGATCGCGTCGGGTTGCTCGTGCGCTGGGGGTTCGTTCCGTCCTGGGTGAAAGACCCCAACGACTGGCCGCTGATGTTCAACATCCGCTCGGAGACTGCGGCGGAGAAGAATTCGTTTCGCGCAGCGCTCAATCACCGGCGTGCCTTGATCCCGGCATCGGGGTTCTATGAGTGGCGTCGCGAGGGCAAGAACAAGGCGCAGGCCTATTGGGTGCGCCCCCGTAAGGGCGGGATCGTGGCTTTTGGCGGCCTGATCGAGACATGGAGCAGCGCCGACGGATCGCAGATCGACACCGCAGGCATATTGACGACAAGCGCCAACGGCCTGTTGCGACCGATCCATGAGCGGATGCCGGTTGTCGTGCAGCCGGAAGATTTTGCCCGCTGGCTGGACTGCAAGCGTTTTCTGCCGCGCGAAGTGGCGGATATCATGCGCCCGGCGCAGGATGATTTCTTTGAAGCCATCCCCGTGTCGGACAAGGTCAACAAGGTGGCCAACACGACGCCCGACTTGCAGGATCGTGTCGAGGAACAGGCGCCTTCCGGGAAGGCGGGGGCGAAGCGAAAGACCGGGCCCGGATCCGATGACGGAAATGACGGGCAGCTTTCGATGTTCTGACGAGGATCGCCAGTCTTTCCGGACTGGCGCTATTTGTTACGCTTTCACCGACTCCGGGCGCTGAACCGGATAAGCTTTCTCAGCCAGGCTTCTTGACGGCGAGAATGGAACGCCGGCGGTTGTCGTTGCGACCGTCGCTGGTGCGTTGCGTTGCGTTCAGCAATGCTGCAACAAGCACGGCAGGCCCGATTTCGCGGTATTTATCAACCAGTCGGTCTTGGCGGGGTTGCAGTTCACTCTTAGACATTGTTCATTCCTTTCGATAATGCCTGTTCACCATTTTGTGATTGATTGAGACCGAATGAAGGCTGTTTGGAGCCGGTTTTGCGGTTTTCCGGTTGAGGCGGGAAAGGGTGTCTGCCGGTTGCAAAAATACAACATCGGCGGCGATCTCGTTAAACGATCAATCTCTTGGCGAAAGTTCTTGACGGAGACGGTGCTGCCGGGGATAAGTGCAGCCATGAAAATGCCGACCACGATCATTTGTATTTGTGCGATTATTATTGGCTAGCAGCTTGCTGGCCCGGCCGTTTTCGTCTCCCTTTCATAAAAATTGGATGATAACGCCCCGGCCAGTCGGCTGCGGTCAGGTGCGCACTGATTTCAAAGGTCTTTTTGGGGAATAATGACAATGGCTTATGCGCCGCGCTTGCGTCTGTACAACACGCTGACCCGCACGAAGGAGGAGTTTTCTCCCCTCGATGCCGACAATGTGCGCATGTATGTCTGCGGACCGACGGTTTATGACTTCGCGCATATCGGCAATGCCCGTCCGGTGATCGTTTTCGACGTGCTGTTCCGCTTGCTGCGCCATGTCTATGGCGCGGCGCATGTCACTTATGCGCGCAACATCACGGACGTTGATGACAAGATCAACGCCCGCGCCGCCCGCGATTACCCCGACCTGCCGTTCAATGAAGCCATCCGCCGGGTGACGGAAAGCACCAATGCGCAGTTTCAGGCTGACGTGACGGCGCTGGGCAATCTGGCGCCCAACGTTCAGCCGCGAGCGACCGAGCATATGGACGAGATGCGCGCCATGATCGATCGTCTGGTCAGGCTTGGCGTGGCCTATGTGGCCGAGAATCACGTCCTTTTTTCGCCGTCCGCCATGAACGAACGCAAGGGACCGCGCTATGGCGCGCTGGCCCGCCGCTCGCTGGACGAGATGCTGGCGGGCGCCCGCGTGGACGTTGCCTCCTACAAGCGCGACGAAATGGATTTCGTCCTGTGGAAACCGTCGAAGGAGGGGGAGCCCGGCTGGGCCTCGCCTGCGGGGATCGCGGTATTGGGCCGTCCGGGCTGGCATATCGAATGCTCGGCCATGTCGATGGCCAAGCTGCTTGAGCCGTTTGGCGGTGGCCTGAAATGCGACGATCCGCTGAAGAACCAGTTCGACATTCATGGCGGCGGGATCGATCTCGTCTTCCCGCATCACGAGAACGAAATCGCGCAATCATGCTGCGCGTTCGGCACCGAGCGGATGGCCAGCATCTGGATGCATAACGGCTTCCTGCAGGTCGAAGGGCAGAAGATGTCGAAATCGCTCGGCAATTTCATCACCATCCGCGATGTGCTGAACGAGGGCCTGCCGCAACTGGGTGTGTGGGATGACGTCGATGCGCGCGACCGCTGGGTCGGCCTGGCGGCGCGCCTGTCGATGTTGCAGACCCATTATCGCGAGCCGATCAACTGGACGGCGCAGCGTCTGGCGGAATCCGCCGAGGAGCTGCACCGCTGGTATGGCCTGCTGCGCGACAGAAATTTCACCGTGCCGCAAACGCTGACCGCCGTGGGCGAGGTGGTGGATGCCCTGTCCGACGATTTGAACAGCTGGACGGCGATCACGGCTTTGCGCAAGGCTTTCAAGGCGCGCGATGTTGCCGGATTGGGCGAGGGCATGGCGCTGCTCGGCCTGTTCGATCCGCATTTCGTTTCGGCTGGCGACATTCCGGTCTTTGCCAAGGCCGAGGTGGATGGCAATGCCGTCGAAGCCCGGATTGCGGAGCGTCTGCGCTTCATCGCCGAGAAGAACTGGGCCGAGGCCGATCGCATTCGCGATGAGCTGCTTGGTGAGGGCGTTCAGCTGAAAGATGGCAAGGACCCGGCCACCGGCGAGCGCATCACGACCTGGGATGTGGTAGGTTAACAGGCTTGTGGAACCGGGAGGATGACATGACGCTTGATAACAAACCGATCTATACCGGCGGCTGCCAGTGCGGCGCGGTGCGCTTTCGCGTCGATGGCGCGATGGGTTCCGCATCGATCTGTCATTGCCGCATGTGCCAGAAGGCATTCGGCAATTTCTATGCGCCGCTGGTGTCGGTGAGAGAGGCGAAGCTGGAATGGACGCGCAATGAGCCGAAGCGCTTCCGCTCGTCCAACCATGTGCAGCGGGGCTTTTGTCCTCAATGCGGCACGCCGCTGACCTATGAAGCGCCCGACGGGATCGCTCTTGCCATCGGCGCTTTCGATGCGCCGGAGGAGATAGAGCCGACCATCCAATGGGGGATCGAGAAGCAATTGCCTTATGTGGCCGGTCTTGCAAATCTTCCCGGCTATGCAACGGAGCGCGATCCGGCGAGCATCGAATTTGTCAGGACGATGATTTCCTACCAGCATCCCGATTACGACACTGAAAGCTGGCCGCAACAGCAAGGTTGACGGCACCGCATACCCACCGACAGGCAGGCAAGAATGGCACGCGAGCGCATCTACATCTACGACACCACCCTGCGGGATGGGCAGCAAACTCCCGGCATTGACTTCTCTGTGGAAGACAAGAAGTCGATTGTCACGCTGCTGGAAGAACTGGGCGTGGACTATGTGGAAGGCGGCTATCCGGGTGCCAATCCGACCGATACTGCCTTCTTCAAGCAGCGCCAGACCGCGCGCGCAAAGTTTGCGGCTTTCGGCATGACGAAGCGCGCGGGCGTTTCGGCATCCAACGATCCCGGCCTTTCCAGCCTGCTGCAGGCTTCCGCCGATGCTGTCTGCTTCGTTGCCAAAAGCTGGGACTATCATGTCCGTCTGGCGCTTGGCTGCACCAATGAGGAAAATCTGGAATCGATCACGGCTTCCGTCACCGCCGCCCGCATGGCAGGCCGGGAAGCGCTGGTCGATTGCGAACATTTCTTCGATGGCTACAAGGCCAATCCCGAATATGCGCTTGCCTGTGCCAGGGCGGCCTATTCCGCAGGGGCGCGCTGGGTTGTGCTGTGCGACACGAACGGCGGCACGCAGCCCTCGGAAGTGGCCGGGATCATTGCTGCCGTAACGTCTGTGGTTCCGGGCGAGAGCCTTGGCATCCACGCCCATAACGACACCGAGCAGGCGGTTGCCGTCTCGCTTGCCGCCATCGATGCGGGCGTTCGCCATGTGCAGGGAACGCTCAACGGCATCGGCGAGCGCTGCGGCAATGCCAATCTTGTTTCGTTGATCCCGACGCTGGCGCTGAAACCCTATTGGGCAGAACGTTTCGAATTGGCGATCAAGCCTGCGGCGCTGAAGGGGATCACGCGGATTTCGCGCGCTTTCGACGATATCTTGAACCGTCCGCCGACGGAGCAGGCGCCCTATACCGGCACGTCCGCTTTTGCGACCAAGGCCGGCATTCATGCGTCGGCGCTGCTCAAGGAACCGCAGACCTATGAGCATATTCCGCCGGAATCGGTCGGCAACAGCCGCCGTGTCATGGTGTCGGATCAGGGCGGAAAATCCAATTTCATCGCCGAGCTGGAGCGTCGCGGCATCCGCGTTGCAAAGGACGATGTGCGTCTGGATACGCTGATCGCGCTGGTCAAGGAGCGTGAGGCGGAAGGCTATGCCTATGAAGGCGCGGATGCGAGTTTCGAGCTTCTGGCGCGCAACATGCTGACGCCGCAGCCGGAATTCTTCAAGGTCGAATCCTTCCGCTGCCTCGTCGAGCGGCGCTTCGATGCCAATGGCATGTTGAAGACCGTTTCGGAAGCCGTGGTCAAGGTCGAGGTCGATGGCGAGGTGCGCATGTCCGTCGCCGAAGGACACGGCCCGGTCAACGCGCTCGATATCGCATTGCGCAAGGATCTGGGGCGCTTTCAGGCCGAGATCGAGGATCTGGAACTGGTCGATTTCAAGGTGCGTATCCTCAATGGCGGCACGGCGGCAATCACGCGCGTCCTGATCGAATCCGGCGATGCGACCGGTGCCCGCTGGCGCACGGTCGGCGTGTCGGACAATATCATTGATGCGTCCTTCCAGGCGCTGATGGATTCGGTCAATTACAAGCTGATGAAAAACCGTTCGATGGCCGGACGGGCTGCCGCCGAATAAATCCGGTCCATTCACTGAAATTGATGCTTCGATCAGTTTAATTGAATGGATTTTATGGATTGTTGGGCGCATAGCGGTTCCATGCTGATCCGCCCGCAACGGGGGCGGGCGAACCGTTTTTGCCGAGGAGAGAGGCATGACCGACCAGACCATCACCGATACGCGCCTGTCTGACGGGTCGCGCGGGTTTTTGATGGCAATCGGAGCCTATGGGCTCTGGGGTGCCCTGCCATTCTATCTCAAGGCGCTTGGCCACATCCCGGCCATGGAAGTCGTGTCGCATCGCGTGATCTGGTCGGTTCCGGTCGCGCTGCTGCTCCTGCTGGTGCTGGGGCAGTTCAAGGATATTCTCAACGCCGTGCGCCAGCCGCGCATGCTGGCCATGGCTGGCCTGACCGCCGGGCTGATTACCGTCAACTGGTCGATCTATGTCTGGGCCGTTGCCCATGACCAGGTGATGGGCGCCGCACTTGGCTATTACATCAATCCGCTGTTCAATGTCGTCCTTGGCGGTCTGTTCCTTGGGGAAAGGCTGACCAGGGTTCAATATGTCGCCGTCGGATTTGCCTTCGCCGCCGTGCTGCTGCTGACCGTCAATGCGGGCGGTCTGCCATGGGTGTCGCTGGCGCTGCCGTTGACGTTCGGCCTCTATGGCTTCTTCCGCAAGTCACTGCCGATGCCGCCGCTTCAGGGCTTCACGCTCGAAGTGCTGATCCTGTGCATTCCCGCGCTCGGCTACGTTCTGTGGCTGGCGGCAACCGGCCAGGACCATTTCTCGACCGGACCGGCCTTCAACGTGTCGATGCTGCTGCTGGCAGGCCCGTTCACGGCCATTCCGCTGATCCTTTATGCCGGCGGCGCGAAGCTGCTGCGCTACACGACGCTGGGCCTCATGCAATACATGACGCCGACGATGTTGTTCTTCTTTGCGATTTTCATCTTCCACGAGCCGTTCTCCGCTGCACAGCTTGGCGCTTTCGCGCTGATCTGGGCCGGGCTTGCGCTCTATACATGGTCGATGCTGGTCGAACATCGCCGGGGCCGGGCGAAAGCCTGACAGTCACAATTCACGCAATGTGATTCTCTTCCGGTGGATATCCCGTCGGGGGCCTTATTTTGGCCGCTGTCTTTGCCACTCTTCCGTCGGTAATCCAGCGGTGGAGAATGTTCGGTATGGTCTTCTGGTCAGCGCATGCAAACGACAGACAGGTTGCTGCGATGGCGGAACGGGATTTTGCGGCCTTCGGATCGGCCTTGCGAAGCGAGCCGCTTTCCTCTCACAGCCTGAATCCGTTTCGGCTGGCCCGCTTTTCCCGGCACACGCATTTGCGGTTTTTCCTGGCTTTGCTGGTGGCGGCCCTTATCGCTGGAAGCGGGTTTCTATTTGCCACCGGCCGGCTGGTGCGGCATGGGCGCGTGGCGCAGCCCATGATGGTCAATCCCGCCACGCTCGCCCGCCATCGCGCGGCGCTGAAAGAGGCAAGGCTGGTGCCGGACGTGCATGTCGATCCGGCGGGCCGGGTATCGCGGCGCATCGATATTGCCGAGGGCGTCGAAGACGGCGATGCGCGTCTCTACACCTATCAGCATGTTGTTCTCGACCTCACAAGTTCCGGCGGGGCTGCGATGGGTGATATGCTGCGCGGCGGCATATCCCCGCTGAAATCGCAACAGAAACAGCCCGAGGATGCACTTGAGCGCGGCGTTCCGATCAATGTCAGCCTTGCCAGGCCCGCTGTCGGCGCTGGCGCAAAGGTGCATGAGATCATCGTCGCGCCGCAATCCCGCGAGCGGCTGGGCGCATTGCTGCAAGCGGCGGGCATCGCCACCGAGGACAGCCGGCGTCTGGAAGAAGCGCTGGCGCGGACAGAACTGGTGCCGGGCGACAATCTTGAATTGCTGGTCGACAAATCCAGACGGAACCCCGACGGGGCGCAGCATATTGCGCTTGCCCGCTTCGAACATGGCGATATCGACAAGGCCGTCTACGGGCGCGCCGATGACGGCGTTTTCCGCGCCACCGGCAATGAACGGCTTTTTGCGCGCCTGTCACGCGATGCGATGCTGACGGCCTACCACCCGCAGAATGTGGTCGGCAATAGCGGGTCCATCCCGTCGCGGCTGCAACAGGCGGGCGCGCCGGGTGCGATTGTCGACGAGGTTGAGAAGCTTGCCGCGCAGAACGGCATTTCGCTGAAGGGCTCAAAAACGCCGGGCCGGATCGATCTTCTGTTCCGCAAGAGCGCCGATACGAAGCCGGAACTGGTTTTTGTCGAGTTTACCACGGCTGGCAAAAGCCGTCGGCTCTATCGCCACGAAGGCAATAACGGGGCTGATTATTTCAACGAGGACGGCTCCTCCATGACGAAATATCTCATGCAGAAGCCGCTGCCGAATGGCCGTCTCAATGACGGTTTCGGCTGGCGCATCCATCCTGTTCTGCATGTCCGCAAGCACCATAATGGCGTTGATTACGATGCGCCGATCGGCTCGCCCATCGTGGCCGCCGGCGATGGTGTGGTGGAACTGATCTCGTATCAGAAGGGATATGGCAAATATGTCCGCATTCGCCATCAGGGCGGCTACAGCACGACCTATGCGCATCTTTCATCGGCCAGGAAGGGCCTGAAGGTCGGCGAACATGTCAAGCAGGGAGAGGTGATCGCCTATGTCGGTTCGACGGGCTATTCGACCGGCCCGCACCTCTATTACGAACTCAAGGTCGGCGATCAATATGTCGATCCGCTGAAGGCCCGCCTCAACGCCGGCGAAAAGCTGACCGGCTCATCGCTCAGCAGTTTCCGTGAGGAAATCGACCATGTGGGCCAGATCGTCAACGAAATGAAACTGCCCGTCATGCCCACCACACCCGAAACCGGAAAAGTGGCTTCCGGAAAAGACAGCCGGCACTGACTATTTTCCTGGACGATAGGCATTGGCCAGCGCGACGAATTCTTCGACGCTGAGCGTCTCTGCGCGGCGTGTTCCGTCGATGCCGGTTTTTTCCAGAAGTTCGGCTCCGCCCACCGGCTTCAGGCTCTGGCGCAACATCTTGCGGCGCTGCCCGAATGCGGCCTGCGTGATCTGGCCAAGCGCATGCGCATCGCAGGGCAGCGGGTTTTCACGCGGGATGATATGCACGACCGACGACATGACCTTCGGCGGCGGCGTAAATGCCTGCGGCGGCACATCGAAGCTGATTTTCGAAACCGTCCTCCATCCGGCAAGCACACCGAGGCGTCCGTAATGATCGCTGTCGGGCGTGGCCACGATACGTTCGGCGACTTCCCGCTGGAACATCAATGTCATGGACGAATAGAAGGGCGGCCAGGGTTCGACCAGCAACCAGTTGAGCAGAAGCTGCGTGCCGACATTGTAGGGCAGATTGGCAATGATGCGCGGCTTTTGCCCGTCCGCAAACAGCACCGAAAAATCCTGCTCGAGCGCATCGCCGGAGATGATGCGCAGACGCCCCGGATAATGCGCCTCGATTTCGGCGAGCGCGGCCAGGCATCGTTCGTCACGCTCGATTGCCGTGACATAAGCGCCTTGCGCCAGAAGCGCGCGGGTCAGGCCGCCGGGCCCCGGCCCGACTTCAATGACGGGCTGGTCGTGCAAAGTGCCTGCCTGGCGGGCGATTTTCGACGTCAGATTGAGATCGAACAGAAAGTTCTGGCCGAGCGATTTCTTCGGCATCAGGTCGTGCCGTTCGATCACATCGCGCAGGGGAGGAAGTTTATCGATGCTCATGCGCTTGCGTTCGCTGCATTGTCGGCCAGTTCCCGCGCAAGACGAATGGCCGCGACAAGGCTGTCCGGGCGCGCAATCCCCTTGCCTGCAATATCGAAGGCCGTGCCATGGTCCGGCGATGTGCGAATGAAGGGCAGCCCAAGCGTCACATTCACCGTTTCATCGAAAGCAAGCGCCTTGGCGGGAATAAGCGCCTGATCATGATACATGCAGATCGCGGCATCGTAGGTCGCGCGGGCCGAAGGATGAAACATCGTATCGGCGGGAAGGGGGCCGCGCGCATCGATGCCCGCGCTTTGCAGCGCCTCGATTGCGGGGAGGATGATGGTATCATCCTCCTTGCCCATGGCTCCGCCTTCGCCCGCATGCGGGTTCAACCCGGATATGGCAAGACGCGGTGCACGGATGCCGAACCGTTCCCGCAATTCGGTGGCGGTGATCTGCGCAACCTCGATAATGTCGGCTGTGGTGAGACGAACAGGCACTTGCGAAAGCGGAATATGGATCGTGACCGGAACGGCGCGAAGCTGCGGCCCTGCCAGCATCATGACCGGCGTGACAGGCTTGCCCCGGTGATGGCTTGCCAGTTCGGCCAGAAATTCGGTGTGGCCGGGATGCTTAAACCCTGCCTCATAGAGCGGCTTCTTTGAAATCGGGCAGGTGACAACGGCCGAAGCCTCGCCCTTGAGGGTCAGGTCCACCGCGCGCTCAATGGCTTCGATGACGCCCGCGGCATTTTCCGGCAAGGCTTTGCCGACGCTTTCCGTCAATTTGTTCTTGAGCGGAAGCACCGGCAGGGCATGCGCAAACGCATGGTTTGCCGCAGAAATCGCGGAAACAACCTCGATTGCGATATCAAGCCCGAGATGCCGCGCACGGGCGGCAAGCTGTTCCGGGTCGGCCAGCAAGGCAAAAGGCGGCAGCGACAAGGCATTGCGCTGGAGCCAGGCCACAAGCGCAATATCGGGGCCGATGCCGGAGGGATCGCCAATGCTGACGGCGAGAGGAGGAAGGGGCGCTGCCGTCATGGCGTCAATGTTCCAGTGAATGCAGATGAATCCATCAGGTCGGTCTAAAGCGGTTCCTGTTTTAACGGAAGCCTCGGAACCGCTCTAACTATTTGTTTTGTCGCATTTGCCTCACGCATCGAAGCGGGATCGGAAATCAGTCCATTGGACTGATTTCCCTGCATAGGCGCTTCGCACTTTTGGCTCGAAATGCTCTAGCGATTAACGATGGTCGCCTTGTCGCGCAGTTCCTTCAGATATTTTTCGCTAAGCTGTTCAGCCTTCTTCTCCTGGCCTCCAGGAGAATCCGCGCCTTCCATGGAGAAGACGAGCTGGGCCACGCGATCATCCGATACCTGCCGGGTGGAACAGACGGCCAGAAATTCCACGCCCTTTTCGGTTTCCTGCGGCGCGGTCGTGCGACCGACCGGGGTTGCCTTGACGGCCTTTGCCCATTCGCCCGGCAATTGCTGTTCAATGATGCGGCCGAGATCGCGCACGGTCACATCGAGAATGCCCTTGGCCTGCTGGCGGGTGGCATCACAATTCTGGAAACGGGAGCGGAACGCATTCGCTTCCTGCTTGCGCTTGGAAAGCAGGGCTGGAGACCGCTTGGAGGCGGGCACCACGAAAATGACCTGCTGGAGGCGATATTCGGTTGCGACAGGCTTCTTGCCGCCGTCCTTCAGCATGCGCTGCACGGCTTCCTGTTCGCTGACCATGCCGGTTGCGCGGAAGCGGGCGCTGACAAGGCGGCCCCATCCCATCTGAACCATGATGTATTTCTTGAAATGATCCGGCGTCACGCCCGACTGGTTCATCACCTGATTAAGTTGGGCCAGGGTCATCTTGTTGCGGGAGGCAAATCCGGCATAAGCCTCATCAACCTGCTGGTCGGAAATGTTGATGCCGCGCGATTTCATCTCGATGCGCTTCAGCATTTCGTCGGTCAGTTCCTGCCTGGCAATCTGGTTGAGATTGCCGCCCTTGCGCTGCAGCTTCAAAAAAGCCACGCGATGCTGGACATCGCTGTTCGTGATCGCATTGCCGGAAACGATGACCTTGACCTCGGATCCCGCACCGGCGGCAAATGCTGGAACCGCAACCGTTCCAAGCGTCGTCAGGCAGACTGCGGCGCTCAGCATTGAGGCGAAGAGAGGTCTTGCAATCATCATCTTTCTTTCCCGATTCCTTCCGGTCGATGACCGACAATCCTTACCGGACGTATTCCCTTATGGACATTGCCGACGCTCCGCCGATGTGTGCTCATATCAGCGGCTAATCATAAGCTGCCTGTATAGATGAGCCAGTGCGGCGAAACAATGACCCAAAAGCTATTTTGCGGAGCCTGTATCGTCCGAATACTGCTGAAAGAATGCCAAATCAGGCCGCGACGCGCAAATTTCCTTGTCTATTTCAATGAAAAGACCGGAAGCATTGTCAACGCTTCCGGTCCCTCAAGATTAGAAAGTTTGCGATCCGGTGCCTATGTCGCCCAGCGTGCGCAGCGAAATGTTGAAGTTGATACTATGTGACGGCTTGTCATCCGCTCCGTAGCGGGCGGGGTTGCGCGTTTGCACATATGCCATTGAATAGATGAAGCATTCATCGTCATAGGCAAGCCCGGCGGAAGCCCGAACCAGTGTCTCGGACACCAGGTCGTAGGTGCCGGAGCCGAAGACGCTCCAATTGGTGTTGACGCGCGCCGTGGCCGAGCCGGTCACTTCCTGGCGAAGATCGGAATATCCGTAAGCCGGTTGCGGCGCGATATAGGCATATTGTGCCGAAACCGTCAGCTTCTGCCAGCTTTGCTGTGCTTCCACTTCGCCGCGCTTGACGTCGAAGCTTTTCTTGTCGAAGCGGCCGCGGGCAGCAAGGGCCAGGCCGGTCGAGTTGGAGGTTCCGATCATGGCGACATAGTCGGACCGTGCATCCTGCAAGCCGGAATCCGCGCCGACATTCACAAAATCGCTGGTGCCGTAAGAATTGACGCCGCCAAGCTGGAAGGACTGGCCCGCAAGACCGTAGAGCGCCCAGTCGCTATTGTTGAAATTGCCCGAATAACGCAGGCCCAGATTGGCGCGCGTGCCGCCTTCCACCCGGTCATAGCCGGAGAACTTGTCGCGCGAGAAGAGGTTGGTTGCATCGAAGACGAAGCTCTGTGCATCTTCATTCGGCAACTCGCCCGCATAGCGCTCGTTGTTGCGGACGAAAATCTGCGCGACCGGTTCCAGAATATGGGTCGAACTGGTGCTCGAGAACAGGATCGGCCAGCGCAGTTCAAGCCCGGCCGTCGCCATGGCGCGAAGCGCTTCCGAGCGCACAACAGCATCCGTATAGCCGGCATCTGCCGGATTGAAGTTCGTATTCACGCCGATCGCATCGCCGCGCAAGGCCAGCAACGGCGTGATGACCAGCCCGGCCGGGGTGATGAAGGTGCGTCTCCATTCCGCTTCCGTGGTCAGGCGGACATTCGTGCCGCTGAAGCCTGGAATGCGGGGATATGGATTAGGTTTCTGGACCCATTCACCATTCTCCAGAACGCTGACAGTCGGATTGGTATAGTCCGCATTCTGTCGATACAACGCCTGCAGATTGGTGGTGAAATTCAGTTCACCGCCATAGACCGGCTCCGGCATCGTGTAGGAATAATCGAGACTGGGCAAAACCCAGGGCTGCTTCGAATGCATCTCGTTGGGATCACCCGGCAGAAGGGATTCCTGCACATTGAAGCGATAGAAATTGAGGTCGAAGTAATTGCGGTTGTTGATGCCCGTCAGATATATCTTCGAAACCTGGGTTCCGGCATTATAGCCTTCGATATCATAGGTGCGGCTGAAATTCCGGTCGCTCTGCGCCATCACATCCCAGCCGAAACGCCAGCGCGAATTGAGGTCGAAATCGCCTTTCGAGGCCACCATGCCGCGATTTTCGACGTCGCGGTCGATCGTGTTGGCGTCGAATTCCTCCGGCTTGTTCTGGTGAATGCCGGCGATGCGAAGATTATAGGTGCCGTTTTCAAGGCGATGACGCCATTCGGCTTCGGTCAGGAAGCCCTGCTTGGTGTAGGCGGTCGTGGACAGCGTCACGTCATAATTCGGCGCAAGCGCCCAGAAATATGAGTTCTTGATGCCGAAACCGAGGTCATCCTTGTACGAGAAACCCGGAAACAGGAAGCCGCTTTTGCGCTTCACCGTCGGATCGGCCATTTCGAATGCCGGGAACCAGGCAAGCGGCATGCCGAGGAACTCAAAGCGGCCCTGTTCGAAACGGACTGTCTTGGTCGTGCTGTTCCAGATGATCTTGCGCGCCTTGATCTGCCACAGGACCGGCTTGTCCGGATTCTTGGCGCAAGGCTCGCAGGCCGTATAGACGCCGTTGTTGAACGTCGTGATCTCGCCGTTGCTGCGTTCCGCACTTTCGGCGGCAAAGCGGGTGTTGTCCGTCGTCTCGACGCGCAGGCCGTTGACAAAGCCGTCGCGGAAACTGTCGGTGACATCCATATGGTCGGAATAGATCTTGTTGCCGTCGCGCTCGACGATTTCAACATTGCCCGTCGCAGTCATGCGCCGTGTCTGCTGATTATACGTCACCTTGTCCGCAACGAGGCGATTGCCGTCATATTCGATGCGCACCTTGCCTTGCGCGGTGACGGTATTCACATCGCGATCATAGACGAGTTCGTCGGCTTGCAGGAGCATGCGGGCATTCGGATCGCTCTGGTAATTGGCACCAATAGCGTCCTGTGCCGATGCGGGCAGGGCTGCGACAGAAACGAAAGGCAAAGCAAGGACGCACGCCAGGGCAGTCCCGCGCGCAAGACGCGAGAGCGAATGGGGCAATACCATGCGGGCGTTACTCAAACCCACTAACCATCCTCCTTATGCAACAAAAAGGAGACACCAAAGAATGTCGCGATAACAACCGGAACCCAGGCAGCCACGAATGGCGGGACGAATCCCGCATTCCCGAATGCCTTCACCAGCACCGAAACGACATAAAGCATGAAGCCTGCGATAACGCCACCCAGAATCATCGCTCCCGACTGACCAAAGCGCACAAATTTCAACGACACTGTTGCAGCAATGAGGGTCATCGCCATCAGCAATGCCGGCAATGCCAGAAGTGACTGGTATTGCATGTCAAATGCGTTCGCCGAATAGCCGAAGGAACGCGCGACCTCGATCTTGTGGCGCAGCTCGGTGAAGGGAATCGTATCCGGCGTGGCGAGCTTCTCTTCCACATATTCGGGGCGAAGCTGCGTCTCGATCTGGAAGCTCGCCATTTTCCGGGGCTCTTCGCCGCGCGCGAATCGCGTCACGTCGGTAAGCTCCCAGTAACCGTCCGCGAGCTTGGCGGTCCGGGCGTCGTAGCGTTCCTTGATATTCTTCTTGTCATCGAACTGGATGAATGTCGCGTCGGCCAGCGTCGCGCCCTGATCCAGAATGCTTTTCGCGCCGATGATGGTTTCGCCCTCATCGGTCTTCTGGCGCAGCCACGGATCGCGCAGGGCGGAAACATCCGTCACCTTGCCGTTTTTCCATGTCGATGCGATTTCATCGGCCTTGGCAAAGCCGTAGGCGGCGAACGGATTGAGGATGAAGATGGTGGCAAGGCCGAACAGGAAAGCGCCGAAACAGGCGGGCAGAAGAAACTGCCAGGCCGACACGCCGACGGAGCGCGCGACGACAAGCTCATATTTGCGGTTGAGCGAGATCAGCGTCGCCATTGCGGAGAACAAAGCGACGAAGGGGATCATCTGCTGCATGATGAAGGGCACGCGCATGGCGGAAAGGCCAAGTGCTGCCCAAACCGAATAATCCGGCAGATTGGAAAGTTTGCTGGCATTCTCGGTAAAGTCGAGAAGCAGCGACAGCGCAAAGATGCCGAGCAGAAAATAGAATGTGATCTGCACGTAGCGGATGAAGAAATAGCGCCCAAGCGTCCAGCCGATCATGCCTTTCCTCCGGCATTGTTGCGGGGACGCCCGGTGAAACGGGCATAGAGTTCCGAAGTGCGCTTTCTCAACGTGTCGAAACCGTCGAGAATGCGGTCGTTCCATTTGTCGGGCAGGCCGATGCGCCGCCCGGTGGCGAGCGCAAAGCCCGTCACGAGGATGACGGCAAGCGGGACGAGATACATCACGACGATATAGCCCGCATCCTTGTCGGCGCGGTCAGAGGCGAAATAGCCGGCCCAATAGACGAGAAGGGCGGTGCTGATTGCCGAGAAGGACGCGGAGACGCGCGCCTCGCGATGCGAACGGGAATCGCCTGCAAAAGCCAGTGCAATCATCGCAAAGACAACCGGATAGAGCCATTGTGTCAGGCGTCGGTGCAATTCGGCCTTGTAGCGCAGCGGTCGGGTTTGCAGGATCGGATCGTTCGGGTCGGGGTTCAGCAGATAGGACAGCGGACGATCCTTCGCATAGATGACGAAATCATCGCCAGCCGAGGCGAACTGGCTGAGATCGAATGCATAGGAATTGAACTTGATGATCGAAACCGTGCCATCGGACACGTCGCGGCGCTGCACTTCGCCATTCTGCATCAACAGCATGTCGCCGGTGGGCGTCGAGGCAATCGCGCCGTCAGCCGCATAATAGATGAGGTCGAGCGATGGATCGCGGGAATCGGCGATGAAAAGCCCGCCAATGCTGCCATCGGCGCGCCGCTCCGCGACCTGAATATAGAGATTGTCCGCCAGCTTGCGGAAATTGCCTTCCTGAACGATGACATTCATGAGGTCCGCGCTGGCATTGGCGATCATGGCGCGCATGTTCATGCGCGCATAGGGGTCGACATAATTGGCGACGAGAAACGAGACGACGGAAATAACGGCGGCGAGAATCAGGATGGGCCGCATGACGGCGCTGCGCGGCGCGCCCGATGCATTGATGACGACGAGCTCGGAATCCTGGTTCATGGTGGAAAGTGTCTGCGTGATGGCAATAATCAGCGCAAACGGCATCACGAGCGGAATGGCCGAGGGTATCAACAGCGAGCTGAACTGAACGATGGTCTGGAATGTCTGGCCGCTTGTGGTCAGGAAGTCGATGCGCTGGAGCACCTGCACGGTCCAGGTAATGCCGACGGCCGCGCCCAATACTGCGAGGAACATGACCGCCACCCGGCGCAAGATGTACAACTCGATCAATCGCATAGGTGGAGTTTACATCCCGGTTCCGTTGAATGGCGCGCATCCGAAAATGGCCGCAGCGCTTGTTATAATCACTAAACTTAATGACGTTTGGCTAAGATTGGCCCAATAAACGCGGTTAACAGATTACTAAAAGCATTGTGAAGATGCCAGTTCTGTCATTTCCGTTCATGGACCCTGTTAATGAGCGATGCGCGGGCTCAAGGCAACCGGTTTTTGCAGGGCGCGGATGCGACGGGTTTGCAATTGTGTCTTGCACGGTTTTCCTCGGGCTAAAACTGGAACAATCTCGGTTCCGCTCTTGCTGTTTCGCCATATTCGTCTCACATGAGTAGGGAAAAGTCGCGACACAATCGTGTCATTCTCAAATCGACACCAAGTTTGGAGTTGTCATGTCTAAACGTCCTTCGATCTCTTTCAGCGATTTTGCAGCACCGGAAAAAGGCGTGTCCATCGTCCTCGTCGCCAAGGGCGGCGGTTTTGCGGACGAGGCGGCCGAGGCCGTCGGCGGTGCGGAAAAGATCAGGCGCATTGCTGAAATTTCCGGCTTTACCGGCGCCTTGGGCAAGACGGCGGAAGCGATCGAGACGGCTTCCAGCGGGATCGACAAGATCGTGCTGGTTGGCGTGGGCGAACCCGGCAAGCTTGGCAATGACGACTGGCTGAAGATCGGCGGGGCAGCATTTTCCCGAATCGGCAAGGCCGAACGCGCAACCGTGACGCTCGCCTTGCCGGAGACCACCATCGCCGGTGACGAGGCGGCCGATCTGGCGCTTGGCATGATCCTGCGCTCCTACAAGTTCGAACGCTACAAGACGCGCAAGAACAAGGAGGACAATGGCGGCGATCCGAAACATGCAGCCAAGATCAGCATCTGCGTCGCGGACCAGCATACGGCAAAGCGCGCTTTTGAGGTCGCCGAAGCGGTCGCGGACGGTGTGATCCAGGCGCGCAATCTCGTCAATGAGCCTGCGAATATTCTGGGGCCGGTCGAGTTTGCGCAGGAGGCCGAAAAGCTCGGAAAACTGGGCGTGAAGGTCGAGGTGCTGGGCGAGAAGGAAATGAAGAAGCTCGGCATGGGCGCGCTTCTGGGCGTGGCGCAGGGCTCGGTTCGTCCGCCGCGGCTGGTCGTCATGGAATGGCAGGGCGCGAAGAGCAAGGAAAAGCCGGTTGCCTTCGTCGGCAAGGGCGTGGTGTTCGATACGGGCGGCATCTCCATCAAGCCTGCCGCCGGCATGGAAGACATGAAGGGCGACATGGGCGGCGCGGCAGCCGTCACCGGCCTGATGCGCGCGCTGGCCGGGCGCAAGGCAAAGGTCAATGCCATCGGCGTGATCGGCCTTGTCGAAAACATGCCCGATGGCAATGCGCAGCGTCCGGGCGACATCGTAACATCCATGTCCGGCCAGACGATCGAAGTCATCAACACCGATGCCGAGGGCCGTCTCGTCCTCGCCGATGCGCTGCACTATACGAATGACCGTTTCAAGCCGCGCTTCATCATCAATCTGGCCACGCTCACGGGCGCGGTCATGGTCGCGCTTGGCCAGTATCATGCGGGCCTGTTCTCCAATGACGACGAGCTTGCGGACCAGCTTTACGATGCGGGCCAGTCGACCGGCGAAAAGCTGTGGCGCCTGCCGCTCGGCACCGAATATGACAAGATGATCGATTCGAAGTTTGCCGATATGAAGAACAGCGCCGGCCGCTATGGCGGATCGATCACGGCGGCGCAGTTCCTCAAGCGCTTTGTCGGCGAGACGCCGTGGGCACATCTCGATGTGGCCGGTACGGCCATGGGGTCGCCTGCCAGCGAATATAGCCAGACATGGGCTTCCGGCTATGGCGTGCGCCTGCTGGATCGCCTTGTCCGGGATCATTTCGAAAGCTAAAACAACAGGATGGGTGGAGAAGCGGAATCAGTTTCTCCACCTGTTCGCAAAACGGATAGCGCATGGCGGAAATTCTCTTCTACCATCTGACGGAATCGACCCTCGACGAGGCCTTGCCCGGCCTGGTCGAACGCTCGCTCGGGCGCGGCTGGCGCGTGACGATCCAGACCGTCAGCGAGGAAAGACGCGATGCGCTGGACGGCTTGCTCTGGACCTTCTCCGACACCTCTTTCGTGGCGCATGGCACCGACAAGGAGCCTCACCCCGAACACCAGCCGGTCCTGCTCACCACCAGTGAAGCCAATCCGAATGGCGCGACGGTGCGCTTTCTGGTCGAGGGGGCAGGGCTGGAACAGGCGGATGCCTATGAGCGGCTTGTCGTCATGTTCGACGGGCATGATCAGGAACAGCTTGATATTGCCCGGACACAATGGAAGAGCTTCAAGGCAGGGAGCCACGATTTGACCTATTGGCAGCAAACGCCGGATCGCCGCTGGGAGCGCAAAGCGTGATGCGGGCGCTATTCATTGTGATGATCGTCGCCGGTTTTGGCCTTGGCATCGGCTATCCATGGTATATGCGCCATTTCACGGGCAGCGAAATCGGTCGCTGGACCATGCTCGAAAACCGCCAGAGCAGCTTCAAGATACAGGAAGTCAGGCTGTCGGCGGATGATGGGCCGGTGCGCGTGTTCATCGATGCGACGCCCTTGCCGGGCTATGTCCCAGCCGAACGGCGTTCGGCGGTGACGCTTGCCGTCAGCCGCGACGGGATGCCGGTTCTCTCGCAGGGGCTTGATTTTGCCTCGACCAGCGGTTCCATCAATACGGACCGCCCGCAGGACGGCAGCGTTCTGCGCCAGAGCGCGGGCGACATCGATCCCGTCATTCCGGGGCTTTATGCGTTTCGTCTGGTGCAGGGAAACACGGACGGGCTGCAACTTTCAAAAGCCGATCTGGTGCTGCGCCGGGGCGCGGAAACACCCGATGAGGTCTATACGACGATCGGTCTGATCCTCGGTGCAACCGGCCTTTATGCCTTGATGCGCACGCGCCTGCGTCCCCAGAGCTGATTGATAACGATGTTTGGCCGGATTTCCGATAGATTGCTGCTGTTGCTGCTTTCGGCTCTGGCCGCGCTTCTCGTGCTGATACCGTTCGAAAGGTTGGGCCTCTTCGGCTCATCCTTTGAAGGGCAAAGTGGTTACGCCGCCCTTTATTTCGGTTTTCCCGTTCTTACCGTCTTTCTCGCGCTTCTGGCGGTGCGGTTCATGCCGCGTCCGCTGCCGGTTGCGATGCGCATCATCGGCTGGGCCGTGCTCGCAATCGTGGCCTTGTTGATACTTGCCTGAAGCATTTCCAGACAGAATAGCCCTCAATCACGCCACTTTGGTCGACGGCGTCATCACCATGTCAACGTGGATATTGCCAAACGGGCAATAAAGCGCGCCGCGCTCATCTTTTTCTATCAGGCCCAATTCGACCAGGGCTGCGGCGTCTTCGTGGACGCGCTTGACGTCGCGGCCCAATCGGCGGGCAAGTTCCCGCACACCCACCGTGCCGCTTCCCAAAAGCTCATTGAGCAAGAGCCAACGCCGTTCGGTAAGGTGGGAAAAGAACGCGCCCGGCGTTTCGAAATTCAGCGTTTCGCCCTGATATTCACCAGACGTCAGGCCAGCCTTGGCCCGTTGTCCGGCCGCGCGCAATGCCGATTTCCAGTTCGGATTCGTCGTGATCGTCAATGTTCTCATGACCGCCTCCGTTTTTCCACTTCGACTAAAAAGTCCTCGATAAGTTGTTCCAGGGTCGTGAACGGATACGGATATTCTTTCCCGTCCAGATGCTTATGGTCACCTTTTCCACGTTCATTATCGAAGCCGACGACACGTTCTCCGTTTTGGATGTAGACCATCCGATATTTGAATCCGTGGGACGCAGGCGGCACCGGCGTCGGAACCTGCCAGACAACGAACTGGATAATGCTTCCGTCCGTCTCGACGCTTTTGTACTCGGTGAGCTTCCGCGCTTTCATGTTGTCAATTATGCCAACAGATGATGGTGTTGTCAAGTTTGACAACACGCTGGCGGGACCGTGGGCTTTTGCGCAAGGAATGTTTGCCCCGGCGCCCTTGATCGTCACTCCGCCATCGCGTCTTCATATTCGGTGGAAAGTTCCAGCCATCTGTCTTCCGCTTCCGCAAGGGCAGAGCGGGCATCGCTCATGTCCTTGTTGATCCGGATCGCCTTCTGCGGTTCCTTCTCGTAAAGGGCAGGGTCTTCAAGCTGCGCGGTGAAGCCTTGAATCTGTTTCTGCAATTTTTGAATCAAGGCTTCGGTTTCCTTGATCTTTTTCTGCAAGGGGGCCATGGCCTCGCGCTTCTGGGCGGCAAGTTTTCGCTGTTCTGCCTTGTTGACCCTGGCGCCGTCGTCGCGGTCGGCAGCCGGTTCTCCCTTGGCGTCGGCCAGAACGATCTGCCGATATTCGTCGAGATCGCCTTCAAATGCCTTCACGCCGCCCTCGCGCACCAGCCAGAGCCGTTCCATCGTGGCTTCGATCAGATGGCGGTCATGGGCAATCAGGATCACCGCGCCGTTGAAAGCGTTGAGCGCGTGGACCAGCTCTTCGCGGCTGTCGATGTCCAGATGGTTGGTCGGTTCGTCGAGGATCAGCACGTTCGGCCCATGGAAGGTCGCAAGCCCCATCAAAAGGCGCGCCTTTTCACCGCCCGATAAATCCCTGGCCGGGGTCAGCATCTTTTCCGTCGAAAGTCCCATCTGCGCAACGCGGGCGCGCACCTTCGCCTCCGGCTCCGTCGGCATCAGCTTGCGCACATGCTCGATGGCGTTGTCTTCCGGTATGAGGTCATCCAGCTGATGCTGCGCGAAGAAGGCAACCTTCAGGTTGGGCGAAACCGTCAGCGTGCCTTTTTCAGGCGTCAGGCGACCGGCAATCAGCTTGGCCAGTGTCGATTTGCCGTTGCCGTTCGAGCCGAGGAGGGCGATGCGGTCGTCATTGTCGATGCGCAGCGTCACATTGCGCAGCACCGGCTTGCCCGGCACATAGCCCACATCCGCGCCGTCAAGCGCGATGATGGGGGAGGCTGCCTTCTTCTCCGCATCCGGAAAACGGAAGGGCTGCACATGGCTTTCGACATAAAGCTCGATGGGTTTGAGCTTTTGCAGTGCCTTCAGGCGAGATTGCGCCTGCCGCGCCTTGGTGGCCTTGGCGCGGAACCGCTCCACGAAGCTTTCCATATGTTTGCGGTGGGCTTCCTGCTTGGCATGGGCCTTTTGCTGCAATTCCAGCATTTCGTGTCGCTGCCGCTCGAACTGGTCGTAATTGCCGCGCCAGAAGCTGATCTTCTTCTGGTCGAGATGCATGATCGATGATGTGGCCGAGTTCAGGAGATCGCGGTCGTGGCTGATGATGATGACCGTGTGCGGATAGCGCTTCACATAGTCGACCAGCCACAGCACACCTTCAAGGTCGAGATAGTTGGTCGGTTCGTCGAGCAGCAGCAGGTCTGGTTCGGCGAAGAGAACGGCGGCGAGCGCGACGCGCATGCGCCAGCCGCCGGAAAAGGCGGAAGCGGGCTGGCGTTGCGCTTCGGCGCTGAAACCGAGGCCGGAAAGGATGGCGCCCGCACGGGCTTCCGCCGAATGCGCGTCGATATCGGCAAGGCGGGTATGGATTTCCGCGATGCGATGCGGGTCGGTGGCGGTCGCAGCTTCCTCCAGAAGGGCGGCGCGTTCCTTGTCCGCCTTCATGACGATGTCGATCAGCGGCTCTTCGGTGCCCGGCGCTTCCTGCGCGACCTGGCCGATGCGCGTGTTCTTCGGAAGCGAGATGCTGCCGGTTTCCGGCGCAAGATCGCCCGTAATGACGCGAAACAGGGTCGATTTGCCGGTGCCGTTGCGGCCCACGAAACCCGTCTTCGATCCCGCAGGCAGCGTCACGCTGGCGTGGTCGATCAGGAGGCGTCCGGCGATGCGTACGGAAATGTCGTCAAGGATAAGCATGGTGAAAGCGCTTTTGCACGGCTTGAAGCGTTTCCGCAAGTATCAACAACAATCAGGCGAAGCGCCGCCCGCCTTCTGTCCGCAGGAATTGAAAGAGATCGAGCGAGGGCGCTTCTATCCCCAGCCTTGTGAAGGCGGCGTGGATCTGCCCGCGATGATGCGTCTGATGATTGAACATATGAGCAAGCGAGGGCGCGAGCCGCTGGCTTATCGTGCGCATTTCGCGCATCGGCGTATAGGTATAACGCCCGCCGAGCTTTTGCGCATCGAGGCTGTCGACAAAGCGGCAAATGCGGGCGTCTTCCGCCTGGCGCAGATCGCGCAGCATGATGAAATTATCGGAAAGGATGGCGTCAAGCGCGTTGGGATGATCGCCTTCCGTGGTGAAGCGTTTCATCCAGATACGGTCGGCAACCAGCAAATGGTTGAGCGTGCGGTGGATGGAGCCGAAGAACAGGCCGAGGTCGAGCCTGTATTCCTCGTCGCTCAGTTCGGCAGCCGCGGCATAGACCAGTTCGTTCGCCCATCGGTTGTAATAGGCGAACATCTGAAAATACTGTTCCATGAAAGCCCCCTGCTGCTGCCGCTCCCCGCGCGGTTGAATCGGCACGGCACTATCTATGCAATCAATTTTCTGCCGTCTCAAGGCGCAAATCGGTTCGCCTCTTGGCATTTTAGCTCATCGACGGTATAGAGCCTCACTTTTCTCCTTTCATCAAACAAGGTGTCATAATGGCAATCGAACGTACCTTCTCCATGATCAAGCCCGATGCGACCCGCCGCAACCTGACCGGCGCCATCACCGCCAAGCTCGAAGCGGCTGGCCTGCGCGTCGTCGCTTCGAAGCGCGTCTGGATGAGCCTGCGCGAAGCGGAAGGCTTCTATGCTGTTCACAAGGATCGTCCGTTCTTCGGCGAACTGACCGAATTCATGTCTTCCGGCCCGACGATCGTTCAGGTTCTGGAAGGTGAAAACGCCATCGCCAGGAACCGCGAAGTCATGGGCGCAACCAACCCGGCCAATGCGGAAGAAGGCACCATCCGCAAGGAATTCGCCCTGTCGATCGGCGAAAACTCCGTCCACGGTTCGGACGCGCCTGAAACCGCTGCGGAAGAAATCGCATACTGGTTCTCGGGCACCGAAATCGTCGGCTGATCCCATTGAATATGCAAAGAAAAAGCCCGGTTCGACCGGGCTTTTTTGTTGCTTGGGCGATATGCGGAAACAGGTTTCAAAGGCTCTGTGCGAGCCTTGCCATTTCCTTCCCCTCGTTGTCGAAGAGAACGAGCTTGCCCATGTCGATCTTGTAGGACCTCGTTTTGCCGAGCACGTCGAGGAACTTGCGCTCCTGGTTCATGAGGGCGGGCGGGCACTGCACATAGGTCGATCCGATCTCGGCGAAGGCGATGTTTTCGCCGGTGACGGTCGCCTTGCTGAAATAGCGGTTGCAGCCGCCCGAACCGCTGACGGCGCCGTCGGTGGAAACCGTCAGGGTGGTCTGCGCATTGTCGATCACGCCGCCGCCCTGAATATCTTCGGCCAGCCAGTCCTTGCCCTCTATGCCGATGGCGGCGCCTGGGTCGCCGTTCTTGCGAACCATCACGACCTTGATTTCGGCGGGTTCGCCGGGATTTTCCGGATCGATGGCATAGCGCTCGTCATTGACGAACCACAGCGTATCGCCGGCGGAAATCCGCGCCTGCAAGGCGTAGGTGTGGCCGGGCTGGATCTGGCCCGTATCGAAATTGAGCGCGAAGGGGATCGGCGAGCCCTGGACGGATTCGATCCGCGTTTCGCCGATGATCCTGGAGGGGGCATCGGCTAGCGAGACGTCGGAAAGCTGAACGGTGAGGCTCGCTTCCGGCGGCAGCGCGATGCGCTCGCGATACATGACCTTGCCGCTGACCGTTTTTTCCGCCGCCATGCTGCTTGTCGGCATGGATGTGGTCAGGAACAGGGCAGCGCCGCCAAGCGCGCCAACACCGACCACAAGTGCCGCAGCGATTGAAAGGGTTGTCGCCAGTCCATTTCGCATCGTCAAAGCCCGAAACTTCCGTACCCGTACGCGTTGTTGGTTGCAAGACAGATGGCGCTGATGGGGTTTCCAGTCTGTCTGTCATCATCGCCTGTCGGCGGCTGATTCATGATGCCGACCATAGCGAAATATTCATGTGAAAATTGTGGCGGCGCAAGAATGCACCGATCAAATGCGCCAATATTTTAGGGGGTTAAATAGTTAATTCGCGATTAAAATGAAAAACGGCTTCGCGCGGACGGTCCATAATCGCAGGATTATACGTGCTGCCAGCGTTCGCGAATCTTTTCGTCTTCCTCCCTGGACGATACCCAGCCGCCGACCGAACCGTCCGCCAGATGCTCCCGCTTCCAGAATGGCGCGTCGGTTTTCATGTAATCCATCAGGAATGACGCGGCCTCGAAAGCGGCATGGCGATGCGAGGAAGCGGCGGCGACCAGAACGATGTTTTCACCCGGTTTGATGAGCCCGTAACGGTGAATGACCGTCAGTGCGGTTATCGGCCAGCGCGCGATGGCCTGCCGGGCGATGCGGGTGATTTCCGCCTCGGCCATGCCCGGATAATGTTCCAGTTCCAGCGCGGACAGCGTGCCGCTTTCATCGCGGCAAAGGCCGGTAAAGGTGACGATGGCGCCGATATCGGTGCGCCCATGCTCCAGCCTGCGCAGCTCCGCAGCCGTGTCGAAATCGTCGCTTCTTATGCCGACAAAAAGAGGGCATGTGGTTTGCCCGCTCATCTCATCCTCCCGTCATGGGCGGAAAGAGCGCAACCTCATCGCCGTCATGCACGGCTTCGTCATGGTCGGCATGTTCCTGATTGATTGCGGCGCGGATGACCTGTTCATGCTCGAAGGCGGCTTCATATTCATCGCCCCGCGATTTCAGGTGGCTGATGAGATCGCCGACCGTCGTTTCGGGCGAGGGGAGTTCGATGATTTCTTCGCCCTTGCCGATTTTCTCGCGCACCCATGCAAAATAGACGAGTTTTACCGTCACTGAATCAATCCATCACGTGTTTGAGGCCCGCCTTGAAATAATCCCAGCCTGTGTAAAGCGTCAGCAGCGCGGATATCCAAAGCAGGACGATGCCTGTCTCCGTTACATAGGGCATGATTTTGTCACCGGCAGGGCCTGCGAGCAGAAATGCGAGCGCAATCATCTGCGCGGTCGTCTTCCACTTGGCGAGGCGGGAAACCGGAACGCTGACTTTCAGCTCGGCAAGATATTCGCGCAGGCCCGAAACCAGGATTTCGCGGCACAGGATGATGATGGCGGCCCACAGCGTCCAGCCGGCAATGGTGCCGTCGGCGGCCAGCAGCAGCAGGATGGCGGATACCAGAAGCTTGTCGGCGATCGGGTCGAGCATGCGGCCGATGGTCGATGTCTGCTTCCATATGCGGGCGAGATAGCCGTCGAGAAAGTCGGTGATGCTGGCAACGACGAACAATCCCAGCGCGGTCCACCGGGCGAAATCGCTCGATTCCAGTTTTCCCTCGATAAAGAAGCACAATACCACAAGGGGAACGGCAATGATCCGGCCGTAAGTGAGGATATTGGGTAGGGAGAGGGTATGATTCTTCTGCATTGTTCCGCCGCATCGTTCGTTTGCGCACATCATCAGGGATGACACATAAAATCAACACCTGCGAATATGTTCTGCCGGGACGTAATGCCGCTTACACCCCCATCCAGAACAAAATTACGTCATCTGTCGCGAAAATGGTCGTGAATCGTGCGGGCCATGGCTTCGGAAATGCCGTCGATCTGCATGAGGTCCTCCACGGCAGCGCGTGAAACGGCCTTCGCGGTCCCGAAATGGTGCAGAAGCGCGCGCTTGCGCGAGGGGCCGATTCCCGCAATTTCGTCGAGCGGATTCTTGACCATTTCCTTCTTGCGCCGGGCGCGGTGCGTGCCGATGGCAAACCGGTGCGCTTCGTCGCGCAGGCGCTGGATGAAATAGAGCACGGGGTCGCGCGGCGGCAGCGTGAAGGGCTGTCTGCCCTCCACGAAAAAGCGTTCGCGCCCCGCTTCGCGATCGACGCCCTTGGCAATGCCGATGGCATTGACCAGATGGCTGATGCCAAGCTCGCCCAGTATCTGCCTGACGGCGCCGACCTGCCCCTGTCCGCCATCGATCAAAATGACATCGGGCCATGCGGGAAATGCATCGGTTGCTTCCGCGTCGGCTGGTTCTTCCGGCGTGCCATGTTCCTTGACCAGCCGTGAGAAACGCCGCTCGATCACCTCGCGCATCATGCCGAAATCGTCGCCCGGCGTAATGTCGGTCGAGCGGATGTTGAACTTGCGGTACTGGTTTTTGACAAAGCCTTCCGGCCCGGCGACGATCATGCCGCCGACGGCATTGGTGCCCATGATGTGGGAATTGTCGTAGACCTCGATCCGGCGCGGCGGCTGGGCAAGGCCGAAAGTCTCGGCCATGCCCTGCAACAGGCGCGCCTGCGACGAGGTTTCGGCAAGCCGCCGCCCCAGCGCCTCGCGGGCATTGGTGAGCGCGTGGTCGACAAGGTCCTTCTTCTCGCCGCGCTGGGGAACGTTGACCTGCACCTTGTGCCCCGCGCGCGTCGAGAGTGCTTCGGCGATCAGCGCCTGTTCCTCGACCGGCTCGGACAAGAGCACCAGCCGCGGACAAGGCTTGTCGTCGTAGAACTGGGACAGGAAGGCGCCCAGAACCTCCGCAGGCCCAAGCGAACTGTCGGCTTTGGGGAAATAGGCGCGATTGCCCCAGTTCTGGCCGGTGCGGAAGAAGAAGACCTGAATGCAGGTCATGCCGCCTTCCTGATGAATGGCGAAAACATCCGCCTCTTCGACGGTTTGCGGGTTGATGCCCTGATGCGACTGGACATGCGAAAGCGCGGCCAGGCGGTCGCGGTAAACGGCGGCATGTTCAAAGTCGAGATCAGCCGATGCCGCCTGCATCGCCGCCGCCAGATGGTCTTTCACCGACTGGCTCTTGCCGGACAGAAACGCCTTGGCCTCGCTGACCAGTTCGGCATAGTCCGCATCGCTGATTTCATGGGTGCAGGGGCCGGAACAGCGCTTGATCTGATAGAGAAGGCAGGGGCGCGTCCGCGTTTCGAAAACCGAATCGGTGCAGGTTCGCAACAGGAAGGCGCGCTGGAGCGCGTTGATCGTGCGCCCGACAGCCCCGGCAGAGGCAAAGGGGCCGAAATAGTCGCCCTTGCGGGATCGCGCGCCGCGATGCTTGAAGATGCCGGGCGCCCGATGGTCGCCGGTCAGGAGAATGTAGGGAAACGACTTGTCGTCGCGCATCAGCACGTTGAAGCGCGGGCGCAAGCGCTTGATGAGATTGGCTTCGAGCAGCAGGGCTTCGGTTTCCGTGCGCGTGACGACGAATTCCATCATCGCCGTCTCGCGGATCATGCGCACGATGCGATTCGAATGGGCTATGCCGCGCGCATAATTGGCGACGCGCTTCTTCAGATTGCGCGCCTTGCCGACATAAAGCACGTCGCCATCGCTGTTGAACATGCGATAGACGCCCGGATTGTTGGGCAGGCGCTTTACGAAGGCATTGATGATATCCTGACCGCTCAAGCCTTCGATATCCGGCAGGCCATCGGACGAATCCCACTGGATGGAATCGGCAGCCGATGGCGATGCGGGCGCTTCAACACTGTCGTCGCCGTCGTCATCCTCTTCGGTTTCCGCGTCGCCAATGATGATGCCGGCCACATCCTGCTCGTCATCCGACGGCAGGTTCGCGACGGTATCCTCATGGTTCTTGCGGTTTCCGGTCATTCAGTAATTCCTGCAATATCCGGGGTTTCCCATGCCAGATGCTGCCCGCCGTCAAGCGCGATCATCTGGCCGGTGACGGAGCGGCTTTCCCAGAAATAGCGCACGGTACGCCCGAATTCCGACAATTCCGGCGCGCGCTGCAAAAGAAGTTTCCCGACCTGCTGGTCAAAATCGCCGGGCTTCTGCCGCTCGCTCGGCAATGTCGGGCCGGGAGCGATGGCGTTGACCCGGATTTGCGGCGCAAGCGCCTGCGCCATCGTGCGGGTGGCGTTCCACAGCGCCGTTTTTGAAAGCGTATAGGAAAAGAAATTCGGATTGAGCTTCCAGACACGCTGGTCGATCACATTCACCACCAGCCCCTCTTCACCGCCGGGCAGGGCTTTTGCCATTTCCTCCGCCAGCAGGACAGGCGCCTTCAGGTGGATGGCAAAGTGCTTGTCCCACAACGCCATGTCCAGCCGGCCCATGCGGTCATCCTCGAAAAGCGAGGCATTGTTGACCAGAAGCCGGATCGGTCCGATCTGGCGCGACGCATCCTCCACAAGATTGCGAACATCGGATTCGCACGAAAGGTCGGCACGCACCACTGAGGCTTTCCCGCCGCGTTCGTTTATGGCCGCGGCAAGGGCCGCGCCTTCCTCGATGGAGTGGTTGCAATGTATGGCGACCGGGAAACCATGGGCGGCAAGGTCTTCGACAATTGCCTTTCCGATGCGCCGCGCGCCGCCGGTTATCAGGGCCGGACATTTGGCAAGCAGGCAAGGCGCGTGATCGTTCAACACGGTAAACACTTTCTTATCGGGATTCTTTGATCTTTTTCATGCCACTTCGCCGGAAAAATTGCAGCTAAAAACCGAGCGGACAGTGCTGATAACTGACAAATTTGTAGGGATTTCAGCAACTTCGTTTCGCCCTGCCGGGGTTTTCCGTCCCTGTTGTCGGCCTTTATCTGTCATATAGGCAGGCAAAGCCGCCGTTGCGATAATGCAACATCGCATTTTTGCCATGTTCTCGACAGGTTCTCTTCACAAAAGCGGGCATTTCGTGCCGCAATTACCGTCGATATGTCGGTCCTGTCAGCGCGGCATGGACAATTGCTCCCAACATCGTCCGCCCGATAAGGGACCGCGCTAAAGGTAATTTGTGTAAGGAGAATGCTATGCGCACTCTTAAGTCTCTCGTAATCGCCTCGGCTGCGCTGCTGCCGTTCTCTGCGACTGCTTTCGCTGCCGACGCCATTCAGGAACAGCCTCCTGTTCCGGCTCCGGTTGAAATGGCTCCCCAGTACAGCTGGGCTGGCGGCTATACCGGTCTGTATCTCGGCTATGGCTGGAACAAGGCCAAGAACGACACCGTCGGCACCATCAAGCCGAACGACTGGAAGACGGGCGCCTATGCCGGCTGGAACTTCCAGCAGGATCAGTTCGTATACGGTGTTGAAGGCGATGCCGGTTACTCCTGGGCCAAGAAGTCCAAGGACGGTCTGGAAGTCAAGCAGGGCTTCGAAGGCTCGCTGCGTGGCCGTCTCGGCTATGACCTGAACCCGGTCATGCCGTACATCACCGCTGGTATTGCCGGTTCGCAGATCAAGGTCAGCAACGCCATCGACGACGAAAGCAAGTTCCGCGTTGGTTGGACGGCTGGTGCCGGTCTCGAAGCCAAGCTCACGGACAACATCCTGGGCCGCGTCGAATACCGTTACACCCAGTTCGGCAACAAGACCTACGATCTGGACGGCGGTTCGGTTCGCAACAAGCTGGACACGCAGGATATCCGCGTCGGTATCGGCTACAAGTTCTAATCATCGCATGATTGAACACGGAAAACCGGGCAGGCAACTGTCCGGTTTTTTGTTGTCATCTTATGGCTGGAGCTTCGCCGTCTCGATCAGCCAGTCGCGAAACGCCGCCATTGCCTGCGTTTCCGGGCGCGACTGCAGCCTTGTCAGCCAGTAGCTGCCCATCTTCACCGTCGTCCCGAACGGCTGCACGATCGCTTCGGCCAGCAATTGCCGGGAGAACATCAGCGGCGGCGCAAGCGCAACGCCCGCCCCCTGCATGGCCGCCTCCATCATCGCAAGTGACGAATCGAACATGATGCTGCGTGGCAGCGGCATGTCGCCGGTGACGCCTGCGGCCGCAAACCACCGCGTCCATTCATCGGCGCGATAGGAGCGCAGCAGCGTATGCCTCGCAAGATCGGCCGGTGCGCGCAATTCGCGCGCCAGTTCCGGAATGCACAGCGGGGCGAGCGGCGCCTCCAGCAGTCGGATTGCATCGATGTCATGCCAGGCGCCGTTGCCGAAGCGGATGGCGTAATCGAGGCCTTCGGCCGCGATATCCACGCGGTTGTTGTTGGTCGAAAGCCGCAGGTCGATGAACGGATAGCTTTTCTGGAAATCGCGTAGGCGCGGCAAAAGCCAGCCCACCGCCAGGGTTCCGACCGCGCCGACCCGCAATATTTCCTGGTAATGCCCGGCCTCGAAACGCTCAAGCGTTCCCGCAATCCGGTCAAATGCGTCCTTCAATGTGGGAAGCAGCGTTTCGCCTTCGCTCGTCAGCATTAGTCCGCGCGGCAGGCGCTCGAACAGTGTCACGTTCAGCCGGGTTTCAAGGCTCTTCACCTGATGGCTGACGGCTGCCTGCGTGACGCACAGCTCGATGGCGGCCTTCGTGAAGCTCAGGTGACGCGCCGAAGCCTCGAAGGCGCGCAGGGAATTGAGGGGGAGATGCGGTCGGACCATGTTGACCCCAATTTTTCTAATGCCAAATGCTAGATAACGTCGTTTGTCGCCTCCGCGCAAGCGTCGTATATGGGCGGGGCCTTGAAGGCGTATATCCCGTAGAAAACGGGCTTCAATATAACGGACTGCGCAATGCCGCCTATATCTTGAAAAAGATGTAGCGGAACGCATAATCATGAGGTTTATTTGTCTGTCATGAGAAAATATACGACATTGTGGATCGGTTTCCTGGCGACAGCCGCGATAATGCCGAACAGCGGCGCGCTGGCTGCGGGCAATGGCGATCTGCGCCATATCGTCGATGAAACCGTGCGCCCGCTCATGGCCGAGCAGAATATCCCCGGCATGGCCGTCGCCATCACCATTGACGGCAAGAGCCATTTCTTCGGCTATGGCGTGGCGTCGAGGGAAAGCGGCCAGAAGGTCGATGAAGATACGCTTTTCGAGATCGGCTCGGTGAGCAAGGCCTTCACCGCGACGCTTGGCGGCTATGGCCTTGTGACGGGTACATTCTCCTTGTCCGACAAGGCGACAAAATGGGCTCCCGCGCTGGCGGGCAGCAGCTTCGACAAGATCACCATGCTCGACCTTGCGACCTACACGGCGGGCGGGTTGCCGCTGCAATTTCCCGATTCTGTCGCCGACGACAGTTCGATGATTGACTATTTCAGGAACTGGAAGCCGGATTATCCGGCGGGCACGCAGCGCCGGTATTCCAACCCCAGCATCGGCCTGTTCGGCTATCTGGCCGCGCAAAGCATGGGCAAGCCGTTCGATGTCCTGATGGAGCAAAAACTGCTGCCTGCGTTTGGCCTCAAGCACACTTTCCTCAATGTGCCGGAAAGCCAGATGAAGAACTATGCTTACGGTTATTCGAAGGCCGAAAAGCCGGTCCGCGTGTCGCGCGGCGCGCTGGACGCGCAGGCCTATGGCATCAAGACGACGGCGCTCGATCTCATCCGCTTTGTCGAGCTGCATATGGACAGTTCGCCGCTGGACCCCGATTTCCGGAAGGCGGTGGCGACGACACATGAGGGCCATTACCGTGTCGGCGCGACCAATCAGGGGCTTGGCTGGGAGTTCTACAGCTATCCGACGTCGCTCGAAACGCTTCTTGCGGGCAATTCGTCCGACATGGCGCTGGAATCGCATAAGATCGAGAAATTCGATCAGCCCCTGCAACCCTCAGCGGATACGTTCTTCAACAAGACGGGCTCATCCAACGGGTTTGGCGCTTATGCTGCCTTTGTGCCCGCGAAGAAGACCGGGATCGTTCTGCTTGCCAACCGGAATTATCCGATCGATGAGCGTGTGAAGGCGGCCTACCGGATATTGCAGGCGCTCGAAAAGAAGCAGTAAACCGCAAGGAAGCCTGGGAAAACCCGGAGTAATCCGGGTTTCCCGCATTCAAACCGGGTCAGCCGCGCGGCATCAGTTCGGCCAGTTCCGGGTGCAGTTCCTGAAAACGCTTCATCCAGCGCTTGAGCTTGGAGCGGTTGCGCTCCCACTTGCCTTCAAAGCGCAGCGCCAGATAGCCGAGTGCCGCGGCGACGGCGATATGACCGGCATGCAGCTTGCCGGCCAGACGCGGCGGCGCTTCGTTCAGAAGGTCGAGCGCGCGTTCGGCCTTGCGCCATTGCAGGTCGAGCCAGGGCTGGTGGATTTTTTCTTCCGGGCGCATGCGGCGTTCATAGACATGCACCAGAAGCACGTCGCAAAGACCATCGGCAATGGCTTCATAGCGCTCCGCATCGGTGCGCTTTTCGGCATTGCGCGGGAAGAGCTTGTTGCCCGAAACCCGGTTCAGATACTGCGTGATGGCGCGGCTGTCGAAAACGGCTTTGCCGTCATCGGTCACAAGCGTCGGAATTTTTCCGAGCGGATTGGCGTGGATGAGGTTTTCCGGTTCGGCAGCGGTGTTGACGACGACGCTTTCAAACGGAACACCGGCATAGTGCGCGGCCATGCGGACCTTCGCGCTATAGGGCGAAGCGGGTGAATAGAGAATCTGCGTCATCGTAATTTCCTGTTAAATCCGAGATAAATCATTGTGTTGCGGGCATCAAGACGGAGCGGCTTCGACAGGCATTGTCATCGAGCTGGCCGCAGGCGCGGTAGCGCAGGTCCTTTGTCATGCAGATGCGAACTTCCTGAAGATAGTTCCGCTTGCAGCTGATGGAGATGCCGTCGGGCTTCATGCCGGGATTGGCTGCGATAAAGGCTTTTTCGACGAGAAGCGGGTCCACGCGCCGTCCGGTTGCCAGATTGCGCAGGCTGGGCGGAATATTGACCTGATCGAAGGCGTTGCGCAGGGTGGAGAAATAGTCGTCCTGCGACAGGCCCGAGCAACTGCCATGCTTGCGCCATTGATAGGCGACAAGACTGCCGGAGGGCATGATGTCCGACAGGCTGGAGATAATCTGGCGGGGCACATAATTGCCCCGGCTGCGGACATTATCGGGCTGGCAGTTGGCTGGATAACCCCATTCGTTCTGCGGCCACAGACCATGCACGACGAAACCGAAGGGACGGTTGGTCCCACATTGCTGCCTGTTGGCGCGTGGTCCTTCCGATGCGCAATAGCTGGGCGACCAGGAAAGCGCGAGGACATAGAAGTCGAACGCGCCTGGAATATCGTCAGCCCTGCTCGGCGCAACCGCTGAAACGCTCATGACTGCCGCTGCAAGCAATGTCACCGCGCCAAACTTCCGCAGCATATGTCCTCCACTTGATGGTTGCGGCGAGGCTTCAGTGTCTGAATCAAAAAGCGGCAGGCCGTGGCGAAAATGGTGATTTCGAGAACCGGAGCGCAATGTACTTCCAAGCATAGTCCCGAAAAGTTGCAGACTTTTCGGATAAGACTATGCGTCTGACAAAGCTACATGAGCCTAGGTAAGCGCAGAAATTGCCATTTGCAGACCGGCATGACGACTTTTGGAACAGACACACTAAAGCGTGTCGCGTTTTATCGTAGTTATACGACACGCTTTAAGTTTTTGTTTTCATGCATGTCTTTATCCCAAAACCGGTTCCCACTTTTGGGAGACATGCATTAGCGAAGAACGCGGCAGCTCCCGTCATACACATACCAGCGGTCGAAACCGTCGACGCAGAATTCGACATTGCGGCCCATGGAAGCAAAGCCCTGGCCTTCCTCAACCATGTACCAGACGGAACGATACTGGCCATCGGTCAGAACGGCGGTCGCCTTGCAATAGGTGCGCTCGATCTGGGCCGGATTGGTCTTGGGTTCATAGCGGGTCAGCTGAACATCGCTCATGGCCGAAATGCCGACCTGCGGCAGGTTGGGAACATGGCGCACCTGATAGCCGAAATCGGAAACCACCGAGCGCAGAACGCTCTGCTGGCTGCACGCGCCCGCATCGGCAATGCCTGCCGGGGCAGGGGCGAGATAGTCGGCGGCACTGGCCGGAAGGGAGGCGAGCGTCAGGGGAAGGACGGCTGCGGCGAAAGCGGCGGCGCGTGAATAGTGTCCGATGCGTTCCAGGGTTCGTTGCATATTTCTAGTCCTGTCCCAAATTGCGGGCTGGCACCCGTTCAAATCCATGATAGCCGAAGCATTGAGCGCAGTTTCTGTCAGCAATTCACGCGGGTCAAGTGCGATCCGTCTCGCCGCGCACCCACCGGATGCTGAAATTGCTCCCCTTTTCCTCGGCCAGAACTTTGGTAAGGCAGGGAAGCAGGGTTTGCATCTCACTTTCGAGTGTATAGGGCGGGTTGACGACAATCATGCCGGTGCCGTCGAGGCGCGGTTCGGTGGAGGACGCGCGAATCGCAAGCTCGATCTGCATGATCTTGGGAATGCCGGTCTCGCGTAAATGTCGGGCGAAGCGTTCCGTCTCCTTGCGGTCTTTCACCGGATACCACAGCGCATAAATGCCGCCGCCGAAACGCTTGTGCGCCTTGGCCAGCCCTTCGACAAGGCGATCGAACTCGCCTTCCTTTTCAAAAGGCGGATCGACCAGCACCATGCCGCGCTTTTCCTTGGGCGGAAGATGGGCGCCCAGCGCAAGCCAGCCGTCCAGCTCGGTCACGCGAACCTGATAATCCCCGTCGAAGAGTTTTGCCAGCCTGACTGCATCCTGCGGGTGCAGTTCCAGCGCGGACAGGCGGTCCTGCTTGCGCAGCAGATGCCGCACCAGAAGGGGCGAACCCGGATAATGGCGCAGCTTGTCGCCTTCATTGACCGCGCGAACGGCGGCAAGATAGGGTTCCAGCAATTCCAGCGCAGGCTGCTCGATCCGGCCTTTCCGGACGGCGTCCACGATGCGGTCGATGCCGCCCGTCCATTCGCCGGTCTTGCCGGCTTCCACGCCTTTCAGATCGTAAAGCCCGATGCCTGCATGGGTGTCGATGACGCGAAAGGCCTGCTCCTTGCGTTTCAGATATTCGACAAGGCGGGTCAGGATGACGTGCTTGACGACATCCGCAAAATTTCCGGCGTGATAGGCGTGACGATAATTCATGGCTGCGCTTGTTTCACGTCGGCCTGTTTTCGGCAATAGGCAAAGGCATGAAGACCCCGTATCCCTGCTGTCACAAATATGACATACAACGTGGAGCATCCGCTCCTTTTCCTTTTGAGTCGAGTCCCGAAATGTCTGGTGGCGTCCTTCTGATCGTCCTCTTCGGCGCGTTCCTGCACGCAAGCTGGAATGCAATCGTCAAGGGGAGCGGAGACAAGTTCTTCGGTGCGGCCAGCGTCACGGGCGCTGCCGGGCTGATTGCCCTGTTCATCCTGCCTTTTCTGCCGCTGCCCAACCCGGCAAGCTGGGTTTACATGCTCTTGTCCACGGTCACGCAGACTTTCTATATGTCGCTCGTGGCCGCCGCCTATAAGTCCGGCGATATGAGCGAAGCCTATCCGATCATGCGCGGCACGCCGCCCTTGATCGTGGCGCTGGTAAGCGCGCCGCTGGTCGGCGAGGTGATGGGCTGGCAAAGCTGGCTCGGCATCGTGCTGATCTGTTCCGGCGTCCTTGCAATGGCGCTCGATGCGCGGCGCAGAAATCGCGGTGCGTCCAGCCGCACGGCCTTGCTGGCGCTCGCCAATGCCGGCTTCATCGCCAGCTATACGATTATTGACGGCCTCGGTGTGCGTGTCTCCGGCGAGCCATTGTCCTATACGCTGTGGCTATTCCTGATGAATGCCGTGCCGCTTGCCGGTTGGGCATTATACCGCGAGCCGGATCGGTTCATCCACTATCTGCGCAATCGCTGGCGTCCGGCATTGATCGGCGGGGTCGGGACGCTCGGCTCCTATGGTCTGGCGCTATGGGCAATGACCATGGCGCCGATCGCCGTGGTGGCGGCATTGCGGGAAACGGCGATCCTGTTTGGCGTCCTCATTTCCGCATTGGTCCTGAAGGAAAAGGTGGGGCTGCCGCGTTTCATCGCTGCCGGGCTGATCGTCCTGGGGGCGATTTCGCTCCGCCTGTCGTGAAAATTTATTTCGTCACAGTGACAATCTTCCGGCAGAATTTCGTTTCTGCGCGCAGTGGCTTGGGATAAAAAGGCGATATGAACCAGCACGCTCTCCTCTCGAACGTCAAGACAGGCCATTCGGCCTGCCCGCACGATTGCCCGTCAACCTGCGCGCTCGATGTCGAAATTCTCGACGCGCGCACCATCGGGCGCGTGCGTGGCGCGAAGGACAACAGCTACACCGCCGGCGTCATCTGCGCCAAGGTTGCGCGCTATGCCGAGCGCGTCCACCATCCGGACCGCCTGAAGCACCCGCTGGTGCGCACCGGCGCAAAGGGCGAGGGGCAGTGGAAACAGGCGTCTTGGGATGCGGCCCTCGACCTCATCGCCGAGCGTTTCCTGAAAGCTGAACAGGACCATGGCAGCGAAAGCGTCTGGCCTTATTACTATGCGGGCACAATGGGGCTGGTGCAGCGGGATTCGATCAATCGCCTGCGTTTTGCCAAGCGCTATTCCAACCAGTTCGACAGTTTTTGCACCAATATGGCCTGGACCGGCTATTTTGCCGGAACGGGAAGCCTGACCGGTCCCGATCCGCGCGAAATGGCAAAAGCCGATGTGGTGGTGATCTGGGGCACCAATGCCGCCGCCACGCAGGTCAATGTCATGACCCACGCGGTCCGCGCGCGCAAGGAGCGCGGCGCGAAGATCGTCGTCATCGACGTTTATGCCAATGCGACCGTCCGCCAGGCGGATATGGGCATCGTGCTGAAACCGGGCACCGATGGCGCCTTTGCCTGTGCGGTCATGCATGTGCTTTTCCGCGACGGTTTGGCCGACCGGGATTATCTGGAGCGCTATACCGACGATCCGAAGGGGCTGGAGGCGCATCTTCAGACCCGCACGCCGCAATGGGCCGCCGCAATCACCGGCCTGACTGTGGAAGAGATCGAGGCCTTCGCCCATCTCGTCGGCAAGACCAGACGCACCTATTTTCGCCTCGGCTATGGTTTCACCCGTCAGCGCAACGGCGCGGTCAACATGCATGCCGCCGCCTCGATTGCCTGCGTCACCGGCGCTTTCCGCTATGAAGGCGGCGGGGCGTTCCATTCCAATTCCGGCATTTTCAGGATGGACAAGCGCGAGATCGAGGGCCGCGCCATGCAGGATGTCGGTCTGCGCTTTCTCGACCAGTCGAAGATCGGCCGCATCCTGACCGGCGACCGGCAAGCGCTTTATGGCGGACCGCCCGTCATGGCCATGCTGATCCAGAACACCAATCCGATGAATGTGACGCCGGAGCAGCGGCTGGTGCGCAAGGGTTTTGCGCGCGAGGATCTGTTCGTCGCCGTGCACGAGCAGTTCATGACCGATACGGCGAAGATGGCCGATGTCGTCCTGCCCGCCACGACATTCCTCGAGCATGACGATATCTATCGCGGCGGCGGACAGCAGCATGTGGTTCTGGGACCGAAGCTGATCGAGCCTTTGGCAGAGGCGCGTCCCAACATCTTCGTCATCAACGAGCTTGCCAAACGTCTCGGTGTCGGCCATCTGCCCGGCTTCGATCTGGATGAGCGCAGGCTGATCGACAATATGAACGCCAATAGCGACCTGCCGCCATTCGACGAATTGAAGGAAAGGCGCTTTGTCGATCTCCAGCCGCCGTTTGAAGAGGCGCATTATATCAACGGCTTCAAATGGCCGGATGGGAAGTTCCGCTTCCGACCCGACTGGACGGGAAGCCCGTCGCCGAACAGGCCGCCGGAAGTCATGGGGCTTCAGGGAGCCTACCGGTCGATACCGGAATTTCCGGACCATTGGGACGTGATCGAAACGGCGGATGCGGAGCATCCCTTCCGCATGACCACCTCACCGGCGCATAATTTCCTGAATTCCACCTTTGCCGAAACGCCAACCTCGCTTGCCAGGGAAATCCGGCCCGAACTGCTGATCCATCCCGACGATGCGGCGGAGCTTGGCATCGAGGATGGCGAGCGGATCGAGATCGGCAATCATCGTGGCGAACTGGTGCTTCATGCAGTTCTGCGCGCCGGGCAAAAACGCGGGGTCGTCGTATCGGAAGGCATTTTCCCGAACACAGCATTCGAGCGCGGCGAGGGGATCAACATCCTGATCGGCGCCGAACCCGCCGCCCCCTATGGCGGGCTTGCCGTGCACGATACCAAGATCTGGATTCGCAAGATAAACGCATAAATATTTATCCAACAACGCCGCGGCGCATATATAGAATATATATGCGCCGCGGCGTTGTTAATTCGCGCTGCTTGTCAGCCGGCGTAACGCAGTCTGAGCCCCGAAATACCCACAGCAGCATTAAGGCCGCGCTGGCCCTGAAGCGAAATCGGCTGGAGCGAAATCGTCTTCCATGAACCGCCGGTCAGGATGTTGGTGCCGAAGCCGACGCCGATGGCTGCATTGGCGGACGCGCCGACATAGCCGCCTTGAAGGGCACCCTCGGGGCGAACGGTCGGAGCCCATACGGCCCAGACAAGGCGGCCGCCCTTGATGAAGCCGACATCGACCCCAAGCTTGGTAATCGTCCCGGTGTAATGTTCAAGCGGGCCACGGCCATGGGTGGGTTTGAAGATGCAGTCCATCTCCTGCTGGCTGCCGATGATGACGCCGATGGCAGGAGAAATATCGCAGGACAGCATACCGACTTCCGAACGCGGCTGGGTGCGACCCGAAGCGGGAGGAGCTACGAAGTCGGCCGCAATGGCTGGAGCCGTGACCGCAATGCCGGAAATCACGGCCATTGCCGAAAGGAAGGAAGTCGAAAAACGGAGAGACATGTTCTTGTCCTCTTCTGAAACACATATTGAAAGAAACGCTTACACGTCTCCTAACGAGATTTGCCGAAGCAAGTTCCGTTACGAATGGGAATTAGAGCTTTTTGCGGGAAATTAAAGTTTTATTAACAAAAAACTTCGGCTGTGATGAATTGGCCGCAGATGGAACGGTCAGGCGCTGACGACCATGCCGTCAGCCGGTTCTGTCTGTTGACCGGCAAATTTGCGAAGGGCGAGCGCATAGAGTTTATGTTCGGCTTTCAGAACGCGGGCCGCAAGTGTTTGCGCATCATCGCCATCATGCACCGGCACCGCCGCCTGCGCCAGGATCGGGCCTTCATCCATGCCTTCCGTCACCAGATGAACGGTGCAGCCAGCGACTTTCATGCCGGCATCGAGTGCCCGCTGATGGGTATGCAGTCCGGGGAACAGCGGCAGCAGGGAAGGGTGAATATTGAGAATGCGGCCCTCATAGGGGGCAATGAAGCGGCCCGACAGAAGGCGCATGTAACCGGCAAGGCAGATGATATCCGGCTTCAAGGCGGCGAGCGCCTCCAGAATGGCATCTTCATGCGCATCCTTCGAGGCGTAATCCTTGCGCCTGAAAACCTGCGTGGCAATGCCTGCGCCTTGCGCCCTGGCAAGGCCTCCGGCTTCCGCCTTGTCGGAAAAGACCGCCACCACTTCCGCCGGAAAATCGGCGGCTTCAGCGGCGCGGATCAGCGCCTCCATATTGGAGCCGCCGCCCGAAATGAAGATGACGACCCTTTTGCGGCTCATAGCGAAAGCGTGCCCGTGTAGACGACGCCGTCCTTCTCGCGCTTCACCATTCGGCCAAGCGTCACGACCGTTTCGCCTTCGGCGGCAAGGGCGGCCACGACTTCCTCGACCTTTTCAGGCTTGACGACGGCAATCATGCCGATGCCGCAATTGAAGGTGCGCAGCATTTCGTTCGGCTCGACGCCGCCCGTTTTGGCAAGCCAGGAGAAGACCGGCGGAACGGAAATGGACGCAAGGTCGATCTCGGCGGCAAGACCTTCCGGCAGGACGCGCGGAATATTGTCCGGGAAACCGCCGCCGGTGATATGCGCCAGCGCCTTGATGCCGTCCGAAGCGCGGATCGCGGCCAGAAGCGGCTTCACATAAATGCGCGTCGGGGTGAGCAGCGCTTCACCGAGCGTCGCGCCCGGCTGGAACGGTGCATCGGATTTCCAGCCGAGGCCGGAAACTTCGACGATGCGGCGCACCAGCGAAAATCCGTTGGAATGAACACCGGACGAGGCAAGTCCCAGAATGACATCGCCTTCGGCCACATCGCCGCGCGGCAGCAGGCGGTCGCGCTCAGCCGCGCCAACCGCGAAACCGGCAAGATCATAATCGCCGTCGCGGTACATGCCGGGCATTTCAGCGGTTTCGCCGCCGATCAGCGCGCAACCGGCCTGCCTGCATCCTTCGGCAATGCCCGCAACGATATCGACGCCCTGATCCGGCGAAAGCTTTCCGGTGGCGAAATAATCGAGGAAGAAGAGCGGTTCGGCACCCTGCACCACGAGATCGTTGACGCACATGGCAACGAGATCGATGCCCACCGTGTCGTGCTTGTCGGCATCGATGGCGATCTTCAGCTTGGTGCCGACGCCATCATTGGCGGCAACGAGCACCGGGTCCCTGAAGCCTGCGGCCTTGAGATCGAACAGGCCGCCGAAGCCGCCGATTTCGCCATCCGCGCCGGGGCGGCGGGTGGAGCGCACGAGCGGCTTGATCTTTTCAACCATCAGGTTGCCGGCATCGATGTCGACGCCGGCCTGCGCATAGGTCAGGCCATTTTGGGCGATGGGCTTTTCGGCGGGCTTGTTTTCCATGGTCATGGCCTGCTCCTGTGCTTGTCCACGCAGCTGTTTAATACATTTTCGGCAAAAGCGTTATAACGGTTTTGCTTGGGAAAATGCGATAAACAGAGAATGTGCGCGCAATGACACGAGACGGCGCCGCCTGCAAGGGCAGAAAGCCCGAAAAGAGCGAAACCGGACAGGATTCGGCCTGGAATCATGATGGATCGATTGTCTTGCGATAGAAGGTTGCATGCCCGTTTGCTTTTCGCACGGACATTGCAATCCGCGCCGGGCGTTCTAGTTTGTAGTGACGAATGAACTTGTTCCGGACCGCAATAAGACATCTGTAACGCCATCTTGCTATCAGGGCCTGCTATCAGGGCCTGCTAACAGGGCTGGCTCCAACCAACAGGTCTCCGGGTGCGGCGAATCCGAAATTCGCCGCACTCTGGAGCGAGCTTTGTTTACGAATTTCGGATTCAAATCCACCACACCAGAAAACGGATGCCCATGGCCAGGAAACCGACACCCACGCGCACCGCCGCCAGCCGAACGATCCATCCATCGGAGGGGGCGGTTCACAAGGGCGACATTCAGGTCAATGTGGAAGTCGCCGCGCTGACCGGCTCTGCGGTGCGTCGCCAGGCCATGTTCTGGCTGGGAACGGTTGCGGTCTTCATCCTGTTTCTCATTGTCTTCAGTTCGGTCCTGCTGCCCTTCGTCGCCGGCATGGCGCTGGCCTATTTTCTCGATCCTGTCGCCGACAGGCTGGAACGCTTTGGCCTGTCGCGGTTTGCCGCCACGGTCGTCATCCTGCTCATCTTCCTGATGGCGCTGATTCTCGGCCTGATGATCGTGGTGCCGGTCCTCGCAACGCAGCTTGCGGATTTCATCGCCAAGATCCCCGAATATATCACCCAGCTGCAATCGCTGCTGGCGAACAAGGATTCGCAATGGCTGAAGAAATATATCGGCATTGACAATGCCGTCATCCAGCAGAACCTGAGTTCCCTGCTGCAGCAGGGCGCCGGTTTTCTCTCGACACTGCTCCAGTCCCTGTGGAATTCGGGGAAATCGCTGATCGATATTGCGGGTCTTTTCGTCGTTACGCCGGTGGTTGCGTTCTACATGCTGCTGGACTGGGACCGCATGGTTTCCAGCATCGATTCATGGGTGCCGCGCCACCAACTCCATACCGTGCGCCGCATCGCGCGCGAGATGAATGCCGCCGTCGCCGGTTTCATTCGCGGGCAGGGCACGCTCTGCCTCATTCTGGGAACCTATTATGCCATCGGCCTCACCCTGACGGGGCTCAATTTCGGCCTGCTGATCGGCTTTTTCGCCGGTCTCATCAGCTTTATTCCCTATATCGGCTCCTTTGTCGGCCTGGCGCTCGCCCTTGGCGTGGCGCTGGTCCAGTTCTGGCCGGACTGGATCATGATCTGCACTGTCGCGGGTGTGTTTTTCCTTGGCCAGTTCGTGGAGGGAAACATCCTCCAGCCGAAGCTCGTCGGCTCATCCGTGGGGCTGCATCCGGTCTGGCTCATGTTTGCCCTTTTTGCCTTCGGCTCGCTTTTCGGCTTCACCGGAATGCTGGTGGCCGTGCCTGCCGCAGCCGCGGTCGGGGTGCTTGTGCGCTTCGCATTGAATAGCTATCTCCATTCACCGATGTATGATCCTGCCTTCCGTCAGTCCAACCCCGATGCCGGGCCGCTGATCGAGGCAGGCGAGAATGCGGGCACAGAGAAATGAGATTGGGTCGTAACCGGGCAAGATTTGCAGGAGGCCGCGATGCGTGAGGCACCGCGCCAGATTCCGTTGAATCTTGAGCATCAGCCCGGTTATCATCGGGAAGACCTGATCGTGACGGATTCCAACCGGGCCGCCGTCGATCTCATCGATCGCTGGCCGAACTGGCTGTCGCCGGTCACGATCCTGGCCGGGCCGACCGGATCGGGCAAGACGCATCTGGCGGAAATCTGGCGCGCCGGGACGGGCGCGCTTCTGGTCGACCCTGCGAATATCAGCGAGGAAGCCGTCAACGCCGCCGCCGAATATCCGGTGCTGATCGACGATATCGGCGCCGCGCCCTTCGATGAAACCGGGCTTTTCCATCTCATCAACTCTGTCCGGCAGAATGCGGCGCAGGGGCTGGGGCCGTCTCTGCTCATGACCTCCCGCCTGTGGCCCGCCAACTGGAACGTGAAGCTTCCCGATCTTGCCTCGCGCCTCAAGGCCGCGACCGTGGTGGAAATTGCCGAACCGGACGACCGGCTGCTCTCCGGCGTCATCCACAAGCTGTTCGCGGACCGGCAGGTGAGCGTCGAGCCGCATGTCGTCGCCTATCTGGTAAGCCGGATCGAACGCTCGCTTCTGTCCGCGATCCAGATCGTCGACAAGCTCGACCGGGCGGCGCTCGAACAGAAAAGCCGCATCACACGCACGCTTGCCGCGCAGGTTCTGGCGGGCGGCGACCAGCCGGAACGCTGAGCATGAAGATCGCCGTCACCGGGGCGGGTGGCTTTGTCGGCAGCGCCCTCACGACAATGCTGGCCGGGGAGGGGCATGAGGTTCTGCCCCTGTCGCGCAATGAACTGTCCGATCCGGATTTTTCCGGCGTGGAAACGCTTGTCCATTGTGCGGCCCTTGCCCATCGCACCGGCGCGGAACGGCCCGATGCGGCGACATTCGATGCCGTCAACCATCGGCTGGCGGTGGAGCTTGCCGTCAGGGCAAAGGCTGCCGGTGTCAGGCGCTTCGTTTTCGTCTCCACGATCTACACGATTGCCGGCAATCCATCGCCGTTGACCCCGGACATGCCGCTGAAGCCGCGCGACGATTATGGGCGCGCCAAGGCAAGGGCGGAAACTGATCTGCGGGAATTAAGCGGGATCGAGATCGTCATCGCCCGCCCGGTTCTGGTCTATGGTCCCGGAGCGCGGGCGAACCTCAAAGCCTTGATAAAGCTTTGCGACAGCGGATTGCCGCTGCCTTTCGGCCTGGCGCATAACCGGCGCAGTTTCGTGTCGCTGGAAAATGTCGCCCGTGCGCTGGCATTCTTGAGCCTTGCGCCGGAGGAAAAGGTTGCCGGGTGCGTCTTCCATCTTGCCGAGCCGCAGCCGCGCTCCACAAGAGAGCTTGTCACAAAGCTGCGCGCCGCCCTTGGAAAGCCGCCGCGCCTTCTGCCCGTTCCGCCGGTCTTCATGCGGTTCCTGCTGTCCGCGGCAGGCAAAAGCGGCCTTTACGACCAGCTTTATGGCGATCTGGTCGCGGACAGTTCATCGCTTGTCGAGGCGGGGTTCGACTATCTGCCGGGCGACCGGCAGCTGGAAGCCATGGCGCGTGGGCAGGATTAATTTTTCTGGCCGACAGCTTTCGGCGGCTCCATGCGTGAATGCGCCGGATGCGGAGCCTGTTTGGGCGGCGTCATGGTCGCTGTTTGCGGCTTTTTGGCAATGGAGCCGGTGATCAGGCTGGCGCTGTCCGGCTTGTTGCGTCCGCCGACAAGCTGGTCTTCATGCACCCAGCCGATCATGTTGGTCTTGGGGACGATCACGCGATGCCAGCGCCCGGTCTTGCCATAGGACCGCATCTCGCGGCCCTTTTCCACCACGCCGATGGAGGGGGACTTGTCCCAGGCATTCTTGTGGATGGTGAGCCGTGTCCTGGCGTAGATCACCGAAGGCGAGCTTGCCGGTGTGTTGACGCCGCGCGGCGGCATTGCGCGCGGCGTGGCGGTGGCTGCGGATGCGACGACCTGATTTGCCGAAACCTGATTTGTGGGGCGGGGCTGGATTGCCGCCTGCTGCACCGGCTTTTGCGGGGCTGCGACGGGCGCCGACGGACGCGGCACAGGGCCGACCGCCGCGCCATAATCCTTCGATGGCGATCTGGTTTCAGACGCCTTGCCGGTGACTGTCGCCTTTGGTTCGGTTCTGGCCGCAGGCGTGTCGGGCCGGGCAGCGGGACGCTGGAACAGGGCGGTTATCGCGGCCTGCGGGCTCTTGTGCTGGGCGGTCGCCCACAGGCTGAAAGCGCCGAGCCCCAGAATTACGGCCAGCGCGAGCACGGGAGTGGACGAGCCGGAAGACTTGGCCGAACGCTTTGTGGAGCGCCTGGGCGAGCGGGTGGTGCGTTTGCGTGCAGCCATCGTCTGTCTCCTGTTCGAATCGCGATGGAGAGACGCTACCAGTTGTTCCTTCGCATTTGGTTACCGCTGCGGCCCGGATAGGGCGGGAAAACACAAACAAAAAACGCCGCTTTCGCGGCGTTTCAAGGTTCATCGGTAGAGACTTAACCGTGCCCAGACGTCTTGTCCTCGCAGGCGGTCTGGCCTGAAGCCTTTTCCTGCTGCCGTTGGTTGGCTTCGCTTGCCTCAACTGCGTTGCGCAGCTCCGCCCATTCGCGTTCATGACGACGATAAAGCTCGTCGGAAACAGTCTGGATACCCATTTCGATCCTCCGTTTTATCTGGTGCCCCAAATAACATAACGGCGCCGAAAATGCTGCATCACAAAGCGTAAGCGTTTGAAATCTTAATCGGTTTATATGTTTATAACTTCGTTTCGATCTCAGTTTTCCTGAATGGAAACGCCGTCTTCTCCGATTTTCATCTCGATGCCGGCGGGTTTGGTTTCTTCGCGATAGACATAGACCGCAAGTCCCGCAGCCACGACAATCAGCGCGCCAATAATCAGATAAAGCCCGTTTCTGTTCACATTCAGCCTCCAGCTGGTTGGTGGTGAAGTGAGAACGCGGGCACTTGCGATTTGGTTCCGCAGGACCGGATGACCACAAAATACGCCATCCTGTTTTTATTGAAGAGAAAAACACGAACTGGCAAATTTGCCTCTTGCTTTATTTCTTTCGATTATCTAGTGAAGCCGCACCGCTTGAAAGCGACGGAGCGTAGCGCAGTCTGGTAGCGCACCTGATTTGGGATCAGGGGGTCGCAGGTTCGAATCCTGCCGCTCCGACCATCTTCCCCGGAATTTGATTTGAACGATATGGGAACGCACCGGCACGGGCTGTGGCGTGCGCCTTTATCGCGTTGACATGCATTCACGTGTAAACTATTGGCTTGGTGGATTTTCAGCTCCCGCATGGGGCAAGAGAGCAATTCAGGGTTCTTCAAATGGTTGCACGTATTTATCGTCCAGCGAAGACTGCAATGCAGTCCGGTCAGGCTAAAACAGACCAGTGGCTTCTGGAATATGAGCCGGAAAGCCCGCGCATGGTCGAGCCTTTGATGGGCTACACCTCTTCCGGCGACATGAAGAGCCAGATTCGCCTGTTCTTCGCCACGCAGGAAGAAGCCATCGCCTATGCAACGCGCAACGGCATCGCCTATCGCGTGATCGAGCCGAACGAGCCGAAGCGCCGCAAGGTTTCCTATTCGGACAATTTCCGCTTCGACCGGACGATGCCCTGGACGCATTGAGCCGACTGTCCGGCCTGACACTTGCGTCAGGCCCGGTTCAGCGGTAATTCGGCGGGGCTTTGCTGGCAAAGCCCTGCTTTCATTGAAATATCTTCGACTTTTTCGAAAGGCGAGGTCCCGTAGCTCAGCTGGATAGAGCACCGGCCTTCTAAGCCGATGGTCACAGGTTCGAATCCTGTCGGGATCGCCATTTTTCAATCACTTAGTTAGTTTTGGAACCTGACCGGTTTACAGGGTTTTTGTGGGTGGTTTACAGAACTGTTCACTTTTCGCCTCGTTCCATTTTCAAGATCACCCCATTTTCAAGATCACCGCATCATTCATCTCTTCAATGCTCGTCTCATTTCGCTGCGCTATTCTTGTGGTGCGGCGAAAAGCTACACGATCTTGCAACCTGAAATATGCTTCATTCCCGAAATTAGGGGGCAGGCATGGACGACTTATCAAATCCAGCGGTTCATACGCGCAAGAAAAGAGTGATCGTCATCGATACGGAAACGACGGGGCTATTCCCGTATGACAGGATCGTGACGATCGGAGCGGTCAAGATTGAAGGACACGAGCTCCTTCGCCAATCTCTCTATCTGATATTTGATCCACGGAAAGACAGTCATCCGCAGGCCGAGGCTGTTCACGGATACGATAACTGGATGACGAGATATCAGGATTTGTTCGCTGATCTCGCAGTGCCGTTGCGCCAATGGTTCGACTGGGCTGACGAGATTGTGGCGCACAATGCCGAATTCGACATGCGGTATGTTCAAAGGGAGTTTCGCAAGGCGGAAGTGGAAATGCTGCCGCATCCGGTGTTCTGCACCATGGAGCGTTCAAGGGAAATTTGGTTGGGCCAATCTGCCCGGCTTGATGATTGCCTGGCCAGAATAGGATTGTCGCGGGTAGGGCCACGGCACGGCGCATTGGAGGATGCATACTTGACGGCTGGCCTTTACCTTCATCAGCAAGGTGTGAAAAGTGCGCTCCCGAAGGTTAATTCATGGCCACTGCCCAAAAATCTAAAACCCTATCCGCCTCGGCCGGCTGGTGAGTTGCCAAGGCGGGCTCTGAAGCGGAAACAGGCAAGCTGAAGAAATGGCAGCCCTATGTCCGGGCGTGATCCTCTTTGAGTTTCACTGCTGTTCCATTTGCTGCAACGAATAGAATTCCCCCAGAGCTTGACGTGGCAATCAGGGCATTGCTGTCGTCCCGCCCGCACTCAATCACGAGAAATTCGCGCCGTTAAGTGAGTTGACCGCTGCCGGAGGAACCGTCAGGGGGACTGTTGGTTAATCCCCACGGCGGGGCGCGAAGCAAAGGTGGATGAAGGCCATGTACAAGTTTTCTGCAATTGCGGCGGTCGTGTTGGCGTCGCTGATTTCAGTTGCTCCCGCAAATGCGCAAAGCATCGAGATTGGTCCGAACGGCATTCAGGTCAACCCGGACGGGGATCGCGATCACAGGCCGATGCGCCGCCATGAAATCAGCGAGAGACAGGCCGCGCGCATAGCCTATCGGGAAGGAATGCGTGACGTTGACGACGTGTCTCGGCGCAGAAACGTAATCGTCGTGCGCGGCGCAGACAGGCGCGGCGACGATATGCGCGTGGTTATCGACCGTCGCACCGGCGACGTGCTGGAAGTGGAATAAAACGCCAGATGGGCCCTCGCCAAATCGGCGCGGGGGCTTTTCTGCGGGACACCGCCTGCGCCTGCTGCCGGAAACGCGCACCCTGTTTTCGGTGTAACTCTTCCCGTCCTTCATGATGATTGCCAGCGTCTGGCCTGGATATGGCGGGGCCCGATTGACGGTCAGTCGGATCGAAATATGCCCTGAAGAGGAAAATGAAAGAACGCCGCGAAACATTCCGCGGCGTTTTGGGTTTTCGGCGATTACTGTCCGTGCGGACCATCCGGAACACGGTGTCTCATATGGACCCGTGGCCGATAATAGCCGGGGCGGTCGCGCCATCCACCGCGGTTCCAGTGCCGGTGCCGGTAGTACCGGTCGCGACGCCAGTGATCGTCACGGTCGTTGAGTGCGGCGCCAATCGCAACGCCAGCGATCAGCGGAATGCCGATCAGCGCGGCGTTGCGGCCGAAATCATCGGAATAACCGCGGGATCCGCCCTCCCGGAATGCCAGATAACGCGACGATGCCCAGCCGAAGGTTGGGCCATAGCTGACCTGGCACCAGCCATAGCCGGATGTGCAGCCGCGCACGGTGACGGGCGCGCCGCTGGGAATAGAGCCCAGCGTAGCATAGCGCGTGCCGGGGCCGGTGCGGATGTTGAGGTTGGCGGTGGATATGGCGTTCGCTGCCTGCGCCGCGCCCGCCGCAAATACGCCCAAGGCTACGAGGGCGGCTTTGAGAGCAAGCTTCATCGGAGTTCTCCCTGAATTGTCCCTATTGCTTCCAAAACGAAATCGGCGAATGAAGGTTCCAGCCGGGGCAGGCCGGGCGAGGGGGCGAACACGAAAAAGCGCCGGAGAACCGGCGCTTTCTTCAGGCTTCATCCGGGGCTATCGCCTGCAACGGGCCACATAGATGCGGCCATGGCGATCGCGATATTGGCAATTGCCGTTGCGCAGCTCACGCACGAGCAGGCCACCCAAGGCGCCCGCACCCGCGCCGATCAGCGCGCCGCGTCCACCGCCTGCGATGCCGCCGATGATGGCGCCGGCGCCTGTGCCGATGGAAAGGTCCTTTTCCGTCGTCGTACAACCGGTGACCGCGAGCAAGGCCACCAGTCCAAGTGCTACTTTCCTCATCCCTGTCTCCTCTCCCTGGTAATGTGCGATAAGGCTTAAACGATTGGTTCCAAATTCGGTTGCGTCGACCCCGGCCCAATTCTGCAAAAATATCGCAGGGCCGGGACAGCGTCAGTGACGGCGGTGACGCAGGATGACCGCAACGGCAAGCACAGCCAGGCCGACTGCGATAACGCCTTGCAGAATGAATACCCAGTTCATCATGATCTCGTCCTCTGGCATTGCCCGGCTTCGGGGAAATTCGGCTCTTCCTAGCGCATTTTAGCCCGAGGGGAAATGCATGTGCGCCGTTTCCGGCTATGGCGCTGAAAGCATTACAATTATTTAATGGGAGCATTCACTTGGCATTCATATGGGCGGGCGCATTGTTGCCGCATCGAACATGACAAAGGAAGTCGATATGAAGCCGATCGTTATTGCGCTTACCGCCTTTTCCCTTCTTGCGGCGTCGGCTGCGATGGCGCAGCCCTATCCCGCGCATCAGGGCAAGCCGTCGCATGGCCAGATGCACAAGGGCGGCCCGAAATATGACGCGCGCAAATATGACAATCGCCGTCACCAGAGCTGGAAGAAGGGCAATCGCCTGCCGCCGAACTATCGCGGTCATGTGGTAAACAACTATTCGAGCTACCGGCTGCGCAAGCCGCCACGCGGCTATCACTGGGTCAAGGTCAACAATGATTATATGCTGATCGGCATCGCCACCGGCATCATCTCGTCCATCGTGGCGGGCCGGTAGAATCATACGCAGATAAAAAGGCGACCGGTGGCCGCCTTTTTTCATCTTTTCCGCGTCTGGCGCATCAGTTTTCGGGGCCGAAATATCTGGCTTTCAGCCGGGCGATCTCTTCATCCTCGTGCGCGCTGAGAATGGCGACCGAGGCGGGTTTGACAAGCTCGCTCTGGCGTGGAAAGGCAAAGCCATATTTATCGGGGCTGAATATATTGCCGACCAGATCGACCGGCTGGTCGGCGTGCTGGTGGGCATAATATTCCAGAACCGGCCCATCGCCGACGATGGCTGCAATCTCATCATTGACGAGCGCGCCGACGGCTTCCGGCATATGGTCGAAGGGAACCGTCGCGATGGAGCGGGATTTCAGGAACTGTTCGGCGACGCTGCCCGCGCGCACGCCGACGGATTTTCCTTGCAGGTCGGACAGGTTCGAAATGTTGTTGCTGATATGCGCGGCGGTCATGACGCTTGTGATCGACGAGGTCAGGTAGGCGATGATCGCAATGCCGAACACCATCCAGAATGTCTGCCAGATGCGCCCCATCCAGCCGAACAGGTTCTTGCGCGAGGTCTTGCCTGAGGTGGCAATCGAGACGACGTGATAGAAGTTCTCCGCCAGCCCCTCGCGCCAGCGCTTCGGAAAAGCCTCGTCGAACCGTCTGTCGAAAATGGTCAGCACAATGGTGGAGGCAAGGAGAATGCCCAGAATCCAGGCATAAGTCACCAGATGCCCGGCATCGTCGAGACGGTTGATAAGGTCGTCCCAGCCGGTTCCGGCCTGTGTGTGCACCATGATGCGCAGGCCCGCATCGAACCAGGGATGGGTGAAATCCACGATCTGGGCGCGCTGTTCCGTGATCGTCAGGTTGGTGACGGCGGCATCCACCTTGTTTTCCGAAACGGCTTTCACCAGTTCGGCATAGTTGGGATACTCCACATATTGCGAGGCCAGGTTCATGCGCGCGGCAATATCCTGCCAGATATCGATCGCCATGCCGGAATAGGCATCGCCCTGCTTGTTGACGAATGGCTCGCTGACATAGACGCCCACCTGCACGGGCCGGGGCGTTTGCTGGGCATGTGCGACGGATGCAACCGCCACCAGAAGGAGAGCGAGGACAGATGCGCATAATCTGCGATTGATGAAGTTTTTTACTGGCGTCAAAGACAAGGCCGTTCCCCATGAATTCCAGTCTTTACCGTGATCGAAACAGTGTAGCTATTTCGATTATATTAATAATTACTTCCATGGGGCTTAAATATTGGCGGCAATATTATTATTAGTATTTTCTAATTATAACATGATCCGGCCTGCGTGAAACGGGGCCGGCCGGACCATGCCGAAAGTAAAGGTCTTCAGAGCCTGAATCAAAAAGCGGCATGTGTGTGCGAAAATGGTGATTTTCGAGTACCGGAGCGCAACGTACTTCCAAGCATAGTCCCGAAAAGTTGCAGACTTTTCGGATAAGACTATGCGTCTGAGAAAGCTACATGAGCACCGGAACGCAAAAAATTGCCATTTGCAGCCACACAGGGCGACTTTTGGAACAGGCTCTCAGATTGCGGCAAAGCCTTTTTCGAGGTCGGCGATCAGGTCCGCCACGTCTTCCAGGCCGATCTGGAGCCGGATCACAGGTCCGGGATAGTCGCCCTTGGCGACGGTCCGGTCATCGAGGCGGACATGGACCGCGAGGCTCTCATAACCGCCCCAGGAATAGCCAAGGCCGAAAATCTCCAGCGCATCGAGGAAGGCATGGGCTTCCTTCTGCCCGCCGCCTGCGAGCACGATGGAGAAAATGCCCGACGAGCCGGAGAAATCCCGCTTCCAGATTGCATGGCCCGGATGGCTTTCCAGTGCCGGATGCAGAACGCGGCCGACGGCCGGATGGCTTTCCAGCCAGCGGGCGATTTCCAGCGCGCTTTTGCGGTGATGCTCCAGCCGCACGCCCATGGTGCGCAGGCCGCGCAGGATCTGGTATGTGTCGTCAGCCGAGGTGCACAGGCCAAGCGTGCCGTGCGTTTCCAGAAGCTGCGGCCAGCATTTTTCATTGGCCGAAACCGTGCCGAACAGAATATCGGCGTGGCCGGACGGATATTTGGTCGCGGCATGGATGGAAATATCCACGCCGAAATCGAGCGCCCTGAAGTAAAGCGGCGTCGCCCAGGTATTGTCCATCATGACGATGGCGCCACCCTTGTGCGCTTCTTCGGCAATGGCCGGAATATCCTGCATCTCGAATGTGTTCGACGCTGGCGATTCCGTGAACACGACCCTGGTGTTCGGGCGCATCAGCGCCGCGATGCCGGAGCCGATCTCGGGATCGTAATATTCCACCTCCACGCCCATGCGCTTGAGGATCGTATCGGCAAAATGGCGGGTGGGATTATAGATCGAATCGACGAACAGCGCATGATCGCCCGGCGACAGGAAGGCGAGCAGCGGAACCGTGACCGCCGCAAGCCCGGACGGCACGCAGACCGTTCCCGCAGAGCCTTCCAGCGCATCGATGGCCTTGCAAAGCGCATCGCTGGTCGGCGTGCCGCGCGTGCCATAGGTGTATTTCTGGTTGCCGGTCGCCATCGTTTCCGCATCCGGGAAAAGCACGGTCGAGGCGCGCACAACCGGCGGATTGACGAAACCATGATAATCGCGCGGCTGATAACCGTCGTGAGCGAGCCGTGTGTTCATGCCCAGCTCCCCCTGCTGCGTCTTGCCCTGCTGCTTAGTCACGAAAATGCCTCCAGATCATGTTGCATGCTATCCCACTGATTCTCGTCCGCCGCTTCTCGAAAGAGGGGATTTTGCCCGGTCGCGCCAAGGTCGGCTGCGGCAAAAAGATCTGCGATTCCGTTTGCGGCGAAAACTTTGAATAATTGGATAGGATGCGCGCGTGCCGGATGCAACCTCGCGCGATCCGGGATGTTTGTGAAGGGATATTTCCATTATGGCGGCGTCAAATACGGGAAGCATTCTTCTTTATCCCTTTCGCGCCGCGCTGGAACTCCTGCGGGCGCTCCTGCGCCCGGCCTGCAAGGGCGCGCCATCCTCCTGGACGCTGGAAATGACGGCAATCGTCGTGCTTTTGCCATTCGTCCTTCTGGTGCTGCATCTGTGGGATGCCGATATCGTTCGCGTCACGGCTAAGAGCACCAGTTTCATCATGGAATTCCTGCGCACGGTGACGGATGCGATTCGCACCGTGGTCTGGCTGGCAATCGGCCTGCTCGTCTGGCTCGTCACCGCGATATTGCTCTCGCCGCAATTGCGCGCCCGTGCCCGATCATGGTGCGTGACGCTGCATGGCTGGGCGACGCTCGTGCTGACCTCGATCGTTGTCGCAAGCATCCCGGTCGAAATCGGCAAGCTTGCCATAGGCCGTGCGCGTCCGTTTCTCCTCGATGCGGTGGGCGCGGCTTCGTTCTCGCCCTTCAAGGGCGAGTTCCTTTATGAAAGCTTCCCGTCCGGCCATTCCATGATGGCGGGCATCATGATGGTCTCGCTGTGGATATTCCTGCCGCGCTGGCGCATCCTGACAGTCCTCATCGGCCTTCTCTTCGGCATCAGCAGGCTTGCCGCCGGCGCGCATTATCCGACCGACGTGGTTGCGGGGCTGACCATCGGTATCGTGGTGACATGGTGGGTCGCCCGCTACATGGCGACGCGAAATATTATTTTTTCTTTGGATGAAGAAAGCGCTATGCCCCGCATTTGATTTCCATCAACGGTTGTCTTCAGCTGTACATATCTGGTATGGTAGTATGGCGTAAATCATTGTATTAATTGAATTATATTCATTTTCCCGCCTGGTCCGTCCCATAGGCGGCGCGAAAGATAATCGCTACCCAGAAATCGGGAAACCGTGTAAATTTTTGAATATTTCTCCCTCATCCTTTGGAAAAGCCTGTTTGCCGGGCTGCGTTAAAGCCTTGACCAAAGGCAAAAATTCGCCTTCGATAAGACGTGTGAAGGCGACAGGTTGTCACTGTGCTCAAAAAACAATCGAAGACCGGCTTCAAGGTCTCGGGCGAGGGGCAGCCTGCTGTACGGCATGGGCTTGGGAGGTCACGCGGCTTTTCCAACGGGTTTATGCAAAAACAAAGCAACAAGAGGCGCTGCGGGCCGACGGCTCCGCGCTCTCCAGGGAACAAAAAAGGTTGCAGGCCAGATGAAAAAAACTCTTATGACGGGTGTATTGGGTGCGGCGGCGCTGTTTGGCGTCGCTTCGGGAGCATCCGCAGACACGCTTTCGGATGTGAAGGCGAAAGGTTTTCTGCAATGCGGCGTGAATACGGGCCTGCTGGGCTTTGCTTCGCCGAACGACAAGGGGGAGTGGTCCGGCTTCGACGTGGATTATTGCCGCGCCGTGGCGTCTGCGATTTTCGGCGATCCGACCAAGGTGAAGTTCACCCCGCTGAACGCCAAGGAGCGTTTTACGGCGCTTCAGTCCGGTGAAGTGGATGTCCTCATCCGCAACACGACCTGGACCATCAGCCGCGATACCGCGCTCGGCCTCGATTTTGCCGGCATCAACTATTTCGACGGCCAGGGCTTCATGATCAATTCGAAGAAGCTGTCGGGCATCAATTCCGCATTGCAGCTTTCCGGCGCATCCATCTGCGTTCAGGCCGGCACGACGACCGAGCTGAACATGGCCGACTATTTCCGCGCCAACAAGATGGAGTACAATCCGGTCGTCTTCGAGAAGATCGAGGAAGCCAATGCCGCATATGATTCCGGCCGTTGCGATGCCTATACGACCGACCAGTCCAGCCTCTACGGGGTTCGTCTGGCGCTTGCCAACCCGGATGACCACGTCATCCTGCCGGAAATCATCTCCAAGGAGCCGTTTGGTCTGACCGTTCGCCAGGGCGACGCCAAATGGGCGGATGTCGTCCGCTGGACGCACAATGCGCTGCTCAATGCCGAGGAATACGGCATCACGCAGGCCAATGTCGACGAGATGAAGAAGTCCGACAATCCGGACATCAAGCGTCTTCTCGGCGTGGAAGCGGACACCAAGATCGGCACCGATCTCGGCCTCGACAAGGACTGGGTGGTGAAGATCGTCAAGGGCGTCGGCAATTACGGTGAAATTTTCGAGCGCAATATCGGCTCCGGCAGCCCGCTCAAGATTGCACGCGGCCTCAACGCCCAATGGAACAAGGGCGGCCTGCAATATGGCATCCCCGTGCGTTAACGGGCCTTGCTCTTCAGACTGACTATCGGGCGGGTGCAGCAGCATCCGCCGGATTTGTCGACTCCGCAGTTTGTCCGTTTACCGCCGACCCTGCATTCGGGTCTTGTCGCTGGCAGGCTGCTCTTTGGAATTCACCCGCGTCTTGCAGGCCGCAGGCTCGAAACGAGCCCGAACAGGCCGACAGCAGGACCGAACGGTTCGGCATCCGATGCCACGCTTTCAGAAAATGCCTCGCCATGCGGGCCGCTTTTTCTGTTCGGGGACGATGGCGCCAGCCGAGAGGCACAGGAAACATATGGCTTCCTATTCTGCAACTGAACGTCGCCAGGACAGCGGCGGAACTTCGCTCCTGTACGATCCGCGTGTTCGCGGCATCTTTTATCAGGTGATTGTCTTTGGCGCGGTCATTGCCGCAATCTACTGGATCGTGGGCAATACGATCACCAATCTGCAGCGCGCGAATATCGCGTCCGGCTTCGGCTTCCTCAATGGGCGCGCCGGGTTTGACATCAGCCAGACGCTCATTCAGTACAACAGCGATTCAACCTATGGCCGGGCCTTTCTGGTCGGGCTTCTGAATACGCTCTATGTCGCGGCACTCGGTGTCGTCACGGCGTCGATCATCGGATTTCTGGTCGGTATCGGACGGCTTTCGCGCAACTGGCTGATCCGAAAGATCTGCACGGTCTATGTGGAAGTCTTCCGCAATATCCCGCCGCTGCTCGTCATCTTCTTCTGGTATTTCGGCGTCCTGTCGGTCCTGCCGCAGGCGCGCGACAGTTTCGCACTGCCGCTTGGCACCTATCTCAACAATCGCGGCTTCTTCATGCCGAAGCCGGTATGGGGCGAGGGGGCATGGCTTCTAGCCGTGTCGCTTGTGGTCGCCATCGTGGCATCGGTCGTCATTGCGCGCTGGGCAAAACGCCGCCAGATGGCGACGGGACAGCCTTTCCACACGATACGCGCATCGGCCGCCCTGATCATCGGACTGCCGCTCTTGACGCTGATCGCGACCGGCTTTCCGGTTTCGTTCGATTTGCCGAAGCTTGGAACCTTCAATCTGACCGGCGGCGCACAGGTCAAGCCGGAATTTCTGGCCCTGTTTCTGGCGCTCTCCTTCTATACGGCGTCCTTCATTGCCGAAACCGTTCGCGCCGGTGTTCTGGGCGTCAACAAGGGGCAGACCGAGGCGGCTTATGCGGTGGGTCTGCGCTCCGGCCAGACGATGCGGCTCATCATCGTGCCGCAGGCGCTGCGCATCATCATTCCGCCGCTGTCGAGCCAATATCTCAACCTCATCAAGAACTCGTCGCTGGCCATTGCCATCGGCTATCCCGATCTTGTCGCCGTCGGCGGCACGATCCTCAACCAGACCGGCCAATCGGTCGAGGTCGTGGCAATCTGGATGGTGATCTATCTGGGCATCAGCCTGATCGTCTCCGGCCTGATGAACTGGTTCAATGCCAAGATGGCGCTGGTGGAGAGATGACAATGGAAAACGCCGATCTCCAATATGTCCGCACGCAGATGGCGGATGGTGAAGCGCCGCCGCGCTCCGTGCAGGGCATTTCCCACTGGCTGCGCGTCAACCTGTTCGCAACGCCGGTCGATGCGGCGCTGACCGTTTTCGGGCTGGCTCTGGTCGTCTGGTTTGTGCCGCCCATCTTCGAATGGCTGTTCATCAATGCAGCGTGGACGGGAACCAGCCGCGCCGCCTGCCTGACGGTCGCACAAGGGGGAACGCAGCCCGACGGCTGGTCCGGTGCCTGCTGGGCCTTCGTGAATGCGAAATATGAGCAGTTCCTCTATGGCCGCTATCCGATTTCCGAGCGCTGGCGCGTCAACCTGACGGCGCTGATCTTCGTCGTGCTGCTGGTGCCGCTTCTGATTCCGAAGGTTCCGAAGAAGGGGCTCAACGCGATCCTGTTCTTCTTCGTGTTTCCGATCGTGGCCTTCTTCCTGCTGGTTGGCGGCTGGTTCGAGCTCCCTTATGTGGAAACCCCGCTCTGGGGCGGCCTTCTGGTCACGCTGGTCCTTTCCTTCGTGGGCATCGCCGTCTCGCTACCGCTCGGCATCGTGCTGGCGCTCGGGCGCCGGTCGAGATTGCCGGTCATCAAGACATTCTCGATCATCTTCATCGAGATGGTGCGCGGCGTTCCGCTGGTGACGGTGCTGTTCATGGCCAGCGTCATGCTGCCGCTGTTCCTGCCGCCGGGCGTGACTTTCGACAAGCTGCTGCGGGCGCTGATCGGCGTGGCGCTTTTTGCCTCGGCCTATATGGCGGAAGTGGTGCGCGGCGGTTTGCAGGCCATTCCGCGCGGGCAGTATGAAGGCGCGGATGCGCTTGGCCTCAGCTACTGGCAGAAGACGGGCCTGATCATCCTGCCGCAGGCGTTGAAGCTGGTCATTCCGGGCATCGTCAACACCTTCATCGGGCTCTTCAAGGATACGAGCCTCGTCTACATCATCGGCATGTTCGACCTTCTGGGCATCGTCCGCCAGAACTTCTCCGACGCAAACTGGGCTTCTCCACAGACGCCTGCCACGGGTCTGATCTTTGCGGGCTTCGTTTTCTGGATTTTCTGTTTCGCCATGTCGCGATACTCTATATTCATGGAACGACGGCTCGACACGGGTCATAAACGATAAGAATAAAGGGAATAATGGAAATGAGTGCACAAAGCGCCCTCCCGCAATCCGAGATCGGTGTGGACGTCGATCGTTCGAAAATGCAGGTTTCCAAAACCGATGTCGCCATCGAAATCACCAACATGCACAAATGGTATGGCGAGTTCCACGTGCTGCGCGACATCAACCTCAAGGTGATGCGCGGCGAGCGCATCGTCGTGGCGGGGCCGTCCGGTTCGGGCAAGTCGACCATGATCCGCTGCATCAACCGTCTGGAAGAACACCAGAAGGGCAAGATCGTCGTCGATGGCATCGAGCTGACCAATGATCTGAAGAAGATCGATGAGGTGCGCCGCGAAGTCGGCATGGTGTTCCAGCACTTCAACCTCTTCCCGCATCTGACCATTCTGGAAAACTGCACGCTCGCGCCGATCTGGGTGCGCAAGATGCCGAAGAAGCAGGCGGAAGAAATCGCCATGCATTATCTGGCCCGCGTGAAGATCCCGGAACAGGCCAACAAATATCCGGGCCAGCTTTCCGGCGGCCAGCAGCAGCGCGTGGCGATTGCGCGCGCGCTCTGCATGAACCCGAAGGTCATGCTGTTCGATGAGCCGACCTCGGCGCTCGACCCGGAAATGGTGAAGGAAGTGCTGGATACGATGGTGAGCCTTGCCGCCGAAGGCATGACCATGATCTGCGTGACTCACGAAATGGGCTTTGCCCGCCAGGTCGCCAACCGCGTCATCTTCATGGATCAGGGCCAGATCGTCGAGCAGAACTCACCGGATCAGTTCTTCGACAATCCGCAGCACGAGCGCACGAAGCTGTTCCTCAGCCAGATCCTGCACTGATCGGCTCCGCTGCCTGAAATCAAGACACCCGCCGGTTCGCCAGCGGGTGTTTTTGTTGGAAACCGGAAGCGGCGACGTATAAGCCTTAATCTTCCACAAACCGGCGCAGGCGCTGAAGCGCGTCATCCCATTGGCTGGAAACGGCGGCGAGATAGGCGCGGGCATCGACAAGCGGGGCAGGGTGCAGGCGAAAGCGGCTTTCCCGTCCCACCTTTTCGCGTTCGACCAGCCTTGCCTGTTCCAGCACGGACAGATGTTTGGTGACGGCCTGCCGGGTGATGCTGCCTTTTTGCGACAGCGCCACAATCGAGCGGCTTTCGCCATCGCTCAAGGTTTCTATGAGCGCCAGCCGGGTCGGATCGGCAAGCGCTGCAAAAACGATGGACATGTCCGTGCCCGTGACGTCCGCTCTGCTGTTCATTTTTCGACATGTCTCTTGATATTGCCGACCTGCTCTTCCCAGCCGCCGTCATTCATGCGCAGCGCGATGGGGCGGCGTTCGGCGGGCAGGGCATCGAAACCGCTTTCAACCACCGTCAGCCGGGTTCCGGTCCCGATCGGTTCCAGCTTGAATTCCACCAGTGTCGGCGGCTCCCCGGAATAGTCGATGCTGCGGTCTATGGCATAGGGATGCCAGGTGAAGGCAAAATAATCCGGCGCGCGCATGTCCTTGATGAAGACCTCCCAAGGCTCGTGCTCGAAGCCCGGATAGGTCATGCGGCCAAGCGAACGGGTGCCGACGATGAACGGCCCGTCGATTTTCACCTGAAACCAGCTTCCGAATTCTTCGTGATCGGTCAGCGCGCGCCATACGCGGTCGACGCTTGCGCGAATATCGACGGTCTTCACGATGCGGTCAGTATTGCTTGCAACGGTCATGATATGCATCCTCCGTAATTGGCAACTTTATGGTTGCCAATATAGGCCTGCCACGAAAATACGCAACCAAAAAGTTGCGCATTCTATTCGGGCAGCGGCGCCTTGCCGGGAAGCGGAAACAGCGTCACGAATTTTTCCGCAAGGGCGCGGTCGCCGGTAATCGTGACAAGATTGGCGCTTTCCAGCGCTGCAAGCGGCTGCCCGCCATAGATGGCCGCGGCCAGCATGCGCGGGGAACTTTCAAAATAAAGATCGGCATTGGGTGCCGCGCTGCGCTCTATCCGGATTTGCCCGTCTTCGAGATGCGCGGTGAAATCTTCCCCCTCCAGCCGAAGACCGATGACGGCCCGCAAACCGTGGGACCGATCATGGTCCATCATGGTTCTGAGCGACAGGAGAAACGATGTCGTGGAAATCGGCAGGCCGGGATCATGTTTCGGCGAACGTGCGGCCCAGCGTCCGAGCGCCTGAAGGATAGGTTCGCTCTCATGGCCCCATTCGGTCAGCTCATAGACCTGCACCGAGGCGGGCGGCGGCAGTTTCGTCTTGCGAAGAATACCTGCTTCTTCCAGTCCTTCCAGCCTCTGCGTGAGGACATTGGCGCTGACGCCCGGCAGGTCGGCCCGCAGATCGCTGAAGCGTTTGGGGCCGAACATCAATTCGCGCATCACCAGAAGCGACCAGCGTTCTCCAATCAGATCAAGGGCATGGGCCGCCGCACAGGCATCGTCATAGCTGCGCTTGGCGGTTGGCTTTTCCAGTTTGGTTATTTTTTCTAACTTCATGGTTGCTAATTATAACTTATATGGCATTATCTACAAGCGAACTTTGAGTTCTTCCCATGCCAATTGCGTGATTTGCTTCACGCCGGAAGGCTCGACCTTATCGCCGGGGGAGCCGGGCAGGCGATGGATATTCGGAAAACAAGATCGGGCCGCTTTGCCCGCCAATGGAGGAAATCTGATGCCGAAAATGATTTTCGTGAACCTGCCGGTGAAGAATGTCGAAAAGTCGACCAGCTTCTATGAAGCCATCGGCGCCACCAGGAACCCCATGTTCTCGGACGACACCGCTTCCGGCATGGTCATTTCGGATACGATCCACGTGATGATCCTCGACCACGAAAAGTTCAGCCAGTTCACGCCGAAGAAGATTGCCGATGCCAGCACGGTCAGCGAAGTGCTGATCTGCCTGTCGGCGGAAAGCAAGGCTGAGGTGGATACCACCGTCGAGAAGGCGGTGAATGCGGGCGGAAAGGCCGATCCGGGTCCGAAGCAGGATTATGGCTTCATGTATGGACGCAGCTTTGAAGATCTCGACGGCCATATATGGGAGATCATGTGGATGGACATGGAAGAAGCCAAAAAGGTCATGGGCTAGCACTGCTGTACCACGACAAAGGAGGAGAAAATGTCAGGACTGACAATCTGTCTCTGGTTCGACGGCAAGGCTGAAGAAGCCGCGAACCACTACGTCTCGATCTTCCGCGCCTGCGGAAGACCGGCTTCGATCGATGGCGCCATCCGTTTCGGGCATGGCCACCAGCAGAACAAGGATCAGCCGGTCGCCGTGAACTTCACGCTCGACGGGCAGAAAATATGCGGCCTGAATGGCGGTCCCCAGTTCAAGTTTTCACCGGCAAGCTCGCTGATCGTCCGATGCAGGGATCAGGCGGAGGTGGATGCCTTCTGGGAAAAACTGCTGGAAGGCGGCTCGCCGATGGAATGCAGCTGGCTGACCGACAAATACGGCTTTTCCTGGCAGATCGTGCCCAACATGCTGCTGGACACCTTGCAGAATGGCGCACCGGATGTGCGGCAGCGCGTTGCCGATGCCATGATGAAGATGGTCAAGATCGATCTTGCAACGCTGGAGGCGGCGCGCGACGCGGCTTAGAGCATTTTCGAGCCAAAAGTGTGAAACGGTTTTGCGTGAGGCAAATGCGGCAAAACAAATAGTTAGAGCGGTTCCGGCGATTCCGTTAAAACAGGAACTGCTCTAGTTCCGCACGGCCGCAACGGCGTCATAGCCATAAAGCCAGTCCAGATCTTTCAGGAAAGTTTCCGGGCTGCGTATGGCAAAGAGCGTGTTGCGGCCAAGCGCGAAAATGCCGGTCGCGTGATAGGCAAACCTGTTCAGCTGGCCGCGTTTGGCAACCGCTGCAATCCGCTCCTTGCGGACGCTATCGAACCGTTTCAGCCCTGCTTCGGGGTCGTCACCATCCAGCGCTTGCGCAAGCGCCGCCGCATCCTCGATCGCCATGGCGGCGCCCTGTGCCGCAAATGGCGTGACGGCGTGCGATGCGTCGCCAAGAAAAATCGTCCGATCCCGCCCGACGAACCGGGCGTCCGCCATTTCGAAAAGCGGCCAGTAGGTCCATTGATCCGCAGCCGCGAGTACCGCGCGAACCGGCTTGCCCCAATCCGCATAAATGGATTGCAAACGCGCCTGATCGCCGGTTCCGGACCAGATTTCGCCGGGGTTTTCGCCCGTGGTGATGGCGACGAAATTGAAGAACCTGCCGCCCTTGACCGGATAGGCGATGAAATGCGCCTTTTTGCCAAGCCATGCGGAAACGGCCTTGCGCTCCGGCATCGCATTCAGGAAAGAGGCGGGGAGGGCATCGGCGTCAAGGGTTGTCCGCCAGGCAATGTGCCCGCTGAACCGGGCCTTGCTGTAACCGGCCTTGGCGCGCTCTGCCGACCACACGCCGTCGCAGGCGATCAGATAGGCGGCGTCAACGGCTTCCTCGGTATCGCCATGGCGGATGGTGGCCGCAACGGCCCCGTTTTCAACGCGATGGTTTGCGATTTCCGCGCCGAGGCTGATTTCGATCCCCGGCCTGTCGCGGCAGGCATCGAGCAAAGCGGATTGCAGGTCGGCGCGATGGCAAACGACGTAAGCGTGGTGCCAGCGCTCACGAGCCTTGTCGCCGAGCTTCATTTCCATCAGCGGACGAGCCTTGCGCCCATCCATGAGATAGAGCGCTTCTGGCGTTACAGCCTGCGCGGAGAGGCGGTCGGCAACGCCGAGCCGTTCCAGATGGCGCATGGCATTGGGCGCAAGTTGCAGGCCCGCCCCGACTTCCGAAAGCTTTTCAGCCTTTTCGACAAGGCGGATATGCCAGCCGCGCGCCGCCAGTTCCAGCGCTGCCGACAGGCCGGCAACGCCGGCCCCGGCAATCAATATGCTTCCTTTGGCCAAGGCGGAACCGCTTGCGCGCGCCGGAAGGATCAGGCTGCCCTGTCAGCGGTCTTGCCGGCAGGCGCTTCGTAGACGCAGCCAGCCGGAATGGTTTCGTCGGCATGGAGCTTGGCATTGTGGCGATAGAGCGTCGAGCAATAGGGGCAAACGACTTCGCTCTCATCCCCCATGTCGAGAAACACATGCGGGTGATCGAAGGGCGGGTTTGCACCGACGCACATGAATTCCTTCACGCCGATTTCGATGGCCGCATGGCCGGCGTCGTTCTGAAAGTGAGGAATGATGTGATCGGACATAACATGCTCCGGTTCTGGTCGATGGGCGGTATGGCATGGCCCTGAACCGTGTGCCGGACAGGATCATGCATAAACATTGCCATGCATGTACCGCGAAAGTCTTGTTTCCGGAAGCGTTTTCATCAATTCTGGAGACATTTCAAGCCAATTGCTATCAAACTGTCATATGACAGCCATAGGTTTAAGGCAGGGCCGGAATGTTCCGGCGGTAGTCGGGACAGAAAAAATGAACGAAAACAGTGTTATGGCGAGCGAAACCCCCAACGCACTCCAAGGCGGAACACACGAAATGACAGCCGGACAGGCCTCCACTCCACCCATCGTTCCCGACATGGATGCAGCCCCCGACATTCACAAAGCTTTGAATGGCGAGCTGATGGAAAGTGCCGACCGCTTCGTCAATCGCGAGTTTTCCTGGCTGCAATTCAACCGGCGCGTTCTTGAGGAAGCCGCGAATATGCGCCAGCCCCTGCTTGAGCGCCTGCGCTTCCTGTCGATTTCCGCCGCCAATCTCGATGAATTCTTCATGGTCCGCATTGCCGGTCTTGCCGCGCAGGTCCGCGCCGGGGTGGCGCTGCGCAGCGCCGATGGACGCACGCCGCAGGAACAGCTTGATTTCGTTCTGGACGAAGTGGGCCGCTTGCAGGAAGAACAGCAGCAGCGCCTGCGCGCGCTGCGCAAGGAGCTGGAACGGGAAAGCATCGAGATCGTGCGCCCGTCCGCGCTTTCAAAGCCGGAAAAGGAATGGCTTGAAAATCACTTCCTCGAAACGATTTTCCCGGTCCTGACGCCGCTTTCCATCGATCCGGCGCATCCGTTCCCGTTCATTCCGAATCTCGGCTTCTCCATCGCCTTGCAGCTTGCGCGGCGCGCCGACAATCATCCGATGACGGCGCTGCTGCGCATTCCGGTTGCGCTGAAGCGCTTTATCCAGTTGCCGACCGATCAGGTGAATGTCTATCGCTTCATCACCATCGAGGATGCGGTGAGCCTGTTCATCGGGCGGCTTTTCCCCGGTTATGAAGTGCGCGGCGCCGGCACGTTCCGCATCATCCGCGACAGCGACATCGAAGTGGAGGAAGAGGCGGAAGACCTCGTTCGCCTGTTTGAGACGGCGCTGAAGCGCCGCCGCCGCGGCCAGGTGATCCGCATCGAGTTCGACGGTGAAATGCCGGAGGCGCTGCGCATCTTCGTGGCGACGGAACTGGGCGTTTCGGAAAACCGCATCAGCGTGCATGAGGGGCTGCTGGCGCTGAACATGATTTCGGAGATCGTGTCGATCCCGCGTGAAGACCTCAAATTCGTGTCCTACAATCCGCGTTTTCCCGAGCGCATCCGCGAACATGGCGGCGATTGCTTCGCCGCGATTCGCGAAAAGGATATCGTGGTCCACCATCCTTATGAATCCTTCGACGTGGTGGTGCAGTTCCTGCGCCAGGCGGCAGCCGACCCGGATGTGCTGGCGATCAAGCAGACGCTTTACCGCACCTCCAATGACAGCCCGATCGTGCGCGCGCTGGTGGATGCGGCGGAAGCGGGCAAGTCGGTGACGGCGCTGGTGGAATTGAAGGCCCGCTTCGACGAGGAAGCCAATATTCGCTGGGCGCGCGATCTGGAACGCGCGGGCGTTCAGGTGGTGTTCGGCTTTATCGAATTGAAAACCCACGCGAAAATGTCGCTAGTGGTGCGCCGCGAAGACCAGAGGCTGCGCTCCTATGTGCATCTTGGCACCGGCAATTATCACCCGATCACGGCGCGCATCTATACAGATCTTTCCTTCTTCACGTCGGATGCCGATATTGCCCGCGATGTGGCGCATATCTTCAATTTCATCACCGGCTATGCCCAGCCCGCCGAAGAGATGAAGATCGCGATTTCACCCTTTACGCTGCGCGCGCGCATCCTCAGGCACATCGAGGACGAGGTTGCCCATGCGAAGGCCGGAAAACCTGCGGCGATCTGGATGAAGATGAACTCACTGGTCGATCCACAGATCATTGACGCGCTCTATATGGCGAGCCAGGCGGGTGTGCAGATCGATCTCGTCGTGCGCGGCATCTGCTGCCTGCGCCCCGGTGTTCCGGGGCTTTCCGACAATATTCGCGCCAAGTCGATTGTCGGGCGTTTTCTGGAGCATAGCCGCATTTTCTGCTTCGGAAACGGGCATGACCTGCCGTCCGACAAGGCGATCGTCTATATCGGCTCGGCCGACATGATGCCGCGCAATCTGGATCGCCGCGTGGAGACCCTCGTTCCGATCACAAATGCCACAGTGCATCAGCAAATCCTGTCGCAAATCATGTTTGCCAACATAATTGATAACCAACAGAGCTATCAGCTACTTGCGGACGGCACCTCTCGCCGGATAGAAAAGGAAGAAGGAGAGGAAGCTTTCAACGCGCAGGAATATTTCATGACCAATCCTAGCCTGTCGGGTCGCGGAAAGTCGCTGAAGTCTTCGGCCCCCCGCCTTATCGCGCATCGCAAGCGCGCGCAGGCGGAAAGAAAAACGACTGCATGAGTCCAGCTTTAGCACAAGGCCGCCTGAAGGGACTGAAACCCGTCGCGGTCATCGACATTGGCTCGAACTCGATCCGTGTCGTCATCTATGAAGGCATCGTGCGTTCGCCGACGGTGCTTTTCAACGAAAAAATTCTCTGCGGCCTCGGAAAGGGGCTGGCGAAAACCGGCAAGCTCAACGAGAAATCCGTTGAGGCGGCGCTTCGTGCGCTGAAGCGTTTTCGCGCTCTGGCGGAACAGGCCGGTGCGGTTTCGATCCACGCGCTGGCGACCGCTGCGGCGCGCGAGGCGAAAAACGGGCCGGACTTCATCGCGCAGGCGGAAGCCATTCTCGGTCGCCATATCGAAGTGCTCTCCGGCAAGGAGGAGGCCTATTATTCGGCGCTCGGCATCATTTCCGGCTTTTACAAGCCGAAGGGCATAACGGGCGACCTTGGCGGCGGCAGTCTGGAACTGGTCGCCGTGGACGATCATGAGGTGGGCGAGGGGATCACCCTGCCGCTGGGTGGCCTGCGCTTGCAGGACATGTCCAACGAGAAACTGCCCGAGGCGACGAAGATTGCGCGCACGGAACTTGCCAAGGCGACGCTTCTGAAGGCGCATCAGGGCCAGGTCTTCTATGCGGTGGGCGGCACGTGGCGAAACCTTGCCAAGCTGCACATGACGGCGAAGAACTATCCGCTGCATGTCATGCACGGCTATGAAATGGACCCGGTGGAAGCGCAAAGCTTCCTGAAGCGTGTCGCCAAGGGCAATCTGGACACGATGCGGGGCATCGAGGCGGTTTCGAAAAACCGCCGCCAGCTTCTCGCCTATGGCGCAACGGTGCTTCTGGAAACAATTCGGCTGATGCAGCCTTCGAAGATCGTCTTCTCGGCGCTTGGCGTGCGCGAGGGTTATCTCTATTCGCTTTTGCCGAAGAACGAGCAGCGGCTCGACCCGCTGCTGGCCTCGGCGGACGAATTGTCCATCCTGCGCTCGCGTTCGCCGCGCCATGCCCGCGAACTGGCAAGCTGGACGACCTTGTCCCTGCCGGTTCTCGGCTTCGATGAAACCGAGAACGAGGTGCGCTACAGGCAGGCTGCCTGCCTTGTGGCCGATATAAGCTGGCGCGCGCATCCAGACTATCGTGGCTCGCAGGCACTGAACATCATCGCCCATGGCTCGTTCGGCGGGATCGACCATGCCGGACGCTCCTTCATGGCGCTTGCCAATTATTATCGCCATGAAGGGCTGATCGAGGACGAGATCGCGCCGGAAATCGTGCAGCTTGCCACGCCGCGCCTGCGCGAAAGGGCAAAGCTGCTCGGCGCCTTGCTGCGCGTGGTCTATCTTCTGTCGGCTTCGATGCCCGGCGTCATTCCGCGCCTTGTGTGGCGCGAGGAGGAAAACGGCATTGCGCTGGTGGTTCCCGGCGATCTTGCCGATCTGATTTCGGACCGCCCTGAGGGCCGCCTGCAACAACTTTCGAAGCTGACGGGAAAGACCATCTATTTCGCGGTTGGCGATGCGGCGATTGAGGGGACGAGGGAATAAGGCAGTAGGGCAATAGGGCAGTAAGGCAGTATGTTCATGCTCGCGTTAAACATACTGCCTTACTGCCCTACTCACTTACTGCCCTAACTCAACCGCCCTGATCCGCCGGTTCTCGAACTTGATGCCGATCTTGCCGTCGATGAGATCGAGTGCCTTCTGGCCGAAGACCTCGCGGCGCCAGCCATGCAGGGCAGGCACATTGGCCTTGTCGCCTTCGGAAGCGATCTTGTCGATATCGTCGGAGCTTGCCACGATCTTCGCCGCGACGCCGTGCTCTTCCGTCACAAGCTTGAGCAGGACCTTGAGAATATCCGCCGCCGCCGCGCTGCCTTCCGACGAATGGGACGGCTTCGGCAATTTCGGCAGGTCTTCCTTGGGGATTTCAAGCGCGGACTGGATCGCCGCGACGAGGCCCGCCGCCTGTGCCGAACGTTCCCAGCCCTTGGGGATGGAACGAAGGCGGCCGAGCGCTTCCGCATCACGCGGCTGCTGCTGTGCGATTTCGGCAATCGTGTCGTCCTTGATGATGCGGCCGCGCGGCACATTGCGCTCGCGCGCTTCGCGCTCGCGCCAGGCGGCAACGGCCTGCACGATGGCAAGCTCCAGCGGCTTGCGCACGCGCGCCTTCACACGCCGCCATGCATCGTCGGGATGCAGGTCGTAGGTTTCGCGGGCGGTGAGCACCGCCATTTCCTCATTCACCCACTCGCTGCGCCCTTCTTTGCGAAGCTCTTCCTTCAGATAGAGGTAGATGTCGCGCAGATAGGTGACGTCGGCCAGCGCGTAGTCGAGCTGCTTGTCGGACAGCGGGCGGCGGCGCCAGTCGGTGAAGCGCGACGACTTGTCGATATGCTTGCCTGTGACCTTCTGCACAAGCTGGTCATAGGAAATGGCATCGCCAAACCCGCAGACCATCGCCGCCACCTGACTGTCGAAGACCGGCGAGGGGATGAGGCCGCCGAGATGGAAGACGATTTCGATGTCCTGTCGCGCGGCGTGGAAAACCTTGACGATCTTTTCATCCGCCATCAGGCGAAAGAAGGGCGCAAGGTCCAGCCCCGGCGCGAGCGCGTCCACCAGTGCGGTGTGGTCGGGCGACGCCATCTGGATCAGGCACAATTCCGGCCAGAACGTCGTTTCACGGATGAACTCCGTGTCGACCGTGACGAAATCGGATTTGGCAAGGGCGGATACGGCCTCTTCGAGGGCCTCTGTCGTCGTGATGAGATGCATGTCTACCTTTTAGAGAAAGCGCGGCCGCTTGTCGCGAAAGAATGCGCAAAATGCGCCGTATAACAAGTGCAAATAGTGTTTTTTGTCGTCACCTTATGTCATGGAGCGCCGTTGCACAGCCTTGTCGGGAATGCAGGCTTGACAAAACCCGGTCAAAATGCGCTTTTCCGCCCAGAATTGCAGCGCTTTGCCTGCACTGACTTATCCTATTCCAAAAGGCAGAAATCATGCACCGTTACCGCAGCCATACCTGCGCAGCCCTTCGCAAGACGGACGTTGGTTCGACTGTCCGTCTGTCCGGCTGGGTTCATCGCGTCCGTGACCATGGCGGCATTCTCTTCATCGATCTCCGCGATCATTACGGCATTACCCAGATCGTGGCCGATCCCGATTCGCCCGCCTTCAAGGTTGCCGAAACCGTTCGCGGCGAGTGGGTCATCCGCGTCGATGGTGAAGTGAAGGCCCGTGCCGACGATGCGGTCAATGCGAATCTGCCGACCGGCGAAGTCGAGATTTTCGCAACCGAAATCGAAGTGCTGGCCGCCGCCAAGGAATTGCCGCTGCCGGTCTTCGGCGAGCCGGACTATCCGGAAGATATCCGCCTGAAATACCGCTTCCTCGATCTGCGCCGCGAAACGCTGCACAAGAACATCATGAGCCGCACGAAGATCATTGCCGCGATGCGTCGCCGCATGACCGAAATCGGCTTCAACGAGTTCACCACGCCGATCCTGACGGCTTCCTCGCCGGAAGGCGCGCGCGACTTCCTCGTGCCGAGCCGTATTCATGAAGGCAAGTTCTACGCGCTGCCGCAGGCGCCGCAGCAATACAAGCAGCTTCTGATGGTGGCCGGTTTCGACCGCTATTTCCAGATCGCGCCCTGCTTCCGCGACGAAGACCCGCGTGCCGACCGCCTGCCGGGCGAGTTCTATCAGCTCGACCTTGAAATGAGCTTCGTGACCCAGGAAGAAGTCTGGGAAACGATGGAACCCGTCATGCGCGGCATCTTCGAAGAGTTCGCCGAAGGCAAGCCGGTGACGCAGAAGTTCCGCCGCATCGCCTATGATGACGCGATCCGCACCTATGGCTCGGACAAGCCGGACCTGCGCAACCCGATCGAGATGCAGGCCGTGACCGACCATTTTGCGGGCTCCGGCTTCAAGGTCTTCGCAAACATGATCGCCAACGACCCGAAGGTCGAAGTCTGGGCAATCCCCGCCAAGACGGGCGGTTCGCGCGCCTTCTGCGACCGCATGAACTCCTGGGCGCAGGGCGAGGGCCAGCCGGGCCTCGGCTATATCTTCTGGCGCAAGGAAGGCGACAAGCTCGAAGGCGCAGGCCCGATTGCCAAGAACATCGGCGAGGAACGCACCGAAGCGCTGCGCAACCAGCTTGGCCTCGGCGATGGCGATGCCTGCTTCTTCGTGGCCGGCCTGCCGTCCAAGTTCTACAAGTTCGCGGGCGATGCCCGCACGCGCGCTGGCGAGGAACTGAACCTCGTCGATCGCGACCGTTTCGAACTCGCCTGGATCATCGACTTCCCGTTCTACGAATGGGACGAGGACAACAAGAAGCTCGACTTCGCGCACAATCCGTTCTCCATGCCGCAGGGCGGTATGGACGCGCTGGAAAACCAGGATCCGCTGGAAATCAAGGCCTACCAGTACGACCTCGTCTGCAATGGCTTCGAGATTGCCTCCGGTTCGATCCGCAACCAGCTGCCGGACGTCATGGTCAAGGCCTTTGAAAAGGTCGGCCTTAGCCAGCAGGACGTGGAAGAGCGTTTCGGCGGTCTTTACCGCGCATTCCAGTATGGCGCGCCTCCGCATGGCGGCATGGCGGCGGGTATCGACCGCGTCATCATGCTTCTGGTCGGCGCGAAGAACCTGCGCGAAATCTCGCTGTTCCCGATGAACCAGCAGGCGCTCGACCTTCTGATGAACGCGCCTTCGGATGTGACGCCCGCGCAGCTGCGCGATCTGCATATCCGTCTGGCACCGGTACAGAAAAGCTAGAGCGGTTCCGGTTTAAACGGAATCGTCGGAACCGCTCTATCTATTTGTCTTCACGCATTATCCGACGCAAAACCGCTTCGCACTTTTGCTGGAAATGCTCTAAAACAGACAAAAAACCCGGCCTTGAGCCGGGTTTTCATTGCCTTTGAAAAAGCCCGGTGAGGAAACTCACCGGGCTTGTTTTTCAATTGTTGGCGTCGACGCTGACTTTCAGAAGCTGGATGATCTTCGTCGGGTCCAGCGATGCGGTGGCAACGATGGAAGCGAAGGTTACGGGCTGGTCCGGCGCGGCACTGATGGTCAGCGATTTCGGATCGTCGAAGAACTTGTCGGACGCGGCCTTGAGCTGCTGGGCGAATTCCGGGTTCTTCAGCTGCGTTGCCATCAGCGGAACCATCATCTTCATTTGCTGGCCAAGCTGCTTGCCGTCGGCACCCTGCTGCTTGCCGTAATAGTCGAGAAGCTTCTGGGCAAGCGTGTCGTTGTCGAAGCGGATCGACAGGTTCTTCAGGTTCAATTGTTCCGCCAGGCCCAGAATGGCAAGACCGGCGGCATCCTTGTCGGCGTCGGCCTTGTTCATGCTTTCCTGTGTCTTCTGGACGGCTTCGAGGAAAGCCAGGTCATATCCGCCGAGACTGCCGGTGATGTTGATCTTGCCGAGTTCGGCTGCCTGAATCTCCATCTGGTCGAGCGATGTGTCGCCGGTTTTCGGCGACCAGCTTCCCCGCGAGTTCAGCGAACCGTTGAAGCTGTTCATGCCAAGCGGGGCGAGCGGGTTCTTGTCGCCCTTTTCAAAGGTCGCGTCGATATTGGCAACCGTCCAGACATAGTCGATCTTCTCGGCCTTGTTGGAGGTGTCGAGCGACAGGTCGAACCCCTTCACCGTGGCGCCATCCGTGCCGGGCTTGCCGAACTGGATCTCGTCGATCTTCAGCTTGTCATACATGACCACGCTGCCGAGCGGGCCCTTGGCCGTTTCCGACGGGATATGCACATTCTGCATCGAGAGGCCCTTGATCTCGGCCTTGTCGTTCTTGTCCTTCTGTCCGGTAAAGGCAAGATCGGGCACAGTGACCTGCTCTATGATGTAGCCGCCATCCGGCGTATCCTGAACGTTCTGGAGCGTCACGTCGCCAAGCGCGGTTTCGTCTTCGTCCACCGTCGGCAGCTTGATCCTGGTGCCCTGAAGCACGATATCGGCGCCGTTCGCCTCGACATTGGCGAAGCTCAGTTCGCCGCCCTGTTTTGCGTAAAGCGCCTTGATGCGCTCGGCGACCGCATTGGCATCGGCTGCCATGGCCGCGCTGCCGAAAAGCAGCGAAAGTGCTGTGCCGGCTGCCAGAACACGGGCCGCTGGCTTGAGATTGACGAAAACCTGCATTCGAAGCTCCTGCCTTAATCCTTGATGTAGCGCGGCTTTCATAGGCGGAAATCATGCGCGATAACAGCATGATTTCCTCAGCCCGCGATTGCAGCCGCACAAATTTGCTTCTGGCAACTCTATAGGCCACAAATGGCGGCAGGATTGCGACTGTGGGTGACGAATGTACTGGATTGGTTCTCCTCAACCCTTGCTGACGAATCGCGCAGTTGGTACTGAGAGACATGGGAAAAAGTCTGATTCCGCCGGATGACGGCGAAGAACACATCGAGCGGGTCGATCTCAAATCGGCTCTCGAGGAACGTTACCTCGCTTATGCGCTGTCGACGATCATGCATCGTGCGCTGCCGGATGTGCGCGACGGCCTGAAGCCGGTGCACCGCCGCATCATGCACGCCATGCGTCTCTTGCGCCTCAATCCCGATCAGGCTTATGCGAAATGCGCCCGTATCGTGGGCGACGTGATGGGCAAGTTCCATCCTCATGGCGATGCCTCGATCTATGACGCGCTGGTGCGTCTGGCGCAGGATTTCGCGGTGCGTTATCCGCTCGTGGACGGGCAGGGCAATTTCGGCAATATCGACGGCGATAATGCGGCTGCCATGCGCTACACCGAAGCGCGCATGACGGAAGTGGCGACGCTGCTGCTGGAAGGTATCAACGAAAACGCCATCGATTTCCGCCCGACCTATAATGAGGAGGACGAGGAGCCCATCGTTCTGCCGGGCGCTTTCCCGAACCTGCTGGCCAATGGTTCGGCGGGCATCGCGGTCGGCATGGCCACCAATATTCCGCCGCATAATGTGGCGGAGCTTTGCTCGTCGGCGCTCTATCTCATCAATCATTTCGATGCGCCGGTGGAGGAACTTGTTACCTCGCCGGAACAATGGGCGCAGATCGAGCAGGAAGCCCAGACCGATCCGGCCGCACTTTTGAAATGCAAGGTGCGCGGCCCGGATTTCCCGACCGGCGGCATCCTTGTCGAAGAGCATGGCAATATCCTTGAGGCCTATCGCACGGGTCGCGGCGCATTTCGCGTGCGCGCCCGCTGGGAAAAGGAAGAGGGCAATCGCGGCACCTGGGTGATCGTCGTCACCGAAATTCCCTATCAGGTGCAGAAGTCGCGCCTCATCGAAAAGATCGCGGAATTGCTGCTGGCAAAGAAGCTGCCGCTGCTCGACGACATTCGCGATGAATCGGCGGAAGACATCCGCATCGTTCTGGAGCCGAAGAACCGTACCGTCGATCCTGAATTGCTGATGGAATCGCTGTTCAAGCTGACCGAACTGGAAAGCCGCGTCTCCTTGAACATGAATGTGCTGTCGCACGGCAAGGTGCCGAATGTCCTGTCGCTGGGCAGCGTTCTGCGCGAATGGCTCGACCATCGCAAGGAAGTGCTTGTCCGCCGCTCGCAGTTCCGTCTGGCGGAAATCGAAAGGCGTCTGGAGATCCTTGGCGGCTTCCTGATCGCCTATCTCAATCTGGATGAGGTGATCCGCATCATCCGCGAGGAGGATGAGCCGAAACAGGAACTGATGCGGGCTTTCGAACTGACCGACGTTCAGGCCGAGTCGATCCTCAATATGCGCCTGCGTTCCTTGCGCAAGCTTGAGGAATTCGAAATCCGCAAGGAGTTTGACAGTTTAACTGCTGAAAAAGCTGATTTGGAAGATCTGCTTAGTACAGATAGCCGTGGTGAAATCCGCCGATGGAAGAAGATCAGCGCCGAAATCAAGGCGGTACGGGAAAAGTTCGGCCCGACGACGGAACTTGGCAGGCGCCGCACGACTTTTGCCGGTGCACCGACGCATGATCTGGAAGATATCCATCACGCGATGATCGAGCGCGAGCCTGTTACCATCGTGGTGTCGGAAAAGGGCTGGCTGCGCGCGATGAAGGGGCATCTGGCCGATTTCGCGACGCTCGCTTTCAAGGAAGGCGACAAGCTCAAGCTCGCTTTCCATGCCGAGACGACGGACAAGCTTCTGTTCTTCACGACGGGCGGCAAGTTCTTCACCATCGGCGCGAACACGCTGCCGGGCGGTCGCGGCCATGGCGAACCGATCCGCATTCTGGTCGATATGGAAAACGATCAGGACATTCTGACGGCCTTCGTGCATGATCCTTCGGCCAAGCTGCTGCTCGTCAGCCACGAGGGCAACGGTTTCATCGTGCCGGAAAATGAGGCGGTCGCCAATACCCGCAAGGGCAAGCAGGTGATGAACGTGAAAGCGCCGGATGAGGCGAAGCTTTGCCAGCGTGTTTCCGGCGATCATATCGCAGTGGTGGGCGAGAACCGCAAGATGGTGGTCTTCCCGCTTTCCGACATTCCGGAAATGACCCGCGGCAAGGGCGTGCGCCTGCAGAAGTACAAGGATGGCGGTGTGTCCGACGTCCGCACCTTTGCCATTGCCGAAGGGCTTTCCTGGCAGGATTCAGCAGAACGCACCTTCAATCGCAGCAAGGAAGAGCTGGTCGAATGGATCGGCGCTCGCGCCTCTGCCGGCCGTCTGGTGCCGAAGGGGTTTCCGCGTTCGGGCAAGTTCTAACGACTAGATCATTTAAAGGGGGGCAATTATGGGTAAACGATTCTTCGGGCTCGGATTTTTGATTTTAAGTGGCGCTTTTTTGGGAGGTTGTGTGCCCGAAAAGAAACCATGTTGTCATATTGAAGTAAATGGGCCGACTCCGTTGACACGGGCACTCGCTATCCAGTCGCAGCAGATCGGATACAGTCCCCAGGATGTTCGCAGATGTTTTGGAGCTGGCGTTAAGAACGTTTATGGTTCAACAATATACATTGTTGCCGATCGGAATAATTATGGAAAACGTTACTGCCATGTCGGCTTTTTCCTTCCCGCAACAAAGAAATCGGGAAATCTGCGATTGGCGCCAGTCTCTTATGATAATTGGGACGCTACCTCGTGTGAATTACGAGCAATGTATTGCCTTCGACCGGATGCCGCTGAAAAAATTGCGTCTCAGTTCGGAATAACTATTGATAAAATGCCTATTCCACGCCCTTAACCCTCAAACCGCTGCCAGCCCCGTGGGCCCAGATGCTCCTGCGGGGTGAAGCGGATTTTATATTGCATCTTGCGTGATCCCTCGACCCAATAGCCGAGATAGACATGCGGCAGACCGGCGGCATGGGCGCGCTGGATATGATCGAGGATCATATAGGTGCCGAGCGACCGCTCATGCATATGCGGTGAGAAGAACGAATAGACCATCGAAAGCCCGTCGGCCATCACGTCGGTCAGCGCCACGGCAACCAGTTCGCCATCGCTCTTGGCGCTGATGAAGCTTTCCGGGCCGCGCTTGCGATATTCGATGATCTGCGTGTTCACATGCGTATCCTCAATCATCATCGCATAATCGAGAACGGTCATGTCCGACATGCCGCCGGAACGGTGGCGCGCGTCGAGATAGTCGCGGAAGAGCGCATATTGTTCGGTGCTGGGCTGTGCCTTGTGCACGCGCCCGATCAGATCGTTGTTCTGCGTCCAGACGCGCCGCATGTTGCGCGTCATTTCAAATTCACCGGCCAGAATGCGAACGGATATGCAGGCCCTGCACAATTCGCAGGCCGGGCGGTAGGCAATATTCTGGGAACGGCGGAAACCGCCCTGGGTCAGGAGATCGTTGATCTCGTTGGCCTTGTCGCCCACCAGATGCGTAAAGACTTTTCGCTCCATCTGACCTTCAAGATAGGGACAGGGCGATGGAGCTGTCAGAAAAAACTGCGGAGACTGTTGCGGTTGATGGGTCATTCAATATCCACGAAATGGCTTGATTTATCCGCTTTGACGCATTTTCCTACACAAAACCGCTTCGCATTTTTGCTGGAAATGCTCTCGCAAAACCATCACGATACTGGACATAAGGATTGAGCCGGCCGCGCAAAACGTCAATAGGCATTTTGCGCGGCCGGCTCTGAATTTTTTTGATCTGTCCGCTTATCGATCCGAGCGGATGACAGCCGTGCCGAGCAACAGGTCGTGCACGGTGCGCTTGCGGTCGAGAACGAGCGTCGCAAGCAGGATCAGCGGCGTCAGGACGACGTTCAGGCCCCAGAACAGGACCGTGTGCACGATTGCAAGCATGGGGTCGACCGTGCCGCCTTCAAGCCGGACGAGCTTGATGTTCATCATCTGCATGCCCTTGGTGGCCTGCTGCGGCCCGCCCAGCGTGCGCGCCACATAAAACAGCGCAACCATGGGAAACATGATGCCGTAGAGCATCCAGCCAAGGCTCAGCGTAATGATGCCGAGGATTGCAATGATGATGGCTGCGGGAATGCAGAGCAGAAAAACAATCAGGTAATCGATCAGAAAAGCCATAATACGGCGCGTGCGCACGCCTTCAAAGAATGCGCGGCTTTCATAACGCGGGCCCATGACTTCGCCGTGCAGAATATGGTCGGACATTTTTCCTTCCAGTCGTTTCCAGGGAAGCGTCCGGGGAACAAGACAACCGGCGCTGTGCCGCCACTGCGGCGGGACAGACAACAACATGGGAACCAAAACCGGCGGTTTCAAGGAAAACCGATGATTTCCCGCCGGAAGGACCGCAGCCTAACCTTGTTGCTTGAGCTTTTCGGCCACGTCGAGTGCGAAATAGGTCAGAATGCCGTCACAGCCGGCACGCTTGAAGGCGAGCAGGCTTTCCATCATCACCTTTTCCTCGTCGATCCAGCCATTGATGCCAGCGGCCTTGATCATCGCATATTCGCCCGACACCTGATAGGCATAGGTCGGCAGGCGGAACGTGCTTTTCAGGCGATGGATGATGTCGAGATAGGGCAGGCCGGGCTTGACCATCAGCATGTCCGCGCCTTCGGCAATATCCTGCTCGGCCTCGCGCACGGCTTCTTCCGGGTTGGCGGGATCGAGGTAATAGGTCTTCTTGTCGCCCTTCAACAGCCCCTGCGTGCCGATGGCATCGCGGTAGGGGCCATAGAAGGCGGATGCAAATTTGGTGGCATAGGACATGATCGGCAGATGGCTGAACCCGTGCTCGTCGAGGGCCTGGCGCACCGCGCCGACGCGGCCGTCCATCATGTCGGACGGCGCGATGATATCGGCGCCGGCTTCCGCCTGCGACAGCGCGCCGCGCACGACCATCGCGACCGATTCGTCATTGATGATCTCGCCATTGCGCAAAATGCCGTCATGGCCATGCGTGGTGAAGGGATCGAGCGCCGCATCGGTGATGATGCCGATTTCCGGCACTTCCTTCTTGATCGCGCGCACGGCGCGATTGATCAGATTGTCGGGGCTTGCGACAAAGGCGCCGTCTTCGGTCTTCACTTCCAGCTTTTCGCGCGGGAAGGGGGCGATGGCGGGAATGCCGAGCCTTGCAGCCTTTTCCGCCATGCGCACGGCCATGTCGACCGAATAGCGTTCGACGCCCGGCATCGCCTCCACAGGCTCTGCCACGCCGGTGCCATAGGTGAGGAAGAAAGGCAGGATGAGATCGTCCACCGTCAGCCGGGTTTCCTGCACCAGCCTGCGCGACCAGTCGGCCTTGCGCATGCGGCGCAGGCGTCTGCTGCCGGTGACCTCATCGACATGCTGGCTGATATTGGCGGGCGGATATTTGGACTGGCGGTCGGTCATGAAACTGTTCCCGAGAATTGACGCCTTGGAGCGGGACGCCCCAGGGCCGGTACCGGATAGGCACCGTTTATCATGGGAAAAGCGGTGAAACCAAGAACATTGACCTGTGCAGGATTGACGCGGGGCGCGTCACTTTCTACCCATTTGGGTGAACGGGAGACACGATATGCAGATTGACTTCGGTGGTGGCAGCGAAATCAGCTTTGAACGCAGGGGAAAAGCGGGGCTTGTGAAGCTCACGCGGACCGAGGCCCTCAATGCGCTGACGCATAATATGATTCTGGCGCTCGACCGCGCCTTGCAGGCCTGGGAGACCGATCCTGAGGTGGCCTGCGTGATTCTTGAAGGCGAGGGGCGGGCGTTTTGTGCGGGCGGCGATGTGGTCGCCGCCTATAAGGCCGGACAGGCCGGAACGCCTGCCTATGAATTCTTCCACGACGAATATCGGCTCAATGCCCGGATCGGACGTTTTCCGAAGCCTTATATCTCGCTGATCAACGGCATCGTCATGGGCGGCGGCGCGGGCATTTCCGTGCATGGGTCGCACCGCATTGTGACCGAGAACACCATGTTCGCCATGCCGGAAACCGGCATCGGCTTTTTCCCCGACGTGGGCGGCAGCGCTTTCCTGCCGCATCTGCACGACAATTTCGGCTACTATCTGGCGCTGACCGGCAATCGCATCCGCTGGGGCGACTGCCTGCAAAGCGGCATTGCGACACATGCGCTCGCCGCAAGCGATCTGCACGATGTGCGCGAAGACATCATCGCAACCGCCGATATCGATGCGGCATTGACGCGCAGCCAGTATCCCGATTTTGAAACCCCGGTCGAAACGCGCCAGATCATCGCTGAATGCTTTTCGGGCACAACGCTTGGCGACTGCATGGCGGCGCTCGAAAAAGCAGCCGAAGCGGGCAGCAAGGCTGCAATGGACATTGTGAAGGTGATCGCCACCCGCTCGCCAACCAGCGTCGCGGTGACGTTCCGCCAGATTGCCGATGGCCGTCCGCTCGATCTCGACGATTGCATGCGCATGGAATACCGCATTGCCAACCGCATGCTGGAAGGGCACGATTTCTATGAAGGCGTTCGCGCATTGCTCATCGACAAGGACGGCGCGCCGACATGGCAACCGGCAAACCCCGATGAGGTGAAGCCCGAACAGGTCAATGCCTATTTTGCCACTCTGGGTGAAAAGGAACTGACCTTCACATGAGGATTGGCTGATGCATATGAACGAGCTGCGCCAGCATAGCCAGCCCGGCGGGACCGAATGGGCCTTTACATGGTTCATCCGGATACTCGCCCTCGTGGCGCTGGCCAGCGGTGTTTTCTACTGGATCAGGCTGATCGGTATTCACCCCGGACTTTTATGGCGTTTCGATCTGATGCCCTGGCTGTGGCAGACGGCCGTTGTCGCGCTGGCGGTGCTGATGCCCGTTGCCGCGACTGGTCTGTGGATGCGGGCGCCCTGGGGGGCTGTGCTATGGTTTGTGGCGGCGCTTGGCGAGATCGCCATTTATTCCGTCTTTTCGAGGCATTTCGAATACAGGCCGCTGACGGTCGGGTTCAACCTGGCCTGTATCGGCATCTATATCGTGTTTCGTGTCCTGCTCTTTTTGGAGAAGAGACGGCAGGCCCGCGCGAGCCTGCCGGTCTGACTTTCAGAGCGCCTGCGTGCCTTCATAGCGGGCGAAGGGCTTTGTCATCTGCCCCTTGAAAAGCAGGACATCGTAGGTGTCGGCCTTGCTGCCCGGCATTTCCATGCCCGGCGATCCCATCGGCATGCCGGGCGCGGTCAGCCCCGTTGCCTGCGGGCGTTCCGCCAGCAGGCGCTTGACCGCACCGGCCGGAACATGACCCTCGACGACATAGCCATCGACGACCGCCGTGTGGCACGAGGCGAGATTGGCGCCGACGCCATATTTTGCCTTTACGCTGTCCATCGTGTCCACGACCTTGACGCTGACATTGAAGCCCGCCGCCTTCATATGGTCCGCCCAGCCGTCGCAGCATCCGCAATAGGGGTCTTTATACATCGTCACCTGGGGCACACGGGACATCTGCGGTGCGGCTGCCGGTTCGGCATGTGCGAGGCCGGTAAAGCTCAACAGGCCGCCGACAATGAAAAAACGAGCAAGGGGAAGTGCCATGATCTCTCCGGAAGGTTGTGGGCAGACCCGTATCTAGTCATTCCGCGGCGCATTCTCAAATGAAGAAAGTTTAATCCGGGCGCGCGCCAACTGCCCGGAAAACCGGGCTTTTCGCGGGGTTGACGCCTTTTGACGGGACAGCCTGCAATGGCCGGCAGGTAAGCAAACATTAAGCCTGAATGACCAATCTCGCCGGTAAGTTACTGTTAAGGCTGACTTTTAAGTCGAATTTTATGCATCTCCCCTAAATTCCTCTCCAGACAAGGTGAAAAACAATACACCGCATAAACAGGAAGAGAGCTGCATCATGGTTTCATGAAATGCGGCTCCGGCAGAGAGGCAAAAGACATGATCAACGCACAGCGCAAGACGGACATATCCGCACCGCTCACGACCCCGGAAACTGCACTTCGCTCGCTTTATCTGGAAGCGCTCCAGCTGGTCGAGCGCCTGCATCGCCGCCTGCTCGACGTCGTCAAGGACGAGTTCGACCGCAACGGCCAGAACGACATCAACGCGACGCAGGCGCTTTTGCTGTTCAACATCGGTAATTCCGAACTGACCGCCGGTGAACTGCGCTCACGCGGTTATTATCTCGGCTCCAATGTTTCGTACAATCTGAAGAAGCTGGTCGATATGGGCTTCATCCATCATCAGCGCTCGCGCGTCGACCGCCGTTCGGTGCGCGTCAGCCTGACCGACAAGGGCAATGAGATCGCCAGCCAGGTGGCCTCGCTCTATGAGCGCCATATTGCCTCGATCGAGCAGGTCGGCGGCATCCAGGCTGACGAATTCATGGCGATGAACAAGTCGTTGCAGCGCCTTGACCGCTTCTGGAACGACAGCATCGCCTATCGCCTTTAAGGTCAGGGGTCGGTGTCTGTTGCAGAACTGTCACAGCAGGCCGCCATTGAGAAGAACAGGACGCCGCGAAGCTCCCAATCGTGACGCGCATGGCTTGAAATTCGGGCCATGCGACATGATTAAGCCATAAAAAGTGACATAAGCGTTATGGAACGGCACGGGCAATAATGCATGTCTCCCAAAAGTGGGAACCGGTTCTGGGATAAAGACATGCATGAAAGCAAAAGCTTAAAGCGTGTTGCAACCGTACGATAAAACGCGACGCGCTTTAGTGTGCCAGCTTCAGGAATAGGCCCGAAAACGAAAGTCGGAAACGAAACATCGGATGGGCGAGCGGATATGCAGGTTTGCAGACCGGATATCGCCTTGTTGACCTATTGCTGATATTCTTCTGGGAAGATCCCGCGCGAGCGGTTAGCCTTTTGGGACCAAGCAAAATGACCAAGACCGACAGACCAGCCGATGCCTTCAGGGCCGACCGCCGCCGTTTCCTGCGTGGCGCGGCAACCGCCGGCCTTTCCGTGGCAGCCTCCGCCATGGTGTCCTCGGCCTATGCCCAGCAGGTGCTGACCGACGTTATTTCGGCCCCGCGCCGCGGCAACTGGGCCGACCAGTTCGACGCCCGCGCGACGGGCGGCCAGCGGGTCGCGACCAATCAGCCGGTTCTGAGCCCCCAGACCATCGGCAATCTCCAGACCGCTATCGCGCAATATACCGATATTGCCGGGCGCGGCGGCTGGCCGAATGTGCCGGGCAACGCAAAGCTCCAGATCGGCGTGACCGATCCGGCGGTGCAATATCTGCGCAAGCGCCTGATGATTTCCGGCGATCTGCCGCAGGAAGCAGGATTGTCCAACGCTTTCGACACCTATGTCGATGCGGCGCTCAAGCGGTTCCAGTCCCGTCATGGCCTGCCGGCCGATGGCGTCATGGGGCAGTTCACCTATGCGGCCATGAATGTGGACGTCAACACGCGCCTCGGCCAGCTCCAGACCAATCTGCAACGCCTGGCGCCGCTGGCCAACGAGGCCATGCAGGAGCAGCGCTTCGTGATGGTCAACATTCCGGCGGCGCGCATCGAGGCCGTGGAAGGCGGCAGCGTCGTGCAGCGCCACACGGCTGTTGTGGGCAAGATCGACCGCCAGACGCCGATCCTCAACTCGAAGATTCACGAAGTCATTCTCAATCCTTACTGGACGGCGCCGAAGTCGATCATCCAGAAGGACATCATTCCGCTGATGCGGAAGGACCCGCAATATCTGACGAAGAACAAGATTCGTCTTTACGACCAGTCCGGCCAGGAAGTCGCGCCTGAAAGCGTGGACTGGAACACGGATGACGCGGTGAAGCTGATGTTCCGTCAGGACCCCGGCAAGATCAACGCCATGTCCTCGACCAAGATCAACTTTCATAATCCTTATGCGGTCTATATGCACGATACGCCGCAGAAGAGCTATTTCAACAAGCTCATGCGCTTCGACTCGTCGGGCTGCGTCCGCGTACAGAATGTGCGCGATCTCGATGTCTGGCTGCTCAAGAACACCGCCGGCTGGGACCGCCAGAATATCGAAGCCACCATCAAGTCCGGCGTCAACACGCCGATCCAGCTTGCCGATCCGGTTCCGCTGCACTTTGTCTACATTTCCGCCTGGTCGACGGGCGACGGCGTGGTGCAGTTCCGCGACGACATCTACAAGATGGACGGCGCAACCGAACTGGCGCTTGGCACGGACACCTGATTCCGGCAAAAAATCCCCTTGTTGAAAGCCGCCCGGATGCCATTCCGGGCGGCTTTTTGGTGATCGAGCATTTATCAAATCGGTTTGCCGCATTTTGGACTAAGCTTTTCGCTTTGCGGCCATTGGCCTTGTGCGTTCAAGTGTGATAATGCGCCTCAACCAGATAGATTTTGCAGGCGAGGGCGGCTCCTGTTTGAACAGGTTCGTCGGAACCGCTCCCACTGTTTGCCTTGTCGCATTATCCCACGCAAAACCGCTTCGCACTTTTGCTGGAAATGCTCTAACCCGGAGGGTGTGAAACATGTCTCAAGCCAACGCCGCCGCCAGGAATTCGTCTTCAGACGTTTTCTTCAATGCAAGCCTCGAGGACATCGATCCAGAGATTTTCGGTGCGATCCGCAACGAACTCGGTCGCCAGCGCCATGAAATCGAGCTGATCGCCTCGGAAAACATCGTTTCGCGCGCTGTTCTGGAAGCGCAGGGTTCCATCCTCACCAACAAATATGCCGAAGGCTATCCGGGCAAGCGCTATTATGGCGGCTGCCAATATGTCGACGTGGTGGAAGAACTGGCCATCGAACGCGCCAAGAAGCTCTTCGGCTGTGAATTCGCCAATGTCCAGCCGAATTCCGGCAGCCAGATGAACCAGGCCGTGTTCCTCGCGCTGCTCCAGCCGGGCGATACGTTCATGGGCCTCGATCTCAATTCGGGCGGCCACCTGACGCATGGTTCGCCGGTCAACATGTCCGGCAAATGGTTCAATGTCGTGTCCTATGGCGTGCGCAAGGACGACCATCTGCTCGATATGGACGAAGTGGCCCGCCTCGCGCGCGAAAACAAGCCGAAGCTGATCCTCGCAGGCGGCACGGCCTATTCGCGCATCTGGGACTGGAAGCGCTTCCGCGAGATCGCCGACGAAGTGGGCGCCTATCTCATGGTCGATATGGCGCATATTGCCGGTCTCGTGGCCGGTGGTCAGCATCCGTCGCCGGTTCCCCATGCCCATGTCTGCACCACGACGACGCACAAGTCGCTTCGCGGCCCGCGCGGCGGCATGATCCTCACCAACGACGCCGACATTGCCAAGAAGATCAATTCGGCGGTCTTCCCCGGCCTTCAGGGCGGCCCGCTGATGCATGTCATCGCCGGCAAGGCTGTCGCCTTCGCAGAGGCGCTGAAGCCGGAGTTCAAGCTCTATGCGAAGAACGTGGTGGACAATGCCCGCGCGCTTGCCGAAGAGTTGAAGTCGCATGGCCTCGACATCGTTTCGGGCGGCACCGACAACCATCTGATGCTGGTCGATCTGCGTCCGAAGAACGCAACCGGCAAGCGGGCGGAAGCCGCTCTCGGCCGCGCCAACATCACCTGCAACAAGAACGGCATTCCGTTCGACCCTGAAAAGCCATTCGTCACCTCCGGCGTTCGTCTTGGCACGCCCGCCGGCACGACGCGCGGCTTCGGCGTGACGGAATTCAAGGAAATCGGTTCGCTGATCGCCGAGGTTCTCGATGGTCTGAAGGTTGCCAATTCCGATGAAGGCAATGCCGCCGTCGAACAGGCCGTGAAGGAAAAGGTCATCGCCCTGACCGACCGTTTCCCGATGTACGGCTATCAGGGATAAGTCCGCTTCCGTGATCCCGAGAAAACCCCGTTCAACGCTGTTGGGCGGGGTTTTTTACACCGCTTTGTGATTGTCGCATCCGGTAGGTGGAATGCCGCTTATAGGCTATGATTGCCGGGAATCGGTTGCGGGGACAAGGCTGTGGGGACAAGGTTGCGGGGACAAGGCTCTTGCGTTTGTATCGGGGGCGATCCCACATAGGAGCAGTCCGTCGCCGGTGTTGAAGTTGCCGATATTGAAATCGCCGAAATTGAAAGAGTTCCATGCGTTGTCCCTATTGCCAGTCTGAAGATACGCAAGTGAAGGATTCCCGCCCGGCGGAAGACGGCGCCGTCATTCGCAGGCGCCGCGTCTGTTCGGTGTGCGGCGGTCGTTTCACGACGTTCGAGCGCGTGCAGTTGCGCGACCTGATGGTCGTGAAGAAGAGCGGGCGTCGCGTTCCCTTCGATCGCGACAAGCTGACGAGATCCATTGAAGTGGCGCTGCGCAAGCGCGATGTCGACAATGACCGGGTGGAGCGCGCCATTTCCGGCATTGTCCGCCAGCTGGAGAGTTCCGGCGAGGCGGAGGTGACGTCCGATGAAATCGGGCGGCTCGCCATGGACGCGCTGAAGGGCATCGACGATATCGCCTATATCCGCTTTGCATCGGTCTATCGCAATTTCAGCAAGGCCGTCGATTTCCACAATGTCATCGATGAACTGACGGTTGCCGAAACCGGGGACGATCTGGACGCTTGACTATGGGTGGCATCACGTTTCCGCATTCGAACGCAATCTCGGATGATGTGCGCTTCATGGAAGCGGCGATCCGCCATGCGCGTCGTCACAAGGGCCTGACCGGCACCAATCCATCGGTCGGCACGGTTCTCGTCAAGGATGGCGTCATCGTCGGGCGCGGCGTGACCGCATTGGGCGGCAGGCCCCATGCCGAGCCGCAGGCGCTGGCCGATGCAGGCGAAGCCGCGCGCGGCGCGACCGCCTATGTGACGCTGGAACCATGCGCGCATCACGGGCGCACGCCGCCTTGCGCGGAGGCGCTGGTGCGGGCAGGGGTGGCGCGGGTGGTGGTTGCCGCGACCGACCCGGACGAGCGCGTCAGCGGAAAGGGTTTTGCCATCCTGCGTGCGGCGGGGATTGAGGTCGTGCCCGGCATACTTGCCGAACAGGCGGCCGACGATCTGGCCGGTTATCTCAATCGATCCGCGAAGAAGCGCCCGGAAGTGATTCTGAAACTGGCACTTTCCGCCGATGGCATGATCGGCCGCCGGGGTGAAGGACAGCTTGCGATAACGGGACCGGTTGCGCGCGCGCAGTCGCATATTCTGCGCGCCCAGACCGATGTGATCCTGATCGGCATCGAAACAGCCCTTGCCGACGATCCGGTGCTGAACTGCCGTCTGCCGGGGCTGGAACAGCGTTCGCCCGTTCGTGTGGTGCTGGATGGCGGATTGCGCCTGCCGCTATCCTCGAAGCTCGTGCAGACTGCGAATGCCCAGCCCTTGTGGATCGCTTGCGGCGAGGAGGCATCGCCCGAACGGCGCCATGCATTGCAGGCAGCCGGTTGCCGCATTCTCGCAACCGAAGCCCATGATTGCCGCATCGCCTTGCCTGAACTGATGGACGATCTTGCCGCGCAGGGCATTTCCTCGGTTCTGGTCGAAGGCGGAGCAGGTGTTGCGAAAAGCTTTCTGGAGGAACGACTGGTGGATCGGCTTGCCATCTTCCGCTCGCCGGTGGAAATCGGTCGTGAAGACGGGATTGCAGTCGTCAGGCTCGAAACCCATATCGCAGACGAATTCAAAATTCTGAGGCAGGCCCGCTATGGTGACGATGCCTATGCGGAATATGTAAGTACCTGAATTTGAAAGCGTCAGGCCGTGGTGAAGACGGCGGCTCTTGGATCAGGCGCGAAGGAGACTGGATGTTTACAGGCATTATAACCGATATCGGCAAGGTTGAACGGATAAAGCCGCTGAATGAAGGCGTTCTTCTGCGGATCGAAACTGCCTATGATCCCGAAACGATCGAGCTTGGCGCATCGATTGCCTGTTCCGGCGTCTGCCTGACGGTCGTTGCCCTGCCCGAAAAGGGCAGCAATGCCCGCTGGTTCGAGGTTGAGGCGTGGGAAGAGGCGCTGCGCCTGACGACGATCGCCAACTGGCAGGGCGGACGCAACATCAATCTGGAACGCTCGCTGAAGCTTGGCGATGAAATGGGCGGACACCTCGTTTCCGGCCATGTCGACGGACTGGCTGAAATCATCGAGCGCAAGGATGAGGGCGACGCCGTGCGCTTCACCCTGCGCGCGCCGGAGGAACTGGCGCCCTTCATCGCCCAGAAGGGGTCTGTCGCGCTCGACGGAACTTCGCTCACGGTCAATGGCGTCAACGGAAACGAGTTCGATGTGCTCCTGATCCGCCATTCGCTGGCAGTCACCACATGGGGCGAGCGGAAAGCGGGCGACAAGGTGAATATCGAGATCGACCAGCTGGCACGTTACGCAGCAAGGCTTGCGCAATATCAGAAATAGGCTTACAGCCTAAATTCCCAGGCTGTAAAAGCATATCCCGATTTTGAGCGTTGACCGCAATCGTTGCGATCCGCAAAATTTGTCATGGAGTTTCTCATGTCCAAGCACGAGGCGCATGCGCCGCATTTGCTTATTGTCGAAGCGCGTTTCTACGATGATCTCGCCGACGCGCTTCTGGATGGCGCAAAGGCAGCCTTGGATGAGGTAGGGGCAACCTATGATGTGGTGACGGTTCCCGGTGCGCTGGAAGTTCCGGCGGTCATTTCCTTCGCGCTCGATGGCGAAGACAATGGCGGCACGGAATATGACGGCTTTGTCGCGCTGGGCACGGTGATCCGTGGCGAAACCTATCATTTCGACATCGTGTCCAATGAATCCTGCCGGGCGCTGACCGATCTTGCGGTCGAGGAAAGCATTGCCATCGGCAATGGCATCCTGACGGTCGAAAATGAAGAGCAGGCATGGGTCCGCGCCCGCCGCGAAGACAAGGACAAGGGCGGCTTTGCTGCCCGCGCCGCGCTGACCATGATCGATCTGCGCAAGAAGTTCGGAGTCTGACCATTATGAATTCTTCTACCGAAGGACGCCCGACCCCCAATCTGCCGCGCACGGCCAACAAGCGCGGCGTGGCCCGTCTTGCTGCGGTCCAGGCGCTCTATCAGATGGATGTTGCCGGTACGGGCGTGCTGGAAGTGGTGGCCGAATACGAGGCTTTCCGTCTCGGCAAGGAAGTCGACGGCACGCAATATCTCGATGCCGACCCGCAATGGTTCCGCGCCATCGTGGCCGGTGTGGTCGAGGACCAGCTGAAACTCGATCCGATGATCCATCAGGCGCTGACGGAAGACTGGCCGCTGTCGCGTCTCGATTCGACGCTGCGCGCCATTCTGCGCGCCGGCGCATGGGAATTGCAGACGCGCAAGGACGTGCCGACGGCGGTGATCGTGTCGGAATATGTCGATATCGCCAAGGCCTTCTATACCGAGGATGAGCCGAAGCTGGTCAATGCCGTGCTTGATCGCCTCGCATTCGTCATTCGCGGCGAAAGCCGCGGTGTGAAGCCGCGCCATAAAGGCTGACTTTCGACTATCGGAACAGGTTGGAAGGGCTGTGAGAAATCGCGGCCCTTCTTTCATTGTATGCTGGCAAAGAACGACTTGACGTTTGTGAAACCGTTTCGCATGTTGGTCGCGCGGCATTGAGAATGCTGAAATGCAGGGAATCGCGCCAATTGATTGATTCCAAGGCGTAAGTTCCCCAATAAACATACCGTTGAAGCCCGGTATCTCTTGTTCGGCTTCAGGCACTTCCATGCCGCTCAATCGGGTCCGGGGAGGGGTTTCGGGCCTATCCTGCGCATGTGCCTGCCGATGGCCGCGGATTGCGGTCTGGCGGCAGCAGGCGCAAACTATGGAGCGCGTTTCGATCTGCTTGCACCGGATCGGCGCTCCAATTGTCTGATTGGCCGCGCATTTTTCCCGAAAACCGTTTCACATTTTTCGGAATGCGCTCAATGGGAGTTGGCCTTTATGCAAATGGGAGTGGCAGTCTTAGTTCTCGTCATTGCCTGCGGCGTGCTTTCCGTTCTTTTCGCCATATGGGCGATCCGTTCGGTTCTTGCAGCCGACCAGGGGACGCAGCGCATGCAGGAAATCGCTGAAGCCATCCGCGAGGGTGCCTCAGCCTATCTCACAAGACAATATTCGACGATTGCCATCGTTGGCGTCGTGGTCTTTCTGGCAGCCTGGTATCTGCTCTCGCTCAGTGCCGCGATCGGCTTCCTGATCGGCGCGGTTCTGTCGGGCGTCACGGGTTTCATCGGCATGCATGTGTCGGTTCGCGCCAATGTGCGCACCGCGCAGGCGGCATCGCTCAGCCTTGCCGGCGGGCTTGAGCTGGCCTTCAAGTCCGGGGCCATCACCGGCCTTCTGGTGGCCGGGCTGGCGCTGCTCGGCGTGTCCGTCTATTATTTCATTCTCACCGTCTGGCTGGGCTATTCGCCTTCCGACCGCACCGTCATCGATGCACTGGTGTCGCTCGGTTTCGGCGCTTCGCTGATCTCGATCTTCGCGCGTCTTGGCGGCGGCATCTTCACCAAGGGCGCCGATGTCGGCGGCGATCTTGTCGGCAAGGTGGAAGCAGGTATCCCCGAGGACGATCCGCGCAACCCTGCGACCATCGCGGATAATGTCGGCGACAATGTCGGCGATTGCGCGGGCATGGCCGCCGACCTGTTCGAGACCTATGCGGTGACGGTCGTTGCCACCATGGTTCTCGGCGCGATCTTTTTCAACGGATCGGACGTTCTTTCCAGTGTCATGCTCTATCCGCTGATGATCTGCGGCGCCTGCGTGATTACGTCGATTATCGGCACTTTCTTCGTCAAGCTCAGCGTGGACGGCTCCATCATGGGCGCGCTCTACAAGGGCCTGATCGCGACGGGCCTGCTGTCCATCGTCGGTCTTGCCGTTGCCAATATGCTGACCGTCGGCTGGGGCGAGATCGGAACGGTGGCCGGCAAAAGCATCACCGGCACCAATCTCTTCATCTGCGGGCTGATCGGCCTCATCGTCACCGGCCTGATCGTGGTGATCACGGAATATTATACCGGCACCAACAAGCGCCCGGTCAATTCCATCGCGCAGGCTTCCGTCACGGGCCACGGCACCAATGTCATTCAGGGACTTGCCGTCTCGCTTGAATCGACCGCCCTGCCTGCAATCGTGATCGTCGGCGGCATCATCTCGACCTACCAGCTTGCGGGCCTGTTCGGCACCGCCATTGCCGTTACCGCCATGCTCGGCATTGCGGGCATGATCGTGGCGCTCGATGCCTTCGGTCCGGTGACGGACAATGCGGGCGGCATTGCCGAAATGGCCGGGCTCGACCCGGAAGTGCGCAAGGCCACCGATGCGCTCGATGCCGTCGGCAATACCACCAAGGCCGTCACCAAGGGCTATGCCATCGGCTCGGCGGGCCTCGGCGCGCTGGTGCTGTTTGCGGCCTATTCCAACGATCTGGCCTATTTTGCCGCCAACGGGCAGACCTATCCCTATTTCGCCGATATGGGGCCGGTCTCCTTCGATCTCTCCAACCCTTATGTGGTTGCGGGGCTGATCTTCGGCGGCCTGATCCCCTATCTGTTCGGCGGCATGGCCATGACGGCCGTGGGCCGGGCAGGCGGCGCGGTGGTGCAGGAAGTGCGCCGCCAGTTCCGCGAAAAGCCGGGGATCATGACTGGCAAGGAGCGTCCGGATTATGCCCGCGCGGTCGATCTTCTGACCAGGGCGGCGATCCGCGAAATGATTATCCCGTCGCTCCTGCCGGTGCTGGCGCCGATTGTCGTCTATTTCGGCGTGCTGCTCATCTCGGGCTCGAAGGCTGCGGCCTTTGCGGCACTTGGCGCATCGCTTCTGGGCGTCATCATCAACGGCCTGTTCGTGGCGATTTCCATGACATCGGGCGGCGGCGCATGGGACAATGCCAAGAAGAGCTTCGAGGATGGATTTACCGATGCCGACGGCGTGAAACACCTGAAAGGGTCGGAAGCGCACAAGGCATCCGTGACCGGCGATACGGTGGGCGATCCCTACAAGGATACGGCCGGTCCCGCCGTCAATCCGGCCATCAAGATCACCAACATCGTGGCGCTTCTGCTGCTGGCTGTGCTGGCGCACATGTCCTGACGGATTGCACGTCAAACAAGGAAAACCCGCCGTGAAGGCGGGTTTTCTGCTTGTCTATATCCGTTCGGATCAGTTGTTGCCGCCGCCTGCTGCACCCGGCAGCGATGTCGGGGCCTTGGAAACACCCTGGATGATCTGGCCGAGGAAGGTCTGGTCCTTGCCGCCTGTCGGCGTGGTGCGCGACACGAAGTCGAACAGCTTGCCGTCCTTCAGGCCGTAATTGGCGATATGCTCGACCTTGCCGTCCTTGTCGAAATAGATGGCAAGGATCTGGCGCTCGATGATCTTCGGCTTCATGAACTGCGCGGCGCGATAACGCTTCTGCGAAATGTAGTAGAACACTTCATTGTCGAAGGTCGCGGTGGTGGATGGTGTGCCGAGCGCCAGAAGCACCTGCTCGCGGCTGGAGCCGACAGGAACCGAATCAAGCGCGCCCTGATCGAGCACATAACCCTCTGTCAGCGTTTCGGACGGATTGAGCGTGGATGCAGTGTTGCACCCCGCAAGAGCCACTGAGACGAGAATTGCCGTGCCTGCGAGAAGAGCACGCTGCTTGCGTACACTTGGAAAAATTCCCTGCAACAAAGACCTCTCCATACATTCTAAATCAGCGCGGCACTTTCGCCGTCGGGAGAACTTCGGTAAACCACCTTGCTTATTTATGCAACTGGAACGGTCGTACGGACATGATTCTCCAACTTTTCCGCCGCAAATCGAAAGCAAACGAGGCTGTTATGCTTCGCGTTTACGAGACGATCGTGGCGGCGGCGCGGCAAAAACGGTTCTATGCACAGTTTCAGGTGCCGGATACGCCGCTTGGCCGTTATGAAATGCTTTCGCTGCATGTTTTTCTGGCGCTTCATCGCATGAAGGGGGAAAGCAAGGCGCTTGGCGACCTGGCACAGGACATCGCGGACGAGTTTTTCAAGGATGTCGATCATTCGCTGCGCGAACTGGGTATCGGCGATCAGGGCGTGCCGAAACGCATGAAGAAGCTTGCGCGCATGTTCTATGGCCGTGTCGCGGCTTATGGTGCGGCGCTGGACGCAAATGATGCGGATGCGCTGGCGGCAGCGCTTACGCGAAATATCCGCCCGGACCTCGAATTCTGGCCGCATGCCCACCATTTAAGTGAATATGTTCTGGCCTGTCGCGACCGTTTGCAAAAAATTTCGGACGACGCTTTGGCGGCTGGCGACATTTCCTATATGGATGCGGATAAGAGCGCATCCCGAAAAGTGTGAAGCGGTTTTCGGGACAAGATGCGCGTCGAAGATGGCCTTGGGCCAATGAGCAATGCTGAAAAGGCCAATGAGAATGACTGATAAACCGGCGCTCACCTATCCTGTTCCGGTTCTTCACCTGCCGCAAAAGGGCGTAACGGTGAAAATAGGCACGGATGAGAAGGAGCGCAGAGCGCTCGCGGCAGACCATGGGCTTGAGGCCGTGAATGCCTTTAGCGCGGAATTTCTGATTACGCCCTGGAAAAAGGACGGTATCCGGGTGCGTGGCCGCATCGATGCGGAAATCGTGCAAGCCTGCGTCGTGACGCTGGAGCCGCTGACCAACAGCATTGCTGAAGAAGTCGACACGATCTTCGTGCCGGAAAATTCACGGCTTGCGCGAATTCAGCTTGATGAAAGCGGCGAAATGCTGCTCGATGCGGAAGGTGCCGACAGTCCGGAAGTCTTTGCCGGTGACAGGATCGATATGGGTGCGATTGCGGAGGAGTTTTTCGATCTCGCCATCGATCCATATCCCCGCAAGCCGGGCTTGCCGGAAGACGGCGAGCCGCAGGTTTTCGGAGACGATGAGGGGGACGACAAGCCCGTTTCGCCGTTTGCGAAGCTTTCGGAATGGCAGAAGAAGCCGTAATTCACAGTGGGTTTGATAGAATTTGGTTGTGCGGAAACGCAAAAACACTATTTTCGCCGAAAACCTGTCTGCTGCAAATGCAGGGCAGGGGCAGGGATCGCACAGGAATAATCAAGAGTGATCAAAATTTCGATTGACGCTATGGGCGGTGATTTTGGCCCTGAAGTGGTCATCCCCGGCGCAGCGAAGGCGCTTGAGCGTCATCCTGACATCCGCTTCATCTTCTTCGGCCTCCCCGCACAGGTGGAGCCGGTGCTGGCGCGCTATCCGAAGCTGAAGGCGGCATCCGAGTTCCGCGCGAGCGAGGTCGCCATCAGCATGGATGACAAGCCGAGCCAGGCCCTGCGCGCCGGCCGGGGCAAGTCATCCATGTGGCAGGCCATCGAGGCTGTAAAGACCGGCGATGCGCAAGCCTGCATCTCCGCCGGGAACACCGGCGCGCTGATGGCCATGTCCAAATTCTGCCTGCGCATGATGTCGGATGTCGAGCGCCCGGCCATTGCAGGCATCTGGCCGACGCTGCGCGGCGAAAGCATCGTGCTGGACGTCGGTGCCACCATTGGCGCCGATGCCCGCCAGCTTGTCGATTATGCCGTTATGGGGGCCGGTATGGCGCGTGCCCTGTTCGAGGTGCGCAAGCCGACCGTGGGCCTTCTCAATGTCGGCACGGAAGAGGTCAAGGGTCTCGACGAGATCAAGGAAGCAGGCCAGATCCTGCGCGACACGCCGCTGGAAGGGCTTGCCTATGCCGGTTTCGTCGAAGGCAACGACATCGGCAAGGGCACGGTGGATGTGGTCGTGACCGAAGGGTTCACCGGCAATATCGCACTGAAGGCCGCGGAAGGCACGGCCCGCCAGATGGCGGAACTGCTGCGCCAGGCCATGAGCCGCACGCTGCTGGCCAAGATCGGCTATGTCTTCGCCAAGGGCGCGTTTGATCGCCTGCGTGAAAAGATGGACCCCAACAAGGTCAATGGCGGCGTTTTCCTGGGCTTGAGCGGGATAGTCATCAAAAGTCATGGCAGCGCGAATGCAGAAGGCTTCTGCTCGGCGGTGGAAGTCGGCTATGACATGGTGAGAAACCGTCTTCTGGAAAAGATCGAGGCCGATCTGGCGCATTTCCACCACAGTCATCCGCATGTTTCGTCCGGTGAGGGCGGGGAAGCGGCGAAATAAGCTTTGCCCGTCATATAGGGCCAGAATTCTCGACCGTTCAGGCGGGCATGTTTCGCCCCGGTCGCTTTTGAGGACAGGAAACAAGAGATGATAAGATCTGTCGTGCGGGGTATCGGTTCGGCATTGCCGAAGCGGGTCATGAAGAATACCGATTTCGAAGGTATTATCGAAACCTCGGACGAGTGGATCGTGCAGCGCACGGGTATCCGTGCGCGTCATATCGCAGGCGAGGGCGAAACCACGGTTTCGCTCGGGACAGCGGCAGCGCGCGCGGCAATCGAAAATGCCGGTTTGCAGCCGACGGATATCGATCTCGTTCTTCTGGCCACCTCGACCCCCAACCACACCTTCCCGGCAAGTGCCGTCGAAATCCAGCGCGAGCTTGGTATCACCAGCGGTTTTGCATTCGATATGCAGGCCGTTTGCAGCGGCTTCATCTATGCCATCACGACCGCGGACCTCTATATCCGTGGCAGCATGGCCAAGCGGGTGCTGGTCATTGGCGCGGAAACCTTTTCGCGCATCCTGGACTGGACCGACCGCACGACCTGCGTTCTCTTCGGCGACGGCGCGGGCGCGCTCGTTCTGGAAGCCGCAGAAGGGCATGGCCTGACCTCGGATCGCGGTGTTCTCGCCGCCAATCTGCGCTCGGACGGCAACCACCGGGAAAAGCTCTATGTCGATGGCGGTCCCTCGACGACGAAGACCGTCGGCCACCTGCGCATGGAAGGTCGCGAAGTCTTCAAACATGCCGTCGGCATGATTACGGACGTTATCGAAGCGTCCTTCGCGCAAACCGGCCTGACGGCCGAGGATATCGACTGGTTCGTCCCGCACCAGGCCAACAAGCGAATCATCGACGCTTCCGCCAAGAAGCTGAATATTGCTGAAAACAAGGTGGTCATCACCGTGGATCGTCACGGCAACACCTCTGCGGCATCGGTTCCGCTGGCGCTTGCGACCGCCGTTGCGGACGGTCGCATCAAGAAGGGCGACCTCGTTCTTCTGGAGGCGATGGGCGGCGGATTCACCTGGGGCGCGGTTCTGTTGCGCTGGTAAGCGCAAAATTGATCCGCCGTGAGGGAACTCGCGGCTTGACCGTTGCGCTTTAATTTGTGTAACGTCCTGTCACGTAAGGATATTATCTGTTCAAACGCTAACCAGGCAGGTTCGGTCATGGGAGGTAAGACGGTCACGCGAGCTGATCTGGCAGAGGCTGTTTACCGGAAGGTAGGCCTTTCCAGAACGGAGTCGGCGGCTCTTGTCGAGATGATCCTCGATGAAGTCTGTGACGCTATCGTCAACGGTGAAACGGTGAAATTGTCGTCTTTCGCGACATTTCAGGTTCGCGACAAGAACGAGCGCATTGGCCGTAATCCGAAAACAGGCGAGGAGGTTCCAATTCTTCCCCGCCGCGTGATGACTTTCAAGGCTTCCAATGTTCTCAAGCAGCGTATTCTGCAAGAACACCAGAAGCGCGAAGCCAAAAGCCAGAAATAAAGGCATTTCCGGCAAAAGTGCGAAGCGGTTTTGCGCTGGATGATGCGTCAAGGCAAAACCAAATCGCGCTTGCCTTAAGATGCGACACGGCTTTGGATGCTGCCCGGCGGGCAGCATTTTGTTTTTGGCACTGACATTGCAAGGCTTGCCGTTACCGTGTCTGGCCCGTGGTCCGCGCGCAGAGTTGATTTTGCAAGGCGGCGACAATTTCGGTTGCCATGAGCGCCTGTCGTCACGAACAAGCCCCGCCGCCTTCCGCTTCGCGTGAAGGGATGCTTATAAAGCTCTGATATTATATAATGGATTGAACGGGGCGAATCGCTTCGCTAATATTGGATTTTGAAAGGCGACAGGCTTTTCAAAACGAGTTTTGTGTTGCGCGTCGTCCGGTTTTGAGTGACGTTTGGGTTGTGTCTTTATCTGCACGCCGGAGATTGTTAACTCCCGTCGCTTGGAATCCGATGGTGGCGAGCGCCATTCGTGAAGCAGGCGCGCTCGCATCGGCAGCGCGTCGAACTGTCTGGATCGGCAAGGTTGCGCTGTGCTGGCGAAACCCGAACCACTGGAAAGGGCAAGTGGAATGGACAAGAGCCCTGATGCATTCAGGACGATCAGCGAAGTGGCGGAGGATCTCGATCTTCCGCAGCATGTGCTGCGTTTCTGGGAAACGCGCTTTACCCAGATCAAGCCCATGAAGCGCGGCGGCGGTCGCCGCTATTACCGGCCGCTTGATGTGGAACTGCTGAAGGGCATCCGCCATCTGCTCTACGATCAGGGCTACACGATCAAGGGCGTGCAGCGTCTTTTGCGCGAGAACAACGCGCAGTTCATCATCGCGCTTGGCAATGGCGATGTTCAGGCCATTGAGGCGATCACCCGCCAGAAGCAGGCCGCGGCCGACAAGCGGGCTGCCGAAGAGGCGGCGGACAACGAAATGGCCCTGCCGAGCGGCATCAAGGCGCCGCAGCCCGCCCGCAAGCTCTTCGGCCTGTTGAAGGGCGAGGAAGACGGCCCCATCGGCGCCGACGGAAAGCGGCCTTCGAAGGACAATCGCTCGCTCTTGCAGGAGGCGCTGTTCGATCTGCTGGAATGCAAGCGCCTTCTCGATCAGGTGCGCTGACCTGTCTCGAATGGCCTGAGGGAGGCTTTTGCCTCCCTTTTTGTAAGGGCTGCGGTCAGCTGGATGAAAGTTTCAGGCCGATGATGCCCGCAAAGATCAGCATCACGCTTGCGATGCGGAAGAAGGTTGCGGCCTCGCCCAGAATGAAGATGCCGACCAGAAACGCGCCCACCGCACCGATGCCGGTCCAGATTGCATAGGCCGTGCCGAGCGGCAGGCTGCGCATGGCGATGGACAGCAGAACGAAACTGCCGATCATCGTCACGATGGTGATGACGCTTGGCGTCAGCAGGGAAAAGCCTTCCGACTTTTTCATGAAATACGCCCAGACGACTTCCAGAATTCCGGCCAGTACCAGAAAAATCCATGCCATTTTAATGCTCCGAGGGTTCTGAACGGGTCGTGTACACCATCCGCGCCATGATGCATGCGGAAGGAGGGGCCGTAACCGGCTGTTCGCCGATTTCGCCAGTTCAACGATGCGCTTGATTGCAAGGTGTTCGATCATCTGCCCTGCCATAGGATACTCCTATGGGGCCGTCCCCGATGCGAACACAGGCGCGGGTCGTCCCGCACGGCCTGTACATAATGATTCGCGCCTCGTGAGGCAAGATCGCCGCCATGTTGCGCGCACAAACAAAAACTTGATTGCCAACCGCATGTATTAATGCATGTCTCCCAAAAGTGGGAACCGCCTTCGCGGGGAAATCAGTCCACTGGACTGATTTCTGATCCCGCTACGATGGGATAAAGACATGCAGGAAAACAAAAACTTAAAGCGTGTCGTATGACTACGATAAAATGCGACACGCTTTAGAAGGCATTTTCGGGTATTCTGATATTCTTTCTCATAGATTATGCCGGGAGATCGATCGATGACCATCTCAAGACGTAATTTCATTGTTGCAGCATCTGCTGCCGGAGCCGGATTGGCCATGTCGCCTCGGGAGCCCGCCGCAGCAGCAGCCGAAACAGGCAGTTCCAAAGTGCAAACCCCTTCACAGGTAGAAAATCCGGGCTTCCATCGTTTCCAGTTCGGTGAATTCGAGATCACCACGCTTTCCGATGGGCGCAGGCCCGGCGAAGCGCCCGAAAAGACCTATGCAGTCGACCAGGACCCGAAAGTTGTTGCCGCGCTTCTTGAGGAAAATCTTCTGCCTGCCGATCGCTTCGTCAACAGCTTCACGCCGGTGCTCATCAATACGGGCAAGGAACTCGTCCTGTTCGATACCGGTATGGGAGCCGGTGCCCGTGGCGCGGGATTGGGCCGGCTCACCAGTGCGCTTGAGGCTTCGGGCTACAAGGCCGATGACGTGTCTCTGGTGGTGCTCAGCCATTTCCACCCCGATCATATTGGCGGCCTGATGGACGACGGAAAGCCGGCCTTCGCCAATGCGCGCTATGCCGCCGGACAGAAGGAATTCGACTTCTGGACCGATCCAGCCCGGCTCGACAGCCCGGCAAGGACCGTTGCCGAGCTGGTGGCAAAAAACGTCAAGCCGCTGGCCGGGAAGATGACGTTTCTGGGCGATGACAGCGAGGTCGTTTCCGGCATTCATTCAGTGGCGGCCTATGGCCATACGCCGGGCCATCTGGCGTTTCGGGTCGAAACGGGCGGGAAGTCGCTGATGCTGGTCTCGGATACGGCGAACCATTTCGTCATGACCTTGCAGCGGCCCGAATGGCATGTTTCCTTCGATATAGACAAGGAGGCTGCGGTCCAGACCCGCAAGCGCATGTTCGACATGATCGCGACCGACCGGCTTCCGTTCATCGGCTATCATATGCCGTTTCCGGCGCTGGCCTATCTCAAGCGGGAGGGCGAGGGCTATCGCTACATTGCGGAAACCTATCAGCTGCGCGAAGAATAGAAGCAGAGCGCAACTCCACGCCCACCGGCAACATCGATGAATGTGCCGGTCCATAGACGGGGGCGTCGTTGAGAGGCCAGAATATGGCCTCCGCGACGGCCTCCCGTGACGGGTGATCTGATTCCGACATTTGCTCAGCGCGCATATTCAAGGGATGCAAATGACGGAGCCGATCCGATTTGCACGTTGCGTGCAAAGGAAACAGCGTATGAAAATAAAGGTTTGGGGAAGGAAAATGGTCGGAGCGGCGGGATTCGAACCCACGACCCCTTGACCCCCAGTCAAGTGCGCTACCGGGCTGCGCTACGCTCCGAGCCGGGGAAATCCTTAGAATATAAAGGATTTTCCCGCAAGCTCTAAAAACCTCAAAAAAGAACAAAATGCACACAGATGCACGGTGCGGGATGGTTCAGCACCAAAAGTCCCACGGAAATCCCCACGGATTTTCACGTTCTGTTCCGATGCCGTTTGCATCATTCTGCTTTCCGTTTTTTCTGTTTGGTTGACGATTCGTCGTCTGCCGGTTTCATTGCGTCCATGGCCGAACGGATAGCCGGCGCTTACAGGTAGTGGAAGAAAAACTGAGTCATCCGCTTAAGCCGTGGCGGTCTTTAGCGAACGCCTTTTATCTGCGCTGGCCTTGATGGATTTACGGAACCCGTCAATGCGATAATCGACGCAAATCACGATAACCGTACTCGCGGCGATTGTTGCCGTTGCCCCGATCCAGAAAACAATCCATCCCCGATGTTCGTTCAAACCAAGTATCTGCAGGGATGCGAAAGCAAAGACGTAATGTCCGAGGAACATCGGATATGCCAAGTCACCTAGAAATTTGTCGACTTTTGCAGACCGTCCAGTGAACCTTCGACGGTTCACAAGCAGAACCAGAATGAAGGCCAATCCAGTATTGAAGTAAAACTGTATGCTGGAGAAAATGTCTGGGGAGTTCATGGAACTCCACCAGTTGATTGCGAAAACGAACGCTACGCCTAACAAAATGGCAGACAGTGGGACGCCCTTGGCCAAGGAAAATCGCGCACTGATGAAGTAAGCAAGGCATCCGAGGCCAAATGACAGTGCGGCAGCAGGTACTGGTCCGTATCGTAGCGTTGGTAATCCGCCAGTAACAAAAACGTACACGTGCCATAGAACGCCAAATGTCGTTAGTGCGATTGCGCCTTTGATCGACCGTGCACCGACAAGTCAAACCAGAAAATAGCAGACCAGTTCCACAGCAACAGACCATGTTGACGGGATTACACGGAAGTAGAAGTCTTCGCTTATGAATGGCGTAACATGCACTGTCGGATCGGACAGGAATGCCCACGGCACAATGAACACATTGCCCATCCAAGAACTGAAATCCGCTTGACCGTTCCAAGATGGATGAAAGTTCGAGTATGACGGGTACACAGCGAAAACGACGAGCGCACAGAACGCAATTACCGCGTAGCTCGGATACAGCCGTAAAAATCGGTTTGTCGCAAACCGTTTCCCGTCAAACTGATACGATTCCTGAAGGACAAGTGTCATCAAGAATCCGCTGATTACATAGAAGAAATTAACCGCGAACAGGCCGACATTAGGAACAATCGCTGTCAAATGAAAGACGACGACACATAACGACAAAAAGAACCGCGTAATTCCCAATGCTCTGGCCTCAAATGTTTTGCAGGGCAGATATACAGCGCGCTTCCCTTCATCACAACAGCCGTCCACCGAGGCGGCTTTTTCTTTGCCCGAAAGGAAATCACCAATGGCCAAGGGAACCTTTGCCAAAACGACGCCGCATGTCTTCTCGGAAGAGGGCGGGTATGTGGATGATGTTGACGATCCGGGCGGCGCAA